>CAWDAP010000004.1:0-474831 GCA_963800355.1 uncultured Actinomycetes bacterium | reverse complement strand
TGGTCAGCCTTCTGGGCGCCGGTAGGCAGGCGGATCGTGAACTGGGCGCCGCCGGTCGGGCGGTTGGCGACGGCGGCGGTGCCGCCCATCGCGGCGGTCAGCTCGCTGACGATCGCGAGGCCGAGGCCGGCGCCGTCGGGGGAGCCGTGACCGGTGCGAGAGCGGAGGTGGAAGCGCTCGAAGGCGCGGGGGAGGTCCTCCTCGGGGATGCCGGGGCCCTCGTCGGCGACCTCGATCAGGCCCGGGGCGACGGCGATCTCGACGGCGCGGCCGCGGGGGCTGACGCGGATCGCGTTGTCGAGCAGGTTCGTGAGAACCTGCAGGGTGCGGCCGTGATCGGCCTCGGCGCCGCCCTCCCCGCTCACCCTGACCTCGACGCCCGCCTCGGCGGCGCGCGGGCGCAGCCGCTCCTCCGCCTCGCGGGCGACGGCGGCGAGTTCGACCGGCTCGCGCCGCACCTCCAGCGCGCCCTGTCGCAACCGCGCCAGCGCCAGCAGGTCGCCGACCAGCCGCTCCAGCCGCGCCGACTCGCGGCCGATCACCGCCGCGGCCTGCGCCGGCGCGATCGTCCCGTCCTCGATCCCCTCGGCGTAGCCGCGGATCGAGGTCAGCGGCGTGCGCAGGTCGTGGGAGACGGAGAGCAGGACGCCGCGCTCGGCGTCGCGGGCGAGCAGCAGCTGATCGGACATCTCGTTGAAGGCGACGGCGAGGTCGTCGAGCTCCTCGGTGCGCTCGCGCGGGACCGGCTCGGGCCGGCGCCCGGCGGCGAGCTCCGCCGCCGCCGCGCCGAGCCGGCGCAGCGGCTGGGTCATGCGGCGGGCGAGCAGGGCGGCGATCGCCGCGGCGAGCAGGGTCGCCACCCCGCCGGCGATCAGCAGCGCCGAGAGGTAGCGCCTGAAGTCGCCGCCGAAGAGGTCGACGTGCGGCGGCGGAGGGGGAGCCGGCAGGCCGGGGGGCGGCGCTCGCTGGATGCGCCGTTCGGCCTCCTGGCGAAGGGTTTCCCGGACCGCGTCGTGGGTCAGGAGGATGCCGAGGGCGAGCGAGGCGCCGACGGCGACCAGCACGGCGCCGAGGATCGCGAGGAAGAGCTGGGTGCGCAGCGAGCGCATCAGGCGGTGAGCTTGTAGCCGGCGCCGCGAACGGTGCGGATCAGGTCGGGGCGGCCGAGCTTCGCCCGCAGCTGGGCGACGTGGACGTCGACGGTCCGGGTCCCGCCCGGGAACTCGCCCTGCCAGGCGAGCTCGAGCAGGCGCTCGCGGCTGAGCACGGCGCCGGGGTGGGCGAGCAGGGCGGCCAGCAGCTCGAACTCGCGGCCGGTCAGCTCGACCGGCTCGCCGGCGACCGTGACGCTGCGCGAGCGGCGGTCGAGGGCGACCTCGCCGGCGCTCAGCGCGTCACTCGCCGCGCCGCCGTCGCGGGCGCGCCGCAGGATCGCCTTCACCCGCGCCACCAGTTCGCGCGGCGAGAACGGCTTCACCACGTAGTCGTCGGCGCCGGCTTCGAGGCCGGCGACCCGATCGACCTCGTCTTCGCGGGCGCTGAGGATGAGGATCGGGACGTCGGTGCGGGCGCGCAGCCGGCGGCAGACCTCGAAGCCGTCGATCCCCGGCAGGCCGATGTCGAGGATCGACCAGGCGGACCGGGTGGCGGGAGATCTCCTCCAGCGCCTGCTCGCCGCTGCTCGCCCAGACGGCCTCGAAGCCCTCGCGGCGCAGGTAGCCGCGCAGCAGCTCGGCGATCGCCTGCTCGTCCTCGACGACCAGGATCGCTCCTTTGGCGGTCACCGCGGCGCTCCCGCGGTCGCCTCGCCGCCGTGCCCGGCGGCAGTTGCCCGGGTCTGGAGTGGACGTTGCATCGGCACCAGTCTCTCGGGCCGGTGCGACGCGAAAGGCGGCCCCGCTCCGGAGGCCGCCCCTCGCGCTCGCCGCGGTCTATTCCGCCGAGCCTTCCGGCGCCGGTGCGCCGGGCGGGGTCGGGATCTGGCCGCCGCGGCCGGGGCCGGGCCGCTCGCCCTTCTTCGGCAGGACCATCACGGTTTTCGCCGCCCCGCCTTCGGGCCCGCAGACGCTGACCATCTGGCCCGCTTCGAGGTCGCCGAGGGTGGTCTGCTGCTCCGGCTTGCCGAGGACCTCGGTGCCGCCGTCGGTCGCGATCGTCACTTCGCTGCCGTCGTTCTCGGTCACCGTGACCGAGCTCGCGGCGACGCTCTTCACCGTGCCCTGGTCGATCCGGACGACCTCGCTTTCCCCTTCCTTGTTCTGGACGTGGAGCTGAGCGTAGGTGAGGCCTTTCATCCCGATCCCCATCGGGGGCGGGCCGGGGCGTTTGTCGGCGTGCGTGCCGGCGCGCCGCCCTGCCGATCCGTGGCCGCCCTGGGCGGCGGCGACGCCGCCGACCACGAGCGCCGCGGCGACGCCGATCGTCGCGATCGCCCGCAGGTGCTTTCGTGCTGCTTGGAACATCGGAACCTCCTTCGGTTGCTGGGACGGCTCCGATCCTGCGCCCGGCGAGTTCGGGCGCGGTCAGGCGAACGTAAGGCCTCTGTAAGCCCTGCTTCCCCTGTTCCTTTGCCTCAATGAACGACGCAAAAGAACAGCCGAAGCCCTGGGCTCTGGCCGCGCTGTTCCTTTGCCCTGTTATGTGCGGCGAAGGAACAGCGGAGTGACCGTGGTTACGCCGGGTCGATCAGGACGCCGGGGTTGAGCGTGCCAGCCGGGTCGAGCTCGGCCTTGGCGGCGCGCAGGGCGGCGGCGAAGGGGGCGGGGCGCTGGCGGTCGTACCAGGGGCGGTGGTCGCGGCCGACCGCGTGGTGGTGGGTGATCGTGCCGCCGGCGTCGAGGATCGCCTCGGAGACGGCGGCCTTGACCTCGTCCCACTGCTCGACCTCGCCGCCGCGGACGGCGGGCGCGAGGACGGTGAAGTAGGGCGCGACGCCGTCGGGATAGACGTGGGTGAAGCGGCAGCTGACCCGGGGCGAGCCCGGGCCGTCGGCTGAAACCCCGCTCGCCTCGGCCACCGCCCGGCGCGCCGTCTCCATCACCGTCGCGTGGAACTCCTCGAAGCCGTCCCAGGCGATCGCCGTCTCGAGGGTCTCCGAGAGCACGCCGCAGGCGACGAAGGTGTCCCGCAGGTACGGCGCCAGCAGGAACGCCCCGCGCCACGTATCGGCGGGCCGATCGGTCGCATCCTCCCCGGCGGCGGGCCGATCGGTCCCACCAGGGGCGACTCTTCGGCCCGTCGGCAGATGGGGTTGGTCATTTCGGCCCGTCGGCGCGGAGGTGCGGATGGCGCCGGGGGAGCCACCGTGGCCGCGGGCCATCTCCAGCGTTTGGTTGAGCGGCTCGTCCACCGGGAGGTGGGCGGACTCGAAGCCGAGCAGGAGCAGGTGGCTGCGGCCGGCGCCGGCGCCGGTGAAGCCGGCCTCCTCGGCGTCGAGGAGGCGGCAGTTCGCCGGGTGCAGGCCCGACTGGGCGATCTCCCGGACCGCCGCCGCCGCCTCGCCGAAGTCGTCGAACTCGACACTTGCAGATGCCTTGAACTCGGGCCGCGGGCGCACCCGCACCCAGGCCTCGGCGATCGCGCCGAGGATCCCCTCCGAGCCGATCAGCATTCGATCGGGCGAGGGGCCGGCGCCGGAGGCCGGCAGCCGCCGGCTCTCCCAGGTGCCTCGCGGGGTGATCGCCCGCACCGACTCGACCAGGTCGTCGATGTGGGTCTCCAGCGTCGCGAAGTGGCCGCCGGCGCGGGTCGCGATCCAACCGCCCAGGGTCGAGTACTCGAACGACTGCGGGAAGTGGCGCAGGGTCAATCCGTGCTCGCGCAGCTGGTCCTCCAGCCCCGGCCCGGTCGCCCCGGCCTGGATCCGCGCCGCCAGCGAGATCGGGTCCACCTCCAGCACCCGATCCAGCCGCCGCAAATCGAGCGAGACGACCGGCCGCTCGCCCAGCCGCGGCTCGATCCCACCGACGACGCTGGTACCGCCGCCGAACGGAATCACCGCCGCCCCCTCGGCCTCCGCCCAGCCCAGCACCGCCTCGATCTCCGACTCGTCGCGCGGGAACGCGACCAGGTCCGGCGGGTTCTCGAAGCGCCCGTAGAACCCCCGCACCACGTCCCGGTAGGCCTTCCCCAGCGAGTGCGCCACCCGCTCGTACTTTCCATCCGAAAACAGATCCCCGAACCCCTCCGGCCGCCTCAACCGCGGCGCCCGCAGCTCCACCGCCTCCAAGGGCAACGGCTTCTCCACCTCACCCCCGAACCCGAACCGAGCCCGAATCCCTTCCGCAGCCTCCCGCAGCTGAGTAGCCGAAGGCGCCTGATCCTCATACCCCCACCCCCAATGCTTGAGCCGCCGCTCCGCCATGAAAAAACGCTAGAGACGCGCTCTGACCAAGCAGTTCAAGGACGCAGGGAGCGCGGTGTGCTCTGCACACAAGCGACCGAGGACGCCGAAATGCGCCGGTCAGAGCGCGTCTCTACCAGTGAACGCCTTTCATCAAGTGGGCGAAGGCAACGGCCTCGGTCGAAGGCGGCTTGTCGCGCGCCTCGTCCTTCTTCCCCTTCGCCGCCTGCGAATCGGGGAAGAGCTTGTAGGCGGTGTTGAGGATCGAGTCGCTCGCTTTCGGCGCCACCGCGTACATCAGCTCGCCCATCGTGCCGAGCCGGGTCGCCACCTTCTTCGGCCGGCGGATCATCGCCTTGGCGATCATCTCGGCCGCCTCCTCGGGCGTGATCGCCGGGAACATGTCGTACATCCGCGTCGGCGCGATCATCGGCGTCCGCACCAGCGGCATGTGGATCGTGGTGATGTGGACGTTGTCTTCGAGGATCTCCGAGGCGATCACCCGGCCGAAAGCGTCCAGGGCCGCCTTCGAGGCGACGTAGGCCGAGAAGCGCGGCGGGTTGGTCTGCGTCCCGATCGAGCTGATGTTGATGATCTGGCCGTTCCTGCGTGCCCGCATCGCCGGCAGCAGCGCCAGGATCAGCCGCACCGAGCCGAGGTAGTTGAGCTGGATCG
Organism: uncultured Actinomycetes bacterium; assembly: GCA_963800355.1. GTDB lineage: Bacteria > Actinomycetota > Thermoleophilia > Solirubrobacterales > 70-9 > VAYN01. Next base: position 469,814 of record CAWDAP010000004.1, on the reverse strand, counting down.
TGCGCTCGAAGTCATGGAAGCGGTCGTAGGAGAGGGCGATCGAGCGCCGGATCGAGCGGCCGGCATTGTTGACGAGGATGTCGACGTGGCCGTGGTAGGTGAGGACCTCCTCGGCCATCCGCTCGATGTCGTCCATGTCGGCGAGATCGCACTGGTGGATGTGGGCGGTGCCGCCGCCGGCCTGGATCTCGTCCCTGACCTCCTCCAGCTTGTCGAGCGAGCGCGCCACCAGCAGCACCGTCGCCCCCGCGTCGGCGACCTTGACCGCGGTCGCTTTGCCGATCCCCGACGAGGCGCCGGTGATGAGGACGATCTTGCCGCGCACCGCCGCCGAGAGCGAGCGGTCCTTGAACAGGTCGGGATCGAGGTTGCGCTCCCAGTAGTCCCAGACCCGGGCCGCGTAGCTCTCCAGCGGCGGCACCTCGATCCCCGCGCCCTTCAGCGCCTTCTGCGCCTGGGTCGAGTCGAAGCTGGTCGGGTAGTCGACGTAGCTGAGGACCTCGGGCGGCATCCCGAGCTGCTCCAGCGCCAGCTTCGCCGCCCGCTTCGCCGGCGGCAGCAGCCGCAGCGCCGTCCGCACCGCGCCGGTCGCCGGCTCGGTCACGTCGGTGTCGAGCCGCACCGCCATCTGCGGCGCGTCCGCCGCCCGCGCGAAGAGGTTGATCACCTCGCCGGCGGTGTGCGGGTTCGGGTCGGTGAGGTGGAAGGCGCGCCCGTTCAGCCGCGGCTTGTGGGCGATGTGGTCGATCGCCGCGGCGACGTAGTCGACCGGGACGATGTTGATCTCGCCGCCTTCGATCCCGACCGTCGGCAGCCAGGCCGGCAGCACCCGGCGCAGCCGCTGCAGGGTCTTGAAGAAGTAGTAGGGGCCGTCGATCTTGTCGATCTCCCCGGTGCGCGAGTCGCCGACGACGATGCCCGGCCGGTAGACCCGCCAGGGCCGCTGGCACTCGTCGCGGACCAGGCGCTCGGACTCGTGCTTGGTGCGGAAATACGGGTTGTTGTCGAGGCGTTCGGCCTCCTCGAACATCTCCTCGGTCCAGACGCCCTTATAGAGACCGGCGACGGCGATCGAGCTGACCAGGTGGAAGCCGCCGACCTCGGCCGCGTGGGCGAGCTCGATCGCGTGGCGCGTCCCCTCGACGTTCGCGATCTCCTGGGTCTCGGCGTCGGCGGTGATGTCGTAGATCGCCGCCAGGTGGAAGAAATGGTCGATCTCGCCCCGGATCGTGAGCAGGTCCTCCTCTGAGACACCGAGTCCAGGTTGGGAGAGATCGCCGGTGATCGGGACGATCCGCGCCCCGTCGGCGCCCAGGCTGGTCCGCAGCTCCTCCAGCCGCCCGCGCGAGCCGGCCCGCACCAGCGCGTACACGGTTCCGTCTCTTTGCAGGAGTTTCTCGACCAGGTTGCGGCCGATGAAGCCGGTGGCGCCGGTTACGAAATAGCTCATCGCCTTGCAGGGTATCTCCCTTTAGCTACCGGCAAACCTCTTTCCTTAGACTGCGAGCAAGAGATGCCAGAGACGGCCACCGTGCAGATCGCGATGCCCGAGATGGGCGAGTCGGTGACCGAGGGCATCGTCCTCGAGTGGCACGTGTCCGAGGGCGACACCGTGTCCGAGGGCGACACCGTGGTCGAGATCTCCACCGACAAGATCGACGCCGAGGTCCCGGCCCCGGCCGACGGCGTGATCACGAAGCTGCTCGCCCAGGTCGACGACGAGGTGAAGGTCGGGCAGGCGATTGCCGAGATGGAAGCGACCGGCGAGGTGAATCCGGATTCTCCGGCGCTGGGGAACGGGACGGCTCAGGACGAGGGCGCTCGGCCGGCGGGTCCTGTCGCGGCAGGGGACCCACCGCCCCTTCCGGTAGCTAAAGCTTCCTCAGGGGCGGTCCCCCCTACCGCGCCACCCGCTGGAGAGGCGTCTTCGGCTGAGGGTTCGAACGGATCGGGTGAAGCTCTGACGATCTCCATGCCCGAGATGGGCGAGTCCGTATCGTCGGGAATCGTTCTCGAGTGGCACGTAGCCGAGGGAGACTCAGTAGCTGAGGGCGATGCGGTCGTCGAGATCTCCACGGACAAGGTGGATGCAGAGGTCCCTGCTCCCGCAGATGGAGTGATCACCAAGCTGCTCGCCTCCGTCGATGACGAGGTCAAGGTAGGACAGCCCCTGGCCGAGATGGAAGCGTCAGCCGGCGGCGCTCTCCGGCGGGTGACGCGGTAGGGGGGACCATCTGAGGAAGCTTTAGCTACCGGAAGACATGGTGGGTCCCCTGCCGCGGCAGGACCCGCCGGCAACGGCGCTCAGTCTGCCGATGTCAGAGCCACCCCACTCGCCCGCAGAGTCGCCGAAGACCATGGCGTCGATCTCGCCTCCGTCGGCGGCTCGGGCCACGGCGCGAAGGTGACCAAAGAGGACGTGCTCGCCCACGCCGACGGCGGCGCCAACGGCGCCTCGCAACCTCCCCGCCCACGTCGAGGCGAAGCAGCTACGGGGCGCCGCGGCGATGCTGGCCAAGGCGATGGACGAGAGCCGGGCCGTCCCCACCGCGACCTCGTTCCGGACGATCGCCGTCGACGTCCTCGACGCCAAGCGCAAGGCGATCAACTCGGTCCTCAAGGACCGCGGCCTGAAGGTTTCCTTCACCCACCTGATCGCCTGGGCGATCGTCGAGGCGGCCAAGGACTTCCCGGTGATGATGCGCGTCTTCGCCGAAGAGGGCGGCAAGCCGGTCGCGATCGAGGGCAGCCCGGTCAACCTCGGGATCGCCGTCGACGTCGAGAAAAAGGACGGCTCCCACAGCCTCATGGTCCCGGCGATCAAGGGCGCCGACGGCCTCGACTTCGCCGGCTTCCACACCCGCTACGAGGAGCTGATCGCGAAGACGCGCGAGAACAAGCTCACCGCCGACGACTTCCAGGGCACCAACATCAGCCTCACCAACCCGGGCGGGATCGGCACCGTCGCCTCGGTGCCGCGCCTGCTCGCGGGCCAGAGCGCGATCATCGCCACCGGCTCGATCGCCTACCCGCCGGAGTGGGCGCAGGCCTCGCCGGAACGGATCAAGCAGCTCGGCGTCAGCAAGGTGATGGCGCTGACCTCGACCTACGACCACCGCGTCATCCAGGGCGCCGAGTCGGGCGCCTTCCTGCGCCGGGTCGAGCAACTGCTGCAGGGCGAGGACGAGTTCTACGAGCGCCTCGCCCGCGATCTCGACTTCCCCGACCCCTCCGCCGTCACCAAGGCCCACCCGGCCTCCGCCTCGGCGCCGCCGCTCAGCGCCGCGCCGCCGAGTGCCGAGGTCGTCACCGCCCCCGGCCAGATCGACGAGGAGATGCTGCAGGCGGTGCAGGCGGCGACCTCGGTGCTGAAGGCCTACCGCACCCACGGTCACCTCGCCGCCCGCCTCGACCCGCTCGGGTCCGAGCCCAAGGGCGACCCGGCGCTGGCGCCGGAGAACGTCAACCTGACCCCCGAGCTGATGGCCCGGATCCCGGCCTCGATCCTGCACATCGGCGTTCCCGGCGAGACCCTGCTGGAGGCGCTCCCGCGCCTGCGCGACACCTACTGCGACACGATCGGCTACCAGGTCGAGCACCTCTCCTCTCACCAGCAGCGGCTCTGGCTGCTGGACATGATCGAGACCGGCGCCCACCGCCAGCCGCTCTCCGAGACGGAGAAGAAGCGCCTGCTGAACCGGCTGATCGACGTCTTCCAGTTCGAGCGGTTCCTCGAGAAGGCGTACCTGGGGCAGAAGATGTTCTCGATCGAGGGGCTCGACGTGGTCGTGCCGATGCTCGACGAAATCGTCACCCTCGCCCAGCGCGCCGAGGCCGAGGAGGTCGTCTTCGGGATGGCCCACCGCGGCCGGCTCAGCGTCCTCGCCCACAACCTCGGCCGCCCGGTCGAGTCGATCCTCGCCGAGTTCGAGGGCGCGAAGCGGATCGACGCGGTCAAGGCGGTCGCGGCGATCCCCCACGGCGGCACCGGCGACGTCAAGTACCACTACGGCCACCGCGGGGTCTACGAGACCGCCGAGGGGCATAAGGTCGCGGTCCGGCTCTACCCGAACCCGAGCCACCTCGAGTTCGTCGACCCGGTGGTGACCGGCGGCGCCCGCTACCTGCAGCAGGTCATCGAGGGGCCGAACCTGAGCCGCGACCCGAAACGGGCGGTGCCGGTGCTGCTGCACGGCGACGCCGCCTTCCCGGCCCAGGGCGTGGTCGCCGAGACCCTCAACCTGCAGTCGCTGGAGGGCTACACGACCGGCGGCACGATCCACCTGATCCAGAACAACCAGGTCGGCTTCACCACCGACCCCAGCGAGGCCCGCTCCACCCCGTATGCCGCCGACATGGCGAAGGGCTTCAACGTGCCGATCATCCACGTCAACGCCGACGACGTCGAGGCCTGCATCGCCGCCGTGCGGCTGGCGATGGCCTACCGCGAGCGCTGGTGCCGCGACATCGTCATCGACGTCAACGGCTACCGCCGCTACGGCCACAACGAGACCGACGAGCCCGCCTACACCCAGCCGACGATGGCGGCGAAGATCAAGTCGCACCCTCCGGTCTCGGAGATCTACGCCGAGCAGCTGATCGGCGAGGGGACGGTCTCGGCGGAGGAGGTCGGCCGCCACTCCGATGAGCGCCACAGCGAGATGTCAGCGGCGCTGAAACGCCTGCGGGAGAAGATGGAGGCCGGCGAGTACGAGGACCCGACCGTCACCGGCGCCACCACCCAGACCGGCGAACTGCTCGACCGCACCGCCAGCCCGCCCGTCCACACCGCGGTCGAGGCCGAGAAGCTGCGGGCGCTGAACGAGGAACTGCTGAAGACGCCCGAGGGCTTCAACGTCCACCGCAAGCTGCGCCGCCCGCTCTCACGCCGGATCGAGGCGCTGGAGAACGGCGGCATCGACTTCGGCCAGGCCGAGGCGCTCGCCTTCGCCTCGCTGCTGACCGACGGCGTCCACATCCGCCTCACCGGCCAGGACACCGAGCGCGGCACCTTCTCCCACCGCCACCTCGTCCTCCACGACGAGAACACCGGCCTCAATTACACGCCGATCCAGAACCTCGAGGACGCGGCGGCGCCGTTCGAGCTCTACAACAGCCCCCTCTCGGAGACCGCCTGCCTCGGCTTCGAGTACGGCTACTCGGCGGCGAACCCGAACGCGCTGGTCCTCTGGGAGGCTCAGTTCGGCGACTTCGCCAACGCCGGGCAGGTGATCATCGACAGCTTCATCGTCTCGGGCGAGTCGAAGTGGGGCCAGACCAGCCGGCTGACGCTGCTGCTGCCGCACGGCTACGAGGGCTCGGGACCGGAGCACTCCAGCGCCCGGATCGAGCGCTTCCTCGCGCTCGGCGCCGAGGGCAACATCCGCATCGCTAACCCGACCACCGCCGCCCAGTACTTCCACCTGCTGCGCCGCCAGGCGCTGATCAAGAAGCCGCGGCCGCTGATCGTCTTCACCCCGAAGGGGCTGCTGCGTCTCGACCGCGCCACCGCCACCCTGGCGGATCTGACCGACGGCGAACTGCGGTTCATCCTCGACGACCCGAGGGCGGCCGAGCGCCGGGAGAAGGTCGAGCGCCTCGTCCTCTGCACCGGCAAGGTCTACTTCGACATGGACGACAACGAGCGCCGCGCCGCCGCCGAGAACGTCGCGATCGCCCGGGTCGAGGTGCTCTACCCCTTCGCCAAGGAACAGCTGGAGCGGACGATCGCCTCCTACCCGAACCTGAAGGAGATCGCCTGGGTCCAGGAGGAGCCGCGCAACATGGGCGCATGGAAGGTGATGTCGCGGCGGATGCCGAGCGTCCTCCCCGAGGGCGTCACCCTCACCTACATCGGCCGCCAGGGGCGGGCGAGCCCGGGCGAGGGCTACTCGGGTGCCCACGCTCGCGAGCAGGAGCGGATCGTGCTCACCGCGCTCACCGCGAACGCCTAGATGGCGCGGCCGTTCGAAAAGCCGGTCCCGGGCGAGCTGTTCGCCCGGGTCAAGGTGATCTCCTACGTCGAGCTGGCGGTCTTCAGCGCCCTGATCGTCTTCTGGCTGCTGCCTGGGTTCGAAACCGAGACGATGCTCTTCGGCTGGGCCCACGGGCTCGGCTTCGTCGCCCTCTGCGTGGTGATCTGGATCGCCTGCATCCGCAAGGAGGCCCCCTACACCCTGCTCGCCGCGACCCTGACCCCGGTCGGCCCGGTCGGCAGCGTGATCGGGATCGAGCTGATCGAGCGCAAGGGGTGGGGAATCGCCGAACACGGGGGTTCCCAGCAAGATGGCTCGGAAACCGCGCCGGAAAGCACCTAAAACCGCTCGACCACGCTTGACCGTGCGGAGTCGAGCCGCTATAGCTAGACCTGACTGTTCCTCAGGGCAGTCCCGCCAGGGGGAACGGCCGCGTCGGCATCCCTCCCTGGCTACCGACGCGCAGGTGCGGTGAGGGTCGCGCGGACCCCCCTGCCTCCCGCGGCCCTAGCCGCGCCTACTCTTTTAGCTTGCGCAGGACGGCCTGGAGGATGCCGCCGTTGAGGAAGTAGGCGACCTCGTTGGGGGTGTCGAGGCGGACGGTGGCCTCGAAGGTCGTCTCGGCACCGTCGTCGGCGCGGGTGGTGACGGTCACCGTCCTCGCCCCGCCGTCCTCGAGGTCGCCGACGTCGAAGGTCTCCGCGCCGGTGAGGCCGAGCGAGGCGGCGCTCTCGCCCGCGGCGAACTGCAGCGGCAGCACCCCCATCCCGATCAGGTTGGAGCGGTGGATCCGCTCGAAGCTCTCGGCGATCACCGCCCGCACCCCGAGCAGCTTCGTCCCCTTCGCCGCCCAGTCGCGGGAGGAGCCCGAGCCGTACTCCTTGCCGGCCAGGACGACGAGGGGTACCCCTTCGTCGGCGTACTTCATCGCCGCCTCGTAGATCGTCGTCTCCCCGCCGTCGGGGAAGTGGCGGGTGTGGCCGCCGGCCCGCTCGACCAGCAGGTTGCGGAGGCGGATGTTGGCGAAGGTGCCGCGGATCATCACCTCGTGGTTGCCGCGGCGCGAGCCGTAGGAATTGAAGTCCTTGACCTCGACCCCCTGCTCGGTCAGCCGGCGGCCGGCGGGGCTGTCGCGTTTGATCGCCCCGGCGGGCGAGATGTGGTCGGTGGTGATCGAGTCGCCGAGCAGGGCCAGCGCGCGGGCCCCGGCGATCGGCTCGACCCCTGGCGCCTCGGCCGGCATCTCCTCGAAGAAGCTGGGGCGGCGGACGTAGGTCGAGTCGGGCCAGGTGTAGCGGTCGCCGGCGGGGACCTCGACGGCGTTCCACATCTCGTCGCCGGCGAAGACCTCGGCGTAGTTGCGCCTGAACATCTCCGAGGCGACCGAGTCGCCGACCACCCGCTTTACCTCCTCGGCGCTGGGCCAGATGTCCTTCAGGTAGACCGGCTCCCCGTCTGAGCCCTCGCCGAGCGGCTCGCTCGCGAGGTCGATGTCCATCCGCCCGGCCAGCGCGTAGGCGACGACCAGCGGCGGGCTGGCCAGGTAATTGGCCTTGACGTCCTGGTTGATCCGGCCCTCGAAGTTGCGGTTGCCGGAGAGGACCGCGCAGACCGCCAGGTCCTTCCCGGCGATCGCCTCGCTGATCTTCGGGTCGAGCGGGCCGGAGTTGCCGATGCAGGTGGTGCAGCCGTAGCCGACGAGGTTGAACTGCAGCGCGTCCAGGTGCTCGGTCAGGCCCGCCCGCTCGAGGTAGTCGGTGACGACGGTCGAGCCCGGGGCCAGCGAGGTCTTCACCCAGGGCCTGCGCTGCAGGCCGCGCTGCACCGCGTTGCGGGCGAGCAGGCCGGCGCCGATCATCACGCTCGGGTTGGAGGTGTTGGTGCAGCTGGTGATCGCCGCGATCACGACCCGGCCGTGGTCGAGCTCGAAGGCGGTGCCGTCCTCGAGCCTGACCTCGATCGCGTCCCCGGTCTTGGCCGGCGCGGTGGCGGTCCCGGAGACGGCGGGACGGGGCCGGCCGGCCTCGTCGTCGTGACCCTCGGCCGGCGGGTCGGAGGCCGGGAAGGACTCTTCGATCGCCTCGTCGCGGCCGTTGCCCAGCTGCTCGGCTGCCTCGGGGTCGAACTCCCCCATCGCCTCGAGGAAGGACTCCTTGGCCTCGGAGAGCGGCACCCGGTCCTGCGGGCGCTTCGGGCCGGCGAGGCTGGGGACGACGTCGCCGAGGTCGAGCTCGAGCAGGTCGGAGAAGACAGGGTCGGGACTCGACCCGTCATGGAACATGCCCTGCTCGCGGGCGTATGCGTCGACCAGCTCGATCGTCTCGGTCGGGCGGCCGGTGAGGTCGAGGTAGCGCAGGGTCTCGGCGTCGACCGGGAAGATCGCGCAGGTCGAGCCGAACTCCGGCGACATGTTGCCGAGCGTGGCGCGGTCGGCGAGGCCGAGGGTCGGCAGGCCGGGGCCGAAGAACTCGACGAACTTGGAGACGACGCCGCGCTCGCGCAGCATCTCGGTCGCGGTGAGGACGAGGTCGGTCGCGGTCGCCCCCTCGGGCAGCTCGCCGGAGAGCTTGAAGCCGACCACCTGCGGCAGCAGCATCGAGATCGGCTGGCCCAGCATCGCCGCCTCGGCCTCGATCCCGCCGACGCCCCAGCCGAGGACGCCGAGGCCGTTGACCATCGTCGTGTGCGAGTCGGTGCCGACCAGGGTGTCGGGGTAGGCCTGCAGGACACCGCCGTTCTCGCGGCTGTAGACGACCTGGGCCAGGTACTCGAGGTTGACCTGGTGGCAGATCCCGGTGGCGGGCGGCACGACACGGAAGTTGTCGAAGCTCTGCTGTCCCCATTTGAGGAACGAGTAGCGCTCCAGGTTGCGCTCGAAGTCGTGCTCGGCGTTGACCGCGAAGGCGCGCTCGTTGCCGAAGGCGTCGACCTGGACCGAGTGGTCGATCACCAGGTCGACGTCGACCAGCGGGTTGATCGCCGCCGGGTCGCCGCCGATCTCCTCCATCGCGTCGCGCATCGCCGCCAGGTCGACCACCGCCGGCACCCCGGTGAAGTCCTGCATCAGCACCCGGGCGGGCTGAAAGGGGATCTCGACGCTCGGCTCGGCGGCCGCGTCCCAGGAGGCGATCGCCTCGACGTCCCCGGCACTGACCGAGACCCCGTCCTCCAGCCGCAGGACGTTCTCCAGCAGCACCTTGATCGAGTACGGCAGCCGGGCGACGTCGAACCGCTCCTGCAGCGCGTCGAGCCGGAAGATCTCGTACTCCCTGCCCCCCACCTGGAGGCTGGACCGGGCGCCGAAGGAATCGCTGCTCACGAAGCCGAGTCTAAGGAAAAGGCGGTTTGGCGAGACTCAGCGGCCGAGGTCGGCGAGGATCTGCACCCGGGCGCCGCAAAGCTCGTAGACGGGTTGGGCGCGGGCGTCGAGGCTGAGGAGCGTGGCTTCGGCGTCGCGGGCGGCGAGACCGATCAATGCGTCGTAGACCGCGCCGCCAGGCCGATCGCCGCCCGCCAGCAGGTCGAGCGCCTCCATATAGGCCGCCGGCCGCACGGGAACCGGCTCATCCGAGACGAACTGGTCGAGGTAGGCGACCACCGCGCGCGGCTCAGCCCGGTAGACCCCGCCGGGCGCGCTCAGCACCGAGTAGGTCTCGGCAACCGTGTGGGCGATCAGGTTGCCGCGCCGACGCACCTGCCCGAGCGCCGGCAGGGCGTCGCGGTGGAACCGATGGCTCGCGACGAAGCCGGCGACGAGGACCGAGGTGTCCGGGAGGTTCACCGGCGCGCTCGTTCGAGCGCCTCGCGAACCTCCTCCGGACCATGGGGGGAAGCTCGAGGTCGGAGGTGAGGACGCCGTGCGCTCCTCGGTGCAGCTGAGTCGGACGAGGTGCGGGAGTCAGCTCGATCCGCTCGCCCGCAAGCTCGATCTCCACCTCCTCGCCCCCGCTGAGGCGCAGCGCAGACCGCAGCTGTTTCGGGATGACAACCCGCCCGGCACCATCAATGGTAGTTCTCATGCCATGAAATCTACCAAGGCTCGGTCCGTCAAGCTCGCGAAGCCGGCTTCAGTCCGCAACTGCTCGCACATCACGTTCGCTCCGGGCGCTACGAGCACATTCGCCGCGGGCTGTACCGGCTACGCGGCTATCCCGACTCCCCCCACGAGGACGTGCGGGCGAAATGGCTCGCCGTCGGAGCCGAGCGAGCCGTCGTCTCTCACGAGAGCGCGCTGGACCTTCACGAACTCTCAGATGTGATCCCGAACAGCGTCCATCTCCTGATCCGTCGCGACGACCGCGGGATCAGGCGACTGCAGGGCGTGACCCTGCACACCACGACGAAGCCCCTCGAACCGTCCGAAGTTGTGTCCCGCGAAGGCATTCGCGTCACCGACCCCGTGCGATCGATCCTCGACGCCGCCGGCGCCGGAACGGCTCCCGAGCAGATCGAGGTGGCCGTCCGCCAAGCACTGCGCGAAGGCCTGACGGCCCGTCGTTCGCTTCTCCCCCGAGCCGATCGACGCGGAGGCCGCGTGGCGGCCCTCATCCGCCGTGCTGCGGAGCAGGATGGGTAGCCATGAGATACGAAACGGCAAAGGCGTTCCGCATCGCGCTCGAGCAACGGCTGAAGAACGAGGCCCAGGCGACCGGCATCGCGCTGCTGCGCCTGCTCAAGCGCGTGGCCTTCGAGCGATTCCTCGCCAGGCTCGCGACCTCGGAGTCAAGCGGCTGGGTGCTCAAGGGCGCGTTCGCGCTCGAACGAGGTTCGCCGCACGCCGGCACTCGACGCTGCCACCGGATTCCACGCTGTCCGCTACACGGTTCGCGCCGACCTCGATGGCCGCCGGTTCGAGCAGTTCCCAGTCGATGTCGCGTTCAGCGAAACCACGCCGATTCAGGCGGAGCCGCTTTTCGGCGCGAACGCGCTGGAGTTCGCCGACGTCGCAGAGCAGCAGCTGCCGGTTGTTTCACTCGAGCAGCACGTCGCCGAGAAGCTCCACGACTACACAGGCGCCTTCGGAAACGACCAGCGAGAGAGCACCCGAGTCAAGGATCTCGTCAGAGCAAGCTAATCCCTGCGCATCCGCGCGATTTCAGGCACTGGTGCCTGAAATCGGAGCGGATTTCGGAGGCGGTTGGAACGGCTCCAGAAACCGAAAACGCCTCGTGCAGTCAGTTCCTTCGATGGAGCTAGGCGGATTCGAACCGCCGACCTCTGGGGGCGAGGCAAGCTGGCTGAAGCCGTCCGGCGGAAGCCTCCCGAGAAGCGGCGCGGTCGGACTTCAGCGCTTGTCTGGGGCGTGGCCGTCGGCTATGGCCTGGGCGGCTTTTTGGCCGGCGGAGCCGCTCTGGGCTTTGATGCCCAGGGAGGGGCTCATCAGGGCCAGGTGGGCTCCTGCTCGTTGCGGGAGGGGGGCGACGGTCACCTCTACCTTGTTGCGCTCTATGGCCTTGACGGTGGCGGCGCCGACGGCCTCTGGGGTGGAGGTGCCCATGCCCGGCGGCGGCTTGGCGCCGGCGTCGGCGAACATGCCGGCTTCGCGGATGAAGCCCGGGGAGACGATCGAGACGCCTACGCCGCTGGGCGCGAGGTCGGCGCGGAGGCCGAGGGCGAAGCCGCGGAGGCCGAACTTGGTCGCGTTGTAGACGGAGGTGCGGGGGCTGGCGGCCTTGCCCGAGAGGGAGGCGACGAAGACGAGGTGGCCGGAGCCGGCCTCGACCATCGCCGGGTAGAGGGCGCGGGCCATCAGCATCGGCGCCTCGAGGTTGACGCGGAGGGCGCGCTTCACCTCCTCTGGGCTGAAGTCGATGAGCCGGCCGGCGCCGGGGAGGCCGGCGTTGGCGACGAGGATCTCGGTACCCGCGGCTGCGGCGGCGAGGCGCTCGGCGGCGTCGGGCTCGGCCAGGTCGGCGGGCAGGACCTCGTGGCCGCCGCCGGGCAGCTCGGCGGCGAGCGCCTCCAGCGCCTCGCGGCTGCGGGCGCTCAGGACGACGCGGGCGCCGCGCTCGGCGAGCGCCCTGGCGATCGCCCTGCCGAGCCCTCCCGTGGCCCCGGTCAGCAGCGCTTTTCGGCCCGAAAGGTTCATCCCAGGGCGCAAGCTACCAGCCCCCGTGTCGAACAGATCCTCGATGGGAGCGGATTCGGAACCTAAATATTTGCGTTTCATGAGCCATGCCGCCGTGTAATCGTCTACACTGCCCGCGTTCGATAACCGGAACGCCGAATCCCAAGCGCCATGGGCGCAGCGGGAGCGGGGGAACCAAGTTTCCGGGGCGAGTCCGCCATTCAGGCGGAGGCGCAAGCTCCTTTCGCGCCAGCCCGACAGCTAACCCCGTAGGCCGACGAAGGAGAAGCGGTTTGCGTCACAACAGGTTGGCTGGGCTTGCTTTGGCTATTGCCCTTTTTGCCGTCGTTCTAATCGCCCCGGCGGGGGCGTCTGCCCGTTGCGACAGCGGCGGTCTCTCGCCTGCCGAAATCGACGTCTGCACCCCGACGGCGAAAGCGCGGCTGCTCCCCAATGGGATGCTGATCCCGCCGAAGAGCGCACCCGGCCGCGTCAAGGCCGTGATCGCCGCCGCGAACAGAATCCGCAGCAAGCCCTACATCTGGGGCGGCGGCCACGCCCGCTGGAACGACCGGGGCTACGACTGCTCCGGCTCGGTCTCCTTCGCCCTCCACGGCGGCCACTTCCTCGAAAGCCCCCTCCCCTCAGGCCCGATGGAGCACTGGGGCGAAGAAGGCGAAGGCCGCTGGATCACCGTCTACGCCAACGGCGGCCACGCCTACGCCGAAATCGCCGGCTTCCGCTGGGACACCTCCGGCGACGAAGGCGGCGAAACCGGCCCTCGCTGGCACGCCGAACTGCGCGACAACGTCGGCTTCGTCCCGCGCCACCCGGCTGGGTATTAGCGAAGCGCAGCGGTTGGGAGGGGTCGGACACCCTCTCCACTTAACTTCTTTGGGGTGATCCGCAGCTTTCGGTCCGTGATTGGGGGCGCCCAAAAAGTACAAGACGTTCCGAGGGTGTCCGACCCCTCCATCCATCCACAGCTGTAGGACGCCGGGTGCCGAGGGGTAGCTGAACTGCGTCGCGCAAGAACGAGCCGTTGCTCGGGCACAGTTGCGGTTGACGAAGGGAGTCGCTGACCCCCTGAACGGCTTGTACTTCTTGGGCATTCCCGGTCTCGGACCGACAGATCACGGCCCCACCCAAACAAGTTGAGTGAAGGGGGTCACCGACTCCCTCCCCACCCCTCCGCCCCGTACAACCGCCGCTACTCCACAACGGCTAAGCCACCCCGGCCGGTTTGGCCTTGCTTTCCGCACCGCTCCGGATAACTTCTGCGCATAGACGCCGCGCCTCCCGACATCCGCCTTTCCGGCCTCACCAAGACCTACGGCGAGGTGGTCGCGGTCGCGGGGGTCGATTTGGAGATCGCGCAGGGGGAGTTCTTCACGATGCTGGGACCCTCGGGCTCGGGGAAGACGACGACGCTGCGGATGATCGCCGGCTTCGAGGACCCGACCAGCGGCACGATCGAGCTCGCCGGCGAGGACGTCAGCGGAGTGCCGCCCTACGACCGGGCGGTCAACACCGTCTTCCAGGACTACGCCCTCTTTCCCCACATGAGCGTCGGCGACAACGTCGAGTATGGGCTGAAGGTGGCGCGGGTCGACAGGGGCGAGCGGACGAAGCGCCGCGACGAGGCACTGGGGATGGTCCGCCTGCCGGGCTACGCCGACCGCAAGCCGACCGAGCTCTCCGGCGGCCAGCGGCAGCGGGTCGCGCTGGCGCGGGCGATCGTCAACCGGCCCCGGGTCCTGCTCCTCGACGAGCCGCTCGGCGCGCTGGACCTGAAGCTGCGCGAGGAGATGCAGACCGAGCTGAAGGCGATCCAGGCCGAGGTCGGGATCACCTTCGTCTACGTCACCCACGACCAGGACGAGGCGCTGACGATGAGCGACCGGATCGCCGTCTTCAACGGCGGCCGGATCGAGCAGGTGAGCCCGCCGCTGGAGCTCTACGAGCACCCGGCCAACGCTTTCGTCGCCGGCTTCGTCGGCGTCTCCAACCTGCTCGAGCGCGACGGCGAGCGGGTGACGATCCGCCCCGAGAAGATCGAGCTGCTCGAGCCGGGCGCCGCAACCGACGGTCTCCATACCGAGAGCGGCCGCGTCGTCGACGTCGCCTACGCCGGTGCCGTCACCCGCTTCACGATCGAGCTGGACGCCGGGGAGAGCCTCCAGCTGGTCAGGCAGAACGTGGAGAGCGCGTCCTCGGGCGCGCTGCCCGCGCAGGGAAACGAGATCCTAGTCGGATGGCGACCGGAGCACGCGGCCGCCGTCGGCGGGAAGCAAACCAAACAGGAGGTAGCACCATGAGAAGTAGGGATGCCAACCCCGCCCGCACGGCGTGGCTCGTTCTCGCCGGTCTCGTCGTCTTCATGCTGGCGCTGGCCGGCTGCGGCGGCGGAAGCAGCACCACCACCGGCGGCGGCAGCGAAGAAGCCCTGCAGAAGCTTGGCAAGGGCGAGGGTCAGCTGAACCTGATCTCGTGGGCCGGCTACGTCGAACCCGAATGGACCAAGCCGTTCGAACAGAAGACCGGCTGCAAGGTCTCCGACAAGGAAGCCGGCACCTCCGACGAAATGGTCGAGCTGATGAAAACCGGCCAGTACGACGGCGTCTCCGCCTCGGGGAACGCCACCGCCCGGATGGTCGCCGCCGGCCTCGTCGCGCCGGTCAACACCGACCTCGTCCCCAACTACAAGACGGTCTTCAGTGACCTCAAGGACCAGCCGTACAACACCTTCGAAGGTGTGAACTACGGCATCCCGCACGGTCGCGGCGCCAACCTGCTGATGTGGAACAAGAACGAGGTGAAGCCGGCGCCGACCTCGTGGGACGTGATGTTCGACCCGCAGATGGCCGCCAAGTACAAGGGCAAGATCAGCGTCTACGACGAATCGAGCTACATCGCCGACGCGGCGCTGTACCTGAAGGTCCACGAACCGAAGCTGGGAATCGAAAACCCCTACGAGCTGAACGAAGAACAGTTCGACGCGGCGATCGAGCTGCTGAAGGAACAGCAGCCGAACGTCGGCGAATACTGGTCCGAAGCCGCCAAGCAGATCTCCGCCTTCGCCGGCGGCGACGTCACGGTCGGCACCACCTGGCAGTACCAGTACTTCGCGCTGAAGGGCGAAGGGGTACCGGTCGCGGCCAGCCCGCCGAGCCAGGGCTTCCTCCCCGAAGAGGGCGCGACCGGCTGGTCGGACACCTGGATGCTCGCCAAAAACGCCAAGCATCCCAACTGCATGTACGAGTGGATGAACTGGATCGTCTCGCCGAAGGCCAACGCCGAGGTCGCCGAATACTTCGGCGAGGCGCCGGCCCAGGAACTGGCCTGCAAGGAAACAAAGAACCCGAACTTCTGCGCCGAATACCACGCCGAAGAACCGGACTTCTGGAAGCGGGTCTACTACTGGGAAACGCCGCTCGCCGACTGCGGCAACGGCGAAGAAGACTGCATGGACTACAACGACTGGGTGAAAGCCTGGACGGAAGTCAAGGGCTAGTCCCGCTGGTCTCGATTCGTGGCATCTGAAGCGGTCTTGCGAGGGCGGTCGGCGGGCCATCGGCTCGCCGACCTCTTCCAGGGCCGCCGGCGCCTGCAGGTGGGGGCGCTGCTGGCCGGCCCGGTCGGCTGGCTGGTGGTCGGCTATCTCGGCTCGCTGGCCCTGCTGCTGGTCGCCGCCTTCTGGTCGGTCGACCCGCTGAGCGGGGCGACGATCAAGGAATTCACCCTCGAAAACTTCGAATCGCTCGTCAACGAACCGGTCTACCGGACGATCGTCTGGCGGACGATCCGCACCGCCCTGCTGGTCACCCTCACCGACGCGGTGATCGCCTTCCCGATCGCCTTCTACATGGCGAAGCTGGCGAGCCGGCGCGGCAAGGCGCTGCTCGTGGTCGGGATCCTGCTGCCGCTCTGGTCGAGCTACCTGGTCAAGGTCTACGCCTGGCGGACGCTGCTCTCGGCCAACGGCGCGATCAACTGGGCGCTGGAACCGCTCGGCCTGCACGGACCGGGCTACGGCACCACCGCGGTCTGGCTCGTCTTCAGCTACCTCTGGCTGCCGTACATGATCCTGCCGATCTACGCCGGGCTGGAGCGGATCCCGGACTCCTTGATCAGCGCCTCCGAGGACCTGGGCGCCTCGCCCTTCACCACCTTCCGCCGGGTGATCCTGCCGCTCAGCTTCCCCGCCGTCGTCGCCGGCTCGATCTTCACCTTCTCGCTCACCCTCGGTGACTACATCACCCCGCGCCTGGTCTCCAACGACCAGTTCATCGGCAACGTCATCTACAGCAACATCGCCAACAACCAGCCCTTCGCGGCGGCGCTGGCGACCGTCCCGATCGTGGTGATGATCGCCTACCTGTTGGCCGCGCGGAAGCTGGGAGCGTTCGAGCATGTGTAGGAGCGCGCGATGAGGCTCTCGAAACGCTCACGGTTGCTGCTCCGGGTCGCCGTCGCGATCGGCCTCGCCTTCATCTACATCCCGCTGATCGTGATCGTTGTCTACGCCTTCAACTCGAGCAGGATCCTCGAGTGGCCGCCGCCGAGCTTCACCACCCACTGGTTCAGCCAGGCGTTCAAGAACGAAGCCGCGCGCGAAGCGTTCTTCACCTCGCTGAAGGCGGGAGTCGCGGCGACCGCGATCGCCCTCGTCCTCGGCACCCTCGCCTCGCTGGCGGTGGCGCGCCACCGCTTCTTCGGCCGGGAGACGATCTCCTTCCTGGTGATCCTGCCGATCGCCCTCCCCGGGATCGTCACCGGCGTCGCGATCAGCAACACCTTCACCCAGGTGCTGAACGTGCCGCTCAGCCTCTTCACCGTGATCGTCGGCCACGCCACCTTCTGCATGGTCGTCGTCTACAACAACGCGGTCGCCCGCCTGCGCCGCCTTTCGGGCTCCTACGAGGAAGCCTCTGCCGACCTCGGCGCCCACACCTGGCAGACCTTCCGCCACATCACCTTCCCGGGGATGAAAAGCGCCCTGATCGCCGGCGGCCTGCTCGCCTTCGCCCTCTCCTTCGACGAGATCATCGTCACCAACTTCACGATCGGCGCCGGCGAACAGACCCTTCCCATCTGGATCTTCTCCAACCTCTTCCGCCCCCACGAACTGCCGATTGTCAACGCTGTGGCGGTCCTGATGATCCTGATCTCGATCATCCCCGTCTACCTCGCCCACCGCCTCGGAGGCGAAGACGCCGGCGCTCCCGGCAAAGGCGGGGGCGGAGGCGTCGAGACCGAGGCGACCGCGGTCCCCTGAGGCGAAGTCAAACCGAAGCGCGAGCCGCAAGCTGTTCCTTTTGGCTGCCGTACGACCATAAGGAACAGGAGACGGAGAAGCCGCCCGGGGTCAGTTGTTCCTTTTGGGCGCCAGACGACCCTAAGGAACAGCTGGCGAAATGAGGAAGCGCCGGATCTCGGCAATGGTCCGCTCCGGGTCCTCGCGGAGCTCGTCCCAGCCGATCCTTGGAACTCGGTAGCCCGCTCGGGACAACACCCGGTTCCGGTGCGCGTCTCGTTCCTGTGCGACTGGGTTGTCGTGGTACCTACCGCCGTCAGTTTCGACCACGACTCGCTGATCGCGCCAGAGGAAGTCGACCTCGAAGACCTCTTCCCCGATCCTCAGCTTCTTGTTGGTCTCTGGAATCGGCAGGTTGTAGTGGGTCAGCAGAGGCAGCATCCTCGCCTCCATCCTGCTTCGCAGCCGAACCCTGGGCGTGTATCGGCGCCAGGGCTCAAGGGCCCGGTTCAGTTTCTTCTCTCCGCGACGACGGCTTTCCAGGAGGATGCCGTCGATCTCCCGCACGTTCAGGGCTTCGAGCACTGCCGCCTGCTCGATCGTGTCGGCCAGCAGCTTCGGGCCGGCTATCCCGGCCACGTCGACGATCGTGCGCGAGGGGATCGTGCACGGGACTCCAGCCTGGGCCGTAACCTGCTCGGGATGCGGCGCCGGGACGAAGCGTCGGCGGATCCCTCGGATCTTCCGCCCTGCTTCGACAGGGGCGATGACTTCGATGTCAGCGGGCCAGAAACTCCATAGTTCGAGAAGTGCCGCGGCGCTGCCGTGCGAAATCACGCTCCCCCCACCACAGGCGAGTGCAGCCGCAACAAGTCGGGAGTGCCGGTCTCGACGACGGTGGCCGACCGCGAAAGTCGATCGGAAGAGCGGGTAGAGCCGCCCGGCGGCGATCCCCTGCTTGATGGACGCCTCGGTCAGACCAGCCCCGCGCAGCTGATCACGGGAGACAACTCCATGCTGCCGTTCCGCAATCCGGGCGATTGCGCTCCACCTATCGCCTTGCTTGTTCCTTCTGGCTGCCATGTAGCCATAAGGAACAACTCACGCAGACCTCTCCCCCTCTTCCACGGGAGGGGGCGGATGGGCAGTCCGCTTACAGCGGGATGTTGCCGTGCTTGCGCTTCGGCTGGTCGACGCGCTTGGTCTGCAGCATCCGCAGGGCGCGGATCAGCTTGGGGCGGGTCTGGCGGGGCTCGATCACGTCGTCGATGTAGCCGCGCTCGGCCGCCGAGTAGGGGTTGGCGAAGTGGGCCTTGTAGTCGTCGATCAGTTTCTGGCGGCGCTCGTCGGGGGTCGGCGAGTTGGCGATGTCTTTGCGGTAGATGATGTTGACGGCGCCCTCGGGACCCATGACGGCGACCTCGGCGGTCGGCCAGGCGACGTTGTAGTCGGCCAGCATGTGCTTGGAGTTCATCACGTCGTAGGCGCCGCCGTAGGCCTTGCGGGTGACCACGGTCAGCTTCGGCACCGTCGCCTCGGTGAAGGCGTAGAGGAGCTTGGCGCCGTGGCGGATGATCCCGTTCCACTCCTGGTCGGTGCCCGGAAGGAAGCCGGGGACGTCCGTGAAGGTGAGGATCGGGATGTTGTAGCAATCGCAGGTGCGGACGAAGCGGGCCGCCTTCTCGGAGGCCTCGATGTCGAGCACGCCGGCGAGGAAGGCGGGCTGGTTGCCGACGATCCCGACCGGATAGCCGTCGAGCCGGGCGAAGCCGCAGACGATGTTCTTCGCGAAGTGCTCGTGGACCTCGAAGAACTCCTCGTCGTCGACCACATGGGCGATCACGTCGCGCATGTCGTAGGGCTTCTGCGGGTCGTCGGGGACGAGGGTGTCGAGCTCATCGTCTTCGCGCTCGGGGTCGTCGCTCGGCTCGAACCGCGGCGGCGCCTCGAGGTTGTTCGAGGGGAGGAAGCTCATCAGGTAGCGCACGTCCTCGAGGCAGCTCTCCTCGTCCTCGGAGGCGAAGTGGGCGACGCCGGACTTCGAGTTGTGGCTCATCGCCCCGCCCAGCTCCTCGAACTCGACTTCCTCCCCGGTCACGGTCTTGATCACTTCCGGGCCGGTGATGAACATGTGCGAGGTCTCTTTGACCATGAAGATGAAGTCGGTCATCGCCGGCGAGTAGACGGCGCCGCCCGCGCACGGCCCCATGATCAGGCTGATCTGCGGGATCACGCCCGAGCACTGGACGTTGCGGACGAAGACGTCGCCGTAGGCGCCCAGCGAGACGACGCCCTCCTGGATCCGGGCGCCGCCGGAGTCGTTGATGCCGATCACCGGCGCCCCGACCTGGGCGGCGAGGTCCATCACCTTGCACATCTTCTCCGACATCACCTCGCCGAGGCTGCCGCCGAAGACAGTGAAGTCCTGGCTGAAGACGAAGACGGTGCGGCCGTCGATCATCCCGTGCCCGGTGACGACGGCATCGCCCCAGGGCCGGTTTTTCTGCATCTCGAAGTCGTAGGTGCGGTGGCGGACGAAGGTGTCGAGCTCCTCGAAGGAGCCCGGGTCGAGCAGCTTCTCGATCCGCTCGCGAGCCGTCATCTTCCCCTTCGCGTGCTGCTTCTCGACCGCCGCCTCGGACGCGGAGTGGACCGCCGCCTCTCGCAGCTCGCGCAGGTAGGCGAGCTTCTCGTCGTGGGTTTCCGGGTTTCTCTCGCGCATGTAGGGGAGCGCCGCCAGGGACTCGGAGCGGGCCGCGGCATTCTATTTACGGCGCGCCCGCGGTGTCCTCACGGCAAGCGAAGGGCCCGCCGGAGCGGGCCCCTCTTTCCACGATGCAAAGTACATCTTATGTAAAGCCGCCGACCGCTGTGTCGAGTTTCAGCGATCAGGACAGGTTCTTCCTGCGGCATTTGCCAACTTGGCCTTCAGCTGAACGGCCGCCGCTGCGGCTGGGCGAGGCGGTCGAGAACCGCTTCGAGGTCGGCCTCCCCGAGCCCCGACTCCTCGGAGGCCCGCAGCTCGACCCGGGTGCCGAAGCCCTTCTCCGCCATCCTCACCTCGAGCCCTGCGACGGTCTCCACCAGCTCCGCCAGCTCGGGTTCGGACTTCATCAGCGTCCTCGAGACCTCGATCATCGCCCCCCGCTTCCACCAGCGCCCTCGGGTTCCTTCCTCGCCACACGCTTGGGACGGAACGTTCAGCGGGCGATCCGCAGCTACTCCAGCGAGGAAACCGAGCGCCATACGGCTTCGACGGCACCATGGTCCGAAATCAGCTCCGCTGGCTCTCTCACTGACCGCATGAGGTATCGCAATCCAACAAGGTGCTCAGGGAGCCGCGGGCTAGATTCCAAGACTGTGGCCGCTGACCTGCATCTCTGAGCAGCTTCAACATTACCCTCGCTACAGCCAAATCTTGGCCGCTAAATCCAGCGGAGTCGTAAATAGTAATTCCCTCGGCGCGTTGCAGGAATAGCTCTGAATCGGCAAGGAATTCTGATGCGCCCAGCGCTCGGCCACCCCCCAAGCTCCCACGGTAATCCTTGATGCTTGATATCTCAAGTGCATCACTGAAGAGAGCC
The DNA here is from genome assembly GCA_963800355.1 of uncultured Actinomycetes bacterium. Lineage (GTDB taxonomy): Bacteria > Actinomycetota > Thermoleophilia > Solirubrobacterales > 70-9 > VAYN01. The sequence goes on along the minus strand of CAWDAP010000004.1, from coordinate 448,931 downwards.
TTCGCATATTGCAACTCACCGTCCTCTAGGCACTGGTGAAGATCGTCGCCTATGAACTTTGCTCTGTCATATAGTTGATCCGGTAGCTCGCGCTTATCCGTCAGATCTGCCCCGACCGCCGCTATGAAGGTTCCGTCTGGAATGCTGGCAGGGTCCTTTAACGCATCTAGGCCCTGCTCGGCAAAGGTGGCGGTAACCAGTGCCTCGCAGCTGTAAAGATCCTCCAGGGTCTCACATACTTGAATCGTCATTTCTCTCTCAGATGCAAGATTATGCCGAGCAATCATGGCTTCAAGCGAGGTCGCAGCCGCAGCCGCTTGAGCGTGATCAATGTCATATAGCCAGATAGAGGTAAGGGAATCCAACATGCTGGCGAATGCCAGTGCGTGCGCGATTCCCTCCGCTCCTGCCCCAATGACCCCGAGGGAATGAGCGCAAGGTGAGGCTCGCCGAATAATTGCTCCGCTCGCTGCTGCAGTGCGAAGCGCAGTCAATATAGTCGCGCCACAAACAAGAACCTCCTGCTCGGAAGCATTATCAACCAGAAGTAAGGTCCCTTTGACAGTAGGTGACCCGCTTTCCGCGGGAACGGAAGAGATCCGCTTTATGCAGGAGAAATCAGCCGCTGCACATGCCATGATCTCACGCGCCTTCGGCGGCTCAGACCATCCCATCCGCGGTACCGGGCGAAGATTGGAATCTCTATAGACAGCTTCAATCTCCTCTCCCAATAGTACGAACAAGTCACCCAAATTCACCCCGTCAAGGAATCGGACTACATCTCTGTCGGAGAGGATGAAGGCATCCTCTGACACTTGACGTGAAAAAGAAGTCATTGGCTCTCAGTGATTCCGGAAGCGCTAGTAATGTGTAAATGCTCGGGCTTCACCACCGACGAGTTATCGTAAAAGCCGTTCAAAGTGTTCCAAATGCGAGTCACTCGCGGCTTATGACCAGCAGATGACGACCAAAGCTCAATGCCTTCCACCCTCCCGTCAGCAACGTGAAACTCGGCCGCATAGAGAACGTCAGGAGCGTCATCGCCGCGATCGCTGCCTGCCTCCGGCCTGTTAGTCGGGCGGGCTAGGGCTACAAGATCCCGAGGCGTGTACTTCGGGTCGACCACCGCATGGACGTGGATTCCCTTTTCGATCTGCAACAACAACTGTTGCTGCGCATGTTCGTCTTCAAAGGCCTTTTGGTCCTTGAAGATGAACACCCTTTTGATCTTGATGCCGTTTATGCCATCCCCAATTCGGTCCTTTTGCAACTGGAGATAGGCGGAAGCTCTCGCCCAGAACTCGGGGCTGACGACACTGGATGCCCAGAACTCGTCCCCGGGATTGGCCACTTCCAGGAGTGTGCTGGGAATCTCCTCATCCGCCGCCAGCGCCTCTGGACCTATGGTCAGGTGCCCCTCCGCCGCCATGTGGATGTAGTTGCGAGCCTGAGTGACATCTTGATGCGCCCGCTCGTTCAGCAAGGGGTCGCCTAGTTCTAGGACCTGAGCAAAATCGTCTGCAAGATTGTCGATCGAGTCGGACAGATCCTCATTTTCGACAAGCATCGAATGAAGCCTCAGCGCCTCTAAGGTCTGGGCTCCGATCTTTCTAGTCTCGTTGAGATTGTCTCTCGTCTGAGCTTGAGCTTTCTGGATCTCTCCTTGCACCTCGGAGATGGCTCGTGAGTGATGAACTGCCAAATAGATCGCGATCAATGCGACCGTCAAGCTCGCCAACCCGATCACGTAGTTGATTGACTCCTCCACGGAGGCGAGGAGCCATGGGGCGCTATGGAGAATGAAAGGTGCAGCCATGGGCGGTCAGAGCCTAGTCGGTCGCCTCGCGGCACACGGTTCCCAGAGATCCCGAGCGCCGTGCTTGACGCTTGAGCGGCGGGACGCTAGAAGAACGCCCCTCCCCTGTATTCGCCGAAGACCTCGCGCATGGCGCCGCAGACCTCGCCGATCGAAGCGTTGGCTTTGAGCGCGGCGCGGATCGGGTGCAGGAGGTTGCCGTCGCCGCGGGCGACGTCGCGGAGGGAGTCGAGCTTGGCGTCGACCTCGGCCTGGTCGCGGTTCTCCTTGAACGCCTTGAGACGCGCCAGCTGCCGCTGCTCGGCCTCCGGATCGACCTTGAGGATGTCGACGTCGTCGACTTGGTCGGTGACGAATTTGTTCACTCCGACGATGACGTCCTGGCCGCTCTTGTAGCGCTCGTGGTAGCTGAGCGCGGACTCCTCGATCTCGCGCTGCATGAACTCCAGCGCCTCGACCGAGCCGCCGAGCCCTTCGACCTTGTCCATCAGCTCCCAGGAGCGGGCTTCGATCTCGTCGGTCAGCGACTCGACGAAGTAGGAGCCGGCGAAGGGGTCGACGGTGTCGGCGGCGCCGGACTCGTAGGCGATCACCTGCTGGGTGCGCAGAGCGATCCGGGCCGAGCGCTCGGTCGGCAGCGCCAATGCCTCGTCGAACCCGTTGGTGTGCAGCGACTGGGTGCCGCCGCAGACCGCGGCGAAGCCCTGCAGGGCGACGCGGATGATGTTCACCTCCGGCTGCTGGGCCTGAAGGGTCACCCCGCCGGTCTGGGTGTGGAAGCGGATCTGCTGCGATTTCGGGTTCTCGGCCCCGAAGCGCTCGCCGACGATCTTCGCCCACATCCGCCGCACCGCCCGGAACTTGGCGATCTCCTGGAAGACGTTGTTGTGGCCGTTGAAGAAGAAGGCCAGCCGCGGCGCGAACTCGTCGATCTTCAGCCCCCGCTCCAGCGCCGCCTCGACGTAGGCGATCGCGTTGGAAAGCGTGAACGCCACCTCCTGCACGGCCGAGCAGCCCTTCTCGCGGATGTGGTACCCGGAGATCGAGATCGTGTTCCATTTCGGCACGTTCTCCCTGCAGTACTCGAAGATGTCGGTGGTCAGCCGCATCGTCGGCTCCGCCGGGTAGATGTAGTTGCCGCGGGCCATGTACTCCTTCAGCACGTCGTTCTGGACCGTGCCGCGGAGCTTCTCGGAGGGCACTCCCTGCTCCTCCCCGACCAGCTCGTAGAGCAGCAGCAGGATCGCCGCCGGGGCGTTGATCGTCATCGAGGTGGAGACGCCGTCGAGGGGGATCTGGTCGAAGCAGATCCGCATGTCCTCGATCGTGTCGATCGGCACCCCCGTCCTCCCCACCTCGCCGTGGCAGAGCGGGTCGTCGGAGTCGCGGCCGAGCTGGGTCGGGAGGTCGAAGGCCATCGAGAGCCCGGTCGAGCCGTGCTCGATCAGGTAGCGGTAGCGCTCGTTGGTGTCCTCCGGGGAGGCGAAGCCGGCGTACTGGCGCATCGTCCAGAGCCGGTCCCGGTACATCCCTTCGTGGATGCCGCGGGTGAACGGAGGTTGCCCCGGCTCGCCGAGGCGCTCCTCGAGGCCGGGGGCGACGTCGTCCTCCTCGTAGAGGGGCTTGATCTCGATGCCGGAGTCGGTGAAGACGCGCTCGTCGTCGGGCCCGACCAGCGGCGCGATCGTGCGATGGGCCTCCTGGGCCCCGGAGCCGTCAGTCATGCCGGGAGGATATTGAGGTGCGGGGGCCGGGGCTCAGTCGCCGGCGCCGACCAGGCGCTCGACGCCGGAGTGCTCGATCGTCTTGCGCAGGCCCTCGTCGAGCTGGACGGTCGGTTCCCAGCCGAGCAGGTCGCGGGCGCGGCCGATGTCGGGGCGGCGCTGCTTGGGATCGTCGGTCGGCAGCGCCTCGTAGACGATCTCCGAGCGCGACTCGGTCACCTCGATCACCGACTTCGCCAGCTCGAGCAGCGTGAACTCGTTCGGGTTGCCGATGTTGACCGGCGTGTGGACGTCGGACTCGGCGAGCCGGACGATGCCGTCGATCAGGTCGTCGACGTAGCAGAAGCTGCGGGTCTGGCTGCCGTCGCCGAACACGGTCAGCGGCCGGTCCTGCAGCGCCTGGCGCAGGAAGGTGGGGATCGCGCGGCCGTCGTGGGCGCGCATCCGCGGGCCGTAGGTGTTGAAGATGCGGACGATCGCCGTGTCGACGCCCTGCTGGCGGTGATAGGCCATCGTCAGCGCCTCGGCGTAGCGCTTCGCCTCGTCGTAGACGCCGCGCGGGCCGATCGGGTTGACGTGGCCCCAGTAGTCCTCCTGCTGGGGGTGAACCTCGGGGTCGCCGTAGACCTCGCTGGTCGAGGCGATCAGGAAGCGGGCGCGCTTGAACTTGGCGACACCGAGCATGTGGTGGGTCCCATAGGAGCCGACTTTGAGCGTGTGCAGCGGCAGCCGCAGGTAATCGATCGGACTCGCCGGCGAGGCGAGGTGGTAGACGAAGTCGACGTCCTCGGGAATGTCGACCTTCTCCGTGATGTCGACGTTGCGGAACTCGAACGCTTCGTCACGGATGTGGGCGATGTTCTCCAGCGACCCGGTCTCGAGGTTGTCGAGGCAGATCACCAGGTGCCCGTCGGCGAGCAGCCGCTCGCAGAGATGGGACCCGAGGAAGCCGGCGCCGCCGGTGACTACGCAAGTGCTCATGGAGCGATCCTACTGATCGGCCGCGGGCCTGGACGGATCGCCCGAACAGCCCGCAATTTCCGCGTTTCGCTGCTGCGAGATCCGTCCAGGCGGGGGGAGAGATGTCGCCTCTTCACATCTATCGCTGGAAGTGTCCGGTCCAGAAAGCCATAGCAGCAGGGGGATTTGAAGCATTGGAAAGTGTCAGCTGCGAGCGCGAGGATCCGCGCCCGAAATCCGGCGACGGCGCCGCCCGCAAGCGGGTGGCCGTCGAAACATACGCGCAAAACGAGGCGGCTCTGCGCCGAACGGCGCGCCGCTTTTCGCTGTGTGAGGACGACGCTGACGACGCCCTCCAGCGCGGCCTCGAGATCCTCCTGCGCAGATCGCCGGAAATCGGCCCGCGGGAGCTGATCAAGTGGATGCAGACCGTGGTCAAGCACGAGGCGCTGGCGGTGCGCCGCGAGCGCGAGCGTCTGCTGCCGGCACCTCGCCCGGGAGAGGTCGAGGAGGACTGGGTGTCGCTGCTTCCATCCCAGACAGACGGGCCGGCGGAGCGGGCTGAGCGGCGGGAGGCGGTGGCCCGCGGCCGCGAGGCGCTGCAGTCGCTGAAGCCACAGGAGCTGCGCGCCCTCACCCTTCTCGCCGAGGGCTACTCCTATGCCGAGATCGGCGAGATCACCTCCTGGTCGAAGACGAAAGTCAACCGCTGCATCGCCGAGGGCCGGGAGCGTTTCCGCCGGGTCGTCTCCCACAGCAGCGACGGCAGCCGCTGCGGCGAGCTGCAGCCGCTGATCTCGGCCTTCTGCGACGGCGAGGCCGGAGCGAAGGAGGCCACCGCGGTGCGCGAGCACCTGCGGGTCTGCGGCCATTGCCGCGCCACGGTCAGGGCCTACCGCGCGGCCCCGGCGGCGGCCGCGGCACTGGCCCCGCTCCTGCCCCTGCGCCGCTCGCTGTTCGAGCGCGCGCACGACGCCCTCGCCGAACTGGCGGGACGCTTCGGAGGCGGCAAGGCCGACGCCGTCTCTCAGCTCGCCCCCGGCGGTGGCGCGGGCGGCCTCGGGGTGGCGGCGATCGCCAAGGTTGCCGCGGTCTGCATCGGCGCCGGCGGCGCTGCGGCGTGCGTCGCCGGCGGGCTCGTGCCGGCACCGCTCGACCTCCAAGGCGGGCAATCGCAGCCGGCCGCGCTCGAGCGCGAAGCAGGGTCCGCCGCAGCGAGCACCACGGAGGTCGACTACGAACCGGCGCCGGCGCCGGCGGAGCCTGAGCCGAAGCCGAGGAAGAGGAAGCGACATCCCAAAGCAGCCGAGGCGGCGCCCGCCGCCGCCGAACCAGCGCTGGAAGCCTCCGAACCGGCGACCGAAAGCGGCGTGGCCGAATACACGCCACCGCCAGAAACCGCCCCGGCGCCCGAACCGGCGCCGCCCCCGACCTCAACCGCCGGCAGTCCAGCCGGGGAGTTCGGCCCATGAGCCGGCTGCGCGGCCTGCCCCGCGGGTGGGCGGTGCCCTTCCTGCTGCCGGCGATCGCCTTCTGCTTCCTCCGCCCCGCCGCCGCAAGCGCGGAACCGCTGCGAATCACCGAAGTCGAGGTGGAAGGAGGAAACGACGCCTGGAACCCGGAAGGGGTCTTTCGGATCCACTGGACCCAGGTGCCGGGCCCGCCCGTGCGGCCGCAAGCCCTCGTCTACCGCCTCTACAACCCGAGCGGGCAGTTGGTCAGAGGGCCGGTGCGCAACACCGCCACCGTGGCGAGCATCCCCTCGCTCTCCGTGCCCCAGGGTCCAGGCATCTACACGCTCGAAATGTGGCTGGAAGATTCGCAAGGGCAGGCGGGTCCGGCCAGCTTCGCGAAGCTCCGCTTCGACGACACCATCCCCGCCCAGCCGCTCGTCGTCGCCCCCGCCGGCTGGCTGGCGAGCGGCAAGGATGCGTGGCTGCAGATCCAGCCGCCTGCCGGGCCGGCGCCGGTCTCGGGCATCCGCGGCTACGCGATCTCGCTCGACGGTGGCAGCGGCGGCTCGCCCTGCGGCCTGCCGAGCCGCTGCACGGATGCCGAGACCGATCTGCCGGCGGGCGGCGGCTCGTTCTCGCTCGGCTCCCTGCCGGAGCGCACGAACTTCGCTCGCGTCGCCACCGTCTCGAACGCCGGCATCGCTTCGGCGCCGGTCAGCGTCGAGCTTCGGGTCGACGGCACCGCCCCCAGCATCTCGCTCCTGGGCCTGCCCGACGGCTGGAGCGACGGGCCGGTGCGGCTCACCGCGACGGCAGCCGACCGGCTCTCGGGCATGGAGGCGGGCGGAGCGACCGGACCGTTCACCGCGATCGCCGTCGACGGCGGCGCTCCGACCGAGGCGCCCGGCGACAGCGTCTCGACCTGGGTCTCCGGCAACGGCCTGCACCAGGTCTCCCTTTTCGCTCGTGACGCCGCCGGCAACATCGGCGACGCCGACGTCGGCCCGGCCACTGCCGAGGTGGCGATCGACGAAGAGGCGCCGCGGGTTCTCTTCGCGCCGGCGCAGGACCCGGCCGAACCGGAGCGGATCGAAGCCACGGTCAGCGACTCCCTCTCGGGACCGAGTCCGGCGCGCGGCACGATCGGGGTGCGCCCCGCCGGCTCTCGCGCCGAATACCGGCAGCTACTGACCCAGGTGGTCGGCAATCGCCTGGTCGCAAACTGGGACTCCGATTCCTATCCGTGGGGAAAGTACGAATTCCGCGCCACCGGCTACGACCGCGCCGGCAACACGGTGAGCGGCAGCCAACGCGCCCGCGGCGCGAAGATGATCTTGGTCAATCCGCTGAAGGAAGCGGTCTCGCTGGAAGCTGGCTTCGGCGATCGGCAGCTCGTCTACAGACGCTGCGTCCGCTCGCGGCACGGTCGCCGCTGCCACCGCCGGCCTGCGCCCGCTTTCGACGCCCGGCCGGCGACGCGGGCGGTTCCCCTCGGCCGCGGCGTCCGCTTCGGCGGCCGCCTCACCGGTTCGCGGAGCGGCCCCCGCGGCGGACTCGAGGTCGTCGTCACCGAGACCTTCTCCCCCGGGGCGGACCCGCGGCGGCGGACGACCGTGGTCCGCACCGAGGCCGACGGGACCTTCTCCCTGCGGCTGCCGCCGGGACCGAGCCGGGACGTCACGGCCGAGTTCCCCGGCACCCGTACCCTCACCCGCGTCGACGCGCGCACCGTCCATCTCAGCGTCCTCGGCGGCGTCCGCTTTCGCGCTTCTGCCTCCACCGCGAAGATTGGCGGTGCGCCAATCGTCTTCAGCGGCAGCGTCGAGCAGACCGGCGTCGCCACATCGCGAGACGACCTCCCGGTCGAGCTCCAGTTCCGCTACCCGGGCGCCGATTGGAGCGAGTTCCGGACCGTGGAAACCAACGCCGCCGGGCGCTTCCGCTACTCCTACCGGTTCAGCGACGACGACAGCCGCGGCGTCCGCTTCCAGTTCCGCGCCTACGTAAGAGGGCGGGAGGGCTGGCCCTATGAGCCCGCCTTCTCCCGCCCGGTCGCGGTGCTTGGTCGCTAGCGCTTACCGCAGTGCGCTGAGCTGGTCGCTTACCGTGCCGACGAGGTCCTGGGCACGGTTCGTCGGGACCTCGATCGCGCGGCGGACGCGCTGCTCGACCTCGCCGCGGTTACGCTTGAGCGTCGTCTCGACGGTGCGCTGACGGCGGCGCGCCTCACGCTCGACCTGGTTGCGGGTCTTGCGCGCCTCGACGATCGCCCGGCGGCGGGCGGTGGAGCCGCGGCGCTCGGTCCGCTTCAGCGATTTGCGCAGGTTGCTGCGGTAGCTCTTGATCTGGCGCTCGGCCTTGCTGCGGTCGGTCCAGGGCTCGACCAGGTCGGAGATCCGGTCGCTGACCGTGAGCACGGCGCCGACGTGGAAGTCGACGGCGGTCTCGACGGCGACCTGCACCTGGTTCTTCTCGGCGGCAGCGGTCTTGGTCGCGGCCCGTTTCGAAGCCGTCGCGGTCTTCGCCGCCGATTTTTTCGCTTCGGTGCTGGCGCGTTTTGCCTGCGTTTTGGATTTGCTGCCGTTCTTGCTCTCAGCCATTGAGAAACACCTCTTCAGTCGTTGGGGGCATCAGGGGAAGCGCCCGAGTGTAGCGAACATATGTTCCTCGAACACACGTTTGTAAACCGGCCGCGGGAAATGGTTACGAAGCCGTTGCGAAGGCGTTACGCAGCCGCCGCGAGCTGGGCCGAGCGCACCGTCGCGAGGCCCTCCTCGCTGCTCGCCGCCGCCATCGGATAGCGCGAGTCGAGGTCGAGCATCGCCTCCGACAGATCCCCGTCGCCGAAGGAGACGAAACCTCCCGCCTCGCGGGCGATCAGCTGGGCCGCGGCGGCGTCGACCGAGCGGCAGGAGCGCAGGCTCAGCATCGCGTCGAAGCGACCGGCGCCGACGTAGGCGGCCGAGATCGCGATCGCCCCGACCACCCGCAGGCGGAAGACCTTGCCGGCCAGCGCCGCCAAGGGCGCCAGCGACCACTCGGGCTCGGCCGACTCGACCCCGACCACCTCGAGCCGCTCGGCAGCGGGCGAGACCTGCGCCGGGGCTCCGTTGAGCCGCGCCCCCTCGCCGCGGCGGGCGAGGAACTCCTCGCCGGCGCCGAAGTCGTGGACGAGGCCGAACTCGACGTCGGCCATCGAGGGACCCGAGGCGACCGCGATCGAGACGGCGAAGGAGGGGATCGTGCGGCGGGCGTTGAGCGAGCCGTCGATCGGGTCGATCACGACCCGGTCCTCGCCGCCGCCCCCGAACTCGACCTCCCCGCGCTCCTCGGAGACGGCGACGAAGGAGGCTCCCTCGGCGGCCAGCTTCTCGAGCTCGGCGAAGACGACGTCCTCGCATTCGCGGTCGATCACCAGGGTGCGGTCACCGCCCTCGCCGACGCCTTCGTAGACGGTGCGCTCCTCGTTCGTTCTCGCCCGCTCGAAGATCGGCTGCTGGGCGGCGACGATGCGGCGGCAGATCGCCGGCCAGTCGGCGGAGAGGACGTCCATCGACCTCATGCTACGGAGCGGCTAGCTTTGGGCGATGGCTGAGGACAACCGCATCCTCGAACGCGCCGCCTCGGAGCGGCTGGGGGCGATCGAGTACGGCGAGGGGCCGCTGCTGGTCCTGGGCGAGGCGGGGACCGGCAAGACCGAGCTGCTGGCGCGGCGGCTGGCCCACCTCGTCGCCACCGGGACCCGGCCCGAGGCCGTGCTGACGATCGCCTCCGGCCGGAACACGGGGGCGCGGTTGCGCGAACGCTGCGAGGCGCTGGTCGAGAGCCCGTTCGAGGAGCTCTGGATCGGCAGCTGGGACGCGATCGGCGAGCGAATCCTGCGCGAGTATCCCGAGGAGGCCGGGCTCGACCCCTTCTTCGACGTGCTCGGCCGGGCCGAGCGGCTGGCGATGCTGCTCGACCGCCTCGACGAGCTGCCGCTGCGCCGGCACGAGATCCGCGGCAACCCGGCTGGGCTGCTGGCGCGGCTGCTGGCCCGGATCGACCGGCTGAAGGCCGAACGGGTCGGCGCGACCACGCTGAGGGAGCGGGCGCAGGCGAGCGAGCCGAGCGACGAGGCCGAGCGCGAGGCGGCGAGCCGCGAGCTCGAGTTCGCCGAGCTCTACGCGACCCACGACCGCATCCTCGCCGAGACCGGCAGCCTCGACCGCGGCGACGTCTTCCTCGCGCTCGAGTGCCTCCTGGTCGAGCGTCCCGACGTGCGGCGGCGGATCGCCGAGCGCTGGCGCTTCGTCGCAGTCGACGAGCTCGAGGAGGCGACCCCGGCGCAGCTGGCCGTGCTCGAGTCGCTGGCCGCCGACAACCCGAACCAGGTCTTCGCCGCCGAGGCCGCGCCCGAGGGTGTGGTTGAGGTTAGGCCTCTAATAGAGGCCGAAGCTCAACCACACCTGGTTGAGCGGTGGTTCGGTCGGCTCTTCCCGGACGCCGAGACGGTTGTCCTGCGCGAGCGCTTCCGCGAGCCCGAGCTCGGCTTCTGGCGCTGCGCCAACGAGCGCGCGCAGGCGCAGGCGACGGCGCGCGCCGTCGAGCACCTCCTCGCCGGGGGCACCGCCCCGGAGGAGATCTGCGTGCTGGTCGCCGACCCCGCCCAGCAGGGCGGCGCCGTCGCCGCGGCGATGGAGGAGCGCGGCATCCCCTTCCACCTCTTCGGGCCGGCGGCGCTGTTCCAGCGGCCGGAGGTCCGCGACGCGATCGCCTGGCTGCGAGTGCTCGCCGACCCCGACGACTCGGCCGCGGCGGCGCGGGCGCTGACCCGTCCGCCGGTCGAGCTGCGCTCGGGAGACCTGGCGCGGCTGACGACGATCGCCCGGCGCCGCAAGCAGGACATGGTCGCCGCCTGCGAGGCGGCCCTCGACAGCCCCCAGTTCCAGCCCGAGGCGCGGGAGCGGATCGGGGCCTTCCTGAGGCTGTACGCGAGCGCGGCGGCGACGATGGAGGAACGTCGCGCCGACGTCTTCGTGCGGCGGCTGATCGAGCAGGTCGGGCTGCGCCGCCAGCGGCTCTTCGCCGCCCAGCCCGAGGTCGCCGAGCGTCTGCTCGGCCTCTCGCGCCTGGCCGAGCTGGCGAGCGCCTGGACCCGGCGCGAACCGCACGGCTCGACCCGCGGCTTCGTCCGCTACCTGAGCGCCGTCGCCGAGGCCGGTGTCGAGCCAGAGGAGGCCGAGGAGCCACCGGCGCCCGGGGCGGTTCGCGGCATGGCCGTCGACACGGTCAAGGGGCTCGGCTTCGACCGTGTCTTCGTCCTCGGCTTGGAGCAGGAGGGCGAGTGGGAGCGGATGGGGTGGCCGGCGCGCAGCGGCCTCGTCCTCTCGCGGATCGAGCGCGGAGACGAAGGCGAGGCGGCGCGGCCCTCGGGCTTCTACGAGGAGGCGCTGGCGGGCGCGGACGCCGAGGAGGAGGAGCACGAGGAGGAGCTGTTCGGCCCGGCCGAGGGGCTGCACGCCACCTACCGGGCGTTGCGCGAGCAGGTGCTCGAGGCCTCCTGGCGCGCCGGCCGCGAGCTCTCCGAGCCGCGGCTCGACACCGCGATCGACGTCAACCGCGCGATCGCCCGTTACCTCGAGCTGCTGAAGCTGGCGGCGCTGGCGCAGCGGCCGGGCGACGAGCCGACCGCGGAGGCGATCGCGGCGATCAACGGGCTGCTCCGGCAGGTGGCGAGCGCCGAGCAGCAGGCCGAGCTCGACGCCTCCGAACTGGACGCCTACCTGCTCGACTCCGAGCGCGAGCGAGGCCGGCGGTTGGAGCTGGTCGCGGCGCGCGACGAGCCGTCGCTGGCGGCCTTCCTGCCGCGGCGCGGCGACGGCATGCTCAGCCTCTCCGCCTCGGACCTCACCCTGTACCTCACGTGTCCGCTGAAGTACAAGTTCGCCCGCGTCTTCGGCATCCCGCAGGAGCCGACGATCAACCAGCGCTTCGGGATCCTCTTCCACAACGTCCTCGAACGCTTCCACAAGGAACCGCCGCCGAACGAGCACGAAGGGCTCTCACGCCTGAACAAGCTGTTCGCCGAAGGCTGGCGGCGCACCGGGTTCGGCGACACCGACGACGAGCTGCAGTTCCGCGACCGCGCCCGCGAGGCGCTGCGCCTCTACTGGGAGCGCGAGCGCCTCTCCGAGGGCGAGCCGGTCTGGCTGGAGAAGAAGTTCGACTTCAAGGTCGGCGACCACCACGTCCGCGGCCGCGTCGACCGCGTCGACCGGCTGCCCGACGGCGAGTACGAGCTGATCGACTACAAGACCGGCGAGCGCAAGAGCGCCGAAGAGCTCGACGACGACCTTCAGCTGGCGCTCTACCGGCTGGCGGCCCGCGAGGCCTGGGGCATCGAGGCGGCGACCGGCAGCTACTACTACGTCCTCGACGGCGACAAGGTCGCGGCGCCGACCAAGCCCGACGACGCCGAGCGGGTCGAGCGCACCGTCCTGCAGGTCGGCGAGGGCATCCTCAGCCAGGACTTCGAGCCCCGCCCCTCCCCCAAGGTCTGCGGCTGGTGCGACTACCGCCTCATCTGCCCGGCGGCGGAAGCCTGACGACCAGGGACTGAGAGCGCGAAACCGAGCAGATCAAGGACAAAGGACGCAGAGAGCCCGAATAGCAGCAGCAGCAGCGCTATTTGGGCGACCGAGGACGCCGAAATGCGAAGGTTTGCAGCGTCCTCAGCCCTGGTCGCCGCGCTGGCGGAGGAAGCGTTGGAAATCCTGGGCGAGCGTGTCGGCTGAGGGGAGCTCGCCTTCGCCGTCGAACAGCTCGGACTGTTCGGCCTCGATCCGCTGGACCAGCTCCTCGATCTCCGGGTTGGCGGCGACGGCGCGACCGATCTGCTCTTCGTAGTCCTCGGTTTCCTCCTCCAGCTCTGCCGCCTCGACCGCGATCCCGGTCAGCCCCTCGAGCCGGCGCAGCAGGGCCAGCGCCGCCTTCGGGTTCGGCACCGCGGCGACGTAGTGCGGGACCGCCGCCCAAAGGGAGGCGGAGTCGAGGCCGCTCTGCCGGCAGAGGTCGTGGACGACGCCGACGATCCCGGTCGGGCCCTCGTAGCTGGAGCGCTCGAGGTCGAGCTCCTCGACCAGCTCCTCGCTCGAGGCGAGGCCGGTGATCGGCACCGGCAGGGTGTGGGAGACCTCGGCGATCAGGGCGCCGAGGGTGATCACCATCTCGACGCCGAGGGCGTCGGCGGCGGTGGCGATCGTCTCCGAGAAGGTGCGCCAGCGCAGGTTCGGCTCGGTCCCGTCGAAGAGGACGAGGTCGCGGTCGGCGCCTGGGACCTCGACCGCGATCAGGTTGTTCTCCGGCCACTCGATGCGGCGGGTCTGGCCTTCCTCGAGGGTGATCGTCGGCCGCGTCGACTGGAAGTCGAAGAACTCCTCCGGGTCGAGGTCGGCGATCAGGCGGCCGTCGAGCGAATTGCCGATCGCCCCCAGCGCCGTCGAAGCCGAGGCGGCGGCGTCGTTCCAACCGCGGAAGGCGCAGACCATGATCGGCGCGCGCAGGTGCGGCAGGTCCGCTTGCCAGGTCAGGTGATCCACCCCTTTGAGCGTAGACGATGGCTTGTGCCCGGGCACCGAGGCGCTTTTCCGCACCAGGGGTTGGGAAAGGCGACTTGGCCGTGGGGTCAGGGCGTCGAACGGGCGCGGCGGACGAGTTGGGCGGCCATGAACAGGGCGAGGGCGGCGAAGGCGAGCTGCAGGGCGCGTTCGGAGACGTGGTTGGCGATGCCGACGCCGGCCAGCACGCCGAGCGGTGAGAGGACGCCGATGATCGCCGCCTCGCGGACGCGGACGTTGCCGTAGCCGTTCTGCCGGTAGGCGCCGACGAGGGCGACGAGGACGATGATCAGCAGCGAGGTCGCCTCTCCCTCGATCTGGCTGAAGCCGAGGCAGACGGTCAGCGCCGGGACGAAGAGGATGCCGCCGCCGACGCCGACGAGCCCGCCGGTCATCCCCCCGAGGAGGCAGATCAGCGCCGCCGCCAGCTCGTTCACGCCGGGCTCCTTCGGGAGCCGTCGCAGCCACTCACGAGAGGATCAGCTCCACCGCGATCGCGACCAGGAGCAGGGCGAAGAGGTAGGAGACGGCGCGCTGGGGGATGCGCTGCTGGATCGCGGCGCCGATCACGACGCCGACGATCGCCGGCAGCGCCAGCAGCAGGCCGGCGCCGAAGTGGACGTTGCCGTAGAAGCCGCCCTGGGCGAGGGTGCCGAAGATGCCGATGATGACGATCGCGCCGAGGCTGGTGCCGGTGGCGAGCCGCTCCCCGTAGGCGAACAAGAAGATCAGCAACGGCACGATCACGGTCCCGCCGCCGACTCCGAAGAGGCCGCTGAAGAGGCCGGCGACGGTGCCGATCGCGGCCAGCTTCCAGAGGGCGTGGTCGCGAGGCGCGGCTGCCATCTCGCGATACTACGAGCCGTGCCCCCCGACTCGAAGAGCGGCGACCGCTCCCTCGGCGGCGACTGGCAGGCGGCCCTGGCGCCCCTGCGCGAGGCGCCCGAGCGCTCGGCGATCCTCACCGACGTCGACGGGACGCTGGCGCCGATCGTCGAACGCGCCGATGAAGCTGCGGTGCCGGCGGCGGCGCGCGAGGCGCTGGCGGCGCTGAGCGAGCGCTACGCCCTGGTCGGCTGCATCTCCGGCCGGCAGGCGCAGGAGGCGCGGCGGCTGGTCGGCCTCGACGGCCTCGCCTACGCGGGGAACCACGGATTGGAGCTGCTGCTGCCGGGGGAGACGGAGCCGCGGCCCGATCCCTCGGTCTCCGGGCGCGAGAACGAAGCATCGGAATTCCTCGCCGGAATCGACGGACGGCTCGAGGCGGCGGGGCTGCGACGCGAGGACAAGGGGCCGATCCAGGCGCTGCACTGGCGCGGCAGCGGCGACGAGGCGGCGGCCGAGAGCCGCGCCCACGAGATCGCGATCGAGGCCGGCCGGGCCGGGCTCGAACCGCGCTGGGGGCGCAAGGTGCTGGAGCTGCGGCCGGTCGGCGGCGGCGGCAAGGACGGCGCGGTCGCCTCGCTGCTGGCCGGCGAGAAGCTCGACCGCGCCGCCTACGCGGGCGACGACCGCACCGACCTCGACGCCTTCCGGCGGCTGCGGGGGCTGCGCGAGGAGGGGCGCCTGGGCGCCGCGGTCTGCGTCGGCGTCCTCTCGCCCGAGGGTCCGGCGGAGCTGCGCGAGGAGACCGACGTCACCGTCGACGGCCTCGACGGCTGGCTGGCGATTCTCCGCTGGCTGGCGGAATAGCGATGCCCTACACCGATCTCCTCCGCGCCAGCGTCTTCATCACCGCCGCCGAGGCGACGGCACTCGGCGCGATCACCGCGGTCGCCGCCAACCGCGAAGGCGAAGCCTGGATCGTCGTCGTCGCCGGGGTCTGGTGGCTGATCTCGCTCGCGATCGGCCTCTACCTCAGCCGTCCCCGCCGCGCCGCCGACGACGTCCGCGACGCCCTCGCCCGCTCCCGCACCGCCACCTCGCTGCCGGACACCTCGCCCGCCCGGATCGCCTTCGTCCGCCTCTGGCCGATCTTCTTCACCGCGATCGCCGCCGGCGTCCTCGGCATCTTCTTCCCCGGCGTCGCCGCCGTCGGCGCCGGCTACGCCCTGATCGTCTCCCTCGCCTGGCACACCCGCGAGGCCGCCGTCCTCGGCATCGAGCACCGCGACGGCGTCAAGTTCTACGTCGTCCCCACCAACGCCCTGCGCCCGATCGAGCTGGTCCGCACGCCGGGGCTGCGGGGCGGCCGCGCGCGCGCGGTTTAACCGCGCTTCAGCAGCTTCTTGAAATCGGCCCAGCGGCGGGTGTTGGCGACGTCGGCGGCGGTGAGCCAGGCGCGGCGGGCGGTGGCGACGGCGTAGGCCACGTTGTCGAGGGTGCCGACGCCGTGGGCATCGGTGTTGAGGACGATCTTGACGCCGGCTTCGGCCGCGAGACGGGCGTGGAGGTCGGAGAGGTCGCGGCGGTTGGGGTTGCCGTTGATCTCGATCATCGTGCCGGTGCGGGCGGCGGCCTCGGCGATCGCCTCGATGTCGACGCCGTAGGGCTCGCGGCGGCCGATCAGGCGGCCGGTGAGGTGGCCGATGCAGTCGACGTGGGGGTTCTCGATCGCGGCGACGATCCGCTCGTTCATCTGCTTTTCGGAGACGTTGAACGAGGTGTGGACGGAGGCGACTACCCAGTCGAGCGCGGCGACCAGGTCGTCGGGGTAGTCAAGGGCGCCGTCGAGGCCGATGTTGATCTCCGAGCCGGCGAGGAGGCGGAAGCCCCTGTTGTCCTTGGGCTGGCCCTTGTTCCAGGCGCGCACTTCCTCGATCCGCTGCCAGAGCCGCTCGGCGGTGACGTGGTCGCCGAAGCCGTGGCTGGCGGAGTGGTCGGTGATCGCCAGGTACTCGTAGCCGCGGTCGCGGGCGGCCGCGGCCATCTCCTCGAGGCTGTTGCGCCCGTCGGAGAGGGTGGTGTGGGAGTGGAGGTCGCCCTTGACGTCGGCGAGCTCGACCAGGTCGGGCAGGCTGCCTTCGCGCGCGGCCTTCAGCTCGCCGCGTCCCTCGCGCAGCTCCGGCTCGATGTACTCGTAGCCAAGGCGCCTGTAGACCCCCGCCTCGGTCTCGCAGGTTTCGACGTCGCCGCTCTCGGTCTCGGTGATCCCATGCTCGGAGACCGAGAGGCCGCGGGCGACCGCCTCTTCGCGCAGCTGCACGTTGTGGGCCGCCGACCCCGTGAAGTGCTGCAGGAGGTTGCCGAAGGCGGCGGGCGCGACGATCCGCAGGTCGACCGAGACGCCGTTGTGCGTCTGGGCGCGGAGTCCATTGGGGCCCGGCGTGCCGGCGGCGGCGATCAGCGGGTGGGCGGCGAGGTGCTCGGAGAGCGCGGTCGGCTCCTCGGCGGTGGCGATGATGTCGATGTCCTTGCAGGTCTCGGCCCAGCGGCGGACCGAGCCGGCGACCTCGACCCGGTTCGCGGCCGGGTGCTCGCGCAGCGCCGCCGCCAGCTCCTCGGCGATCGGCTTCACCTTCGAGAGCAGAAGGCGGCCGGGCCCCTCCCCCGGCTCGCCGAGCCGCTCCAGCGCCGCCAGGATGTTCTCCTCGGCCTTCGGGCCGAGCCCTTTGACATGGCGCACCCTTTCGCCCTCGGCCGCGGCCTTGAGGTCCTCCATCGAGGAGATCTCCAGCTCCTCGAAGAGGCGCCGGGCGGTTTTCGGACCGACGCCGGGGACGCGGGTGACCTCGATCAGGGTCGGCGGGAACCTCGCCTTCAGCTTGACGGCGGCGGGAATCTCGCCGGTCGCGAGCAGGGCGTCGATCTTTTCGGCCAGCGTCTTGCCGACGCCGGGGACCTCGGTCGCCCGCCCCTGCGACGCCAGCTCGGCGACCGAGACGGGGCTCTCGCGGATCGCCTTGGCGGCCGTGCTGTAGGCGAGGACGCGGTATTTCACCGCCCCGTCGAGCTCGTAGAGGATCCCCAGTTCTTCGAGGGCGGCGGCAATCTCGGCGTTCGTCACCTGCCAAGGAATACCATCGCCGCGAAGACGGGTAGGGAGAGCGCACAGCCTCGCCTGGCCTCTGGACAGTGACGCTATACTTTCTGAAGTATTGAGCTGAAGCCGAAACCGCAACCGGGAGACCGAACGTGACTGGCAAATTGACCGACGTGACCGATGCGACCTTCAAATCCGACGTGCTCGATGCCGACGGCCCCGTGCTCGTCGACTTCTGGGCGCCCTGGTGCGGTCCCTGCCGCGTCGTCCATCCCGTCCTCGAGGAGATCGACTCCGAGCGCGACGACCTGAAGATCGTCTCGATCAACGTCGACGAGAACCAGCAGACGGCCGCTCAGTACGAAGTCCTCTCGATCCCGACGATGATCCTCTTCAAGGACGGCGCGATCGCGAAGAAAGTCGTCGGCGCGATGCCGAAGCGCCGCCTCGAGGCCGAGTTGGAGCCGGCGCTCGCCTAACGGCGGCGCCCCGGGGCCTCTACGAGCGAGCGCGATGCCGTTCGTCCACGTCCACTGGTACGAGGGCCGCTCCGACGAGCAGAAGGCGGAGATCGCCAAGCGGATCGAAGCGGCCCTGATCGAGGTCGCGGGCGTCGCCCCCGATCACTGCTGGGTGAAGTTCGAGGACTCGAAAAGGTCGGACTTCATCATCGGCGAGAAGCTGCGGGACTGATCAGGCAGCGGCAGCTGAGGCGGCCGACTTTCCTACCTCGACGGTGACCGGCCGATCCGGCGCCGCCAAGGCCGCTTCCGCAGCAGCGTGTAATGCCTCCGGATCGAGCTTCATGCGCTCGGCCGCTCTGGTCAAGAGGTCGAGGTGTCCCGCGGGATTCAACAGTTCAATACTGAGGACAGAACCTCGTTGCAGTTCCACGCGACAGTAAGTGTCGTCGATCTCCACGGCGCTATCGGAGTGGCCTGAAGGTCCGAGACGGATCAGGAGAGCATCCGCTCTGCTGTCGTAGTCCGCTTTCACCAGCGCTCCCTTCGAAAGATCGTCACGATCAGGTTCGGATCGTCCAAGGCGACAACCGCGCATATCGGAATGCCTTGAACAGTTCCAAGATACAGCGGTCTTCCTTTCCTATCGCGATCGATCCCATCCGGATTGGAGATCATCAACTCGACCTCGCGCTGCGTCATCGGAAGGTTTCGCAACTTGTTCTTCGCGTGACGACTGAGTTCCACACCACCCTAAGGGGCGGGTGGACCAATGCTCTCCCCCTCAGCGCCGGTTAACACCGATCTTGAGGTCGCGCCCGTCGATCTTCGCCGTTGCGCCGTTGGTGCTGCTGTCGTAGGAGACCGAGGTGGCCAGGACCTCGCCCGCCAGGTAGTCCTCGTGGGCCTGAGCGGCCTCGAGGAGGTCGGGGTCGCCGGCGAGGGTGAGGCTGATCCGGTCGGTGATCTCGAGGCCGGCGTCTTTGCGGGCGTTCTGGACTGCGTGGACGATCTCGCGGGCGAGGCCCTCGCGGCGGAGCTCGTCGTCGAGCTCGAGCTGGAGGGCTACGGCGTGGCCGGACTCGGCCTCGACCTCGTAGCCCTCGAGGGGTTGGAGGGCAAGGGTGATGTCCTCGGCCCCGAGGCTGTGGTCGGCACCGTCGACGTTGATGCCGATCTCGCCGCCGTCGGCTAGGACGTCGGCGACGTGGGCGGCGTCGAGCGCCGCCACCGCGGCGGCGACCTGGGGCATCTTCTTGCCGAAGCGGGGGCCGAGGGCGCGGTAGTTGGGCTTGGCCTCGTAGCTGACCAGCTCCGAGGTGTCGGTGACGAAGTCGAGCTCTTTGACGTTGAGCTCGGCGGTGACGAGGTCGGCGCGGGCTTCGATCGCGGCGCGCTCGGCCTCGTTGGCGACGATCACGGCCCGGCGCAGCGGCTGGCGGACTTTGGCCCTCGCCTGGGCGCGGGCGGCGCGACCGAGCTCGACCGTGAGGCGGACCGCCTCCATCCCCTGCTCGAGGTCGGGGTCGGCGAGCGCCGGGTCGTACTCGGGGAAGTCGCGCAGGTGGACCGAGTCTCGGCCATTGCCTTCGCCACCCACAGTGGACGAGGAGGCGGCGGCGTCGCTGAGGTTGCGGTGGATCTCGTCGGCGAGGAAGGGGGTGAACGGCGCCAGCAGCGCCGCCGTCTCCAGCAGGCAATGGCGCAGGGTCGCGAAGGCGGCGCGGTCGCCCTCCCAGAAGCGGCGGCGGCTGAGCCGCACGTACCAGTTGGAGAGCTCCTCGACGTAATCGGCGATCGCCCGCCCGGCGGCGGTGCAGTCGTAGTCGTCCATCCGCTCGCGCACGAATGCGGTCGTCCCCTGCAGCCGCGAGAGCGCCCAACGGTCAAGGTCGGTCAGCCGCTCGTTCCGCTGTTCCTTTGCCCCACCATGTGGGGCAAAGGAACAGCGGAAGTCGCGAGGCGCCAGGTTCTCGGCGTTCGCGTAGAGGACCCAGAAGGAGTAGGTGTTCCAGAGGGTGAGCAGGAACTGGCGGACCGATTCGCCGACCGTGTCGACGCTGAAGCGGTAGCCGGCCCAGGGCTGCTGGGCGGTCAGGTAGTACCAGCGGAAGGCGTCGGCGCCGTGGGCGTCGAGGACGTCCCAGGGGTCGACGACGTTGCCGCGGCTCTTCGACATCTTCTGGCCCTCGGGGTCGAGGATCAGGCCGAGGCAGACGCAGTTGCGGTAGCTGGAGGTGTCGAAGAGCAGGGTCGACTCGGCGAGCAGCGTGTAGAACCAGCCGCGGGTCTGGTCCTGGGCCTCGCAGATGTAGTCGGCCGGAAAGCGCTCCTCGAACTCCGCCTGCCCCTCGAACGGGTAGTGAAACTGGGCGAAGGGCATCGCGCCGCTGTCGTACCAGGTGTCGATCACCGAGACGACGCGGCGCATCTCGCCGCCGCAGCGCTCGCAGTCGAGGGCGACGCCGTCGATGTAGGGGCGGTGCAGATCCTCCGGGACCTCGCCCCGGGCGCGCTCGCGCAGCTCGGCGACCGAGCCGGCGCAGAAGCGCTCCTCGCAGCCCTCGGCGGTGCACTCCCAGATCGGCAGCGGCGTCCCCCAGTAGCGGTCGCGGGAGAGCGCCCAGTCGACGTTGTTCTCCAGCCATTTGCCGAAGCGCCCGTGCTTGACGTGCTCGGGGTGCCAGCCGATCTCCTCGTTGTTGGCGAGCAACTGCTCCCGCGCCTGGGAGGTGGCGACGTACCAGCTCGACTTCGCGTAGTACAGGAGCGGCGTGCCGCAGCGCCAGCAGTGCGGGTAGCTGTGCTCGTACACCTGCTCGCGGAAGAGCAGGCCGCGCGAGTCGAGGTCGGCGATCAGGGCGCGGGTCACCTCGGGGTCCTTGACGAAGCGGCCCTCGAAGCCGGTGAGCTGGGCGGTGAACCTGCCGTCGAGGTCGACCGGGTTGTAGAGGGTGGCGGCGTTGGTGGGATCGAACAGTTCGTTTTCGGCAGCCACCTTGTAGTCGTCTTCGCCGAACGCGGGGGCGATATGGACGAGCCCGGTGCCGTCCTCGGTGGTGACGAAGTCGCCGGCGAGGACTTGGAAGGGCGCGGCGGCGCCCTGCTCGCCCCCACGCGCGCTCGGGCCGCCGTCCCCGAGAGGGAAGACCGGGCCGCGGTACCGGCGACCGACCAGCTCGGCCCCGGGGAAGCGCTCCAGCACCTCGGCCTCCTCGCCCAGCACCTTCTCGACCAGCGGCTCGGCCAGGATCACCGTCTCCGAACTGCGGCCACCGGAGGCGGGCACGCGAGCGTGCACGTACGTGACCTCCGGGGCGACCGCGACGGCGACGTTGCCGGGGAGCGTCCACGGGGTCGTCGTCCAGACCAGCAGCGACTCGCCGCTCTCGCCCCCGTCGTCGCCGAGCAGCGGAAAGCGCACGTATATGGAGGGGTCCTCGACGTCCTCGTAGCCGAGCGCCACCTCGTGCGAGGAGAGCGCGGTGCCGCAGCGGGGGCAGTAGGGGACGACCTTGTGGCCCTCGTAGAGGCGGTTCTTCTCCCAGAGCTGGCGCAGCGACCACCAGACCGACTCGATGTAGTCGTCCTCGAGGGTGACGTAGGGGTCGTCGAGGTCGATCCAGAAGCCGATCCGCTCGGTCAGCTTGTTCCACTCCTCGACGTACTCGAAGACCGACTCGCGGCAGCGGCGGTTGAACTCGGCGATCCCGAGCTCCTCGATCTCTTGCTTGGAGGAGATCCCCAGCTGCTTTTCGACCTCGAGCTCGACCGGAAGGCCGTGGCAGTCCCAGCCGGCCTTGCGGGGGACCCGGTACCCGCACATCGTCTTGTAGCGGGGGTAGACGTCCTTGAAGACGCGGGCGAGGACGTGGTGGGAGCCGGGGCGGCCGTTGGCGGTCGGCGGTCCCTCGTAGAAGCTCCAGATCGGCGCCCCCTCGCGCCGGGCGAGCGAGCGCTCGAAGACCTTCTCCTCGCGCCAGCGCGCGAGCATCCGCTCCTCGAGGGCAGGGAAGGACTGCTTCGGGTCGACAGGCTCGAATCCGGGCACGAAGGTCAGGATTCTACGAGGGCGCACTTTGCGGACGCACGGCGCGGCGTGGTTGAGCTTCGGCCTCTTATGGAGGCCGAAGCTCAACCACGCCCATCGGTGGCGGAACGAATAGGGTGCCGCCGATGGATCGGTATGACCTCAACGGCAAGGTCGCCTTCGTCACCGGTGCCGCCCGCGGCATCGGCTTCGAGACGGCGCGGCAGATGCACATGCGCGGCGCCTCGGTCGCGGTGCTCGACCTCAGCGCCGAGGAGGCGCGCGAGGCGGCGGAGCGGATCGGGCCGCGGGCGATCGGGCTGGGCGGCGACGTCACCGACCAGAGCGCGATGATGAACGCGGTCGCGCAGATCGTCGAAGAGCTCGGCGGCATCGACGTCGCCGTCGCCAACGCCGGCATCGCCCAGAAGCAGTTCGCGACCGTGCGCGGGATCTCCGGCGAGGAGTGGGAACGCGTCTTCGAGGTCGACCTGCTCGGCGTCTGGCGGACGGTGCGGGCGGCGCTGCCGCAGATCGTCGAGCGCAGGGGGCAGATGATCGTCGTCTCCTCCGTCTACGCCTTCGCCAACGGCTTCGGCAACACGCCCTACGCGGTCGCCAAGGCCGGGGTCGAGTCGCTGGGCCGGGCGCTGCGGGTGGAGCTGCGGCCGCACGGCGCCAGCGCCAGCGTCGCCTACTTCGGCTGGGTCGACACCAAGCTCGTCCAGGACGCCTTCGCCCAGGAGACCGCCTCGCGGGTCGAAAAGCTGAGCCCGAAGTGGCTGCTGAAGCGGATCAGCCCCGAAGAGGCGGGCGCCGGCCTGGTGCGAGGGATCGAAGAGCAGGCGCCGCGGATCTTCGTGCCGAAGTGGTGGCGCTACCCCTCGGCCCTGCGCGGCGTCCTCAACCCGCTGCTCGACAGGCGGATGGAGACCGACCGCCGGTACACCGAGCTGGTGCGAGACATCGACGCGGAAAGCGTCGACGCGGTCAAGGCGCAAGCCGACGGCTGAGGGGCGGAACCGCCAAATCCGAACTTCCCCAACCTCTATCTCGGCTGGGTGGAGGTTGGGGAAGTTCGGGTGAGTCGCTCGAGCAGGACGAGCGGCGACTCGTAGGGCTCGCCGGTGGCGCGGGTCATCGCGATCTCGCAGGTGCGGTTGCTCGAGAGGTGGGCGTCGAAGGTGCGGCCGGCGAGCTCTTCGGCCTGGGGGCGGGTGGCGGCGTCGGTGAGCTCGGGATGGGTGATGCCGCGGTCGCCGGCGAAGCCGCAGCAGGTGGCCGAGGGAGCGACGTGGACCTCGTCGGCGAGCGCCTCGGCGAGCCTCCGCAGCGACGGGGCCAGCCCGAGCCGCCGGGTCGCGCAGGTCGGGTGCGCGGTGGCCGAGCCCAGCTTCTCGCCGATCTCGAGGTCGGGCAGCAATCGCAGCCCCCAGGCCACCGAGTCGACGACCTCCATCTGCGCCAACCGCCTCGCGTTCTCCTCGGAAAGCACCCCCTCACCGGGCTCGGCAATCGCCCCGGTGCATGAGGCGGCGTCGACCACCACCGGCAGCCGCCCTTCGTCCGACCACTTCCAAAGCCGCGCGACCATCTCGTTCGCCTTGTGCCGATGCGCCGCATCGAACCCTTTGCTGCTCCAGGGCAACCCGCAGCAACTCCCTGCCACGTCATCCGGGATCGCCACCGGCTTCCCCGCCCGAGCCGAAACCTCGACCAGCGCATCGACCACCGAGCGACGGGACGAAGTGTCGAATCCACTCTGCCGACGGGCCGATTTGTCGCCCTGGGTAGGACCGATCGGCCCGTCGGCGAAACGAGGTGGACTTTTCGGCCCGTCGGCAGGAGTCGCCGGGCCGAAGATGCGGTTAGTGCAGCTGGGGACATAGACGGCCGCAGGCCGCCCCGTCCCCGCGGCCCTGTCTACAGGAGGAGGCGACCCCTCCCGAGCCCTGCCCGCTGCTGCCCGGGCGGACTCACCCGCTCCTCGTCCCGCGGCCCCGTCCGGTGGAGGGGGTGACTCCTCCCGGACCCTCCCCGCTGTTGTCCGGGAGGGGTCACCCCCTCCACCGGCCGCGGCCTGAGTGGCGACGGGGGAGGGTCTCGCCGGACCCTCCCCGCTGTTGTCCACCGAGGCCCTCCCCCGTCGCCCCCCAACGGCCGCCCCAGGCAACCCCTTCCCGCGCTTGATCCGCCGCGCCAGCGGCCCGCCGACCCGTAGCCCCAGCCGCGACAGCCGCTCGACCGCCCCCCACCGCTTCGCCGCCGCCAGCGCCACCCGTTCGGCCCGCTCGCCGTGCCCCGCCGTCCGCAGCTCCTTGACCATCCGCCCCGTGTCGATTCCCAGCGGGCAGGCGAGCTGGCAGGAGCCGTCGGCGGCGCAGGTCTCGATCGCGTCGTAGGCGTACTCGGCGAGCAGGGCGCGCTGCACCGGCGAGCCCTCGGGCTGGCGGGCCATCTCCCGCCGCAGGACGATCCGCTGGCGCGGGGTCGTCGTCAGATTGCGGCTCGGGCAGACCGGCTCGCAGAAGCCGCACTCGACGCAGGTCGTGGCGCCGCCCCAGTCCTCGATCGCCGGGGTCGTCTTCAGGTCGCGCAGGTGGATGCCCGGGTCGCGGCTGAGGACGACGCCGGGCGAGAGCACGCCGTCTGGGTCGGCCAGCCGCTTCACCCGCCACATCAGCTCGGTCGCCTTCTCCCCCCACTCGCGCTCTACATAAGGGGCCATGTTGACCCCGGTCCCGTGCTCGGCCTTCAGCGAGCCGTCGTACTTCTCGACGATCAGCTCCACCAGGCCGCCCATGAAGGCCTCGTAGCGCTCGAGGTCCTCCTGCTTGGCGAAGTCGGGGGTCAGCATGAAGTGCAGGTTCCCGGCCGAGGCGTGGCCGGCGACGCCGGGTAGGAAGCCGTGCTCGCCGAGCAGCGCCTGCAGGTCCTTGGCGCCCTCGGCGATCCGCTCCGGCGGGACGCAGACGTCCTCGACGATCAGCGCCGTGCCCTCCGGCCGCACCCGGCCGATCAGCCCGTGCAGGCCCTCACGGACGCGCCAGGCGAGCTCGATCTCCTCGGGGTCTTGGGTGAAGGCGATCGGCCGGATCGTCTCGTGCGAGCGCAGGATAGCTTCGGCGCGGAGGACCTGGGCGGCGAGGTCGCCCTCGTCGGCGCCACCGAACTCGACCAGCAGCACCGCCGACTCCGGCGGCAGCTCTTTCCACTCCGGCGGCGCCCCGACCATGTTCCAGGCGGCGGTGATCAGCGCCGGGGCGACCATCAGCTCGACCGCGGTGGCGCCGGAGGCGACGAGGTCTCCGACCGGCGCGATCGCCTCGTCGATCCCGGGGAAGTGGACCCAGGCAGTCGTCGTGGCCGCCGGCACCGGCACCGTCTCGAAGACGACCTCGGAGACGAAGGCGAGGGTCCCCTCCGAGCCGATCAACAGGCGGCGGAAAATATCCAGCGGCTCGTCGGCGTCGAGGAAGGCGCAGAGGCGGTACCCGGTCGTGTTCTTGATCGCAAACTTGCGGCGGATCCGCTCGGCGAGCTCGGCGTCGGCCCGGATCTCGTCGCGGATCGCCTCCAGGCCGGCGGCCAGCTCGGGCTCGGCGGCGGCGAACTCGTCCGCCGCGCCGGGCGCGGCGGTGTCGATCTTCGTCCCCGAGGGCAGGACGAAGGTCAGCTCGCGCACGGTCGAGTAGGAGTCCTTGCTGACGCCGCAGCGCATCCCGCCCGAGTTGTTGGCGACGACGCCGCCGACCGTGCAGACGTCGGTGCTTGCCGGGTCCGGGCCGAGCTTCACCCCGTGGGGGGCGAGGACGCGGTTGGCATGGCCGAGCACCGTCCCCGGCTTCACCCGGGCGCGGAGGGAGCCGGGGGTGGGGCTCGGCGGACAACAGCGGGGAGGGTCCGGCGAGCCCCACCCCCGGCTCCTGTCGCCGCCGTCCTCAACCCGGACGCCGCCGAAGTGCTTGCGGACGTCGACCAGGATCCCGTCGCTCTGGCCCTGCCCGTTGAGGCTGGTGCCGCCGGCGCGGAAGGTGACCGGGATCGACCGCTCACGCCCGAAGCGCAGCACCTTCGCCACATCATCGGCGTCCCGAGCCTCCACAACCGCCCGCGGAAACCGCCGGTAGGGACTCGCATCGGAGGCATATGCAACAAGGTCGCTGACGCGGTGGAGCACTCGGCCGGGACCCAACAGCTGCTCCAACTCTTGACGCAGCCCCGGATCGACCCCACCTGCCAGCGTATCCGGCGCTCGATCGTCAACCGGCTGACTCGGCGGCGGCGGAACGGGGGAGGCCGACTGACCGAAAAACATCGCCTAACTCAACTCAGCGCTTCCGGGCAGGCCTGGCATCTGCCGAAAGGCCGCGAGATGACCGGGGAAGCGCCGCCGCTGTCCGCGAGGAGGGCCAGGGGAGGACTCGCCGGAGCCTCCCCGCTGTTGCTCCGCCGAGTCCTCCCCTGGCCCTCCCCCAACTGTCCGAACAACCCCGCATCACCTAGAACAGCGACATCCCCGGCGCCACCGGGACTTCGACCAGCTCCGGCTGCGAGGACGCCAGCGCGGCGCTCAGCGCCGCGGCGACTTCGTCGCGGTCCCTCGCCCGCTGCGCCTTCACCCCGTAACCCTCGGCGACCGCGGCGACGTTCAGCTCCGGCAGGTCGAGGCCGGGCGCGGCGCTCACCTGCTCGACCTCGGCGAACCACTTGAGGATCGCATACTCGGAGTTCTGGAGGACGAGGAAGGTGACCGGGGCGTTGTAGGCGACGGCGCTCCAGAAGGCGGTGATCGCGTACTGGGCCGATCCCTCTCCGAGCACGCAGACGACCGGGCGGTCGGGCTGGGCGAGCTGCACGCCGACCGCGGCGGAGAGGCCGAAGCCGAGGCCGCCGCCGGCGCTGAAGTAGTAGCTGCCGGGTCGGGAGATGCGGAGCTGGTTGCGCAGGGCCAGGGTGCTCGAGGGCGACTCGAGGACGACGATCGCGTCCTCGGGCAGCGCCTCGGCGAGGGCGGTGTGGACGGTCGAGGAGTTGAGCGGGTTCTCTGCGGGGATTTCCTGCGGCCCCGGGTTCGGCTCCGGCACCGGCCGCGAGGACTCGGGCACCTCCTCGACCAGGGCGCCGAGGGTGAGCGCCACGTCGGCGACGATCGCGTCGCCCATCGGCGCCCGCACCGCCTCGTCGGGATCGCTGGTGATCGCGACCAGGCTCGCGCCCGCGGGCAGCAGCGGGCCGGGGATGTGCGGGTAGTAGGGGAAGACGGAGCTGCCGAGGACGAGGATCAGGTCGTGGCCCTCGAGGGTCATCCCGACCGGGCCGATCGCCGGCGGCAGGACACCGCGGAAGTTCGGATGGTTCTCGGGGAAGCCGAGGCGGTGGCCGCCGGTCGCGGGCGAGGCCCAGACCGGCAGGCGCTGGCGCTCGGCGAGGGCGACGGCGAGGTCCCAGGCGCCGCCCGTGTCGACGTCGGGGCCGGCGACGAGGACGGGGTTCTGGGCGGCGTCGAGGCGCGCGGCGAGCGCCCGTACCGCCTCGGGGTCGGCGACGGCGCGCCCCGTGACCTTGCGCGCGATCGCCGCCCGCGCGTCGCCCTCGTCGACCTCGGCGTACCAGTCGTCCATCGGCAGCGAGACGAAGACCGGGCCGCGCGGCGCCAGGCCCGCCAGGTGCGCCCCGTGGGCCAGGGCCAGCGGCACGTCCTCGGCCCGCGGCGGCTCGTAGGACCACTTGACCAGCGGGTGCGGCATCCGGGTCGCGTCGCGGTTGGTCAGGTTCGCCTGGAGGGTGATCTGGGCGCGGGCCTGCTGGCCGGCGGTGATCAGCAGCGGCGAGTGGTTAGCCTGGGCGTTGAAGATCGCCCCCATCGCGTTGCCGACGCCGGGCGCGGTGTGGAGGTTGACCACGGTGGTCT
The DNA here is from genome assembly GCA_963800355.1 of uncultured Actinomycetes bacterium. Taxonomy (GTDB): domain Bacteria; phylum Actinomycetota; class Thermoleophilia; order Solirubrobacterales; family 70-9; genus VAYN01. The sequence goes on along the minus strand of CAWDAP010000004.1, from coordinate 421,052 downwards.
TCCCCGAGGCCTGGGCGAAGCCGTCGGCCATCCCGACCACGACCGCCTCCTGCAGGCCGAGCACGTAGCGGAAGTCGCCCGGGAACTCGGCGAGCATCGGCAGCTCGGTCGAGCCCGGGTTGCCGAACATCGTCGTCATCCCGTGCTCGCGGAAAAGGGCAAAGGCTGCCTCGCGGACCGTCGGCATGAGGCGAAACCCTACCTGGCTGCCTGGCCAGGCAGCCAGAGGCCGAGCCGCATCGAATTTCCTGTCTGGTGGGTGGGAAATTCGATGCAGTCCGCCGGGGGGCGGGAGGATTCAAGGCGCGGATGACGTAGCGCCGATAACGCGAGGGTGAGCCACCGCGCCGCCCACGCCTGGAGCCGCACCTGCGCCCGCGCCCTCGCTGTCTTGGCCCTTTCGCTGGCGCCGCTGCTGATCGTCTGCGCCTACTCGGAGGCGGCGGCGCTGCCGGGGGCGACGAGGCTGCTCTACGCGGCGGGAAGGATCGTCCCGATCCCCGCCTCGGTCCCGCACGAAGAAGGCGACATGGTCGACAGCCGGATCGTCCCCGACCTGCGCTGGATCGCCAGGCGCTTCCCGATCTACGTCACCGACGGCTACTCCGGGCCGCTGGCCGACCGCGAACACGTCGGCTGCCACCGCTGCCACGTCAAGGGGTCCGACCACTACAACGGGCTCGCGGTCGACATCGTGCCGCTGCACGGCGATGGCAAGTGCGACTCGACCTGGGCGGGGATCAACCGCCTCGCCCGCTGGGCCGAGCCGGTCCAGAACCGGCCGCGGGCGCCGTTCCGATGGGTCGGCTACAACGGCGACGCCGGCCACGGCTGCGGCAACCACCTCCACCTCTCCTGGAACCACGCTCCGGCCCCCGAATACAAGCTGGCGCAGTGGGTCGAAGTCTTCCCGGTGAACGGCACGTCGACGGGGCCGAGCCAGCCGGCCAAGCCCACGAAGCCGCCCGCCCCGCCGGCTCCCCCGCGCCCCTCCGGCGGCATCGCCCAGGTCTCGACCGGCGGCCTCTCCCCCCGCGGCACCGGCGACTGACCGGCCGCCGCCGCCGCCGCAGACGTGTCTGACTTGAGGCGTCCGTATAGGGGCTTGAAGTCAGACACCCCCTGGTGGCGTTCGTAGGATGCGCGGGGTGCGTGCGTGTTTCGTGATCTTCGTGGTGTGTGTCTTTGCCTTGACCGGCTGCGGCAACCAGGGCGACTCGACGCCGGTCGCCTGCCTGGAAGGGGCGGGCGCCTACGAAGCGGCGCTGCGGCGGGCGCCGGGGGAGGTGCGGCTCGCCGATGACACCCCGATCAGCGACTGCCTCGCCTCCAACCAGCAGGCCGGCGACCTGGCCCAGGTCGGCGAAGCGCTGGTCGAGACGGCGACGAGGCTGAACGCCGAGGCGCGCGAGCATCCCGGCGGCGACGCGGCGCTGCGGCTCGGCTACCTGGTAGGCGCCGCCCAGCGCGGCGCCGCCGACAGCGAAGGCATCCACGCCGACCTGCTCCGCCGCCTCGCCGTCGCCGCCCGCTACTCCCCCGGCAAGCAGCCCTTCCCGCCCGGCTACTTCGCGCATTACCGCGAAGGCTTCGACGCCGGGCGCGCCACCGGTTAGGAGCGCCCGGCGGCGGGTCAATACCCTCCGGCCACCAAACGATCTTCGATGGAGGCCTGACCTTGACCGACCAACTATGGGGTGGCGAGACCACCAAAGCCGTTGACAACTTCCCCGTCTCGGGCGAGCCGGTGCCGGTGCCGGTGGTGCGCTGGCTGGGCCGGATCAAGGGCGCCGCGGCCGAGGTGAACGGCCGGCTCGGCAAGCTCGACCCCGACCTCGCCGACCGCATCGCAGAGGCCGGCCGGGCGATCGCCGAGGGCGACCACGACGAGCAGTTCCCGGTCGACGTCTTCCAGACCGGCTCCGGGACCTCCTCGAACATGAACGCCAACGAGGTGATCGCCAACCTCGCCGGCGACGGCGCCCACCCCAACGACCACGTCAACATGGGCCAGTCCTCCAACGACGTCTTCCCCTCCGCCGTCCACCTGGCGGCGCTCGACCAGGTCACCCACGAGCTGCTGCCGGCGATGGGCGGGCTCGAGGCCGCCCTGGAGGAGAAGTCGCGCCAGTTCGCCGACGTCGTCAAGGCGGGCCGCACCCACCTGATGGACGCCGTCCCGGTCACGCTCGGCCAGGAGTTCGGCGGCTACGCGGCGCAGGTGCGGCTCGGCGTGCAGCGGGTCGAGGGCACCCTGCGCCGGGTCGGCCAGATCCCGCTCGGCGGCACCGCCACCGGCACCGGGCTCAACACCCACCCCGAGTTCGCCGCCCAGGTGCGCGAGCGGCTCGCCGCCGACACCGGCCTCCAGATCTCAGCCCCGCTCGACGCCTTCGAGGCCCAGGGCAACCGCGACGCGCTGGTCGAGCTCTCGGGCGCGCTCAAGGTCTACGCCGTCTCGCTCAACAAGATCGCCAACGACCTGGCGCTGATGGGCTCGGGGCCGCGCGCCGGGCTCGCCGAGCTGCGCCTGCCGGAGCTGCAGAAGGGCTCCTCGATCATGCCCGGCAAGGTCAACCCAGTGATCCCGGAGGTTGTGATCCAGGTCGCCGCCCAGGTGATCGGCAACGACGCCGCGATCACCGTCGCCGGCAGCCAGGGCCAGTTCGAGCTCAACGTCCGCGTCCCGCTGATCGCCCGCAACCTGCTCGACTCGATCAAGCTGCTGACGAGCGCCTCCCGCCTGCTGAACGAGAAGTGCGTCCAGGGCGTCGAGGCCAACGAGGAGATGACCGAGCGCCACGCCGAGGCGACGCTGGCGACCGCCACCGCGCTCAACCCCCACATCGGCTACGACCGCGCCGCCGACATCGTCAAGGCCGCGGCCGAGTCAGGCCGCTCCCTCCGCGAGGTAGCGCTCGAGCAGGGCGTAGACCCGGCGGTCCTCGAGGAGGCGCTGGACCACCGCCGCATGGCCCGGCCGCACGAGTAAACCGCAACGACTCCGAACTTCACCCCGCTATAGCGAGGTCAACCGCGGCCTCGCGCCACCCATCTATCTCCACCCAGCGCTGCCGGACAGGGGGGTCGGGGTGGGTCCCCTCGGGACACTCAACCGCGAGCCATAGGCGAGCGGTGTCCTGAGGGGGACCCACCCCGACCCCCTACCCCTGCAACGTCACAAACCTCTCCTCGGTCAGCTCGTAGACGGCGTAGGCGGGGCCCTCGCGGGTGTTGCCGGAGTCCTTGACGCCGCCGTAGGGCTGCTGGTCGGTGCGGAAGGTGGGGACCTCGTTGATGAGGACGCCGCCGTATTCGAGCGTGCGGCCGGCCTCGAGGCCCTTGCCGATGTCGCGGGTGAAGACGCCCGCCTGGAGGCCGAACTTGGAGTCGTTGGCCATCGCCAGGGCTTCCTCGAAGACCGAGAAGGTGTCGATCGTGGCGACCGGGCCGAAGATCTCCTCGCACCAGACCCTGGCCGATTTCGGCGGCGCCCCGAGCAGGGTCGGGGCGAGGCAGCGGCCCGCGTCGACCAGCTCGCCGCCGCAGAGCAGCTCGGCTCCGCCGGCGACGGCCTCCTCGACCCACTCCTTGACCCGGTCGCGGTCGTCAGGGGTGATCAGCGGCCCGACGTCGGTGCCCTCGTCGAGCGGGTCGCCCACCGACAGCCCTTCGACGTTTTTGACCAGCCGCTCGGTGAACCGCTCGGCCACCGACTCGTGGACGAGGATCCGCTGGATCGAGATGCAGCTCTGGCCGGCGTGCGAGAAGGCGTGGATCTGCGCTTTGTCAGCGGCCGCTTCCCAGTCGCCGTCCTCGGCGACGATCAGCGGCGCGTTGGAGCCGAGCTCGAGGTTGACCTTCTTGTGCGGGACCTTGGAGCGGATGTCCCAGCCGACCGGGGCCGAGCCGGTGAAGGTGAGAGCCCGGGTCAGCGGGTGCTCGACGATCGCGTTGCCGACCTTCGATCCCGGCCCCGGTACGACCGAGAGCCAGTTCTGCGGCAGCCCCGCCTCGACCAGGATCTCGGCCAGCTTCAGCGCCGAGATCGGCGTCTGCCCGGCGGGCTTGAGGACGACGGCGTTGCCGGCGGCGATCGCCGGGCCGAGCTTGTGCGCGACGAGGTTGAGCGGGAAGTTGAAGGGGCTGATCGCGCCGACGACCCCGTAGGGGACGCGCAGCATCACCCCGAGCTTGCCGGCGCCCGCCGCGGCGGCGTCCATCGGCACCGTGCCGCCGGTCAGCTTGCGCGCCTCGACCGAGGAGAACTCGAGCGTGGAGACGCAGCGTTCGGCCTCGACCCGCGCGGTCTTGATCGGCTTGCCGGCCTCGGCGGCGATCGTCGCCGCCAGCTCGTCGCGGCGCTCGGCGACCAGCTCGGCCGCCCGGTCGAGGACGGCTGCCCGCTCGTGCTGGGGGAAGTCGACGGTCTCGAAGGCCCCGTGGGCCGCCTCGATCGCCCGCTCGGCGAGCGCCTCGCCTCCCTGCGCGACGCGGCCGACAACGCGGCCGTCGTAGGGGCTCTTCACCTCGTCCCACTCGCCGGTCTCCTGCCACTCGCCGGCGGCGAGCAGCTTGTGGTCGGCCGCCTCAACGGTCTGCGTCGCCATCGCGCCCTCCTCTCGACTCGGGATCGTGTCCAGGGTACGCCCCCGCCCTTGCAGGCCGCTACTCCGATCCGTTGAATCTGTTCCTGCGGAGATGTCCAAGGTCGTCAACAGCATCGAGAGATCGCCGGCGAGCCGAATCAGGGCTCTGGTCGCGGCCGGCGCGGTGGCGCTCGCCCTGCTCATTCTCTACCCGCTTTCGGCCGCGGCGAGCGTCCGCTGGGTCGTCCACGGCCGCGGCTTCGGCCACGGGGTCGGGATGAGCGCCTACGGCGCCTACGGCTACGCCCTGCACGGCAAGGGCTACCGCTTCATCCTCGGCCACTACTACACGGGGACGAACCTGGGGACGCTGCAGGACCCGCGGATCGTGCGGGTGCTGCTGGGGATCGAATCCGGCGACATCGGCTTCAGCGGCGCGACCAGCTCCTGCGGCCGGCAGCTCGACCCGCGGCGCAGCTACGAGGCGCACCGGGTCGGCAACGCGGTGAAGCTGCGCAGCTCCGGCGGGAGGCCGCTCGCCGCCTGCGGGCGGAAGCTGCGCGCCGCCGGCCGGGGCCGGGTGACGATCGCCGGCTACGGCACCTACCGCGGCGCCCTGGAGGCGGTGCCGACCGAAAGCCGGGCCAGCTCACTGAACGTGGTCAACGCGCTGAGCGTCGACAACTACGTCAAGGGAGTGGTCCCGAACGAGTCGCCGCCCTCCTGGCCGGCGGCCGAGCTGAAGGCGCAGGCGGTCGCCTCGCGCTCGTTCGCGCTCACCGCCGGGGTCGGCGGCAACGGCTTCGACCTCTACGCCGACACTCGCAGCCAGGTCTACAAAGGGCTCGAAAGCGAGTACGCGAGCTCCAACGCGGCGGCCGAAGAAACCCGCGGGCAGGTCGTGATGTACGGCGGGCACGTCGCCGAGACCCTCTTCTCCGCCTGCTCGGGCGGTCACACCGAAAGCATCCAGAACGTCTTCGGCGGGCCGGCGATCCCCTACCTGCAGGGCGTCCCCGACCCCTACGACTCGCTCTGCCCGCTGCACAGGTGGACGCTGAGGTTCAGCGGCCCGCAGATCAGCGCCAAGCTCGGCGGCTACCTGAAGGGGCGGCTGAAGAGGGTGGTGGTGACCAGGACCGGGGTGACGCCGCGGATCATCGCCGCCAAGCTGTTCGGCAGCGGCGGCGTCAGCACCGTCACCGGCTCCGACCTCGAGTCGGCGCTGGGCGGCTACTCGGACTGGATGACCTTCGAAAAGCTGGTCGGAGGGAAGCGGGCGCCCTCCGGGGGCGGGCCGGGGCCTTCCGCAGAACCGGGGCCCTCCGGCGGGATCTCGCGCGCGCCGCGGGCTCAGCCGTCGGGGTAGGGCTGGATCGGGATGCCGTGGGCGGAGGGGTCGTCCTCCGTCGGGCGCATCCCGAGCTCGTAGGCGGCGCCGGCCGGCAGGGTCAGCTCGCGCGGCGGCAGGCCGGGGCGTTCGACCGTCAGCTCGAGGTCGGCGACCGAGCAGTTGACGGTGTGGTGCTCGGGCCCCGCGGGGTCGGCGTAGACCCAGCCGACGAAGTCCTTCTGGGGGGCGCTGACGCGGCCGTGGACGACGATGTTCCGGCCGGGCAGGCTGAAGCTGCAGACGGTCGGCTGCTCATCGATCCGCGCGGCGCGAATCGCGCCGAGGCCGCCGAGCCGGTGCGGCTCGCCGTCGAGGACCAGCATCCCCGAGGGGATCCAGGGGCTGATGGGGGAGCCGAGGCGGACGCGGGCGGCGCCGGCGTCGAAGTAGGTGTTCGGGGCGTCGGCGAAGCCGGTGCCCTCGAGCCAGACCCAGCGCTCGGCGTGCTCGGAGCCCCAGTTGTGGCCGATCATCCCCGGCCAGCCGCTCAGCCCGATCGTCTCGCCGTCGATTTCGAGGCGGCCCTCGAAGCGGGCGTCGGGGAAGGGCGCGAGGAACTTCGTCTTCGGCAGCGGCGCCTTGTAGAGCCAGTCGGCGGGGAGGTACTTGCAGAGCTCGGCCCGGCCGGAGAAGACCAGTGACCAGGCGGCGCTGAGCGCCTCGGTGTCGATCGAGCCCTCGGCGCGGCCGGGGCCGATCTCGGCGTCGGCGACACGGATCCAGTCGCCTGGCGGCGCCTCCAGCTGCGAGGCGGGGACCGTCACCTTCGTCGCCCGCGGCCCCCCGGCGGCGCGGTCGAAGAAGCAGAACCAGATCGAGGCGTTCGGCCCGGCGCCGGGCCGCTTGTGGACGGTATGGCGGATCCAGATCCCGCGCCCACCGCCCGGCTCGCAGGCCTTGACGTAGAAGCTCTCGTAATGCCCCGCCTTCGCAGCGACCTCCGGGAACCGCGCCCGTTCCTCCATGGCGATGACTCTATCCCCGTTCCGCGGTTCCTTTGTCCTCCATAGCAGGACAAAGCAACCGCGGAACCGGCGTTCGTCTCTCCCCTGCGATCTTGTGGTTCCTTTGTCCTGCATATCCGGACAAAGGAGCCACGCGACTGCCGTCCGCTAGGTTCTCGCCGTGCGGGTCTTCCTTGCAGGTGCGAGCGGGGCGATCGGGCGGCAGCTGGTGCCGCAGCTGGTCGCGGCGGGACATGAGATGGCGGGGACGACCCGGCGCGCGGTGAAGGCGGGGACGCTCCGGGAACTCGGGGCCGAGCCGGTGGTCCTCGACGTCTACGACGCCGAGGCGCTGCGCGACGCCATCGTCGCCTTCGGACCCGACCTGGTCATGCACCAGCTGACCGACCTGCCGCAGGACCCCGCCGAGATCTCGGCGAAGGCCGCCGACAACGCTCGCGTCCGCACCGAGGGGACGCGCAACCTGATCGCCGCCGCCGTGGCCGCCGGCGCGCCGCGCTTCCTCGCCCAGAGCATCGCCTGGCGGCTGCCGGGCGACGCGCACGCCTCGGTCGAAAAGCACGAGCGGCTGGTCCTCGACGCCGGCGGCGTCGTCCTCCGCTACGGCCGCTTCCACGGGCCGGGCACGTACCACCCCGACGAGGGAGACCTGCCGAAGCCGCCCCGCATCCACGTCGCCGAGGCCGCCCGCCGCACGGTCGACCTGCTCGAAGCCCCGAGCGGCGTCGTCCGGATCGTCGACCCCTGAGAGGTGCGGAGACCAGGCAGGTCGGGGGACGCAGGGAGCGAGGGAGGGGAGCGCACTGTTCAGTGCGTGACCCGAGCGAGCGAGCGAGGACGCCGAGATGCGCCGGTCTCCGCGCCTCTCAGACCTTGATCGTGATCACGTCGCCGTCCTGCACGAGGTAGTCGCGTCCCTCGATCCGCAGCAGGCCCTTGTCCCGCGCCGCCACGTAGCCGCCGCAGGCGACGAGGTCCTCCCAGCCGATCACCTCGGCTTTGACGAACGCTTCCATGATCTCGGTGTGGATCGTGCCGGCGGCTTCGAGCGCCGTGGCGCCGCGCCGCAGCGGCCGCGCCACCGCCTCCTTGCCCTCGCCGGCGGTGAAGAACGTGATCAGCTCGAGCAGGTCGTAGGCGGCGCGGACCAGGCGTGCCAGGCCGGAGCCCTCGACCCCGTAGGACTCGCGCATCTCGGCCGCTTCGGCCGGGTCGAGCTCGGCCAGCTCGGCCTCGATCCGGGCGCTGACCGCGACCACGCCGGCGTTGACCGCGTTGGCATGGGAGACGACCGCTTCCGGCGGCTCCGCGTCGCCCTCGTCGACGTTGGCGACGTAGAGGATCGGCTTCGTCGTCAGCGCCTGCAGGTTCCGCACCGCGTGCGGCGCGCCTTCCGGCGCCGGGATCGAGCGGGCCGGGCGCCCGGCGGCCAGCGCCTCGTGCACCGCCTGCAGCCACTCGTGCTCGACCTGCGCTTCCTTGTCGCCCGACTTCGCCTGCTTGCCGACCCGGGGCAGCCGCCGCTCGACCTGATCGTAGTCGGCGAGGACCAGCTCGGTCTCGATCGTCTCGATGTCGGCGAGCGGGTCGACCCGGCCGTCCGGGTGCGGCACCTCGGATTCGGTATGGCAGCGGACGACGTGGCAGATCGCGTCGGTCTCGCGGATCGAGGCGAGGAACTGGTTGCCGAGGCCCTCGCCTTCCGAGGCGCCCTTGACCAGCCCGGCGATGTCGTGGAAGTCGATTTTCGCCGGTACCAGCTCACTGCTCTTGACCGTCTCGGCGACCTTCTCCAGCCGCTCGTCGGGGACCTGGGCGACGGCGACGTTCGGCTCGATCGTCGTGAACGGGTAGTCGCCCATCTGGGCGCCGCCCTTGGTCAGGGCGTTGAAGAGGGTCGACTTGCCCGCGTTCGGCAACCCGACGATTCCGACCTTCATAAGCCGCCTCCTCCGCTGCCGCGTCCGGGGGCGACTTTCTTCACCTTCATAGGGAGAGAGGCACTATCAGGCCGAGGACGACGCCGAGCAGGGCGCCGGCGAGGACGTCGGAGGGGTAGTGCATGCCGAGGTAAGGGCGGCCAAGCGAGAGGGCGATCGCGACGAGGAAGGCGGCCGAGGTCGCCGGGTCGACCCGGCACATCGCCGTCGCCACCGCGAACGAGGAGGTCGCGTGGGCGGAGGGGAAGCTGAGCGAGCTGGGGGCGCCGCCGAGCGGCGGCAGGCCCTCGAGCACCGGCCGCGGCCGCTTCACCGCCAGCTTGATCGCGTAGTTGAAGCCGATCGCGACGGGGCCGAGCAGGGCGCAGACCAGCCACGATTCCCAGCGCCCGTTGTCGACGATCGCCAGGGCGATGCCGAGGACGAACCAGACGAGGCCGTTGTTGCCGGCCTTGCCGAGCGCGATCGCGGCGTCCTCGACCGGCGGCGCGTGCCCGTGGGTGCGCATCCAGCGCAGCGCTCTCAGGTCGAGGTCGCCCATCGGCGCGGGAGGATGGCAGAAGTCAAGCTGTGGTTCCTTTGTCCTGGATAGGCGGACAAAGGAACCACGCAACTCGCCGGGTGCGCGCCGAGGCCGTCAGAATCCCGCCATGCCCTCCGTTCCCGGCTTCGTCCACACCCCCGGTCACCACTGCGGCTCGACGGCGCTGCGCAACCTGCTCGCCCACCACGGCGTCGAGATCAGCGAGGAGCTGGCCTTCGGGCTCGGCGCCGGCGCCGGCTTCTACTACCTGGCGCTGGACGACACCTCGCCGAGCCGTTGGTTCAACGGCCGCACCGCGCGCTTGGAGGAGAGCTTCCGCGAGCTGACCGGAGCGGCGCTGGATCTGCGGACCTTCGCCGAGGAGGAGGGCGGCGCGGCCTGGGAGGCGGCGCGCTCCGAGGTCGACGGCGGCAACCCGGCCCTGCTCCTCACCGACATCTACCACCTCGACCACTATGGCAGCTCGGCCCACTTCCCCGGCCACGCGGTCGTCCTCGCCGGCTACGACGAGGAGGTCGCCCAGCTCTCCGACACCGCCTTCGAGCAGCTGCAGACGACGCGGCTCGAGAACCTGGCGCGGGCCCGTCACAGCGGCCACCCCGCCTACCCGCTCGAAGGCCACATGTTCACCGTCGGCGAGGAGATCGACCGGGCGCAACTGGAAGGCGCGTCGCCGCGGGCGATCGCCCACGCGGCGAGCGAGATGCTGGAGCCGCCGTTCGGCCCCTTCGCCGGCATCCCCGCCCTGGAGCGTCTGGCGGAGGAGGCCGGCGCCTGGCCCGAGGCGGTTGACGACTGGCAGTGGTGCGCGCGCTTCGCCTACCAGGTGATCGAGCGCCGCGGCACCGGCGGCGGCTGCTTCCGCCTGATGTACTCGCGCTTCCTGGCCGAGGTCGGGCGCGACGAGGCGCCGCTGGCCGCCGAGGCGGCGGCCCGCTGGACCGAGCTCGCCGAGGCGTTCAAGGTCGCAAGCGAGAGCGAGGAGCCGCAGCCGGCTGCGTGGAACGCCGTCGGCGCGGGCGCCGCGCGCGTCCTCGAAGCCGAGCGCCGCCTCTGGACCGCCCTCAGCTCCGGCGCCGCCTGAGCCGCGGCGAGCCTCCCCCTCCGCACCGAGTGTTCACTTCACCACCCCATGGATGGGTGAAGAGAACACTCGGCCACCCGGCGAAGGAACGGTTTGTCGATCCAAACCCCCGGGTACCGGGCCGCCATGACCATCGGAGCAGGCATATTCCTCATCGCTGTCGGCGCGATCCTCAAGTTCGCGACCAACATCCACGTTTCCGGCGTCTCCGTCGACACGATCGGCGTGATCCTGATGATCGCCGGCGGCGTCGGCTTGCTGATCGGCCTCTTCCAGGAAATCGTCTGGTCGAGCCGCCGGCGCGGACCGGCCGACGGCGCCGTCGAAGAACGGCGCGAAGTCCGCGACCCGGCCTACCGCGAGGCGCCCCCGCGTTAGGACCCGACCGGCGCGAAGCTGGGTCGGCGGCACAGCCCGGCCGGCTCCGCCCGCGGGGTTCATCGGGCCGCACCGGGATCGGGTCGAGACCTCCCTGTAGGCGCTACCGCGCGGAGTGCGGCGCGAACGGGACCCAGCGCTCGGAGCGTAGCGGCTGCCCCTGGCGGCGGACGGTCGCGGCGACCTTCGGCAGCAGCGACGGCAGGTCCTCGCAGATCTCCCGCAGCAGGGTCTCGGCGTCGGCCTCGGGACCGAGGGCGAGCGCCGCGGCATGGTCGAGCAGCTCGCGCTGGGTGAAGGCACGGGCGCTGCGGTCGCGGGCAGGCACCGCCGCCAGGGCGGCCGGCTCGCCCTCGACGCAGAAGGTGCCGAAGCGGGAGGCGAAGACGAGCACGTCGTCGAAACCGATCTCGGCGTCGGCGATCTCGAAGCGCGTGTGGAGGCGGCCGAGGCGGTAGGTCAGCTCCGACCAGGTCAGCTGGGTGAACTGGCTCGGCGTCACCCAGAGGACCGTGGCGGCGACCGCGGTGCCGGGGCTCTCGAACGGCGTCGCCGGCATCGAGCCGTAGATCGTCGGCTGCGCCGCGGCGCCGATGTCGAACCCGTGCAGGTGGCCGCTGAGCGCGAGCACCGCCCGCTCCTCGCCGGACGGGAAGTGCCCGAACTTCCGGCCCAGCACCTCCGGGGCGCCGTTGGAGCCGATCGCCAGCAGCGGCAGCCGCGAGGCGCTGGAGGCGTAGCGCGCGACCGCCTGCTCCCGTTCGGGCTCGTCCATCCCGGCGAACGGGCGCACCGTCCCGTCGCGCCACTCATAAGAGCCGACCGGCCGCTCCCAGGGATAGCCGAGCGCCCGCTCCAGCATCGATGACTCGAACTCCCGCAGCGGCAGGCTCTGAGCCAACCCGGCGACCAGCTCCGCGAACTCCTCGTCCTCCAGCGCCATCCGCGCCAGCAGCTCCGGCTCGGAGATCGGCGGCCAGTCGGACATGGCCCGAGAGCAGCCGCGACCGGCCCGCCATCCCCCGGCGAGTCAGCCTCCCGGGTTATGGTGGGCGGCCAGCTCGAGCCACTCGACACGACTCGGCGGGCCCTCGATGCCGCCTTCCTGCAGGGCCCGGCCCAGGCGCTCCTCCATGAACCTTTCCTGGTCGGCCTTCGAGGTCCAGACCTCGTAGACCACGAAGCCGCCGTCTTTGGCGCCGGCGCTGTGGGTCTCCAAGCCCTGCGGCCAGTCTCCCTCGCCGCTCTGCATGTCGATCCCGAGTTTGCCGTTCACCCGTTGGTATTCCTCGATCCCGACTCCGTCGAACTCGAGGATCAGTGCGTCTGCCATCTGTCTCTCCCTTCGATCCTTTACCTCCCCGAGCCGGACGCTCTCACGCTGCGCCGAGCGAAGTCAAGTCCCGGTTGGCGATCTCGGGGCTCCCGCTTACGCGCCGGTCGTCGCCGCGATGGAAAGCTGCTCCGCCGCGGCTGCACGGAGCACCTTGCGGTCAAAGGACGCCACCGCCCCGCCGGTGTGCCCGGCCGTCGCCAGGCAGTAGGCGTCGGGAAGGCTGATCGGGTGGCGGCCACGGAGCCGGGCGGCCCGAACCCCGATCGCCTCACCCGGCCGATGGATCTCTACGCCGAGCGCGGCGATCGCCTCGCGGGCCGCCCGCAGCCGCTCCGGGTCGGAACCCGGGCCAACCAGCACCTCGGAGAGATTGACGACGCTGATCAGTCGCGTCGCCTGTTGCTCTCGCCACTCGATGAAGAGCTCCCGCACCTGAGCGTGGTGAGAATCCGAACCGTCAAGGGCACCGATCAGGACGTCGGCGTCGAGAACGAGCTTCAACGCTGCTCGTCCTCGACGTCCAGTCGCTCGAGGTAACCGGCCGGATAGGAGCCGGTGAGCGCCCCAAAGGCGCTCTCGAAGGACAAGGCGCCCCGACGGATCCGCACCTCACCCTCCCCGAGTGCCTCGACCACAACCCGGTCGCCGGCACGCAGCCCCGCCTCCTTCAAGGCGGCGACGGGAACGGTCACCTGATGCTTGCTGGAGATCTTCGGCATGCCTTTACCGTACCAGTAAAGGCAGTTCCTAGATTGGGAGCGACGGGGCAGGAGCCTAAGGGCTTTCCAATCCGCCGCAATCCCGCGTACAATGCGGGTTCGGCTTGAACGGGAGCGACGGGACTCGAACCCGCGACCTCCGGCGTGACAGGCCGGCGCTCTAACCAACTGAGCTACGCCCCCGAGAGTGCTGTGAGGCGGGCCGTTGGGGAGCGGCCCTGGTGGGAAATCTAGCGGGTGGCGGGGATTGCGCGGGGGCGTGGGCCGGGAGGATCGGGCTCGTCCGGCGGAACTGCTCGGCGATCTTTACGGGAGTTTGACCTGGGCTGAAGGTTGGGCGGCGATACTGGCGCGGAGCTAGAGGAGGAGGAAGAGATGCCACAGATACTCGTGCTCACCGATGCGCCGCAGAGGGATGGCGAAGTGGTCTACCGGGAGCGGGTGCCCAGCTCGAGCCTGGAGTCCGAGCATTACGCCGGGCAGCTGCTGGAGCGGGTCGGGTGGGCTGTGCGCGATGCCGACGACCTCGAGCACCGGCCGGCCGAGCCGGTGGGATCGCCGGAGAAGTAGCTAGAGGCTAGGCGACCGCGGGCGGAGAGGCGGCGAGCTGCCGCAGCTCCGCCAGCGACTCCTCGATCCCGGCCCGCATCGTCTCGAGGTCGGGGACGGCGTCGTAGTCGGCGTTGAGGCCGAAGCTGATCGTGCCGTCGTAGCTGACGACCGCGACCCCGATCGCGTGGCCGCTGAAGATCGGCACCAGGGGGACGATGCGGCGCAGCGGCGCCCCCAGCGCGTAGAGGGTGATCGGCGAGGCGGGGACGTTGGTGATCGTCAGGTTGAAGAGGCGGGGCGTGAACATCAGGCGGGCGACGATGCTCTGGATCGCCGGCGGGGTGAGGCCGGCGACCTTGATCACCGTGTCGGTGCCGGCCGCCGCGTTGCCGCTCTTCAGCTCCCGCGCCGCCGCCGAGATCTTGCGGTAGCGCAGGAGCGGGTCGGGCTCTGCGACCGCCAGGTCGACGAACAGCGAGGAGACCCGGTTGCCGAGCGAAAGCGACTCGCCGGCGACCCGCAGGTTGACCGGGACCATCGCCCGCACGTGCTCGACGTCCTCGCCGCGCCCCTCGAACAGGCGCCGCAGGCCACCGGCGCTCGCCGCCAGAACCACGTCGTTGACCGTCCCGCCGAGCTCGTTCTTGATCCGCTTCACCTCCTCCAGCGGCACCTCGACCGCGGCCATCCGCCGGGTCGCCCCGATCGGCTCGCCGAGGCTCGTGTGCGGCGCCGCGTTCAGCTCGTCGCGGACCAGCGTCTCCGCCATCGCCCACGACTGCGACAGCAGGTTGCGGGGGTGGCGGACGGCGTCGACTCCGCCCCGAACCGCGCCCTCCACCACGCCCCGCAACCTGCCCGCCCTCCCCAGACTCGGCTGCTCTTCCTGCGGCGAGACGATCGCGTCGGCCAGGGTCGGCGCGTCCGCCGCCGGCTCGGCCTCGACGTCGAGCAGGATGGTCGCCACCTCGGCGCCGCTGATCCCGTCGATCAAGCAGTGGTGGACCTTCGTCACCAGCGCCCAGCGGCCGCCCTCGAGACCGTCCACCAGGACGGTCTCCCAGAGCGGGCGGCTGCGGTCGAGCCGGTGCGAGAAGAAGTCGCCGAGCCAGTCCACCAGCTCCGCCTCGCCGCCCGGCGGCGGCAGCGCCGCGGCGCGGATCAGCTCGCGGGGGTCGAGGTCGGAAGCCGGCACCCAGGTGGGCAGCGAGAGCGAGCCGACCCGCGGCGAGGAGAGCCGGCGGCGAAAGCGCGGCACCGCATCGAGCCGCTCGCCGACCTGCTCGCGCAGGCGCTCGAGGGAGGGGCGCTCGCCTCCGGGCGGGGGATCGAAGACGAGCGCCCAGCCGATGTGCATGTGGGCCGACTCGTCGGCCTCCTCGAGCTCGAGGAAGGCGGCGTCGAGCGGGCTCAGCTGCATCGTGCACATGGCCCGATGCTCGCGGAGTCGGGAGCGGCGGTCATCCGTAGTTGGCCGACGGCTGTGCGGGGGGTCGGTCGGTCCCCCTCCGGACACCGCTCGCCAATGGCTCGCCGTTGAGGGTCCGGAGAAAGACCGACCGACCCCCTTCAATAGGCTGAGTTGGGATGAGGCTGGTCACGTACGACGCGGGGGACGGTCCACGGGCTGGGGTCTTGGAGGATGAGCGGGTAGTCGATGCGTGGGCTTTGCTCGGCGAGCCGCACCGGGGCGGGCTGCGGGAGCTGATCGCGGCGGGGCGGATCGACGATCTGCGGGGGCGGCTCGGCGACACGGGAGCGCCCTCCCATCCTCACTCCGCGGTGCGGCTGCTGCCGCCGATCCCCGACCCGGAGAAGATCGTCTGCATCGGCCTCAACTACCGCAAGCACGCGGTCGAGGTCGGGGTGACCGAGCCTCCCGAGATGCCGACCTTCTTCGCCAAGTTCGCCAACGCGCTGGTGCCCGACGGGGCGACGGTGCGGGTGCCGACCGGCAAGACCGACTACGAGGCGGAGGTCGCCTTCGTCGTCGGCCGCCGGGCCAAGGACGTCGACGAGGCCGAGGCGCTAGACCACGTCGCCGGCTACACGCTGCTCAACGACCTCTCCGCCCGCGACCTGCAGGGGGCGACTCCGCAGTGGATGCCCGGCAAGGTCTTCGACGGCTCGGCGCCGTGCGGCCCCTGGCTGGTGACGCCCGACGAGGCGGGGCCGGCGGACTCGATCGCGCTCCGCCTCACCCTCAACGGCGAGGAGATGCAGAGCGGCGCCACCGACGACCTCATCTTTTCCATCCCCCAACTGGTCGCGCAACTGTCGTCGCTGATGACGCTGGAGCCCGGCGACATCGTCTCCACCGGCACTCCCGAGGGCGTCGGCATGGGACGCAAGCCGCGCGTCTGGCTCACCGACGGCGACGAGATCGTCATCGAGTCGCCGACCCTGGGCCGCCTGACGACCCGAATAGTCGCCTGAGCCGTTCCGCGGTTCCTTTGTCCTCTATGGCAGGACAAAGGAACCGCGCAACTCAGGGGCGGGGCGGGATCTCGTAGGCCCTGGCCGGCAGGGACGCCGAGAGCGGCCTGGTGGCAGGGCGCGCGCGCCTCTCCGCCGACGTCCGCGCGCCCGGGCGCGCCCGCCGTCCCGCCCAGCGCACGCGCGCCGGCGTGTAGGCCAGCAGCGCTTCCCAGGTTTCGGTGTCGACGATGCCGTTGGCGGGGAGGCCGTGGGCTTCCTTGAATTCGCGCGCCGCGCGCGCCGTCCGCCTGCCGAAGACGCCCGTCACCGGCAGGGCGGCCCCGGCCCCGACCAGGTGCTCCTGCAGCCAGACGACCATGTCTCCCTTGGCGCCCTTCTTCAGCAGCGGGTGGACGACCTCGAGCCGGTAGCCGGTCACAGGCCGCAGGGCGCTGGCGGCGCCGAGCGCCCCCCACTCCCGGCCGCTCGTCTCCTGCCAGTCCCACCAGCTCGGCGGCAGCCCGCCGTAGCTCGCGGCGAAGCGGCGGAAGAGGCGGAGCGAGGCGGCGCCGGGGCCTTCGTAGGTCTGGCCGACCGGATAGATCGGGTGGCCCCAGATGCGGTTGTAGAGGTAGGTGTGCTCGTAGACCGTCCGGACCGAGGTACCGATCGCCTTCCAGTACATCTGCGGCTGGTTGTACTGGGCCCCGCCGGGGCCGAAGAAGACCGAATAGGGGAAGCCCGGGTGGTAGTCGACGTAGGGGAAGCCGGCGAGGGCGACGGGAAAGGCTTCGCCGATGCGGGCCCGCAGGGCGCGGATGTAGCGATCGGCGGCGGCGTACCTGCCTTCGTAGTCGCCCTCGGCGTCGATCACGAAGCAGTCGGCGCCCTTGGCGACCGCCGCGGCGGCGACCCTGGCCTCGGCGACGGGATTGTCGCCGTAGACGAACTGCCAGGCGCAGACGTCGAGGCCGCCCCGGTGCAGGGCCTGCACGAGGCCGCGGCTGAACTGGCTCCAGGCGCCGCCGCCGTCGCCGGCCTTGACGTAGACGGTGCCGATGCCGTTGGCCCTGGCGCGGGCGACGATCGCGCCGATGCTGCCGCCCTCGCTGTGGGAGACGTACCAGACCCACACCCCCTGCCGGTCGAAAGCGCTGTTGCCGAGCGTCGCGCCGGTTTCGGGCTGGGGCGCCGATTCGACCTGGCCGGCGCCGCCGGTTTCGGCGGCGGCCGCGGGGGCGAGGCTCAGCGCCAGCGCAGCGAGAACCGCGATCGCGGCGGCTATCCGGGAGTTGAGGCTCACAACTGGTCTGAACACGGTAGTGGGCGTGGGGGTTCGGACGGGTGGTCGAGCCGGCCCCATGAATTGAGGCGTCGGCCGTAGGATCGAAGCGCAAACGACCTCATCCGAACCGTGATCGCCCCCACCCGCAAGATCCTGTGCGCTGCCGCCCTCGCCTTGAGCGCGGTCGCCTGCATCCCGACCAGCGCCGCCACCGCCGAACTGCGTCAAATTCCGGTTCCAGCGGGACCAACACTCGATGCGGTTCGGGAGACCGGGAGCGAGGCGCCGCGATTGGAGCATGCGGGGCTGGTGCAGAAGGGGCGCTCGCTGGTGCTGAGCTTGCGGACCAGCGCGCCGGTGGCGCTGGCGAAGCTTGAACCGCATCCCGACCCGCGCCGCGCCGCCTCGCGCTACCTCTGCGTCGAGCTGGCGGCGGCGACTCGGCGGCCCGTGCGTCCGCGGCCGGCGCGCCGGCGGCCGGCGCGTCCGCGCAACCCGCCCTCTGCCTCGGCGGCCGAAGGCCGCACCGGCGGATCGGGCTGGTCAACGTCGGCCGGCAAGGACGGCCGCGCACCGAGAGCCGGTGCGGGCGACGGTGAAGCGGCCGCGACCGCGGAAGCTGGTCGTCGCGCTCGTCCCCGGCGAAGCCGGCCTCTCGCCGCACCGCTACCGCTGGCGGGTGATCGCGCAGCTCGGGCTGCGACGTCCGCGGCCGCTGCGCCGAATCCCTGCCCGCCGCGCGGCGACCTCCGCCTTCCGCCTGCGCCCGGTGCGGGCCGTCGGCTGCACCGGCGGCAGCCCCGGCCTCGTCACCAACGGCCCGCGCGACCGCCAGGTCGTCGCCCTCACCTTCGACGACGGCCCCAGCGAATACACGCCCGGCTTCCTCAGGGTGCTGCGCGAAAAGGGCGTCCCCGGCGACCTTCTTCGAGGTCGGCCAGGAGATGCCCGGCCGCGAAGAGACGATGCGCCAGATCCTCGCCGAAGGCAACGAGCTCGGCGACCACACGATGAACCACGTCGAATACCCCGGCTACTCGCAGATCGCCGGCGCCGCGGCGCGGATCGAGGACTACACCCACTTCCAGCCCTGCCTCTTCCGCCCGCCCGGCGGCGGCGTCAACGCCGGCGTCATCGCCACCGCCGGCAGCCTCGGGATGCGGACGATCAACTGGGACGTCGACCCGCGCGACTGGTCGACCCCCGGCACCGGCGCGATCTACACCGACATCGTCGGCAACGCCCGCACCGGCTCGATCATCCTCATGCACGACGGCGGCGGCCCCCGCGGCGAGACCCTCGCCGCCCTGCCGCGGATCATCGACACCCTGCGCGCCCGCGGCTACGGCTTCGCCACCGTCTCCCGAGCTGCTCGGCTACCGCCTCGCTCTACCGCCCTACGGCTGAGCATCCCCGGCGCGGCTCGGCGATACCGCGGCGCTACGCGCGGGTAAGGGAAGTCGATGCAACCGATCGGCGCCCCGCTCCGTAGGGACGGAGCGAGATGAGAATCGCGATCGTCGGAACCGGGATCTCCGGGCTGGTGGCCGCCCACCGGCTGCACCCCGAGCACGAGATCGTCGTCTACGAGGCGGCGGCGCGGATCGGCGGCCACACCAACACGGTGCCGGTCGAGGCCGCCGACGGCGCGACCGGATCGACACCGGCTTCATCGTCTTCAACGACCGCAACTACCCCCGCTTCGAAGCCCTGCTGGACGAGCTCGGCGTCGCCACCCAGCCCTCGCACATGAGCTTCTCGGTCTCCGACGGCGCGGCCGCTTCGAGTACTCCGGCACGCCGCGGGGCCTCTTCGCCCGCCCCGCCCACCTGCTCAGCCCCAGCTTCCTCGGGATGCTGCGCGACTGGCGCCGCTTCAACCGCGAGGCGCGGGCGCTGATCGGGATGAACGGGACCGCGCCCTCGCTCGGCCACTGGCTCGAGCAGCAGGGCTTCTCCCGCCACTTCGTCGAGCGGCTGATCGTGCCCCAGGCCTCCGCGGTCTGGTCGGCCGACCCGGAGCAGATGTGGAGCTTCCCGGCCAGCTTCATGGCCGAGTTCTTCGACAACCACGGCATGTACAGCCTGCGCGACCGGCCGCGCTGGCGGACCGTCGCCGGCGGCTCGCGCAGCTACGTCGAGGCGATCGTCGCGCCCTGGCGCGACCGGGTGCGGCTGGGGGCGCCGGTGCGGCGGATCGAGCGCCTGCCCGGGCGGCGTGCGGATCGAGGCCGAGGGATGCGAGAGCGAGGACTTCGACCAGGTCGTCATCGCCACCCACTCCGACCAGGCGCTGGCGATGCTCGCCGACCCCAGCCAGGCCGAGCGCGAAGTCCTCGGCGCGATCCCCTACCAGCGCAACGAGGCCGTCCTCCACACCGACGCCGCGCTGATGCCGCGCCGCCGCGCCGCCTGGTCGAGCTGGAACTTCCACCTGACGCCGGAGCCGGCCGCCGGGCAGCACCGTCACCTACTGGATGAACAACCTGCAGCGGCTGCGCAGCCGGGCGCGACTACTTCGTGACGCTCAACCGCGGCGACGAGATCGACCCGGCGAAGGCGATCCGCCGATCGTCTACGACCATCCCGTCTACACCGCGGGAGGGCGTCGCCGCCCAGGCCCGCCAGGCCGAGATCAGCGGCGGCCGCCGCACCCACTACTGCGGCGCCTACTGGGGCTGGGGCTTCCACGAGGACGGCGTGGTCAGCGCCCAGCGCGTCTGCGACGAGATCGCGTCGAAACCCGCACCGCCCCCGGGGGTGTCTGACTTCATGCCCCATATAGGACGCCAGAAGTCAGACACGTCGGGTGAGGGGGCGATGGCGGCATGACGGCCACGATCAAGGGACGAGGGATGCGGGTCGCCGGACCCTCCCCGCTGTTGTCCGCCGACCCGCATCCCTCGTCCCTCCCCCACCACTCGTCCCCCCCTACTGCCTCGTGCCGTCTACGAGGGGACCGATCCGGCACCGGCGCTTCGAGCCGGTCGAGCACGAGTTCCGCTACCGGCTCTTCCTCATGTACCTGGACCTCGACGAGCTGCCCGGCGCGCTCGACGCCTACCGCCCGCTCTTCTCCGCCCGCGCGCGCGGCCGCGCCCTCGCCCGCTTCCGCCGCGAGGACTTCATGGGCGACCCGGCGCGGCCGCTGGCCGAGTGCGCGCGGGACGCGGTCGAGGCCGCAACCGGCGCCCGCCCCGCCGGCCCGGTCCGCCTGCTCGCCGGCCTGCGCTACCTCGGCCACTGCTTCAACCCGGTCAGCTTCTACTACTGCTTCGACGAGGGCGCCGAGCGGGTAGAGGCTGTCGTGGCCGACGTCGAGAACATCCCCTGGGGGGAGCGGCACCCTTACGTCTTGGCACGCGGCGGGCGGCGCGGTAGCGTCCTGGGCGACGAGCTCGACAAGACCCTGCACGTCTCCCCGCTGATGGGCATGGACCAGACCTACGCCTTCCGCGCCACCGAGCCCGGCGACCGCCTCGCCGTCCACATCGAGTCGCGCCCGCGCGGGGGCGCCCGCGCCGCCGGGACCGCAACGGTCCGGGACGATTCCGGAGCCGCGCCGTCCCGGCCGCCGGCCGCGACCTTCGACGCCACCCTCAGCCTGCGCCGCCGCGAGCTCACCCGCCGCGCCCTGACCGGCCTGCTCGCCCGCTACCCGGCGATCTCGCTGCAGGTGGTGGCGAGGATCTACGGGCAGTCGCTGCGGCTGAAGCTGAAGGGCGCCCGCTACTTCCCGCACCCCGACGGCAGCCGCCCGCGGGGGTTCGTCTCGCCATGAGGGACCCGGCGATTGCGGCGCCGCGCCGGCTCGTCCCGCCGCCGGGGATCGCGCCGCGGGCCCGACACCGCGGGCGGTCGGGCCGCCATGAGGACCGCCGCGGCCTCCCGTCCCCGCATCGGCGACGCCGCCGCCCGCGCCGCCGTCGGGGCGATCCTCGGCCGCGTCCGCAGCGGCCGCATCGACGTCGTCGAAGGCGCCCGCGAGCGCAGCTTCGGCCCCGGCCGACGCCGACCTCCGCGCCACGCTCACGATCAACGACCCGGCCGCCTGGCGCGGGCCGCTGCGCGGCAGCGTCGGCCTCGGCGAGGGCTACGTCGAGGGCCTCTGGGAGACCGACGACCTCGTCGCCCTGATCCAGATCGCCGCCCGCGAACTGCGCGAGATGGACGGCATGCGCGGCGCCGTCGCCCGCCCCCGCGGCCTCTGGCACCGGCTGCGCCACCTCGTCCCCGAGAACACCCGCCCGGGCGCCCGCCGCAACATCTCCGCCCACTACGACCTCGGCAACGACCTCTTCGCCGCCTTCCTCGACGAGCGGATGATGTACTGCTGCGCCTACTTCCCCGACCGGGCGGCGAGCCTCGAGCAGGCGCAGCTGGCGAAGCTCGACCGCATCTGCGACCGGCTGCGGCTCGGGCCCGGGAACCACCTGCTGGAGATCGGCACCGGCTGGGGCGGGCTGGCGATCCACGCCGCCCGGCGCAGCGGCTGCCGGGTCACCACGACGACGATCTCCCGCGAGCAGTTCGAGCTGGCGCGGGCGCGCGTGCGCGAGGCCGGACTCGAGGACCGGGTCACCGTCCTGCTCCAGGACTACCGCGACCTGCGGGGCCGCTACGACCGGCTCGTCTCGGTCGAGATGATCGAGGCGGTCGGCTGGCAGTACTTCGACGACTACTTCCGCCGCTGCGACGAGCTGCTCGCCGACGACGGGCTGATGCTGCTGCAGGCGATCACGATCGACGACCGCATCTACGAGATCGAGAAGGCGGCCAGGAGCTTCGCCAACACCCACGTCTTCCCCGGCGGCTGCCTGCCCTCGCAGGGGCTGATCGCCGACTGCCTGGAGCGGGTCACCTGCATGCGGCAGGTCTGGATCGACGACATCACCGCCCACTACCCGCCGACCCTGGCCGACTGGCGCGAGCGCTTCTTCGCCGCCTGGGAGCGGCTGCGCGCCCACGGCTACGACGAGCGCTTCCGGCGCCTCTGGGACTTCTACCTCAGCTCCTCGGAGGCGGGCTTCCGCGAGCGCCGGATCGGCGACGTGCAGGCGCTCTTCGCCAAGCCCCGCGCAACCGACGTGTCTGACTTGACCCCCTCTATATGACGCGCGAAGTCAGACACGCCCGGTGATGGGGGATCGCGAGCCGCTGCTGCTGATCCATGGGCTCGGGGGCTCGCGCAGCATCTGGGAGCCGGTGATCCCGCTCCTGGAGGCCGAACGCGAGGTGCACGCGATCGACATGCCGGGGTTCGGCGAGGCGCCGGCGCTGCCGGCGGCCGAAGAGCCGAGCGCGGCGAACCTGGCCCGCGCGGTCCACGAGGAGTGCGCGAAGCACGGGGTCGAGCGCCCGCACGTCGCCGGCAACTCGCTCGGCGGATGGGTCGCGCTCGAAATGGGGCGCTTCGGCTGGGCGGCCTCGGTGACGACCCTCTCCCCGGCCGGCCTCTGGGCGCGCCCGCTCGGCGAACCGCGAACGGCGGCGGCGCCCGCATGCTCCTGCGCGGCTCGCCCTGGGTGAAAGCCGCGCGCCCGCTGCTCTCGCTCGCCCTCCAGCTCCCGCAGACCCGCGCCGCCGCCTTCCAGTCGATTGCCGCCCACCCGGAGCGGATCCCGCCCGGACGCCGCCCGGGCGCTCGTCCTCGGCTGGCTCGACGGCGAGGGCTACGACGCCGCCAACCGGGCGATGCGCACCCACGTCTTCGACCCCGCCGGCTACCCGGACGACGTGCCGGTGACGATCGCCTGGTGCGAGAAGGACCGCCTGCTCGGCCCGCCGAAGCCGCACCGCCGCCCCGCCGCACGCCCGCTTCCTCGTCCTCCCCGGCGTCGGCCACACCCCCACCTGGGACGACCCCGAGCTCGTCGCCCGCACCCTGCTCGACGGCAGCGCCGCCGACCCCCGCCGCCGCCTGATCGCAGACGTGTCTGACTTCATGCCCCCTATGCAGGGGCCTAAAGCTCAGACGACCCCGCCCGAACGCGCAAGGAGGAGCAGTGATCGTCGAGAGGACCGAGAACCCGATGTGGCTGTCGAACGCCTACCTGGTCGCCGACCCGGAGCGCAAGACCGGCGTCCTGATCGACGGCAACGACGAGCTCGGGCCGCTGCTGGAGCGGATCGAGCGCGACGGGATCGAGATCACCCACGTCCTCGTCACCCACCCGCACGGCGACCACGTCGCCGGCCTCGCCGAGGCGCGGGCGCAGCTCGGCAACCCGCCGATGGTCGCCCACCCCGACTGCGCGGCCGAGCTCGACGGGGAGGTCGAGGTCACCCTCGGCGACGGCGAGAAGCTCGACGCCGACGGGCTCGAGGTCGAGGCCATCTACACCCCCGGCCACGCCGCCGGCCACCTCGCCTTCCTCCTCGACGGCACCGACGTCTTCACCGCCGACGTCCTCTTCAAGGGCACCGTCGGCGGCACCATGGCCCCCGGCGCCAGCGGCTTCGCCGACCTCAAGGCCTCGGTGATGCGCCTGCTCGAGCTGCCGCCGCAGACCACCGTCCACCCCGGTCACAAGGAGCCGACGACGATCGGCGAGGAGTACGAGCACAACCCCTTCGTGCGGATCTGGCGCGGCCTCGACTCGACCGGCGAGACCAGGTAACCGTCTGGGACCGCCCAGCGACCCTGAAGCTCTGGGCCCCCGACTACGACGGCGGCAACAAGGCCTGGGTCCTCTTCGATGACTCCGGCGAGGACGCCATAGTCGGCGGCTCCCAGGTGGAGCGATAACGAGTCGGGCACCGAGCGCCCTCGGCGCACCCGCATCTTTAGCGATCTCCGGCGATTTGGACGAATGTGCGATGGGTTAATCGCGGCTTTGTCTCCACACTGCAGCGATGGCCGCGAAAGTGCAGGAATTCTTTTTCAACTGGTACCCCGTCTTCGGGGTCCTCTTCATGGCGATCCTCTGCTTCGTCTTCCTGAAAATGATGCGGGGGATGATGGGGACGACGAAGCCGGAGACGGTTAAGGCCTCGAAGACCGAGCCGGTCCTCTGGGAGGAGGTGCAGGGGGTCGACGCCGCCAAGGACGAGCTGATGGACGTCACCGCCTGGCTCCGCGACCCCGACCGCTTCGCCGCCCTCGGCGCCCAGCCCCCGCGCGGCGTCCTTCTCTACGGCCCGCCCGGCACCGGCAAGACGATGCTCGCCCGCGCCGTCGCCGCCCAGGCCGGGGTCGACTTCTTCGCCGCCTCCGGCTCGAGCTTCGTCGAGATGTTCGTCGGCCGCGGCGCCGCCCGCATCCGCCGGCTCTTCAAGGAGGCGCGCAAGGCCGGCCGCGCGGTCGTCTTCATCGACGAGCTCGACGCGATCGGCGGCCACCGCAGCGGCAGCGGCGGCGACGGCGGCTCCAGCGAGCGCGAGCAGGCGCTGAACCAGCTGCTGGTCGAGCTCGACGGCTTCGAGAAAGACCCGGGAATGGTGATCGTGATCGCCGCCTCCAACCACGTCGACAAGCTCGACAAGGCGCTGCTGCGCCCGGGCCGCTTCGACCGCCGCGTCCTCGTCTCCCCGCCCGACCGCAAGGGCCGCGAGGCGATCCTCCGCAGCCACGCCAAGGACAAGCCGCTCGCCCCCGACCTCGACCTCGCCGACGTCGCCCGCAAGACGACCGGCCTGACCGGCGCCCAGCTCGCCAACGCGCTCAACGAGGGCGCGATCATCGCCGGCCGCGCCGGCCGCTGGGCGATGACCCGCGAGGATCTCGACGAGGCGCTGCTGCGCCAGGCGGTCGGCTCCCAGCAGGCGCGCCGGATCAACGCCAAGGAGCGGCGGATCGTCGCCTACCACGAGGCCGGCCACGCGCTCTGCCGCAAGCTGCTCGGGCTCGACCCGCCGGAGATCCTCAGCATCGTCCCGCGCGGGCCGGCGCTCGGCTTCGTCGCCCACTCGCCGCAGGAGGACACCTACCTGAAGTCCCGCGACGAGCTGCTCGACGAGGTGGTGACGCTGCTCGGTGGCCGCGCCGCCGAGGAGGTCGTGCTCGGCGAGAGCTACTCGGGCGCCGCCGACGACCTCAACCGGGTCCACCTCGTCTGCAAGCAGATGGTCGCCGAATTCGGCATGGGCGTCGCCCTCGACCACGACGGTCCGGCGCCGATCGCGATGCCGACCAGCGACTACGCGGTCTCCGACCAGACCCGCCGCGAGGTCGACCAGGCGGCGATGACCCTCGCCCGCGAGGCCTACCGGCGCGCCCGCGCCCTCGTCTCGGCCAACCTCGAGGTGATCGACCACCTGGCGGTGTTGGCGCTCGAGCGCGAGACGCTGACCCGCGAGGAACTCGACGAGATCTTCGCCGCCCACGAGCTGCGCGGCCTCGCCGCTCCTGGCTCGGGCTCGGCCCTCGTCGCGATGAGCCGCGAAGCACCTCCCTCGGGCGTTTAGCTGTTCCTTTTCAGCAAATAACGAGGCAAAGGAACAGCGGAAGGTCGACGCTATCCTGGCTGCTCGGCCAATGAGCGACTCTTACTACTTTCCGCCCGGCAGATCGATGGCGCGCCGCGTCCACGGCGAGCGCTCGGTCGGGCTGCTCTACGGCCAGCGGGCGCTCTTGATCGGGGCGCTGGAACCGCTCACCTACACCGGCACCATGCTCTCGACCAGCGCCGGCGACCGTCCCTTCACCCGCCTCGCCCGCACGGCGAAGATCCAGGAGACGATCTTCCTCGGCACCAAGGCCGAAGCCGACGGGGCGCTGGCGGCCGTACACCGCCTGCACGAGAGGATCGACGGCGAGCTGCCCGAGGCGGCCGGGCCGCACCCGGCCGGCAGCCGCTACTCCGCCTTCGACCCGGAGCTGATGCTCTGGACCCTGGCGGTGATCGCCGACTCGGGCCGGGCGATGTACGAAGCGATGGTCCGCCCGCTCCGCCCCGGTGAGCGCGAAGCGCTCTGGCAGGACTACGTCCGCTTCGGCGAGCTCTTCCGGCTCCCGCGGGAGGCCGTCCCCGCCACCCACCGCGAATTCCAGGCCTGGTTCGACGACAAGCTCGCCTCGCCGGATCTGCACGCGACCGAGCACGCGCTGGAGATGGCGCCGCTCGTCGCCTTCCGACAGCCGGTGCCGCTCACCGCCCGCTTCAACCTCGAGACCCAGAACCTGATCATCAAGGGAACGCTGCCGCCGCGGGTGCGGGAGATCTTCGCGATCAGCTGGACCCAGGCCCACGAGGCCGCCTTCCGCACCGTCACCGCCG
Source organism: uncultured Actinomycetes bacterium (assembly GCA_963800355.1). Lineage (GTDB taxonomy): Bacteria > Actinomycetota > Thermoleophilia > Solirubrobacterales > 70-9 > VAYN01. The sequence goes on along the minus strand of CAWDAP010000004.1, from coordinate 394,632 downwards.
CCCACCGCCGGGCCCGTCAGGCGATGCCGCGCCCCCTGCGCCGCGGCCGCAACGACTACTTCTTCAACGTCGTCACCCAGGCCGAGAAGCGCCGCGGCGGCACCCCGACGCCCCGCCTCCCGGCGCGAACTGCATCGGACTTCTCCTCTGGGAGGTAGGAATTCGATGCAGCTCGTCCGATGAGCGCCGAGCGACCCCGCTGGTGGGGGATGCGCCCCGCCCAGAACCTGAAGCCGGCGACCTACCGCTGCCCGCTCTGCGGCAAGCACCTCCCCGCCCTCTCCGAACACGTGCTGATCTGGCCCGAGCGGGACAAGACGCAACGGCGCCACGCCCACACCCAATGCGTCCTGCGCGCCCGCAAGGCCGGGCGCCTGCCGACCGAGGACGAGTGGCGAAAGGCGCAGCGAGGAGAACGCACTTCACCCTTCGCCCGCCTGCGCGCCCGCCTGTTCGGCAAGAATTGAGCCGTGCTCGAGCTGCTCGCCGTCGCGGCGGCCGGGCGCCTGCTTCGGGGCCGCGGTCAGCATCCTGATCCTTGCCCTCCTCGCACGCTTCGTCGCCGACACGCTCGAGCACCTGAACGGGCTGAAGATCGTCCTCGCCGGCGGCGCCAACGTCGTCGGCGCTCTCCTCTACGCCTTCCTCGCTCCGGTCGACTGGCGCTACGCGGCGGCGATCATGGTCTCCTCATTCCTCGGCGGCCACATCGGCGCCCACTTCGCGCGCCGCATCCCGCCCGATCCGCTGCGGAACGCGATCGCCGCGGTCGGCCTCGTTGTCGCGACCCTGCTCGCCGTCCGTGCCTTCGGTTGGCCGGTGCAGTTGAACTCAACCGCACCGGCCAAAAAGGCCCCGGGCGAGGCGGACGATCCGCGCTGCCCCCGGCTACTCCCGCCACGCCCCCGGCAGCACCTCGAACAGGAACATCCCGACGATCGCGTGGATGCCCTTCTCGCCCGCTTCGCTGAGCCGGACGGCCGCGGCCGCCTGCTCCTTGAGGATCTGGTCGAGCGCCTTGGCCTGGATCTCGGAGACCCGCTGCCAGGCACGTTCGTCGAGCAGCAGCGCGGTGCGGCTGAGATGACGGTCGTCCCGACGGTCGAAGACATCCGCGGCGAGCGACTTCGCGGCGTCGCTCATCAGCGTTTCGATCACGTAGCCGGAGAAGGCGCTGCGCACCTTCGGGTCGAGCTTCTCCCAGTCTGGGTTGTCGATCAGCGGCCGTTCGACCGCCTTGTAGAAGTGCGCCACCGAGCCGCGCACATTTTCTTCTTCCATGATCTCGACCAACCCGAGTTCGTCCAGCACCCGCACGTGATAGCTGACATTGCTCAGCGGGGTCTCGATGATCTCGGCAATTTCCTTCGGGCTCGCGATCCGTTCGGTGAGGATCGTCAGCGCCTTCACCCTGACCGGATGGTTCAACGCCTTGACGAGAATCTCCTGCGGAGATTTCCCCACCTTCCTCTTCCGCTTCGTGACCTTCCGCCGCTTTCGCGCCACGTTCGCCTCCCTCCATCGGAATCGACTGAGCGATAGAGCATAACCCCCCTAATCTTTCGCCGCTAAATGCGCGGGTCTGGCGAACCGCTGCGAACGTTTAGAGCATTTATGCCCTCTTCTTGACAGCGAACGCAAGCGAGCGGGAAGGGGGTGAGCGAGGTGCGGATCGAGAAGACGGACGCGACGCTGGCGAGAAGCCTGACCAAGTCGAACTAGAGGCTTGAGTGGGCGGTACTGGGCTCGAACCAGTGACCTTTCGGGTGTAAACCGAATGCTCTCCCAACTGAGCTAACCGCCCCCGGGAATCCATTATTGCTCGCCGCCGCCGTGTTTGAACCTACGCGCGGCGGCGACCGTAACCCTGGCCATGACGACTACAAGGGACCGGCGAGGCAGGTGGGGCTTCGTGCTCCTGGTGGCGGTCGCGGTGCTGGGGCTGGCCGTGCTGCGCGGCGGCAGCGCCTCCGGCGCGGCGGCGACGGCGAGTGGCACCAAGCGCGTCGACATCGACCGCTTCGCCTTCCACCCGCCGACGCTGCGGATCAAGAGGGGCGGCAAGGTCTCCTTCGCCAATTCGAGCCACGTGACCCACACGGCGAGCAGCAGCAGCTTCAACACCCACCGGATCAAGCCCGGGAAGACGAAGGTCGTGCGATTCAGCCACAAGGGGACCTTCGCCTACCACTGCGAAATCCACCCCTTCATGAAGGGGAAGATCCTCGTCGAATAGCCTCAGCGGTGCGCGCGACTGCACAGCGAGGACGAGGCCGTCCTCAGCTGACCGAGGCCAGCTCCGCAATCGCCTCGTCGCGGCTGCCGAAGACGATTCCGGCCTCGGCCAGGCCGGCGACGGTGAAGATCCGCAGCACCTGCTCCGAGCAGCCGTAGATGACGAGCCGGCCGCCCTCGGACTCGAGCTGGCGCCGGGCCTGGAGGAAGAGGGCGATCCCGGTCGAGTCGACGAAGTCGCAGGCCTCGAGGCCGACGACGATCGTCTTGTGGTCGCGGGCGACCCGCTGCAGCACCGCCTGCAGGCGCTCGACGCTCCAAAGGTCGAGCTCCCCGTCGAGCCGCAGCTCGCAGCGCTGCGGTCCGATCGCCCCCTCGGCGATCCCCAGGATCTGCCCCCTAGCCATGGTCCCATTGTCCCAGGATGCCGACCGCGGCCGAACCGCATCGAATCTTGGTGGTTAGAGGGCCAGAGGCTCGAGGCAGTTCGCGAGGGTCAGCCGGCGAGGGCATCGACGAGGTCGGCGGCCGGTCGCACCTCGTCGATGCGGGCGACGGTCTCCCCGGCGTAGAGGGGACCGGCGTCGACGAGGGTCGCGGGGCCGTCGTCGGTCGGCCCGGCCGGCCAGAGCAGGCGGTTGCCAGGGCGCTGCGCGCGGATCATCCGCTCCTGCAGGGACGGCGGCGCGTAGCGGACGGCCGGCACGAGCAGGCGGTTGAGCGCCCGGTTGAGCCGCGGCCCCTGTGACGCTTCCGTGCGCTTTTCCTCGCCGCGTTCGTCCTTTATGGGGCGTATGCCCGACAAAGGACGAACGCCGGGGAGCCATCGCTGCGTCGCGGCGTTCGGGACGACGCGGTGGGGGGCGGGCCAGCCGGCGCCGAAGAGGTCGGTGAGGATCGTCTGCCGCGACCCGAGCAGGCGCTCCCTATATAGGGCGTGGGCGTGGCTCTCCTCGGCGAGGAGGAAGCGGGTGCCGGCGACGGCGGCGTCCGCACCGGCCGCCAGCGCCTCCCGCACGTCGGCGGCCGCGGCGATCCCGCCGGCCAGCAGCACCGGGCAGCCCCGCGGCAATGCCGCCCGCACCTCCTCCAGCAGCTGCAGCGCCGGCGTCGTCCCGCGCACGTGCCCGCCGGCCTCGACGCCCTGGACGATTACGCCGTCCGCGCCCGCCGTCCGCGCCCGCCGCGCCTCCTCGACCGAGCCGCACTGGTGCAGCCAGGCGCCGCCGGCGCGCCGCCGCGGCTCGCCCCAGAAGGTGACGACGACGTCCGCCTCGCCCGCCGCCTCGAACCAGTCGCGCCGCGCGAACGGCAGCAGCACGTTGACGGCGAGCGGGCGCCCGGTCAGCGCCCGCGCCGCCGCCAGCTCGCGCCGGATCGCTCCGGCGCCGCTGACCGCGATCGTCCCCAGCCCGCCGGCCTCCGAGACCGCCGCCGCCAGCTCGTGCCTGCTCAGCCCGCCGCCCATCCCCGCCTGGACGACGGGCAGCTCCACCCCGAGTCGCTCGAGCAGCGTCGGCACGCGGCCAGTCTATGACCGGCTGGTCGCGGGGCAGGCGATTGACTCGTGCGGGCGAGTCTTTAAGGTCAGGACATGGGCGATCACGGGATAGCCGCATGGAAGCTCCCGCTGATCGTGGCCGCGATCGCGATCGCGATCGTCGCCGCCTTCTACGTCGGCGGACCCGGCGTGGGGATGGCCGAGGGCTCGATCGTCGCCGGCGTGATCGTGGTGATGGCGGTCCGCCACCCGCCGCTGTCGCCGATCGTCCCGGCGGCGACCGCGGACGAGCGCGAGCACCTGCTCGTCGTCGTCGACGAGCCGCTCGAGGACGGGACCGCGATCGAGCGGATCGCCGCCGCCTCGGTCCCGCTCGACCCGGCCGAGCCCGAGCCCGAGGTCCGGGTCGTCGCCCCCGCCTGCAACCGCTTCCTCGACCGCTGGGCCTCCGACGTCGGGCCGGGCCGCGACCGCGCCCAGCGCAACCTCGTCCTCAGTCTCGCCTCGCTGGCCGGCGCCGGCGTCGACGCCACCGCCAAGATCGCCGACGAGGACATCGTCCAGGCCGTCACCGACCAGCTGCGCGAGTACCCGGCGACCGAGGTCTTCCTCGTCACCGCTCCCAGCGGCCCCGCGGCGGCCGCCGCCGAACAGCTTCGCTGCCGCCTTCACGCCCCGTTCCACCATCTACCTGCGGCCAGATGTCAAGGAAGAGGCCGAGCCAGTCAGGCTCGACGTCGAGCGTCCAGTCGCAGCCGTCCGGGCTGAGGCGGAGGATCTCGCAGCGGGCGAGCGTCTTCAGGTGGTAGTCGATCCTGGCCACGGGCTGGTCGAGGACCGTCGCCAGATCCTCGGACGAGCCGCCTTTCCCCCCGCTTTCGACGAGCACGCGAAGTATCCGCCGCCGGGTGGGGCTGGTCACTGCGTCGATCAGCTCGGAGCTCGAGGGAACCATTCGGGTACCGGACGGAGCGTTGGGAAGCGCCCCGCCGCTCAACATGTTAGGTCATAAATGCTCTAACACTCGGGTTTCCAAGGCGACAGGCTGCGGGAGGCCGTGCCCCCTGCCCGCCGCGTCAAACCTCGCTCACCGGAGCACGCCGCCCTCGGCGATGCCCTCCGCACCCTCCGCCACGAGGCGGGGATGAGCCAGGAGGAGCTCGCCGACGCGGCCGAGACCGACCTCACCCAGGTCGGCGGCATCGAGCGCGGGGTGAGGAACCCCAGCTACACGACCCTGCTTCGCCTCGCCGCCGCGCTCGACACCAAGGTCGGGCGCGTGGCGACGTTGGCGGACGATCTCCGCGCCCGCGCCTGAGGGCGCAAGGGGGGGATCCGGGCTCCAGCCGAGGGCGCTAGGGGTCGGGATCCTCGGCTCCAGAGGACGGGAGCCGACGCGCGTCAGTGGCGCGCCGGCCCCGCCCGGTCCCCCTTCGTCAGCCGTTCTTGGTGATGGCAAGGGGCAGCATCTGCGAGTGCGCAAGCATCATGCGGAACTCACCTCCCTCCCTGTAGTGGTGGCAGAGCGAGGAACCGCTTATTGCTAAAAACGCCGTCAGCAATGGGAGGATTGCCTGCAAAAGGGAGCAATGGACGACTAGTTTGCTCCCTAAGATTTCAGTGCCGTTAACGGCTTTGATCGAAGGGGGAGGGAAAGCAGTGAGCAATCCGTGGTACTCGGACTACATCGACGATCAGCTCGCGAAAGCGATTGCCCACCCCATCCGGGCGCAGATCCTGGCGGAAGCCAACGAGAGGGTGATGAGCCCGGCGCAGTTCGCCCGCCGGCACGACCTCGACGTCTCCAAGGTCGCCTACCACTTTCGCGAGCTGGCCGATCGCTATGAGTGCCTCGAGCTGGTCGGCGAAACGCCGGTCCGCGGCTCGACCGAGCACTTCTACAAGGCCACCCGCCGCGCCCTCTTCGACGGCAAATCGTGGGACAACCTGCCGGAGACGATCAAGAACAAAATCAGCGGCGAGACGGTGACCAACCTCCTCGACGCGATCTCCGAAGCGATGCTCGAGGAAACCTTCGACGAGCGCAACGACCGCTCCCTGGTCTGGGACAAGGTTCTCCTCGACGAGCAGGGCTGGGACGAGATCTCCTCGATCTTCCGCGAGTGCATCTACCGGACGCTGAAAGCAGCCGCCCGATCGAATGCCCGCGTGACCGAGTCCGAAGAAGAGGGAATCCTCGCCTCCTGGGCCTTTCTCTTCTTCAAGTCGCCGTTCAAGGAACCCGAGGAGGGGGAGGACTAGTTCAAGCCGCCGGGCCATGCCCACCATCCCGCCTAACGACCAGAGCCCAGCAGGGTCCTCATCTACCGGGCACAGCGCTTCGGCGGGGCCTACAGCCACACGGAGGCGGGTGTCCCCAGCTCCTCGCGCAGCCGTCCTATGTCCGGCGCCGGACGTCCCCTGGCGCGGACGCGGTCGGCGTTGTGCTCGAAATCCCGTAGCAGCGCCTCCAGGCGCGGCCCGTCGTCGGGCCGCCGCGCCGCTTCACGCGGCGTGCGGCCTTCGAGTGCCGGCAGCGGTTGGTCGGGAACGTGGGTGAGCCAGGCCTCCTGCGACTCCTCACTGCCCCCCATCGCCATCAAGTCGCCGGCGCGGAACTGCGGCATGTCCTGGGCAGGGTCGATCACCTGCTGCTTGCCAATCTCGGGCTCCTCCCCCATTTCACAAAGCAGCCCGAGGAAGCGCTCGAGTCGCTCGCGGGAGTTGACGTCCACCTCCAGGCCCTCCGCGACTGGCTTTACCTGGCCACGAACCCAACGTCGGGGTGCGTCCGTCACAGCCATGTCGGGATCCTCGCCGTGCTCGCGCAGCAGGGCGCGCACCTCCGCCTCGCCGCTCGCCCGCTCGAGCGCGTCCATCTCCCGGCCCCACCAGGTCAGCGCCCCCTCGCCGTCAGGGTCGAAGTCCGGGTGCCCGGCGAGCTGCGCGGCGACGGCGTCAGCGTCGCCGACGCGGACGATGGCGTTGACCAGGCAGACCGGATCCTCGTCGGTGTTGCGCAGCACGGGCGCGCGCTCGCGGAGTTCGCCGACAGATGCCAGCAGCTGCGGCATACCGCTGCAGATCACCTTGCCGGCGAAGGCGGCGACTTCGGGGGGCACCGGCTCGGCCTGGGCGGTGAGTACGCCGGCCGGCTCCTCGAGCCACCTTCCCGGGGGGAGCTCGGGGGGCTCCTTGCCCCGGACGGCAGCGGCGATGCGGCCGAGCATCTCTTCCGCCATCTCCGTGATCTCGTCTGCCTCCCGTGGCCGCAACGGGACCAACGGGGCAGCGGGGCGCCAGGTCCCGTCGATCGCCACCAGCGCGCCGAGCAGCACGGTCCAGCGGCCCATACCCTCGAGCTGTGCGGGCGGGATCGCCGCGTAGCGGCGGGTGCCGGTGACGAGCTCGGTCAGCCACACCCCCGGCATGGGCGCCGGATCGGCAACCTGCCAGAGTCCGTACTGGCAGTGGTTGAGCCAGCGCTCGGCCGCCCTTGCCTCAACCGTGCCCGCGCGACTCGCGGAGAAGAGGGCAAGCGGGGCGTCCTCGTCGTCGTCCTCGTGCTCACCCACGACCAGCCAAGCGCTCTCGGTCGCCATCTCAACAAGGTCCTCACGGGTGCCCGCGCCCGCCGCGAACGGCTCGGCACTCGCCAGCCACTTCTCGACGTGCTCGGCGATCTGCGCCTCGACGCCTGGCACCGACACAGTGAAGCGGCGCACCTCGCCGCGCAGGCGTTCGAGCTCGCCGCGATCCTCGAAGCGCGCGAGTGCCTCCTCGACGCCAGATCGACAGCAGTCAGACCAGGGCCACCCCGACCAGCACGGGCACTCGCCGGGAACCTCGCTTTCGCCCGTCACCTGCCAGCGCGCCAGCACCAGCGCGACGGAGCGCATCTCCTCAGCAGCCTCGTCGGCCGGTTCCTCGAGCAACCGCTCGGCGGTGATCGACAGCGACTCGGCGAAGCGGCGGAGCTCGAGCAGGTGATGGGCGAGCGTCACCCGCGCCTCGAGATCGGCGTTCGATTCGAGCGCTTGGTCGATCAACGCCGAGGCGCGGCGAGGGTCGCCGTCGAGCTGCAGGGCGACGTCGGCCCCGAGGGTCAGCGCCGGCAGGCTGCCGGGGGCCTGGGACGCCAGCTCGGCGGCCACCGCACGGGCCTGAGCGTCAGAGCCGCCCAGCTCGAACATCTTCGTGGCCCGTGCCGGCAACGGCGTTCCTTCGAGTTTCTCCAGCCAGGCTGCCGCAGCCAGCTCGGGCGGCGTCTCGGCTCCCACCAGCTGCTCGACTCTGCGATCCAGCTCACGCTCCGCCTGGACCGCATGTCTCTCCCGGCGGGCCGCTCTCGCGCGCCTCGCACGTGCCTCACGTGCGCTGACGTTCGACTTCCGTCGCTTACCCTTCGCCATCGCCCACCTTTCGCAGAAGCTCTCGCAACGCCGTGCGACGCTAGCGATGAACTTCGTGGTCCGCAGGCGAAAGTGCCGCTATTTGGGAGCGAGGGTGAGCAAATGCGCGCCGTCACTCTCGGGCGGTTCAGGCGTAGCGCTCAGACGCGTCACGTCCTCAAGGTCTGAGGAGACACGTATTTGAATCACTGGGTGCGTGGGTGTTGTCCGGCGCCGCTCCGGCCGATAGCCAAGGGATGGCAGAGGAGAATGGAATCGATCTCGGCACTCCGGGAGGCAGCGCCCGGCGCGAGCACGAACGGCGGCGAGCGAAGCGCGAGGCGAAGACGCGGGAGCGCCACCCTCGCGTCGGCGGCCTGCTGCTGCGAGCTCAATCGGCCCCGGTCAGCGAGCGTGCCTGGGACACCGGCGCCGCGGGCGAGGAAGTCCTGGCGGCTCATCTAACGAAGACCTGCCCTGGAGTCATCGTCCTCCATGACCGCGCGATGCCCGGCAGTCGCGCCAACATCGATCACCTCGCCGTCGCCCCCTCCGGCGTCTTCGTGATCGACGCCAAGCGCTACAGGGGGAAGATCGAGGTCAGGAAGCCGTTCTTCGGCGACCCCCGCCTCTTCATCGCCGGGCGCAACAGGACCAAGCTGGTCGAAGGTCTGGCCTGGCAACAGGAAGCGGTCCGCTCCGCCTTGGCCGCGGCAATTCCAGAGATGCCGGTCCATGCCTGCTTCTGCTTCCTCAATCCCGCCGGCCAGTCCGGCGGCACCGACCTGCCGCTGATCCGCACGCTCAGCATCAACGACTTCCCCCTCTTCTACCCGCGGAAGCTTTCCAAGCGCCTCAACGCCCCGGGCGCGCTGTCCGAGCTCTCCCGCCGAGAAGTCGCCGAACTGCTTGTGGCTGCGTTTCCGAAGGCGTGAGCTTCAGACGGTCTCTGCGCGGAAGGTCCGGCTCACCTGCCACGACGGCGCCGCCACCTCCACCTGCAGCGGCCGCCTCGAACTCCGCGCCGGCCGCGAAGTCCTCAGCCATCGGCACTACCGACTCGAGACCGACTCGGCTCGCGGAGTAAGCCTCCTGCTCACCCGGAAGAGCCGCGAACGACTCGCCCGCCGCGGCCACCTCCGCCTGGCCTGCAAAGTCACCGCAGCCGGGTCCAACTCCGAGGCACGCGTCTTCAACCTGAAGCTGAAGCGAAGGTGAGGATTACGCTCGGGGGCGTTGGCTGGCTGAGCGGTTTGCGGCGGTGATGTAACCGGGGTGCGACCGGTATCAGCCGAGCTGGCGGTTCAGCGCCCACAACCGCACCGTAGCGCGGCGACCTCCAGGTAGGAGCTAGATACCGATCAGCGCCGCCGGAACGACGGCGATGCCGTCTGGTCGCCGGTACGCCTCCGCGCCGGTGGTGACGACCAGCGCGTCGATCAGCGAGTCGCCGAGTTGCTCGGCAAGCCATCTCAGATGGCGGACGTCATCGTCGCCGACGTCGCGGGCGAGCTTGAACTCAACCGCGAGGATGCGACCGTCTTCCCGCTCGACGATGAGGTCGACCTCGTGCTCCCCTCCGCTGGTCCGCAGATGAAAGACCCGAGCCTCCGATGCTTGAGCGTAGACGCGAAGCGACAAGGTGCAGAGGGAGTCGAAGAGGGCGCCGAGCAGGGTTCCGTCCCGTGGAATCGGGGGGGCGGCCTGTCCCCCGGCCAGGAGCGCGTCCGCATCGAGGCCGAGGAGCCGCGCGGCGAGGGCCGGATCGGCGAGCTGGTGCTTGGGCGGACGCGAGAGACGCCGGATGCGATTCCGAGTCGGCGTCCACGCCGGGACCGGGTCGACAACCCAAAGTCGTTCCAGTACGTCGCGGTAGGGCTGCGTCGTGGTCTTGGCGGGCTTCTCGCCCTCGCCCCCGGTGGCGGCGTCTCGGATGGTCTCGAAGGAGGCGGTGGTCGATGAGGCGGCGGCGTACGCGGTCATCCAGCGCCGGAGCCCGGCGGGATTGCGAAGCGGGTGTCCCAACTCCGGGAAGTCGCGATCGATGATGCGGTCGAGATAGCCGTCGAGCTGCGCGCGCAGTGGTCGACCTGAGAGCCCACGCAAACCGGGGAAGCCCGACTGCAGGATCTCTCGAACGTAGTCGTCAACCCTCGAGTCCGTGCGTCCCCCGACCGACGGGCGCCCACCATGCAGCAGCTCGCGCAGGCTGACGGAGGGCCGCTCGACGCCGCGCTCGGACAAGGCCAGGGGACGCATGCGAAGGCTGACGATGCGACCCGCTCCCGAATGGGTCTCCACCCCGGCCGGCGAGGTGGAGCCGGTCAGGAGAAAGCGGCCCGGATCGGCGCCGGCGTCAACGGCCCGCCGCACGAGGTCCCAGCACTCGGGCACGTACTGCCACTCGTCAATCAACACCGGTGGCGCCGACTCCAGCAACCGCGCGGGGTCCGCGCGAGCAACGCTTCGCTGCGCAGGATCGTCGAGCGCGTGAACCGTGGTAGCGCGCCGACTCGCGGTCGCGGTCTTGCCGACCCCTTTCGCACCAACGATCGCCACCGCAGGCAACGAACTCGCCAGCTCCTCGAGCTCCTCGTCTACGACCCGCTGCAGGTATCGCCGCGGCGCGCCAGGTCCGTCCGTCATTGACCAAGACTACCATTTCGACGGCATAGCGGCTACTAATTGGACGCCCTTTGCGCTACTGTTCTGCGAGACTCGACCTTCCTGAAGTCGTCGTCGATCCGCTCCAGAGAGCCAACCCCCGTCAGATTGAAAGGAGGAGGTCCACTCTCTAGAACGACGATCTCTGGATTAGCTCCCTTCAACCTCTTTGCTTTCCCATTTTTCTTCTTGCTCTTTCCCATATTCCCCAAAGATATATCCCAAATTACATAGCTGAGTTTCCCAATTTGCATTACCCTCATAGCGATGCCATCGAACTTCATCAGGCACAGTCGCACGCGGATCCTGGAAGCACTGGCCGATACCCGCGTGGTCTACGTGATGGGCGCCAGGCAGGTGGGCAAGAGCACCCTGGCGGGAGAGATCGCAACGAGCGAGCACCTCGCCGACGTGCTCAGTCTCGACAACCGAGCGGCGAGGGATGCGGCAAGCAGCGACCCCGAGGGATTCGTGGCCGGCCTTACGCGCCCGGTCCTGCTCGACGAGATCCAACGAGCCGGTCCCGATCTACTGCTCGCGATCAAGGGGGCCGTCGATGCCGACCAGACGCCGGGTCAGTTTCTGCTGACCGGCTCGGCCAACGTCCTCACCAACCGCAAGGTTCAGGACGCGCTCACCGGACGAATCGAGATCATCACCCTGTGGCCGCTGTCCCAGAGCGAGATCGAAGGATCGACCGGCAATATCGTCGATTCCCTCTTCGCCGGGGCTCCGCCCCAGATCAGCAATGCCACGGTCGGCCGTGCAGCCTTCGCCGACCGAATCGCGGCCGGGGGGTACCCCGAGGCGCTGAAGCGCAACGGCGCACGCCGGGCCAACTGGTTCGAGAACTATCTGAAAACGACGCTCGACCGCGACTTGCGCGACATCAGCGATGCGCAGAAACTGGGTGAGGTGCCGCGGCTGCTGAAGCTGCTGGCGGGTCGCGCCGCAAACCTCTTGAACTCCTCGGACGTGGGCAAGCGACTGCAGCTGGAGCACAAGACCGTCCGCAGCTACACGACCCTCCTCGAGACCGTCTTCCTGGTCAAGACCCTTCCCGCATGGAGGCCGTCGATCGGGGCTCGCGAGTCGACCACGCGCAAGGTCTACATCGTCGATAGTGGTCTCCTCGCCCACTTGCTCGGAGCCGATCCGAAACGCATCGGCGAAGACGAGCGGACCACCGGAATGGCGCTTGAGAACTTCGTCGCGATGGAGGTGATGAAGCACCTCGAATGGGCGAGCACCGACGCAGGTCTCTTCCACTACCGAACCGGCAACGACGAGATTGACCTCGTCCTGGAGGATCGCTCTGGAGCGATCGCCTGCCTTGAGATCAAGGCAGCGGCGACGGTCCGCGAACGAGACTGGAGGCCGATGGCGAAGATCCGCGATGCTCGCAGCAAGGACTTCCGCGGCGGGTTCTTGATTCACGCCGGCGCCCAGACCATCCCACTCGGCGATCGGCTCTGGGCGGTTCCGATCAGCGCTCTTTGGGCATGACAGGGGACGCCGCCGGCTTCTCAAGTGGTTGCAGGCCGCCTGGCCGCCAAACTCCGTCAGATTGAAGGGAAGGGGGACCTCTGCGCGGAGCGTGGCTTTGCCGAGGTGATGCGACCGAAATGCGACCGGCAATTCAGGGCACGCGGATGTCGACCAGATCGTCGATCAACTTGAAGTCGTCGGCATTCAGGGTCAGCAGCGGCACACCGTGGACATTCGCGGTCGCCGCAATCGCCAGGTCGAAGGCACGGCGCCGGGGCTGGCCGCCGCGCTGCGCCACGGCTGCGTAAAGGCGGCCGCATTCCCGCGCCGCTGCCGCCTCGAAGGGCAGCGGGTCAAAGCTCTCCTCGATCGTGCTGAGCCGACGCAGGCGCGCGGCACGGACCTCCTCATCCGCCGCGACAAGGACGCCGAAGTGAAGCTCGGTGAGCGAAACGACGCTGACCGCGACGTCGTCGCCGGGGTCCTCGCTGCCGCGAATCAGGACCGAGGTGTCAAGCAGTGCCGGCACCGAGCCGCTACTGCGCCCAGGGGTCGAGAAGCTCGCCGCCAACTTTCTCGAGGTCGGCCTCGAGGGTGGGGTCGGCGGGCGCCCTCCAGAGCTCAGCGAGCTGTGAGCTAGGCACCCAGCGCCGGCCTTGAGCCGGCCCCAGGGAAGCAACCGGCCGTCCAGAAACCGTGATCGTCAACTCCTCGCCCGCTTCGGCGCGACGCAGCACCTCGGCAACGTTGTTGCGTAGTTCTTTCTGGGGAATCGTCGCCATAGGCATACGGTAGCAGTTCTGCTACCTAGAGCCCAGGGACGGGATCCCAACGAGCCCGCGGGCGCGCATCGTCGATCAGGGCGCCTTGAGGATCTGCGTGCTGCCATCAGCTGAGACGAGAACGACTGCTAGACATTCGTCCGTGGCACGCTCGATGTCATGGCCGGCTGAGGGAGCGTCGGCATCGATGAACGCGGCGCGCTCGGGGAAAGGCGAGCGTCCCTCGATCGCAAGATCGATCCCTTCATCCATCACCTGGGCGACGGGAGAGCGCTTGCTGACAGCGGTTATAGCCTTTTTCATTCTTCGATCATCTCGCGACGCTCCAAGACCAGGAGAGCGACCTCTGCATCCTCATCGGAGAGCTCGTTGATGAGTTCGTGGAGTTGTTCCTTCGCTGTCATCTTCACCTGCGCCGGGTCGTATCACTTGTCCGTTGGTTCATGGTAACGCATGTGTTTGTCTGCAACACTACTCAAATGGAAGAGCTAGCGCGGGTTAGGCTGAGCCGTGATCTGGAGGGCGACTATGTCGTCCTGCACCGCTACGCCGGCGGGGTGCTGCGCATCGCTCCCGAGCAACCGGAGGGACGTCCGAAGGTGGTGGCATTGAAGAAAACGTCCCTCGCGTGTCCATCACAATGGGAGGGAGAACTCGAGGACGGGAGGATCCTTTACGCGCGATACCGCCACGGCGAACTGAGCGTCGGTGTCGGCGATGACATCGAGGAGGCAGTCCGCAACGGAATGTCCGATCAAGCTCTCTATACGAGCCACATTGGCGACGGGCTCGACGGGTTCATGAACTTCGATGAACTCAAGATCCACCTGCACGGGCTTTTGGATTTCTCGATGGACCTGGTCGTCGAGAACGAGCAGTAGCCCAGCGAGTAGCCGCTCGGCCCACGTTCCATCGGATTGAAAGGACGACGGGCATCCGCTCAATGGGCTGGATTCCCCCGGCTAAGCGACCGAGATGCGACCTGAATGCGGGCGCTCAACCACACCGTGATCGAGGCCCAGGTCGGACCGCCTTCCAAAATTCAGCGGCGCTTCCTAGCTCAACTCTCGCTCCGTTCCCACAGGCCGATACCGTCAGGCCCGCCATCGCCCGGCTCCCCCTCGGCATAGTTGAGGCTTGCCTGCTCGAAGCGGCGGAACTGGTAGATCGCCGCGTCCATGTTGCGGGCATTAAATAGACCGAGCTCGCTGAGCAGGGTGAAGTCGGCGATCGTGAGGCCGGTCACCCGCTCGAACAAAGCCGGGTCGAGCGACTCGATCACGTGTTTCAGCGCCTCCTCGCGGAAGTCGGTCCCGTACATGAAAACCGGTACCCGGGCGAGGAACTTCTGCAGCGCAGTTTCTGACTGCTCGCGCTTCTGCTCGGTATCGAGCTCTCCCCCCTGCTCGCGCTTTGCCTTCTTCAGCAGTTTGGTCGAGGTAACGACGTGCTCAGCGTTGTCAACCAGCGCGCGGAAGTCCTCGATCTGCGCCAACGTCTCCATCAAGTCGGGCCGGGCGAGCAGGGCCGAGAGCGTGCGCTCGTTTACTTCCACCAGCACTGGCGAGTTCCACTGCTTGGCCAACGCGGTTGAGCCGACCCCAGCAGTCGCCCAGTCGAGCACGTCGGAGGCGTCGAGCGGCGACATTGCCCCGCCCTTGAAGCCGAAGATTGGCAGATAGTTGATCAGCTTGCCAATCGCCTGCTCGGGAGTCTCGTCCTGTTGGGCCGCCAGCCGCAGCCCGTACTCGGAGAGCAGCGAAAGCGCCCGGTTCGGGTCGAACTCGAACAGGTAGCAGGTCGGCTTGCGCACCTCGAGCCCGCCCTCCGGGGTGCGGATCGCATAGGGCGACTGCACCCGGAATGCCGCCTGGAAGTAGGACTCGGGGGACTTCAGCGAACGCAACATCAGGATCGCCCCCCACTCGCGCACCGTGACCCCCGTCATCAGCTTGCCGCAGGAAAGGGTGATGGAGCCAGAGGTGTGCTCCTTCTCGGCCAGCCCGATCGCCGCCTCGACCGGCGGCTTCGCCTCGGCCCCTTGCCCCGCCCGCGGGCCCGCGGCGACGACGACCTCGAAGCCCTGGAAATAAGGGTGGGCGTCGAGCATGTCGCGCATTGCATGACTGGAGGCGACGTCGGGGAGGTACCACACCGAGTGCCGGATCTGCGCAGTGAATGCAGGGCTCTCGTAGGGGAACGGCGGCTTCTGGCCGGCGACGATCTGGACCTTGATCTGCTCAGAGAGCTTGCCGCGCAGCATCTCCAGGAACTCTGAGACGCGCTCGGGGTCCTCGAAGGCGCAGTCCCCCGGACCCGGGGCTCCGCGTCCGGGGGTCTGGCGCGCCGCCTTGAAGTACTCCGAGAGGGAGAAGCCGGAGAACTCGCCGTCCTCGGCCCAGTCGGATGCTCCCGGGGCGAGCTCGTACGCGTACATCTCCATCTTCGACAGCTCGAGGTAGGGGTTCGGGCCCTTGCCGTCGTCCCACTGCTCCTTCGCCTCCTGCTCGTCGACGTAAGTCCAGTTGAAGGTGGCGTCCTCGGTGAACTCTCCGTTCGTGATCGCCCGGAACGGCGTCCCGGAGAGGTAGAGGTAATGGGCGGTCTCCAGCCCGAGGTCGGCCTCAGTCACCTCGCCCTCGGGCTGCTCCTCGGTCGCCAGCCGTTTGTCGGTCGGGTCGTAGAGCTCGCGGGCGCCGTCGCGCCAGGCGCCGAAGTGGTACTCGTCGAGCACGATGCAGTCCCAATCCGTCAGGTGAATCGACTCGTTGTGGGCCTTGACCTCGCCGTCGTCCGATTTCTGGCTGAGATCCTGGAAGGACGCGAAGCGGACGACCGGGTCCGGCCCGCTCAGCAGCTCATCGGCCTTCGCGATCGGGGTCAGGCGGTCGACAAAATGCCAGCCGGCGAAGTCGACGTGGCGCAACAGGTCGTCACGCCAAGCCGCCTGCACTGCGGGCTTGTAGGTGAGGACGAGCAACCGTTTCCAGCCCATCTCCTTAGCAAGCTGGAAGCTGGCGAAAGTCTTGCCAAAGCGCATCTTTGCGTTCCAAAGGAACTTCGGTGGCTGGCCATCGCCGGCGTGGGCGCGGAAGTAGGCAGCAGTGCGCTCGACGGCGTCCCGCTGCTCCGGGCGCATCGGGAATGACTCGGTCCGGGTCGGCTCAAAGGGCACCCCTGAGCGCACCGTGTTGATTGCTGCCTTGATCTCGTCGATCGTCGCCTCGAACCACTCGCCCTCGGGCCGGCGGATCCCGACGGCCACCAGCGCAGCGTGGACATCACGATCGGAGAACTCGGTGCCGTCAGCGCGGAGCGCCGGTTCATCAAGAAGGATCTCGACCCCGGCGAGGTTCGGGTACGCGGTGCCGAGCTGCTGCTTGATCCGCTCGCGCGCGGTTCGCTTCGTCGTCTCTCCGACCTTGATTAGGCCGGTCCCGACGTTCCGGGTCTGACCCGAGATCCGCTCCCAGGGCTCCGTGTCGCGGCCGACGACCGTATAGGCATAGATGCGGTTGCTCACGCCACGGCTGCGTCGGGAGCGAGCATCTCTTTGACCTGGGACTCGATGAACGCGACCTGCTCATCGCTGAGGCCGTAGCGCTCAAAGAGCTCCGCATCGGTCCATTCGCGGTCGAGCGGGACCTCGGGGATAAACGCGTAGACGTCGCGCGGCGCGTCTTGAGTCGACTTGCGCAGCGAGACGAGGAATCGGGCGAAGCGGGTTCGCAGGTAGGCCGCGTAGCGCCGCGCCGTGGTCTCGTCGGCGAACCGCCCCGCCACCACGTAGGTCTCGGTGCAAGCCACGCCCGGCCCGGCGACGATTGGTCGGCCGAGGAATTGGGTCTCCACCGCCGCGCTCGTGCCCTGAACGCGGCTGACCAGCACCTTCCACTCGTCGATCCACTCGGCGTTCTGAGGAACGTCGGAACGCTCGATCCAGCTCGTTTTCTGGGAGCCGTAGAGCTTGACCGGATCCGACATCCCGTCGGCGCTCTCGGCGCCGTGGTAGAAGGTCCGCAAGCCGAAGGGCTTCTGGCTTGAAACCTTCTTCTCCAGCGTCTCCTCCGGACTTCCATCCACCCGGTGAGCGCGGACCTTCTCAAGGATCCCGACCGCCTCGTTGCGGCGCACGAGAACGTCGTAGGCGTCGAGATCGCGGGTCACCGGCGGGCCCAATGGCTCGCCGTTCCACATCGTCTGCACCGAGCAGGGCCCGTCGTGCTCGCGGTCCCAGAGGAAGTAGGAGACCCCACCGCGGATCTTCACGCCGGGGAAGCCGTCGTAGAGCTTCGGATAGTCGACCAGCGCCTTGATCCGCTTGTCAGCGAGCATCCGCTCGCGGAACTTGCCGAGGCCGCGCCCGCCCATGAACCAGCGCGAAGGGGTGATCATCAGGACGTACCGCGGGTTGAGCCCAATTGCCCGCTCGACGAAGTGCTGGTAGATCGGCATCGCGCTGGCGTTGTGGCCGCCATCTTCGAGCTGGTAAGGGGGGTTCCCGACAATCACGTCGAACTTCATCTCAGCCATCTCCTTGGTTGGGTACGCGCCGTGTATGAACGCGTAGGCGTAGTTCTCGCGGCCGGGACCGCGCTCCAGATCCTCTGGCGCGCCGCAGGCAGTGCAGCGCCCTTTCTCGAAATCGTGCTCGGCGGCAACGAAGGGCAGGTTCCCGTCGTCGGAGTCCATGCGAACCACCGAGTGCTCGCCGTCAGCGTGGCGCGAGCAGTAGACGGTGCGGCGCGAGATGATCCCGGTGAGCTCGGTGATCCCACAGCCGAAAATCATCTCGCGAAAGATGTGCTCGCGGCGCTTCTCGAAGTCCGGCTCCCACTCGACTAGTCCCGCGAAGAGCAGCCGTTTGACGACCTCTCGCAGAAACACCCCGGACTTTGAGAACGGCTCGCACCACTTGTAGTCGGGGTAGGTCCAGACCTCCTCCGGCAGCAGGTCGAGCATTGCGCTCGCCAACTTCGGCGGCGTCGGCACCTCGTCGCTCGATAGCTGCGCCAGGCATTCCAAAATGTCTGGGACGTGCTGGCGCTCGAGGACCGTCATCAGGCGGCTTTCCGCGGAGCTACGGTCGGCTCGCCAAGGCACCCGAGCTCCGAGTAGTGGACCGGAACCTCGTCGCGTCGCGCCAACTGTGAGAGCAGGGTGAGGTCGGCGGCAGCCGGATCCAGCGGCCGCGACCATTCGCGAACGAATGTCCCGCCGGCGCCAGCTCGGTATTCGACCAGCTCGATCTCGGCGGCTTCCGCGAGCGTATCGGCGCAAACGACGTTGGTAAGGAGAATCGCCTCGACCGCGACAACGAAGCCGCGGCTCGGCCCATCGTTCTCCAGCTGACTCCTGACGTGCTGGTCGACCAGCGCCCGCAACCTCTCCCGCGATTCGACCACGTTCTCCTCGCAGATGTCGATCCCATATATGGACCCCAGGCAGCGCAGCACCCGATGCTCGAACCGCTCCCCCCGCCCGTACCGCCGAGCGGTCACGAACTCCAGCTTCCTGGCGAGGATTGCGACGAGGAAGTTGCCGTGTCCGCAGGCAGGCTCGAGGAAGGTGCGATCGGTGTTGCCCGGGTCCTCTGCGCTGGGGAACAGCTCCGGGACCATGTCCAGCATCCCCTTGACCTCGCGCTCGTGCGTATAGACCTCCGCCAGCCCCCGAACCCGCTCGCGCGAGCGGATCTGCCCCTCCGCGGGCAGATCCGGCGCGTTCTCGAGTCCAGCCTCCATGCCCAAGTCTCCCACCGCAGCACGCGGCAACCGCAGCTGCGATCGATCCAAATTCCGGGTTCTTTGCTGATGAACTTAGATCTATTTGCTGATCACAGTTTCTCCCTTAATTGCTAGCTTTATGCTAGCTTCTTGCCTTTGCTGAACTCAGATGGGACGTTTGCTGACGACCCGGGAGGTGCGATATGAAGTTCTGGCTGAAGTCCATCGGCGCAGCCAATCACACGCTCGAAAACGACTGGCTCAACGAACGGTACGACCTGCTCGACCGCATCCGGTTCGCGAAGAACAAACGCCCCAGCGGCGTCTCCATCGGCGACCGGCTGGTCCTCTACGCGGCGGCTTGGGAGCGCTTCTACGGGGTTGCGATCGTCTCCTCCGCAGAACCCGAAGAGGATCTCGCCGAGGAGAGATGGCCGTGGGTCCTCGACGTCGAAGTGCCGCTCGTCGTGCCGAGGCTGACCATGGCTCCGAGCCTCGACAAGATGGACGTGGCGACGACCTCCGTGCGGCAGCAGTCCCACATCGCGCTGACCGAGGACCAGTTCGACAAGGCCCTCGCGGCGCTGACCGCTCTCGCGGCCGCGCCGTAGAGACCTCCGCTAGTTCGCCTCGGGCTCGCGATCGACAACATAGAGGCGGCGGAGCGGCAGTATCCGCTTCCACTCCGAGCCCAGCCTCTCGTAGTGCTCCAGCACCAGGTCGACGAACTCGTTGCCGTTCACCAACCGCAGGTCCTGGCGCGTGCGCCCGATGTGGACGGCGTCCCTGAAGAAGGTTCCCAGGGTGACGAACAGACCGAGCTCCGAGCCCCCGGGGGCCAGGGAGCCGGTGAGCTTCTGAACCTCGGGGGCGCCGATGCCTCCGACCACGCGCTTGCACTGGATCTTGATGATTGGCGGCTCCAGGCCGAGCGGGTCGCGATGGGCGATCACGTCGACGCCGCCGTCACCGCTCGCCGGAGTCACCTGCGCGCGGTAGCCCATCGCTTCCATCAGATGAGCAACGAAGTGCTCGAAGCGGGGGCCGTCGAGTTCCCTGAGCAGGGTCTCGATGACGAAGTCCCGCGTGTATTCCTCGATCCGTTCGGCGTTGGGCTCTTCTTCGGCCTGCGCCGCCGCCTGGTCAACCGAGACCGCCGGCGCCGAGGCGGGCGACTCGGCAGTTACCGGCTTGGTGCCCTCGACGAAGTCGACGAACTCCTTGTCGTGCGTCTTTACCCGGAACAGAGTTACGGCGGAACCCACCTCATACCGCGCGCCCTTGGAGAACTCGGCCCGCGGGATCCCGGTCTTCAGCCACTCGACCTTGCGCCGGTTGCGATGCTGTTCAGCCGACGCCTCGTAGTAGTAGTCGCTCATGATCCGCCCGAAGTTCAGCGTGCTGTCCGGCTTGTACGGATAGATGACGAGGTCGCCGGGCTGCATCTCATATCTGAACCGCAAGAGCACCCCCGCCCAGACCGGAATCGCCCCCGCCTTGGCCCAGGGTCGAGCGGCCGCAATCCGCTCCTTCAACTCGTCCTTGTCGAGCCCGAGGTCGCTCAGGTCGCCGATGTCATCCCAGCCGATCGCCACGAACCCGTTGCCAACCAGGTCCAACTCCGGCTGATCACTGTGCACGCCCCACACCGTCATCAGGTCCCACCCTATCCCTCGAGAGAGACAAGTCTCCTGAACCCGCGGTTCGATTCCACCGATCTCTTTGGGTTGAAAGGAGGAGGGTCCGCCGCATGAGGAGCGGGATTGCGGCGGCGATGTGACCGGGATGAGACTCCGGCCGCAAGATCAGCGGTCTATGGCCGCGAGGCGGGCGCTCCGTCTGCTCACTCAATACCAAACTCGCGCTTGATCTCATCAAATGAGACGAGCGGAGCGCCCTTCGCCAGTTCCTCAAGAGCCTCCTTAACTGCGGCCTCCTCCTCGGCTGAAATCTCCTCGTCCTCAGGAAGAGCTTCTTCAAGCCGACGAATGAGGGAATCGCCGGAGCCCGTCTCACTCATGGGGCTCAGACAGCGGCCAGCGCCGGCGCGAGGTCGTCGGCGCTGGCTTTGACCGGCTCCGGAATCGTCACCCGCAGTTCTCCCTCTTTATCGAGGATGCGCTGGGCGCCGAGAACGGTCAGGCCCACGATCCGGTAGCTACCCGGTGCGTAGCGGAGTACGTGACCCTCCGGGGTCTCCTCGCCCTCCCCCTCCCGAGGTTCTCCGACGTGCAAGTAGAGAACATCGTTCGCGGCGTCGTAGTCGGCGTGATCGAAGGCGAGAGGCCCGATCTTGATGCTCACTTGGCGCATAGCCGAAGTCAGGCGGCGATCCTTCGTCCCGCAGAGCGCTCTTCCTGGGCAATCGCCTGAGCGTTCGCAACCGCGGCGCTCAGTTCCTCGGTGCGGGGTCGCTCACGAATCGACCGCCGAAGGTCACGGGCAAGTCTGGCCCGCCCAAGCTCGGCCAGTTGATCGGGCATCTCGTCACGCGCAAGGGGAAAGACGTCCCCCGACAACAGCACCGAACGCGCTACGAGAGACAGTGCCCCTCGCGTCTGCTCCAGAGCCGCCCCGTAGTCGCCGCTCTCGATGAATCGCTCGGCGAAGTCCAACGCATGACGCGCCTGTCGCATCTTCCGGACAGGGTCGGGCCACAGATCATGATCAACGACGAAGGCCGCTGCTTCGCGCATGACGCCGGAGTCGAATAGCACGCAGCCGTACCAGACCGACCAGTGTGCGAAGTCCTCCCCCTCGCGCAGCTTTCGCCAAAAGCGGTCCACCTCGTCGGCGTAGAGGTCGATTTCCTGAGGCAAGTCGGCCACGTCCAGAGATGAGACTCCGATCACGTGAGGTCACGTCGGTAGAAGTGGTGTAACCGCCACGTTGGGGCCGGAACGAAGTTCCGGCCACCGCGGGCCCCAGACTCGTCGGTTGACCAGCAAGTCGACTGACGAAAGGAAGCACCACGATGGCCGAGAGCCAAAGCATGACGAGCGCCGGGGTCGTAGCCAAGGCGCTGATCGAGGAGCACTCCGATTTCCTCCGGGAGTCGGTGACGATGATCGCCGCCGAGATCATGGAGGCCGAGATCGAGCGCCAGATCGGCGCCGGCAAAGGCGAGGTGAGCGAGGCCAGGGCCACCCACCGCAACGGCTACCGGCAAAGGCCCTGGGCGACCAGGGTCGGCGAGATCGAGCTGGCGGTTCCCAGAAAGCGCTCGGGCGAGAGCTACTTCCCGAGCTTCCTGGAGCCCCGCAAAAGAAGCGAGAAGGCGCTGCTCGGCGTGGTCATGGAGGCCTACGTCAACGGGGTCTCGACCCGCAAGGTCGACCACCTGGTCTCCGAGCTCGGCATCCATATGAGCAAGGACCAGGTCTCCCGGATCTGCGGCGAGCTCGACGGTCAGGTCGAGGCCTTCCGCACCCGGCCCCTGGAGGGCGCCTACCCCTATCTCTGGCTCGACGCCAAGCACCTCAGGGTCAGAGACCGTGGCCACGTCCATTCCAAGGCGCTGATGGTCGCCTTCGCGGTGCACGAGTCCGGCAGGAGAGAGGTGATCGGCATCGAGATCGCCGAGTCGGAGACCGAGGCCGGTTGGGCGGCGTTCCTGCGCGAGCTGGTGGCCCGCGGCCTGGAGGGGGTCAGGCTTGCCGTCTCCGACGATCACTTGGGCCTCAAGGCCGCGATCGCCAAGGTGATCGGCTGCCCCTGGCAGCGCTGCACCGTCCACTTCATAAGGAACATGCACGGCCACTGCAAGAAGGGCCAGCGCAACATGGTCTCCGCTGCCCTGCGCGAGGTCTTCAACGCCGAGGGCCTCGCCGATGCCCGGGAGCGCTCGGCGTCGGTCATCGAGCGCCTCTCACCGGTCGCGCCGAAGGTGGCAGCGCTGCTCACCGAGGCCGAGGACGACCTCCTCGCCTTCTACCGCTTCCCCTCTGCCCACTGGCCGAAGCTGCGCTCGACCAACAACATCGAGCGCGTCAACAAGGAGATCGCCCGGCGCTCTGACGTCGTCGGCATCTTCCCCAACGACCGCTCGGTGATCCGCTTGATCGGGTCGCTGCTGATCGAGCAAAACGACGAGTGGCTGCTTACCCGCGGCTACCTCTCCCAGGAGTCGATCGGTCTGGTCCTCGAGGACCAGACCGATGAAGCCGGAAGCGAGGTGGCTGCGCTGGAGCGATGAGAGAAGTGCCGGCGAGTCCCGTTACACCACAACTCGCGACTTGACTTCACGTGATAGTCGAGGTCGCTGACGAGAGTCCGATGTCCACGAGCCGTCGATCCGGAAAGGACGACCGTCTCGGCGCCGGCAGCTCGTGCTCGCTCCACCACCGCGTCGGTAACCGATGCGAGGTCATCCGACTGATGATGCTCTGCGCGCACGCGATCGAAGTCCAATCGCTCATCCCAAACGCCGGCGGCGCCGGGCTGCAACTGTGCGAGCGCCCCACGCTTCGGAGCCAGCTGCTCCCAAGTCTTCGCTACGGGAGTCATTCGGCATCAGCCTCCGCGACCTTCACCGCGGTCTCAACCTCGTTCAGGACATCTTCGATGGAGAGGTCGCCGAGCTCAGGCTCCTCTCCCTAATAGAACATTGCCTTTCGCTCCTCATTCAGGAGCTGGTGCAAGTCAGAGAGATCGTGCGGCAACACGCCCTTCAGCATCAGCTCGTGCGCCGCGTCCCGACGCCGCCAATGCTGTTCCTCAATCACGATCCCGTGCTTTGCCGCCAATGCATCGATCGCCGCCTCAAGGCTCGCGAAGCTCCACTGCACGGCATCCTTCAAATCGCCAGCGGCCGCCTCCTCCTGAGCCTTGCTCAGATGCTCCCGCGCCACCTCAACTTTTGGCTTCGAAGCCATGGGTCAATGCTACGCCCAGCCTCGGATTCGCCACACCGCCTACGAGCGACGCAGCCCTATGTCGCGGAAGGCCGACCTGAGCGGTCTGCCCGGTACTCGCCCCAGACCTCTTCCGCTCTACAGAGCCAAGCTCCATCAGATTGAAAGGAGGAGGGTCCTTTGCGTTGGCAGCGGGATAGCCGGCGCTGATGTGACCCGGATGCGACCTAGACAGCGGCCAGCGCAGGCGCGAGGTCATCCGCGCTGGCTTTGACCGGCTCCGGAATCGTCACCCGCAGTTCACCCTCGTTATCGAGGATGCGCTGAGCGCCAAGAACGGTCAGCCCCACGATGCGCTGGCTGCCCGGCGCATAGCGCAGGACGTGACCCTCGGGGGTCTCCTCGCCCTCCGCCTCTTGAGGCTCTCCGACATGCAGGTAGAGGACGTCGGCGCCCGCGTCGTAGTCGGCGTGGTCGAAGGTGATGTGACCGATCCTGATGTTCACTTGCTCCATGACAGTGGGTCCTTCCGGTTGCCGGTCCTCGCCGCTCTAGTCGGATCGCCACCCTTAACGGAGCGTTTCAGATGTCGTCTTTTGTGTCGCGGCCGAACCTATTCAGCCAGAACCGAGGATCTAGCCGGGATACCCGACCATGTCGCATTGATTTGCCGTGGCGACCCTGCTCGCTCTGCGAAGCCAGCCGCCGCTCGCGATCCCGCGGGGACGGAAGAGTCGGCGAACGGACCGCCCGACAAATCGATCCGCTAGGTCCCCAGACGACCAAGCGATCACCCGCTGTCGCCAACGCAGGCTTCGACTAAGCCTCTGGCCAAGAATTAGCCTCGCAAAACCCGGTTTTCGTGCTGGCTTGCGTCCGGCCGAATGCGTAGCTTCACTTTGTGCAGAGCTGCGCTCGACAAAGGCAAAGACGATGAACGGCGCTAAGAAATCGTCGCTGCCAAACAAGCCTGAGCTGGTGATTGGCTTGGTCGGAGCCTCCGGAACGGATCTTCGAGAGGCAGCGAAGGTAGTTGGCTCGGCACTTTCTCCCTACGGATATCAGGCGGTGCCGGTGAGGCTGAGCTCCCTGATGAAGGAAGTTGAAGGCGGCGAGTATCTGGCCAAGATCAAGCCGGAGGAGGAACGGATTTGGAGCCACATGGATGCTGGCGACCTGATCCGCAAACAATCTGGACGCGACGATGCAGTTGCCGCGCTTGGAGTCGGCTACATCGCCGACTACAGGCGCGACAAGTTCGGGGGCCCAGCCTTGGGGACCGCCTTCATTCTCGACTCGCTCAAACATCCGGCTGAGGTCGCATCCATGCGTCGTATCTACCGCGATCGGTTCACGCTGATCTCCGTGCATTCGCCAACCGAAGAACGTCTGGAGGCATTAGCAAAACGAATTGCTAAATCCCATGGCGTTCCTCAAAAGGCCGCAGAGTTTCGGGACGACGCTAAGCGGATCATGACTCGGGACGAGCACGACGATGATCACACGTTCGGGCAGAACGTTCGCGAGGCATTTACCCAAGGTGATGTCTATGTACCTAATAAGCCTCTGCCGGAACTGAAGTCTGGAGTGGAACGCTACCTACGGTTGTTCTTTGGGGACCCCTTTCTAACGCCTACCCGCAATGAGTACGCGATGTTCCAGACGCACGCAGCGGCACTTCGATCAGCCGATTTGAGCAGACAGGTTGGAGCCGCCATTTGCGCCTCGGGAGGAGAGATCGTTGCGGTTGGGTGCAATGAGGTGCCCAGACCATTCGGCGGGCAGTACTGGCCGGAGGACGACCCGGATTCGAGAGACTTTCAGCTCGGCTACGACTCGAATGTGAAGCAGCGGGATGCTGCTCTCGAGGAGGCTTTCGTTCGCCTTACCGATGCCAGCCTCCTAGCCCCTGAGGCCCAGATTGACTCTTTCATGGAAGCAATCGACGGTACGCGGTTGGCCAACCTGACCGAGTTTGGTCGGCCGGTTCATGCCGAGATGGCGGCACTTCTCGACGCGGCACGGCGGGGTGTAGCGGTCGCTGGTCACCGTCTCTTCAGTACTACCTTCCCCTGTCACAACTGTGCACGTCACATAATCGGCGCAGGTATAACCGAGGTCATTTACCGAGAGCCTTATGAGAAGAGCCTCGCAAGTGATCTGCACAAGGATGCAGTAGTCGTGGATCCCGCCAAACCAGTAGGGGGCCGGGTGGTGTTCCGCCGCTTTGTTGGGATCGGTCCGCCGCGTTACTTAGACCTGTTCGCTATGCCACGTCGGAAGACCAAGGCTGGTGACCGAGTTGACTGGACTGAGAGCGCTGCGACACCCCGCCTAGTACGTACGGAGGGGGCATACCTCACGAATGAGGAGGACTTCATCGATGAAAGCCGAGAGCCCCTGAAGAAGGTCAATCTTAAAAGGGAAGAAAAGGAGGAAGACAATGGAGGAGCGTAGCGGCTGGCTTGAGCGAAGCCTCACGCGAGCGCGCGAGAACATTGAGGCGCGACCCGATCACCTCAAACCTCAGCGTTATCGAAGCAAGGGAAAGCTGACCAAGGTCGCGGCTAAAAAAGAGGGGAGAACGGGTCGCAGTACCTAACCCGCCCGTTATTTGCAAAGAGGCGCGCCCCTAGGGGCGCGCCTCTTTGCATGAAGAGACAGATTCCTACATCGACTGCTGTCAACGCCGGTTGAAAACCGGACCACTTCTGCCGGTTGAAAAGTGGACCACCCCAGGCGTCGTGAAGGGGACGGCCTGAAGGCCGTCCTCCCGCCTGCGGAGCCGAGCCCGTAGGGCGAGGCGGAGCAGGCGGGGGCGCTCAGTCCCTGGGCGGTGGAGAGCCCAGGTCCTTGTCGCGCAGTCGGTAGCTGTCGCCTTTGAGGCCGAGGATCGCGGCGTGGTGGACGAGGCGGTCGATCATCGCCGCGGCGACCACTTCGTCGCCGAAGATCTCCCCCCAGGCGCTGAAGGGCTTGTTGGAGGTGACGATCAGCGAGGCGCGCTCGTAGCGCGCCGAGACCAGGCTGAACATCAGGTTGGCCGCCTCGGGGTCAAAGGGGATGTAGCCGACCTCGTCGACCACCAGCAGCGGCACGAAGGAGAGACGGCGCAGCTCTGCCTCCAGCTCGCCTTGGCGCTTTGCCTCGCCCAACCTGGCCACCCACTCGGTCGCGGTGGCGAATGCCACCCGCTGGCCGGCCAAACACGCCCGGATGCCCAGGGCGATCGCCAGGTGGGTCTTGCCAGTGCCGGGCGGCCCCAGCAGCACGACGTTCTCTTTGCCGTGCAGGAAGTCGAGCTGGCCGAGGTGCTCGACCACCTGCTTCTTGACGGTGCGCTGGAAGGTGAAGTCGAACTCCTCCAGCGTCTTTCGCGCCGGGAAGCGCGCCGCCTTGATCCGGTTCTCGCCGCCGTGGGACTCCCGCGAGGAGACCTCGGTGGAGAGCACCGCCTCGAGGAATCTCTCGTGGGACCACTCCTCCTCTCTGGCGCGCTCGGCGAGCTTGGGAACTGCCCTGGCCGCGGCCGGCGCCTTCAGCGCCCTGAACAGGTGGGTGAGCTCGGCGGCCTTGGTCATGCCGGGATCAGCTCGTCGTAGCGGGCCAGGGAGCGCAACTCGACCTCGACCTCGGGTCCGCGCCGTCGGTTGCCGCGCAGCTGATCGAGCAGCTGCTGGTGGGCGGGGTCGGTGAAGGTGAGCCCCTTGGCGAAGGAGCGGCGGTGGGAGGCGACGCGGGCTCCGGTGCCCAGCTCGATCGCGGTGATCTCGCGCTGGGAGGCCCTGACCTCCACCCGCCGCCCGGCGGCGCGTGGGTCCAGCGAGTAGTCGTTGGTGTCGAAGCGCAGGTAGGGCTGCTGGGGCACCCGCATGACGAAGCGGCGGTCGACGTCGGGCATGCGCTCGGGCAGCGCTCGCATCCGCTGCACCTCCTCGGCCAGGCGCTCGGCGGGCACGGCGCGGATGCCGCGGTGAAGGCGGGTGTTGGCACGGTTTTCGAACCAGTCATCCAGGCAAGCCTGGAAGTGCTCGGGCGAGGCGAAGGCGCGGCCCGGTTCGAAGTTGGAGCGCAGGAAGCGGTGGGAGCGCTCGAGGATGCCCTTGGACTCGGGGTCGGCGGCCTCGCAGATAGACCAGCCGATCGGCAGGGCGCCGCAGAAGGCGGCGAAGGCGTCGGTGGGCCTGCCCTTCGGGGCGATCGCCGCCTCGCGGTCCCAGACCGCGGTCTGGGACAGAGCGCCCAGCGCGGGGACGCACCTCGCGCAGATGGTCGTCGAGGATCGTCTTGCCGCCTTCGTAGCCGAGCTCTGCGATCAGCTCGCGGATGCGGGTGCCGGGCATGCGGTGGTCGGAGCGCAGCAGGCGCTCGACCTCCTCCTTGAAGGGGTCGAGCTTGGAGGGGGCCTTCTCCCGCCGGTAGGCCGGCGGGCGCTTCGCCGCCAAGGCGCGACGGATTGTTTCGCGGTGCAGACCGGTTCGGCGTCGGATCTCCCGGATCGAGACGCCCTCGATGAAGTGCATCCGCCTGATCTCCGCCCAGTGCTCCACGTCGATCACCCGCTCCTCCTCGCCTTGATCTCTTCGATCGGGCGAGCGTCCAGACCCGGCCGGATGGCTCCGGCCCCGCGCCTGGGTGGGTCAGTTTTCGACCGGCGCAGGTGGTCCAGTTTTCAGGCGGCGCCTACAACTGCCAGAGGCCGCTGAAAGCTGCCGCTTCCGCTTTCACGAGCGCGCCTAGGCCAGGGCGTTCCACCGTGGGGGTGTAGAGCTTGGAACGGCGGACATCGAGAACACCCGGCGTAGCTTTTGCAGATCCGCTCCCCAGAAGATGCAGAATCACATCTACTCGAGGCTTCGACAGCGCTTCCCCTTTGAAGTAGAGCTTGATCCTGTGTCGAGTTCCATTGATCGATAGGTCAAGCTCTGGGTTAACCTTGACCGTAAGTTCTCCACTTTTCCAGGAAGCCCGCTGTTTTGGATGAAAGACAAAGACTTGCCTTCCGGCCCATTTGGTGAGGCCTTTTCGGCAAGCCTCGTAGTTTTTTTGCTTCTTCGGGTCGGGCACTTTCGAGAGCTTTTTCTTGAGTTCTGCCGCATTCCACCCTTCTTCAAACGACTCTTCAATGGCCTCCCGGAGGGCTTTGTAGAAGTCCTTCTGCGGCGAGTAGTCCTCCCCATACTCTGCTTTGGCTCGTCTCACCTTAGTCAAGCGCGTTGAGCCGGCCGACGCAGTGAAATCGACAAAAGTCGTTAGGCTGATTTTCGGCATATTCGCACCTTCCTCCGTCGAGTTCCTCTGCCGGCTCGACCACTCTTAGCGGACTAGATACTTCCAGTACCCAAAGCGTACCGCACAGAATTCTGAGATCGACAGCCTAGGCTCGGCTTAACAACCTCGAAGATCTAGGCCGCTTGCTACTGAAAAGAGCTCGTCTCCGCACTGGCGCAAAGAGCACAAAGACCGAGTACAGCGCATCCAAGCCTTCGACCCGGACTTCGACCGGTCTACCATGGCCGTCGAACAGAGTTATCGGAGGGGTCACCTCGTTCCGTGCCGTAGCCGAAAGTGCTGCCCTGATTGCGGCGCCTGGTAGCTGCCCACTTCTCCATCCGAATCTCTCTTCAAAACTTGAAGAAGCCCAGAACCGAAAGTGGTCCACTTGCAGAGCGCCTTGGCCACGGTGTCCTCGGCGCGCTAAGGCGATTGCGCAGTCTTGGCGACTCTCTTCGCCGACCCGCCTTGCCGTTGCCTGGTGAGACAAATCCATCTGGTGGGACAGTCGGCTGATTTCTTGAACTTCAGGCTTCGAGGAATCGAACTCCTGGCGCAGCCGATCTCCTTTGGCCAATAGCTCAATGCTGAACTGGTTGGCCTCCCGCTCAAGCCGATCGTTGAAGTCGGGGCTCAAACGATGATGGTTGTCGAGGTGGGCATAGACCTCGCGGTGATCTTCAAGCACTCCGTGGCCAATCTCATGGGCCAGCACGAATCTCTCTCTTAGCGCGTGAAGGTCTGCATTGATGTACACCTCATTTCTACCGAGATGCACCACACCTTCTAGGTTGGTCAAGACGTGATCGACTAACCCTCGGAAACGATGTCGGAGCTTTTCCTTCTCGTCAGGATCCAGCTCGATTGCTCCAGCGCGAACCAGCTTTGCGACAACCAAGGCGTTATCGAGATCGACAGGGCCTCTTCCATGAACCGCATCGATCTCCCTAAGAACGGCCAAGGCGTTCTTACGAATCTCAAGTCGTCGTTCTGGATCGAGTTCTAAATCAGAGTAGTGGGGCCGATAGGAAGTTGCTTTTCCTCCCCTTCCTGCCCCCCCACGCATTGCGCCAAGAACGGCTTTAAGAGCTTTGAGCTCCTCCTCGCTCACATCGTTGGGCAGGTACTTCAGCGCGGTTTCGACGTGTGGAGAAGTCCCGCCTTCATCCCGTTCGATGTAGCCCGCCCATTCCATGAGCATGCCAAGAGGCACTTGATAGGCCACCGAAAGCTTTTTCAACATGGACGGGGTGGGATTGCTGATCTTGTCGCTCTCCAGCTGAGAGAGATAGCCGCTGTTGATGCCGAACTTCTTCTCGACATCACGCAGCGACAGTCCCTTCCCAGTCCGCAGCTCTTTCAGCCTCTCGCCGAGAGTTCGCTTCGCCATGGGGCTAAGTCTGGCATTTGATCCAGATAGATGTCAAGGCTTTGGACGATGCCTTTACAGGCGTCGTGACTCTGTGTTAGTCTACTTAAGCATTGAAGAGAACGACTACCGCCAAGTTCGGTCGGCAGTCGTCAGACGTGAAGCAAAGCCGGCCGTTTGGCCGGTTTACCCCAAAACCCGCCGTCGGGCATGACGGCAGAAATGGAGCGTAACCAATGGCGTTCGCGAACGTCGAAAACATCCCCGTAAGCGAGGTAGACACCTCTATCGATGTCGTCTCCCTTGGAGATGGCTCGCATGAGCGTGATGCGGTCAAGGTCACTGCGGCCCTCAAGCTCGGCGCTGATATCGATAGTGAGCAGGAGGCTTTTCTGATCCTGCCGCTCGCCTCCTCGGCGCAAAGCAAGCCCATCGTTCGCTACGTGGACGATCCCGTCAAAGAAGCGCAGGTCTTCGAATTCGACGACCTGCCCCGCTCTGAATATGACGCTGAGCTCATTGAGCGTCTGGAGACCCTCTCGAACGGCTCCGCAAAAAAAGAGTGGAAGGACGTAGCCGTTCAGATTGGCCGCTGCGCGGAAGCTCTGTCAGCAGCCGTGGTTCGCGTAAAACCGGGACAGCGCGATCTCAGGATCTTCTACGAGATCGCAGCACCGAAGGTCGCTGATCGCGAGTTCGAGTTCAGCGTCATCGGGCCTCTGCCGTCATTTCTCCTGACGCCCGGCGGCTCGATCGGTCTGGTGGCCGCATTGCCTCGCCGCACTTCGGTGGTGAGCGCGGTCGCTCTCACTGACCCAAACAACCCCGGGTCGGAAATCACCGAAAAGAAAGAGGCGGACATGGGCTTCCGCCACTTCGTCGGTTGGCAGTGGCAGAGCGACCCTTTGTTCCGGGTTCGCTACCGCTACGCATAAGAACAAGTTGCGCCCGGAGCTGCTGCAGCTCCGGGCGCATCCGTTTGCCTAAGAAGAACGGCTACCCGATCGCACCTCGCACAGAGTTGAAGCTACGACTGAGCCGGACCGGGTTCCACGGAGACCGTGATTGTTGGTTTCCTATCTTCCTATCTTTTGCTCAGTTGGACCTCCTGATCAACGTATAGAGACTCGAACTCCACGGGAGAGACGTCGCCCAGGGATTCATGCAGGCGCTCGTGGTTGAACCAGGAGACGTACTCGACGACGGCCAGCTCGAGCTGGGAGCGGGAGCGCCAGACCCGGTCGGCGACCAGCTCGGTCTTGAAGGTGTCGACGAAGCACTCGGCCATCGCGTTGTCGTAGGCGTCGCCGACCGAGCCGACCGAGGCCAGCACGCCGTGGTCGTCGAGTTCCTGGGTGTAGTCGGCGGAGGTGTATTGAGACCCGCGATCGGTATGTGCCACGAGCTCGAAGTCGGCGCCGTGCTCGCGCTGGCCCAGCGCCATCCGCAGCGCGTCGAGCACCAGGTCGGTGCGCATGTGGGAGGCGAGCTGCCAGCCGACGACCTTGCGGCTGAAGGCGTCGATCACGAAGGCGAAGTAGGTGACGCCCTCCCAGGAGCGCAGGTAGGTGAAGTCGCCGACCCAGAGCCGGTTCGGCTCAGTGGCGCTGAAGTCGCGCTCGACCAGGTCGGGGCGCCGGCGGGCCTCGGGGTCGGGCTTTGTCGTGCGCCAGGGCTTGCCGCGCCGCTTGGCGCCTTGGATACCGGCTTCGCGCATCAGCCGCTGCACCCGGCCGCGCCCCACCTCCTCGCCTTCGCGCTTCAGGGCGATCCACATCCGCCGGTAGCCGTAGGCGCAGTAGTTGCGCTCGTGGACCTCCTTGATCCGGGCGAGCAGGCGCTCGTCCTCGACCGCTCGGGCCGATCGCTGCCCCGTTCGGCGCTGGTAGTAGGCGGAGGCCGACACCTCCAGGGTCCTGCAGATCGGCTCGACCCCGAAGCGCTCCCGGTGCTCCTCGATGATAGGCGCTCACTTCGTTCGGCGTGGGTCGAGCTCGGCGGCGAAAAACGCCGAGGCGGACTTGAGGATCTCGTTGGCCCGGCGCAGCTCGCGCACCTCGCCGCGCAGGGCCTTCAGCTCCTCGCGCTCCTCGCTGCTCAGCAGCTCGGTGCGCTTGCCCTCGTCGGCTTCGGCCTGGCGCACCCACTTGCGCAGGGTCTCGGGGTGGATGCCGAGGTCGCGCGCTACGTGGGCGATCGGGCGGCCGGAGTCGAAGACCATCCGGGCGCCGCGATCCAGCAGCTCTTCGGGGTACTTCTTCTTTCGTGCCATGGCTTGATCGGTTCCCTTCCGCCAGGAGGAATCCTGGCTTCGAGGTCTCCGTCAAACCCGGCCTGGCTCAGACTTCGTCGGTGATCGCGTCCTCGGCCATTGCCGACAGTGCGCGGAGGATGCCTACGGCCCCGGTGGTCGCTCGACCTTCGGTCCTCAACATGTGGTCGACCAGGGCGAGGGTGTGGCGGCGGCGCAGCTCGCGGAGCGGCCAGTCCTTCAACGGGATGCCCTCGATCTCCACGTCGGCGACTCGGCCGATGCGGTGGTCGTTCGTTGCGTTCGTGCGTTCGGATCGGGGGTGGCGCTCCGTCCAAGTGGCGGAGTAGTCGCCGAGGGTGTCTGGCCGATCGGAGAGGCCGTACGCCTCGTCGATTGCCTTTTGAGCGTCGGCCTTCCTCGTGAAGGTGCCTTTGCCGCGGTTCCAGATGGGCTTGGCGATGTGCTTCTTGCCATTGCGGCCGGTGTATCTGGCTACCCAGACGATCTGGCCGGAGGGGTTGCGGCGTTTGATGGGCGACTCGCGCCTCATGCCGGCTCGTCCCTATGTCGATCGAGGAACTTCTTGACGTCAGCCGGGTCGATCCGCCGCCCTGCCCCGAACTTGTAACTGGGCAGGTCGCCGCGCCTGATCCAGTTGCGGACGGTTCGATCCGAGACGGCGAGACGGTCGGCAAGGCTGCGCTCGGTGAAGAAGCTGGGGTCCGGTTTCCTCTCCATGCCCCCTATGTCCAGAGCAAACGGCGATTGCATCGGCTTCATCCCAAAGCCCTCCAGACGACCGAAGGTCAGACCCCTCCCGGCCCTCCTTAAGGGCAGCCTCAGCACGGCGAAGCCGTGCCAAAATTGGCTGCCCGGAGGGACGGGAGGAGCGGCCCGAGAAACCCGAATCCGGAGGGTTCGTAGTGTGTCGGGGTATGGGGCTAGTGCCTCTGTGTCGACTTCTTGCTTCTGTCTCAGGGTCTTGAGCCCATCCCCTTCCTGGCCGCTTGGTTGTAGGCGGGTTCCGCCTTCCATCGATCTCTTGGTCGGCTTCCTCTTCTCAGTCTTCGCTGAGCTCATGGAAGTTGACTGCTGCCCTCGTCGGCAGGACGAGATCCCCGACTCGATGAATCAAGCCGCCGGCGATGAGGTCACGTACCGCACGCTGGACGCGATCGCGCTCCTGGAACTCCACCGAGTCGACCGTCAACTCACGGACCAGCTCGTCGAGAGTCAGCGTCACCGGATAGAGATCCAGGACTTCTCGTAGCACCCGCGCGCGGTCCTTGATGTCCTGGACCGCGGTGGTGGCGCCCTCGTCAGCAGCGCCAATAGGCTTGTCTTTCAGTGTCAGCCTTCCGCCTCATCGGACGGTGGCGTCCGACCGGAGCGGTTGGTTCCTCGGATGGCGGTGGGCTGACTCCTAGGCTGTCCGCCGGCCCGTGGGCCTGGCTTGCATGCATTGTGTCGCCCGCCGCCTTTCCGAGGAGCTCCGGCGTGACTTGATAGGAGCGTGGCAGCGCCCCCACTGAAGGTTGTCCGCCGGAGGTCCGCTTCAAAGGCAACAGCGGATGAAGGGACGTGCAGATGATCGTGATCGGGGCGGATACCCACAAGCGCAACCACATGCTCGTGGCGGTGGGGGCGCAGACCGGGGAGCTGCGCGCAGAGCTGCAGATCGCAGCCGACGAGCAGGGCCACCAGGCGGCCCTGCGCTGGGCGCGCGAGCTGGACGCAGAGCGCGTCTGGGCGCTGGAGGACTGCCGGCAGGTCTCCCGCCGCCTCGAGCAGGCGCTGCTGGCCGCCGGCGAGCGGGTTGTGCGGGTGGCGCCGCGGCTGACCGGGCTCTCGCGCCGGGCAGACCGGGCGGCGGGCAAGTCGGATCCGATCGATGCCCTGGCGGTGGCGCGGGTGGCGGTGCGCGAAGGCCCCGAGCGCCTCCCGAGCGCATTCCTCGACGAGGAGGCGATGGAGATCCGCCTGCTGGCCGACCACCGCGAGGACCTGGTCGCAGAGCGCACCAGGGCCCAGAACCGGACCCGCGCCTACCTCGACAGGAAGCGGGCCGAGGGCAAGAGCAACCGCGAGGCCCTGCGCTGCCTCAAGCGCCACCTGGCCAGGCGCTTCTACCGGTTGCTGCGGGATCCTTCTTCATCTCTATCTCTATAGATATCTCCTCAGGAATCCGGCTATCCACAGAGAGACTTGACATAGGAGCAATGCATGGGAGCTAGTACCTCCTGTGCCATGCCCCCGGCTGTTCCACCAGCGCGGGGGCGCTTTTCTAGATCGACCGATGGTAGCAGGGTCCGTAGACCCCTCTCTACGCCCCCTTAATCCTTGCGGAGGATCTGCGCCACGCGGGTGAAGTGGAGGCCGGTCTCCCGGGCGATATCGCGCATCGACAGCCCGGCCGCCTGCGCCTCTTCGAAGCTCTTGCGCCGGGTTTCGCGCAGCTGCTCCAGCTTCTCCTGCGCCCTCTCGAAATCCGCGTGCGCACGTCGCACCGCTCTACGCGCTTTCACCTGTGGGTCGCCTGCCATCTCCGAGACCCTATTCCGGGCCGGAAGATGAGACATGGATGAGACACAGACGCCCCGGAACCGCGCGGAATCGCCCGGACGCCACCGGAACGCCGATCCGGCCTGAGACCGAGGACTTGGCTCTGCACCGCGCAATGCCCGGCACGGCCCGGAACACCGAGGAATGCGCCCGACCGGATTCGAACCGGCGACCTTCGGCTTGAAAGACCGACGCTCTTTGGGCCCCCGAAAGGACCCGTTGACCACTGAGCTACGGGCGCTCTCCTGGAAGGTTACCCGCGCAGCGGGGTTTGAGCGGCGTGGCTAGGGCTAGGGTGTCGGCATGGAGCTGGGACTGGAGGGGCGCGTCGCTTTGGTGATGGGCGCGAGCAGGGGAATCGGGCGTGGGGTCGCCTCGGCGCTGGCCCGGGAAGGGGCCAAGGTCGCCCTGGCCAGCCGCTCGCAGGAGCGGCTGGAGGAGGCGGCGGCGGAGATCGGCTCGGCCGCGACTCCCTTCCTCGCCGACGCCACCGACCTCGAGCGCCTCGCCCGCCTGCCGCTGGAAGTCATCGAGGCGCTCGGGCGCGTCGACATCCTCGTCACCAACACCGGCGGGCCGCCCGCCGGCGGCGCGCTCGACCACGGCTTCGAGGAATGGGAGGAAGCCTACCGCTCGCTGGTGCTCGCGCCCCGCATCCTCGCCGGCGCCGTCGTCCCCGGGATGCGCAAGGAAGGCTGGGGTCGCATCGTCAACGTCGGCTCGACGACGACGATCGAGATCAATCCCGCCCTCAACCTCTCCAACGCGCACCGCCTCGCCACGGTCGGCTTCTTCAAGACCCTGGCCCGCGAGGTCGCCGGCGACGGGATCACGGTCAACACGGTCGCCACCGGCCGCTTCAAGACCGACCGGATGGCCGAGCTCGGCGGCTCGATCGAGAACGTCGAAGCGGCTGCCCGCAAGGAAGTCCCCGCGGGACGCCTCGGCACCGTCGAGGAGTACGGCGACCTCGTCGCCTTCCTCTGCTCCGAGCGCGCCGCCTACGTCACCGGCACCGTGGTTCCGATCGACGGCGGCCTTCTGCGCTCGGTCTGACGCGGGCCGTTCAGCGGCCGCCGCGGTGCGGCTTCGGCCCCAGCAGCAGGATCGAGGCGGCCGCGTCCGTGTAGCGCTGTCCTTCAAGTTCAAACCCGGAAGCCCGCGCACGGACGGCGAGGCGCTCCCAGGCGCCGGGCCGGCGCAGGCGAAACGCCGTGTGGGTGGTCAGCGTCAGCCGGATCCGCCGCACCGGCCCCCGCTGCGCCCAGGCGCAGGGAGCGCCGCGGCGGAACGCGCAGGGCATAGCTTCGCGACGGACCGTCACCACCACCCGGTGGCCGCGCAGGACCGGGTCGCCGCCCAGATGCACCCACCTGCCGCGCACGCTCAGCCGCAGGTCAGGAGTTAGGGACCCGGAGCCTTCCGGCGGCGAGGAGAGGTCGGGCACCCCCGGGTCGTAGGCGTTGCTACCGGCTCCGTCGGCCTGCGCTTCCGCCCAGCTGTAGTAGTACGGCGGCTGGGACGAAAACCGGGGCGAGTCGATGAGGATCAGCATCGCGTAGCCGGCGTCCCCGCTGCGGGATTCCGTCCCTGCGGCCGCACCCATCGCGGCTTCGTATTCGTCGGGTTCGCCGAAACCCCGGGTGAGGATGTTGTGGCGGTGGCCCCAGCAGCCGGGGTCCGATGCCTGCGTGCAGTCGACGTTCCCCGATCCGGCCCCATCGTCGTACATCCAGCCGTAGTAGGCGGCGGGGGTGTTGACGTAGGCCCCGGCCCAGTTGGAGTACCAGGAATTGGCGCCGTAGGGCCAGCTGGAGGCGCTTGGGTCGCCGCCGTCGGCGACGCCGCGCGCCGCGTCGCCGCTCAGCTGGGCGTTGAGCCCGGCGACCGGCCGCAGCGAGTACGCGAGCCGGTCGAGGTCGGAGAGCACGAAGATCTGCCGGTCCGGGGCGAGCTGGGTGAAGTCGGCCGGCAGGGCGTAGGGCGACAGGCCCATGGCGGCCCGCGCCTTGTCGAGGTAATAGACCACGGCGTTCTCGCAGCTGGCCGAGGTCCCGGCACGGCAGCTTTCGGGCAGCTGCCCCATCGAGATGTTCGCGCTCGGGTCCGGCGGTTCGGCGGCCATCGCCGCACTCGCCGTGACGGACAGACACACGAACAGGACGAGCAGGGCGAGGCGTTTTATTGGCCCTGCTCCCGCATTGCCGGGTAGATGATCACGTCCCGCAGCGTCTTCGCCCCGGTCATGATCATCAGCAGGCGGTCGATTCCCAGGCCGCAGCCGCTTGCCGGCGGCATGCCGTATTCGAGGGCGCGCACGAACTCTTCGTCGTGGGGGTGGGGGTCGGCCTCGGCGCCGCTTTCCTGGCGTTCGCGCTGCTTGATGAAGCGCTCGCGCTGCTCGACCGGGTCGTTGAGGTCGGTGCCGCCGCCGACGATCTCCATCCCGGCGACGATGCCGTCGAAGGCCTCGCAGATCCGCGGGCTCTCCTCGTGCACCTTGACCAGCGGCCAGATGTCGATCGGCAGGTCGATGATGTAGGTCGGCTGGATCAGCTTCGGCTCGACCAGCCTGCCCTGCAGGGCGTCGACAACCCCGGCCCAGTCGTCGTTCTCGTCGACCGAATCGCCGGCCGCCTCCGCCAGCTCGTCGCGGCTCGCCTCGTAGATGTCGAGCCCGGTCTCGCGCAGCAGCTCGTCGCGCAGGCGCACCCGCGGCCACGGCGCCGCGAAGTCGATCTCGACCCCGTCGCGCGTCACCTTCGTCGTCCCCATCACCTCCTCGACTACGTGCGCCACCAGGTACTCGACGAACCGCATCACGCCTTCGTAGTCGGCCCCGCCGACGAACATCTCCAGCATCGTGAACTCGGGGTTGTGCTGGGGCGACATCCCCTCGTTGCGGAAGAACTTGCCGAACTCGTAGACGTCCTCGAAGCCGCCGACGATCGCCCGCTTCAGGTACAGCTCGGTCGCGGTGCGCAGGAAGAGCTCGCGGTCGAGCGCGTTGTGGTGGGTGACGAACGGCCGCGCCGCGGCGCCGCCGGTCAGCCGCTGCAGCACCGGCGTTTCCAGCTCGACCCAGCCGCGCGAGTTCATGTAGTTGCGGATCCCGAGGGTCAGCTGCGAGCGCTTCTTGAAGATCTCGCGCGACTCCTCGTTCGCCATCAGGTCGAGTTCGCGCTGGCGGTAGCGGGTGTCCGGGTCGCTGATCCCGTGGAAGAGGTCCGGCGGGTCCTTCAGCGCCTTGGCCAGGAGGACGCACTCGCGCACCCCGATCGCCAGCTGCCCGCGCTTGGTCACGTGCAGCGGCCCGACCACCCCGACCAGGTCGCCGATGTCGAGCTCCTCGACCCGCGCGAACGCCTCCTCCCCCAGGACGTCCTTGCGCGCGTAGGCCTGGATCTGCCCGGTGATGTCGCGGACGTCGAGAAAGGCGGTCTTGCCGTGGCCGCGCTTGCCGACGACCCGGCCCATCACCCGGTAGGAGAACTCCTCGCGCTCGCCCTCGCCCAGCTCGGCCGGGTCGTGGCGCGCCTCGATCTCGGCGACGTGGTCGCGGTCCGGAAACGCGTGCGGATACGGATCGACCCCCGCCGCGCGCAGGCGCTCCAGCTTCGCCCGCCGCTGCTCCTCGGTCGAGACCGCGAGCGAGCGGTCGCCGGCCTGGCCCGCCGCCTCGGCGGCCGGACTATCGCTCATCGCCGGTCTGCCTCAGGGCGCGTGGCCGACGGTGACCCGGTCGTCACCTTCATAGTCCTGAAGGGTAGTCGCGTCGCGCAGCAGCTCGCGCATCGCCGGCCCGTGATGGGTGTCGTGCTCCATCGCCATCTTCCAGCCCGAGGGCGTTTCGCCGATCAGCCCGCGGATCACGCCGAGGCCGTCCGCACCGCAGTCGCCGGTCACCGCGACCCGCGGCTCCTTCTGGATCTCCGGCGAGCGCTCGAAGATCGTCTCGTCGGTGACGTAGGGAAGGTTGGCGATCACCAGGTCGACGCTTTCGGCCCTGACCTCCTCGGGCAGGCCGATGCCGACGCGGACGTCGAACTCGAGCCCGAGCCGCTCGGCGTTCTCGCGGGCGGCTTCGACCGCTTCGGGCGAGAGGTCCGAGGCGGTGATCCGCAGGTCGGGACGCTCCGACATCAGCGCCAGGGCGATCGCCCCCGAGCCGGTGCCGACCTCGTGGACGCGGGCGCCCTCGGGCAGCTGCGTGCCGACCTCGACCAGCAGCTCGGTCTCGCGGCGCGGCCAGAGCACGCGCTCGTCAACATAGATCTCCAGACTGCGGAAGGGCGCGCGGCCGAGGATGTAGGCCATCGGCTCCCGTTCGACCCGGCGCTGGACGCCGGCCTCGATCTTCGCGGCGGCCTCCTCGTCAACCTCGCCCGCGCTCTCGACCGAAAGCTGTTCGGGCTTGACGCCGAGCGCGTCGGCAACCAGGACTTCGGCGTCGTTGCGCGCCTCCTCGACCCCGGCGGCGGCGATCCGCTCGGCGGCGTCGTCGAGGATCGCTCCGACGGTACGGGCCGAGGGCCCCTCCCTCTTTACGTCAATCGCTGCCATGAATCCCGCATCCTCCCGCATAAAACCGCTCCAAAGATTTTGCGCAAGATAGCACCGCCGAGGATTGCGCACAGCTCCGAAGTTAAGGCCCCTATAGGGGCCTCGATCTCGGAGGTCTTGTGCGTCAGCGCCCTCGCTAGGCGGTGGCCGCTGCTGCCTGATTCGCCGCCTGGCGCCAGATGCCTCCGTGGCGACGGACCACGATGGCGATCCAGACCAGTCCGCCCGCCATCATCGCCAGGCTCTCGAGCTGAGCCGCGGTGAGGCCGAGCGCGACGTGGTGGTTGCGGCGCAGGAACTCGATCAGGAAGCGCTCGGCCCCGGCGTAGGCGAGGTAGGTCGCGAACAGCACCCCCGCCCGGACCCGGTCGCGCAGCTGCCACAGCATCCAGGCGCCGAGCCCCATCGCCAGCGTCTCGTAGACCGGCGTCGGGTGGACGGTCCTGTCCGTCGGCACCGTCCCTTCCGGATAACTCATCGCCCACGGCCCGTGCCACGGCTTGCCGTAGTCGCCGTCGCCGGAGAGCTGGCAGCCGCAGCGGCCGATCGCGTAGCCGATCGCCAGCGCCGGCGCCGCCAGGTCGAGCAGGGCCAGACCGAGGAATTCGCGCCACCACGCCCAGAGGACAACCGCCAGCGCCCCGCCGATCGCGCCGCCGTACCAGACCAGCCCCGAGCCGGAGAAGAGGTTGCCGAGGAGGTCGTGTTCGACCTCGCTGTAGTTCTGGACGATGAAGTAGACGCGCGAGCCGACGATGCCGCCGATCAGCGCCGCGAAGCCCATCTCATACGCCCAATCCGGCGGCCGGCCGATCTCCCCCAGCCGCTTCCAGATCAGCGCCCCGGCTGCGAGGAAGGCGAGCGCGAAGCAGATCCCGAAGGTCTGCAGGGTCACCGGGCCGATGTCGATGTGCGGGT
This sequence comes from uncultured Actinomycetes bacterium, assembly GCA_963800355.1. Taxonomy (GTDB): domain Bacteria; phylum Actinomycetota; class Thermoleophilia; order Solirubrobacterales; family 70-9; genus VAYN01. The sequence goes on along the minus strand of CAWDAP010000004.1, from coordinate 354,052 downwards.
ACACGAGCGGGGACGCTACTCCCCGAGCAGCGTCTCCAGCAGCGCCTTCTGCGCGTGGAGGCGGTTCTCGGCCTGGTCCCAGACGGCCGCTTGCTCGCCGTAGAGAACCTCCGCGGTGATCTCCTGGCCGGGGTGGGCGGGGAGGCAGTGGAGGACGATCGCGCGGTCCTTGGCGGCGGCGAGGAGGTCGGCGTCGAGCTGGTAGGGCGCGAGGTCGGCGAGCCGGCGCTGGGCCTCGGTCTCGTCGCCCATGCTGACCCAGACGTCGGTGTAGAGAGCATCGGCCTCGGCCGCGGCGGCGCGCGGGTCGTCGGTCAGCTTCGCCCCGTGGCCGCTGGTGAGCTGGTAGCCCTCGGGCGCGGCGACGACGACTTCGACCCCGGCGAGGCCGCCGACGATCGCCAGCGAGCGGGCGACGTTGTTGCCGTCGCCGACGTAGGCGAGGCGGAGCCCGTCGAGCTCGCCGAAGCGCTCCCGCAGCGTCAGCAGGTCGGCGAGCGCCTGGCAGGGATGGTGCAGCGGCGTCAGCGCGTTGACGACCGGCACCTCGGCCGCCTCGGCCAGCCCCTCGACCGCCTCGTGTGAGCCGGAGCGGATCACGATCGCGTCGACGTAGCGCGAGAGCACCCGGGCGGTGTCGGCGACCGACTCGCCGCGCGCCAGCTGCAGTTCGTCGCCGCGCAGCATCACCCCGTGGGCGCCGAGCTCGGCGACGCCGACGTCGAAGGAGATCCGCGTCCGCGTCGAGGGCTTCTCGAAGACGAGGCCGACGCTGCGGCCGGCGAGCGAGTCACGCCCGACGCCCTCGCGCCGCCCCGCTTTCAGCTCCGCCGCCCGGTCGAGCAGCTTGCCGAGCTCGAAGGCCCCGAGCTCTTCGCCGGTGAGGAAGTCGCGCTTGGTCATGAGGATCGCCGGCGAGGCGCCTTTCCGCACCTCTGGTTGCGAAAGGCGACTTCTCGCGCCTGCCGGATACTACGCACGCGATGGAGTTCACCGTGCTCGCCTGGAACCTCTTCCACGGCCGCGACCACCCGCCGGACCCGAAGCTGCGGACCTGGCGCTCGCGGCTGCTGCGAATTGAGGAGCGCAACGCGACCCACGTCCAGGTCAACCGCGACCTCACGACCGAGTTCTCGCAGATGCTCGCCGGAGCGCAGTGGGACGTGGCGCTGCTGCAGGAGTGCCCACCGCGCTTCGCCGAGGCGCTGGCGGCGGCCTGCGGGGCCGAGTGGCACCGGGCGCTGACGTCGCGCAACGAGCTCGGCGCCCTGCGCGGGCTGCTGGCGCGGCAGAACCCGGACCTGATGGCCTCCGGCGAGGGCGGCTCGAACCTGACCCTGGTCCGGGTGCCGGGCAAGCTCGGCGGGATCGCCGAGCGGCGCGAGGTCGCGATCCACGAGGGCGAGCCGGAGCGGCGCGCGATAGCCTTCGCCCGCACCGCCTCGGGCGTCTGCGTCGCCAACCTGCACGCGACCAACGACTGGCCCCGCCTGGCCGAAGAGGACGTGCTGCGCGCGGCGCGGGCGGCGAGCGATTGGGCCGGCGGCTCCCCGCTCGTCTTCGGCGGCGACCTCAACCTGCGCCCGGCGAAGCAGCCGCGAATCTTCGAGCGCCTGCGCGACGAGTTCGGGCTGGCGAGCCCGGTCACCGCCGACGACGCGATCGACCACGTCCTCTGCCGCGGCCTCGAGCTTGTCGAGCCGCCCGTGCAGTGGCCGCCGGAGCAGCGCGAGCTCCAGGTCGACGGGCGGGCGCTGCGGCTCTCCGACCATGCACCCGTACAGGCAACTTTCGCTGCTGCCGAGCCAGACCTCCTGCGGAACTGAGATAGTCGGGTTCCACCAGCCGGGTCAACTACCAGGAGGCACACCTAGATGGCGGACAAAAAAGCGGCCGGCAAATCCAAAGCCAAAGGCAGCGCGAAAAAGGCCGCGTCGAAATCGAAAACGTCGAAAGCCAAAAAATCGACGAAATCGAAAGTCAAAAGCAGCGCCAAAAAAGCGTCGAAAGCTTCGAAAAAAACGCGCTCGAAAGCCGGGGCGAAAAAAGGCGGCGCCAGAAGCAAAGCCTCCAAACCGACGGCGGGCCTCGACAAGAGCGTCGCCCAGTTCCGCGAGAGCCTCGAGCAGAGCGTCACCCTGAGCCGCGACCGCATCCAGGACGTCGTCGACGACGCGGTCAAACGCGGCCGCATGACCCGCAGCGACGCGGAGAAACTGCTCAAGGACCTGGTGAAAAAAGGCCAGAAACAGCGTGACTCGCTGATCAAGGAACTCGAACGGCTGGTCAAACAGGCGCGCAAAGCACTGCCATAGCGCGCCGCGGGGATCAACTGGAGCTCGAGATCGACTCCCTCGCCTTCGGCGGGCGGGGGGTCGCTCGGGCCGACGGGTTTGTCGTCTTCGTCGCCGGCGCGCTGCCGGGCGACCGCGTCCGCGCCGAGGTGACGAAGGGCAAGAAGCGCTTCGCCGAGGCGCGCGCGGTCGAGCTGCTCGAGCCGGCGGCCGACCGCCTGCCCGACACCTGCGTCCACGGCGGCGAGCCCTGCCCCGGGGCGCCGTGGCAGGGCCTCCCCTATGAGCGCCAGCTCCACCACAAGCAGCAGCAGGTCGGCGAGGCGCTTGGCCGGCTCGGCGGCCTCGAGGGCTTCGACCTGGAGCCGATCGTGCCGGCGCCGGAGCGATGGCGCTACCGCAACAAGCTCGAGTACTCCTTCGGCGAAGACGACGGCGGCGAGGTGACGCTCGGCTTCCACGCCCGCGGCCGCTGGGACCTGATCGTCGACGCCGACGACTGCCACCTGGCGAGCGAGCGCGGCAACGAGGCGCGCAACGGCGTGCGCGAGTGGGCGCGCGCCGAATCCGTCCCGGCCTGGGACCGCCGCGCCGGCCGCGGCGTCCTGCGCAACCTCGCGGTCCGCGAGGGCCGGCGCACCGGCCAGATCCAGACGCGCCTGGTCACGGTCGAGGCGAGGTTCCCGCGACCACCGGTCGACCTGCACACGATCGTCGAGGCGCAGGCCGGGGGGACCGACGGCCCGACCGGCGTGCTCGGCGAGGAGCGCCTGCGCGAGGAGCTCTGCGGACTGGAGCTGGAGATGTCGCACGGCGCCTTCTTCCAGACCAACACCGAGATGGCCGAGGAGCTGTACGCGGTCGCGGCCGAGTTCGCCGGCCTCACCGGCAGCGAGCGGGTCTTCGACCTCTTCTGCGGGATCGGCACGATCGGCCTGACGATGGCGCCGCAGGCCGGCGAGGTCTGGGGGCTGGAGATCGTCCCCGAGGCGATCGCAGACGCCGAGCGCAACGCCCGCGCCAACGGCATCGAGAACGCCCGCTTCGTCGCCGCGAACGCGCGCACCGGCGTGCGGCCGCTGATCGAACAGGCGGGCAGGCCTGACCTAGTCGTCGTCGACCCGCCCCGTGCCGGCCTCTCGCAGAAGATCGTCCGCCGGGTGATCGAGTGCGAGGCGCAGCGGATCGTCTACGTCTCCTGCAACCCGACCACGCTGGCGCCCAACGCCGTCCAGCTGGGAGAGGCCGGCTATAGGCTGCGCCGCGTGAGGCCTGTAGACATGTTCCCGCAGACCCCCCACATCGAGTGCGTCGCCCTGTTCGAACACGATGCCAGGCGGGTAGCCGCCCCCGGACGCGAAGCGGAGGAGGCGGCGCCTGATGGAGTAGCCGCTCCCGGACGCGAAGCGGAGGAGGCGGCGCCTGATGAGTAGGGCCTTCGGAGTAGCGGCGGGGCTGGACCCGGAAGTGGCGCGGCCGCTCGCGGCGCGCTGCGCCGAGCTCGGCTACGAGTCGATGTGGTCGAACGACCATCCCGGGGCGAAGGGGCTGGCGACGCTCGCGGAGTTCCAGGCCGCGGCGCCGGAACTCGAGCTGGGCGTCGCCGTGATCGCCCTCGACCGCACCCCGCCCGAGCAGATCGCCGCCGACATCGGGGAGTTCGGCATCGACCGCGCCAAGCTCTGGCTCGGGGTCGGCGCCGGCTTCACCAAGAAGCCGCTGACGAAGATGCGCGAGGCGCTGCCGGAACTGCGCGAGCTGCTTCCCGGGGTGAAACTCGTCCTCGCCGCGATGGGCCCGAAGATGTGCGAGCTCGCCGGCGGCGCCTACGACGGCGTCTTCTTCAACTGGATGACCCCCGGCTTCGCCGCCGGCGCCCGCGAGAAGGTCGAGTCCGGAGCCCGAAGCGCCGGCCGCGAGACCCCCAGCGTCTTCGGCTACGTCCGCACCGCCGTCGGTCCCGATGCCCCCGAGCGCCTCGCCAAGGAGGAGGCCTTTTACCGCGACCTCCACAAGGGCTACCGCGACCACTTCGACCGCCTCGGCGAGCCCGAGGGCACGGTCGGCATCGCCGCCCCCAACTCCACCGCCGCACAGGCCGCCCTCGGCGCCTACCATGGGCCCCTCGACACGATCGTCGTCCGCGGCCTCGCCAGCGCCAGGGTCGAGTCGATGACCGCTCTGGCCGAGGCCGCCACCCCGTCGCCGTAAGCGGTCGGCGACCCGGACACCGGGGACTTTGGGGAAGGTGTCCGGGCTGCCGACCTATCAGGTGACGGACCCCCTGCCGGTCCCCGTCACCTGACCACCACCCGAGGGTGGTCGCCCCTACCCCCGCCTCGGGCCTATGAAGGGAAGGGGCCCTAGATCGACCAGCGAGGGTTGAGCGCGGCGAGTACACCAGCGCATCGGGTGCTCGTCAACCGGACCGACATAGTGGGTCATCCTCCATTGCACAGCTTCCACCAACCGCCCGCTCAGCAACAGAGCGGCGTATCCCCGATCCTCTTGCCATGAGACTCTCCGACGGCTTGCCCCCTGAACCGATCGAGCCGCTGATCTCGGCGCTCGAACACCCGGTCCGGTCGCGAGTCCTCGCCCTGCTCACCGATCGCTCGGCGAGCGCCGCCGAGATCGCCGAGGAGATCGACGAGCCGGCGTCGAAGGTCCGCTACCACCTCCGCGCCCTCGCGAAGGACGGGCTGATCGGCGTGGTGGAGACAAAGAAGCGCCGCGGGACCAGCGAACGGAGGTGGGTTTCCAGCACTCCTCAGGTGATCCACGAGGAGCAGCTCCTGCGGCTCTCCTCCGAGCAACTGCGGATCTCGACGCTGTTCTACCTGCGGCTGATGTTCGCCGATGCCGCCAGAGCGGTGCGCGAGGGCACCTTCGACCGCCGCGCCGACAACTGCATGGTGCGTTTCCGGCCGCGAATCGACGAGCGTGGATGGAGCGAACTCGTCGAGGTCTTCCTCCGCGCGGTCGCCGAGACCGCCATGGTGACCGAGCGCTCCGCCGCGCGGCTCGCCGTCTCCGAAGAGGACCCGATCATGGTCGGTGCCTCCCTGATGCTCTTCGAGATGGCGGAGTCCACTGAGCCGATCCCGGGCGCGACCCCTCTTGCCGACCCCGAGGAAGCGCCCTAATACGGCGGCAGGTCCTCGTACCAGTCGCCCAGAGTCTTGAAAGCGCGCCAGAAGCGCTGCTTGGCGCCCTCTTCGTCGAGCGAGGCGTCGATGTCGGGGGTGTAGAGGGCGTCGACCGTCGGGGTGAAGGGCTGGATCTCGCCCTCGCGCGCCTCGATCTCCCGCGCCAGCGGGACCCCGAGGGAGTTGAGGATGCGCAGGGCCGGCTCGCCCATCACGACGACGATCTTCGGTTGCACGATCGCCAGCTCCTCGACCAGGCGGCCGACGCACTCGCCGGCGGCGAGGTCGGGCTCGGGGATCGGGCACTTGACGCAGAGGGTGCCGTAGACGACCAGCGGATCGATCCCCAGGCGCTTGAAGCTTTTCATCAGCGCGTTGCCCGAGCGGCCGTAGAAGGCGACCCCCTCCTCGATCTCGGAGGCAAGCGGCGCCTGCTTGAGCATGAAGACGTCGGCCTGCGGGTGGCCCGAGCCGAGCACCGGCATCAGCTTGCCGCGCGGGCAGTGCGGGCATTCCTGGACTTCGCGGCCCATCTGGTTGAGCTCGCGGATCGCCCGCTCCAGGTACTTCTCGCGGATCTCGTCGTCGATCGATCGCATCGGGGCACTCTTTGACGAGGCGGGCGCGGCTCCTTTGCGACTGTCCGTCTGCATCAGGACTTGCTCGCCCGGCGGGTCCGGCGGGCCCGCCGCGGCTGCCCGCCGCGGACCGGCTTGGCATCGGGCACCCGCCGTTTCGGCGCCTTCGGCCGCCCCGTCGTCTGCAGGAACTTCAGGGTCTGCACGTAGACCAGGTTCTTGTGCTTGCGGGTGATGTCGGCGTCGCGCATCGCCTCGAGGAACTCGGCCGGCCCGTCGAAGTCGTGGATCCGCTGCCGCACGCTCCCCAGCCCTTGCGCGACGTGGCTGTCGGAACCCGCCGCCGGCACGATCCGGTACTTGGTCGCGAAGCGCACCGCCTCTTCGTTGAACGAGGTCAGCGCCACCCGCGGGTTGAAGACCTCGAGCAGATCGATCTCCTCGACGATGTCGAGCAGGTGCTCGTAGTCGGGCACCGAGTGGAAGCGGTCGAACGGGTGCGGCACGTAGACGAGCCCGCCCTGGGCGCGGATCTCGGCGATCGTCTCCGCCATCGTCAGCCCCTTGGGGATCTTCTCCTCGAGGAAGAGGCCGATCACCTCGCCCTGCTCGGCGGTCTTCACCTCCTCGGCGACGATCACCTTGATGTCGCCGAGCTCTTCGGCCAGCTTGCGCGCCTCCAGCGCTCCCGAGACCTCGTTGTGGTCGGTGATCGCGATCGCCCCCAGGCCGCGGTCGCGGGCGGTTTGGATGAGGACGTCGACCGGCGTCGCGCAGTCGCCGGAGTGGTCGGTGTGCATGTGCAGGTCGACCTCGATCAGCGGCCGCCGCGAAATCCGCTCGCGCACCTCGGGGTCGCCATCCTCGGGATGCCGCCGCGCCAGCAGCCGCCGGTAGATCGCTTCCAGCTCGTCGGCGACCGCTCCCCAGTCCCTCTCGTCCGCTTCGGCGCCCCCGTCCCCCAGGACCTCGTAGCTCGCCGGGAAGAAGCGCTCCAGCAGCTCCGCGGTCTGTGGCCGCGTCACCGTCCGCGCGTCGATCCGGCCGAAGAAGATCTCGACCAGCGGCCGCGCCACCTGCGTCGCCAGCACCCGCTCGCGCGGCTCGTGGAAGGTGGCGACGTTGAGCGAGAAGGAGTGACGCAGCGCCGCCGAGGCAGCGCTCGGCGCGAACGGGTCGTGGACGTGGACTACGTCGAGGTCCCTCGCTTTCAGCAGCCGTTTGACCGGGTCGCCGGTCCTGACCCGCAGCAGCTCGTGCCCGCGCCGCTCGAGCTCGTCGGCGACGGCGGTCGCGAACCGCGCCGCCTCGCCGGTTCCGCCCCGGCGCACGGGGAAGACCTGGGCGATCGACAGCGGCTCGGGGCTCACAGAGGCAGGATAAGAGCCAGAGCCCCCAACGCCGTTCCGCTGTTCCTTTGCCCTAACAATTAGGGCAAAGGAACAGCGGAACGCGCGAGGGAGGGCTGGTTATGCCTGCGAGGCGGCGGGCGTCTCCGCCGGCTCGCCCGGGAGCGACTTGGCGCGGGCGTTCTCGACGATGAACTGCTCGGTCTGCTCGCGGGCCTCGTCGTCGGGGCGCTGGGTGTGCGGGCTCTTCATCAGGTAGCTGGAGGGGCCGTCGAGCTGGCCGGCGATGCCGTTGTTGAGCGCCAGCTTGATCAGCCGCACGGCGTCGATGACGACGCCGGCGGAGTTCGGCGAGTCCCAGACCTCGAGCTTCAGCTCGGCGGTCAGCGGCACGTCGCCGAACGCTTTGCCCTCTAGCCGGATGTGCGCCCACTTGCGGTCGGTCAGCCAGGCGACGTAGTCGGACGGCCCGACGTGGACGTCCTCCTTGGGCAGCTCGTGCCCCATGATCGAGGTGACGGCGTTGGTCTTCGAGATCTTCTTCGAGTCCAGCCGCTCGCGCTCGAGCATGTTGTAGAAGTCCATGTTGCCGCCGACGTTGAGCTGGGAGGTCCGCTCCAGCCGTACGCCGCGGTCGTGGAAGAGGCGGGCCAGCGCCCGGTGGACGATCGTCGCCCCGACCTGGCTCTTGATGTCGTCGCCGATGATCGGCAGTCCGGCCTCGGTGAAGCGCTTGTCCCAGTAGTCCTCGCGAGCGATGAAGACCGGCAGGCAGTTGACGAAGCCGACGCCCGCGGCGAGCGCCTGCTCGACGTACCACTTGGTCGCCTCCTCGGAGCCGACCGGCAGGTAGCAGACGAGGACGTCGGCCTTGGTCTCCCTGAGGATGCCGACGACGTCCGCGGTTTCGCCCGGAGCTTTGGTGATCTTCTCTTTCAGGTACTTGCCGAGCCCGTCGTGGGTCATCCCGCGCTGGACGGTCACGCCGAGGTTCGGCACGTCGGCGAACTTGATCGTGTCGTTCTGGCCCGACCAGATCGCCTCGGAGAGATCTTTGCCGACCTTCTCGGCGTCGATGTCGAAGGCGGCGACGAACTCGACGTCGCGGACGTGGTAGCCGCCGAGGTCGACGTGCATCAGCCCCGGAACTTCGTCGGCCGGATCGGCGTCCTTGTAGTACTGCACGCCCTGGATGAAGCTGTTGGCGCAGTTGCCGACGCCGACGATCGCGACCCGGACCTTCTCGTCCGTGCGGCCGCCGCCGTTGGTGCTGTGGCCGTTGGCCCCGTTGCTCTCACTCATTGATTCGGAAGTCCTCCTGGATTGCGCTGGGTGGCTGAAGACACCGGGCGGCTTCGCTGGTTACACGTCCCCAGCGCCACCGTCGGCGTCGTCCTTGACGCCTGAGGCCTCGCCGGAAAGCTCGTTTCGAACATGCCATACCCGCTGGAAGGTGGTGAATATCGTCAAGGCGGCGATCGCGTAGACCGCCGGCGCCAGCAGTTCGAAATCTCCGATGCCGGCGCCCTTGGCGAAGATCAGGCCGACAGAAAGTATCACCACGCGGACCGGCCGGGTGGCCAATCCGACCTTGCATTCGACCCCGAGCGCCTCGGCCCGGGCGCGGGTGTAGGAAACCATCAGCGAGAAGAGCACGGCGACCACGCACATCGCCGCGGCAAAGGAGCGCCCTTCGACCGCGAAATACCCGGCGACGGCGGCGAGCACGACCCCCTCCTCGATCCGGTCGAGCGTCGAGTCGAGGAAGGCGCCGAACAGCGTCCCCTTGCCCGACATCCGCGAGTAGCGGCCGTCGAGGGTGTCGCAGACCGAGCCGAGGACGAAGGCGACGCCGGCGAGGAAGAAGAGCCGCTGAGTGACCAGCGCGGCCGCGATCAGGTTGCCGAGCAGCCCGACCATCGAGATCGCGTTCGGGGTGAGGCGCGACTCGATCAGCCGGTTGCGCGCGTAGGCGCGCAGCTCCTGGCCGTTGCGGGCACCGCTGCGAGGGCTGCGCCGGGGCGGCGCGGAGGGTCCCATGGAGGTGTGAATCTATTACGCCTCGGCTTCGCGCGGGCCGGGGTTCCAGGCTTCGCGCTGCGGAAACGGGCTGCGCCAGCTCCAGGCCTCGGGCCTGGCGCGCGCGAGCGCTCCCTGGGCGATCGCGTAGGCGCTGAGAGCGACGAGCCAGCCGAGGGCGGCGTCGACCCAGTAGTGGTTGGCGGTGACGATCACGACCCAGGTGATCAGGAGCGGCCAGAAGGCCCACCAGGCTTTCGACCACCACTTGCGGCAGACCGCCACCCCCGAGACGCCGATCATCATCGCGAAGGCGCAGTGCATGCTCGGCACCGCGGCGTAGGGGTTGATGAAGATCTTCGCCAGGGTCGAGTCGTGGTTGACGCTGGAGAAGTCGGTGATCGTGTCGACGAAGCCGTGGGCGGGGAACATCCGCGGCGGCGCCGTCGGGAAGCCGACGTAGCCGATCAGCGCCAGTCCCATCGAGACGACGAACATGTTGCGCACGAAGTAGTAGGACTGGTTGCGGAAGAGGTAGAGCCAGATCAGGAAGCCGAGCGCGATCGAGAACTGGGCGTTGAGGTAGATCTGGTTGGCGAGGTCGATCAGCCAGTGGGCGGGCAGGAACGCCGCCTGCAGGCTGGGCTCGAAGAAGGTGTGGGTCGATTGCTCGATGCTGATCACCTGGGCGCCGTGGGCGATCGCGTCGGCGCGGGTGGAGTCGGCGACGCCGCGGGCGAGCTCGTACAGGGCATCGACTCCGACGAGGATCGCGATCTGGCGCCCGGCATCCCCCCAGCCCTTGGGCAGCTTCGTTCCTATGGCGGCAAATGCGCGAGACACGGAACAGTCAATTGTAGCCCGGCTGTTAAGGGTCAATAGGGTCCCGGGGTGACCTGGAGGCGGCCCGACAAGCGCAGGGTGCGGGCGATCCGCGACCGTCTGCGGGAGATGTACGGGGTGCCGGAGGAAGAGCCGCACGGGCACCCGATCGCCGAGCTGGTGAAGACCGTCCTCTCCCAGCACACCAACGACCGCAACCGCGACCGCGCCTTCACGGCGCTGCGCGAGCGGTTCCCGACCTGGGAGGAGGTGCGCGACGCACCGGTGGACGAGCTCGAGGAGGCGATCCGGCCCGGCGGCCTGGCGAGGCAGAAGGCGCCGCGGATCCAGGCGATCCTCGAGCAGTTGGGCGAACCGCCCGACCTCGACTGGACCGAGACGGCGCCGCGCGAGGAGTCGCTCGAGTTCCTGCTCGGGCTGCCCGGGGTGGGGCGCAAAACCGCCGCCTGCGTGCTGATCTTCACCTGGGGCATCCCCGAGATACCGGTCGACGTCCACGTCCACCGGGTCGGCGGCCGGCTCGGGCTCTTCCCGGCAAAGGCCTCCTTCGAGCGCGCCCACGACGAGATGCTGGCGATCGTGCCGCCGCCCGACGCCCACGAGCTCCACGTCAACCTGATCCGCCACGGCCGCGCCCTCTGCCGCCCGAAACCCCGCTGCGGCGAGTGCGGTCTGCGGCGGATGTGCCCCTGGTACCGGGAGAACCGCGCCGGGGCGGGCGAAGGTAGTATGCGCGCCGCCCAATGAGCAAGCGCACCTTCATCTGGTTCGGGATCGCCATCCTCGTCCTCGCCGTCGTTCTCCCCTGGGCGGTCTTCCGCTCCAAGGGCGACGCGAACACCGGCCCGCAGGACGTCCCGGCGAGCCTGAAGGAAGGGCAGACGCTCTTCCAGACCAACTGCGGCACCTGCCACACGCTCTACGCGGCGGGCACCGACGGCAACTACGCCCCCAACCTCGACGAACTGCTGGCTCCCACCGGCCCGCCGGAAGGCGCGAACGGGAGCCCGGAAGAAGTGAAGAAGTACGAAGAAACGGTCGAAGCGACCGAAGGGCGCGTCCTCAACGCGATCGAAAACGGCGTCGACGGCTCGACGACTCCGGGCCGGATGCCCGCGGGCATTCTCAACAAGGCGCAGGGCGAACAGGTAGCCGAATTCGTCGCCCGCACCGCCGGCGAGGGCTGAGAACGCCGACAGCCGGCGGAACCCGCCGCCGGCGGGGCGACGCGGGCCTGCACGGACCGCGATCGTCCCGCCGGGGCTGAACCGTCCGGTTAACGCCCGAACCGCAGGGCGCTGTAGAGCCCGGCGTGGTCGGAGTCCCAGAAACCGTTGACGGGGTAGAGGCCCGTTACCGCGGATTCATCGAGCGTGATGCCTTCCGGGTCGTCGGTCATCACGTGGTCGACCTGATGGTCGAAATCGGCGACGCTGCCGCCGGCTCCTTCGGCCAGCAGGCTCGAGTTGAGGCAGCAGCCGAGCGGTTCATCGGTGCTGCGCTCGACGAAGCCGGCGCCCAGCAGCGTTTCGTAAGCGAGCCGGTCGGCCCCCGAGACGGTGTCGTCGTCGGAGTTGAGATCGCCGACCAGGACCACCGGCAGATCGCTCGTCGCCGGGCCGCCGGGGCCCACCAGTTCCGCTGCCTGCGCCTGGCGCACCAGCGGGTGGAACGCCTCCAGGTGCGTGTTGACGAAGTGGAACGGGTGGCTGCCGCGAACCTGCGCGTCGGTTGCCGTCCAGCCGCGCTTGACCGCCACCGTTTCGCCGCCGACCGGCAGTTCGAGCAGGGTGTTGAAGTTGCCGCCGCCGGCGTTCCAGGTGTGGACGCCGGCCCCGGTGCGGGCGAGGATGACGTCGCGCATCTGCAGCTTGCCCAGCACCTCGGCATCGGCCAGTTCGCCGCCCGGGCCGTCACCGGCGACGCCGTTGAAGTCGGCCGGCGTTTCGGTCCCGAACTCGTTCTGGACCACGACCACTTCATAGCTGTCGGGTCCGGGGCCTTTGTTGAGCTGTTCGAGCAGCAGCTTGAGGTAATCGATCGTGATTTCTTCGCCGGCCGGGGCGATCGGCGTCGTCTGCCAGTACGCCACCTCCTGCAGGCCGACGAGGTCGGGCTTGGTCTGCCGGATCTCTTCGGCAAGCCCCTTCGCCCGGGTCGGGAAGTCGTTGGCGACGACGTCGCGCAGGACGGCGCCGCTGGCGCTGACGACCTGTTCGGTGTTCTGGGCGGCGATCACGGGCGCCAGGTCGGCGCCGAGGTAGAGGTTGCGGGTCATCACGCCCACCACCTTGCCTTTGCCGTTGTCGTGGCGACCGTAATGGTTGTGACCGTGCTGTTTGTGGCCGCGCTGGCCGTGCGCCGCGGCGGCAGCCGGCAGCAGCAGCGCCAGGACCGCCACCGCGGCGAGCGCTGCGCGCAGCAGGCGAATTGCTGGGGTGCTCAAGATCGTCCTCCTCTTCCGTGGCCCCTTCCCCAGGGCCGGTTGTGGTCGAGGCGCCTCCGTCCGGGTCGCCTCTTCCCCTCCGGCTACCCGCTACCCACGTGAGCGGAATCACTATAAGCCCTTCTTTGCAATCCGTTCACGATCTGCCATACTGCCACTTAGATTTCTAGAGCTTGATCAACAGAACCCCAACGAAACCCCTGGAGGAAGCGGAAAAGTGGCAAAGACGATCGGTATCGACCTCGGCACGACCAACTCGTGCGTCGCGGTGATGGAGGGCGGCGAGCCCACCGTTCTGGAGAACGCCGAGGGCGGGCGGACCACCCCGTCGGTCGTCGCCTTCACCGAGAGCGGCGAGCGCCTCGTCGGCACCGTCGCCAAACGGCAGGCTGTGATGAACCCGGAGAACACGATCTTCTCGATCAAGCGGTTCATGGGCCGCAAGGAGGCGGAAGTCAAGGAGGAGGAGACGATCGTCCCGTACACGGTCGAGGCCGGCCCCAACGGCGACGTCCGCGTCGACGCCCGCGGCAAGCAGTACAGCCCGCCGGAGATCAGCGCGATGATCCTGCAGAAGCTGAAGACCGACGCCGAAGCGAAGCTGGGCGAAAGCGTCGACAGCGCGGTGATCACCGTCCCCGCCTACTTCAACGACGACCAGCGCCAGGCGACCAAGGACGCCGGCAAGATCGCCGGGCTCGACGTCAAGCGGATCATCAACGAGCCGACCGCGGCCTCGCTTGCCTACGGGCTCGAGAAAGAGGAGAGCGACCACGCGATCCTCGTCTTCGACCTCGGCGGCGGCACCTTCGACGTCTCGGTGCTGGAAATCGGCGACGGCGTCTTCGAGGTGAAAGCGACCGCCGGCGACAACCACCTCGGCGGCGACAACTGGGACAAAGCGATCGTCGAGTGGCTGGTGGCGGAGTTCAAGCGCGACCAGGGCGTCGACCTCTCCCAGGACAAGAACTCCCTGCAGCGCCTCTACGAGGCGGCCGAGAAGGCGAAGATCGAGCTCTCTTCGACCCAGGAGACGCAGATCAACCTGCCCTTCATCACCGCCGTCGAGGGGCAGCCGAAGCACCTCGACCTGAAGCTGACCCGCTCGAAGCTGAACGAGCTGACCGGCGACCTGCTGGAGCGCGTCGTCGCGCCGGTGAAACAGGCGCTGAAGGACGCCGACACCGAGGTCGACCACGTCGTCCTCGTCGGCGGCATGACCCGGATGCCGGCGGTCCGCGAGAAGGTCAAGGAGCTGACCGGCAAGGACCCCCATCAGGGCGTCAACCCGGACGAGGTCGTCGCCGTCGGCGCCGCGATCCAGGCGGGCGTGCTCGGCGGCGAGGTCAAGGACGTGCTGCTGCTCGACGTGACCCCGCTGACGCTGGGGATCGAGACCAAAGGCGGCGTGATGACGAAGCTGATCGAGCGCAACACGACGATCCCGACCAAGAAGTCGGAGGTCTTCTCGACCGCAGAGGACAACCAGCCGAGCGTCGAGATCCACGTCCTGCAGGGCGAGCGCGAGATGGCCGGCGGCAACAAGAGCCTGGGCAAATTCCAGCTCACCGGGATCCCGCCGGCGCCGCGCGGCATGCCGCAGATCGAGGTCGCCTTCGACATCGACGCCAACGGGATCATCAACGTCACCGCAACCGACAAAGGCACCGGCAAAGAGCAGAAGATCGAGATCAAATCCGGTTCCGGGCTCTCCGACGAGGAAATCGACCAGATGGTCTCCGACGCCGAGTCGCACGCCGAGGAGGACCGCAAGCAGCGGGAGCTGGCCGAGACCAGGAACCTCGCCGAGAACGCCGCCTACCAGGCGGAGAAAGCGATCGACGAGGCCGGCGACAAAGTCGACGAGGACGCCAAGGAGCAGGTGCGCGCGGCCGTCAAGGACGTCCGCGACTCGCTCGAGTCGGGCTCGAAGGAGGAGCTCGACTCCAAGGTCGAGGCGCTGAACACGGCGATGACCAAGGTCTCGGAGCAGATCTACGCGGCGGCTTCGGCCGAGCAGGCCTCGGCCGACGGCGGCGCCGAGAACGGAGCTGCCTCCGATGAGGAGGAGGTCGTCGATGCTGAGGTGGTCGACGAGGAGAGCAAATGAGTCCTGCTCAGGACGACCTTCGGGACGAGGGCGCTCGGCCCGCGGGTCCTGTCTCCGATACCGGGCTCTCCCTATCGGGAGAGTCCTCGGCATCGTCGCCACCCGCGGGAGATACGGATCAGGCCCAAGCCATTGAGGAGGACTTCGAGAAGCTTCTGGCTGACGCTCATCAGCAGAAAGAGGAGTACCTCGAACTGGCTCGGCGGACGAAAGCCGACTTCGAGAACTTCCGCAAGCGGGCTGCTGCGCAGGCGCAGGACGCTCAGCTGCGGGGGAAGATCGAGGTGGCTCGGGAAGTGATCGATGCGGTCGACAATCTGGAGCGGGCGCTCGAGGCTGCTGACGGCTCAGAGGATGGGCTTCGCTCCGGGGTCGAGATGGTGCTCTCCGGGCTGCGCGAGACGCTTTCGCGCAACGGAGTCGCGGCTGTCGATCCGAAGGGGGAGAAGTTCGATCCGAATCGGCACGAGGCGCTCTCCACCCAGCCGGTGGAGGGAACCGAGAGCGGGGTGGTCGTCGAGGTGTTGCAGAAGGGCTATGCGCTGGGGGAGCAGTTGGTCCGGCCGGCGCGGGTCGTGGTGAGCAGTTAGGAGCAGATGGCTGACGAGCTCTACAAGACGCTGGGCGTCTCGAAGAAGGCGTCCGAGGACGAGATCAAGAAGGCCTACCGGAAGCTCGCCCGGAAGTACCACCCGGACAAAAACCCCGGCGACAAGGAGGCAGAGGACAGGTTCAAGGAGATCTCGGCCGCCTACGACATCCTCGGCGACCCCGAGAAGCGCAAGGAGTACGACGAGGGCAGCGTCTTTCCCGGCTTCGGCGGCGGCGGCCAGGCGCCGTTCGGGACCGGTCCCCCCTTCCCCCCCCCTCCCCCGGCGGCTTCGGCGGCTTCGACTTCGGCGACATCCTCGGCGGCATGTTCAACCGCGGCGGCCGCGGCGGCCGGCCGGAAGCGGCGCGCGGGCGCGACCTCGAGACCGAAGTGCAGCTGAGCTTCGACCAGGCAATCGGCGGCGCCCAGATCAGCGTCACGGTGCCGAAGCAAAGCCGCTGCGCGACCTGCCACGGCAGCGGCGCCAAGCCCGGTACCTCCCCCACCACCTGCCCCCGCTGCGAAGGCCGCGGCGTCGAGGTGCAGGGCCAGGGCCTGTTCTCGATCAGCCAGCCCTGCTCGCGGTGCGGCGGCTCCGGCCAGGTGATCAAGGACCCCTGCCCGACCTGCGGCGGCTCCGGCCTCACCCAGCAGAGCAAGCGCTACAAGGTCAACATCCCCGCCGGCGTCAAGAACGGCAGCCGCATCCGGCTCGCCGGCAAGGGCGAGGACGGCCCCCGCGGCGGCCCGCCCGGCGACCTCTACGTGACCACCCGCGTCCAGCCGTCCCCCGTCTTCGAGCGGCTCGACGACGGCAACCTCGAGGTGACGGTGCCGATCACCGTGCCCGAGGCGCTGCGCGGCAGCACGATCGAGGTGCCGACGCTGAGCGGGACGAAGAAGATCAAGGTCGCGCCGGGCACCAAGCACGGCTCGGTCCAGCGCCTGCGCGGCGAGGGGCCGCCGCGCAAGGGCGGCGGCAACGGCGACATCCGTTACCGGCTGGAGGTCCAGATGCCCGACGAGCTCAGCGAGGAGCAGCGCGAGGCGGTCGACAAGCTCGCCGAGGCGCTGAACGGCGGCGACCCGCGGGCCGAGCTGCTGCGCAAGGCGGCGCGCTGATGGCCACCTACCGGCGCCAGGTGAAGGCGACCTTCAGCCAGGACCAGGGCGTGTTCATGATCTCGGTTGCCGCCGAACTGGCCGAGATGCACCCGCAGACGCTGCGGATGTACGAGCAGCGCGGCCTGATCGCGCCGAAGCGCTCGCCGAAGAACACCCGCCTCTACTCCCAGCGCGACGTCGAGCGGCTGCGGCGGATCCAGCAGATGACCGCCGAGGGGCTGAACCTGGCCGGGGTGGAAATGGTGCTGGCCCTGGAAGCGCAGGTGCAGAGGCTGCGCGGCGAGAACGAACGGCTTCGCAAGCAGCTCGGCGAGATGCGGTCGAAGAACCGGAAGAACGGAAGGAAGAGCTGATGCAGGCGGATCGATTCACGGTCAAATCGCAGGAAGCCGTGGCGGCGGCGCAGGAGCTGGCGCGGACGCGGCGCAACCCGGAGATCGCCTCCGCCCACCTGCTGGCGGCGCTGCTCGACCAGGCCGAGGGGATGGCGGTCCCGGTCCTGCAGCGGGTCGGTGCCGACCCGGCGGCGGTGCGGGCGCGGGCGGGCGAGGCGATCGCCGCGCTGCCGACCGTCAGCGGCGCCGAGGAGCCGCGGATGTCCTCGAACCTGGCCCGGGCGATCCGCGAGGCCGAGCAGGCGATGGCGAAGCTCGGCGACGGCTACATCACCGTCGGCCACCTGCTGCTGGCGCTTGCGCAGGACGGCTCCGGCGTCTCCGAGCTGCTGCCCGAGCCCGACGAGCTCGAGCGCGCGGTGCGGGCGGTCCAGGGACCGGCGAAGGTGAACTCGCCCAATGCCGAGGACAACGCCCAGGCGCTGGAGAAATTCGGCCGCGACCTCACCGCCGAGGCCGAGAGCGGCAAGCTCGACCCGGTGATCGGGCGCGACGAGGAGATCCGCCGCGTGATCCAGGTCCTCTCTCGCCGGACCAAGAACAACCCGGTGCTGATCGGCGACCCCGGGGTCGGCAAGACCGCGATCGTCGAGGGGCTGGCGCAGCGGATCGTCCACGGCGACGTCCCCGAGAGCCTGCGCGACCGCCGCGTCATCGCCCTCGACATCGGCTCGCTGCTGGCCGGCTCGAAATACCGCGGCGAGTTCGAGGAGCGGCTGAAAGCGGTCCTGAACGAGGTCCAGCAGGCCGAGGGCCAGATCGTCCTCTTCCTCGACGAGCTCCACACGATCGTCGGCGCCGGCGCCGCCGAAGGCGCGGTCGACGCCGCCAACCTGCTGAAGCCGATGCTGGCGCGCGGCGAGCTGCGGGCGGTCGGCGCGACGACGCTCGACGAGTACCGCAAGCACATCGAGAAGGACGCGGCGCTGGAGCGGCGCTTCCAGCCGGTGCTGGTCGGCGAGCCCGACATGAACGACACGATCGCGATCCTGCGCGGGCTGAAGCCGCGCTACGAACAGCACCACGGCGTGAGGATCGCCGACTCGGCGATCGTCGCCGCGGCAACGCTGTCGGAGCGCTACATCGCCGACCGCTTCCTCCCCGACAAGGCGATCGACCTGATCGACGAGGCCGCCTCGCGGCTGAAGATCGAGATCGACTCGGTGCCGACCGAGATCGACGAGGTCGAGCGGCGGATCCAGCAGCTGGAGATCGAGCGCGAGGCGCTGAAGAAGGAGACCGACGAGGCCTCCAAGCAGCGGCTGGCGGCGCTCGAAGAGGACCTGGCGAACCTGCGCGAGGAGGCGGCCGAGCTGCGCACCCGCTGGCAGAACGAGAAGGAGCCGCTGGAGGCGATCAAGCAGGCGAAGGCCGAGCTCGAGGGGGCGCAGCTGGAGGTCGAGCGGGCCGAACGCGAGGCCGACCTGGAGCGCGCCGCCGAACTCAAATTCGGGCGCATCCCCGAGCTCGAGGCCAAGGTCGCCGAGCAGGAGGCGCGGCTGGAGGAGGTCCACGCCGGCGGCGAGGTCCTGCTGGCCGACGAAGTCACCGAGGAAGACGTCGCCGAGGTCGTCGCGAAATGGACCGGGATCCCGGTCAGCCGGCTGATGGAGGGCGAGGTGCAGAAGCTGATCCAGATGGAGGAGCGGCTGCACGACCGGGTGATCGGCCAGGACGAGGCGATCGCCGCCGTCTCCAACGCGCTGCGGCGCTCGCGCGCCGGCCTGTCCGACCCGAATCGCCCGATTGGATCTTTCCTCTTCCTCGGCCCGACCGGAGTCGGCAAGACCGAGCTGGCGAAGGCGCTGGCGGAGTTCATGTTCGACTCCGAGCAGGCGATCGTCCGCCTCGACATGTCCGAGTACATGGAGAAGCACACGGTGGCGCGGCTGATCGGCGCGCCCCCCGGCTACGTCGGCTACGAGGAGGGCGGCCAGCTGACCGAGGCGGTGCGGCGGCGCCCCTACGCGGTGGTCCTGCTCGACGAGATCGAGAAGGCCCACCCCGACGTCTTCAACACGCTGCTGCAGATCATGGACGACGGCCGGCTGACCGACGGCCAGGGGCGCACCGTCAGCTTCACCAACACGGTGCTGATCATGACCTCCAACGTCGGCTCGGAGCGGATCGTCGGCGAGGCGGTCGACGAGAAGATCCGCGAGCAGATCGAAGAGGTGCTGGCGGCGACCTTCAAGCCCGAGTTCCTCAACCGGATCGACGACACGGTGATCTTCCACCGGCTCTCGAAGGCCGACATCGGCCGCATCGTCGAGCTGCAGGTCAACCAGCTGATCGGCCGGGTCCGCGAGCGCGGGATCGAGATCGAGCTCAGCGACGGGGCGCGGACGCTGCTCGGCAACCTCGGCTACGACCCCACCTACGGGGCGCGGCCGCTGAAGCGGGTGATCCAGAAGCAGCTGATCGACAAGCTGGCGCTGAAGATCCTCGAGGGCGAGTTCGGCGAGGGCGACACGGTGCGGGTCGACGCCGCCGAAGGCGAGATCGTCTTCGAGCGGGCAGGGGCGCCGGCGGCGAGCGCCGCCTGAGCAGCGGCCATACTGCGTTTCAGGGCTCATTTTCCCGGCGGTTTCTGCCGAAACTACAAGGGTCCAAAGGTGCTCTTTAATAGTCCTGTCCATCTTTAGGGCGAGGGAGAGCTCCGAAGCGGCCGATGAACGACGACCAGACCCCGATCAACGCGCGCCCGAAGCGGCGCCCACCCGAGGCGTTCGAGGACGTCTCGCTCGCTCTGCGCGAGCACCTGGTCTGGCCGCTCGAGGACAGGCTGCTGGGCCTGAGCGATCGCGGTCGCGCCGCGGTCGTCGGCGGCGCCGTCGTGCTGGCGCTGGGGATCGGCATCGGCGCCGCCTCGCTCGGCGCCGGCTCCGGCAGCGCGGAACCGGCCTCGGCGCCGGTCGCCGTCGCGCCGGTGAAAACGCCCCACGTCCAGCCGCCGTCGCATCCGACCTCGAAGCCCGAGCCGACCCTTCACGGCGCGGCCCCCGTATTCAAGCCGGCGCCGGCGAAGCAAGCGAAGAGCGGACCTGAGGGCGGGGTCGAAAGCGCGCCGTCCGCCTCCACCGCCGCCAACACCGGCAACCCCGCCACCGACACGATCTCCTCCTCCCCCGCGGCGCGTCCGGCTGACGCCTCGGCCGGGGCCGCCGCTTCGGCCGCGCCCGCGGCCAAGCCGCCGAAGGGCCCGCCCGCCGGCCCGGCCGCGATCGCCATCGCCCGCAGGTTCGCCGAGGGGTTCGTCGTCTACGAGACCGGCGGCGAAGCGAGCGCCTTCCGCAGGGCCTTCGGCGCGACCGCGACGCCCGAGCTGAGGAGGGCGCTGCTGCGCCGGCCGCCGCACCAGCCCGCCGGGGTGAAGGTGCCGAAGGCGAAGGTCCTGAACATCGTCGCGGCGCCCTCGCGCGGGACGATCTACCCGCTCAGCGTCTCGCTGCTGCGGGTCGGCGTGACCAGCGAGCTGCGGCTGGAAATGGAACAGCTGAAACATCAGGGCTGGCGCGTGGCCAACATCCTCGGCTGATGGAGCGGACGGACAAGATCAGGGCGCTCGTCGCCACCGCGGCGGCAGCGACGGCGCTGGCGGTCCCGGTCGCCGTCGCCCGGGCCGCGGGCGAACCAGCGGCGACCGCGACCCAGGGCACGACCCTGGAAGCGCCCGCCACGACCACCGCGCCGGCGAGCGGCGAACCCGAGACCACGACGACGCCCAGCTCCCCCGAACCGGCCGAACACTTCGTCCCGCCGCCCAAGGAAAAGCCGACGGTCAAGCACGGGGCGACTCTGGTCGAACCGCCTCCCCCCGCCACCCACACGCCGCCGCCGAGCGGCGGCGTCAACGCGGGCAAGGGCACGAGCGCGGCGGCCACCGGCGGGGCCGAAACCGAAACCCCCGCCGGCACCGCCACCACGGCGCCGACTCCCGGCACCTTCGCGATCCCCTCGCTGCCGGGCTCGAGCTGCGCGATCAGCGGCGTGCCGCCGGTGCTGATCCCGATCTACCAGCGGGCCTCGGCCCAGTACGGCCTGGGCCGCAGGGGCCGGCGATCCTCGCCGGGATCAACGCGGTCGAGACCGCCTTCGGCACCAACCTCGGGCCCTCCTCGGCGGGGGCGGTCGGCTGGATGCAGTTCATGCCCTCGACCTGGGCGACCTACGGGGTCGACGCCAACGGCGACGGCGTCGCCGACCCGAACAACCCCGAAGACGCGATCTTCGCCGCCGCGAGCTACCTGAAAGCCGCCGGGATGCCGGCCGACACCTACGGCGCGATCTTCGCCTACAACCACGCCGACTGGTACGTCGAAGAGGTCCTGGCGAACGCCGGCTGCTACGCGGGCGAAGTCGGCAGCAACTCCTTCAGCGCCGTCGGCCTCGGCCCGCAGATCCAGGTCCTCAGCTGCGAACCGGCAGCTGACTGGAAGCAGCAGATCCCGGAGGAATACCTGCAGGCATTCGAGAACGCCGCCGCCCGCTACGAACTCGGCAAGCGCGGCGTCTGGACCCTGGCGGCGATCGCGCGGCTGGAGTCGAACTTCGGCCGCAACCTGACCGGGCGCCAGCTGCGGACGGAAAGCGGGCTCGGGCTCGACCGGATGGAGTGGCGTCGCTACGCCGTCGACGGCGACAACGACGGCAAGATCGACCACACCGACATCGCCGACGCGGCGGCGACGCTGGCCCGGGAGATGTGGTCGCGCGGCGGCATCCAGGCGGGCGTCTTCACCCACAACCAGGCCGAGTGGTACGTCCAGGAGGTCCTCCAGGAGGCGGGCGAAATCGAAGGCGGCTGCAAGGTCAGCTACGTCGACTGGCGGGTGGCGCCGCTGGCGACCGGATTCGAAGCGCCAGGCGCGAGCGCCGTGCTCACCCCCGAAGGCCTCGCCGCCGCCCCCCGCAGCGCCCCGCCGGCGATCAAGGCCGTGATCGCCGCCGCCAACTCGATCGCCGACACCCCCTACGTCTGGGGCGGCGGCCACGGCTCCTGGTACTCCTACGGCTACGACTGCTCCGGCGCCGTCAGCTTCGCCCTCTACGGCGGCGGCCTACTCGAAACCCCGCTCACCTCCGGCGCGCTGGAGAGCTACGGCGAACCCGGCCCCGGCCGCTGGATCACGATCTACGCCAGCGCCACCCACACCTACATGGAGGTCGCCGGCCTGCGCTGGGACACGGTCGGCGACGCGGAAGGAACGGGGCCGCGCTGGCACACCGAGCCTCCATATCCGGAAGGCTTCGTGGTGCGGCATCCGCCTGGGTATTAGCGGTTGGGGTAGGGAGGGGTGGTGTCCCTCTCGCTCCCTGGGTTGCTCGCCTGGAGCGTCGCCGGCTCGCCGCAAGCGTCGGTGGTGCGAGCAAGAGGACGCCGGTCGCGAGAGGGACACCACCCCTCCCTGGCGACAGTCGCTGAGACACGGCGGAACCACGAAGGCTTCTTTCAGCTCAACAGTTGGTCGCCCGAGCGGGTACGGTTGGAGCAGTGGCAGTCGAGACCTTGGGAGGAGCTGGAGGATGCCTACTTTCTTGATGCTGACGAACCTGACCGCGGAGGGCGTGCGGACGCTGAAGAACAACCCGGGGCGGATCGACGAGGTGAACCGGGAGGTCGAGCAGATGGGGGTGAAGGTCGTGTCGCAGTACGCGACGCTGGGGCAGTACGACTTCGTCACCGTGGTCGAGGCGCCCGACGAGCGGACTATGGCCAAGGTCTCGGTCGAGCTCGGCTCGCGCGGGACGATGACCAGCCAGACGCTGGCCGCGATCCCCGCCGGCGACCTGACCGGCTCGCTCTAGGCCCGAGTTGAAGGCACTCGTCGTAGGGGGAGGCGGGCGCGAGCACGCGATCGTCAAGGCGCTGCGGCGCTCGCCGCGGGTCACGGACGTGCTCTGCGCGCCCGGGAACGCCGGGATCGCCGCCGACGCCGAGTGCCTGCCCGACGTCGCCGCCGACGACGTCGCGGCGATCGTCGCGGCGGCGACGGAGAACGGCGTCGAGCTCGTCGTGGTCGGCCCCGAGGCCGGGCTGGTCGCCGGCGCGGTCGACGCGCTCGAGGAGGCCGGCATCCCCGCCTTCGGTCCGACCAAGGCCGCGGCCGAGCTCGAGGGCTCGAAGGCCTTCGCCAAGGAGCTGATGGCGGAGGCGGGCGTGCCGACCGCCGGCTACGCGCTGCTGCGCAGCCGCGAGGAGGCCGACGAGCAGCTTCTCCGCGCGGAGTTCCCGACGGTGCTCAAGGCCGACGGGCTCGCCGCGGGCAAGGGCGTGATCGTCTGCTCGACCGAGGCCGAGGCGCGCGAGGCGCTCGACGTCTTCTTCACCGAGCGGCGCTTCGGCGAGACCACGGTTGTGATGGAGGACTTCCTCGCGGGCGAAGAGCTCTCGCTGCTCGCCCTCTGCGACGGCGAGAACGTCGTCCCCCTCGCGCCCGCGCAGGACTACAAGCGGATCTTCGACGGCGACGAGGGGCCGAACACCGGCGGCATGGGCAGCTACTCGCCGGTCCCCGGCTTCGGCCCCGCCGAGGTCGAGGAGATCGTCGAGGCGGTGCACCGGCCGGTGGTCGCGGCGATGGCCGGCCGCGGCGTCCCCTTCCACGGCGTCCTCTACGCCGGGCTGATGATGACCGCCGAGGGGCCGCGGGTGCTCGAGTTCAACGCCCGCTTCGGCGACCCCGAGACGCAGGCGGTGCTGCCGCGGCTGCGCTCCGACCTGGCCGAGCTCTTCCTCGCCGCCCGCGAGCCCGGCGGCCTCGCCGGCGCCGCGGCGGAGTTCGAGGACAACTGGGCGGTGACGGTCGTCCTCGCCTCGGCCGGCTACCCGGAGAGCTCCTCGAAGGGCGACGTCATCCGCGGCCTCGCCGGGGCGGCGGCGATC
Source organism: uncultured Actinomycetes bacterium (assembly GCA_963800355.1). GTDB lineage: Bacteria > Actinomycetota > Thermoleophilia > Solirubrobacterales > 70-9 > VAYN01. Next base: position 330,266 of record CAWDAP010000004.1, on the reverse strand, counting down.
GCCGAGCTGACCCATGCCGGCACCGCCGAGCGCGACGGCGAGATCGTCACCGCGGGCGGCCGGGTACTGAACGTGACGGGACTCGGCGCGAGCCCCGCCGAGGCGCGGGATCGCGCATACGATGCGGCCCGCCGGATCTCTTTCGAGAGAATGCAGATCCGGACCGACATCGCCGCCCGCGCCGTCGAGCGGGTCCCCAGTTGACCTTGGTAATCAACCATCTGACCCCAGAGAGGAAGAGATGAGCGAGATCTCAGAGGAGCCGACCGGCATGCCAGAGCCCTCAGACCCCCGGCCCGTCGCCCCGGCGACGATGCCCGCGGTCGAGGAGGCCTTCGCCGAAATCGACGTCGACGAGCCCCACGTCGGGATCATCATGGGCTCGAAGAACGACAAGCCGAAGATGGAAGCGGCCGGCAAGGCCCTGGAGGAGGCGGGCATCCGCTACGAGGTGCGGGTGATGAGCGCCCACCGCGACCCGGAGCTGGTCCGCGAGTACTGCCAGAACGCGCGCATGCGCGGGCTGAAGGTGATCATCGCCGGGGCGGGGATGTCGGCGGCGCTGCCCGGCGTCGCTGCCGCCCACACCGACCTGCCGGTGATCGGGGTGCCGATCCTCGGCAAGAGCCTCGGCGGCCTCGACGCGCTGCTCTCGGCGGTGCAGATGCCCCCCGGCATCCCGGTCGCCTGCGTGGCGATCGACGGCGCCAAGAACGCCGGCGTCCTCGCCGCGCGGATAATCAACGCGTGATCCCCCGCTACACCCGCCCTGAGATCGGGGAGGTCTGGACCCAGCAGGCGAAGTTCGAGAGCTGGCTCGAGGTCGAGCTGGCCGCGACCGAGGCGTGGGCGGCCGAGGGCGCGGTGCCGCAGGAGGCGGCCGCCGAGGCGCGGGCGAAGGCGGCCTTCACGGTCGAGGCGGTCGAAGAGCGCGAGAAGGTGACCGACCACGACGTAGCTGCCTTCGTCGACGTCGTCGCCGGCTCGGTGGGCGAGCACGGACGCTGGATCCACTACGGCCTCACCTCCTCCGACGTGCTCGACACGGCGCTGGCTCTGCAGCTGCGGCGCGCGGGCGAAATCGTCCTCGCCGGCGCCTGCGCCTACCGCGATGCATTGGTCGAGCGGGCCTTGGAGCATCGCGACACCCTCTGCGTCGGCCGCACCCACGGGGTCCACGCCGAGCCGACCACCTTCGGCCTGCGGCTCGCCGGCTTCGCCTTCGAGGCCGACCGCAACCTCGACCGGCTCGAGGAGGCCTTCGCGCAGCTCGCGGTCGGCAAGCTCTCCGGTGCCGTCGGCACCTACGCCTCGGTCCCTCCCGCGGTCGAGGCGCGGGTGACGCAGAAGCTCGGCCTAGGCCGCGAGGACGTCGCCACCCAGGTGATCCCGCGCGACCGCCACGCCGAGCTGCTGGCGGCGATCGCGATCGCCGGCTCCGGCCTCGAGCGCTTCGCGACCGAGGTGCGCAACCTGCAAAAGACGGAGGTGCGCGAGGTCGAAGAGCCGTTCGCCGCCGGCCAGAAGGGCTCCTCGGCGATGCCGCACAAGCGCAACCCGATCCGCACCGAGCGCGTCACCGGGCTCGCCCGTGTGCTGCGCGGGTACGCGCAGACCGGGATCGAGAACGTCGCCCTCTGGCACGAGCGCGACATCTCCCACTCCGGCGCCGAGCGCGTCGTCCTCCCCGACGCGACGATCCTGCTCGACTACATGCAGGACCTGGCGACCAAGGTCGCCGCCGGGATGAAGGTCAACGAGGAGCGGATGCGTGAGAACCTCGGCCTCACCCACGGCGCCCTGTTCAGCCAGCGCGCCCTCACCGCCCTGGTCGAGTCGGGGATGACCCGCGACGACGCCTACCGCGTCGTCCAGGAGAACGCCCAGCGCGCCTGGGACAACCGCACCGAGTTCCGCGACCTCCTCGCCGAGGCCGCGCCCGACCTCGACCTCGACGCGATCTTCGACTACGGGGCCTATCTCACCCACGTGCCCGAGATCTTCGAGCGCCTGGAAGCTCTGCGCGGCTGATCAGACCTCGATCACGGTCAGGCCGTTGACGCCAGAAAGGGCGTAAAAGTCGCGGTCCTGAGTGATCACCGGCATCTCGTAGGCAGCTGCAGTCGCGGCGATCCAAAGATCATTGACCTTGACGCTTCGACCCGAAGCGGCGAGATAGGCACGCATTCCCGCCCACACCCGTTCGACGGCTCCCCATATCGGGAGTACGTGAAGTTCCGCGATCGAATCAAGCGTGGCTAGACGCTGGTCTCTGGTTTCTACATCTGCAGCGGCCAAGACACCCAATCGCAGCTCGGCTTTGGTGGCAATCGAGATTGCCACTTCCTGCGGCAACCGGTCCCAGTGCAGCTGGCGCCCGCTCTCTCGAGCGATGAAAACACTCGTATCGAGTACTCCTCGCTCCGGCCGTTCGCTCACCTGATTGGCCCCAGGTCGTCCGTGGTTTCCCCGACCAGCCGCTCCAAGTCGTCCTTCAGACCTGGATCGGCGGCGCTCTGTTCGATTACCTCCACGACCTCGTCCGGCGAAAACCAGCGAGACGCCGCGCGACGGTGAGGCACCAGATCCGCCACCGGCTTGCCTCTTCGGGTGATCACGATCTTCTCTCCCGCTTCGACCCTCCGCAGCAGTCCGGCGGTGTCGTTCCGTAGCTCTCGCGAAGCAACTTCTACGTTCATGCTACGAATGTAGCACTCCGTGTTCCGGCGCTTTGCGTGAGATCCTGAACTGAGGATGACCGAGCAGCTCGAGGCCGACGTCGCGATTGTGGGCGCCGGGCTGGCTGGGTTGGTGGCAGCGCGGGACCTTGTGGCGGTAGGGCTGCGACCGCTGGTGCTGGAGGCGCGCGACCGGGTCGGCGGCCGGGTCCTGAACGAGGAGATCGGCGACGGCAAGATCGTCGAGGTCGGCGGCCAGTGGATCGGCCCGACCCAGGACCGGCTGGCCGCGCTGGCGGCCGAGCTCGGCGTCGGCACCTTCCCGACCTACGACCAGGGACGGCACGTGGTCGAGATGGGCGGCAAGCGCGCGACCTTCGCCGGTTCCTTCGCCGACGCCAGCCTGCAGCTGGTCCGCGACCTCTCGCAGGCGATCTCGCCGCTCGCCCTCGTCGATTTCGAACAGGCGCGGGTGCGGCTCGACCGGATGGCGCGGCGGGTGCCGCTCGATGCCCCCTGGGAGGCACCGAAGGCGCGCCGCTGGGACGGCCAGACCTTCGCCACCTGGGTCCGCCGCAACACCCGCACCGCCGCCGCCCGCAGCCTCTTCGAGCTGGCGACCGAGGCGGTCTGGGCGGCCGAGCCCGCCGACGTCTCGCTCCTCCACGTCCTCTTCTACACGCGCTCGGGCGGCGGCTTCAACAGCCTCGTCGGCACCGGCGAAGGCGCCCAGCAGGATCGCTTCCACGGCGGCTCGCAGCGGATCGCGCTGCTGGCGGCCGAGCGGCTGGGGTCCGAGCAGGTGCGGCTCGGCTCGCCGGTCCGGCGGATCGAGCACGGCGGCGAGGGCGCCGTCGTCCACGCCGCCGGCGGCAGCGGCGGCCCGGTGAGGGTGCAGGCGGCGCGGGCGATCGTCGCCGTCCCGCCGACCCTCGCCGGTCGCGTTGACTACGACCCGTCGCTGCCGGCGCTGCGCGACCAGCTGACCCAGCGGATGCCGCAGGGGCCGAAGAGCAGTGGACGCGCGGCTGCTACGGCTGCCTGATGACCACCGGCGGCTGGACCGAATACGGCCGCGCCCTGCGCGAGCCGGTCGGCCGCCTGCACTGGGCCGGCGCCGAGACCGCAACCGTCTGGAACGGCTACATGGACGGCGCCGTCAGCTCCGGCGAACGCGCCGCCGCCGAGGTGCTCGCCCGCCTCGATTGAGTTACGGCCGCGACCCGTCTAGGGTTCGGCCATGGTTCTCTACACCTGCGGCCAGAAGACGACCGGGCCCGGCTTCGCGCACCCGTGCGCCAAAGCCGGCAAGGCGCTCGACGCGGCCGGCTACGAGTACGAGGTCAAAACCGTCGGCGGCTACCGGATGGCGCCCTGGACCTGGGGCAGCCGTAGCGCCGACCGCGAGGAGGTCAAGCGCCTCAGCGGCACCAACGAGGTGCCGATCCTCGTCCTCGACGACGGCAACGTCGTCTCCGGCTCCGGCGCGATCGCCCGCTGGGCGAAGGAGCACCCGCGCTCGCCGGCCAAGTCGGGCGGCTGAGCCAGCCCGCTAGGCGGAGTGCGTTATCAGCGCGCCGGTGAGGCTGATCAGGAAGAAGATCTGGATGTAGAACAGTTTGTCGACCCGGGCAGTTAGGCCATCGAACTTCGAATCGAACTTGGCGTCGATCCGGGCGAAGCCTTCCCGCATCTCTTCGAAGCCCGCATCCATCCGCCGACTCAGTTCGTCCAGCCGCTCGTCGTTCCAGCTCTCCACGGTTCCCTCCTTCTCCATCAGTGCCTCCATGAGAGGAGTGTAGACGAAAGATTTCGGAAATGTTTTGTCAAGCAAGGACTGTCTCGCGCGCCGGCTCTCGCGCGGTCAGCACCACCGGCGTCCCCGCCTTCGGCGAGAGGGTGATGTTGCGGCGGCCGGTGCGCTCGGGGCGGGGGTCGGCCTTGCGCAGCTCGCAGCGGGTCAGCACCTCGCGCAGGACCACCCGCATCTCGAACTCGGCGAAAGTGGCGCCGATGCAGCGGCGGACGCTGCCGCCGAAGGGGATCCAGGCGTAAGTGTCGGGGCCGTCCTCGAGGAAGCGCTCGGGCTTGAAGGCGAAGGGCTCGGGATAGATGTCACTCCGGGTGTGGGTGAGCCAGATCGCCGGCGTGACGTCGGTCCCCGCGGGCAGGTTCAGGCCGTCGACGCTCAGCTCCTCGGTGATCCGCCGCCCGGCGAGCGGGATCACCGGGCGCAGCCGCAGCGACTCGGCGATCGTCGCCTTCAGGTAGTCCTCGTCCCCCGCCGCCAGCTCGTCGCGCAGCCTCCCCAGCACCGCCGGGTGGCGCAGCAGCAGGTCGAAGGTCCAGGCCAGGGCGGTGGCAGTCGTCTCGTGCCCGGCCAGCAGCAGGGTCATCAGCTGGTCGCGCAGCTCCTGGTCTTCCATCCGCGTGCCGTCCTCGAACTCGGCCTGCATCAGCATCGAGAGGATGTCCTCGCGCTCGGCGAGGTCGGGGCGCTCGCGGTGCTCGGCGATCTCGGCGAAGAGCAGCTCGTCGACTTCGCGCAGCTGGTCCTGGAAGTGGGCGAAGGGCCCGCCGCCGCCGAAGCGCTGCAGCGCCAGCCCCAGGACCTGGCGGCCCGGCGTCGCGCTTTCCTCCAGCACCGTCGCCAGCGTCTCGCGCAGCCGCTGGAGGCGCTGCCCGCTGGAGACACCGAAGACGACCCGCAGGATCACCTCCAGCGTCACCGCCTGCATCCGGCGGTGGATCGGGAACGTCTGGTGCAGCGGCCAGGAGTCGATCTCGGCGGAGACGATCTCGCTCATCGTCTCCTCGTAGGAGCGCATGCGCTCGCCGTGGAAGGGCGGCAGCATCAGCTTGCGACGGCTGAGGTGCTCGGCGCCTTCCTGGATCAGCAGCGATTTCGAGCCGAGGATCGGCTCGAGGATGATGTTGCGGCCCGGCGGCAGCGCCTGCTCGCGCTGGCGGTAGAGCGCTTTGATCGCCTCCGGGTCGCTGATCAGGACCATCGGCCGCTCGAAGCCGAGGAAACGGACGCTGAAGCTGTCGCCGAAGCGGCGCCGGCAGTCCTCCATGAACGGGATCGGCCGGAAGGCCCAGCGCAGGGTCTGCAGGAGGGGCGGGATCTTCGGTTCGGGAGGCAGCGGCACGGGTGACAGCATCGCAGAGGGCGCTCGGCCCAGGGTTGCGGTTCCTTTGTCCGGATATAGCGGACAAAGGAACCACGCAAGCGCGGGCGCGCCGGGTAGCATCGCCGCGATGCCGAGCCTGTCCGACCTCAAGCTCCTCTCCTCGGGGAAGGTGCGGGAGATCTACGAGTGGGACGACGACCTGCTGATGGTCGCCTCCGACCGCATCTCCACCTACGACGTGGTGATGCCGACGCCGATCCCCGACAAGGGCAAGGTGCTGAACCGGATGTCGGTCTTCTGGTTCGGGCTGACCGAGGACATCGTCCCCAACCACTTCATCTCCGAGGATGTGCCCGAGGAGGTCGCCGAACGAGCGATGCGGGTGCGCAAGCTGGAGATGTACCCGGTCGAGTGCGTCGTCCGCGGCTACCTCTCCGGCTCGGGCTGGAAGGAATACAAGGAAGGCGGGAGCGTCTGCGGGATCGAGCTGCCGGGCGGCCTGGTCGAGTCCGACCAGCTGCCGGAGCCGATCTTCACTCCCAGCACCAAGGCCGAGATCGGCGACCACGACGAGAACGTCGACTTCGACCGCGCCGCCGAGATCGTCGGCGACCGGGCACTGCTGGAAGAGCTGCGTCGGGTCTCGATCGAGGTCTACAAGCGCGGCTCCCAGCATGCGGCGCAGCGGGGGATCATCCTCGCCGACACCAAGTTCGAGTTCGGCCGCCACGCCGGCGCGGAGATCGTCCTCGGCGACGAGGTGCTGACCCCGGACTCCTCGCGCTTCTGGCCGGCCGCCAGTTACCAGCCGGGCGCCACGCCGCCGTCGTTCGACAAGCAGTACGTGCGTGACTGGGCGAGCGAGACCGGCTGGGACAAGAAGCCGCCGGCGCCGGAGCTGCCGGCCGACGTGGTCGAGCAGACGCGGGCCAAATACGTCGAGGCCTACGAGCGCATCACCGGCGAGTCGTTCTGAGCCGGTCGCTAGATTGGCAGCGGTGAAGGCGCGCGTGCTGATCCGGCCCAAGGAGGGCATCCTCGACCCCCAGGGAAAGGCGGTCGAGCGGGCGCTGCCGGCGCTCGGCTTCGAGGGGATCGGGCAGGTCCACGTCGGGCGCATGGTCGAGCTCGAGGCCGAGAGCCCCGAGCAGCTCGGCGAGCTCTGCGAGAAGCTCCTCGCCAACACCCTGATCGAGGACTACGAGATCCAGACCCTTTGAGCGCCGCGAGCCCCGCATCCGTCAGGCACCCCCGGACGCGAAGCGGAGGAGGTGCCGTTCATTGATTTGGGCTGTTCTCCAATTTCCTGGTTCCTGCGACGAGCGGGACGCATTGCACGCCTGCGAGGTCCACGGCGACGGGGCGCGGCTCATCTGGCATGAGAGCCGCGACCTCGACGGGGTCGACGGGGTCGTCGTCCCGGGCGGCTTCTCCTACGGCGACTACCTGCGGGCAGGGGCGATCGCCCGCTTCAGCCCGGCGATGGAAGCGGTCGCCGAGGCGGCGGCGGGCGGGGCGCCGGTGCTGGGGATCTGCAACGGCTTCCAGGTCCTCTGCGAGGCGGGGCTGCTGCCGGGGGCGCTGCTGCGCAACCTCGAGCTGCGCTTTCGCTGCCACCAGGTCGAGCTGGTCGAGGAGGGGAGTGGCGAGCGGCTCTCGATCCCGGCCAAGCACGGGGAAGGCCGCTACTACGCGCCGGAGCGGATGCTCGACGAGCTGGAGGCGCGGGGGCAGGTCGCCTACCGCTACGCCGACGGGCACAACTCCAACGGCTCGGTCCGCGACATCGCCGGGGTGACGAACGAGCGCGGCAACGTGCTCGGGCTGATGCCGCACCCCGAGCACGCGGTCGACCCGCTGACCGGGTCGACCGACGGGCTGCGGGTGTTCGACTCGCTCGCGCGGGGCGAGTTTGCAAACCATCGGTTGACAAAGTCGCCCACCCGATGAGCGTCGAGACCGCCAAGCACCGCGAGCTCGGCCTTACCGACTCCGAGTACGAGCTGATCGTCGCCAAGCTGGGGCGCGAGCCCAACGACGTCGAGCTGGCGATGTTCAGCCTGCTCTGGTCGGAGCACTGCGCCTACAAGCACTCGCGCAAGCTGCTGCGGCGGCTGCCGACCGAGGGCGAGCGGGTGGTGATGGGGCCGGGCGAGAACGCCGGCGCCGTCGCCGTCGGCAAGGGCTACGCGGTCGCCTTCAAGGTGGAGAGCCACAACCACCCGAGCGCGGTCGAACCGTTCGAGGGGGCGGCGACCGGGGTCGGCGGCATCCTCCGCGACGTCTTCGCGATCGGGGCGCGGCCGATCGCGATCCTCGACTCGCTGCGCTTCGGCGAGCTCGACTCGCTGCGCTCGCGCCACCTGCTCGACGGGGCGGTGCGGGGGATCGGCCGCTACGGCAACTCGATCGGGGTGGCGACGGTCGGCGGCGAGATCTACTTCGAGGAGCCCTACGAGCAAAACTGCCTGGTCAACGCGATGTGCATCGGCTTCGCGAAGACGAAGGACATGGTGCGCGCGGCCGCCGCCGGGGTCGGCAACACGATCGTCCTGATGGGGGCCTCGACCGGGCGCGACGGGATCGGCGGCGCCTCGGTCCTGGCCTCGGCCGAGCTCGGCGAGGGCGACGAGGCGAAGCGGCCGACGGTGCAGATCGGCGACCCCTTCGAGGAGTCGAAGCTGCTCGAGTGCTGCCTGGAGCTACTGGAGAAGGGACTGCTGGTCTCGCTGCAGGACCTGGGCGCGGCGGGGCTGACCTCCTCGGCGGGGGAGATGGCGAGCGCCGGCGGGGTCGGGATCGACATCGACGTGGCGAAGGTGCCGCTGCGCGAGGCCGACATGGAGCCCTTCGAGATCATGGTCTCCGAGAGCCAGGAGCGGATGCTGGCGGTGGTCGAGCCCGGGCGGGTCGAGGAGGTGCGAGCGATCTGCGAGAAGTGGCAGACCGGCTCGGCGGCGATCGGCACGGTGACCGAGGGCGGCGCGATCCGGATCCTGCGCGGGGGCGAGGTCGTCGGCGAGATGCCGGTCGAGGCGCTGGTCGACGGCTGCCCCCTCTACGACCTCGAGCCGGCCGAGCCGGACGGGTGGACCTACGGCAACCGGGCGACGCTGGCGGAGGGCGCGGCGCCGGCGGAGGAGCTGCTGGCGCTGCTGGGCGCGCCGAGCATCGCCTCCAAGCGCTGGGCCTTCGAGCAGTACGACTCGATCGTCGGCTCGCGCACGGTGCGGAGGCCCGAGCAGGCCGAGGCCGCGGTGCTGCAGCTGCCCGAGGCGGGCAACACGATCGCGGTCTCGATCGACGGCAACGGGCGGCGGGTCGCCTGCGATCCCTACGCGGGGACGGTCGAGGCGGTGCTCGAGTGCGCCCAGAACCTCGCCTGCGTCGGCGCCGAGCCGCTGGGGCTGACCAACTGCCTCAACTTCGGCAACCCCGAGAAGCCGGCCGGGGCCTGGCAGCTCGACCGCGCGGTCAGCGGCCTCGCCGACGCCTGCAACGCGCTGGGAGTGCCGGTGGTCGGCGGCAACGTCTCTCTATATAACGAGGGGCCCGACGGGCCGATCTACCCGACCCCGGTGGTGGCGATGGTGGGAGAGCTGCCCGACCCGGCTCGGGTCGCCGGCAACGCCTTCGTCGCCGAGGGCGACACGATCGGCCTGATCGGCCCCTTCGAACCGGTCCTCGCGGGCAGCGAGCTGGCGAAGCAGCGGGGCCAGCTGGAGATGGGTCTCCCCCAGCCTGATGTCGAGGCGGTCGCAGCCGCCTGCGCGAGCGTCCGCGACGCCGTCCGCGCCGGCCGCCTCGCCTCCGCCCACGACGTCTCCGACGGCGGCCTCGCCTGCGCGATCGCCGAGTCCGCGATCGGCGGCGCCGTCGGCTGCGAGACCAACCTCGAACACCTCCGCGAGCGCGGCGCGGGCCCCGAGCAGGCCCTCTTCGGCGAGGGCCCCGGCGGCTTCCTCGTCAGCGGCGAGCGCCACAGCCTCGAAGCCCTCGGCGCCGTCCTGATCGGCACGGTCGGCGGCGGGCGGATCGCAATCGGCGCCGGCGACCGCAGCCTCTCCGTCAGCCTCGCCGAAGCCGAGCGCGCCTGGCGCTCCCTCGGCGAGCGCCTCGCCTAGCTCGGCGCCGATCCGCTGTTCACTTGACCACCGCGGGGTGTGGTGAAGTGAACAGCGGAGGAAGCGGAGTCAAGCCCGCGACTTGAGCCCCGAGTCGAGCTCCTCGAGCAGGGCAGCAAGGTCCGGCCGCTCCCTCAGGTCGAGCGCCGAGACCCGCTCCGTCCTCCCCTTGAGATTCAGCATCGCTTCCGGGACGAGGGCAAGTGCCTGACCCGGTGCTGACCCGCTCGCGTTCTCATATTCGCCGCGGTTGAACTCCCCGGCGTAGATGGCGACGAGCTGCCCAGCGTTCTTCTTGTCGGTCTCGCGCCGGATGACCAGCAGCTGAACGACCTCGGTGCCGGGGGCGACGGCGAAGGTCTCCTTCACCGTGGCGAGAACGTTGCTGCCGCCATCCAGGTAGAGACCGTTGATCTCGGTTTTGGTCCGTTGCTTCAGCGTCGGTTTGCCCGTCGGCGTTCGTGCCGGTTTGCGCTCGGGGACGATCGCCTCCGGCGACGAAAACTGCATCACCACGGTAGTCCGGCCACCCTCGCAGTCGATCGCGGCGGCGGGCGCCTCGTTGTCGGCAAATGCTGCCTCCAGGGCCGGCAGCGTGACCTCTGGGTCGTTCGCCTGCAGGCTCGCCCAGGCGTCGTCCAGCTCTTGCTGTTCGGCTGCGCGCGCGGCCTCGCGTCGCTCCTTCTCCGCCGTAACCCTCCCCGGCAGGTCTTCCGCCACCGCTGCGCGCGCCTGCTCGAGCTCTCCCCAGAGACCGTCGAGCCGCTGCTGCTCGACTGCCTGCGCGGCACTGCGCTTGGCGGCCTCGTTTTCGACCGCCGCTTCGACCTCCGCGTCCGCTTCGCGAGCCACCTGGATCAGGTCGCGTATCCGCCAGAAGGCGACGCCCTGGCGCTTCCGCCTCCGGAATTCGCGCATCAGCTGGTAGCCGTCGACCGGCTCGGGCGACGGCGCGACCGGGGGCGAATCCCCACTCCCGAGCTTCGCAACCAGATCGGGGATTCCGGCCTCTGCTTCGAGCTTGGCCCGGATCGGCTCTGGATCGACAGCCTCTGGCGGAGGCAGCACAGTTCGCTCGGCCTTCGGGAACGACTCGCGATGCACGCTGACCAACTCCCTCTCAAGGGCGGCAACCCTTTGCATGTCCGCTTCTCGCTGCGCCTCCTTCAGCTGCCGTTCGTAGGCGGCGATCGACGCTTTGGTCGGACCTCCGGTTGAGCGCCGTCCTCCACTCCTGGAGTTGGCCCCGGAACCGCCGGCCAAGTGCTGGTAGGTCGAGAACGGCCCGACACCGCTTGAGACACCGACCCCGCGGCTTCCGACGTGGACCCTGGCGGCGCGAGGCCCGAGGCCGGCGCTGAGACCGCGGCTGGAAGCACGGATGCGAACCCCGGGGGCGACCTTGAAGCTCATGCCCATTCGGCTACTCGCAGCCGATCCCGTCGCCGTCGCTGTCGAGGCCGTAGTGGTCCACGCCGAGCACTTCGACCGTGCCGGTGTACATCGGGCCGTCACCGCTGCCGCCTTCGCAGTCGTAATCCGAGGCGTAGGGGTCGAGGCAGCCGCTGTAGTTGGGATCGCATTCGGAGGCTTCGGTCGCTGTTTCTTCTTCCTCTTCGATCCGTTCTGCTTCTTCGCGCTCGTGGCGTTCTTCTTCCTTTTCGCGCCGACGCTGTTCCTTGGCTTCCAGTGTCGCCAAGCGATGGCTGAACGACCTGGCGGCTGCCTGGGCGCGGGCAAGGCGCCGCTGGGCGTGTCCGAGTTCCCGCCGCGCCGCGGCGAGCTTCTGTCGGGCCTTGTTCCGGGTGGCCAGGGGGACGGCGGCACGCCGCCTCGCCCGGGTGAGGTCTTCGCGAGCGGCGGCGAGTTCCTGCCCACCGCCTCCCTTCGAGGATGCTTCGGCTTCGGCCCGGAGCTGTGGGGAGATCGAGTCGGAGGAAGCGTCGCCGGCGAAGATCGCCGAGCCGGTGCCCGCGAGGAAGAGTAGCGCCATCAGGCCCGCGGTCGCCAGCGGAACCCACTGCGGTAGGCGCTCGCGGCGCAGCAGCGGCTTGGCACGACCGCGCTGGACTTCGGCGGAGTGGCGGGCGAGCAGGAACGCGGTCGGAAGAATCAGGCCGAGGCAGAAGAGAAACGAGCCGAGGGCGCCGAGGGCGCCGTTCGAACTGCCGAGCGCCGCACCCACGATCAGCAGCAGCAGGCCGCCGCCGACGCAGATCCCGATCGCCTGGGCGAGGTCGACCCCGGTCAGCGCCGCGACCGGGGCGCTCGCCCTGAACCATCCCCAGCCGAGGGCTATGAAGCACGCGACGAGGGCCGCCAGGCCGAACCCCACACCGCTGCGGGCCTGCCGGGCGTGGTCGTCGCTTTCCTGGCGCCGGCGGTCTTCGAGCCGGGCGACCTCTCCCTTCGCCGTCCGCTGCTGCGCGCCGAGTTCCCGGCGCAGTTGCCGCAGCGCGCTACGGCTGCTCCGGACGAGGCGAAGCGATGGCGCGGCTTGCCGAGCGGCAGATTCGAAATTCCGCTCCGCGCTCGAGGCCTGGTCCTGCAGTCCGGGTAGCTCCCCTTCGTACTGAACCACCCGCTGTTCGGCTTCGGCCAAGCCGGCGGCGGGATCCTGCGCTGCCGCCGCCGCAGGAAGCAGGAGGCAGACGAGCGCGATCAGCAGCGCCGACCCGCGGGCAGCGAAGATTTCCCCAGACCGAGACACGAGACTGCAGCAATCTAAACAAAAGTGTGCGCTTCAAGGTACGTCGCGGTGCCGACCCAGTCGTTCCGCTGTTCCTTTGCCTCATATCGTCGGGGAAAAGAACAGCGCTGGTACCGTCGGCGCGTGGCGAAGGTCTTCGACGGCATCGACGGGCACCTGCGCGAGTGGATCGCCGAGCAGGCGTTGTTCTTCGTCGGGTCGGCGCCGCTGGAGGGGGACGGCCATGTGAACGTCTCGCCGAAGGGGCCGATCGGGACTTTGCGGGTACTGGACGATCACACGGTCGCCTATCTCGACATGGTGGGCAGCGGGGCGGAGACTGTCGCTCATATCCGTGAGAACGGGCGGATCGTGGTGATGCTCTGCGCCTTCGAGGGGCCGCCGCGGATCCTGCGGCTGCACGGGCGCGGCGAGGTGATTCCGGCTGGGGATGCGCGCTTCGACGAGCTCTACGAGCGGGCCGGGTTCGAGGCCCCGCACGAGGTCGAGGCAGCGCGGCGGGCCATCGTCCTTGTCGACGTCACCCGCGTCGCCGATTCCTGCGGCTACGGGGTGCCGCTGATGAGCTACGAGGGCGAACGGCCCCACATGGAGGCCTGGGCCGAGAAGAAGATCCGGGTCGGCGGCGAGGAGGAGATCGCCGCCTACGTCGCCGAGAAGAATGCCGCCAGCATCGACGGCCTGCCGGCGTTCTAACCGCGAGCGAACCCCCGGCCTCTTCTCAGCGACGGAGACTGAGAAACGCCGGCCGCGGCTCCCGCCGTCAGATCTTCGGTTTTCTCTTCGAGTCGCTCGTCGTGCGCGACCTCCGCATCTACGCGCAATCCGCCGACGCCGAAGTCTTCCAATACCGGGACAACAAGGGGATGGAGGTGGATGCGATCGTCGAGGGTCCCGACGGGCGCTGGGCCGCCTTCGAGGTCAAGCTGGATTCGAGTCGCGTCGACGAAGCCGCCGCGAACCTTCTCCGCTTTGCCGCGAAAGTGGACACCGACAAGTGCGGCAAGCCCGCGGCCCTCGGCGTGATCAGCAGCGGCGGCTACGGGTTCGCCCTCGAGAACGGGGTTCAGGTGATCCCGATCAACGCGCTCGGCCCGTAGCCCGCCCTTCTAACGCGCCGCGGCGACGAGGCGGCGCATCAGGTCGGCGGCCATCTCGGCCGCGAGGCCCTGCTCCTCGGTCAGCTGCTGCCAGGTCCTGAAGGCGATCGCGTGGGCGATCGCGGCTCGGGTCCGCTCCTTGGCCCTGCCGCGCAGGCCCCTCCCCCGCAGCAGGATCTCCGCGATGGCGGGGAAGAGCTGGTGGAAGGTCTGCATCAGCTCGGCGACGACCGGCACGACGCTCTCGTCGCGCAGGAGCTTGTCGAGCATCGGGGCGGCGCCCTCGTAGTAGTCGTACAGTTCGGCGAGGGCGACCTGGAGGCGCTCGTCGGGGTCGGCGATCCGCTCCCAGCGGCCGAGGTCCGGCGGCGGGTGCTCCACCGACCAGTGGGCCGAGCAGGCACCGAAGACCGCCTCCTCGTCGGGGAAGTGGCGGTAGACGGTCGAGCGCGGCACCCCGGCGTGCTCGGCGATCGCCTTGATCGAGGTGCGCGCCGGGCCGAGGCTGCCATGCAGCTCGACCGCGCTTTCGGTGATCCGCTGCCGCGTCTGCGCCTCCTGTTCGGCGCGCGCCTTCATCCTGTAGGGGCGTTTTTTATCGGACATAGCTGTAGCGTCAATCTTGACAGATCGCCCGGACTCTGTCTATATTCAAGCGACACCACTGTCTTGCGAAAGGATTGACGATGGCAACTGTGATCGGCCCAGGCGACGGCAAGCTCGGCTTTCTCGGCAGCATCGGGGCGAGGTTCATGATCGACGGCGAGGAGGCGGGCGGCGACTTCTCCCTGGTCGAACACCCGATGCCGCCGATGGCGCTGGCGGCGCCGCTGCACCGGCACAACCGCGAGGACGAGTACAGCTACGTGCTCGAGGGGCGGATGGGGGCGCTGCTCGGTGAGGAGGTGCTGGAGGCCGGTCCCGGCGACCTCGTCTTCAAGCCGCGCGAGCAGTGGCACACCTTCTGGAACGCCGGCGAGGAGCCCTGCCGGATCCTCGAGATCATCGCCCCGGCCGGCTTCGAGCACTTCTTCCGCGAGCTCGACGCGCTCGGCGGCGCGCTCGAGGCGGCGCCCGAGGACCTCGGCGCGCTGAGCGAGCGCTACGCCCTGGAGATGCAGCCCGACAGCGTCCCCGGCCTGCTGCAGCGCTTCGGCCTGCGGATGGGCGAGCGCTCGGAGGTGGCGCCGCGGGTCCTCGCCTGACGCACTGCCCTTGCCTGTTCCTTTTGGCTGCAGGACGACCAAAAGGAACAGGCGAGCCGCGGGCCCGCCGCCGTCAGGCGCTGGTACCCTCCGCAGGTAGGCAGAGATTCAGAGGTATCTGCCTGCGCGTCCGTCTTCACTGAACGAGGAAACGCGCTTGACTCCCGACCAGGGGTTGACCATCGACCGCGAGGGCCCGCGTGAGGAATGCGGCGTCTTCGGGCTATACGCACCCGGCCACGAGGTCGCCCGGCTCGCCTACTTCGGCCTCTACGCGCTGCAGCACCGCGGCCAGGAGTCGGCGGGGATCGCCACCTGCCAGGGCGGGATGATCACGACCCTGCGCGAGGCGGGGCTCGTCTCGCAGGTCTTCGACGAGGAGAAACTGCGGGCGCTGCACGGCGACATGGCGATCGGCCACGTCCGCTACTCGACCACCGGCGGCGGCTCCTGGGAGAATGCGCAGCCGATCTGGCGCGACGACGGCCGCGAGGTCGCCCTCGCCCACAATGGCAATCTGACCAACGCGGTCGAGCTCTGGGGGGAGCTGAAGGAGCGGGGGCTGAGCTTCCGCGGCACCTCCGACTCGGAGATCATCGCCGCCCTGCTCTCCTCCCACGAGGGGAAGATGATCGAGGACGCCGTCGCCGACGTGATGCCGCGGCTGCGGGGCGCCTACTCGACCGTGGCGATGACCAAGCGGGCGATCGTCGCCTTCCGCGACCCGCACGGGATCCGGCCGCTCAGCCTCGGCCGGCTCGGCGACCGCTTCGTCGTCGCCTCGGAGAGCTGCGCCTTCGACATCATCGGCGCCGAGCTGATGCGCGAGGTCCACCCGGGGGAGATGGTCTCGCTGACCGAGCGCGGGCTGGAGACGCGCCAGGTGGTGAAGACCGACCGGCGGGCGAGCTGCGTCTTCGAGCACATCTACTTCTCCCGCCCCGACAGCCGGCTCGAGGGCAAGGTCCTGCAGCAGGCGCGCGGGCGGATGGGCGAGATCCTCTGGCGCGAGGCGCCGGTCGAGGCGGACCTGGTGATCTCGGTCCCCGACTCCGGCAACCCGGCGGCGGCCGGGTTCGCGCGCGCCTCCGGGCTGCCGCGCGACGACGGCCTGATCAAGAACCGCTACGTGGCGCGGACCTTCATCCAGCCCGGCCAGGAGCTGCGCAAGCACGGGCTGCGGATGAAGTTCAACCCGCTGCCGGAGATCGTCGCCGGGCAGCGGCTGGTAGTCGTCGACGACTCGATCGTCCGCGGCAACACGACGCGGCAGATCATCGGCATGCTGCGCGAGGCGGGCGCCAGGGAGATCCACCTGCGGATCTCGGCGCCACCGATCCGCAACCCCTGCCACTACGGCGTCGACATGTCGACCCGCGAGGAGATGATCGCCCACAACCGCACGGTCGAGCAGATCGCCGACGAGCTCGAAGCCGACTCCCTCGCCTACCTCTCGATCGCCGGCGTCTACGAAGCGATCGGCGGCGACCCCGGCGAGCACTGCGACGCCTGCTTCACGGGGAACTACCCGCTCGGCGATCCCGACGAGGCGGACGGGAAATTCGCGCTGGAGACGATCGCGGCGACGTCGAGCTGAGCTAACCGCCCAGCGCCAGTTCCAGGCCGAGCCAGACGATCACGAGCGAGGCGAGGAGGATCGCGGCCTGCAGCGCGTGGAGTTTCGGCCGCTGTAGGTGCAGCAGGGTGAGCGCGATGACGAGGGCGACGAGGCCCAGCTTCCACTGCAGGGTCGAGCTGTCCCAGAGGTCGTAGTGGGAGGCCATCGCCCAGCCGGTGGCGACGAGGACGCCGAGGGCGATCAGCGAGCCGTAGCCAAAGCGACGGGCGACGCCGCGCATGCGGGTGCGCTCGGGGTCGGGGTCCCCGCGGAGGATCGGGACGACGGCGATTCCGAAGACGAGCTGACCGCCGACGAAGAAGGCCATCGACAGCAGGTGGACGTAGAGGATCGCCTGCCAGAACGTGCTCATCGAGCGGGAGCCTATTGCTGAGAACGCGCTTCTTCCCGCATAGCGGAGAGAAAGGCGTTCTCACCCTCGGGCAGAGTTCGACAAGATGCGCCTCGTGAGCGCCTTCCGGATCGTCGTCCTCGCTTCGGGCAGCGGCACCAACCTGCAGGCGATCCTCGACACGCTGCACGGCCGCGGCGTCGAGGTGGTCGGCGTCGGGTCGGACAAGCCGGCGGCGGGGGCGCTGGAGCGGGGCCGGCGCGCCGGGGTCGAGACCGCGGTCTTCGCCGCCGCCGACTACGCCGACCGGGCGGCGCGCGACGCCGCGATGGGCGACTGGATCGCCTCGCGCGAGGCGGACCTGGTCGTCCTCGCCGGCTACATGCAGCTCCTCAGCGCGGCCTTCGTCGGGCGCTTCCGCAACCGGGTGGTCAACATCCACCCCGCCCTGCTGCCGGACTTCCCGGGGCTCGACGCGATCGGCCAGGCGCTCGCCGCCGGGGTCGAGACGACCGGCGTCACCGTCCACTTCGTCGACGAGGGGGTCGACACGGGGCCGGCGATCGCCCGGCGCCAGGTGCCGGTCCCCGCCGGGGCGGGCCGCGAGGAGCTGGAGGCGGCGGTGCACGCGGTCGAGCACGAGCTCTACCCCGAGGCGATCCGCATGATCGCGGAGGGCCGGGTTAGGATCGACCCCGACGACCCGCGCCGGGTCCTCGTCGCCGCCACGATGAACTCCGAGCCAGCCACCGACTCCACCCCCGCGGGCCTCGACGACGGCCGGGTGCGCGTGCGGCGGGCGCTGGTCTCGGTCTCCGACAAGACCGGGGTCGCCGACTTCGCCAGGGGGCTGGCGGCGCTGGGGGTCGAGATCCTCTCCACCGGCGGCACCGCGACGGCGCTGCGCGAGGCCGGGCTCGAGGTGACCGACGTCGCCGAGTTCACCGGCCAGGAGGAGATCCTCGGCGGCCGGGTGAAGACGCTGCACCCGCGGCTGCACGCGGCGCTGCTGGCGCGGCGCGAGGACCCCGACCACGTGGCGACGCTGGAGCGCGAGGGGATCGCGCCGATCGACCTCGTCTGCGTCAACCTCTACCCGTTCGAGCAGACCGTCGCCGCCGCCGACGTGACCCACCCGGTGGCGATCGAGAACATCGACATCGGCGGGCCGACGATGATCCGGGCCGCGGCGAAGAACCACGAGAGCGTCGCCGTCGTCGTCAAGCCGGAGTCCTACGACGCGGTGCTCGCCGAGCTGGAGGAGGGCGGCGGGGCGATCTCCGCCGCGACCCGCCACTGGCTCGCCAACGAGGCCTTCGCACAGACGGCGCGCTACGACGCCGCGATCAGCCGCTGGTTCTCGATGGAGTACGAGGACTACCCCGAACACCTGGCGGTCGCTTACGAGAAGGTGCTCGACCTCTCCTACGGCGAGAACCCGCACCAGCGGGCGGCGCTGTACGCGGAGTCGGGGCTGCGGACCCACATCCTCGCCCGCACCGCGAAGCTGCACGGGCGCGCGCTCTCCTTCAACAACGTCCTCGACCTCGACTCGGCGCGCAACCTGGCGGGCGACTTCGCCGAGCCGGCCTGCGTGATCGTCAAGCACAACAACCCCTGCGGGGTGGCGATCGGCGCCGACGCGCTCGAGGCCTACCGCAAGGCGCTCGCCTGCGACCCGGTCTCCGCCTACGGCAGCGTGATCGCGATCAACCGCCCGGTCGGCCGCGAGCTGGCCGAGGCGCTGCACAAGAACTTCGTCGAGGTGCTGAGCGCGCCCGCCTACGAGGATGGGGCGCTGGAGGTGCTGCAGCAGAAGGAGGCGATCCGGATCCTCTGCGAGGAGGAGCGCCGCGAGCCGGACCCGCGCGAACGCGACGTCAAGCGGGTGACCGGCGGGCTCCTGATCCAGGACCGCGACGGCGACCCCGAGCCGCGGCAGATCATGGAGGCGGTGACCGGCAACGAGCCGAGCGAGGAGCAGTGGCAGGACATGCTCTTCGCCTGGACGGTCAGCCGCCGCGTCCGCTCCAACGCGATCGTGATCGCCAAGGACGGCGCGACCCTCGGCATCGGCGCCGGCCAGATGAGCCGCGTCGACTCGGTCCGCCTCGCGGTCGAGAAGTGCCGCGAGGCCCGCGGCGAGGAGGCCGACGCCCTCCTCTCCGGCAGCGCCCTCGCCTCCGACGCCTTCTTCCCCTTCGCCGACGGCCCCGAGCTGGCGATCCAGGCCGGCACCACCGCGGTGATCCAGCCCGGCGGATCGAAACGCGACGCCGAGGTGATCGAGGCCTGCGAGGCCGCCGGCGTGGCGATGGTCTTCACGAAGCACCGCCACTTCCGGCATTAACTCCTCATCTCTGTTGGTTAAAGTGGCTGTGCGGCGATAACTCTGCAGATCTGAGCACCAGTCCTAACGGTTTGCTAGCCTGTTAGCTCTGTAGGAATGAGGAGTTACGGGCAATATCGCTTCTCTCTTCTCACCTTTGAGGACTTATGCAGATAGAAACCACCATCAGCGACGAGTCGGTGCTCGGAGAGCTGGGGAACCGGCTCGGCCGCACCCGGCTGGAGCGCAACTGGACCCAGGCGCAGCTGGCCCGGGAGGCGGGGGTCTCCAAGGCCACGGTGGAGCGGCTCGAGGCGGGCGAGCCGGTCCGGTCCACCAACCTGGTGCGCGTCCTGCGGGCGCTCGGCCGGCTCGAGGCGCTCGACCGGCTGGTGCCCGAGCCGCTGCCACAGCCGATCGAGCGTCTCCGCCTTCAGGGCCGGCGGCGGCGGCGCGCCAGCGGCGCTCGCGCCAAATCGCCGAGCGACGAGGCGGAGCCGTGGACCTGGGCTGACGAGGGCGAATGAGCGAAGACGCGGAGGTGCGGCTCTGGGGCCGTACGATCGGCGCCGTCTCGCTCGAACCCGATGAGCGCTTCGCGGTCTTCCAGTACGAGCCCGCCTTCGCCCGCAGCGGCATCGAGGTCGCGCCGCTGGCGATGCCGCTTCGGGCCGAGCCCTACACCTTTCCGGACCTCTCCTACCAGTCGTTCAAGGGCCTGCCGGGCCTGCTGGCCGACTCTCTCCCGGACCGCTACGGCAACGCGCTGATCAACGCCTGGCTCGCCCGCCAGGGACGCCCGCCGGAGAGCGTCAACCCGGTCGAGCGCCTCTGCTACACCGGCACGCGGGGGATGGGGGCGCTCGAGTTCGCGCCGGTCAAGGGGCCGGATCCGGCAGCCGGCGCCGAGGTCCAGATCGCCGAGCTGGTTCGCCTCGCCTCCGAGGCCCTCAGCAGGCGCGACGGGCTGAGCGCCTCGCTGGCGGCGGGCGAGGAGGAGGACGGCCTGCTGGAAATCCTCAGCGTCGGCATGTCGGCCGGCGGCGCCCGCGCCAAGGCGGTGATCGCCTGGAACCCGGAGACCGGCGAGGTGCGGTCGGGGCAGACGCCTGCCGAGCCGGGGTTCGAGCACTGGCTGCTGAAGTTCGACGGCGTCGGCGACAGCACGCGGGAGAGCTTCGGCGATCCCGACGGCTATGGCGGGGTCGAGTTCGCCTACTCGAAGATGGCGAAGGCGGCCGGGCTGGAGATGTCGGAGTGCCGTCTGCTCGAAGAGAACGGCCGCCGGCACTTCATGACCCGCCGCTTCGACCGCCCCGAAGGCCGCGGCAAGCTGCACATGCAGTCGCTGGCGGCGATGCAGCACTTCGACTTCAACCTCGCCGGGGCCAACTCCTACGAGCAGGCGCTGCTGACGATCCGCCGGCTCGGCCTGCCGATGGAGGCGGTCGAGCAGCAGTTCACGCGGATGGCGTTCAACGTCGTCGCCCGCAACCAGGACGACCACGTCAAAAACATCGCCTTCCTGATGGACCGGGGCGGCAGCTGGACCCTCTCCCCCGCCTTCGACGTGACCTACGCCTATGCGCCCTCGGGTAGGTGGACCGCGCAGCACCAGATGTCGCTCAACGGCAAGCGCGAGGGCTTCGTCCCCGACGACTTCGCCGCCTGCGCCGCCACCGTCTCGATGAAGCGCGGCAGCGCCTCCTCGATCCTCGAGCGGGTCTGCGCCGCCGTGGAGCGCTGGCCCGAGTTCGCCGCCGCCGCGGGCGTCCCCGCCGCCGAGGCCGACCAGATCGCTCGCACGCACCGCCTCGACCTGCGGCCGCGTTAGCGGCGGCGACTCAAGAGCGCCACATCGCTCTGGCGCGATTGCGCTTAGGGTATGCGTGTGGGGAGAATCGGGAATTCGAACGGCGGCGAAGGCGCTGCGGCTTCGTGGATGCCCGCCCGCCTGATCCCGGTCGCCGGAATCCGCGGCCAGGAGGAGCAGGAGATCCGGGCCGCGTCCTCGCTCCTGGCGGTGATGGGCGCGGTTGACGAGCTCGGGCGCGAGCTCCTGAAGGAGATCGGGGCGCCGGCCGGGCGCATCTCCACCTACACGGAGGTGCCGCTGAAAGCCGCGGACGGCAAGGTCCGGCGGCCGGACGGCGCGATCGCGGTGGAAAGGGGGAAGACCTCCTGGAGATGCCTCGTCGAGGTGAAGACCGGAAACGCGCCGCTCGATGGCGACCAGGTCTCCACCTACCTCGACCTGGCGAGAGAACACGGGTTCCAGGCGGTCCTCACGATCTCTAACCAGATCAGCGGCAGCCCGAATGAGGTTCCCGTGAGCGTCGACGGGCGCAAGCTCCGCAGCGTCGACCTCAGGCACCTTTCCTGGTGGCGGATCCTGACCGAGGCGATCATGCAGCACCAGCACCGGGGCGTGAAAGACCCGGACCAGGCTTGGATTCTCGGTGAGTTGATCGCCTACCTCGAGCACGAGAAGTCGGGTGCGGTCGGGTTCGAAGACATGGGCCAGAATTGGGTCAAGGTCCGCAACGCGGCGCGCAACGGCACGATG
Organism: uncultured Actinomycetes bacterium; assembly: GCA_963800355.1. GTDB lineage: Bacteria > Actinomycetota > Thermoleophilia > Solirubrobacterales > 70-9 > VAYN01. Next base: position 308,450 of record CAWDAP010000004.1, on the reverse strand, counting down.
CGGGGCAGCGACGAGGGCGTGCGCGACGTCGTGGAGCGCTGGGAGCAGTTCGTGGAGTACCTCTGCCTCGGGCTCAGCCAGGACCTAGGGGTCGGGGTGCTGTCGGCGCAATCGCGAGCGCGGGACGGCCAGGCTTGGACCGACGAACTGCTGAAGCGATTGGAGTCGGAGGGGATTCTCTCCAGCTCCTTCAAGGTTCCGGGCGCAGTCGGTCCGATCGAGGTCGAGGCTGACCTGCGGGCGAGGCTGACGCGGGCGAGCGTCAAGGTCGGCGCCCCGAAAGAGGGACGGCCGCTGACCCGAATCAACTGGATGCTGCGACAGCTCCGCAACGCGCCGGAGGATCTCCGGGTAGAGGTTCGCTTCGCGCGCACGAAGGAGACCACGGCACTGCTGCTGCGCGATGCGCGCGAGGACCCGAAGGTGCTTCTCTCTCCGTCGGACCCGAAGCGCGAGCCGCGGAGCTTCACCCTTTCGCTCGCTCGTCCGCTGGGGACCAAGCGCGGCAAGGGCGAGCGCTCGTTCGTTCTCGAGACCCGCAGGCAGGTGGTGAGCTTCTACGCCGACCTGGTCGAAGACCTTTCGAGCTGGCGGCCGAAGGCACCGAAGCTTCCGCCGGAGAAGTCCCCGGAGGAGATAGGCGACCCGCGGCATAGCCTCGACGCCGGGCCCGAGCAGCCGATGTCCGCCGAGATCGAACAGCGGAGCGAGCTTCCGGCTCCGCAGACTCCCGCGCCGAGCTGGGCGCCGCCGGCGCCCTAGCTCTCGGACAGCGCCCGCTGGCGTTCGCTCGCTCGCATCACGTGGCGGCAGACCTGCATCGGCTCGTCGGCTAGGACGAGGAGCTCTTTGTCGCCGGGGGAGATCAGGCCGTGGTCCTCGAGGCCGCGGTCGATCCATTCGAGCAGGGGGTCCCAGAAGCGGGAGCCGACGAGGATGGTCGGGAAGTGGTCGATGCGGTGGGTCTGGATCAGGGTCAGGGACTCGAACAGCTCGTCGAGGGTGCCGAAGCCGCCGGGCATGATCACGAAGGCGCGGGCGAAGCGGACGAACATCAGCTTGCGGGCGAAGAAGTAGTGGAACTGCAGCGAGCGGTTGACGTAGGGGTTGACGTGCTGCTCGTGGGGGAGCTCGATGTTGAGGCCGACCGAGAGGCCCCCGGCTTCGGCGGCGCCGCGGTTGGCGGCCTCCATCAGGCCGGGGCCGCCGCCGGTGATCACCGTGTAGTCGTGGTTGGCGAGGCAGGCGGCGGTCTCGCGGCAGAGCTCGTACCAGGGCTGGCCCGGCTTGACCCGGGCCGAGCCGAAGATCGAGACCCCCTCCTCGATGTCGCGCAGGGCTGCGAACGAGTCGTCGATCTCCCGGCGGATCCGCTCGACGCGGCGCTCGTCCTCGACCGCCGGGTCGACGGGCACCCGCAGCAGGTGGCGGTCGTGCCGCGCGCCGTCGCCCCCGTTCCCCGCGCCCATGCCGCTCATCTTCCCGCTTCGGCGATCCTCACAACAGCGCCGCGAGCGCCTTGCCGCCGGTGTAGAGGGCGGTGAGGATGACGAGCGCGGCGAACCAGCGCGTCAGGGCTTCGTGCGAGGAGCGCCTGCCGAGGGCGCTGCCGAAGAGGACGCCGAGGACCGCGGCGCCGGCGAAGGGGCCGACCACCGACCAGTCGATCTCCCCTCCCTGGAGGCGCTCGGCCAGCGCGACCAGGGAGCTGATGATGATCACCAGCAGGCTAGTCCCCACCGCCTCGGGAATGGCGAAGCCGAGGCCGAGGACCAGCGCCGGGACGATCACGAAGCCGCCGCCGACGCCGAAGAGGCCGGTCAGCCAGCCGACGGCGAAGCCAAGCAGCGTCACCCTGAGGGCGGAGTCGAAGCTGACCCCGAGGCGCCAGGGCCGGAAGCGCGATTCGGCGCGCGCCCTTTCGCCCACCATCGCCACCGCGCCCGCCACCATCACCGGCGCGAAGGCGAGCAGCAGCACGTTCGGGTCGAGCCGGCGGCTGAGCAGGGAGCCGGCGAGCGAGCTGGCGGCGGCGGCGAGACCGAAGGCGGCGCCGGCGCGCCAGCGGACGTCGCCGCGGGCCAGGTAGGAGGCGAAGCCGATCACCGAGGCGGCGATCACGACCAGCAGCGCCCCCGCCTGCGCGCCCCGCACGCTCTGGTCCCCGAGGTAGACGAGCGCCGGCACCGCGATCAGCGAGCCACCGCCCCCGACCGAGCCGAGCAGGATCCCGATCAGCACCCCGATCGGGACGAGAAGCGCGATTTCGCTCAGGCCGCCGATCGGCAAATCTTCTCAGCAGGCGGCGATGCCCCCGGCGGGACTCGAACCCGCGCCGCGCGGCTTAAAAGGCCGCCGCTCTAACCAGCTGAGCTACAGGGGCGAGGTGCCCATGGTAGAGCGCTGCCGGGTGCGACGCCGGGTGGCTCAGGAGAGGTCGGGGAGGCCCTGGTAGGCGGTCGAGGCTTCGGCGTGGGTGCGCTGGGGGATGCGGCCGGCGCGGTGGGCGAGGTGGCCCGCGGCGACGGCGCCGCGCAGGGCGGTGGCCATGGCGACCGGGTCGGCGGCGCCGAAGATCGCCGAGGCGGCGAGGACGGCGTCGCAGCCGAGCTCGAGGGCCTGGGCGGCGTCGGAGGCGGTGCCGATGCCTGCGTCGAGGATGACCGGGACCTCGGCGCGCTCGGTGATGATCGCGATGTTGTAGGGGTTGCGGATGCCGGCGCCGGAGCCGATCGGCGAGCCGAGCGGCATCACCGCGGCGCAGCCGGCCTCCTCGAGGCGGCGGGCGAGGATCGGGTCGTCGTTGGTGTAGGGGAGGACGGTGAAGCCCTCGCCGACCAGCTGCTCGGCGGCGTCGAGGAGCTCGACCGCGTCGGGGTAGAGGGTGCGGTCGTCGCCGATCACCTCGAGCTTGATCCAGTCGGTCTGGAAAGCCTCGCGGGCGAGCTTGGCGGTGCGGAGCGCGTCGCGGGCGGTGTAGCAGCCGGCGGTGTTGGGGAGGACGAAGAGGCCGAGGCGGTCGATCGTGTCGAGGACCGAGCCCTCGGCGCCCGGGTCGATGCGGCGCAGGGCGACGGTGACGATCTCGGTCCCAGCGGCGGCAAGCGCCTGCTCCATCTGCTCCAGCGAGCGGAAGCCGCCGGTGCCGGCGATCAGCCGCGAGGACCACTCGCGGCCGCCGAGCTGCCAGGTGCCGGGGTCGGCCTCGGGGGCGCCACCCTGGATCGCCGCCAGCACCTCGACCGCCTGCCCCTCGCGCAGCGGTGTCGCCTCCCATTCGCCGCGCGGGACGACCTCGCCGTCGAGGGCGACGGCAAGCCCGCGGGCGTCCTTTTCGGCCCCGGTGGCGCGGACCGCGGCGGCGAGGCTCGAGCCGTCCGGCAGCTCGTGCGGATGGCCGTTCAGCTCGATCCTCATCGGCCAACCTCGGCCGGCGTTCGTCCTTTCCCATGGATATGTAGGGGAAAGGACGAACGCCGCTCGGATTTCGGTGCGCCTGCGAGGAGATCGACGACGGCTTGGGCCGCCAGCGGCGCGAGAAGGATGCCGTTGCGGAAGTGGCCGGTCGCCAGGACGAGGCCGTCGATCGCGCCGGGGCCCACCAGCGGCAGGTTGTCCGGGGTGCCGGGGCGGAGGCCGGCGATCGCGCCGACCAGCTCCATCTCGGCGACGTCGGGCAGCATGCGGTAGGCCTCGCGCAGCAGCTCGTGGACGCCGCCGGCCGTGACCGCGGTGTCGAAGCCCATCTCTTCGACGGTGGCGCCGACGATCAGGCGGCCGTCGCCGCGCGGCACCAGGTAGACGCGCTCGGAGGCGAGGATGTGGCGGGCCGGCGGCTCGCCGTCGCGGCGGCGCAGCTCCAGCACCTGCCCTTTGACCGGGCGCACCGGTGGCCGCGCTTCCTCCGGCAGCCACTCGGCGGCGCCGGACCAGGCCCCGCTCGCGAGGACCACGTTATCGGTGAAAACGCATTTGTCTCCGCGTACCGGAGACAAATGCGTTTTCACCGCCGCCTCGCTCTCGCCGGTGGCGCGATATCGCACTCCCGCCAGGTGCTCGCCCTCGAAGACGCCCTCGACCACCTCGGTCCCTGTCAGCACCTCGACGCCCTCCGCCCGGGCCGCCGCCAGCAGCGCCCGGGTCAGCGCCCGCGGGTCGACGGCCGCCTCGCCGGCGGCGAAGACCCCGCCGTGGAACGAGGGGGTCAGGCCCGGCTCCAGGTCGCGGCACTTCCTCGGCGGGAGCCACTCGGCCTCGAGCTCGAGCGAGCGCTGGAGGTCGTGGACCCGCCGCAGCTGCGCCGCCTCGTCGCGGTCGAGGGCGACGTGCAGGGCGCCGAGACGTTCGTAGCCGGTGCTCTCGCCGCTCGCCGCCTCCAGCTCCGCGACGAACCCCGGGTACAGTCGCGCCGCCGCCAGCGTCAGCTCCAGCAGCTCGGGCTCGCCGAAGCTCAGCTCGCCGACCGGCGCCAGCATCCCGGCGGCGACTCGCGTCGCCCCGCAACCCGGCTCGCCGCGCTCGACGACCGCCACCCGCGCCCCGCGCCGCGCCAGCCGCCAGGCGCAGCTGAGGCCGATGACGCCGCCGCCGACGACCACCGCGTCAAAGACATCGACCACATCGGAACTTCGCTTCTCGGTCACTGCGTTGCCTCCGCCGGCATTACCCGGATCAGGTCCAGACGGTCGGTGGCCTCGGTGCCACCCTCTCAGCCCTCGCGGGCTCCCGTGCACGTCGTGCTCCTCCGATGCTACCCCTCCGCCGGGGCGGGCAAGCGCCTCTCCCGCATAATTGACGGCATGAGCCTGTCGCTGCCCGAGGGAGACGGCCCGCTGCGCCGCGAGCGCCTGCGGACTGCCCGCCTGTACTTCGTCTGCGAGGCGCGCCCGCCGGGCGACCTCGAAGCGCTGCTGCGGGCGGCGCTCGGCGGCGGCGGCGACATCGTCCAGCTGCGCGAGAAGCTGCTCGGGCGGACCGAGATCGAGCGCGCCGCGCAGACCTTCCGCCGCGTCGCCGACACCTTCAGCGCCCTCTTCATCGTCAACGACGATCCCGAGCTGGCGCGCAGCTGCGACGCCGACGGGGTCCACGTCGGCCAGGACGACGTCAGCGCCGAGCAGGCGCGGGAGCTGCTCGGGCCCGACGCGATCGTCGGCCTCTCGACCCACTCCGAGGAGCAGATCGCGGCTAGCGCCGGGCGCCCCGTGGACTACATAAGCGTCGGGCCGATCTGGGAGACGCCGACGAAGCAGGGGCGGCCGGCGGTCGGCCTCGACCTGATCCGCCACGCGGCCGGGCACGCCCCGCATCCCTTCTTCGCGATCGGCGGCATCGACCCCGGCAACGCCGCCGAGGTCGTCGCCGCCGGGGCCGAGCGGCTCTGCGCGGTGCGGGCGATCCGCGACGCCGCCGACCCCGAAGCCGCCGCGGCCGAGCTGCGCCGCGCCTTCGCCGGCGCCGAGCGAGGGGTGGCGCCGGGTGGCTGAGGGGCGACCGTCGGTCCCAGGGGAGCAGCCGCCCGCGGGGGGCGAGCGGCGGCCCGCCCCGCCGGATCCGGTCGAGCCCGAGCAGGTCGGAGGCGGGCGGGTCAAGCGCAAGCGGCGGGGTGGCGGGGCCGAGCGGATGGCGCGCGGCTACGCCCGGGCCGAGCAGCGCAACCAGGAGGCACGGGAAGCGCTCGAGCCGCTGGCCGAGGGCGAGCGACCGACCGTGGTCACGGTCGGGGCGATCGTCGCCGCCCTGGTCGTGCTCTCGATCCTCGCCGGCTACCTCGGCGGCGTCCACGTCAACGGCGGGAAACCGAAACTGGCGCAGGTGCTGGCGCCGGCGCTGATCATGGGGGTGATGGCCTGGGGGATGTGGCACGCCCGCTACTGGGCGGTGCTGGGCTTCCAGCTGATCCTCGTCTTCCTCATCTTCAGCGCCTTCTTCGGGCTCCTCGTCGGCGCCAGCACGGTCGGCCAGGTGGTCGGCACGCTGGCGCTGCTCGTCGTCGCCGGCGCCTTCTTCTACTTCATGGTCAAGGCCATGGCGCGGATCCAGATGCCGACGCGGGCGCCGCGGGAGTAGGCGTGGCGCCGAAGCTGCCATCGCTGAGCGGCATCACCGCGCTGCCCGCCGACGCGGTCGCGGCGCTTCGCCACCTGCCGGAGATCGCCGAGAACACGCGGGCGATGAAGGAGCACACGGCGGCGCTGGAGCGGGTCGCCGATGCCCTCGACCGGGTCGCAGCCGACACCGCCGCGCTGCGTCCGATGGACGAGCGGATGGCGACGATCGAGGCGGCGATGCCGGTCCTGGTCGAAGTGCAGCGGCACCTGGAGCGGCTGCCGGAGACGATCGAGCAGCTGACGGCGACGGTCGAGACCCTGCAGAGCGCGGTCGAGCCGCTGGGCCGCCTCGCCGGGCGCGTCCCCGGGCAGAGGAAGGGCTAGCCGAGAGGCAGGCGCCTTTCCGAACCACCGGTTGGGAAAGGCGCCTGCCGAGGGCCCACCTTCTATAGGCTCAGTTTCCGGATGGCGGACTCCTTCGACCAGATCGTCATCGGCGGCGGGCCGGGCGGCTACGTCGCCGCGATCCGGGCGGCCCAGCTGGGCCAGAAGACCGCCGTGGTCGAGCGCGACAAGGCCGGCGGCCGCTGCCTCAACTACGCCTGCATCCCGGCCAAGACCGTCCTGCGCACGGCCGAGCTCTACGACGACGCCCGCAACGGGGAGCACCTGGGGATAGTCGCCAAGGGGGTCGAGCTCGACTGGGAGGCGCTGCAGAAGCGCCGCGCCGCGGTCTCGGCGCAGCTGTCGGGCGGGGTCGAAGGCCTCTGGAAAAAAGGGAAGATCGAGTTCATCCAGGGCGACGGTTCACTGACCTCCGATGGCAACGTCGCGGTCGGCGGCGAGACCTACGGGGCGAAGGCTGTGACCCTCGCGACCGGCTCGGTCGCGCTGCCGATCCCCGGGGTCGAGTTCGGCGGCCGGGTCCTCGACACCTGGGGCGCCTGGTCGCTGGCCGAGCGGCCGGAGCGGATCGCCGTCGTCGGCGCCGGCGCCTCCGGCGCCGAGCTCGCCTCCGCCTACGCCCGCTTCGGCACCGAGGTGCTGCTGATCGAGATGCTCGACCAGATCCTCCCGGCCGAGGACCGCGACATGGCGAAAGTCGTCGAACGCGTCTTCAAGCGGCAGGGGATCGAGATCTCGACCGGGACGCCGGTCCAGAACGTCGAGGCCGGCGAGGGCTCGGTGAAGTTCAGCTACGGCGACAACAGCGCCGAGGTCGACTACCTGATGATCGCCGGCGGCCGCGCCCCCGACGTCGAGGGGCTGGGGCTGCCGGAGGCCGGGGTCGAGCTGGAGGAGAACGGGAAAGTCAAGGTCGACGGGCTGCAGCGGACCAGCAACCCGAAGGTCTTCGCGATCGGCGACCTGGTGAACCAGAAGGCGCTCGCCCACAAGGCCTCCGAGGAGGGTGTGATCGCGGTCGAGGCCGCGGCCGGGGTCGAGACGCACCCGGTCGACCAGAACCTGATCCCCGGCGCCACCTTCTGCCACCCGCAGGTGGCGAGCGTCGGCCTCAGCGAGGCGGGCGCGAAGGCGCTCGGGCATGAGGTCAAGGTCGGCAAGCAGAAAATCGCCGGCGAGGGAGCGGGCACCGTCTACGAGGACAAGGACGGCCTCGTCAAGCTCGTCGTCGAGGCGAAGTACGGCGAGATCCTCGGTGCCCACGTGGTCGGCAACCGCGCCTGCGACATGATCGCCGAGCTGGTCGCGGTGATGCAGGTCGAGGGCGGCTACCAGGAGGTCGCCCGCACGGTGCACCCGCACCCGACCGTCTCCGAGGCGATCCTCGACGCCGCGAGGGCCGTAGACGGCTGGGCCATCCACGCGTAGGCAGTTAGCTGTTCCTTTTGTCCGTATAGCGACCAAAAGGAACAGGCAATAATCCTTCGCGTGAGCGAGCGCGCCGTCTTCTACTACGACCTGGGCTCCCCGTACGCCTATCTCTCGGCCGAGCGGATCAGCGGGCTGTTCACCGAAGCGGGGCTGGAGCAGCCGGAGTGGCAGCCGATCCTGCTGGGAGGGCTGTTCCGGCGCTTCGAGCGGGGGTCGTGGGCGGACACCGAGGCGCGGGCGGAAGGGATGGCCGAGATCGAAGAGCGCGCGGCCCGCTACGGGCTGCCGCCGCTCGCCTGGCCGAAGCCGTGGCCGGGGAACACGCTCGTCGCGATGCGGGCGGCGACCTTCGCCAAGCAGACCGGGCGCACGATCTCCTTCTCCCTCGCCGCCTTCCGCCAGGCCTTCGCCGCCGGCCGCGACCTCACCGAAGTCGACAGCGTGACGATCGCCGGCGCCGCCTGCGAGCTGCACCCGCGCTCGCTGCTGAAGGCAGTCGAAACCCAGGTCGTGAAGCGGGCGCTGCGCGAGGCGACCGACGAGGCCGGCGACCTCGGCGTCGAAGGCGTCCCCGCGGTGGTCGTCGGCACCGAGGTCTTCTGGGGCGACGACCGCCTCGAGGACGCGGTCGACGCGGCGGCGCGGGCCGCATAGGCGCTTTTCCGAACCGCTGGTTGGGAAAGGCGCCTGGTCACACCCGGCTGTCATCTAATGTGAACTCGATGGCCGAGCTGCCTGACGCCGCCACCTGTTATGAGCTACTCGCGCGGATGGCGCTGATCCGCCGCTTCGAGGAGGAGGCGGGGCGCCAGTACCAGCGGGCCAAAGCCGGCGGCTTCCTGCACCTGGCGATCGGCGAGGAGGCGACGATCGTCGGCACCGCCTCGGTGATGCGCGACGAAGACTTCCTCGTCGGCACCTACCGCACCCACGGGCACGCGATCGCCCGCGGCACCGACCCGAAGCGGGTGATGGCGGAGCTGTTCGGCCGGGTAGACGGGACCAGCGGCGGCCGCGGCGGCTCGATGCACATCTTCGACGCCGAGAAGCGGTTCATGGGCGGCTACGGCATCGTCGGCGGCAACCTGCCGATCGCCGCCGGCATCGGCCTCGCCTCCCAGTACAAGGGCGAAGACGCGGTCACCGTCTGCATGTTCGGCGACGGCGCCTCCAACACCGGCAACTTCGGCGAGACGATGAACCTGGCGGCGCTGTGGCAGCTGCCGGTCCTCTTCCTGGTCGAGAACAACCTCTACGGGATGGGGACGGCGGTCGAGCGGCACTCGGCCCAGACCGACCTCTCGAAGAAGGCCGAGGGCTACGGGATCCCGGGGGCGCGGGTCGACGGGATGGACGTGGTCGCGGTGCGGGAGTGGGTCGCCGAGGGGATCCGGCAGGCGCGGGAGGAATCGCGGCCGACCCTGCTGGAGGCCTTCACCTACCGCTACCGCGGCCACTCCGCCGCCGACCCCGAGGTCTACCGCGAGCGCGAGGAGGTCGAGGAGTGGCAGCGCAAAGACCCGATCGAGACCTTCGCCCGGCGCTGCGTCGAGGCTGGCGTGCTGGGGGAGCGCGAGGTGCGGCAGGTCCGCGAGGCCGCCGAGGAGCAGGTCCTGGCCGCGGTCGAGTTCGCCGAGGCCTCGCCGGAGCCGCCGCTCGACACGATGTACGAACGGCTCTACGCCCACACCGACCCCGGCGGCTGGTACGCCGTCGACGAGCGCAGCCCCGAGCCGCATCGCGGCGAGCACGAGGCGCGGATGCCGGCCGCCGCGCGCGAGCTGGCCGAGGCCGGCGCCGCCTACGCGGCGCAGCCGAGCGGCGAGCGGCCCAACCCGGCGACCCACGGCGACGCCCAGGAGGGGGTCGAGCCGCGGATCGCCGCCGAGTACGAGAGCGCCGAGGGGGGCGATGCGGTCCGGGAGGACGCGGAGGATCTGGACGAAACGCAGGACGGGGACGACGCGCAGGACGGTGCAGGCGAAGCTCCCGAGCCGGCGATCAACGAGGAGCGCGAGGACTGATGGCGCAGCTGCGGATGCGCGAAGCGCTGCGCGACGCGATGGCGGAGGAGATGCGCGCCGACAAGTCGGTCTTCGTGATGGGCGAGGACGTCGCCGTCTTCCAGGGCGCCTTCAAGGTGACCGAAGGCCTGCTCGACGAGTTCGGCGAGCGGCGGGTGCGCGACACGCCGATCTCCGAGAACACGATCGTCGGGCTCGGCGTCGGCGCGGCGATGAACGGCCTGCGGCCGATCGTCGAGCTGATGACGGTCAACTTCAGCCTGCTGGCGCTCGACCAGATCGTCAACCACGCCGCCGCGATCCCCTACATGTTCAACGGCCAGGCCCGGGTGCCGCTGACGATCCGGATGCCGGGCGGCGGCGGCCACCAGCTCGGCCCCACCCACTCCCACAGCTTCGAGGCGCTCTTCCTGCAGGTGCCCGGCCTGCTCGTCGCCTGCCCCTCGACCCCGGCCGACGGCAAGGCGCTGCTGAAGGCGGCGATCCGCGACCCCAACCCGGTCGTTTTCATCGAGCACGAGAGCCTCTACGGCACGCGCGGCGAGGTGCCCGATGGCGAGGGCGAGCCGCTGCGCTTCGGCGAAGCGGCGGTGCGGCGCGAGGGCGAGGACGTGACGATCGTCGGGGTGCTGAAGATGGCGCAGGTGGTCGAGCGGGCAGCGGAGACGCTGGCGAGCGAGTATGGCGTCGGCGCCGAGGTGATCGACCCCCGCACCCTGCGGCCGCTCGACCTCGACACGATCCTCGCCTCGGTCCGCAAGACCAACCGCGCGGTGATCGTCGAGGAGGGCTGGCCGCACGGCGGCATCGGCGCCAACCTCGCGGCCCTGATCACCGAGCAGGCCTTCGACCACCTCGACGCCCCCGTCCAGCGGGTCACCGGCGCCGACGTGCCGATGCCCTACTCGAAACGGCTGGAGCAGGCGGCGATCCCGCACGAGGAGCATGTCGTCAGCGCGGCGCTGGCGACTCTGGAGGGCGCATAGGGGGAGCGGATGACCCTTCCAAAACGCTCGCTTCGCTCGCTTGAGTGTTTTGGAAGGGTCATCCGCTCCCCTTGCGACACGCCGGGTCGCCGGGGCTGCGACTTCCTCGCAGCTGTTTTCTCAGCAGGTCTTCTTAGCTCCCGTCACCGCGTTCCAGGCGCGGCCGACGCTGAAGTCGGCGGCGACTCGGAGGACGCCGGGGTGGGAGGCGCGGGCGACGGTCCAGTCGCCGTGGCGGAGGATGCAGCCGCTGCCGCGGGCGATCGACCAGTAGGGGGTGAAGTTGACGCGGACGAGGAATTCGCCGGGGCGCTCGACGTCGAGGGCGAAGCCCTGGCGGCCGAACCAGAGGGTTTCGGCGGCGGCGTCGCCGAGCGGGGCGACGAGCGGCTTGGGATCGCGGACTTTGTAGATGCGCCAGTGCGCCGAGCGGAAGCGCAGGGTCAGGTAGGAGGGTCCGCTGAGAATCAGCCGCTTCTCGGCTTCGGAGGAGTAGTCGAGCGGGGCGTCGGGGAGGGCGACGTAGGAGATCGCGTTCTCGCGCAGCCAGGCGCCGTAGGCCGCCGGCGTCAGCTCAGTGTTGTCGTAGAAGAGGTCGTCGCGGGTGGTGTCGAGCTGGCGCAGCCAGCCGCGGGCAAGCTCGAACTTGGGCGCCAGGTAGGCGGACTCCCAGTGGTTGGCGGTCGGCGGCACCTCGATCCGCATCCCTTCGGCGTCGTGTGCGCGCAGCCAGCGAGCCGCGGGCTGGAAGTAGGCCTCGGCGGTCGAGGGGTCGTCGACGGAGCGGGCGATCTGGGCGACGCTGGCGTCGAACTGCCAGTAGAGGCTGCCGGCCATCGCCAGGCTGAGGACGGTGACGAAGGCCCAGGCGGGCATCGCGGGGCGCGGCCGCCGCGAGAGCAGAACCGCGGCCAGGACCGGGCCGCCGAAGAGGGCGCCGAGGCGGACCGCGTTGCCGCCCATCGCGTTGGGCAGCAGCCAGAGCGCGGTCGCCGCGAGGGCGTAGCCGAGGATCACCCGCCGCAGCTGCCGCTCCTCGTCGCGGAGGCCGTGGGTGAGGGCCAGCGCCCCGAGCGACCAGGCCGGGATCGCTACGTAGGAGGAGAAGACGAAGGGGAATTCGCCGGCTTCGGGGAAGGCGAGGGTGGGAGCGACGGTGAGGACGAGCGCCAGGGCGCCGGCGCCGAGGGCGAGCCGGCTGGGGCGGCGGCCCGGCTCGATCGCGCCGGCGAGGACGACGCCGGCGAGGAAGGCGCCGGCGACCGGGCTCGCGAGCGGGGTCGCGGCGGCGGCGAGCAGCGCCGGGGCGCGGCGGCCGAGCTGCAGGAAGCGCAGGCTCGCGAGCCCGAAGGCGACGCCGAGGGCGAAGGTGATCTGCCCGTCGGCGAGCAGGGTGACGACGCCGACCGCGAACCACAGCGTCGCCCAGCGCGCCTCGGCGCCCCAGCGGTCGCGGACCAGGCGGTCGAAGAGGTACGAGGAGGCGACGACGGCGAGCATCCCCACCACCTGCGGCCCCAGCAGCGCCGCCAGCGGCGGCGAGAGCAGGCTGTAGGTGAGGGTGTAGTGGCCGCCGTACCAGCTGCCGTTCCAGATCGCCAGGCCGGCCTGGCGGAAGAGCTCGGTGCGGAATACCTGCGCGGCGAGGTCGCCGACGGGCGGGCTCCAGATCAGCAGCGCCAGCGCCAGCAGCGAGCTCAGCGCTACGGCCGGCAGCCATTCGGGACGTAGTGCCTTGGACTGGACCATGGGGAGGGGCGGCCAAAGGATACGGGTGCCTCCTGCAACGATTGGTAAATGACCGCCGAGATCCGTGTCGCCCGCTGCGGCCTCGTCCCCTACGAGGAGGCGCGGCAGCTGCAGGAGGAGGTCGCGGGGCGGCGCCGGCGCGGCGAGATCCCCGACACGCTGCTGCTGCTCCAGCACCCGCCGGTCTACACGCGCGGCCGTCGCTCGCAGCCGGGCGAGCTGCCGATGGGGGTCGAGTGGTACGAAGCGCAGGGGATCGAGGTGCGCGGCACCGACCGCGGCGGCCTCGTCACCTACCACGGGCCCGGGCAACTCGTCGCCTATCCGATCGTCGACCTGCGCGGCCACGGGGACGACGTGCATGCGTACGTGCGCGGCCTGGAGCGGGTGATGATCGAGGCTCTGGGCGAGGCCGGCGTGCGGGCCCGGACGATCGAGGGACTGACCGGCGTCTGGGTCGGCCGACGGGCCGAAACGTCAAACCCCCCGGGCCGACGGGCCGATCTGACTGAGCCGCTTGGACATATCGGCCCGTCGGCAGACGGCGGTGGGCTTGTCGGCCCGTCGGCGCGGAAGATCGGGTCGATCGGGTTGCATGTGTCGCACGGGGTGACGACGCACGGGCTGGCGATCAACGTCAACAACGACCTGCAGCCGTTCGAGTGGATCGTGCCCTGCGGGATCGAGGGGGTGGCGATGACCTCGCTGGCGCGCGAGCTCGGGGCCGAGCAGGACCTCGAGGCGTTCGCGGCGACGCTCGTCGCCGCCTACGGGCGGGTGCTCGAGCGCGAGCCGGTCGCCGCCGAGCTGGAAGGTCTGCCGCCGAGGTGACGAGCCGGCACGCTCGTAGTCAGTCGCCTTTCCAAACCAGCGGTGCGGAAAAAGCGCCTCCCATCTGCCAGATGCCGCGGGCGCTACGCTCAGTCGAGTCGATGAGCGAGACCGCCGAGCGCATCCACGTCACCCGCTCCCGCGCCAAGCCGGGCGGGACCGCCGCCGAGGCCGAGGGAACCGTTCCCTTCCACCGCGCCCGCAAGCCGCCGTGGCTGAAGGTGCCGGCGCCGGGCGGGCCGAACTACCGGCGGCTGAAGGCGAAGATCGGCGCCGACAACCTCCACACGGTCTGCGAGGAGGCGAACTGCCCGAACGTCGGCGAGTGCTGGGAGCGCGGCACCGCGACCTTCATGATCCTCGGAGACGTCTGCACGCGGCGCTGCGGCTTCTGCAACGTGCAGACCGGCAAGCCGAGCTGGAACGACCCGCTGGAGCCGCTGCGCGTCGCCAACCAGGTGAAGGCGATGGGGCTGCGGCACGCGGTCGTCACCTCGGTCGACCGCGACGACCTGCCCGACTACGGGGCGAGCGCCTTCGTCGGCGTCGTCCGCTCGATCCGGATGCTGGCGCCGGAGTGCAAGGTCGAGATCCTCACCCCCGACTTCCGCGGCCAGGAGATGCCGCTGGCGAAGGTGATCCACGAGCGCCCCGACGTCTTCAACCACAACGTCGAGACGGTGCCGCGGCTCTACCCCGTCGCGCGCCGCGGCTCCCAGTTCCTGCGCTCGGCCCGGGTCCTGAAGATGGCGAAGGAGATGGGCGGGGACGAGGTCGTCACCAAGTCGGGCCTGATGGTCGGCCTCGGCGAGTCCTTCGAGGAGATGGTCGAGACCTTCGGCCTCCTGCGCGAGCACCGCGTCCAGGTCCTCACCGTCGGCCAGTACCTGCGCCCGACCGAGAACCACCTCCCGGTCGTCCGCTACTGGCACCCCGACGAGTTCGCGGCGCTGGAGCGGGCCGCCTACGATCTCGGCTTCGAGTCCGTCGCCGCCGGCCCGCTGGTCCGCTCGAGCTACCACGCCGACCAGAACCTGCCCGAGGGCAAGCGCGCCGAGTCGCTGATCGCCTAACGACTCAGGTCACCAGGCGCAGCGGCCTACAATCTGCCGCGAGGGGCCATAGCTCAGCTGGAAGAGCGCCTGCTTTGCAAGCAGGAGGTCGCCGGTTCGATCCCGGCTGGCTCCACTGATCAGTCGTCGAAGTCGAAGTCCTTCGGAGGCTTCTGCTCGAACCAGAGCTCGTCGTCCTCCGGGGACTCCTCGAGGAACTCGGGAGTGTCTTCGAGCACGTCCTCGTGGCCCGTGTCGGGGTCGAAGTCGGCCTGCGCCGCCTCGTGCTCGTCGGAGTCCTCACCCTCGGTATCGGCGTCCTCGTAGAGGGCGGCCGGGTCGGTCCCGCCCTTGGGCGCCTCGTGCTTCTCGGTCGGCGGCGGCAGCTCGTGCTCCTCGGTCAGCGGCGACTCGAGCGCCTGGTCGAGCTCGTCGGAGAGGCGCTGCTCGCTCCAGAACTCCTCGTCCTCTTCGTCCTCATCGTCGTCGGCGGCGGGGACGAGCCGCGGCTCCTCGCGCTCGGCCTCGACGATCTGCTCGTCGGAGGGGCTGGGCGCCTCGGCCGGGGCGGCTTCGCCGCCCATCTCGGCCTCGACGTCGAAGAGCTCGGTCGGCTGCTCGGCGATCGCCCGGCGCTCCTCGTCGGGCTCCGGCGCGGAGGCGGGCTCGGCCGGCTCCGTGACGATCTCGTGCTCCATCGCCGTCTGCTCCTCGGCCGGCGGGGCGGCTTGGGCCAAGTCCTCGGCGGGCGCCAGCGGCGGCGCGTCGCCCTCCGGCTCGACGCTCGGCACGGCCTCGACCCGCGACTCCTCGCGCTGCTCCGCCGTCTCGGGCGGGGGCGGCTCCTGCAGGTCGGCGACGTTGATCCGGCGGGGGCCATCGCCCTCCTCGGCGGGCTCGGCGGCCTCAAGCGCCTCGGTCGTCATGAACTGCGTCGGCGCCTCGGCGAACGGGTCCGTCTCCTCTGGCCGCCCAGGCGGCCCGAAGGCTTCGTCCTCGAGCTTTTTGACCTCGGCCTCATCCGCGCCATGGGCGCGCTTCAGCTCCAGATGCTCTCGGATTGCGTCGTCGAGGATGCTCATGCTGCCTGTCCCAGGAGGAGGCTCCCAAACTCTATGGGGTTATCCTGTCGCTTGCGAGGCAATGGGACCAACTTCCCATCGCCTCCGGCAGGGTCACGCCGTCGTCAGCTCCGGCCTCAGCGCTCGGGCTCCGCCGTCGGCCGCCGACACCACAGCGAGGCTTTCTGCGACCTTGGGATCGAACTGGGTGCCCGCGCAGGCCAGCACCTCGGCCAGCGCCGCCTCGGGCGGCATCGCCTTGCGGTACGACCGTGTGGTGGTCATGGCGCTGAAGGCGTCGCAGCAGGCGACGATGCGAGCCTCGATCGGGATCTCCTCCCCCCGCAGACCGTCGGGATAGCCGCTGCCGTCGAAATGCTCGTGCGAGGAGCGGACGATGCGGCCGACCTCCGAGAGCACGCCGCCGACCCGGTTCAACATCTCCTCGCCCTGGATCGTGTGCCGGTACATGACCTGCCACTCCTCCGCGTCGAGCGGCCCCGCCTTGTTGATGATCTCCTTCGGCACGGCGATCTTGCCGACGTCGTGAAGCAGGGCCGCGAACTCGACGTTGCGGCGCTGCCGGTGGTCGAGCCCGAGCTGATCGGAGACAGCCAGAGCGAGCTCGACGACGCCACGGCTATGGCTGCCCGTGTAGGCATCGTCGGCCTCGACCACGTCGCCCAGCAGCATCGCCGTCCCTCTATAGGCGCTGCTCAACTCGATCGCCTGGTCGACGCGGGCGCTCCGCTCGCGCGAGAGGACGGCGAGCACCGTTGCCAGCGGCAGGATCAACAGCACCGCCGCCGGACTGGCCTGGGTCCCGGCGAAGGCGACCAGCAGCCCGATCGGAGCCAGCGCCCCGTCCAGCCCGTAAACCGGGGCGACGAGCCCGCTGAGGGTTCGGACCGAGATGCCGTCGACCAGGCGCTCGCGGATCGCGGTGGCGACGAAGTCGAAGGCGAACTGGACCAGCAGCGCAACCAGGTAGATCGGCCACGCGCCCCAGGAGAAGACCTGGGCGCCCGCCGCGATCAACACCAGCGCCGGGCCGACCGCATGCCAGCAGTCGCCGAGGGTGTGGAAGGCGCGGTGGACGCTGGTCCTGCCGGTCGCATAGTCGTACCCGCGGCCCAGCAACTCGCTGAAGGCGACGATCAGGGGCACGATCGCGGTCGGCAGCAGGAAGAGCATCGGCACCAGGACCAGCTCGGTCGGGACCGTGTGGCCGTCGGCGATGTCGAATTTCGCCCGGCTGCAGACGACGTAAGCCGCCACCAGGATCGCCAGGGCGGAGACGTCCAGCGCCCGGGCGACGGGCAGCAGCAGGGCCATGGCCAGGGCGACGAGGAGGAATCCGAGGGCGAGAGACGCCTCGACCCGCCGCTCAACTCCCCGCGCGCGAAGCTGCACCCGCTCACGACCGCGGGCGAAGAGGTGCTCGACGTCCTGTATCTGCGAGACGAGTGCCATTTCGATGCGGCCGTTGTCGCCGACCGCGCTTGTCATCGGCGGATGACGCGAGGGGATGAGCCCCGCAAGCCCAACCGCAGCGTCGCAGGCACCGTAAGCAAAGTTTTCGGTAGCCGTTTGTATGAACTGCCTCAAGGTGACGAGATCGGAGCCGATCACCTACGCGCTGCACACATAAGTCAGCTGCATAAGGGCAAACCTGTCGCGAGGCGGGGACGCAAAGCTGGAGACCTCGAGCTTGGGTTCGAGGCGGCTCGGCTGCCAGCTTGGTTTAACGACCAGGCTTTTTGGCCTGCGACAAGGAGGTTTTCCCGAAATGGCATTCACGTCCCACGCGATCCTCGGCTCGAATCGCAACAGGTTCGCCGCCCTGCTGACGGCCGCGCTGCTGGCCCTGGCGGTCTTTGCCGGCTCGTCCAAGGCATGTTCGTACTCCGGAGCCGAAGCCGTGTTCAGTCCCTGGGGAGATCAGCACGACTACGTGCTCGCCCCCGACGGCGGCTTCGAGGGCGGCGGCTCCGGCTGGCATCTGAGCCACGGCGCTGCCGTGGTGGAAGGCAACGAGAGCTACCACCTCAACGGCGCCGCGGACTCGAAGTCGCTGTCCCTCCCCGCCGGCAGCTCCGCCGTCAGCCCCCCGGTCTGCATGGAAATCGGCACGCCGACCTTCCGCATGGTGGCTCGCAATACCGGTGACCCGAGCTCGAAGCTGCAGGTCACCGCGACCTACCGGCTGCTCGGCCTGCTCCGCACCCAGACCGTCGGCACCGTCACCGGCGGCCCGAGCTGGGAGCCGACCGACCCGCAGTCGACGGTGCTCACCCTCTCGACCGTGATCGGAACGCTGATCCCGAGTGCGATCGAAATCCACTTCACCCCGATCGGGTCAAATGGCAGCTGGCAGGTCGACGATCTCTACATCGACCCCTTCCGGCGCTAGACGAGCCAGGAGGGTTCCGCGCACTTCGAGCGGCGGATATAGCAATGGCCGGGTGACCACCAGGCGCATGCCCGGTAGAATGACCAGACCACGCAGCGGGTGCCGAGGCGGCGAACCAGCCGCCCGGCCCCCTGTTTCCGGGGCTATAGCTCAGCTGGCAGAGCGCCTGGATCGCACCCAGGAGGTCGGCGGTTCGAATCCGCCTAGCTCCATGCAAAGCCGCTGCATTGGCGCATATTTCCCTTGACGCCCCAGGTCGCCGCCGTCAGGCTAAGGGGAGAAGTCAACGGTAGGTCAACTTCGGAGGTCCCGATGGCGGCTCCGACGCAGGCGGGCCGCACCCGCGTCGAGCGCGGCATCTACCGCCAGCCGAACGGCAAGTACGCGGTCTGCGCCCGCCGGGCCGGGCGGCTTCACTTCCGCACCACAGGCGGCGACCTCGACGAGGCCCGCCGCGCCCGCGCCGAGCTGATCGCGGCCCTGGAGGCGGGCCGGGTGCCGGCCTCGCCGCGCCTGCGCCTCGACACTGTCGCGGCGCGCTGGAGCGCGCGCTTCGAGGCGATGGTGGCGGCCGGAGAACGCCACCCCCGTACATACGAAGCCCACCGCTTCCACCTCGACCACGACATCCTGCCCCGCCTCGGCCACCGGCGGATCGGATCACTCGGGGTCGAGGACGTCGCCGAGGTGATCGGCGAGCTCCGCGCCGCCGGGCGCTCGCCGAAGACCACCGCCAACGCCCTCGCCACGCTGCAGAGCGTCCTGCGCTTCGCCCGCCGCCGCGGCTGGATCACCGTCGATCCGATCGAGCTGCTGGAGCCCCAAGAGCGCCCGCGCCACCGGCGGCGGCGCCAACGGGTGCTGGGGCGAGCGGAGATCGAGCGCCTGCTCGCCGCCTCCCCACCGGGCGGGCGCCTGCTGATCGCCACCGCCCTCTTCAGCGGCCTGCGGATCTCCGAGCTCCTCGGGCTGATCGGGGAAGACGTCGACTTCACCGGCGGCCTGATCCGGGTCCGCGCGCAGCTCTCCCGCGCCCATCGCGGCGAACCGGCGCAGCGGGTGGCACCGAAGACACCCGCCTCGGTGCGCGAGGTGCCACTGGTCGAGCAGCTCGCCCACCTGCTCTCCGCACACAAGCAGGCAACACGATTCGCAGCTCCGCAGGACTGGGTCTTCGCCACCGGCCGCGGCACCCCTCACGGCCACCGCAACGTCGCCCAACGGGTACTACGCCGCGCGGCCAATGCCGCGCAGTTGAACGGAGACAGCTGGCCTCCGCTGCGCTTCCACGACCTGCGTCACACCTTCGCCAGTCACCTGATCGTCGACCTCGGCCTCGATGTCGCCCAGGTCAGCCGGATCCTCGGCCACGCGAGGATCACGATCACCCTCGACGTCTACACGCACCTCTTCGACGACGCGCGCCATGTCCGCGAGATACGACGTCGCATGGCGGCCAGTGAGTTTGCTGCGGTGCTCTCGCAGGATCCATGCACGACGACGGTGATAGCGCTGCCGCTCAATTCCAACGCTCGATAACAGCCAGGCTGCTGCATAGACCGAGATGGCCCGGATGCTTCCGCTGAAGGGGTCATCAAACATCCCGCCGTACCGCTACCGCTCCCTTAGATAAACTGCACCTCTCAGTTGTTGGTTAGGCAAACCCCGGCCTAGCGTGTTGCCTTTGATCGGAAGCCCGGCTTTCCGAGACAGGGGAGGCGAACACGGTTTCACCGTCGACCCTGCACGGGAGCGAGGATCGAGATGGGCTTTCACATAACCCTTCCCCCCGAACTGCGAGGCGAAGATGCTCTGCGGCTGATTTCAAGCGCCGAGAGTCCCGACGGCGGATCAATCATTTTCGGCGAGCCGCTGGTCGAGGTCGACGCCTGGGGGGTAGCGGCGATCAGCGCCATGATCGAGACCTATGGGCGCCACCACCAGCGGCGGGTGACCTTCAGCCTGCCAAGCGACGATCACGCCCGGGCGGTTATCCACGGCGCCCTGCGGGAGACCTGCTCCCAGCACCTCGTGCACCCCCAGGACACCGAGCACGCCGCCGAGGAGCTGCCGCCGTGCGTGCTACTGGAGGCCGGCCCTCTACGAAGCGTGGAGGCGGCGACAAGGGCGGCGGAGAGGATCTTCGAGCGCGGCCACGCGATCGGGGTTCCCAAGCGCGCCCGCTTCGCGGCAAAGCACCTGCCCGAGTTGATCGAGGAAGCTCTCGCTCACACTGGCGCAGAGCAGCTGCCCCCGGTCGCTTGCTCGCTTTATCTCGAGGACACGAATGTGGTCCAGCTCGTCGTCATCGACCCCAATGAGACACCCGATCCCCGCGACGGGAAGCGGCTCAAGGAAACGATCCTCCACAGCGACGATGAGGAGGCCCCGCTGGCGTTGATGGCCGACCACGCCCGGCGCCGCTCGCTGCCGCTGGAGGTTTCGGTCGCCGCGGGCAGCGGTCGCTTGCGCTGTCAGGGCAAGAGCTGGACGAGTGTCGAGGGCCCCAACGTGCAGGGCTTTTGTATTGCAATCGAACTTCCGGCCTGATCTGGCACTTCCAAGGAGCCGTATCTGTGTTTATTGTCTTGAATGAGGGAATTCAAGTAGTACATGGAACAGTGACGAGACCGAGGAGTCGATGACCAACAAAGCTGAGTCCCCCGCCCCCGTCCACATCTACATGCGCGACGAGGGCCGCTTCCTCGCAACGCGGGAGGCCGGCAGACGCGCGGCAGGCTCTTTTCGCCGGGTCGCCGGTAAGCAGGGCGACATCATCCTCGACTTCAACGGGGTCGAGGCGGCGACGCCACCCTTCTTGCAGGAACTCTGGAACGAGGTCGGCTCCCTGATCCTCGCCACCCACGGCGCCGGGCGCATCGTCCTCGCCGCCAACCTGAACGAGGACTTGGCCGAGACGCTGACCTACGTAGCCGCCCGCGCCAAGCGGGGGATCCCTTACGTGCACGGCCGAAAGCTCGACCTGCTGGGGGCCGAGCGGCCCGACCTCGTCCGCACCCTGCAGGAGGCCCAGCGCCTGAAGCCCTTCTTCACCGCCCCCGAGCTTGCCGAGAAGCTGGAAATCCAGCCCGACACTGCCACCCAGCGGCTGAAAAGGCTGCTCGAGCGCGGCGCCGCCGAACGCCAGCCCGATCCCGAGGCCGAGCGCGGGGTGCGCCACCTCTACCGGGTCCCCGACCCCAAGCTCGCCCAAGCCTCCGCCTGCCCCGCCAAAGCGGCGCTGGCCTAGAGCGCCCGAAAGGTTTGCCTTGACAGGGAGCCAGCGTACCTGCCATACTTGAACAGCTTGATTCAAGTATCCACCCTGGCAGGAAGGAAGGGCATGACCACTCACCACGCCGTCAAGCTCCACGTTTTCGTAAATCGCAAAAAGATCGAGTTGAGCCGCGAGCAGATGACCGGAGGCGAACTCCTCGCAGAAGCTGGCTTCGAGGGCTCTGAATGGGACCTACTGCAGCTCCAGGGCGAGGGTGACCCGACGGGCGGCGAGCTCGTTAAGGGCGAGACGGTCCTCGAGCTGCGCGAGGGCCAGCGCTTCCGCGTCCTCCCCGGCAACCGGACCTTCGGCAGCCGATGAGCGCGATCGCCCTGATTGCCCGCCACCTCGACGAGCTGACATCTGAGCTCGGCATCGGCGGCCGCGTCGTCGAGGCCGAGGGGCGGCTCTACGTCCTGCTCGACAAGGTGCCACTGCCCCCCGGCGCCTACAACCTCACCCACACCGACGTGATGTTCATGACCGACCACCAGTATCCGCTTTCGGCAATGGACATGTTCTGGGTCGAGGAGGAGCTCCTGCGTGCCGAAGGTGCCGTTCCCCAGGGCGGCGATTCGGTCGAAACCTACGTCAACGGCCGCCGCTGGAGGCGCTTCTCCTGGCACCGGCAGGGCGCCTGGCGGACGACCGGAAACCCGCTGCTAGACCACTTCGCGCTGATGGAGGCCCGCTTTGCGATCGAGCCAGACTCGCAGGTGGCAGCATGAGCGCCCCGGCTCCGCTGAACCTCGCTCTGCAGGAGGCCGACGTCGTCCTGCTCGAGCGCCGGCTCGCTGCCGCCGCGCCGCATGAGGAGGGCGCCTTCTTTCTCCTGCGCGAGGGGCGCGGTGCCGAAGGGCAACGCCTGCTCGCCGGCGAGATGCTGCCGAGCCCGCCGGGGGCCTGGGAGCGGCAGGGGCCGGGGGAGCTTCGACCCTCGGCCCGCCACCTCTCGGCAATGATCAGCGCCGCCGCGTCGGCGGGCTGCGGTCTTCTCTTCGTCCACTCCCACCCCGACGCCGGGCACCCAATCGGCTTCAGCCCGATCGACGTTAGCTCCCTGCGCGATCTCGCGGCCACCATCTGCCCGCTGCTCGAAGGACCCTTTGCCGCCGCGGTGGTTCATGAGGTCGGCTGGGGTGGGGCCTTGGTGGGCAGCGCGGAGCTCAAGCCGATCCGCAGCATCGCCTCGGTGGGGCAGGGGCTTCGCTTCCTCTCCCCGCCGCCGGCCCGAAGCAGAGACGAGGAGGCGCTCGACTCCCGCCAGCGCGACGCCTTGGGGGCCGCGCACGAGCGGCTGCGCTCGCTCAGCGTCGCGGTCGTAGGTACCGGCGGCCTGGGCTCGCCGCTCGCCGAGCAGCTGGTGCGAATGGGCGTCGCCAAGTTGATCCTCCTCGACGACGACGTGCTCGACACCGAGTCAAACGCGCGCCGCGTCTTTGGCACTGGGCGCTCTGATGTGGTCGGGGCCTCGCCGGCGCCGAAGGCGGAGGTGGTCGCCGCCCACCTGCGCGGCCTTGGGCTCGGGACCGAGGTGGCAGCCGTCGTCGGAGACGTGACCCGTGAGGCCGCCTTCCGCCACCTGTTGGACGTCGACCTCGTCTTCGGGGCGACCGACACTCACGCCAGCAGAGCCGTCCTCAACGACCTGCCGAGCACCTACCTGCTGCCCGTTCTGGACCTCGGCGTCCGCGTTGGCAACCGGGCCGATGGTGCCCTCGCCGGGCTTGTTGCCGAGGTC
Organism: uncultured Actinomycetes bacterium; assembly: GCA_963800355.1. Taxonomy (GTDB): domain Bacteria; phylum Actinomycetota; class Thermoleophilia; order Solirubrobacterales; family 70-9; genus VAYN01. The sequence goes on along the minus strand of CAWDAP010000004.1, from coordinate 285,430 downwards.
CGCCTGCTCACCCCCGAGCGTCCCTGCCTGTGGTGCCGAGGGTTGCTCGATCCCGACGCGATCCGAGCCGAGAACCTGCCGGCCACCGAGCGCCGGGCGCTGCAGCGCGAGGGCTACCTTGCCAATTCGATCGGGGCGCCGGTGCCGAGCGTTGCGGCGCTCACCGTTATGGGCTCGGGGATGGGCGCCTGCACCCTGCTCGGCCTGCTGGCCGGCGAGGAGGAGGAGCTGCCTTCGGGCTGGATCGTCGATGGTCTCCTCGGCGACGCCTTTGAGTCCGGGCAGGGGCTGCCTGACCTCGACTGTCGCTGCCGCGCGCAGCTGGCGCGCGGCGATGACTCGCCGCCGCCCCTTCGCTGAGATGGCCGGCAAGCAGCTGATCAGGCTCGGCATCCCTGGCTCCCTGCTGATCATCTGGGGAGTCGTCTGCTATGAGGCCTACCGGCTCTGCCAGGGCGCCCCGATCCTCGACTCCACCGCGACGGTGCGCGAAAGCGTCGGTGCCTTGGTGGCGATCCTGGCGACGATTCCGATCGGCTTTCTCGTCTACCAGATCTACTACGCGATCCACGGCCCCTTGATCCGCCCCTGGCCGTTCGCCTGGCGCGGGCGCTTGGTGCGGGTCGACCGCGGCTACCACGTCCTGCATCGCCTGCAGAGCGAGCAGGTGAGCGCACTCGGCACGATCTTCGATGTCAAGCTCGACGTCTCGAAAGCCCACCAGCGCGTCCCCGACCCCGGCTCGCTCCTGCGCCACCCATGGCGCAAGTTCCAGCACTGGATCCGGCTTGCCGAACTGCGGGAGGAGTGGAAAGCGCAGGTTCTAGACGCCGATCCCGACGCCGATCTCGGCAGGGCCTACTCGGAGCGCTGGCACGACAACTGGGACGTCTTGCGAACGATTGTCGACGTGGCCGCCGAAATCCCCGGCAGCGGCGAGCTGAAGAAGGAGTACAGCGACCTCGCCGACGTCTACCACGGTCTCGGCGCCACCCGTCTGGCAATCCGGCTCGGCTGGCTTGCGGTGGTCTGCCTTGGGCTTTCCCACTTGGGGCGGATCGAGGACCACCCGATCGGCTCGCTCGCGGGCTTGGTCGCAATCAGCCTGCCGACCTTCGCCTTCAGCGTCGTCTTGCACCTCGCCCGACAGCAGACCTGGCACTCGGCCTCGGCATCTTTGCGCTTCGGCCTTCGTTGGCTGTTTTGGCGCGAGGCCGGCGAATTCGTCCCCAAGGGAGAGAAGCGCTCTTACGGGGAGATCATCATCGCCGGGCTGCGCTCAAAGCCCGGCGAAGCGATCGCATGGGTCGCCGACGTCACCAGGGTCGGCACCACGCCTCCCGGCGACGGCACCCCTGCCATGCCGGGTCCGGGAGGCGAACAGAGGCCCCCAACGCTCGCACCGCTGCCCCGCTCGCGGCTCACCTATCTGCGCCGTGCCATCCGCCGCCGCCTCTCCTAGCAGGGGCGGCGGCTCCTAGCTCTGCCGGGCGCTTGAACCGCTCTCCGGGATTTCAGGCACTTCTCGCCAGAAGTGCCTGACTCCTTTCATATCGCTGCGTATCCGTTCATATATCGATCCAGGCAGCCTCGGGTCATAGCCACAAAGGTCGCTGCAAATCCGCCGGTTTTTGGGATTTCTACTGAGATGGACGCCCGTGTCAAGGGGCGGTTGATGTCTCTGCAGGTAAAGGCTCATGGCGGTGATCCTCTTGCTGGGGTCGGGCGGCCGGCGCGATGGCAACGACAACTGGTCACTCTGAGATGCGCGGGTCGGAACCGCAGGACAGTGTCCGGTCGTGAGCTGCCTCGCACTAGATTCGCGAGTCGGGATCGCATAGAAGTAATCGAGGTTCCTCCGGTGGATCGGCGCCGGCCGCCCCACCCCAGCGGTGTCGGATCTTCAGGCAGCGGCACCCTCCTCTCGCAGCGGCTGATCGATCATCGCCGCCCAGACGAAGCCGCAGAGCTCGCGGGCGACGGCGACGTTGGCGACGGTCGCTCGCTTGCCGTGGGCGGTGAGCGCATGGTGGCGATGGTGCAGGCGCAGCTGCGCCTGCCAAGCGCGGGCGAAGACCTGGGGCGGGACGTGCTCGCGTGCGGCGGTGATCCGCTTGGAGAGGCGGGGGCGGTGCTGGTAGTGCCAGGCGGCCTCGACCAGCAGGCGCCGGGCGTGACGGTTGCCGGTCTTGGTGATGTGGCCGCGGTGCTGCTGGTCGCCCGAGGAGTACTCGCTCGGCACCAGCCCCAGGTAGCTCATCAGCTCGCGCGGGTGGGCGAAGCGGCGGAAGTCGCCGATCTCGGCGAGCAGTCCCAGGGCAGTGTGGGTGGCGATGCCCCGGAAGGAGCAGAGCCAGGCAACCGGGTCGGCCCAGGGGTCGCTCTCGGCGATCTGAGCGAGTTCATGGTCGATCGCCGCCAGTTGGGCGTCGAGGCCATCCAGGTGAGCGCGCATCTGATCGAGCGCGCGCTGGGCGAGGGGGGACTCGAGGCGCTGGCGATCGAGCCATTCCCGGTGGCGTATGGTCCAGGCCTTCTTGCCCTCGCGGTAGATGTGGCCGTGGCGCAGGAGCGCCTTGGCGACCCGGTGGCGCGCCGCCGTCCGCGCGCAGCGCAGGTCGTCGCGGCAGCGGAGCAGATCCCGCAGTCCCTCCTGTTCGGGCGATGGCGGGGAGACGAAGCCGAGCTCCCCGGCACGGTAGAGGCGCACCAGCTTCTTGGCGTCACGGCGGTCGGTCTTGACCCGGTCACCAGCCCTGATCGGGGTGAGAGACGGGGCGATCACGTCGCAGGCGACCCCCATCGTGCCCAGCAGCCGGTAGAGCTCATAGCCGCAGGGTCCCGCCTCGTAGGCGACCGCCAAGGCGGCCGGATCGCCTGCCCGCTCGATGAAGCGGCGGATCGCCCGCTCGGTGTTCTCGACGCGGCTCACCTGCGGCGTGCCGCCGCTCGCAGGCAGCACCCCCGCCACGAGCGAGTTCTTGTGGACGTCGAAGACGATCCACTGGTCGACAACGGCGGGAGCGGCGGAGCTAACGTCTGGCATGGGCTGGTCCTCCTTCGTGTGCGGCACTGGCCGCAGCGGTCGTTGACAACCGCGAAGCTAACCCGCGACCTACGCGAACGCCGAGGGCCAGCCCCCTTCGGCGTCCATGCTGACTAGCCGACCTCCGTGGATCGCACCCAGGAGGTCGGCGGTTCGAATCCGCCTAGCTCCATCGGAGGAATGGCCTGCACGTGCGGCGCTTCGGTTTCTGGAGCCGTTTCCAACCGCCTCCGGAATCCGCTCCTATCTCAGGCACTAGTGCCTGAGATAGGAGCGGATTCCGACTTGCGTCTGGATGTCCGCAGAGCTATGGCCGCCCTAGCTTCACGACATGAGCATCGACCGCAAGTACGAGATCCTGTTGCAGCCCGAGCCCGAAGGCGGCTTCAGTGTCTTCGTGCCCAAGCTGCCGAGTGTCGCCACCCAGGGCGAGACGGTCGAGGAAGCCACGGAGATGGCTAAGAATTGCCGACGTCGCTCACCCGGGCGGGCGTGCGATCGAAAGACTCTCCCTCATGCCCGAGATCCTCGCACGGCTCGCCCAACCGCCGCGTCGGATGCAGCCAGGGCACGACGCGATCGCGCCGCCTCCTAGAGGCGTGCCTTCAGACTCTCGATGCTCGGCTCGGCCCCTCCACCACGACGATCAGGAGCCGCGACCCGCGGCTTCGAGCCAGTGTCCGCCCCTCAATCGATCGGCGGCGGCCGCGATCTGTTCGGAGCTGAACTGGCTCTTGGGCGGCTCCCAGGTGAGGAAGACCTCGACCACCTCCTCGTCCGTCCGCGCGCCTTCCACAGACATCGCCCAGTGCGCGGTCGCCAACAGCTCGAGTCCGAAGGGCGTCTCGTAGCCTTCGACGAGACGGGTGACCTCGTCGAAGCGCTCGCGGGTGCCCGGGTCATCGGCGAGGAAGGCCTCTGCCTGTTCGAATGCCCCCGGGATCAACTTCAGCTCCTCACCGGGAGCGTCACCTTCTGCTGAATAACCCTCGACCAGGTACCCGTTGATCTCCTGAAGAACATGCCGCAGGTTCTCCGCGTAGGGCCCGTAGTGGCCCTTGCCGTACCTCAACCTCAGTGGCTGACCAGCGGCTTCGAGGAAGTACATCAGCTTGTGTATCTCGAGAAGGGTTATCGACGTGTCCATCATCGCCGTCAGATACCGCCGCATGAGTCCGACGAGGGCGGCCCGTCCGGGAGTTATCTTCGGCGCCTTCGGCGCCTTCATCTCCTGGGCCTTACCGCCCGGCTCGAAGATCGTCGCCTGAACATCGGGAACCTCCGCGAGCCCGCGCTCGATCACGGGACGCACCTGCATCCACTCGAGCCCCCCCAGTCCACTCCCCAGCGGCGGGATCGCGATTGATCTGATCCCCCGCTCGCGGATCTCTTTGATGAGGGCCTCCATGCCGGTCTCGATGTACTCCATTCGGCTCTTGCCGCGCCAGTGCTTCTTGGTCGGGAAGTTGATGATCCATCTGGGTCTCAGCTGATCGGTCTCGAAGACGAACATGCGACCAGGTTCGACCTCACCACGCTCGCAGGCCGCGGCGTAGGCCTTGAAGTTCTCCGGGAAGGCCTGCTTGAAATGGAGCGCGATGCCCCGACCCATCACGCCGACGGTGTTGACGGTGTTGACGAGGGCCTCGACGTCAGCGTCGAGGATGTCGCCCTTCGTGTAGCGGATCACGGCCATCGTCAAAAATACCAATCGCTCTGGACGACGACCGGTGGGCGGTGGGCGACCGCCGCGAGCGCCTCCTCGGCCTGCTCTCTGTATTGATCCGAGTAGACACCGACCCGCTCGATGAATTCCCACGGAACGAAGTCCTTGACCAAGAACTCCGATTGCTTTGCTTCCTTCACCCGATTAGAGCGGAAGTCGTTGTCGAAGACCGCCTCCCAGTCGATCATGTCGAACTCATCGATGCTCGAGCCGAATGTGGCGTAGGCCGTAGCCGCATTGGCGTTGGTGAACGCCCAGCGCATATCGGCCTCCTCGGCCGATTGGATCACCCAGTCGACGTCGAGCTCCAAGTGGACGATCGGACGTTGACCTCCGTGGTAGCTAAGTCCTTCCCTGTTGTCCATGTGGAAGATGTAGAGCATGATGGAGCGGGGGCAGAAGAGGAACGGGACGTATTCCCCCACCTTGTCACCGACATGACACTTGACGGGAAGCTCGAGGCGACGCTGTTTGATCTCGCCCATCCCGACCGCCACGTTGGGACCTCCTCGCTCGATCATCTTGGAGTCGGAGAAGAGGCCGCCGTCCGCCACGATCGAGACGAGGTTCTCGACGTGGGTGATGTGGTAGATCTTGGTCGGGCTCGGTTTTTGGGTCATGAGTCGCGACAACCGCAGGGGAGTTCGACGGGCGACGGCTGGGACCGGGATGGTAGGGCCGGAGAAGTCGACCTACCAGGCGAAACTGCGAAAAGGTTCTACATATAGTAGGCGTAGGTCGGCTCGACGTAGGAGTCGGGACCAAGATGCTTGATGATGTCAGCGACCTGTCTCGCCGTGCGAATGCTGACCGGGAGGCGACCGTCGAAGCGAGTCGAGTTCCAGTTCATCTTGGTCAACGACATGACCTCCTCGGCCACATCGAGCATCCCCCGTTCGAGGACCGCCCCACGCAACGCGATTGGGCTCGGCACGTACATACCGGGGTACGTTTCATACCATTCGACGCTGCCACGGGTGTAGAGCAGGCACTCCTCCTGGCCGAGCGCCATATAGGTACCACGGCGCGGCGGATGGTACCCCTCACGGTAGAGCCGCGTGGTGGGCGTAGTAACCCAGATCAGCTCGCAACCGTCGATCCCCAACTGGGCGGCCGCCTCGAGCATCCCGTCCTTCTCGGCATCATCGAACGCTGAGGTCTTGTGGACGACGATTCGGGCCGGGACGTGGCGGTGCTCGTCCCGGTAGGCAGTCAAGGCGCCGGTCAGGACCGCCGCCGCGTCGTCCTTCGCCAAGTGGAGCTGGCGGTCACGGTTAGAGCGCTTCGCCGGGCCGCCGCGGACGACGACGCCGTCGCCGCGCTCGTTGTAGACCTGGGCGACGCTGGTGGCGGTCGAGCGACGATCGACCTCTTGGTAGAAGGCGACGCCGACGAAGCAGACATCGAGTTCAGTGCTCCTCCTGACCATCCGCCACGGCGTGCCGCCAGCCTTGTAGTAAAGCGCGGTGAAGAAGTTCCAGGCGATGGTCGCCTCGTCCTCGCGGCCACGGGGCTTCCACGAGCGCCGTCGCTGCCGCCCGACCCGCGAACGGTCGTAGGTACTCGCCCTCACCAACTGCAACGGAACCCGGAGCCGCATCGCCCCCGCCTTCAGCAGATCGTGGAAGGCGGGACCCGGACTGCCCACCACCGAGCCGCTCGTCTCGGGCTCTTCTGAATCGCCCCTGGCCTCCTCTGCGCCGAGATCCTGAAGGAAATCCGGGATCTCGCAGATCACGACGTCAGGCCGACCCTGCTGGACGAGCGCCTCGAGCTCGTCCAGGTAGACCGGCAGCGCCTCTTGGATGCGGCGTTGAGGCGCGAGAGCCGTCAGTCTGGTCGTCTCGGCGGTTCGGATCTCGCGCTGGAGACGGGGGTCGAGGACAAGCTCGGTGTGGTAGCCGACCTCCGAGGAGAATCCAGGGAACTGCGGCCAGAGACCCGGTCGCTCGTCCTGCTTGGCGTCGATTGCTCCCCGACAGGACTCAAGCCAACGGCTGAGCCCATCGAGGCCCCTGCGATCACCAAGTAGGCCGACCCGGATGGCGGGCGGTGCACCATCACTGCCCAAGTCCGCGGGCCCGTACTCGGCGATCCCGAAGCGGCAGTCGAGGTGCCGTGCGCCACCGGCGAATTCGAGCGAGGGCTCCTCAATCACCTCCGCCCTCATGCGGCCAGCTCCTCCTGTCCGGCAATCTGACCGTCGTCCTCGGTGCGCTTGCCCAGCCAGAGCCCATCGTCGATTCCCGGCGAAACCTCGACCGTGACCAACTCACCGAAGGTGAGCAGCGGCGACTCGGAAGCGAGCAGCGATGGAGGGCGGGTCAGCAAGTGCGCCCACATCTTGAGGTGTCCGATCACCGCCAGGTTGCGGTCGAGACTCTTGATCCCTGACAGGTATTGGGCGGCGCGCCGGCTTTCCTGTCGACCGTCCCTGGTGAAGAGATAGTCGGGCTCGATCTCCAGATACCACCGGCCGTCAATCCGTCGGAATCCGGGTCTGAACGCGTGGTGGCGGATGTAGGAGAGCCGCTCTTCCTTCAGCTCCTTGCTGTAGAAGCGTTCGACCTTGACGACATTGCGTCGACCGCGCGGACCCTTGATCGACACCTCGGCAGGCGGCTCGGGAGACGGGAAGTAAAAGAGGCGGCGCTCGGGGTGCCAGTACAGCTGCGGCTTCAGGTGCTGGAGCAACGTCCGCCGTAGGAGCTCGACCCAATATCTCCGGGTCACTGGATCTTGGGAGTCCGACCACTCCGTCACGGGGATCGCCTCGACATCGTCGGTATCAATCAGCGAGCGCAACGAACACGAGCGGGGATCGCGCAGGCTGTAGAGCCGTCCCGAACGCAGGAGGTAGTCACTGGCGCGGCGCCCCCCCGCCTCCTCGTAGATTTCGTTGGCCTCCGCCACGCTCGAGCAATGGGCTTTCGCCTCCCACACCTCGCCTCCGTGCTGGAGGATCGGCAGAAGGTTCGTCAGGAGAGGCTCCGATGGTGGCGGCTCGAGGCGATGAAGGACCGGCTCCCGCCGCCCGGCGAGCCGGAACATGTCCATCGCCCGCGAGGAGTCGAAGCGGTCGCGCCGCTTGTCGAAGGCGACCCGCCGCCCGGCCCGTCGTTGCTTGTCAGCGAACCAGTCGGTGACGCAGCAGAACCATGCCTGTCGCTCCTGTGGATGCGAGCAGACCAGGATCACTGGGACGTCGGAGCGCATCCAGTAGTCAACGTCGGCCTCCTCGCAGAGGAACTCAAAGCTCCCTTCGGACTCGGCCGTGAACTGGGCGCGGGCCTTGCTCTGCACGCCGACCTGGCGGTTGAGCGGAGTTTTCGACCGGACGTCACGGAGCTCGAGGCGGCCATCGATCCCGTGATCAAAGGGCCCCGCCGGATGCCAGAGGAACCCCATCCCGAGTATCGCCTCCTCGATCAGGTTGATCCCTTGCTGGGCGAGCAGCTCGCTGTCGGGAGACTTCTTCTCAGCCGGCATCGAAGTACTCCTCCGGGTTGAGGTCACTTCGGGCGCGGCCCTCCCGCTGACCGGCATCGACGTGGCCGCCGTTCGTCCGGGCCCCGGACCAGCCGGAGGGCCGCAGCGAATCGGCGCGTTGTCGGGTGCTCGGAAGATGCATGAAAACCCTCCGTCAAGGTCCGTGCATCGGCGGACGGACACGAGATGTAGCGCTACTTTTAGTGTGTGGACGAGCACGAACGTCGATGCGAGTACTGCCGGGGGGTTCGTAAGAACTCCGACGCCCTTCGCTTCAAGCGGCTGGGCCTTCACGAACGTCGCCAACTCCTCGACGCCGCAACGCCCGGTGGTAACCCGAACCGAATTCATCCACCGGGGCCGTCCCCTGCCGCGCAGACCGCGACGCGCCGCGCTGTAGCCAACCTCGTCGGCGCAGGCCTGCTTCGACTCTCTCCCGAACGACTCCGCTTACTCCCCGGACGCGACGATCGCGAGCTCACCCGCCTCGGTCGTAAGTATTCGGTGGTCCGACAGGCCTGGCGAACCGAGCTCGGAGAGCAGATCGTTCGCTTCTACGGAGCCGAGCTTGAAACCGGCAGGCGGATCCGGTGGTTCGTGCACCTGGAGGCAGCGACCGAGGCTGCGCTTTCAAAATGCCCGGCTCGCCCGTGTAGCACCGGCAAGAAGACCGTCAGACTTCGGCGCCTCGGCCCTCGCTCAACGTCGGAAACTCTCTAGCGCATAGCCGGGGTGATGCGCTCGCAATCCTGCCGGTCCAGCTGCGGAGGGACTTCAGGGCAGCGGGGTGGGACTCAATCTGCCACTCGCCCCGATCAGCCAGCGTTCAACTCCGCCTCGGCGTCTGACCAAGAGATGGCCGGTTCACTCCGCGACTCCGCGACCGCGCGAAGGTCCTCGCTAGTCAGCTCCTCGTCATCGTAGGGAGCGGCGTCCAGCTTGGCCGCGACGGGGTCCTGGGCACGTCGGAGCAGAATCGCCGCGGCGGGCACCGATTCATCGGGAAGAGCATCCACAAGACGATGTAGCTCGGCCCTGGTCATGGGGCATCAACGGTACCGCCGGATAACCCAAGGTTCAGGCGTTTTCCTTGGGATAGCTCTGGCGCAACCCAAGCTTCTTTGGGATGCGAGACGGTGTTTCCAACCGCCCTCCAGAATTTCAGGCACTTCTCGCCAGAAGTGCCTGACTCGCTGCATATCGGTTCAAGTGGGGTATCCATCTAACCGGACCGCCACGGCCGACCGGCGGGTGGCCGCTCCAGGCTCGGGGGACGGCCGCGGCTGCTCGGCGGGCGACGCGGCGATGCGCTCGGCCGGGAGTTGGCGATCAGCTCGCTGTAGCGCACCGGCTCGTGGGCGACGGCGAGCTCGAGCACGCGATAGAAGACGAGTCCGCGGCTACGCGAGCGGCGGCGGTTGAAGCGGAAGGCGAACTCGTTCAGGTAGGCGGGCAGGTGCGCCGCCTCGACCGAGCCCTGGTGGGTGCCGAGCAGCCAGCGCTTGGCGAGCGAGGAGACCTTGTGCACGCCGGGCAGCAGCTCGTGGGCCCGCTCCCGCTGGGCGCCGGGCAGGCGCTCATGGACGTAGAGCCCCTCGGTCGCCGGGCGGTAGGGCTGCCAGCCGTCGGTGATGACCCTCGCGCCCGGCTCGACGTTGGCGGTGAGGAAGGCGCGCAGCGAGGAGGCCGAGCCGTCGGCAAGCGGCGCCAGGCGGCAGCGGCCGAAACCCGTGGGCTCTGTCCGCTCGATCGCCACGCCCACGAGCACTTTCTTCTCGCCCCTCGCCCGCCCGCCGGCGAGCCCCGCCTCCTCGCCGCCGAAGGTGCTCTCGTCGACCTCGACCGCGCCGCCCAGGCGCTCGCGGCCCGGACGCACGAGCGCCGAGCGGATCCGGTGCAGCATCGCCCACGCCGTCTGGTAGGAGCCGATCTCGACCTGGCGCTTCAGCGACAGCGCCGAGATCCCGTCCTTTTCGGAGGCGAACAGCCAGCAGGCGGCGAACCAGACTGTGAGCGGGGTGCGGGTGCGGTCGAAGATCGTCCCCGCCGTGGCCGAGGTGCGCCTCCCGCAGGCCGCGCATTTGAAGCGGCCGTCGGCGGTGCGCCAGCCGCCGGCTTGATCGCAGCGCGGGCAGCGGAAGCCGTCCGGCCAGCGCAGCCACTCCAGGTAATCGAGGCAGTCGGCGTCGGTCCGAAACCAGGCGTGGAACTCGCCCAGGGATCGGGGATGGTGCTTTCCGGCTTGAGGAGCGGCGATGCTCGCATTCTAGTCCGGTTAAATGGATACCCCACTCCGTTCATATCCCTGCATGTTTCATTTCTTGCATCCTCTCGTAGATCATTAGAAAAGCGATCGCACCCAGGAGGTCGGCGGTTCGAATCCGCCTAGCTCCATCGCTCGAAGCTTTACGTGGCCCATGTGCTGACCGCCGCGTCCCAGTCCCCACATGCCTCGCCCAAGAGCACGGGATCGAGGAAGGCTGCGGCGCGATCAAAAGCCACTGCCAGGTCAGGCTCGAGACCAACTTCTTCGGCGAGGCGGGCATAGTCCGGTGCCCACTCGGGCGGTGGGGCGGGCAGACTTCCGGGAAGCGCTTGGCGGGCCCGGGTCGAAGGTGTGTTCCAGCGCCTCTCGCATGGCGTGGGCTTCGAGCGACTGTGAGTCCGCGATGAGCAGGATGTCGATCAGGTCCTTGGGCCGCGTGCTGGGCCGGCCCGCCGTGCCATAGCTCCGCGTGTAAGCGTGGACCTTCTCGGCCAGGTGCTGGGGGAGCGGTATCGCGGGAAGCTCGAGCGGCTCGATACCCGCGAAGGAGAGGAAGTCGGACGTACGCACCCTGTCTGGCTCCGAGCTGGCCGACCTCGCGAAGCCGATGTCCACGATGAACTGCTCGAAGACGCGTTCCGCCAGCTCGGCGCGTACGTGAAAGCGAATCGCCTGAAACTCATCGACCTCGTCGAACGCGTCGGTTCTGCTTGCCGTGAAGGTGAAGAAGTCATCGAGGCGGAGTCGCTGCGCCGCGGCGATGTCCTCGATCGCGGCCTCCTCGTCGTCGTCGCGCCCGAGGTCGATGTCTTTGGTCGAGCGCGAAGCTCCTCCCAAGCGGAAGTCGAGCGCCAAGGCTCCCTTCAGCACCCAGCGATCCGGGGACACCTGGACGAGGCGTCGCAGGAACAGTTCGAAAGCGACTCGCTTGCGAAGTCGGGCAAGGTTGAATCCGGTCCGCTCGGCCTCGGTCTTCATCCGCTGCTCTAACGCCATGCGAAACGCGGCGGCGCTCTCGTATCTCACGAGGTCACCGCCGTGAGGGCGGCGCTCACCGTGTCGTGGCGGCCGCGTCGTCGTGCCTCCCCCTCGAGTTCCCGCGCCGTCAGCAGCCCGCGGCCAAGTGCCTGCCGCACGGCCATTTCCAGCTGCTCGGGCTGAATTTCCCCGGCTACGTCGACGAGCGTTCGCGCCGGGGCGGTTAGGCGGAGCCCTTCGCGCCAGACCGTGTCGACCTCTTCCTCGTCGGGGCGCGTGTGGATGATGACGCCGGAGGGACGGCGCAGGCCGCGGTATCTACGTCCGAGGAGCAGGTGGACCGCACCGGGGATGTTGTCGCTGAGGTCGAGCAGGGCAAGTGCGCTCTGGTGCGAGAGGACGGCCTTCTCGCGGCCGACCGCCATCCACTTCTCCCGCATCTCGTCGTCTTCCGGGCGAGGGAAGCCGGGCAGGCGATAGAGCCCGCGCCGCACCCGCTCGAACCGGTTCCCGCGCACGTAGTGACTCAGAAGCTGGCTGCTGAGTCCACGCTCACGGGCCTGGCTCGTGGTGAAGTAGCCGTGCTGGGAGTAGGCGGTCGCCTCAAGTCCCCGCATATCGGGTCGGTCATGCATAGCCAAAGTATAGCTTGGGTTTCGCGGACATCGTAGCCTGTCACGCCCCATCGCACCCAGGAGGTCGGCGGTTCGAATCCGCCTAACTCCATCGCAAAGCCGCTGCATCAGGGCATATTTCCCTTGACGCGCCGTACCGCCGCCGTCAGGCTGGGGGGAGAAGTCAACGGTAGGTCAACTTCGGAGGTCCCGATGACGGCTCCGACGAAGGCGGGACGCACCCGCGTCGAGCGCGGCATCTACCGCCAGCCGAACGGCAAGTACGCGGTCTGCGCCCGCCACGCCGGGCGACTTCACTTCCGCACCGCCGGCCGCGACCTCGGCGAGGCCCGCCGCATCCGCGCCGAGCTGATCGCGGCCCTGGAGGCGGGCCGGGTGCCGGCCTCGCCGCGCCTGCGCCTCGACACCGTCGCGGCGCGCCGGAGCGCGCTTCGAGGCGATGGTGGCGGCCGGAGAACGGCACCGCCCGTACATACGAGGCGCACCGCTTCCACCTCGACCACGACATCCTGCCCCGGCTCGGCCACCGGCGGATCGGATCGCTCGGCGTCGAGGACGTCGCCGACTTGATCGGCGAACTCCGCGCCGCCGGGCGCTCGCCGAAGACCACCGCCAACGCCCTGGCCACCTTGCAGAGCGTCCTGCGCTTCGCCCGCCGCCGCGGCTGGATCACCGCCGATCCGGTCGAGCTGCTCGAGCCCCAGGAGCGCCCGCGCCACCGGTCCCCGGCGCCAGCGGGTACTGGTGCGGGCGGAGATCGAGCGCCTGCTTGCCGTCTCCCCACCGGGCGGACGCCCGCTGATCGCCACCGCCCTCTTCAGCGGCCTGCGGATCTCCGAGCTCCTCGGGCTGATCGGGGAAGACGTCGACTTCACCGGCGGCCTGATCCGGGTCCGCGCGCAGCTCTCCCGCGCCCATCGCGGCGAACCGGCGCAGCGGGTGGCACCGAAGACACCCGCCTCGGTGCGCGAGGTGCCACTGGTCGAGCAGCTCGCCCACCTGCTCTCCGCACACAAGCAGGCAACACGATTCGCAGCTCCGCAGGACTGGGTCTTCGCCACCGGCCGCGGCACCCCTCACGGCCACCGCAACGTCGCCCAACGGGTACTACGCCGCGCGGCCAATGCCGCGCAGTTGAACGGAGACAGCTGGCCTCCGCTGCGCTTCCACGACCTGCGTCACACCTTCGCCAGTCACCTGATCGTCGACCTCGGCCTCGATGTCGCCCAGGTCAGCCGGATCCTCGGCCACGCGAGGATCACGATCACCCTCGACGTCTACACGCACCTCTTCGACGATGCCCGCCACGCCCGGGAAATCCGCCGGCGGATGGCGGCGAGTGAGTTCGCCTCGCTCCTCGACGGCGCCGGCGTCCATGCCTCCGCGACGTTGCTCCAACTCCCAGGCTGAAGCGCGCCACCTGGGCCTCAGGCTATGGCGCCGAGAAGCTCCCGCAGCTCGTCGTTCATCGTGGGGGGCTCGTCCGCGTCATCGCAACACGGCGGCTTGTCCGATCGACGGCGCCCGACAGTCGAGAGGCTCGGAAGCGCTTCGGCAAGCTCTGACGCCGGGTTTTGCGCCCGGTCGTGCTTGTCCAAGGCGACGATCACGACGAGTTCCTTCTCGGGATAGGCGGTGAACATGCGCCAGGCGTAGGCAAGGTGCCGGCAGCAGAGCGGATAGTCATCGCCGTGGGCGGCCATCAGCCGGTAGCCGCCGGCCCGGCAGCCTTCCCCGCGGAGCGCATCTCGGGCTGCCTCGTAGGAGCGCTTCTCTCGGCTGGACATCCGGCGAAGCGCTTCGGCCACCTCCGGCGTCCGGAGGACTTCGCGCGGCATCAGGCGGGCTCGAGCTGCCCGCGCTTCAGACGGGCGATTCCTCTTTGCACGGCGTCGCTCCTGCGAGCCTCGCGATCGTGCAGGTAGTCGACGACGGCCTGCAGCCAGTCGCGATCCTGACCGCGCTCCCGCAGCTCGGCCAGGGCGCGGCTCACCCGGTGAAGGCTCTCGGGCTCGATCTGCATCGGCCTCGCCTTCGGCACGGCGCTCAGCGCCCCGCGCTTGATCCAGTTGCGAACCGTCGGCTCGGAGACACCGAGCTGCTCGGCTGCCGCCGCCACGCTCACCCCGGGCGTGTGCTTGACGGAGATCAGCACCCCCTGGGCCTCATCGAGAGCATCGAGAGCGGCATCGGGATGGCCGTTCTCGATCGCCTCGCGGGCATCGACGAGCGTGTAGAGAGCCTGCGTCACAAGCTGTGCATCACGCTTTCCCATCAGGGGAGCATAGCAACGCTTACGAAAATTGCCTTGTTTCTCGAAAGCTTGCCGCCGGCCTTCATCCTCCGTCGTCCTGACTGTTAGGAGGTTGAAGGTCCGCCCTCGGTCGACGGGTCACGCCACTCTTCAAGCAGCCGCTCCACCTCCCCTCCCACCAGCATCCGCGCCTCCCCGCGATCCCGGCCCGACATCAGCAGCTGGTCATAAGGCGTGTTCCGGTGGCGGACCGAGGCGGCGACGGCAAGGGTCAGCGCGCCGGGATCGAGCGCCCGCCCCGCGGCGCTGCGGCCGACCCGGCCGCTGCCGCGGGCTCCGGCGTGGCGGGCGATCTCCTCGGCTCGCTCGCGGGGGCAGCCGGGGAAGAGGCGGAGGATCTCCGCGGCCATCTCAGACTGGAAGTCGAGATCGTGCTCGGCGCGGCGAAGGCCCTCCCGCTCGCGGCGCCTCGCCCGCGCATCGGCGTCGGCGAGGCATTCCGCCTCCGCCTGCTCGAGCGCCGGCTCCTCAACCAGGATGCCCTGTCGCTCGTAGCGCCTGCGCGCCCTGCTGAAGCGGACGACAACGGCAGAAAGGCCGCTCGCCTTGCGCGCCCGCCTGGTCAGGGCGGCGTCGCCGGAGGGCAGATAGACGAGGTGGCCGAGATCGGCGCAACCCAGGCACAGCGGCCCCCGGTCCTCCATCGTCAATAGGCCGCCGCCGCGCTCGCACTCCACGCAGCTCCAGTCCTTCAGGGCCGCGACGACGACGATCTCGGGCTTCGGACTCAATCGAGGTCGAAGGCGGCCGCGATCGCCGCGCTGAGAGCCGGCTCTTGACGGTCGAGGAGGGCGCCGATCTGCTTTCCGAGGGCCTCCGTGGGGACAGTGGTGATGTTGTCGCAGCTGACGACCGAGGGCTCCGCAAGGCCGTTCGCGGCATCGACGCCTACCTCGCTGGAGAGGCCGCGGATGGTTTTGGTGATCGGTGCGACGGTCACGGTCCCCAGGTGCGGCCGGACGAGCTCGCGCGTGAGGATCAGCACCGGCCGTGTCTTGTCGATCTGCGCGACGTAGATCGGGCGCATCAGGCCAGGTCGCGGTCGCGCGGCAGGTCCGCCGCGTACCCGGCTAGCCCCGCGAGCTCCGGGTCCGGGCCGGTGCGGGCGAGGATCCGGGCGTCGCGTTCTGCCAGCCCACGACGGCGCTCGCGCTGCAGCGCCCGGGTTACGACAGCGGCCCGGCTGCGCTCGGTGCCGGAGTCGACGATCTCGTCGACGAAGTCGACGAGATCATCCGGGAGTCGCACTGCGATCTGCTTGCTCATCCCAAAATGGTAGCAATGTGGTACCGGACCAATGGAGTGGAAACCCCGCGATACGAGGAGCCTCGCGCCGACTGCCTACGTACCCTCGACGAGCACATGCCACCCGAGTTGTCCCAGCTGCTCGACAAGGTCGCTGTCGAGCTCGCATCGACGCCCTCCTACGAGCGCGGCCTCGCCTACCTCGAAGCAGGAAGAGTGGGGCCGCTGCGGGCAACCGCCGGGCGGGTCGGCGCCACCGTCCAGGGCTCGGAGCCCTACACGGTCGAGCTTCGCGTCAAGGGCGAAAAGCTCGCCTTCTCCTGCTCGTGTCCGATCGGGCGCGAGGGAACCTTCTGCAAGCACTGCGTCGCGGTCGCCCTCGCCCGGCAGCGCGAGCACGAGGATCCCGCGACGACGCTCGATGACGCGCGCGCCTACCTCGAGTCGCGTCCGCCGGGCGAGCTTGTCGAGCTGCTGATCGACCACGCCCACGACGACGAAGCGCTGGCGCGCAAGCTGCTGCTGCGGACCGCGAGGGCAACGAGCGACGGGGCGGACATCTCGGCCCTGTGGGCGATGGTCGAGCAGGCTTTCGCGCACCCGGGCTTCGTTCACTATCGCCCGCCTTGCAGCTTCGCCGCGCAACGCATCTCGCGCCGCCTCGTAGGAACGCTTCTCGCGGGCCGACATCCTTCGAAGCGCCGCCGCAACCCGCGGCGCTCGAAGGATCTCGTAGGGCTCCGCCACCTTCGCCATGAGTTGCTCATGGTCGATGCTGGAGAAGTAGTCCCGTCAGTAGCTGAAGGTCATCGCCCCGTCGGCGGCAAATTCCATCAGCGGGGTCGCTCCCTTGAGCTCGGCGTTGTCGACCAGGTCTCCCTCGTCAAGGTCGCGCTCGTTGAAGCAGATCGGGCAAACGTAGAAGCGGCCGCCTTTTTCGATGAACTGTGCATGCACCCGCTCCACCGCCGGTTCCATGCCGGCGCGGATGCGATCGGCGTAGCCCGACAGCGCCAGGCGCACGCCGTCGACGGTCAGCCACATCACCACGTCCTTGCCCTCGTCGAGGGCGGCGACCGCCGTCAGGTAGGCGACGACGACCCGATCGGGGTCCTCCTCGCCGTGCGTGCAGCCGACTATGACTCGCTCTCCGTTTGCCATTGACATCCTCTCCTCCCGGTATTCGTTTTTGGCTCGAGGCAGCTCCGCGACCAGTCTCCGAGGCGCTCGATCATTGCGATCCCCCCTTGGCGCGGCGAGCCAGCAGGGAGATGCTGGTGACGCCGTATTTCTGCGTGGCGCCCTCGGCGCGATCGGAGATGAAGCGGTAGTCGTTCTCGCGGACCTCGGCGATCTCGAAGCCGGCGCGCTCGATCGTCTCCAGGTAGCGGTCGCGCTGCATCGCGCCGCCGATGCACGCCGCCCACAGCGAGGCGTCGCAGGTGACTCCCTCGGGCAGGGGTTTGGCGCTGACGATGTCGGCGATCGCCAGGCGCCCGCCGGGCCGCAGCGCCGTCGCGGCGGCGGCGAAGACCGCGGCCTTGTCGGGCGAGAGGTTGACGACGCCGTTGGAGATCACGCAGTCGACCGATCCGCCCTCGACCGGGGGCTCCTCGATGATGCCCCGGCGGAACTCCGCGTTGCCGATCCCCGCCTCCTCGGCGAGGCGCCTCGCCTTGGCGAGCTGCTCGTCGGTCATGTCGATGCCGACCACCCGCCCCTCCGCGGCGGCGAGCGCCGCCAGCAGGGAGTCGGTGCCCGAGCCGCTGCCGAGGTCGAGGACGACGTCGCCCGGCTCGATCGCCGCCAGGTCGAGGAAGTAGCCGACCCCGGCGAAGGAATCGATCGCCGCGGCGGGAATGCGGTCGAGCGCGGCCGGCGGGTAACCGAGCTGCTCGGCGAGCGGGCGGCCCGTCTCGAAGTGGAACTCGCGCTCGGGGTGGAGCGCGACCTCCTCGTACATGTCCTTGACCCGCCTGGTCAGATCGGCGGTGTCGAGCGCTGCGGTCGTGTCCATCGTCGGGTTCCTCTCCCTCAGTGGGTTTGCACGGATTGACCGGCCAGGCGCCACTCGGGCCAGCCGTCCTCAAGTCGCCGGGCCTCGCGCCCGGACCCCCGTAGACGACGGACCGCCTCATGTGCGTAGGCGCAGAACGGTCCGCGGCAGTAGGCGACGATCTCGCGGTCGGCGGGCAGCTCCTCCAGGCGCCGCTCCAGCTCCTCGATCGGGATCGAGCGGGCGCCCTCGATGTGGCCGGCGGCGAACTCCTCCTCCGGTCGCACGTCGACCAGCACCGCGTCTCCGCTCGCCAGTCGCTGCAAGAGCTCCTCGCGCCCGACCGACTCCACGTCCTCCCCGAGGTAATCGTGCGCGGCGCGCTGGACCTCGGCGAGGCGAGCCGCGGAGGCGTCGCGCAGCGCCAGCCAGAGCCGCAGCGCCTCCTCGCCGGCGAGCGCGTAGCGAACCCGCGTGCCTTCGCGCGTCCGCGTCACCATGCCGGCGGCGTGCAGGGCCTGAAGATGTTGGGAGGCGTTGGCAACCGACTGGCCGCTCGCCTTGGCGATCTCTTCGACGCTGCGGGGCGCCTGCGCCAGCAGGTCGAGCAGCTCGAGCCGGCGGGGACTGGAGAACGCTTTGCCCATCAGGGCAATCGCCTCGAACAGCGTCTGCTTCGCCTCTCCTGAAGCCATGGTTCGTAATTCAATAGAACTCTTGATAAGTTGTCAAGGCCAACTTGCGAATCGACTGGAGACCGACGTGTTGTTCCGACAGCTCCTCAACGACGAGACCGCCTGCGCCTCCTACCTGCTGGGCTGCAAGACGCACGGCCAGTTGGCGGTGGTCGAGCCCCACATCGACCTGGTCGACGACTACGTCTCCCTCGCCGAAGCGCAGGGCTCGCCGATCGTCGCGGTATTCGAGACCCACCTGCAGGCCGATCACGTCTCCGGCCTGCCGGCGCTGGTCGAGCGCACCGGCGCCCGCGCCTACCTCCCCGCCGGGGCCGAGGTGGAGTTCGACCATCACCCACTTGCCGACCGCGAGGTGGTCAAGCTCGGCAACACCGAGATCGAGGCGATCGCCACCCCCGGCCACGCGCCGGCCCACCATGCCTACCTGGTCACCGATCGCACCCGGGGCGAGGAGCCGTGGCTCGTGCTGAGCGGCGATGCCCTGCTGGTCGGCGACGCCGGGCGCCCCGACCTCCACGCGGGAGCGGAGCACAGCGTCGAGGAGATGGCTCGCGCGCTGTACCGCTCGCTGACCGAGCGCCTGCTGAGGCTGCCCGACCATCTCGTCCTCTATCCATCCCACTACTCGGGCTCGGTCTGCGGGCGCGGGCTCTCGGCCAACCCAGTCTCCAGCATCGGCTTCGAGCGGCGCTGGAACCCGGCTTTGCAGCTCGGCTCCGAGGAGGAGTTCGTCGCTGCGATCACCGAGCAGATCCCGCCGCCCCCGGAGCAGCAGGCGGCGATCGTCGCCGCCAACCGCAGCGGCAAGGCGCTCGCCGAGGTAGCGTGACCCCACCGGTCCGGCTGGGCCTGCGCGCGAATGCCGCGCAGTTCGCGCTGCTCGTCGCCGTCAATGGGTTCGTCGGGGCGATGGTCGGCCTCGAGCGCTCGACGCTGCCGCTGATCGGCCGCGAAGACTTCGGCCTCGGCTCCAACGCGGCGGTGCTCTCCTTCATAGTCGCCTTCGGGCTGGTCAAGGCGTTCACGAACCTCGGCGCCGGCGCCCTCGCCGAACGAGTGGGGCGCCGCCGGCTCCTGATCGCCGGCTGGGCGGCCGCGCTGCCGGTCCCGCTCCTGATCGCGGTGGCGCCGAGCTGGGGCTGGATCGTCGCCGCCAACCTCCTGCTCGGGATCAACCAGGGCCTCGCCTGGTCGATGACCGTGGTGATGAAGATCGACCTCGTCGGCCCGCGCCGGCGTGGCCTCGCGCTCGGCCTGAACGAGGCGGCGGGCTACGGCGGCGTGGCCGTAGCCGCGGGCCTCACCGGCTGGCTGGCGGCCGAGTTCGCCGCCCGCGACGTGCTCGCGGTCGCAGGGGCCGCCGTCGCGCTCACCGCCTTCCTGCTCTCGGTCTTCTTCGTCCGCGACACCGGCACCCACGTCGCCCTCGAGCAGGCCCGCCACCACCCCGAAGCCGACGGCGCCCCGCCGCGACTTGCGCGCGCCTTCGCCGAGGCGAGCTACCGGGTCCCGGCCCTGCGCGCCTGCTCGCAGGCCGGGCTCGTCAACAACCTCAACGACGGCCTCGCCTGGGGGCTGGTGCCGCTCTTCCTCGCCGCCCACGGCGCGGGCGTCGCAGAAGTGGGGCTGGTCGCCGCCGTCTACCCCGGCGTCTGGGCCGTGGCCCAGATCGCGACCGGCGCCTGGTCGGACTCGATCGGGCGCAAGCCGCTGATCGTCGCCGGGATGCTCGTGCAGGCGGCGGCGCTCGCCCTCCTCGCCCTGAGCGACGGCGCCCTCGGCCTGGCGCTCGCGGCCGCCGTCCTCCTCGGTCTCGGCACCGCCCTCGTCTACCCGACGCTGATCGCGGCGATCTCCGACGCCGTCTCTCCGCTTGCGCGGGCTCCGGTCGTCGGCGTCTATCGCTTCTGGCGTGATATGGGCTACGCGCTCGGCGCCCTGGTCGCCGGGGTGGCCTCTGACGCGCTCGGCTACGGCGGCGCGATCGCGCTGGTCGCGGCCCTGACCGCCGGCTCGGGATTGTGGGTTCTGATCGATATGCCCGCTCGTCCCCACATCAACCAGGCCGCTTCATTTTCGCCCCATGGGTACTCAGCCGCGCCGCCGAGGGCGTGCAACTGAACGGAGACGGTTGGCCGGCGTTCTTTCCCCGGACGAGGAGCCGCGCAGGGAAGCCTCTAGGCGCAGCAGCGCTTGCAGACAGGGGGGAAAGGCGGCGGCGAGGTTCTTCGAGGCGTTTCGGCAATGTCGATGGGGGAACTAGGGAACTGCGTCCGCTCAATTTCCTCCGCGACGAAAGGTGTGGCGAAGCGCTCATGATGGGCACCGGCGAGTCGCTTCGGTTGAGGCTCGATGCCCTGCCCGAGAGCGTCGGGGTGGCCCGGGCCGCGGTGAGCGAGTTGGCCCATGGTCTGGGCATGGGAGAACCTGGGCTCGGTGACGTCAAGACCGTCGTCAGCGAGGCATGCACCAACGTGGTCAGGCACGCCTACCCGGACGGTCCGGGGCGTTTCGAGGTGGAGGCGTCGCGCGCGGGCAACAGCCTCTCGATCGTCATCCGCGACTTCGGAGTCGGCATGCAGCCTCGCATCCGGGGTCCCGCCTCGTCGCTGGGTCTTGGACTCGGTCTGATCTCGGCGCTCGCGAGCCGCTTCGAGATTGCGGCTGGAAGCGGCGGCACCGAGATTCGGGCCGAGCTTCTCCTCCCGGTTCGCTGACATCCGGACGCCTACTGCTACGGTGAGTGGGTCGGGTTGGCCGATTCGCCGCCCGAGAGGTTCCGTTTCCTCCGTGTGCCTGCCTGGCGCCTTGGGGTCGCAGGATCTCCCAAGACGTTTCAATCTAGGAGCTCACAACATCGCCACCTTTGCCGATCTCGGCACCTCCACGCCTGTGGTCGACGCCCTCAGGGCGCGCTCGATCACCCAGCCGTTCCCCGTCCAGGAGATGGTCGTCCGCGACGCGCTCGCCGGCCGCGACCTCCTCGTCCAATCACCCACCGGGTCGGGCAAGACGCTCGCCTTCGGCATCCCCATGGTCGACCTGATCCAACCGGGTGGCGACGGGCCCCGCGCCCTCGTCCTCGCTCCCACCCGGGAGCTCGCCGGCCAGATCGTCCTCGAGCTCGAGGCGCTCGCCAAGGCGCGCCGCCTGAAGATCACCGCGGTCTACGGCGGTGTCGGCTTCGGCCCGCAGATCGCCGCCGCCCGGCGCGCGGACATCCTCGTCGCCACTCCCGGCCGCCTCGAGGACCTGATCGCTCGCGGCGCCGTCTCGCTGAAGCGAATCCGCGTCCTCGTCCTCGACGAGGCCGACCGCATGCTCGACATGGGCTTCCGCCCCGCGGTCGACCGGATCGTCGCCCAGACCCCGAACGACCGTCAGACGCTGTTCTTCTCGGCGACCCTGGAGGGGGCCACGGGCAAGGTCGCGGCCACCTACACCTGCGACGCCCGCTCCCACACCCACGCCGAGCCCGAGCGCGCCGAGGCCAACATCGAGCACCGCTTCCTCCCGGTCGACTCGCAGGGCGCCAAGCTCGACCACCTCGTCTCGCACCTCTCGGGGGCGGACGCCGGCCGCTCGCTTGTCTTCGTCCGCACCAAGCGCGGTGCCGACCGGCTGGTCAAGCGGCTGCGGAGTCGCCAGGTCAACGCCGTCGCCATGCACGGCGACAAGAGCCAGAGCCAGCGCGAGCGGGCGCTGGCGCGCTTCGAGCGCGGCGAGGTGATGACCCTGGTCGCGACCGACGTCGCCGCCCGCGGGATCGACATCCCCGACGTCGCCCACGTGATCAACTACGACGCGCCCGAGGACCGCGAGGCCTACGTGCACCGGGTCGGGCGCACCGGCCGCGCCGGGCAGACCGGCACCGGCATCTGCTTCGTCCTCGCCGACCAGGCCGGGGAAGTGGGACAGATCGCCGCGAGCCTCGGCCTCGACCACGGCCTCGGCAAGCCGGCCGCCACGGCAACGTCCGCCCCGCCCCGGCGGCGTCCACGCCGCAACCGCCACCGCCGCAGCAGGGCCGCGGCCTGAGCATGGCCGCCGGGGCCGTCAGGTGGAGCTGCGCCCGCTGCGAGGTCTCGGTCGGCCGGATCGACGGCGCGCCGGTGCTGCTGCCGGCGAGCTGGTCGCGGTCTGACCGCCAGGTCCTCTGCCTGACCTGCAGCCGAGCGCAGGCCGGCGAGGCGGCGATGGACTCGGCCCCGGAGGAGTGCTCGCGCGAGGAGCGGGTCCGGCTCCGGCGCACCGCCCTGATCGAGTTCGAGATCGGCCGCGCGCCGGAGGCGCCCAACCGCACCATCGCCCTCGCCTGCCGCACCTCGCCCGCCGCGGTCGCGGCCGTCCGCACCGAGTTGGAGCTGCCCGCCGCAACCGCACCCTCCCACCTCGGCGCGCCCCGCGCCTCTCAGGCAGGCCCGCCGTGACGATCGGGATCGCACTTGCCGCGGCCGTCGCGCTGATGACGAACCTCGCTTCGCTGCTCAAGCACCGGGGCTGCCGGCACGCTCATCCCGTCTCCCTCGGCCGGCCGCTCACGAGCCTGCGCGGGCTCGCCGCCTCGCCCTGGTTCGCCGCAGGCTGGGGGCTCGCGGCCCTCGCCTGGCTCGCCCACGTCGCCGCGCTCTCGCTGGCTCCGATCTCGCTCGTGCAGGCGGTGCTGGCCGGCGGCGCGGTCACCCTCGCGGTGCTCTCGCAGCGCCTCTTCGGCGAGCGGGTCGAGCGGCGGCAGTGGCTGGCGCTGGCGCTCGGCGGCGGCGGGCTCGCGCTCCTCGCGGCGACGCTTCCGCACTTCCACGGCGCCCACTCGGGCTTCTCCGTGGCGGCGATCGTCAGCTTCGAGGGCGGCCTGGTCCTGCTGGCCGCCGGGGTCGCGCTGGGTCACCGCGCCCCGCGCCTCGCCGAGCGCCGCGGCGTCCTGCTCGCGGTCCTCGCCGGCCTCCTCTTCGCCCTGGCCGGGATCGCGATCAAGGCCCTGACCGGCGGCGCCGGCAGCTGGCCGCTGATCGCATCCCTGCTCGGGCTGACGATCGCCTGCGGCGCCCTCGCCCAGTACACCGCGGTCGCGGCCCTGCAGAGCGGCGGCGCGATCGAGACGATCGGCCTGATGGGGATCGTCGCCAACGCGACCCAGATCCTCGGCGGCATCCTCGTCTTCGGCGACCCCCTCTCGCCCAGCCCGCTCGGGATCACCCTCCAGATCGGCGCCCTCTCGATGGTCTGCCTCTCCGCCCTCCTGCTCCCGTCCTCGACCGGCGCCCGGCGCTTGGAGCCGGCATGAGGGCCCTGGCCGGAGACCGCGGGACCGATGCGGCGCGCGACGCCCGAACGCCGGCCGATGCCCCGCCCCGCGAGACCTCCGACCAGGCCAAGCGCCGAAACCTGCAACGAGCCGCGGCCCGCACCCGGAAATACCTGAGGAAGATGCGAAGGCTCGGCGGCGCGCGGTAAGACTCACAAGTAGCGGCACGCCAGCGTTTCTGCCTATGGAAGGCGAACTGCAACGCACCTTCGGCCGAGTGAGCGACCTGATCGTGTCCGGCTACTCTCCCGGCGATCAGTCGAGGTCGAAGGCAGCCGTGATCGCTGCGCTGAGGTGGGTCTCGCGAAGCCGCGCCGCTCTCACCGCGCCGAGAACAGGTCCAGCGTGCCGCTACCGCTGTGGTCGTTTCCGTCGCCCTCGGGCTCGGCGATGTGGCCGTCGACGACTATGGGGCTGTTCCAGTGGCCGGGGGCGCCGGGGAGGTGGGCGATCGGCTTGGGTGAGTCGGGCGAGTAGACCTCGATGCCGCCGCGGTCGGGTTCGTAGACGTAGAGGAGGCCGCCGGCGAGGATCGGGCTGGTGCCGGCGGTGTCGTTTTCCCAGCGCTTGTGGAGGCGGCCGTGGCGCAGGGTGTAGGCGGCGGTGGCGGAGAAATCGGCGACGAAGACGGTCGTCGCCTTCCCGTGGTGCCAGACGGCGGGCTGGGTGAAGAGCATGTCTCCTCCCGGCGTCGGCAGGGTCTGGGCTTCGCCGCCGAGGTGGACGGTGCCGGGGCGACGTCCGTCGAGGCGGGCGAGGCGGAGGACGCGGATGACGCCGTCCTTGCCGGCGATCATCGCCCGGCCGTGGCCGAGCAGGGCGGGGGCGCTGGAGCCGAGGTCGGTGTCGGTCGCGTTCAGCTGCGCCTGGTTGCGGGGCGCGAAGGCCTGGCGCAGGCGCAGGCCGGGGAAGCGCAGCTCGAGGACGCTGTCGCCGAAATAGCGGCGGCCGTCCCAGGCGCCATTGCCGGTCGAGACGAGGACGCGCCGGCCGCCAGGCTCGACCACGGTGCCGCCGCGGGAGAGGATCGCCGAGTCGCTCTCGGGGCAGCTGCGGGGAACGATGACCGCGCGGCGCTTCGCGCAGAGGGTGTTGAAGACCGCGTCGACGCGGCCGGTGGCGCGCGAGATCGCGACGACGTGCCCCTGGTAGGTCGGCGCGTCGCCGATGTAGCCGCCGGTCGCGGCGAGGACGTCGGGGCCGTCGAGGTTCAGCGCGGCGGCGATTTTCTCCCGCGTCGGGTCCCTGGTGATCCGCACCGGCCAGCGGCCACCGGCCTCGTGTCCGCTCGCCAGCGAGAGCTTGTGGACCAGCCCGTCGGGCGAGGCCGCGTAGACGAAGGCGCCGCCGGGGTCGGCGATGGGGCTCGCGGTGGTGATCTGGGCGCTGCCGAGGAGGTGGCCGTAGCCCTTCGGCGTGAAGGTCCAGAGGATCGAGCCGCTGCCGGCGTCGATCGCGAGCGTCCGCCCGTAGGTGGTGGTGACGACGAAGGCGTCGTGGGTGCCGCCGCGGACCCGCGCCCCGTGCAGGTAGATCGGCGAGGAGTCGACGGTGCCGGGCAGCTTCACCCGCCGCGAGCGCAGGTGGCCGACGTTGGCGGCGGTGATCCCGGTCGGGCGGTTGGTCGCGTCGCTGCGCTGCGGGTTCAGCCCGAACTCGGGCCAGTCGGTGAGGCGCGGGCCGTGGGTGGGCGCGGCGGCGGCCGATCCCGTCGCACCGACGCTCCCCGCCCCGCCGGTCGTGCCGGTCTCAGCCGACCCCGACCCGCAGGCGGTGAAAAGAAGCGCGACGGTAAGGACGAAAGTCGCGGTCGTGCGCAGGCGCATCCCTCTGTTTTACCCACCTCCCGGGACGAGCACGCTCTCGATCGCGACCGCGGATCAGCCGACCCGGTCGGCAAACCACTGCACATCCGGCTCGAGCCAGTAGCTGCAGACGGCGGTGCGACTGTTCGCGTAGGCCTCCGCGACCCGGATGTACACAGTGCGCTCGTCGGCGCCTCCATGCCACGCCCGCGCGGTTTCGAAGTCGATATCCCCCGCCTCGGAATGGTGGATGACCGCGACGATTTGGAACTCCTCGTAATCGGAAGGCCGCCGGCGGATCAGGTAGATCCTGTTCTGGTTGCCATCAGGGCGGTCGACAACTTTGAGCAGCCGCCTCTCCCCCTCGGCCAGCGGCGCGATGGAGGCGAACGTCCCAGGTGGCGAGGGTTACGCGCCGGCCGCGCGCTTCCGCTGCAGGTACTGCAGGGCGATCACGGTGGTCGCGTCGCGGATCTGCGGCAGCGCCTCGTCGAGCTCGGCGAGGTCGAGGCGGACGATCTCGATCTCCTCGTCCTCGTCGCGCTCGCCGCTGGCCGGCGAGAGCCCGGTCGCCTCGAAGATCGTCACCTTCTCGGTGAGGAAGCCGGGGCTGGTGTAGACGACGTGCAGCACGCGCCACTCCTCGGCCCGCAGCTCCGCCTCCTCGGCCAGCTCGCGCTGCGCGCACTCGAGCTCGCTCTCGCCCTCATGGTCCAGCGTCCCCGCCGGGATCTCCAGCAGCTCGTCCTCCTCGACCGCCTCGCGCGGCTGCGCGACCAGGTAGGCGAACTCGCCGTCGTGGGCGAGCACCGCCACCGATCCCGGGTGCTCGACGATCTCCCGCTCGACCTCGCTCCCGTCGTCGCGTCGGTAGGTCTTGGCGACGAAGTCGACGTGCTTGCCCTCGTGCAGGGCCTTGGTGCGGAGCAGCTTCACGGGCGGTAGTCCAGCAGATCGACCTCGACCTGCTCGCCGGCGGCGAGCTCCTCGGCTTCGGCCGGGATTTCGGCGAGGGCGTCGGCGCCGAGCATCGAGGTGAGGATGTGGGAGCCCTGGTGCTCGCGGGTCAGGTGGGCGCGCCGGCCGTGGTCGGTGAGCTCGAGGCGGCAGCGGAGGAAGTGGGCCTTGCCGGGCTTCTTGCGGTAGGCGGCGGCGAGTGCGGCCCGGGTGCGGGTGGCGGCAGGGTCGAGCCCGAGCATCGCCCGCAGCGCCGGCTTCGCGAAGAGGTGAAAGGTGACCATCGCCGAGACCGGGTTGCCGGGAAGGCCGAAAATGAGGGTCGGCGGTCCCTCCTCCCTGGGGAGGACGCCGAACCAGGTCGGCCCTCCCGGCCGCATCGCCACCCGCCAGAACCGCTTCTCGACCCCGAGCTCGGCAAGCGCCCCCTTGACGTGGTCGTGGCGCCCCACCGAGACGCCTCCCGCGACGATGAGGACGTCCACCCCCCGAAACCGGTGAAAACGCCTTTCTTCCCGCATAGCGGAGACAAAAGCGTCTTCGACCGGGGCTCTCGCGTCAGCTGTTGTGTTTTGTCTTTGGTCCGGTTCAGGGCAGAGGGCGGCGGCAATGGTCGTGCGGACTGCGTCGTTGTCGTCGGCGAGGTGGGATACGTGGACCGGGTCGGCGCCCGCTTCGCGCACCAGGGCGCTGAGGGCGTGGGTGTTGGAGTCGTGGATCTGGCCGGGGGCGAGCGGCTCGTCCGGCGGCACCAGCTCGTCGCCGCTACCGAGGATCGCGACGCGGGGGCGGCGGGCGCACCCGACCCGCGCCAGGCCCGCCGAGGCGAGGACCGCCAGCTCGGCGGCGCCGATCCGCGCCCCGGGACCGAGCAGCACCTGCCCCGCCTCGGCGTCCTCGCCCGCCCGGCGGACGTTTTCGCCCGGCTGCGCCGGCCGCGCGGGCACCACCGTCCCGTCCTCCTCGCGCGAGTCCTCGACCGGGAGGACCGCGTCGGCGCCCGCCGGGACCATCGCCCCGGTCGAGATCCAGACCGCCTCTCCCTCCCCCACCGCGACCGGCGCGGGATGCCCGGCGCGCGACTCGCCGACCAGGCGCAGCGGCCGCGCCGATCCAGCCGCAGCCTGGCCACTCGGCTCGTCCGATCCCACACCGCGCGCGTCAGCGCTGCGCAGCGCGTAGCCGTCCATCGCCGAGTTGTCGAAGGGCTGGATCGCGATCGGGCTGCGGACCTCGGTTGCGGTGACCCGCCCCAACGCGTCCGCCAGCCCAACCCCCTCACCTCCCAGCCGAGCGGCCTCGGCAAGAACCAACTGCCGCGCCGCCTCCGGCGTCAGCGGCGCGCCCGTCACGGCGCCGCCCCCGGTACCAGCGGCTCGCGTCTCATGAGCGGTGCTCGCTCGGCGTCCCGCGCAGCAGCGAGACCGCGTGCGGCAGCGCCGCCCGCAGCGCCCCGCCGGTCTCGGCGATCGCCCTCGGGTTGCCGGGGAAGTTGACGATCAGGGTGGCGCCGCGGATCCCGGCGCTCGCGCGGGAGAGCATCCAGTGCGGGGTGTGCTCGGTGGAGGCATGGCGCATCGCTTCGGCGATACCCGGCGCCCGCCGCTCCGCAACCGCCTCGGTCGCCTCCGGCGTCACGTCGGAGGCGGCGAAGCCGGTGCCGCCGGTGGTGAGGACGAGGTCGCAGCTGCCGCCGTCGGCCCAGCCGCGCAGCGCCGCTTCGATCGCCTCGCGGTCGTCGGCGACGAGCGCCCGGCCGACCAGCCGGCCCCCGAGCTCCCCGGCCAGCGCCGCCAGCGCGTCGCCCGACTCGTCGGCGCCGCCCCCGGCCGCCCGCGAGCTGCTGACGGTGAGGACCGCGACCCGGATCCGCTGCTCAGGGCTGGGCGCGCCAGTCATGCTTGCCGCCGCTCTTCTCCAACAGCCGCAGCCGGTCGACGACGACCCCGCGCTCGATCCCCTTGACCATGTCGTAGAGGGTCAGCGCCGCGATTGAGCAGGCGGTCAGCGCCTCCATCTCGACCCCGGTGCCGGCGGTGGTCGCCGCCTCGGCCTCGATCCGCGCCTCGCCGCTCTCGGCGTCGACCTCGACCGCGACGTCGACGTGGGAGAGCGGCAACTGGTGGGTGAGCGGGATCAGGTCCCAGGTCCGCTTCGCCGCCTGGATCCCGGCCAGCCGCGCGGTCCCGATCACGTCTCCCTTCGGCGCGTCGCCGGCCAGCACGCTCGCCGCCGTCTGCGGCGACATCCGCACCGTCACCTCCGCCCGCGCCCGCCGCTGCGTCGCCGGCTTGCCGCCGACGTCGACCATGCGGGCGCTCCCCTCCGCGTCGAGGTGGGTGAGGTCGTCGCCAGCCGGCTCGGTCATCTACCTAGGATAGGAGCGATGGTCCTGCAAGTGCGCCTCTTCGCCGTCCTGCGCGAGCGGGCGGGGAGCGAGCGGCTGGAGATCGAGCTCAGCGACGGGGCGACCGTCGCCGACGCGCTGGCGGCGCTCGCGGCGCAGAGCCCGCCGCTGGCCGAGGCCCTGGAGGCGATGCCGGTGGTGATGGCGGTCAACCGCGCCTACGTCGATGAGACGACGAGGCTGGGGGCCGGCGACGAGCTGGCGCTGATCCCGCCGGTCAGCGGCGGCGCCGACCCGCCGCCCGACGAGGCCGCCGAAGAGGCGCCGCACCCCCGCGTGCGGATCACCGCCGAGCCGCTCTCGGCCGAGCGCCTCGCTCAACTCGTCGCCACCGACCACACCGGCGCAATCGTCACCTTCCAGGGCACCACCCGTGACGTCGAGAGGCTCGACTACGAGGCCTACGAGCCGATGGCCGAGGAGCGGATCGCCGCGATCCTCGCCGACGCCTCCTCGCGCCACGAGATCGAGGGCGCCGCAGCCGAGCACCGCACCGGCGCCGTCCCCCGCGGCGAGCCCAGCGTAGTCGTCGCGGTCGCCGCCGCCCACCGCGGCCCCGCCTTCGAGGCCGCCCGCGAAGTAATCGACCGGATCAAGGCCGAGGCCCCGATATGGAAGCGCGAGGTGGAGGGCGAGCGGGCCGAGTGGGTGGAGGGAACGCGACCGCCGCCCTGAGGTAGGCGACTTTGCCAACCGATGGTTTGCAAAAGCGCCTAGACGACGAGGTGGATCCCGACCCCGGCTGGGTCGTCGATTCGATCGAAGGATGCGAGGGCAGCCGGAGATGCCTCCTGACGATGGACGCCCCGCGGCAGGTGACGGTGGTCTTCCGCCGGTCGAGCCCGGTCAGCTAGATCTCGGGAAGTTGAGTGAGCTCGCGTCGCTCGGAGGCGCCTGCGTCGCCGGCCAACGTGAGGTGATCGCCTTGCCGCGGGTGTAGAAGCGGACGCCCTCGGGGCCGTGGACGTGGTGGTCGCCGAAGAGGGAGTCCTTCCAGCCGCCGAATGAGTAGAAGGCCATCGGCACCGGGATCGGGACGTTGATGCCGATCATCCCGACCTCGACCTCGCGCTGGAAGCGGCGCGCCTCGTGGCCGGAGCCGGTGAAGATCGCGGCGCCGTTGGCGTAGGGGTTGGCGTTGATCAGCGCGATCGCCTGCTCGAGGCTGCCGCTGCGGACGACCGAGAGGACCGGGCCGAAGATCTCGTCGCGGTAGACGGACATCTCCGGCTCGACCCGGTCGATCAGCGTCGGGCCGACCCAGAAGCCGCCGCCGTCCATCTCCAGCTCACGGCCGTCGACGGCGATCCGGGCGCCGGCCTCGGCTCCCTGGCCGATGTAGTCGACGATCCGCTCGCGCGCCTGCGGGGTCACCACCGGCCCCATCTCCGAGCTCGGGTCGAGGCCCGGGCCGACCCTGATCTCGCGCGCCCGCCGCGCCACCTCCTCGACCAGAGGATCGCCGGACTCGCCCACCGTCACCGCCACCGAGACCGCCATGCAGCGCTGGCCGGCCGAGCCGAAGCCCGCCGCGGCGAGCTGGTCGGCGGCATAGCCGAGGTCGGCGCCCGGCATCACCACGGCGTGGTTCTTGGCGCCGCCGAGCGCCTGCACGCGCTTGCCGTTCTCGTTCGCCCGGCCGTGGACGTAGCGCGCGACCGGGGTCGAGCCGACGAAGGAGACGGCCGCCACGTCGGGGTGGTCGAGCAGCGCGTCGACCGCGACCCTGTCGCCGTGGACGACGCTGAAGACGCCCTCGGGCAGCCCCGCCTCGGCGTAGAGCTCGGCGACGAGGTCGGAGGCCGAGGGGTCGCGCTCGGAGGGCTTGAGGACGAAGGTGTTGCCGCAGGCGATCGCCACCGGGTGCATCCACATCGGCACCATCGCCGGGAAGTTGAACGGGGTGATCCCGGCGCAGACGCCGAGCGGCTGGCGGAAGGAGAAGGCGTCGACGCCGCCGGAGACCTGGTCGGAGTACTCGCCCTTCAGCAGCTGTGGGATGCCGCAGGCGAACTCAACCACCTCGAGCCCGCGCAGCACCTCGCCCTTGGCGTCCTCGAAGACCTTGCCGTGCTCGGAGGAGACGATCCCCGCCAGCTCCTCGACGTTTGCGTTGAGCAGCTCGCGGAAGGCGAACATGACCTTGGCGCGGCGGCTGACCGAGGTCTGCGACCACTCGGCGAACGCCTCGCGCGCGGCGGCGACCGCCGCCTCGACGTCGGCCGGCTCGGCCAGCGCGAGCTGCCGCTGCACCTCGCCCGTCGCGGGGTCGTAGACGGGGGCGGTCCGGCTCACCCGCTCATTGTGGCGCGACCGGGGTAAGCGCCCCTTGGCCGCGCAGTACAGAGATCGCGTTGCGGGCCGCCAGCTCGGCCATCGCGGTGCGGGTCTCGACCGTCGCCGAGCCGAGGTGGGGGCTGAGGACGACGTTCTCGAGCCCCAGCAGCGCCGGCTCGACCGCCGGCTCGTGCTCGTAGACGTCGAGCCCGGCGGCGGCGATCTCGCCGGCCCCCAGCGCCCGCGCCAGCGCCGCCTCGTCGACGACCGGCCCCCGCGCCGCGTTGACCAGGACCGCGCTCGGCTTCATCGCCGCCAGCTCGGCGGGCCCGATCAGGTGGCGCGTCTCGGGCGTCAGCGGGCAATGCAGGCTGAGCACGTCGGCCTCCGCCAGCAGCCGCTCCAGCGGCAGCCGCTCGGCTTCGAGCGCCGCCTCGACCGCCGCCGGCGCCCCGCTGCGCGAGTGGTAAGCGATCCGCATCCCGAAGGCCCGCGCCCGCTCGCCGACCCGGCGGCCGATCCCGCCCAGGCCGACGATCCCGAGCAGCTTGCCGCGCAGGTCGCTGCCGAGCATGAAGCCCAGCCCCCAGGCCCACGGCCGGCCGGCCCGGACCAGGCGGTCCCCCTCGACCAGCCGCCGCGCCGCCGCCAGCAGCAGCCCGATCGTCAGGTCGGCGGTCGCGTCGTCGAGCACCCCCGGCGTGTTGGTCACCACCACCCCCCGCCGCTGCGCCGCGGCGACGTCGACGTTGTCGTAGCCGACCGAGACGTCGGCGACGCAGCGCAGCCGCGGCCCCGCCGCCTCCAGCAGCTCCTCGTCGACCCGGTCGTGCAGCAGGGCGAGGAGCGCGTCGGCGCCGGCGACCAGCGCCAGCAGGTCCTCGCGCGGAATCGGCCCCTCGCGCTCGTCGATCCGCACCTCCCCAGCCGCGCGCAGGGCGTCGAGCGCCGGCTCCGGCAGCCGGTTGCTCACCGCGAAGGTCCACCCGTCGGCCGGCGTCATCGGCCCGCCGCGATCTCGGCGCCCGGCCGCACCGAATGGAGCTCCCGAGAAGTCCTGCTAACCGGGCCTCTCGGGAGCCAGGAGAAATAATGAAGCCCAACCGTTCTCGCAGATTTGAGCATCGGCTTCAAGACCTGACGAGTACCCGCTTTTGCAGGTGAATCCCGGCACCCGGCGCCCCTGTCATGGCCGCTCCGGCTTCAGCACCAGCGTTGTAGGAGGTGGTCGCCAGGAGGCCGGCGGAGACGACGGCCACCGCGCCGAAGATCCAGGCGATGCGAGCAGTTCGCGAGGGGCTCCCTGACAACGTCCGCTGACACTACAGCCTCCCCGCCGCTCGCTCCGCTGTTCCCCTGCCCAGCATGGCCGGCAGGGGAACAGCGGAAGCCGCGAGGGGGCTAGTACCACCTGCCGCGGGCGAAGCCGCCGAAGGCGATCAGCCCGATCAGGGCGATGATCAGCCCGATCCAGAAGCTCCAGACGATCATCAGCACGATGCCGACGATCACGAGCACGCCGCCGACGGACACCCCGCCGGCCCCGGCCCCTCTGTCTGCCCTCTCGTTCATCTGCTCCTCCGTTCCCTTCGTTCCGTGGACGAGTTGGTGCTGGCCGACGGGTACCCGCGGGGAGCCGGATCTACTCCGGCTCGGGCGCCTCCTCGCCGGGCCAGCTGCCGGTCAGCTTCGAGAAGGAGACACGGCTGCCGTGGTCGACCAGGCCCTTGACGAGGCGGAAGATCGCCCCCTCGAGGACCAGCGCCGCGACCAGCTTCGGCCAGAAGATCTCGCGGTGCTCGGCGCTCGGCGGCTCCTCCTCGTCGATCAGCCCCCAGACCTCTTCGAAGGCCTTCTTGCCCACCAGCCCGGCGATCAGGCCGAGGACGATGCTGAACGGGGTGAAGATCAGCTTCATGTCGCGGTTTCCTCCTAGGTCGTCTTCTGTTCGTCGGGCTCGTCGCGGGGCTCGAGCTGGATCTCCTTCTCGGCCCGGGCGACGCCTTCCTCGATCTCGCTGCTGCGCTCGCGCTCGGAGTTGAGCTGGTGACCGAAGAGGATCGCGAGGTTGGTGATCCAGAACCACAGCAGCAGCACCACCAGCCCCGCCAGCGTCCCGTAGGTCTTGTCGTAGGAGCCGAAGTTGGCGACGTAGAAGGCGAACAGGGCCGAGACGACCGCCCAGACGACGATCGCCACGACCGCCCCTGGCGTCACCCAGCGGAAGCCGCGCACCTTGGCGTTGGGCGAGGCGTAGTAAAGGACGTCGACCATGAGGATGAAGATCGCCGCCATTGCCGGCCACTTCGCCCAGTTCCAGACGTCGACGGCGGTTTCGCCGAGGCCGATCGGCTCGGCGACGGCGGCGACGACCGGCCCGGTGAAGACCAGCCCGATCGAGAGCAGCGCCCCCATCACGATCAGGACCAGGGTGATCGCGATCTGCAGCGGCCGCAGCTTCCAGAACGGACGCCCCTCGCGGGTCTCGTAGATGACGTTGGAGGCGCGGATGAAGGCGCCGACGTAGCCGGAGGCCGACCAGAGGGCGACGGCGAGGCCGAAGGCGAAGGCGAAGCCGGCGGCGCTGCGGTTGCCGACGACCGATTCGATCGGGCCGCGGAAGGTTTCCGCCGCCGATTCGGGGCCGAGTTCGCTGACGATTTCGGTCAGGGTCGCGGTGGTCCGCTGCGGGTCGCCGAAGAGGCCGATCAGCGAGACCATCGCGATCAGCGCCGGGAACAGCGAGAGCAGCCCGTAGTAGGTCAGCGCCGCCGCCCAGTCGGTGATGTTGTCCTCCTGGAACTCGGTCAGCGTCCGCTTCAGCGTCGCCTTCAGGCTCGGCTCCGCCTCGGCCCCCTCCGGCCGGTAGTCGTGGCGCACCTCGCCGGTGTCGACGTGGGGGTCGGCCTCCCGCCCGCGCTCCCCGGTCGCCGTGCGGTTTCTCTCCATACGACCTACCTGCCCGCCGGAGCGAGGTTCCTAACCGGATCGGAGCTGCGGCAGCTCCTGCTCCTCGGAGAGCAACGGCGCGAAGAGGTCGCCCCTGGCCGCGACCCGCTCGAGCACGGCGGCGTGGTCGAAGACCAGGGCCTCGGGGTCCCCGGCCGCGAGCGCCGCCTCCAGCTCCTCCCACTCCAGCGGCGTCGAGACCGTCGGCCGCTCCCGCGCCCGCAGCGAGTAGACGCAGACGGTCGTCTTGTGGCGGTCGTTCTGGCTCCAGTCGATCAGCACCTTGCCGGGCCGCTCCGCCTTCGACATCCGCGAGACGACGCGGTCGGGGAATTTCCGCTCCAGGGTCTCGGCGACGGCTTTGGCCAGCGGCTTGGTCTGCTCGTAGGTGACCTCGCAGTTGAGCGGCACGTAGAAGTGGAGGCCCTTCGAGCCCGAGGTCTTGGCGTAGCTGTTGAGCCCGAGCTGCTCGAAGAGGCCGCGCAGCCAAACGGCGACCTGGGCGCAGTCGAGGACGCCGGCGGGAGCGCCGGGGTCGAGGTCGAAGACGAGCGCCGTCGGCCGCTCCATCTCCGCGCACCTGGAGAGCGAGGTGTGGAGCTCGATGTCGGCGAGGTTCGCCAGCCAGACCAGGGTCGGCAGGTCTTCGACCACGCAGTAGTCGATCTCCCCCTTGTGACGGTCGCTGTGGATGCTCGCCGTGGTCACCCACTCCGGCCGGTGCGGCGGGCACCGCTTCTCGTAGAAGTGCTTTCCCTCGACCCCTTCGGGATAGCGCTTCAGGGTCAGCGGCCGGCCCCGCAGGTGCGGCAGCAGCGCCTCGCCGATGCGGGCGTACCAGTCGATCAGCTCGCCCTTGGTGAAGCCGGTCTGCGGGTAGAGCACCTTGTCGAGGTTGGACAGTTCCAGCTCGCGGCCTTCGACCTCGACCGCGGCTTTGTCGCGGGGGCGCTTGACTGCGCGCGAGGTGAGCGACTCGCCCTCCGGGTCGCTGGCGCGCTCGAGCACGACCTCGGATGCTTCCTTGTCCTCGCGCAGGCCTTTGTACGCGGCGTGGCGCAGCATCCCCTCGGCGGTCATCTCGCGGTACTCGACCTCGACGACCAGGCGCGGCTCGACGAAGGTCGCCCCTTTCGGCAGCTTCGGCCCGGGGGCGAAGGGGCTCGTCTTGCGCTCCAGCGGTGCCAGGCGGGCGGCCAGCGCAGTCAGCTCCGCGGCGGTGAACCCGGTCCCGACTTTGCCGGCGTAGCGCAGCACCTCCTTGTCGCCCTCGCGGTCGAAGTAGCCGACGAGGAGTGCCCCGAGGTGCTTCTTGCGACGGCCTTCGCCGGGCGTCCAGCCGCCGACGACCAGCTCCTGGCGGCTGACGTTTTTCACCTTCAGCCAGGTGCCGGTGCGCTTGCCGGGGCAGTAGGCCGAGTCGAGCCGCTTCAGCATCACCCCCTCGAGGCCCTGCTCCTTGCTCGCCGCCAGCAGCTCCCTCGCGTGGCCGACCGAGTGGCCGGGGGTCTGCCAGCTCTCGCCGGCGAGGCTCAGGCCCTCGAGCAGCTCGCGCCGGCGCTCGTAGGGCTCTCCCATCAGGTCCTCGCCGCCGAGGTAGAGGAGGTCGAAGACGACGTAGACGACGGGGTGGGTCCGCATCCGCCGCCGCACGACGTTGTCGTCGCTCAGGTGCATCCGCTGCTGCAGGCGCTCGAAGCTCGGCCTGCCGCTCTCGTCGAAGGCGACGATCTCGCCGTCGAGGACGGCGTCGTGGGAGCCGAGCGCGCGGGCGATCCGCTTCACCTCGGGGTACTGGGCGCTGACGTCGTTGAGGTTGCGGGTCTGCAGCTCGACCCGGCCCGGCCGGCAGTAGGCGATCGCGCGGATCCCGTCCCACTTCACCTCGACCCCCCAGCCGCTGCCCTCACGCGGCAGGGTCGAGAGCTTGGCCAGCATCGGCACCACGTTCTCGGGGAAGGGGTCGCGCTCGCGGGCCGGCGGGTCGATCCGGTGGATCATCCAGTCCTTCTCGGCCTTGCCGGCGCGGAAGAGCGCGTAGCGCCCCCGCAGCCGCTCGCCGTGGAAGGCGACCATCACTTTCCCCGGCTCCCACTTCTCCAGCTCGTAGGTGCCCGAGTCCCAGATCCTCATCTTCCCCGCCCCGTAGGAGCCCTTCGGGATCTCCCCCTCCCAGGACAGGTACTCGAGCGGGTGGTCCTCGGTGTGGACCGCCTTGCGGTTCTCCTCCGGCGTCTCCGGGATCCCGTTCGGGATCGCCCAGGAGGCGGCGACCCCGTCGTGCTCGAGCCGCAGGTCCCAGTGCAGCCGCCGGGCGCTGTGTTCCTGGACGACGAAGCGGGGCCGGTCCTGCTGCGGGCGGCGCTTCCTCGGCGGGGGCTCGGAGGTCTTCGCGAAATCGCGCATGCGCTCGTACTCGTCGAGGTTCTCCTTGCTGCGAGATGCCATCCCTGACCCCTACCCGCCGTCAGGCGCTTTTCCCAACCTCTGGTTCGGAAATGCGCCACGCCCGCCAGTAGCGGCGAAGCCGGCGACTGAAGTCCCGCGGGCGCTCGGCGTAGAGGCGGCGGCCGAGCGGCAGCGCCGCGGCGGCGAGCTCGGCCTGGCGGCGGTCGATCGCCTCCTCCAGCGCCGCGGTCTCGCTCTCGCCGAGGTTGCGTTCGCGCAGGTCCTCCCGCAGGACCGCGAGGTCGTGGTGGTCGCCGAGCTGCTCGCTCAGGGCATGCGCCTCCTCGGCGGCGGCTTCGAGCGGCCGCGGCCAGGCCCCGGCGAACAGGCGCAGCTCGTACCAGAGGTCCTTCGCCCGTTTGCGCCACTCGTGGAAGTCGGCCTCGGTGCCGTCGCGCTCCGCCGCCCTCATCGCCCGGCGGCCGCGGCGGTAGGTCCGCTTGAGCCCGGAGCCCACCGGCTTCCAGCGATCGCCCGCGAGCTCCCAGCCCTGGATTTCCTCCAGGCCCCCCTCGATCAGCTCGATCGCCTCGGCGACCGCCCTCCCCGCGGCCGGGGCCGAGGCGGCGGCCCCGCGGTCGCGCTCGAGGATCCGGCGCCAGGCGTCGATTGCCGGGGTCGGCAGGGTGGCCTTCTCGGCGAGCGAGTCGAGCGTCGCCAGCTTGACCTCGGCGTCGCGGCTGGCCGAGAGGGCGCGGCCGGCGTCGCGGAAACGGGCGTTGGCGCGCCGGTAGCGCTTCCTCCCGAGCTCGGCGCGGAGCAGGCGCAGGACGGTCCGCAGCTTCTTCATGTCCTTGCGGGCGCCGTGGATGGCCTCGGCGGCGTCGGCGTCGGCCGCGGCCGCGGCGCGCAGCCGCTCGAGCGCCTGCTCGGCGCGGCCAGCCGCCGCCCGGATCATCCCCGGCGTCAGCTCCTCGTCGCCGCTCAGCTGGTAGGACCGGCTCGGGTTCGAAGCCGCCATCGCCAAATCGTAGGATGCTGCTCTTGCGCGCGCTCCGGCTCAGCCTCCTCGTCCTGCTGCTGGCCGGCGCGATCGCCGGGACCTCGGCCGCGGCCGCCGGCCCCCAGCCCGAACCGTTCTTCCCGCGAGCGGGGAACCGCGGCATCGACGTCCGCGAGTACCGCGTCCGCCTCGCCTTCGACCCGCGCCGCGGGGGCCTGCGCGCCGCCGCCGTCATCAGCATCGCCGCGACCCAGCGGCTCAGCCGCTTCGCGCTCGACTTCCTCGGGCCGCGGGTGCAGGGCGTCGAAGTCGGCGGCGCCCGGGCGGCCTTCAGCCGCACCTCCCGGAAGCTGCTGATCTCCCCCGCCCAGCCGATCGAGGCGGGGGCGACCTTCGCGGTGAGGGTCCGCTACCGCGGGCTGCCGCCGAAGGTGGTCGATCCGGACGGGACCGAGGAGGGCTGGGTGCGGACCGGCGACGGCGCGCTGGGCCTCGGCGAGCCGCAGGGCACCGCCGCCTGGCTCCCCTGCGACAACGTCCCCGCCGACAAGGCGAGCTTCTGGGTGACCCTGGTCGTCCCCCGGCGGCTGGT
Source organism: uncultured Actinomycetes bacterium (assembly GCA_963800355.1). Taxonomy (GTDB): domain Bacteria; phylum Actinomycetota; class Thermoleophilia; order Solirubrobacterales; family 70-9; genus VAYN01. The sequence goes on along the minus strand of CAWDAP010000004.1, from coordinate 247,354 downwards.
CGGCGTCTCCAACGGGGTCCTCAGCTCGATCGAAGCGGGGCGGCGGCGGCGCGCCTACACCTGGCACGAGGCGAGGCCGATGAGCACCTACCTGGCGCTGGTCGACATCGGCCGCGGCAGGCTCGAACGCAGCACGATCGCCGGCCGCCCCGCCTGGACGCTGGTCGACCCGCGGCTGGCGCGCGCCTCGAAGCCGGTGCTCGCCGAACTGCCGCGGATCCTCCGCTTCGAGAGCAGGCTCTACGGCGGCTACCCCTTCGAAGCGGCCGGCTCGGTGGTCGACGTCGCGCCCGCGATCCCCTACGCGCTGGAGAACCAGACGCGCCCCTTCTACCCCTACGTGCCCGACGTCACCACCGTCGTCCACGAGACCGCCCACCAATGGTTCGGCGACTCGGTCGGGCTGAAGCGGTGGCCGAACATCTGGCTCAACGAGGGCTTCGCGACCTGGACCCAGTGGTACTACGGCGAGCGCCACGGCCGCCGCAGCGCCCACGCGATCTTCAAGCGCCTCTACGCGGTGCCGGCCTCGAACGAGAACTTCTGGGACCCGCCCTCCGGGCATCCCGGCACGGCGGCGCACCTCTTCGGCCCCTCGGTCTACATCCGCGGCGCGATGGCGCTGGAGGCACTGCGGCTGAAGATCGGGACCGGCCCGATGCTGCGCCTGCTGCGCGAATGGGCGGTCGACCATCGCTACGGAAGCGCCGACATCGCAGAATTCACCGCCCTCGCCGAAGGAATATCCGGCCAGGACCTGGGACCGTTCTTTCGGCGCTGGCTGTATAAGCGGGGCAAGCCATGATCCGCCGCGCCGCCACCGCCTCGATCGCCGCCGCCGCGCTGATCGCACTGCCGGCGTCCCCGGCGAGCGCCCGCAAGGCGCCGGTGAAAGCGCCCGCGCCGGTGCGTGTCGGCCACGTCGCCCTCGGCCGGACCGCCCACGGCGATCCCTCGATCCTGATCCCGGTCACCTATCCGATCCAGCTCGCGGGCCGGACGACTCCGCTCGAATTGACCCTGCGCGACCGCGCCGGCGAGCCGATCCTCCGGCGGCGGTTCCGCGTCCGCCTCAGCGCCGGCAGGCTGCGCGCCCCGGAGCGACGGCGGCGCTTCGCCTTCGTCCACCGCGTCGACCTGCTCGACCGGCCGCCGCTGCCGATCGGCCCGGGGACGAAGGTGACGGTGCGGGTCAAGCGCCGGGTCGACCTCGACGCCGACGGCACGCCCGAGATCGCCGGGGGCGCCTCGGCGACCCAGGCCCTGCCGCTCGCCTCCGACCGCGCCGTCTGCAGCACCCCGGCCCTGAGCCGCACCCGCTCCGGCCGCCGCACCACCGTGCCGCTGCCCGCCTGCACCCGGGGGGTGCCGCGGCGGATCGTCCGGCAGCCCGAACACGGGCACGCCCAGATCGAAGGCGGCAGCCTCGTCTACCGCTCCGGGCCGAGATTCCGCGGCGGCGACCTGCTCACGCTCAGCGGCGGCGCCCAGGTCCGCTTCGCGGTCGGCGCCGCGGCCGAACCGGTCGTCCGGGCCCTCGGCGACTCGGTCACCGCCGGCTTCGGCTACTACGGCGACGGCGGCTCGATGACGATCTGGCAGCTGCCGGAATGTCGGCCGCCGGCGACGGGCTTCGACGACGCCTGCTCGTCCAACTCGCTGGTCACCGACAACGAAGAGGCGCTCGAATACGCCCCCGACTACGGCCTCTCGAACAACATCTCCTGGGCGGCGCAGTGGGCGAACGAACACGCGATCGCCAACTTCGAGAACCTCGCGATCAGCGGCTCGGAACCGTCCGACTGGGCGCCGGGCGGCGAATTCCACAAGACCACCGAACGGATCGAGCGCGAAGACCCCGACTTCGTCCTGATGACGATCGGGGCCAACCCGCTGCTCTCGGAAATGCTGTTCGGGATCGACCACATGGGCTGCGCGGTCTACGCGCAGATCTTCGGCGGCTACAGCGAATGCGTCGAAGATGCGTTCGCCGGAGTCCACCTGCAGGAACGCCTGAGGGCCCTCTACGCCGACCTCGTCCAGCACACCGACGCGACGATCTACCTGATGCAGTACCACCTCTCGGTCCCCTCGATCGCGCTCGCCTACAGCGCCGCCCAGATCGCCGAGATGGGCAAGCTGCTGAACCGCGAAATCGCCAGGGTGGCGGCCGAAGTCGACCCGCAACGGCTGCAGGTGGTGGCGCCGCCGCACTTCGGCGTCGGCATCGACCTCTCGCCGGTCTACCCGTCCAGCTACTCCTGCTCGAGCCTCGGTTACAAGGTCGACGGGCCGAGCGTGCAGTCGACGCCGACCCAGGACGAGCTCGCCGTCCTGCACCCGCTCTCCTTCTGCGAAGGCCCGCCGGTCGGCCCGCCCTGGGTGATCAGCGGCGACACCGGCATCCACCCCAGCGCCGCCGGCTACACGCAGATGGCCTCGCAGGTTCCGGCGCCGTAGAGCCGGCGAGCTGCATCAAAGTTTCTGCTTTCAAGACGGAGAATTTGACGCAGTTCGGGGTTGAGGCGGTTCCTGGTGGCGAGACCGCGGTGGTCGAGGTGGCGCAGGCCTCCGGCCTTCCCCTGCCGGCGCCGGAGGAGCGCGACCCCGAGCGGACCGACACCTACGGCACCGGCGAGCTGATCGCCGCCACGATCGGACTCGGCGTTCGTCCTTTCCGGGGCATATGAGGGGGAAAGGACGAACGCCGAGGGGAGAAAGGTGCGCCGGAGAGGCCCGAGAGCCCTCCGCCCCGGCCCCGGCCGGGAGCCGCCTACGCCGCCAGGTCGCGGCGCTCGAACAGCCAGGCCCCGGCGGCGGCGAGGACGCAGGCGGCGAGGGTGACGCCGACGAAGGCGATCGGTTCGATCCCGTCTTCGACCGCGTTGCCGTAGTACTTGAAGACCGAGGCGTAGCGGAGGCCGGAGAGGCTCGTGTCGAGGCGGCCGATCAGGTCGATCACGTACATCGCCACCAGCAGGCCCGCGACCGAGCCGGTGACGACGCTGGTCCGCAGCGAGAAGCCGGTGGCGATCGCGCCGAAGCCGGCGAAGAGGAGCGCCAGCGGCCAGACGTTGGCGAACCCCGCGGCGGCGCGCCCGGCGTCGAGGCCGGAGCCGGCGAGGAGGCTGCCGAGGCCGCAGAGCACGCCGGTGACGAGCAGCACCTCGGCCAGCTCGACCGCGGTGGCGAGGAAGCCGGCGGCGACGATCCGCGTCCGCGAGACCGGCGCGGAGAGGAGGACGTCGAGGCGGCCCGATTCGGCGGCGCCGGTGAGGCCGCTGGCGATCGCCCGCACCGCCAGGTAGCCGGCCGCCAGCGGCACGATCAGGCTCAGCATCTCGGCGTGCAGGTACTGCTCGACGTTGGAGAGCTCACCGATCCCGAAGGCTTCCTTCAGGCCCTGCGGGTATCCCTGGATCGCCTTCGAGAGCGAATCTTCGACCGAGGGGTAAATGGCGACGATGAAGGCGGACATCAGGCCGAGCGGCAGCCCCCAGGCGAGGACGGCGCGGCGGCGGTCGAAGAGGTGGATCGCGGCCAGCGCCCGCAGCTGGGCGGCGGCGGACGAGCGCCCGCTCACCGCGTCTCCCCCTCGTCGTAGTAGCCGAGGAAGACCTCCTCGAGCGAGGGATGGGTCGCCTCGAGGTCGACGACGTGATGCCCGGCCAGCTCCCGCACCACCGGGTCGAGGTCGCCGGCGGCGGTGAAGGTCGCACGGCCGTCGGCGAGCTCGAAGTCGGCGACGCCTGCGAGCGAGCGCAGCCGCTCGAGCCCGGCGGGGTCGCGCAGCTCGACCGTGAAGCGGCGGCGCGCCTTGCCGAGGAGGTCGGCGATCCGCTCGACCGCGATCAGGCGGCCGCCGCGGACGATCCCGACCCGGTCGCAGATCCGCTGCACCTCGTCGAGCTCATGCGAGGAGAGGAAGACAGCCGCGCCGCGCTCGCGTTCCTCGGCGACCAGGGCGAGGAACTCCTCCTGCATCAGCGGGTCGAGGCCGCTGGTCGGCTCGTCGAGGATCAGCAGGTCGGGCCGGTGGAAGCTGGCGAGGATCAGGCCGATCTTCTGGCGGTTGCCGCGCGAGAGCTGGCCGAGCGGGCGGTCGAGGTCGGCGCGGAACCGCGCCGCCAGCTCCTCGGCGCGGGAGGTGGCGTCGACGCCGCGCAGCCGGGCGAGCAGCCGCAGCGCCTCGCGCCCCGGCGTCTCGCGGCCGAAGCCGAAGTCGCCGGGGAGGTTGCCGACCCGCGCCCGGATCGCGACGCTGTCGCGGCGGCTGTCGAGGCCGAAGATCCGAGCCGAGCCCGAGGTCGGGTGGATCAGGTCGAGCAGCGTCCGGATCGTCGTCGTCTTCCCCGCCCCGTTGGGCCCGAGGAACCCGAAAACCTCCCCCGGCCGCACCGCGAAGGTCACGTCCTCGATCCCGCGGTGTCGCCCGTAGCGCTTCGTCAGCGCCTCGGTCTCGATCCTCGCCGCGTCGGTCACCGCAGGGAGACTATGCGGTGCGCTCGGAGGCCCAGGCGCCTTTGCGAACCGCTGGTTGGGAAAAGCGCCAGACCCGCCGCGCTCTCCCCCCGCTGAGGCCGAGAAGCCCGCTATTTGAGGAAGACGGCCTCGAGGTCGGCGAGCTGGGCCTCGATGCCGGCGCAGACGCCGTCGCAGAGTTCGTGGACCCCGGGGTCGCTGATCCGGTAGAGGGCGCTGGTCCCCTGCTTGCGGCGGGTGACGAAGGCCTCGGCGTGGAGCGCCCCGAGGTGCTTGGAGACGTTCTGCTGGGAGGCACCCAGCTCCTCGGCGATCTCGCCGACCGAGGCCTCCTCGTGGTTGCGCAGGTAGTCGAGGATGCGAAGCCGGGTCGGGTCCGAGAGGGCGCGGAAGCGGCGCGAGATCAGCTCGGCGGCCTCGGGGTTGAGCGGACTCTTCACCTTCGGGGTGGTCTTCATCGCACTCCTATGTTACTCTCTACAACTGTCAAGTTGTTAAAGCGTAGAGTTGATTGGAGACGAATGTGACCACTGTAGCCGCACCGATTCCCGCTAAGAGCGCGCTGGGGCCGGTCGGGCGCCTCGGCCGCTTCGCCGCCACGCACCGCGGCAAGACCTTCGCCGTCTGGGTGGTGCTGGCGGTCGGGCTCGGCTTCCTCGCGCCGCGGGTCGAGACCGCGCTCTCCGGCGCCGGCTGGGAAGCGACCGGCTCGGAGTCGGTGGCGGTCCGCAAGCAGGCCGACACGGCCTTCGGCGGCGCCGGCGCCTACGGGCTGCAGGTCGCCGTCCACTCCGGCGGCTACGTCGCCACCGACCCGCGCTTCCGCGCCACCCTCGCCCGCGTCCAGCGCCGGCTCGCCGCCGACCCCGCGGTCGGCAAGGTCGTGCCGCCGCGGCCCGGCGTCTCGATCTCGCGCGACGGCCACACCGCGGTCGTCCGCGCCACCGCGACCAGGTCCCCGAACGAGATGGTCGCCGCCGCCGACGGCCTCAAGTCCGAGCTCGCCGCCGCCGCCGCGCCCGGGGTCGAAGCGAACCTCACCGGCGCCGCCGGCATGTGGTCGGACTTCAACGAAGCCAACCGCGAAGCGATGCTGAAGTCCGAGCTCTTCTCCTGGCCGGTGACGCTGGCGATCCTCGTCCTCGCCTTCGGCTCGCTGGTCGCCGCCGGCCTGCCGCTGATGCTGACGATCGCCGGCCTCGTCCTCTCCGCCGGCGTCCTCTACCTCGGCACCCTCGTCTCGCCGATCTCGATCTGGGCGATGAACTTCGCGATGATGTTCGCCCTGGCGCTGGGGATCGACTACGCGCTGTTCGTGGTGATGCGCTTCCGCAACGCCCTCTTCGGCCAGCGGCTCGAGCCGGCCGAGGCGGTCGGCACGACGATGGACACGGCCGGCAAGGCGGTCCTCTTCTCCGGCCTCACGGTCATGGTCTCGCTGGCGGCGGTGCTGCTCGTCCCCAGCCCCGCCTTCCGCTCGGTCGCGCTCGGGATCATGATCTCGGTCGCCTTCGTCCTCGCCGCGACGCTGACCCTGCTGCCGGCGGTGCTGGCGAAGCTGGGTCCGCGGGTCGACAAGCTCTCGCTGCCGTGGGCCCACTCCGGCGACCACCGCTCGCCGCGCTTGGCCCGCTGGGGCGAGCTGCTCTGGCGCCGGCCGATCCTCTTCGGCGGCCTGGCGCTCGTCGCCCTGGTCGCCCTGGCGCTGCCGATCCTCGGCCTGCGCACCGGCATGCCCTCGATCAAGGTCGTGCCGCAGGGCGACCACTCGCGGGTCGGCTACCAGCAGATGACCGCCGCCTTCGGCCCCGGCGCGCCAGGCCTGCTGCAGGTGACCGCGCCGCGGGGCGAGTCCGGGCAGGTCGCGGCCCGGCTCCAGGCCGACCCCGGGATCGCGGCGGCGCTGCCGCCCCAGAGCGGCGGCCAGGGCCTGGTCCTGATCGAAGCGATGCCGACGGCCGGCCCCTCGACCGTCGCCTACAACCACACCCTCGACCGCGTTCGCGCCGAGCTCCCCGCGGCCGCCCTGGTCGGAGGGCCGGCGGCCGAAAACCACGACCTCGAAGCCGCGCTCGCGGCGAAGACCCCGCTGGTGATCGGCGTCGTCCTCGGCCTCGGCTTCCTGCTCCTGCTGGTCGCCTTCCAGGCGCCGCTGGTCGCGGCGCTCGGCGTCCTCACCAACCTGCTCTCGACCGGGGCCGCCTTCGGCGTCGCCAAGCTGATCTTCCAGGACGGCAACCTCTCCGGCCTGCTCGGCTTCGAATCGCAGGGCTTCCTCGACGCCTGGGCGCCGGTCTTCTTCTTCGCGATGGTCTTCGCGATCGCGATGGACTACACCGTCTTCCTCCTCTCCTCGGCGCGCGAGCACTGGGAGGAATCGGGCGACGCCAAGCAGGCGATGATCGGCGGCCTCGCCCACTCCGGCCGCGTCGTCCTCGCCGCCGGCGCGGTGATGGTCGCCGTCTTCTTCACCTTCGCCCTCTCCGGCCCGCTGCCGCCGAAGGAAATGGGCGCGATCCTCGGCATCGCCGTCCTCCTCGACGCCTTCCTCATCCGCCTGCTCCTGCTCCCCGTCCTGCTCCGCCTCACCGGCAGCGCCGCCTGGTACATGCCGCGCTGGCTCGCGCGAGTCCTCCCGGACGTGCGCTTCGGCCACGGGGCGCCCCCCGCGATTCCGCCCGTGCCGCAGGCCGAGGGGCGCGAGCCGGTCTCGGTCTGAGCCGACCCGTCCCCTGCGGGCGGGGTGGCTCTCGTCCCTGGCACAAGAGACGGCTGCGGCCGGCAGAAACCCTCAATAACTAAGGGTCACTTAGAGTGCCGGACCCCCAACCGGCGCTCACTGTGAGACCCCGCAAGCCACCCCCACCGCTGCACACCCATCTCGAAACGGCAACCACGTTGCTGGACCTTGCCACTGCGCTCGGCGAGGTGTGCCTCGACGAACCATCCGGCGTCGACGCGGCGGAGAACGACGCCGACGCGAAACTGGTGCGGGCAGAACTGGAAGCGCGCTTCATCTGGCTGGACGAGAAGGGCATGCTGAAACCCGGCCCGGCGGGTAACTTCGCGCATCTGCTGGAAATGGATGAGGTGCTGGAGCGGCTGGAACTGGCTGAAGCCTTCCACCCGGTCGGGGAGCTCGGGATCCTCAATGGCCTGCTGCGGCCGCTCGGGAGGATGTACGAAGAGACGCTTGGGGTGGTCGAGGTAGAGAAGGGAACGCCAGTGCCGGTGCCTGACCGTCCTATCAACGCTTTGTTCCGTACGACCCCAGAGCCAGAAGGCACCTCCGGCTACACCCGCCTCCTGAGCGGGACCGGGTTCTACGTCTTCGACTTTGGCCACGATGCGGGTGTGCCTGTTCGGCTCGACTTCAGCGCCCGACATCGGCTCGATGAACTGCTCTGGTCAAAGAAGAAAAAGCTGCCGCGGATCGCCACCATCCACCCGCGGCTCAAGGATGGGGTCGAATTCGAAAGTAGAAGCTCATCGTTTTTCGGAGTTAAGCCGCGTCTTTGGGATCCCGAAGCCGTTACGGCACAACTGCGGAAGGGGCGGCGGCGCGGCAGAGCCGAGGTAGGCATCCTCCCCGAGCTGAGCCTGCCGAACGCCGACTCACTGGAGAGCCAGATCGCCTCCAACTCCGACGCCTTCCCGCCGCTGATCGTCGCCGGCAGTGCTCACGTAAGGGAAGGGAAAGGGGATAGCGAAGTGCGTGCCAACGAGGCGCGCATTTACCTCGACGGCGAGAGGATCGGGCGCCATCGCAAGATCCACCCCTTCAAGCTGGGGCGTATGCCGAACGGCGAAAAGCTTCCCCATCCCCTGACGGAGGACCTCACGCGGGAGCCGAAGCCGATCACCATCTTTGCCGGCAAGGCGACGCGGATGGCGGTGATGATCTGCTCAGACCTGATCGGGACCAAGCTTGCCGCTCAGCTCGAGGACGCGCGGGTCAACCTCCTGCTGGTGCCGGCCCTGACGCCGGAACCTGGCTCGTTCGCAGGCGACGTGTGCCGACTGGCGTCGCACTGCCAGGGGGTTTCGGTGGTCGCCAATGGCGACGGCTCGCTGTTCGAGTACGTGCGCCGGCCGTTCATGGTCATGGCGGCGGTCCCGCGACCCCTGATCAGGGAGCAGGCCCGGGAATACCGGCGGCGATTCCGTGGCGCGCCGGCAGTGGGCGTCTTCAACCCGAATCGACGCCTGCGCAGAGCCCTGAAATGGCTCTGAACTTTCGGGTTTCAAGGGATCGGCGCTACGAAGCGAAATAAAACATCATTGATCAGTTATTGACATTAGATTATGGGTAGATCAACATGAGCAGGAATCGGAGAATGAAATGAGTACCCCCCCAGACGCAGACTCCCGATCCAATCTCGAGGAAAACGAGAGGGGAGACGAGGCGGATCAGATAGCGGAGCGAGTCCGGCGCCTCGAGCAAGACCAGCCGCTTCGCCCCCGCATCCTCGACGCGCTCGCGACCGAATCGCTGACGCCCACTGTCCTGGCCGATCGGCTCGGCGCCAGGAAGGAGTCGGTCAGCCGCCTGCTCAAAACCCTGCGCAAGGAAGGGCTCGTCGAGATCCATCGCGTGGCCGGCGACCGGCGACAGCGGCGCTACGCGCTAACCGTCAAGGGCGAAGTCGAGCTGCGACGGCATCACGCTTACGGCGATCCGGGTCCCGAGCCCGAGCAGCCGGGCCGAGACCAGGCCACGCGCTTTCTTCACGCTGCCCTCCTCCACTCGGTTCGGATTCGCCGCCAGGACAACGACCTGGCGGAAGCGGTGGATCGGCAGCGCAAAGTCCTGCGCGAGGCTCGCAAGATCAGGGATGGGGAGCTGGTCCTCGAGACGATGCACGAGCTTGCGACCACCCTGCGCCAGCAAGGCGAAGAGGCGGAAGTGACAGCCCTGCTGGACGAGTTCGAGGAGGTCGCGCTGGGAAGGAGCGAGTTCGCAGACCCGTCATTGCCGCTGCAGGCAATGGCCCATCGGTCTTACGCGCTGGGCAGGCTGAGAGAGAGCGAGGCCACGGGCCAGGCTAGTCGGGCGAACTCGCTGATTACCGCCCTCACCCACTACTGCGAGCTCGCGAAAGGATCGCCGGGCGAGAGCTCGCAAAAGTGGAGGGAACGGCAAGCGTGGAGCGCCTACAGCCTCGCCGCGAGCCAGCGCTCTGCATCGCAGCTCGACGACTCGGTCCGCACCGGGACCGCCGCACTCCACCTGTTCGAGAAGATCGAAGACGACTACGGCCGCTCACACTGCCTCTTCCTCCTCGGCTTCTGCCTGCGGCTCCTCGGCGATCTCGACGGGGCTTCGGAACTATTCGGAGACGCCCACGAGCTTGCTTCGAAGGGCTCCTACGTTCGACTCCAGGTCGACTCTCTGATGCAGATAGGGGAGGTGTACCGCTGTCGCGGACAGTTCGACGAGGCACGGGAGGCGCTGGACGAGTCGCGCAAGCGGGCGAGCAAGCTGCGCCTGCCGGTTACCGAGGCTTTTGCCTACACGGCGCTGGGAGCCGTCGCCTTCGACCAGTATCGATGGCTGGAGGCGCAGGTCGAATTGCAGCGCGCCGAAGAGCGGTTCGACCAGGTTCACCATTGGGAGGGAGGCGCCTTAAATTCTCGGCGCCGCTCGATCGCCGCCAGGTTCGGGTTCATGGAGGCCGCCCACGGGAACCTGAAGAAGGCGCGCCAGCTCAACGACGCGGCCTTCGAGCGCTACTTCAAGATGCGCCGGCCCGCCGGGGTGGTGGCCTGCAGCATCGAGCGCGATCGCCTGCGCATGTGCGAAGGCCTGGCTCCGAAAACGATCGGCGACCTCGTCGATCTGATCGACAACAAAGCTCCGGAGCGAAGCTGCTTGGAGCTCGACCCTTGGGTGCCCCCTCTGCTCGTTCGGTTCGCCGAGGAAACCGAACACGAAGGTTTGGTGAGCCGGGCACATCAGGTTCTCAAATCTGGGGAAGAGCGGTTGAAGGAGTCACTGCGGAAAGCAATGAAGATCCTCGGCTCCGAGGTCTCCCCTCACTCCCAGGCCCTCCCGGCCGCGAAGACGAACGAGATGGGCGCGGAGACGCGAGAACTGCGCGAGGAATCCGTTCCCTCTTACGCGAGCGGCGGTGAGGAAGCCGCCCTCGCCACCACCACCGGCTAGTGACCTGAGTCGTCAGTCCACCTGGATCGGCGTCAGGTAGGCCGCCGAGAGGCCGCCGTCGACCAGGAAGGTGCTGGCGGTGACGAAGCTGGAGTCTTCGCTCGCCAGGAAGAGGGCGGCCTTGGCGATCTCCTCGGGCTCGCCGAAGCGGCCCATCGGGATGTGGACGAGGCGCTTGGCGGCGCGCTCGGGGTCCTTGGCGAAGAGCTCCTTCAGCAGCGGCGTGTTGACCGGGCCGGGGCAGAGGGCGTTGACGCGGACGCCGCGGTCGGCGAACTCGACGCCGAGCTCGCGGGAGAGGGCGAGGACGCCGCCCTTGGAGGCCGTGTAGGAGCTCTGCGAGACCGCGGCGCCCATCGTCGCGACGAAGGAGGCGACGTTGACCACCGAGCCGCCGCCGTTCTCGAGCAGGTGGCGGATACCGTGCTTGCAGCAGAGGAAGACGCCGCGCAGGTTGACATCCTGGACCCGCTGCCACGACTCGAGGCTGGTCTCGAGCACCGAGCCGTCGTCGGTCGGGTTGATGCCGGCGTTGTTCATCAGCACGTCGATGCGGCCGAACTGCTGGCGGGCCTCGGCGAGGGCGCAGCGGACCTGCTCCTCGTCGGCGACGTCGGCGGCGATCGTCAGCGCCCCGTGCGCCTGCTCGGCGTCGAGGTCGATGCCGACGACCTTCGCGCCCTCGGCCGCGAAGAGCCGCGCCGACTCGGCGCCGATCCCGCTCGCGGTGCCGGTGACGACGCAGACCTTGTCATCCAGCCTCCCGGCCACCTCAACCCTCCCCGGTCGCGTAGTAGACGTTCTTCAGCTCGGTGTAGTGGTCGAGCGCGTCGGGGCCGAGCTCCCTCCCGACCCCCGACTGCTTGAAGCCGCCGAACGGGGTCGAGACGCGGACCGAGGTGTTCGAATTGATCGAGATCACGCCGGCCTCGACCGCCCGCGCGACCCGCAGCGCCCGGGCGCCGTCGCGGGTCCAGACCGAGCCCGAGAGCCCGTAGATGGTGTCGTTGGCGAGCCGCACGGCCTCCTCCTCGGAATCGAAGGGGATGACGCAGGCGACCGGGCCGAAGATCTCCTCGGCGGCGGCGCGGTCGGAGCTGGCGACCGGGGCCAGCACGGTCGGCGGGAACCAGTAGCCCGGGCCGTCGGGGGCGCTGCCGCGGATCACCACCGGGGCGTCGTCGGGGACGTAGGAAGCGACTGCCTCGCGCTGGCCAATGGAGATCAGCGGGCCCATCTGCGTCGCCTCGCTGAGCGGGTCGCCGACGGCGATCGACTCGACTACCGGCTTCAGCGCCGCCAGGAAGTCGTCGACCGCTCTGCGCTCGACCAGGATCCGCGAGCGGGCGCAGCAGTCCTGGCCGGCGTTGCCGAAGACGGCCATCGGTGCCGCGGCGGCCGCCGCCTCGATGTCAGCGTCGGCGAAGACGAGGTTGGCCGACTTGCCGCCCAGCTCCAGCGTCACCCGCTTGATCGTCTCCGCGGCGCCGGCGGCGATGCCGCGACCGACCGCGGTCGATCCCGTGAAGGCGATCTTGGCGACGTCGGGATGCTCGACCAGGCGCCTGCCGCAGACGCTGCCCGGACCGGCGACCACGTTCAGCACGCCCTCGGGGATCCCCGCCTCCAGGGCGATCCTCTCCAGCTCGATCGCCGTCAGCGGGGTCAGCTCGGCCGGCTTGAGGACGATGCAGTTGCCGGCGGCGAGGGCGGGCGCCGCCTTCCAGGAGGCGATCGTCAGCGGGAAGTTCCAGGGGACGATCAGGCCGACGACGCCGAGTGGCTCGCGGAAGGTCATGTCGACGCCGCCGGCGACCGGGATCGTCCGCCCGAGCAGCCGCTCCGGCGCGCCCGCGTAGTAGCGGTAGGTCTCGGCGACCATCTCGATCTCGCCGCGGGCGTCGCCGATCGGCTTGCCGGCGTTCCGCGCCTCCAACTGCGCCAGCAGCTCATGCCGATCCTCGATTGCCGCCGCCAAATCGAGCAGCCGGCTCGCCCGGTCGCCCGGCGACACCGCCCGCCAGGCCGGGAACGCCGCCTTCGCCCGCGCCACCGCCGCGTCGACCTCCGCGACCCCGGCCCGCGGCAGCTCGGCCATCACCCGCTCGGTCGCCGGCTCGATCACCTCGATCGCGCTCACGACGGGCCGCCTTGTCCACTTCTTCCCGCCGACGGGCCGATTTGACGCTCCCGGTTGGACCGATCGGCCCGTCGGCCGGGGGGATCGGACATTTCGGCCCGTCGGGGCGCGGAACCGCGGGCCGCGTCGACCAGGGCGGCGATCACCTTCGAGCTCTCGTCCTCCTCGGGGTGCCAGATCACGCCCAGGGCAAAGCGCTTGCCTGGCAGCTCGATCGCCTCCGGGAGGTCGTCCTCGGCCGACCACCCGGTCACCTTCAGGCCCTCGCCGAGGTCCTCGACGCCCTGGTGGTGGTGGGACCAGACGACGAAGCCCTCGACCCCTGCCGCCGCGCGGGCGAGCGATCCCCGGTCGAGGCGGACGTGGTGCTCGGAGAAGGTGCCGGCGAGCGTGCGGTGCGCCTCGCTCCGCCAGCGTCTCCGGCAGGTGCTGGGCGAGCGTCCCGCCGCAGCGCTACGTTCAGCAGTCTGCATGCCGCGGCAGATGCCGAGAACCGGCAGGTCGCGCTCGAGCGCGCGCCGCGTCAGCGCCAGCTCGAAGCGATCGCGCTCGGGCCAGGTGCCTCGCGTCTCGGGGTGCCGCTCGGCGCCGTAGCTGGCCGGGTCGATGTCGGCGCCGCCGGCCAGCATCAGCCCGTCGACCCGGTCGAGGAGCAGGTCGGGATCCTCGACCGCCGCGGGGTCCGGCGGCAGGGCGATCGCGATCCCCCGCGCCCGCTGCACGGCGGCGATGTAGCCGCGCGGCACCAGCGTCACCTCGTAGCCGTCCCAGACCCCCCACGAGACCCGCTCGACCGCCGCGCAGATCCCGATCACAGGCGTTCCGCTGTTCCTTTGCCCCGTTGGTTGGGGCAAAGGAACAGCGGAACGAGCGTCGGCGTCGGTCATAGGCGCTCGAAGCCCCGGTAGCGCTCCCAGTCGGTGACCGCGGCCTCGAAGGCGGCGATCTCGACGCCGGCCCGGTTCAGGTAGTGGTCGACGACCTCGCCCCCGAACGCCTCGAGCGCCACCTCGCTCGCCGCAAAGGCGTCACGGGCGGCGTAGATGTTCGACGGCACCCGCGGCTTGTCGGAGGCGTAGGCGTTGCCCTCGAAGGCCGGCTCCAGCGGCAGCTCCTCGTCGATCCCGTGCAGGCCGGCGGCGATCATCGCGCTCAGCGCCAGGTAGGGGTTGACGTCGGCCCCCGGCAGCCGGTTCTCGACCCGCAGCCCCTCGCCGTGTCCGACCACCCGCAGCGAGCAGGTCCGGTTGTCGCGCCCCCAGGCGATCGCGGTCGGCGCGAAGGAGCCCTCGGCGAAGCGCTTGTAGGAGTTGACGTGGGGCGCGTAGAGCAGGGTCAGCTCCTGCATGCAGGCGAGCAGCCCGGCGACGAAGCGGTCGAACAGCTCCCGGTCGGCGGCGAAGGCGTTCGAACCGTCCTCGCGCGCCAGCGAGCAGTGGACGTGGCACGAGTTGCCCTCGCGCTGGTTGAACTTCGCCATGAAGGTGATCGACCCGCCCCTCCTGGGCGGCGATCTCCTTGGCCCCGTTCTTGTAGATCGCGTGGTTGTCGGCGCTGCGCAGCGCCCCGTCGTAGCGGAAGTTGATCTCGTGCTGGCCGAGGTTGCACTCGCCCTTGGAGCTCTCGACCGCCATCCCCGCCCCGGTCATCTCGTTGCGGATGCGGCGGATCAGCGGCTCGACCCGCGAGGTCCCCAGCAGCGAGTAGTCGACGTTGTAGAGGTTGGCCGGCTCGAGGTCGTGGAAGCCCTTCCTCCAGGCCTCCTCGTAGGCTGTCGCGGAAGACGATGAACTCGAGCTCGGTCGCCGCGTTGGCGCTCAGCCCCCGCTCCTCCAGCCGCGCCAGCTGGCGGCGCAGGATCTGCCGCGGCGAGGCGGCGACTTCGCGGCCGTCGCCCCAGCGGATGTCGGCCATCGCCATCGCCGTTCCCGGCAGCCACGGCACCAGTCGCAGCGTCTCGAGGTCGGGGACCATCTCGAAGTCGCCGTAGCCGGTGTCCCAGGAGCTCATCGCGTAACCGCCGACCGTTTCCATGTCGACGTCGACGGCGAGCAGGTAGTTGCAGCCCTCGGCGCCGTGCTCGATCGCGTCGTCGAGGAAGTGCGTCGCGGTCAGCCGCTTGCCCTGCAGCCGCCCCTCCATGTCGGCGATCGCGAGCAGCACGGTGTCGACCGTGCCCTCGGCGACCGCCTGCCTCAGCTCCTCGAGCTTCACGACCCCAACGTTACGTCGCGGCCGCCGTTAGGGAGCCTCGGGGAAGGCCGGCGGCGCGCCGATCGACTCCTCGACCTCGACCTCGCGGATCGGCCCGGTGAAGGTCTTGCGGGCGCTGACCAGCCACCAGAGACCGACCGCGACGATCACGACCAGGACGGTCAGCGGCGCGTAGTTGAAGTACTTCCAGTCGAACGAGGAGTCCCACGGGACCGCGACCGGGGCGGTCGGCAGGCTGAAGATGATCACGCAGACGATCACCCAGACCACCGCCGCCGGGTTCACCCACCTGTACTTGCGGCCGAGCGTCCACGGCCCCGGCTCGAAGGCGTCGCCCGTGGCGCCAGCGCAGGTAGACCGGAATCACGTAGGCGATGTAGAGACCGATCACCGCGATCGAGACGACGGCGACGAAGGCGTAGGTGTAGTTGTTTTCGTCGCCGAGCAGGGCCGGCAGCGTGATCAGCCAGGCGATGAACGCCATGAAGAGGACCGAGAGGTGAGGGACGCGGTGGTGGTTGAGCCGCGTCCAGAGCCGGTGGCCCGGGACGGCGCGGTCGCGCGAGAAGGCGTAGTTCATCCGCGAGGCGCTGGTCAGGCAGGACATCCCGCAGAAGAGCTGCCCGATCGTCGCGATCAGGATCACCATCTTCGCCGCCCAGGAATTGAGGGCGCTGTCGAAGATCGCCAGCGAGGAGCCGAGGCCGATCCCGTTTTCGGCGTTGTTGACGAAGCCGGTGTCGGTCGCAGCGAAGGTGATCGCCAGCAGCACCAGCCAGCCGATCGCCCCGGCCCAGAAGACCGAGCGCCAGACGCCCTTGGCGGCGCTGACCGCGGCCCCCTGGGTCTCCTCGCTGATGTGGGCGGAGGCGTCGTAGCCGGTCTGCGTGTACATCGTCAGCAGGAACCCGAGCGGCAGCACGTAGAACCAGAACATGCCGTGGCTGAAGCCGGTGTTGTTGATCGTGTGCCCGAAGACGAAGCTGACGCTCTGGTGGTGGGAGGGGACGAAGATCAGCAGCGCGATGATCACCGCCACGCCGAGCACGTGCCAGCCGACCGAGATGTTGTTCAGCATCGCCACCAGCGGCGAGGAGTAGATGTTGATCAGGGCGTGGATCGCGAGGATCAGGGTGAACAGGCAGAAGGTCTCAAGCAGCACGTGGCTGCCGTCGGCGAAGTTGACGAAGCCGAGATCGAGGCCGTAGAGGCTGAGCAGCGCGTAGAGGAACTGGGCCGAGGCGTAGACGACCGAGGCGATGATCCCGACCAGGCCGATCAGGTTGAACCAGCCGGTGAACCAGCCCCAGGCGGTGCCGCCGAGGTGGGAGGACCAGTAGTAGATGCCGCCGGCGGTGGGGAACTTTGAGACCAGCTCCGACATCGAGAAGGCGACGAGCAGGATCAGGCCGCAGATGATCGGCCAGCCCCAGGAGATCGCGATCGGCCCGCCGCTGTTCCAGGCGACGAAGTAGGTCGTGAAGCAGCCGGCGAGGACCGAGATGATCGTGAACGAGATCGCGAAGTTGGAGAAGCCGCTCCAGGCCCGGTGCAGGGTCTGTTTGTAGCCCAGCTCCGCGAGTCGCCGCTCGTCGTGATCGGGGGTGGAAACGCTGCTCTCCATCGACCTCTCCCTTCCCTTGAGCTTCCCAAGCTCTCTGTGAGATAAAAGGTGTGTCGACCCGACCTAAAGGGTCGAGGCGAGCCTAGATCGTCGGCTCGACCCGTGTCAATGTCTGGCCAGGCGCGTTTCCGAACCTGTGGTTGGGAAAAGCGCCTACGCGGCGCCGAGGCGCAGCGGGGCCGGCAGCAGGCCGGCGAGGATGTGCTCGGTCGCCTCGGTGTGCTCGCGCATGCAGCGCACCGCCCGCGACGCATCGGACCTGCGCAGCGCCGCGACCAGCCGCGCGTGCTGCTCGTTGCTGCTGGTCAGGACCTCGGGCGGGTGGGCGATCAGCGCGATCAGGTCGCTCATCTGCGACTGCACGTCGGTCATCGCCGCCAGCAGCCGCGGCGAGTGGGCCGCCTCGGCGAGGACGAGGTGAAAGCGAATGTCGGTGCGCCGGTACTCCTCGAAGTCCCCGAGCTCGTCGCCCATCTTCTCGACCAGCTCCCCGAGCCGGTCGAACTGCTGCGCCTCGCCGCGTTCGGCCGCCAGCACCACCGCCCCGGTCTCGATCGCGACCCGGTAGTCGAGGACCGCCCAGGCGCCCTGGTCGAGCGGCTCGTCCCCCTGCTCGCTGAGCGGCGGCTGCTCGGCGACGAAGGTGCCGCCGGTGCGACCCCGCTGCGAGACCAGGTGGCCGCTCTGGACCAGCGCCGTCAGCGCCTGGCGCAGGGTCGAGCGGGAGATCTTCAGCCGGTCCGCCAGTTCCCGCTCCGGCGGCAGCTTGCTCCCCGGCGCCAGCAGGCCGCTGCGGATCGCGCTGCCGAGCCGCTCGACCGTCTCCTCGAACGTGCTCGCCGGCTGGACCGGCATGAACACCGCCTCGAGCGCGACGTCCCTCTCCATGGGAGGGAACGGTATCGCCGATCCGGCCGGGCCGCTATGAGTTCAGGTACCGCTCCAGCGCCTCGCGGGCGAGGCTGCTGAGCGAGCGACCCTCTTCGTCGGCGCGCTTCCAGGCGGCTTTGTAGACGTCCATCGGCACGCGGCAACTGACCCGCGGCGAGCGGCCCGCCTCGCTCAGCGACGGGCGGCCGACGTAGCGGCGCTCGAGCTTGCTCGGGTCGGGTGGGTTGCGCTCGATTTCCCTGCCCACTGTTCGGCGAGCTCCTCGGTGATCACCGTTCCTGAGCGGGTTCTTCCGAGCGGGGCTTCCTCGTCCCTGGTTTTCGTTTTCCTCACCTTTGCCATTCCGTGGCCTCCTCGTAAAACGCCACGAACCGGTCTCTGAGGTTCATCGCGTGGATCACCGTGAATTCCTCCTCCGCATTTTCAGCCGCAACGACCTCGAGCCGGACCCCCTCCAGGTCATCGCCGAAGAAGAACGCGCGCTTGTCTGGGCCATTGGCGAAGTCTTCGCTCCGGCGCCGCTCGATGAGCTGGAATCCGCAGTGCTCGATGACATAGAGAGACCGCTCCCTGGAAATGCGGTGCTTCGTCGCCGAGCGAGCGAAGTAGATGACAGGCTCCTCTGGCCAGACATTCTGTCTGACACTATAACGCTGCTCCAGCTCCACCCGGAGGACCATGCGCAGCAACCAGGGCGGATTGACCTCCTCGTAGCGCTCTTTTCCGGCATAGATGAAGGCCCGGCCTTCGGTGTCGAGGTGCAGGTAGTCCCGGGTCCAGTAGTGCTTGTAGGCCTGCAGCCTCGTCCCGTCGGTCAGCAAAGCCGAATACATCCACATGAAGTCGCCGATGTGGTCGGGGGCGAAGTTCAGCAGCGGCTCCCATTCCGGGTCCTGCGCCGGCAGCATCCGGCCTTTCCTGAGCTTGCGTCGTGGCACGCATCGCTAAGGGCCCGGCGACGTCGATCTCTCCCCCCTTTGCTCGTCGTTCGTGTAGAAGGATCGGAAAGACCGGACTTGCGGAGAAGGAGAAAGGCATGGGAAGGATCGTCGTCACCGAGTTCATCTCCCTCGACGGGGTGATCGAGGACCCGAGCGGGGCCGAGGGCTACCGTCACGGCGGCTGGACGTTCGAGCTCGAGCGCGGCGCCGAGGGCGACCGGGTTCAGACCTGCTCGGCGGCTTGAACATCGAGAGTGCGCTCGGGCTCGTCGCCGAGGCGCTCACAAGTTGCAGTGAGCGAGTCGGCTTTCCGCTGCTGGAACCACCGCCTCCGTTCGATGGTGTGCTGCGCGCGGTTCGCCGCGAGCTCCGCTTTGCCCTCGCGATCTGACCCAAAGACCTGTCTGACCTGGTGCGGTGCGAGCGGGGTTGAGGCAAGCACTCAGGCCCGCGCTTCGCGCAAGCGCTGAAGGTCCATCAAGTCCTCGGGTCTTCCCGCCAGCTCCTTCAGTCGGACCAGGTCCTCGTAGCTGACGATCTTGATCGGAAGATCTCCGATCGAGTCGGCGACGGCAGTCGGCGAGAGCTCCTCCCAGAGCGGGATGTCGCCGATCCACTGCATCACGTCGAGACGCCCCAGGCGGGTCAAGAGAATCCAGTTGCCGCCGAGCTCGAGGGCGCCCGGCTCGACTGGATCGGGGAGCTCCCCCTTGTCGAAATCGTGTGATCCCTCGACCTCAGCCCCGACCCGTTCCAGAACCCTCGCAAGGCGCTCGAGGTTCTCCCGATCGGGCGCCGGCACCACGTCGACGTCCTTGGTCGCGCGGACATATCCGTGATAGCCGACCGCAACTCCGCCGATCAGCAAGAACTCGACTTCGCTCTCCACCAGCTCACGGAGGAGCGCCTGGATGTCGAGGTCAGCCACTGCGATGGCGGCGGCCGGCCTCGGCCATCTGCGACATGAACTTCGACAGCTCGAAGACCTGTTCGACCCGCTGGGCCGGCGTCAGCTCGCGAAAGTCGCGCTGCAGAGCCGCCCGCTCCAGCTTCCCGTCAGGACTCCAATTACCAACTCCTGCAGGCCGGTCCATTGGAGCATAGTAACGGCGGCCGAGCGGCGTACGGGCAGGTCGATACGGTCGATCAGAAGATGTCGGCGGCCGTGAGCGCTGGGCACCCCTCGGCGTTGTCGACGCCGTCACGGGCGCAGATCGCGTAGGCCGCGAGGCGCGGCAGCGCGGCCGACTTGCGCTCGAGGGTGCGGCCGGGATCGGCCCGCACCGCCTGCTCGATCTCGTTGAACTTGGTCCGCCCCGAGGCGATCGCGTAGAGCGTCTGGCGCGCCAGGTCCCGGCCTCCCCCTCGGTCGCGAGGACCAGCTGACCCGAAGGCCATGCCTTAGAACATACCGACAGCAACTGTCGCCGACACTGACTGTCGGTTACCTTCAGCGTCGGTTAGCTCGGCGAGGCTACGGGCTCGGCTGTTCGAAGGTGTGCTGGTACTGCGTCGAGGGGCCGCTGCCGTAGATCGGTTCGAAGGGGCCCTGCTGCTTGCAGTTGGGGGCGCCGATTTCGGCGGTGCTGCCCTTGGTGGCAAAGGCGTACTGCTGGATCCGTTCGAAGAGGATCTGTGCGTTTTCCGCTTGCGTTTTGTTTTCCGTAGCGGCGGCGCGTTCCTGGAAGGCTTCGCTCTTTGCGGCTTCGGGATCGAGCTTGGCGGTGATTCCGGTCGAGCACTGTCGCGTATCGAAGCCGGGGAGGACGCCGTTGATCAGGCCTTCCGCCCACTTCGGTGGGCTGTAGGCGCTGTTTCGGTTGATCGCGAGCCGTCGCGGATACGTACTCAGCGTTTCCGGGTTCATCGGCGAAAGCGCCCGCAGGTAATGCGGCGGTTCCTTCCCTTCCACTTCTTCGGTGGGAAGCGTTCCGTTCAAGGTGGCCGCGAGGTTGCCGAAGAACGAGGTCACCTCTCGCTTGTACAGCTTCAGGCCAACCAGGAGAGGGTTGAGGTTGCGGACGAAGGGTTCGAGCGCCCGCAGCAGCGGCGGGAATTCGTCGGCGAAGATCTTGCGGAAGGCGGCGAAGCCCGAGGGCGCCCGCTTGATCACCGGGCCGAGCCCTTCGAAGAAGGCCTTCGATTCGGGCGCCAGCTTCGAGAGGGCGACCAGGGTCGGCGAGAGCTGTTCGGCCGCCGGGACCAGCTGGCGCATCAGCGGGTCGGCCTTCAGCGAGAAGGTCTTGAGCCGGGCGGTGGTCAGCCTCGACTCGTCGAGGAAGGTCGGGAAGGCGCGGAAGAGGGCTTCGATGTCGCGATCGCGCCGAGCGGTGGTCTGGAAGACGGCGTTGGAGCTGCGGATCAGTTCGGCGAGCTGGCCTTCGCGGCCGCGCAGGGCGCTGAAGGTGGTGGCACCGTTGCGGAACAGCTGCGAGACCGCCAGCTGCTGGGTGCTGAGGACGCGGAAGAGCTTGTCGAATTCGTCGAAGGTCGGTTCGAGGCCGCCGAGCGCGTAGGAGAGGTTCTGGCCCTGGCCGTTGATCGCGACCGCGGCTTCCTGCATCCATTCCTGGAAGGCGGCCCGGGTCCTCGCGTCGAAGGTGCGGAAGATCTCGTCGAGCTGGACCGATTCGGCGACGTTCGCCTCGGGGAGGGTGGCGCCATCGCCGAGGTCCGGCGCCTGCCTCGAGCCCGGGGTGAGTTCGACGTAGGTCTCGCCGAGCAGGGTCTTGGTGCGGAGGATCGCCCGGGTGGATTCCGGCAGCGGCGCGTAGCGGTCGTCGATCGCCACCGTCGCCAGCGCCTGCTTGCCGTTCGGCGAGAGGTCGATGCTCTGGACTTTGCCTACGTTGACGCCGGAGATGCGGACGTCGGACTGTTCGGCGAGCTGGGTCGCCTCGTTGAACGGCACCTTGACCTCGTAGCTCTTCGCCCGGAACGGGGTCGGGCCGCCGAAGGTGACCCAGAGGAAGAGCAGGATCCCGAAGCAGGAGAGGGCGAAGCCGGTGATCACCAGGAGCTGCGTCGTGCTGGGGGCGCGCTTGCTCATTCTGCAGCCACCGTGTATTTGCATTTGCCGTCCGAGGTGAACGACACCGGGATTTCTTCGGCGCGCGGAAGACCCACTACTTCGAGGAGCGTCTGCAGGTACGGCTTGCCCTGGAGCGTGCGTTCCTTGACGAACCCATAGCCGAGCTGCGCGCCGGTGCATGAGATCAAGGTGAGACCGCGCAGGATCGGCCCGCCTGCGTCTTCGAGGTTGAATGCCGCATTGAAGTCGTGGTTGAGCCAAGGCAGGTAGAAGACGAAGCCGGGATTCGGCCCCTTCGGGTCGTAGGTGAGCTCGTTGAGGAAGGAGTTGAACCCGCCGAGCGAGTTGCCGAAGTTCTTCACGGTCTTTTCGAACGGCTGCGCCGCTTCGGCCCCGTGGGTGAGGACGGCGCGGGTTTCGCGGGTGAAGGGCCGGATCTGGTCGCGGATCGGCGGCGTCGTTTCGCGGAACAGCTTCTCGGTCGCCTTGAAGGCCGGGGTGAGCGCCTGGGTCTGCGGGATCAGCTTGATCAGGCTCGGGTAGGCCACCTTGGAGAAGCGGTTGGAGCTGGCGAGGCCGGCGCGGGCGGCGGTCAGGGTCGCCGGGAATTCGCGGAACGCTTCCTGGACCGATTCCTGCTGGTTGGCGAAGTTGCCGAGCGCGTTCTTGGAGGAGGTGACGAAGCGCCTGATCTCGGCGTCGTGGCGGCCGAGTTCGGTGGTCAGCAGGCCGAAGTCGTGGATCACGCGGGCGAGGGCGGCGCGGCGGGCGGCGACCGCCTTATTGAGCTTCGCCGTGTAGTGGACGAAGGGCTGGAAGCGACGGAAGGCGTTGGAGAGCACCCTGCCCTGGCCGCCGATGCCCTGGGCGCCGCCGGCCAGCAGCAACTGCAGGTACTGGCGGGTGTCGGAGTCGAGCGTGGCCCAGAAGGCGTCGAGGTTGGTGTTGGCTTCGGTCTGGGCGAGGGTGAATTCGGTGCCGTCTGCGACCTGGCCCTTCCCGTGCCCGGGTTCGACCTCGACGATCATGTCGTTGAGGTTGGTTTTCGGCCGCAGGAGGAAGCTGGCGTCGGGGTGGATCAGCTTCATGTACTTCGGCTCGATCTCCATCCCGACCACCGCGTGGCCGTCTTCGAGGTCGACCGAGGAGACCTTGCCGACCTGGATGCCGGCGATGTCGACCGCCTGGCCCTGGCCGGGCGTGACCGCCTGCGCGGTCGAGAACTGCGCGGAGATGTGTTCGAATTCTTCGCCGACCACGGGTAGCCAGGAGGGCAGCGAGGCCTTCTGGTTGACGAAGATGCCGAGCATCATCACGATTCCGGCGATCGCGAGGACAACGATCGCGATCGTGTCGGTGCGGCGGCCGCGGGCCTGGCGGGTGAGCCAGGCCCAGAAGTGCCCCACGCGGCCTTTCTTCTCGATCGGCTCGGTCATGGATTCACTCCCGCGACGGATGGGGACGGCGGCCCGACTTGGCCCAGCGGACCGTTCACGTCCGGCGGGGAGTTCGTGTAGCAGCGAACGTCCGGCTTCAGCGGCGGCTTCGCGCCGACCTGCGGTTGCGTGCCCAGCGGATCTTCGATCGTGTGGGCGTAGTTGATCTTGTCGCTCAGCGTGCCCTTGTTCGCCTGCGGGTTCGGTTCCCCCACGAGGACCGACCCGCCGCCGATCTGGGTTCGCGCGTAGGGCCCGTTGCCGTCGAAGTTCTGGGCCATGCCGGCGAAGTTGACGAGGTTATAGAGGAACTCGCGATAGTTCGGGCCGCCGGTGCTGAAGCGATCTTCGATCACCTCGTTGCCGGTCGGGACCATGACCTTGGTCGTGCAGACGCTGAGCTGGTTGATCTGCGGCACCGTGGTCCGCTTGCTGGCCAGGGCGGCGCCGGCCAGGGCGGGGGTCGATTCGCGCAGCAGCTTCACAGTGCCGCCGGCCTCCTTGCCCGAGAGCAGCGGCCGCACCTGGGCGAGGAACGGTTTCGAGGAGTGGATCAAGCCGGGCAGCTCTTCCACTGCCGGTTCGAGCTCGATCGCGTAGGTGCGCAGCGGCGGCAGCGTCCGGTTGAGGCTGACCAGCGAGGCGTGGGTGACCTTCAGGGTCGGCGCCAGCAGCCGGATCGTCGCCGAGAGGTTGGTCGCCTGGTTGGCGAGGGCGCCGGTGAAGACGTTGAAATTGTCGATCAGCCCCTGCAGGTCGCGCTGGCGGCTGGCGAAGGCGCCGAAGGCGCGGCCGGCGCCGGAGACGAGCCGTTCGAGGTCGCGTTTTTCGGTGCCGAGCAGCGCGTTGGTCACCTGGGCGCTGTAGCGGCCGGCGTCGCCGCCGTACCGGAAGGCTCCGTTGAGCGCTTCGGCGCCGGTCTTGCCTTTCACCTCGGGCAGCTGGGTCGCGTCTTCGGCGGCGGTCGGTTCGTGGGTCAGCGCCTGGCCGTAGCTCTCGAGCAGGCGGCTGAGGTCGGCGCGGACCGGGGTCTGCAGCGAGGTGAGGATCTGGTCGAGCTGGACCGCGATCGAGGTGTGGGTGACCGGAATCGTGCCGCCGCTCGACATTTCCGGGGCGCTGGGGCTGCCGGGGTCGAGTTCGACGAAGAAGTTGCCCTCGAGGAAGATCCGCGGCCGGATCGCGGCAAAGGCGTCTTGATGGATCGGCCGGCCGGAGTCTTCGACGGTGAAGGTGACGGTGGTGTTGTCGCCGTCGCGGCTGGTCGAGATCACTTTGCCGACGTCGACGCCCGCGATCCGCACCGGCGAGTTCGTGGCGATGTTGGCCGAGTTGGAGAAGGTCGCGTGGACCTCGTAGCCGTAACTGGTGAACGGAACGTGCTTGGTGAAGGCCAGGTAGGGCCCGATCGTGAAGATGAGGATGAAGATGATCGCGATCAGGGCGTTGCTGGGCCGCCAGTTGAAGCGGCCCCCCTTGGCGGCTGCCGCGCGCCTGTCTCGCTCCGGCAGGCGGCTCATTTCTTCACCTGCCCGCGGGTCGTGGTTCCCCAGAGTTCGGCGGCGTGCCCGATCACGGTTTCGCCCTTGGCGTATTTCTCGTTTCCGGCTTCGCAGACACCTTCCTGGCCCGGTGCCGCCGTCCTCGGGTACGGGTTGTAGTGGAGGTGATTTTCCTTATCGCTCGGGTCGTTGGCAGGCGCACTGGCGAACGTGCTCTCGCTGTTCGGCCCTTCGGGGAGGCCGTAGGAGATGAACTGGAGCCAATGTCCGTTGCTGTTGCCTTCACTTCCTGCGTTGGCGAACTCCGTGAAGGTCAGCGACCAGTAGTTGCAGACGGTCTGGCTCGGCGCGATGTAGGTCAGCGACGGCTTCAGCAGCCGGTTGGTGTCGGTGAGCAGTTCGAGGCCGGTGAAGACGCCGGGCGCTTCCTGGAAGTCGACCAGCGCTTCCGCGGTCGGCTGCAGCTGCGCGTTGAGAACCGGCGAGGCGTTCAGCACCGGGATGCCGGCATGGAGCGATTCGGCGATCACCGGCGAGGTTTCGGCCAGCGCCCGCACCCCAGGCCGCAGCGCGGTGAAGAAGCGGCCGGTGTCGCGGAGGAAGGGGTCGATCGCCGGCAGCGAGGAGTTCACCGTGTCGAGCGTGCCGGGGCTCTTTTCGATCGTTTCCTGGATGAACGGGCGCGAGACCCGGGCGAAGGCGGCGAAGGTGCGGTCGAGGGCGACGA
Organism: uncultured Actinomycetes bacterium; assembly: GCA_963800355.1. GTDB lineage: Bacteria > Actinomycetota > Thermoleophilia > Solirubrobacterales > 70-9 > VAYN01. The sequence goes on along the minus strand of CAWDAP010000004.1, from coordinate 222,200 downwards.
ACATGCTCGCCTGCGTCTCGGCCACCGGGGCGACGGTGGCCGAGAGGGCCTCGAGCGAGCGCCAGAAGCCGGCGAAGTTCGTGCTCGGTTCGACGATCGTCCGCAGCGCCGGCTGGCTGTCGACGGCGAAGCGGCGCAGGGCGCCGAGCGCTTCGTTGATCGCGGGGCCGCGCCCGGCGAGGGCGTTGCCGAAGCCGGCGAGGTTCTGGCGGATCGCCTGCCGGGTCCGCTTGTCGAACATGTCGAAGAACTGGTCGATGTCGACCGGTTCGGGGTGGGCGGCGGCGACCGGGATCGTTTCGCCTTCCTCGAAGCCCTGCTTCGAGCTGCCCGGGGTCACCTGGAGGAACTTCAGCCCCAGGGCCGACTTCGGCCGCACGGTCAGGGTCGAGTCCACCGGCAGCGGTTCGGCGCTCTTGTCGAGGCTGAGCGAGAGTTCGGCGGCGAACTTGCCGTTGCCCAGCGAGACCGGCACGACCTTCTTGACGACGCCGACGCGGACGCCGCCGATCCGCACCTCGTTGCCTTTGACCAGCGCGTCGGCATTCGGGACCCGCGCCTTGAGGTTGTAGGTGGAGACGAAGGGGAGGCCGTTGTTGGCGTTGTAGGCGAGGAAGACGGCGACGATCACAACCAGGACGGTGACCGCCCCGACCAGGATCGGGCTGCTGGCGACGCCGCTGAGTCCGCTGCGGTTCCTCATGGGCCGAGGAGGTAGTCGAGGAGCGGTTCGGTGCCGCCGCCGGTTTTCCGGGACTGGGAGATGCCGGCCTTGCCTTGGGACTTAGAGGCGGTGCTGGTGCCCTGGCCGACGCCGATCGCCGGTCCGGGTTCCGGGCCGGTGCCGCCCGCGCGTTCTTCCTGTTTCCCTTGAAGAAGTCGCAGGAGGGCTCCTGGATCGGTGACGGCGGATACCTGCGCCTGCGGGCCGTTGAAATTGGCGACGCAGCCTGAGTAGCCCGCCGGCGCGATGATGTATTCCAGGCAGGTCGAGAGGGTTACCCGCGTACGCCCGAAGTGGCCGTACTTGTCGAATCCGTTCAGGGATGCCGCCGAGTCGTAGATCAGTTCCGTCAACCCGTCCCAGCCATGGGTCTGTTTCAGGCTGACGAACAGCTTCGCGAGTTCGCTGGTCGGCACCACGCCGGACTTCGCCAGGGTCGCCGCGGTCCGCACCACCGGGTCGGCCTTGGCGAAGTACGGGCCCGACGCTTCGCCGGCGTTGCCGAGGCTCTTCAGCGCCACGGTCAGCGCTTCGGAGAACGGGGTCAGGGTCTTGGTCGCGTCGGTCAGCGAGGGCGCCGCGGTGCCGAAGTCTTCGAACACCGGCGTGCCGGCGTCGGAGAATGACTTGAGGCTGGTCATCGTCTGCCGGAACTCGCGCAGGAAGGTCGGGAACTTCTGCAGCGCCGCTTCGAGTTCGGGGCCCTTTTCGGCGCTCGCTTCGGCGGCGGCGCCGGAGTTGGCGATGAAGCCGGCGACGTGGCTGCGCTCGCGCGAGAGCGGCCGCAGGATTTGCTCCGAGTCGCTCGCCAGCTGGGCCAGCTGGTTGCGCTGGGCGGAGAGGATCCCGAAGGCGCGGTCGACGTCGCGCAGGACCGGATTCGCCCGCTTGACCAGGACTTCGATGTCCTTGCCGCGGCCGGCGAGGCCGGCGCCGAGTTCGTTGAGGATCAGCCGGAAGCGCTGCGCGTAGGGCAGAGTGTTGATGTCGTTGATCAGGTCCGGGTCGACGCTGGTGCCGTTGTTGCCGAGCGGCAGCAGGTACTCGCCGGCACCCGGTTCGCCGCTGGGGATCTTCCGCAGCGGCGGCGGCCGCTTCGCCCCGGGCGCCCGCGGCAGGGTCGGCCGGCAGTCGACGAACTTCTCGCCGATCAGCGACTGCGGCCGGATCAGGCAGCTCGCGTCCTGGCGCCAGTCGTGGAAGCCGGGGTCGGTGATCTTCATCACGATGATCGCCTTGCCCGGCTTTTCGACCGGCTTGCCCTCCCTGTAGGCGACGGTTTCGTCGGGCATAGTCACCCCGACCGATTCGATTTCGCCGACGTTGGCGCCGGCCACCCGCACCTGCTCGCCGTTGACCATGAAGGCGCCGTTGTCGAAGATCGCCCGCACGCGGTAGCCGCCGGATTCGCCGCCGCCGGAGACCAGGAGGACGACCGCGACGATCGCCGCGACCACCGCTGCTGCCAGTAGGAGCCGGCGGATCATTCGCCTGGGGGCACGTCGCCCGGGTTGCATTCGGAGGAGTTGACGCTGCCGCCGCCGACCCACGGGTTGGAGCCGTCGGAGGCGGGCTGGGTGGCGCCGCCGGGGCAGCGGCGGTGCGTATGCGGAGAGGAGCCGAACGGTTCGTACTGCTGTTCGCGCTTGATCGGTTCCAGTTCGCCGTTCGATTCGTTGTAGCGGAAGAGATTCTGGGCGGCGGTGGCCGCCCGCACGTAGTGGCCGTTGCCGTCGTAGTAGCCGGCGACCTGCCCCAGCTTCCCGATCGCGTTGAAGAAGTCGGGCGTGTAGGCCCGGAGGAAATTGAGGTTCGGCTGGAAGGCCTTGGCCGCCGCTTCGGAGTGCGGGAAGGCGTTCGAGGTCAGTTCCTGCACCGCCGGCAGCGTCCCCAGCAGGTCGGCGGCGTCGTTGCCCTTGCCGGGTTGGTGGACGATCAGCTTCAGGTCGTGGGTGAACGGCACCAGTTTCTGGAAGACCGGCCGCAGTTCGGAGAGGAACGGTGCCAGTTCCTTCGTCGCCGGCTTCGCCGTTTCGACCAGCGGTTCGAGGTCGCCGAGCGCCGCTCGCAGGTTGACGAAGGTCGTGTTCGACTGCCGCATCACCGGCGGCAGCTCGCGCAGGGTGGCGTCGAAGGCGCGGGTCTGGCCGGCGATCGCGTTGAAGGCGGTGTTTGCATTGGAGACCGCGCTCGAGAGCTGTTCGCCGCGGCCGGCGATCGCCGTCGTCAGCCGCGCCGAGCTGACGATGAAGCGGGTCAGCAGCCGCTGGTCGGCGTTGAGTTCGTGGGCGAAGGCGCCGGCCCGGTTGAGCGCGGTGCCGAAGTACTTGTAGGAGTCGTTGGCGTTCTTGCCCTGGCCGGAGTAGATCGAGGCGTTGCCGCGGATGAATTCGCCGAGCCCTTCGCGCACCCGCGGCGGGAAGGTGTTGAAGAGCTGGTCGATGTCGACCGGCGTCGTCGTCGAGGCGAGGCCGAGCTCGGCCCCATCCTTCAGGGGCGGGTTGCTGTTCGGCCCGGGACTGATCGAGACGTAGTGGTTGGCGACGCCGGAGAGCGAGGTGGCGCGGATCACCGCGGTCGTCCCTTCGTGCAGCTCCTGTTCGACTTCGACCTTGACTTCGGCCAGGTTGTTGTCGGTGAGGCCGATGCTTTCGACCGTGCCGGCCGGAGAGCCGCCGATCAGCACCTGGTTTTCGGGCACCAGCTGGCCCGCGTTCTGGAAGATCAGCGTGTACTTGTGGCCGCCGCCGCCGCTGAGAAGGACGACGGCGAGAACGACCACCGCCGCGGCCAGCGCGACGATCGCGGCGATCCGCGCTGGTGACGTCCCCCGGCTGGTCGCCGGGCCTTTCTCCTCGCCTACGGTTTTTGCAGCCACGGGTGGTCGCTTGCTTTCAAGTTCTCCGGCCCCTCCGACCCGGCAGAACGGCTGCAAGATCGTATCCGAGGGTCTCTCGGCCAAGTCCTCACTGAGCAGGGACTTAACTCGAATTCAACGCCGGCGCCGGCGCTCCTCGGAGGCGGCTTCGGAGCCGGGGAAGGCGGGCGGGTGCGCCCGTTCAGACGCTGATCCTCGGGATTGCCCGCGCCAGCGGCCTCGGCAGCCACCAGACGCGGTCGCCGAGCAGCAGCATCAGCGCCGGCAGCAGGACGATGCGGACGATCGTCGCGTCGAGGAGGACGGCGACGGTGAGGCCGACGCCGAGCTGGCTGACGGTGGCGATCGAAGCGCCCGCGTAGGCGACGAAGACGGCCATCATGATCGCCGCCGCGCCGGTGATCACGCCGGCGGTGCGCTCGAGGCCGAAGGTGACCGCCGCCGCGTTGTCGCCGTGGGTGTCGTAGTGCTCGCGCATGCGGCTGAGCAGGAAGACCGCGTAGTCGATCGAGAGGCCGAAGACGAGCCCGAAGATCAGCGTCGCCCCGACCGCGTCGACGTAGTGGTGGCCGCCGAGCGGCCAGTCCGCCGGCAGGTGGAAGAGCAGCGTCAGGACGCCGAAGGCGACGCCGACCGTCGCCAGGTTCAGCGCCACGGCGATCGCCGCCAGCAGCAGCGCTCGCAGCACCACCACCAGCATCAGGAAGGTGGCGATCGTGATCGCCAGCACCACCCAGGGGATCCGCGCCCGGGTGACGCGGCTGTAGTCGTTGAGCTGGGCGGCGCCGCCAGCGACGCCGGTCGTCAGGTCGGCTTCTTCTCCCAGTTCGGCGGTGTCCCTGTTCAGCTTCTTGTTGAGCCGGATCGAGCCCGGGGTGTTGAAGCTGTAATCGGTGACCACCCGGACCGTCGCCGCCTGGCCGCCGTTGCGGAGGTCGATCGCTTCGTTCACGGCTTCCCGCTGCCGCGGCGGCGTCCCGTCGAGGGCGGAGAGGACGAAGTAGCCGGAGTTGAACAGGCCCGGGGTCGATTCGGCCACCCGCGTCGCCTGCCTGCGGATCCGGCGCTTGCCCGCCAGCACCTGCACGCTCGCTTCTTCCAGCCCGGTTTCCAGCGGCGCGCTTTCGCCGGCTCCTTCGAGCAGCCCGGTGGCGAGCGCTTCGGCGCCTCCGCCGAGGCGGTCGATCCCGCCGACCAGCGCCTCGGCGCCGCTGCTCAGCCGCGTCAGGCCGTCGCCCAAACGCTTGGCTTCCCGCGCCAGCCGGGTCGCCCCCGCGGCGAGGCGGCTGCTGCCGCTGTGCAGTTCCCGCAGCCCTTCTTCGAGTTTTTCGGTGCCCTTCAGGACCCCTTCGAGGTTGTGTTTGATCGTGATCGTCCAGTAGTTGTCGCTCTTCGCCTTTTCGTAGTCCTGGAGCAGGCGTTCGTCGAGGGCGGAGAGTTCCGCCGGCAGGCCGGCGGAGCCTTCCCCGCCGGCGACCGCGGTCGCCGCCTGCCGCACCGCTTCCAGCGCGGCCGCGTAGTTCGGGTCGCTCTTGCCGACCATCATCCCTTCCAGCTGCGCCAGCCCTTCCTTCAGCTGTTCTTCGGCCCGCCTGGCGGGCGCGATCAGTTCCGGCAGCTTCATGTTCGCCTCGGCGTTCAGCGACTTGCGCAGCTGCCGCGAGAGCACCAGCGGGTTGAACTTGAGGTTGGGGATGATCGTGTCGCGCAGGCCGATCTTGATCCGGAAGGTGCCGAGCATCGCCAGGTGCAGCCCGGAATTGAGTTTCTTCGTGCCATGGGAGAAGAGGCTCAGGGCCTTGACCGCCTGCGTGCTCCCGCCGGTCGCCCGGCTCAGCCCGTTGGCGATCAGTTCGGCCCCCTTGCCGGCGCGACCGGCCCCGAGGGCCAGGAGGCCGGCGCCGTTGCTGGCTTCGGTGATGCCTTCGCGCAGCTGCCCGACCCCGCCGGCGGCGACGTCGAGGCTGCGGCCGAGCTTGCCGAGCTTCTTCACCGGCCCGTAGTTGCCCTTCGAGGAGAGGACGGCGTTGCCGAGGTCCTGCAGCCGTTCGACCCGCTTGGTCGCCCCGGTCGGCCCGATCACCGCCTGCACTCCCGGCGTCCTCGCCAGCCGCTTCTGGAAGCTTTCGATCGCGGCGAGATCCTTGGCGTCGGTGATCGGCCCTTCCTTGGAGACGGCGACGACCTGGAACGGCGCTTCCCACCCCGGCCCGATCGCGCTGCCGACCAGTTCCGCGTCCTCCCGCGCGGAGGAGTCCTTGGGCAGCTGTTCGGGGCCGGGCGGGCCGGTCTTCAGCCCCAGCGCCGGCGTCGCCAGGACCAGCAGCAGGCCGCCGATCAGGACCGCCGCCAGCGCCGGCTTGCGCAGGGCCGCGCCGACGAAGGCCATCAACCCCGAGCGGCCGCCCTTCGGCGCGCCGCCGATCCGCCAGAGGTCGACCCGCGCGCCGACCAGGGTCAGCAGCGCCGGCCCGACGATCGTCGCCACCGCGATGCTGAGGACGACGACCATGCAGACGCATCCCGCCAACGAGACCAGCAGCGACCCCGGCAGGATGAACATCGAGACGATCATCGAGAGCAGCAGGGTGCTGCCGGCGAACATCACCGTGCGGCCGGCGTGGTGGCGGGTGAGCCGGGCCGCGTCGACCGGCGTCGCGCCGGCCGCCAGCTCCTCGCGAAAGCGCGAGACCATCAGCAGCGAGTAGTCGACTCCCAGCGCCAGCCCCATCATCGAGCAGACGTCGATGGCGAAGGAGTCGATCGCGAACCAGTGGGTGAAGAGGTAGAGGATCCCCCGCGAGGAGATCACCGTGATCGCACCGAAGGCGAGCGGGATCCCGGCCGCGACCGGCGAGCGGAAGACGAGCAGGAGGATGATCAGCAGGAAGGGGAAGGCGATCAGCTCGCCCTTCTCGCTGGCCTTGAGGTTTTCGTCCTGCAGGGCCCGCGAGAGCGGCGCGTATCCCGTCTGCGTCGCGCGCACCGGCGCCTGGATCCGTTCTTCCAGCATCTGGTCGACCTGCTCGACCGTGTGGTTGACCGCGGTTTTCAGGTCGACGTGGAAGTCGGCGAGGATCAGCGCCCGCCGGGGGGTCGGCCGCAGCCGTTCGACCGCGCCCGTGTCCCAGGGAGAGAGGGTGGTCACCCGCGGGTCCTGCCGCAGGGCGCGGACCAGCCGCGGGCCCTGCCGGTCGATTTCCGCGGCCGGGCCCTGGAGGAGGATCGCGAAGGGGGCGGAGTCGCCGAAGTGTTCGTTCAGCAGCTTGGTGCCGCGGAACGATTCCGTACCGGGCACTTCGAGGTTGGTCGGATCGAGGCGGGAGTTGACGCCGGTGCCGATCAGGCCCAGCACAACGAGGAGGACGGCGGCGACGGCGAGCACGGCACGCGGGTGGCGCAGCAACAACGGCTGCCCATGAACGCTCCCTCTGCTCGGAGGCCGTTTCGCCCCCCTGCCTATCCTCCGTCCCACTGCTGGTAGTTTGGCGGTAGACGCCTACGGGAGGGAGGATCTGGTGCGGAAGACTTTGTTAAGGGCGCTTGTGCTTGCCGTGGCGGTGCTGCTCGTGGCGGGGGCCTCGGCGCTGGCGATCGTGCTGCGCGCTTCGAACCTGGTGATCACCGCCGACGGCGGCTTCACCCCGACGACGCTGCCCAAGCACGGCTACGCGCCGATCCGCCTGCACGGGTTCGGCAAGATCGCGACCGAAGACGGCTCGGAGCCGCCGATCCTGGAAACGGTGACGCTCTGGTTCGACAAGCACGGCGCGGTAGAGACCCGCGGGCTCCCCACCTGCACCCCCGGCAAGCTGAAGGCGACGACGACCAAGCAGGCGCGCAAGCTCTGCCCCGGCGCGATCGTCGGCACCGGCTTCGGCAAGGCCGTGGTCGACTTCCCCGAACAGCCGCCGATCCCGGCCGGCTCCGCGATCACCCTCTTCAACGCCAGGCCCAAGCACGGCAACCCGGTGCTCCTCGCCCACGCCCATCTGACGGTGCCGGCGCCGACCACCTTCATCGTCCCGATCGAAATCCAGAAGGTGCACCAGGGGCGGTACGGCTTCAAGACCGAAGCGAAGATCCCGAGGATCGCGGGCGGCGCGGGCATCCCGCTCTACGCGCGGATCAGCGTCGGCCGCAAGTGGCACTACAAGGGCAGGACGCTGAGCTTCGCCAACGCGGGCTGCCCGGACGGGCGCCTACAGGCAAAGGGCCAGTTCCGCTTCAAAGACGGCACCTTTCTGCAGGGCTCGGTGTTCAAGAAGTGCAAGGGGAAGTGATCTGAGAGCTCCGTTCCGCAAAGCCGCCGCCCTCGCCGCGATCGTCGCGGTCGGCGCCTGCGGGTCGGCCTACGCGATCACCGCCGAAGTCGGTCCGGTCTGGGTCAGCGCCACCGCCACCGTGCAGCCGCGCGAGCTGCCGAAGCCCGGCCACGGCAACGCGCCGATCGTCCTCAGCAGCATCACCCGGGTCGGCACCCACGACGGCTCGACCCCGCCGACGCTGCAGGAGCTGGCGTTCACGATCGACAAGAACGGCGTCCTCAACGCCGGGGCCTGGCCCACCTGCTCGACCGCGAAGCTCGAAGGCACCACGCCCCCGCAGGCGCGGAAGCGCTGCGCCGGTGCCCTGGTCGGTACGGGCAAGGCGAAGGTGCTGGTGACGATGCCGGGCAAGGCGCCGTTCACCGTCTCCTCACCGCTCTCCTTCTTCAACGGCCCCCGGACCGGTGGGCGGCCGACCGTGATCGCCCACGGATACGAGACGGTCCCGGCGCCGAAGACGCTGCTGGCCTCGATCCCGATCGAACGCATCTCGGGCGGCCGCTACGGGTACCGGGTGAAGGTGGACCTCCCTCGATTCGCCAACGGCTATGGGGCGCCGCTGCTGGCGGAAGCGGAGATCGGCGCCACCCGCAAGCGCCGCGGCAAGACGGTCGGCTACATCGCCGCCCACTGCTCCGGCGGCCGGCTGCAGGTCTACGGGACCGCGCGCTTCACCAACGGGGACTTCTTCCCGGTGACGTTGACCTCGCCATGCCACTTCCCCGGCTGAGCCGGGCGGCGCTGGCCACGCTGGCGGCGTTCGCGCTCGCCGCCGGCACCGCGGCGGGCGACGGCGCCCTGGTGAAGGTGAACGGGCTGATCCTGCGGGCCGGCGGCGGCTTCCAGCCCCAGACCCTCCCCCGCCGCGGCTACGCCCCGATCGAGTTCGAGGGACACGTGAACCTCAGCGCCGCGAAGGGCGGCTCCCTGCCCCCGCTACGGCAGGCGCTGATCGATTTCGACCGCGACGGCAGGCTGGAGGTCGCCGGCCTGCCCACCTGCGCGCCCGAAGCGGTGGCGAGCGCGGGCACGGCCGAAGCGCGACGGATCTGCCGCGGCGCGATCGTCGGCAAGGGCCACCTCGGGGTGATGGTGTCGCTGCCGAGCGGGCCGGTCAGCACCGCTGCGCCGCTGACGATCTTCAACGGTCCGCGCCTGGAAGGGCACCCCACCGCGATCCTCCACGCCCGCTTCACGGTTCCCGCCACCCAGACCTACGCGATCGTCGTCCCGATCGAACGCATCCCGGGCCGCTTCCGCTACCGCGCCCGGATCGAACTGCCGCCGCTCGCCGGCGGCCTCGGCGCCCTCACCCACATCGACGCCAAGATCGGTCGCCGCTACCGAGCCGGGGGACGCAAGCGCAGCTACGTCTCCGCCCGCTGCAGCGACAACATCCTGCAGACGCACGGCTACTTCAGCTTCGCCGACGGCACCGTGATCTCGGGCCAGGTCGAAGAGTTCTGCCGGAGCAAGTGAGCGCGGATGGGCCGTGTAGGGCTCGAACCTACGACCTTGAGATTAAGAGTCTCCTGCTCTACCAACTGAGCTAACGGCCCGGGACGGGCAAGTATAGGAAGGTCGGGCGCTCGGGTGAGGGCTTGGCGTCGGCCCGGCGCTATTCCCCCAGGCCGGCGCCGCCGAGGGCGCCTCCGAGCGGGTTGGTCGGGTTTTCCAGGCTTTCCGGATTGCCTTCTTTGCCCGTGGCCGCGCTCTTTTCCGCCGCTTCGGCCGCCTTCAGTTCTTTCTGGAATTTCTTCGCGTTTTTCTTCACTTCGCCGAGCCGTTTTTCCAGTTCCTGGACTTCGAATTTGGCGTTGGCCTTCTTAACCGCTTCGGCTTCGGCCTTTTCGGCGGATGCGAAGTCGCCGGTGAAGTAGGTGTAGAGGGCAAGCGTGCTGAGCGAGTTGAGGGTCGGCCGCTGGTCGGCGACGATTCGCTGGGCTTCGGCCGCCGCTTCGATGTTGCGCTCCGCCTGCGGCAGGGTCCGCGATCCCCGTTCGGCGAGCTGGACCAGCGCCGGCGCCATCAGCTGGGCGAGCCCGGCCTGCGGTTCGCTCGCCTGCTTCAGGTATTCCGACCAGCTGCTGCTCGCCTGCTGGTAGTGCTGCACCGCCTTGACCAGGTCGCCTTCGTTCGCTTCGGGCGAGGAGAGCACGCTGTTGCCGGCCGAGACCTGGGCCCGGGTCAGCGAGGCCAGCAGCTGTTCGTCTTCGGGCGATTTGCGCAGTTTCGCTTCGATCCGTTCGGCCTGTTCTTCGAACGGCTTCGCCACTTCACCAGAGCTCGAGTTGCTGTTGAAGAGTTCAGACAGGTTGAAACCCCCGACGACGAGGAAGAGGCTCAGCCCCATCAGCACCGCCAGCAGCGCGTAGACGACTTTGACGCCGACCTTCCGCCGTCCACGGATATCGAAAACCATCCTGCGATCGCCGCCGCTCGAAGCCATGCTCTCCCTTTCGACCTACTCCTGTGGCGAGGGCTGCCCCATCGCGCCGCCTCGGCGCGGGCGGCCCAACACCCGGGCTAGGACGATACTCAACTCATACAGAGCAAGCAGCGGGACCATCTCCAGGAGCATCGAGACCGGGTCGACGCCGGGCAGAGCGGCGGCGACAATCGAGATGATCAGGTAGGCGTAGCGGCGGTTCTTGCGCAGCTGCTCGACGCTGACGATGCCGAGGCGGGTGAGGGCGATGATCGCCAGCGGCAGCTGGAAGACGAGGCCACAGGCGAGCTCGGTCATCGAGAAGAAGCTGTAGTAGTCGCGGGCCCGGACCTGGACGTTGAACTGTTCGTCGTTGAAGTTGAGCAGGAAGTGGACCGCGGCCGGCATCACGACGAAATAGGCGAAGGCGAGGCCGGCGACGAAGAGGACCGGGAAGAGCAGCAGGATCGGCAGGATCACCCGCTTCTCCTCTTCGCTGAAGGCGGGCAGGACATAGGCGTAGAGCTGCCAGAGGACGACCGGCAGCGAGAGGGCGATCGCTCCGTAGGCCGAGACGGTCAGCGTCGTCGTGAACGGCTCGGTGACGCCGAAGGTGATCAGCCGGCTGTGGTTGGCGGGCAGCGGGTTCTGGGCCAGTTCGAGCAGCAGGTGGTTCTGCCAGAAGCAGAGCGCGAGGGCGACGCCGAGGACCGCGAGGCAGACGAAGACGCGGGTGCGGAGCTCGTCGAGGTGCTCGACCAGCGTGAGCCGGTCCTCGTGGGAGACCGGCTTGACGCGAGGGCTCATCCCCGCGCCGCTCAGCTTGGCTTGTTGCGGATGACCTCCGCCTCGGCCGGGTCGCCGTGGGCCTTTGCCGGCTCAGACGGAGCGAGCGTCGGCTTCTCGTCGTCCTGCTGGTGATCGTCCTCGCCGTTGATCGAGCCTTTGAACTCGCGGATGCCCTTACCGAGGCTGCGGCCGAGCTCCGGCAGGCGCTTGGGCCCGAAGACAAGCAGGGCGATGATGAGGACGATCGCGATCTCTGGAAGTCCGATGTTTCCTGGCATCTCGTCCATGGTAACGGGGTGCGTCCGCCGTCGGACTGGCTCGGCGGGCGTTTTCGATCGAGGTATGCGGGGTTTTGGAAGGGACGATGAGGCGTTTTACGGATCTCCGGAACCCGCTCTTCCTCGATATTGGCGGCATGGCAGACGCCACCGACCGCACCGCCCAGCGCTGGCTCCACATCTGCCCCGACTGCGGCTCGCGGCTCGTCCAGCCGACCTCCTGGGAGCAGGAGGAAGACGACCGCACCCACTGGCGGGTCTGGCGGCGTTGCCCCGAGTGCGAGTGGACCGGCGACGGCGTCCACCACGAGCTCGTGATCGACGCCTACGACGAGCAGCTCGACCTCGGCGCCCACGATCTGGCCGACGAGCTGCGGGCCCTCGAGCACGCCAACATGAGCGAGATGGCCGATGCCTTCGTCGCGGCGCTGCGGCGGGACCTGATCGGTCCGGCGGACTTCCGGGTGTAGACCGCCGCTCAGCTGTAGCGCTGGACGACGCCGTCGGCGACCAGGGAGAGCAGCTGGCGCTGTTCGGGCGCGAAGCCGGCGGCCTCGAGCGAGCGCTTCGCGGCGGCGACCATCCGCAGCGCCCGGGCGCGGACCCGCTCGAGGGCGCCGGTCGCGGCGATGCGGTCGCAGAGCGCCTCGGCGGCGGCCGGGTCCAGCGCCCGCAGGTCAACCTCGCGGAGGCTCGGATCGCTCGCCGCCGCCTCGATCAGCGGCAGCGTCACCGTGCCGTCGAGCAGGTCGGTCCCGCGAGCCTTGCCGGTCCGCTCGGGCGGGCCGCTGACGTCGAGGACGTCGTCGAGGAGCTGGAAGGCGAGTCCGATCTCGGCGCCGAACTCGCGCAGGTCCTCCTCGCCGCCGCCGAGCAGGCAGGCGCACTCGAACAGGCGCGCGGTCTTCAGCCGGCAGCGCTCGAGGTAGCGCTCCTCGCCGAGCGAGAGGTCGAAGGCGTCGCGGCGCTGCGCCAGCTCGCCGCGGGCGAGGGCGACCGAGGCGTCGGCGAGCAGCGCCACGGCGCGAGCGTCCCCCTGCTCGGCGAGGAGCGAGAAGGCGCGCGAGAAGAGCAGATCGCCCGTCGCGGTCGCCCGGCCGCGGCCGGAGGTGGCGGCCACCGTCGGCAGGCCGCGCCGCAGCGGCGCGTCGTCGAGAACGTCGTCGTGGACCAGGGTCGCCATGTGGACCAGCTCGATCGCCGCCGCGGCCGGCAGCGCCGCGGCGCTGCGCTCGGGTCCTGCGCAGAGCAGGACCAGCATCGGCCGCAGCCGCTTGCCGCCGGCGTCGAGCGTCGCCGCCGCGTCGGACCCGAGAAGCTCGCCGTGGCCGGCGATCGCGCCGCGCAGCAGGCCCTCGACCTCGCCGAGCCGGGTGGGCAGCCAGCGGCTGGAGGCGTCGAGCACCGCCGTCACCGGCGGCGGCACGGACGAAGGGCGGGTCACCGGATCGATCTCCTGTCGAGTTTGTGGCCTATATGGCCACTAGCGCGCCACACGTCACGCCCGGACGCCGGAGTGGATCGCGATGATCCCGCCGGCGAGCACCGTGTAGCGGATCGCCCTGAAGCCGGCGTCGTCCATCTTCGCCGCCAGGCCGCGGGGGCTGGGGAAGCTGCGCACCGACTCCGGCAGGTAGGAGTAGGCCTCCGGGTTGCTGGAGAGGGCGCCGAGCAGCGGCACGATGCGGTCGAACCAGAGCGAGAAGAAGAGCGAGAGCGGCGGCCGCTCGGGCTGGGTGATCTCGAGGATCACCGCCCGCCCGCCGGGCTTCAGGACCCGCGCCATCTCGCGCAGGCCGCGGTCGAGGTCGGCGAGGTTGCGGACGCCGAAGCCGACGGTGACGGCGTCGAAGCGCTCGCCGTCGTAGGGCAGCTCGAGCGCGTCGGCCCACTCGAAGCGGACCCCGGCCGCGCCCCGGCCGGCGGCCTTCTCCCGCGCCAGGTCGAGCATCGGCTCGGAGAAGTCGCAGCCGACGACCCTGCCCTCCGGCGCCACCAGCTTCTCCAGCTCCAGCGCCAGGTCGCCGGTCCCGCAGCAGACGTCGAGCGCCGAGTCTCCCGGCTGCAGCCCGGTCCGCGCCGCCGCCCGCTCCCGCCAGCGGTGGTGGAGGCCGGCGGTCATCACCGAGTTGAGCGTGTCGTAGCGGCTCGCGACCCGGTCGAACATGCGGTTGACCTGGCCGGCGAAGTCCGGCGATTGGCGGTTGTCGTTGATCGTGTCCATCAATCGTTTCTGAGGGTGCTCAGAATCAAGCAGGTCGGTGGACGCAGGCTGAGTGGGGCGATGAGCGTAGCTGAGCTACGTGATTCGCCCCACGAAGCCGAGGACGCCGAGATGCGCAGGTTCTGGGCGCCCTCAGTGGAGCGAGGAGAGGAAGTTGGCTAACGCTTCGATCTTCTGCGGCGGCAGTTCGCGGAAGGAGGGCATGATGCCGGGCCCGATTTCCACCGAGCGGATGATCGCAGCCTTCGGGATCCGTTCGCCGATGTGGGTCAGTTCCGGCCCGGGGCCGTTGTTGCCGTTCTCGCCCAGCTTGTGGCAGCCGAGGCAACCCTCGCCGGCCACGACCTCCTTGCCCTTCTCGTATTGGGGTGCCACCTTCATGTCTATCCGCGTCGGCGAACCGGCGACGGCGCCGGCGTAGGTCAGGTACCCCATCGCCAGGATCGTCAGGATGCCCGCGGTGGTCGCGATCGGCCGCCGCTCGGGCCGCCGCTCGGGGTTGCGGTCGTAGAACGGCAGCAGCAGCAGCAGGACCATGCAGATGGTCGGGATCCCGATCGTCGCGATCGGGACCAGCTCCGGCGGTTTCAGCACGCGCAGGAGCTCGAAGAGGAAGAAGAAGTACCACTCCGGGCGCGGCACGTAGGTGGTCGTCGTCGGGTCCGCCTTCGGGCCCTGCTCGGCGCCGAGGATCAGCGACATCGCGATGATCACGGCGACGACGATGCAGGCCATCACCGAGTCCTTCATCACCGCGTAGGGGAAGAACGGCTTCCCCTTCTTCTTCAGGAGCTCGTACTCCTCGAGATATGCCTGCTTATCGGTCGGCTTCACGCGCCGGCTCCGTTTCCCTCGCCGGAGACCGGGGCGCCGCTGACGCGGTTGCCGTTGACCCGGCCGTTGCCGTTGGCGCCGGCCTCGAGCTCGGCCAGCGGCGAGGCGCCCTTCGGCCGCTCGGCCTTGACCCAGGGCGGTGCGGTGGTGCCGAGCTTGACGACCAGGTACATGTGGGCGCCGATCAGGGCGATGATCGCTCCCGGCACCAGCAGCATGTGGATCGCGTAGAAGCGGGCCAGCGTGGTCGCTCCGAGCTCGGGTCCGGCGCGGAGGAAGTCGCTCAGGTAGGGGCCGACGATCGGCCCGGTGCCGTTGATGTTGATGCCGACGATCGAGGCCCAGAAGGAGCGCTGGTCGAACGGCAGCAGGTAGCCGGTGAAGGCCATCGTCATCGTCAGGATCAGCAGCACCACGCCGATCACCCAGTTGAGCTCGCGCGGGTACTTGTAGGCGCCGAAGAAGAAGGTCCGGCCCATGTGGAGGAAAATCAGGATCACCATGACGCTGGCGCCCCACTTGTGCATCCCGTGCACGAACTGGCCGAGCGGCACTTCGTTGTTGATGTGGGCGATCGAGTGGTAGGCCTGGGTCGCCGAGGGCGTGTAGAACATTGCCAGGAAGACGCCGGTGATCGCCTGCACGACAAAGGCGAACAGGGTCGCCGAGCCGAGCGTGTAGAACCAGTTCGTCCCCTTCGGCACCTTGCGGTAGAGCAGGCCGGTGAGGAAGCCGCTGGCGGCCATCCGCTGGTCGACCCAGGCGAGCGCGTCGACCGGCGCGTCCTTGCCGCGGTCGATCAGCTTGTCCCCGTGCGACTGGCGCTCCGGCGGAGCGGTCTTCAGGTCCGCGGGGGCCTGCCCCTTGGGCGCGCCACCGGTGCCCGGCTTGGCGGGTTTGCGCAGCGGCGGCGGGACGACGGCGTCCGGGATTTTCGGCAGGCGGACTTTCGGCATCAGGGCGGTGGGAAGGTGGAGGGTCGCGGCGGGTAGAGGTATTCCCAGATCCCGCCGGTGAACTCGCCGGGGTCGCGGGCGCGGACCGGTTCCATCTGGCTGGTCACGCTGTAGCGCGGCCCGAGCTCGACCTGGCCGCCGCGGACCCGGGTCTGGAACTGGTCGAGCGGGCGCACCGGCGGGCCGCCGATCCGCTTGCCCTGGAAGTCGTAGACGCCGCCGTGGCAGGGGCAGATGAAGTTGCCCGCCGCCTCGACGAAGCGGACCGGGCAGCCGAGGTGGGCGCAGCGGTTGGAGACGGCGACGAAATGTCCCGGTTCTTCGCCGAGTTCCTTCGAGCTGCGACGCACGTAGGCGGTGGTCTTTCCGGCGTCGCCGATCCCCGGCGTTTCCGTGAAGACGACCTGGCGGTAGGTGTCTTCGACGAAGTCGGAGACCGGGCCGACCGCCTCCCAGCGTTCCTTGCCGCGGTGGAAGATCGGGGCGATCGCGAAGCCGACGGCGGGCAGCACGATGCCGGCGCCGGCGAGGCCGCCGAGGGCCTGGGCACCGACCGTGAAGGCGCGGCGCCGAGTCATCGACTCGCCCTCGAAATAGCCGGGAGGGTCGGGCTTCGCCCGCTCCTGCATGGGCGCCTCCTCGGCCCCGTTTACTTTGTTCGCGTCGTCTGCCACAGGTCGGTTCGCGTAGGGCGCCGAAGTCTATTGCTTAGCGACGGTGACTTGCGTCACGGACGGCGATCGCTTCGGCGGCCCTGCGCCAGAGGCCGGGGATCGGCTCGGTGTCGCCCTCGGCCTGGAGCCGGGCGCAGTCGCTGATCAGGTCGGCGAGGACGGCGACGGCGCCGGTGTCCCCGAGCGCGGCGAGGCGGTCGAGGCCGAGCGCGTAGAGGTAGTCGCCGGCGAGGAGGGCGAGGTCGGGGTCGTGGCCGGCAAGCAGGCGCGGCTCCTCGTAATGCAGGAGGTAACCCTCGCGGACGGCCTCGATCACCAGGGCGTACTCGGTCGGCGCCGCGGCGGCGCCCGGGCCGGAGGCGACCAGCTCGCCCAGCTCCGAAGGCACGGCCGGGTCGATCACATGGGGCGAGATCGGAGTCTCCTCGGCGCGCAGCTGATCCGCCAGCGCCTGCAGCGCCTCCCCGGCGCTCCCGCTGTTCCTTTGCCCCGTCATATCCGGCAAAGGAACAGCGGAACGAGCGAGGGGGTCATGCGAGGGCCTCTTCGAGGGCTTCGGCGGCAGCCTGCAGCGTCTGGTCGATCGTCGCCTCGTCGTGGGCGAGGGAGACGAACCAGGCCTCGTACTGGGCCGGGGGCGGATAGACGCCGCGCTCGAGCAGGGCGCGGCAGAAGCGGGCGTGGGCCCCAGTGTCGCAGGCGGTCGCGGTGGCGAAATCAGTCACCGGGACTTCGCTGAAGAAGAGGGTGAGGAGGCCGGGGGCCGCGGCGACCTGGAGCGGGCGGTCGGCGGCGAGCTCATCGAAGCCCGCGGCGAGGCGGTCGGTCAGCTGCCCCAGTCGCTCGTAGGCGGCGGCGTCGAGTTGCTCCAGCGTCGCCAAGCCGGCGGCGACGGCGAGCGGGTTGCCCGAGAGCGTCCCGGCCTGGTAGACGTCGCCGGCCGGAGCGATCCGCTCCATCGTCTCGCGCGGGCCGCCGTAGGCCGCCGCCGGCAGACCGCCGCCGAGGACCTTCCCGATCACGGTCAGGTCGGGTTCGACGCCGTAGAGCTCCTGGGCGCCGCCGCGGGCGACCCGGAAGCCGGTGATCACCTCGTCGAAGACGAGCAGCGCGCCGGTGGAGCGGGTCGCATCGCGGAGGAATTCGAGGAAGCCCTCGACCGGGGGGACGACGCCCATGTTCGCCGCGATCGGCTCGGCCAACAGCGCCGCCACCTCGTGCTCCTCCAGCGCCCGCGCCACCGCCTGGCGGTCGTTCCACGGCACCACCACGGTCGTTTCGGCCTGAGCCGCAGGCACGCCCGGGCTGCCCGGCACCGCCAGCGTCGCCAGGCCCGACCCCGCCTCGGCGAGCAGCCCGTCGGAGTGGCCGTGGTAGGCGCCGGCGAACTTGACCACGACGTCGCGATCGGTGATCCCCCGCGCCAGCCTCACCGCGCTCATTGCCGCCTCGGTCCCGGAGCTGGTCATCCGCAGCATCTCGACCGACGGCATCCGCCCCGTCACCTCCTCGGCCAGCTGCACCTCCGCCGCGGTCGCCGCGCCGAAGCTCGTCCCCCGCTTCGCCGCTTCGATCACCGCCGCGACGACCGCCGGCTCAGCATGGCCGAGGATCATCGGGCCCCAGGAGCTGATCCAGTCGAGGTAGCGGTTGCCCTCGACGTCGAACAGCCAGGCACCTTCGCCGCGGTCGATGAAGATCGGGTCGCGGCCGATCTGCCGCATCGCCCGCACCGGCGAGTTGACCCCGCCCGGAAGAACCCGCTGCGCCCGCTCGAACAGGTCGCTCATCGGTCGCTCCGCTGTTCCTTTGCCCCGCTATGTCGAGAAAAGGAACAGCGGAAGCTCAAGAGTGGGCCGCCTCCCAGCGGGCGTAGTCATCGGTGAAGTAGTGGAGGCGGATCTTCTTGTACTCGGTCGAGGAGTAGAGGGTGGCGCGGTCCTCGGGCCCCATCCCGCACTCGGCGGCGATCGAGTCGAGGATCGCGTCGCACTCCTCCTTCGAGCGGCCGTGGGCCATCGTGAAGACGCTGTAGGGCCAGTCCTCGTAGGTGGGCCGCTGGTAGCAGTGGGAGATGCCGCGGAAGGCGGCCATGCGGCCGCCGACCTCGAGGATTTCGTCCTCGGGCACCTTCCAGACGCCCATGCCGTTGGCCGAGAAGCCGGCGCGACGGTGGTAGAGGATCGCCGCCACGCGCCGCAGGATCTTGCGGTCGACCATCGCGCGCAGGCGCTCGAGCAGCTCCTCGGTGGAGATCCCCAGCTGCTGCGCCGCCGCGTCGTAGGGCCGGTCGACCGCGGCCATCGGCCCCTGCAGGGCGCGGATCAGGGCGATGTCGTCCTCGTCGTAGGGCTGCGCCTCCAGCTCGCGCGGGGGCGCCGCTTCGACCGGCGCCGCCAGCGCCTCGGTCCCCTTCTCCATCTCCAGGTTCATGTTGATTTTGAACAGGGTCAGGGTCGGCAGCTCGCGCATCGACTCGGCTCCGGTCTCCTCCATCAGCGCCTCCAGCGTCCCCCGCAGGCCCAGCTGCGAATCGGGCGGGGTGGCGATCGTGAACCAGAGGTTGAACTCGTGGGTCCGCAGGTAATTGTGGGAGACGCCGGGATGGGCGTTGACGATCCGGGCCGCTCGCTGCGGATTCTCGGCGTCGACTTTGGCCGCCACCAGCATCGACTCGTAGCCGAGCGCGCGGGTGTCGAAGATCGGCGTGATCTCGCGAATGATGCGCCCGTCGAGCAGCCGCTGCGTGCGGGCGAGCACGTCGCCGAGCTCGAGCTCGGCCTCGGAGGCGACGAGGGCGAACGGCTCGGGGTCGAGCGGGAAGCGCGACTGCAGCAGGTTCATCAGCCGCTTGTCGGTCTCGTCGAGCGGGATCGCCGAGCCGTCCTTGCGGCTGCGCGCCTTCGACTGCGGGGTCTTCACCGAAGCCATGCGGCGGCCTCCTTCGCGTAGTAGGTGACGATCGCGTCGGCGCCGGCGCGGCGGATCGAGGTCAGCGCCTCGACCACGGCGGCGCGCTCGTCGATCCAGCCGTTGGCCGCGGCCGCCTTCAGCATCGAGTACTCGCCGGAGACGTGGTAGGCGGCGATGGGGGCGCCGGTCGCGTCCTTGACCCGGCGCACGACGTCGAGGTAGGGCAGGGCCGGCTTCACCATCAGCATGTCGGCGCCCTCGTCGAGGTCGAGCTCGGCCTCGCGCACCGCTTCGGCGGCGTTGGCGGGGTCCATCTGGTAGCCGCGGCGATCGCCGAACTCCGGCGTCGACTCGGCGGCGTCGCGGAAGGGCCCGTAGAAAGCCGAGGCGTACTTGGCGCTGTAGGCGACGATCGGCACGTTCGGGTGCCCCTCCTCGTCGAGCTGGTAGCGGATCGAGCCGATCCGGCCGTCCATCATGTCGCTGGGAGCGACCGCGTCGGCGCCGGCGAGGGCGTGCGAAATCGCCGTTTTCGCCAGGAGCTCGACGGTGACGTCGTTGTCGACCTCGGTCTGGCCCTCGCGCATCACCCCGCAGTGGCCGTGGGTCGTGTACTCGCAGAGGCAGACGTCGGTGACCACCACCAGGTCGGGATGCGCCTCCTTCAGCGCCCGCACCGCCATCTGCACGATGCCCTCGTCGTCGTAGGCCCCCGAGCCGACCTCGTCCTTGATCGCGGGGACCCCGAACAGCATCAGGGCGCCGATCCCGGCCGCGGCGATCTCGGCCGCCTCGGCGACCAGGTGCGAGATCGACAGCCGCTCGATCCCCGGCATCGAGGGGACCTCCTCGCGCACGTCCTCGCCGCTCACCACGAAGGCGGGCTGGATCAGGTGCGCCGGCGAGAGCTCGGTCTCTCTGACTAGGCCGCGCAGGGTGTCGGTGCGGCGCATGCGGCGCATGCGCGTGGCGGGGAAAGGCATCTCCTCTGAGTCTAGGGAAGGGACGGGGACTGCCCCGGCGTGGGCGGAGGCCGGAGCGCCTCCTACCGGACCCGCTCGCTTCGCTCGCTCTAAGTGTCCGTACGGAGGCACTCCGGCCTCCTCGATACTTCGGGCAGTAGCTTTCCCGCGGTGCGGGCGGAGAACGTGGTCAAGCGGTTCGGGAGCCGAGAAGCGCTGCGGGGGGTCAGCTTCAAGGCAGCTCCTGGGGAGCAGGTGGCGGTTATCGGCCCGAATGGAGCCGGGAAGACGACGCTGCTCTCGATCTTGGCGGGGATCTCCAAGCCGGATGAGGGGGAGGTCAGCTCCTCGAACGGGGAGGTCGGCTGGGTGCCTCAGCAGGCGGCGCTCTACCGGCGGCTGACGGTGGAGGAGAACCTGCTGCTGTTCGCGCGGCTGGAGGGGCACGGGGACCCGCGGGCCTCGGCCGAGGAGATGCTCGAGCTGACGGGGCTGCGCGAGCGGCGCGGGGAGATCGTCGCGCGGCTTTCGGGTGGCAACCAGCAGCGGATCAACATCGCGATCGGGCTGCTCTCGCGGCCGGCGGTGCTGCTGCTCGACGAGCCCAGCGTCGGCCTCGACCCGCGCCAGCGCGCCCGCCTCTGGGAGTTCGTCTCCGCCCTCTCCGGCCGCGGCACCACCGTCATCTTCTCCACCCACGACATCCAGGAGGCCGAGCGCTACGGCGGCCGCCTGCTCGTCCTCGCCGACGGCGAGGCGCTCTTCGACGGCCCACCCGAGGCGTTGCGCGAGGCGGTCCGCACCGAGGCGCCCGAGGCCGCCGACCGCGACTTCGAGACCGCCTTCGTCGCCTACCTCCAGCACCGGGGCCACTGATGCGGGGCGTGCGCTGGCTGCTGCTGAAGGACCTGCAGATCCTCCGCCGCTCGCCGCTGCAGGCGGTGCTGCTGGTCGCCTACCCGATCCTGATCGCCGTCCTCGTCGGCTTCGCGATCTCGCGCGGTCCGGAAAAGCCGCGGGTCGCCTTCTTGAACGAAGTCCCGGCCGGGACGCGGATCGACGTCGGCGGGGCGGAGCTGCCGCAGGCCAACGTCAAAGGGCGGATCTGCAAGCGGGTCGAATGCATCTTCGTCCACGACCGGGCGGAGGCCGAAGACAAGGTGAAGTCCGGGGACGCGCTGGCGGCGCTCATCCTCCCGGAAGACCTGGTCAGCAAGATCAACTCGCTCTCGACCCTGAGCCCGGGGGTGCCCGAAGTCGAAGTTCTCGTCAACGAGGAAAACGCGGTCAAGGCTGAAGTGGTCGACGATCGCGTCACCTCGCTGCTGGCGCAGGCGAACCTGGCGATCGCCCGGCGGATCGGCAGCGAAGGCGGGCGCTACCTCGACCTGGTCGTCAACGGCGGCAACTTCAAGGCGCTCGGCGGCAAGATCCACATCCTCGGCCTGGCGGCCAGCTCTCGCATCCTCGAAGCGGTGACTCCGGCGCTGCCGAAGGAACTGCAGCCGGCGCTGCGGGAGGTGACGAAATTCGCCACCGAGGCGCGCGACAATCTCGACGTCGCAAAGCCGCTGATCGCCCGCCTCGCCCAGCCGATCGCGGTCGACAAGGTCGCGGTCGGCGGCGAGAGCCCGCCGCTGGAAATCTTCGCGATCGCCGTCGCCGCGGCCTTCACCCTCGCCTTCGTCGTCGTCCTCCTCGTCGCCGGCTCGCTGGCGCTGGAGCGAGAGGAGAACGCCTTCCCGCGCCTCACCCGGGGCCTCGTCAGCAGCAACGGCCTGCTCGCCGAGAAGGTCCTGCTGGGAGTCGCGGTCGGGCTCGTCGTCACCCTGCTGATGCTGTTCGGGATGGCGGTCTTCGTACCTCTCGAACTGGGGCGGATTGGCCTCTGGCTGCTCGCGATCCTCGCCGCCGGGGCGGCGCTGGGGGCGGCCGGGGCGGCGCTGGGGGCGGCGGCGCGCGAGGTCCGCGCGGTCTCCCTGCTCGCCTTCATGCTCACCCTGCCGATCGCCTTCCTCTCGCTGGTCCCCTCGGGGGCGGTCGGCCCCGGGGTCTTCGACGCGATCCGCGTCCTCACCGCGCTCTTCCCCTTCAAGCCGGCGCTGCAGGCAATCACCGCGGCCCTCGACGAGACCGGCCCGGGGATCGGCTGGCCGCTGGTCCACCTGGCGGCGCTGTTCGCCGCCTACCTCGCGATCGCCCGCCTCGCGCTGCGGCGCTTCGCCGTCGTGTAGGCGCCTTTCCTAACCACAGGTTGGGAAAAGCGCCTCGGCAGGATGCCGGTAGGGTCGGCCGATGCGGGTCCTCTTCATCGGCGACGTCGTCGGCTCCCCCGGCCGCCAGGGCTTCCGGGAGACGATGCCGCAGCTGCGCGAGCGCTACGCGCCGGACCTGACGATCGTCAACGGCGAGAACTCGGCCGGCGGGGTCGGGATCACCGAACGCACCGCCAACGACCTCTTCGGCGCCGGCGCCGGCGTCATCACCAGCGGCAACCACGTCTACCGCCACCGCGAGGCCTACGACTGGCTCGACCGCGAGGAGCGCGTGCTGCGGCCGGCCAACTACCCGCAGGGGAATCCGGGCCGCGGCCACGGCGTCTTCGAGGTGGCGGGAATGCGGGTGCGGGTCGTCAACCTCAGCGGTGGCGTCGGCCTCCGCGTCGCCCGCAACCCCTTCGACACGATCGACTCGATCCTCTCCCACCACGAGGCCGACGCGACGATCGTCGACTTCCATGCCGAGGTGACCAGCGAGAAGGTCGCGATGGGCTGGCATCTCGACGGCCGCGTCGCCGCCGTGCTCGGCACCCACACCCACGTCCCCACGGCCGACGGCCGCGTCCTGCCTGGCGGCACCGCCTTCATCTCCGACGTCGGCATGACCGGCTCCCGCCACAGCGTCCTCGGGGTCAAGCCCCACCAGGCCCTGCGCGCGATGATCACCCAGATGCCGACCAAGTTCGAAACCGCCGAGGACGACGTCTGGGTGATGGGGGCGGTGGTCGACGTCAACGACCAGGGCTTGGCCGACTCCTTTGAGCAGGTTCTCGTTCCTGCTTCTACCGGCTAAGGACCTATCCCGATAGGTCCTAAAGGCTAGGGCTCCGTTCGCTGGACGGGGACCGGATACCCCTCCTCACTCAACTTGCTCGGGTGATGCGTGGGCTGTCGGTCCGCGGATCGATCGCCCGAGAAGTACAAGCCGTTCGGAGGGGTATCCGGTCCCTGAGTGAGCGCGGCGAGGCCCACCAGGTATAGGGGGAACCACCAGACTATGTAGAGGTAGAACCAGTGGTGGAGGGTCAGCTGGAGGAGGATCAGCAGCGCCGCTGACAGGGCAGCTAGCTGAACGAGGCTCTTGCGCTTCGGGACGAAGGCGAACGCCACTGCGAGGGCGCCGGTAGCTGCGAGCAGGGCGATGCGGAGCGGTTCCAGCGAGGAGACCTGGCCCCAGATGCTGAAGGGAGAGCTGCGGCCGGCCTGGCTTGCGATGGTGCGGTCGTAGAACGTCTTCAACCCGGGATCGATCGCCGGCCACAGCATCACTGCGACGGTGACAGCTGCAAACCCGCCGAGGAACAGGAGCCACTGTCGCCGATGCCGGCCGGGTGGGGGTCCGGGGGTGACCCCTACCGGACGCCTTCGGCTGAGTGACCGTACGGGGTCACCCCCGGACCCCCGATCCTCCGGAACGTAGGTGAGGAGCATGGGTGCCAGGACCGCCGGGGCGAACTTGGTCCAGGTGGCGGCGGCGAGCATCGCCCCTCGAGCCATGGGTCTGGCAGCTACCACGAGCATGGCGACCAGCAGCGCCGCAACCAACGAGTCGTTCGAGTTCGACTCCAGCGCGTAGGCCGTGTAGGGGTAGGCTGCCCAGCCGAAGGCGAGGATCGCGGCCAGGCGCTGGCCCTCCGGCCCCGGGCGGATGCGGATCCCCAGGACCAGCAGGAGGATGAAGGTCGCCACGTCGAAGACGACCGATGCCGCGTGGGCGGCGGGAACGTCGTCCCAGTGGCCGGCCCAGGGCCAGATCCGCTCGAAGGGGATGTAGGCGAGGTAGTTGACCGGGCCGTAGGTGTCGCCCTGGGAGATGTCGGAGGGGAAGCTGTCGTAGAGCTGTTCCCCGTGGGCGATCCGGTCGGCTCCGACCACGCCGGCGTAGCCGACGTCGATCACCCCCGAGTTGGCGACGTTGAGGCCGACCCGGAACCCCATCAGGAACAGCGCCGCGACGACCAGCCACATCGTCGGCCAGACCGGACGCAGGCCCTCCCCCCTGCCGCGCCAGCCGATCCGGAGGCTGCGGGTGAGGAGGTAGAGCAGCACCGGGTAGACGAGCGGGACCGAGACGCCGATCTCGCCGCGGTTGAAGAAGAAGTGGGAGACGCCGAAGCCGAGCAGGACGACGAGGTCGAGGTTGGCGAGGCGCCGCAGCCGCCGCCAGTCGACCAGGCCGAGGAGGAAGATCGCGCAGAGCGGCAGGAAGACATAGGGCGCGTTCAGCTTGTGGCCGAAGGCACCCGGATACCCCCGCGCCATCTTCCAGGCGACCTGGTACCCGGTCCAGGATTCGACCACCTCGCCGCTGCGGGCGTCGACGACGACCAGAGCCAGCTCCTTCCCCCCTTCGAAGTACCCGACCTCCCAACGCCCATCCTTCAACGTCGCCGTCGGCCCGAGCTCAGGGTGTCCTTCCTTCTCGGCAACGACCTTCGGATCGCGATCGGCAATTTCGACGGCCTCCGAAGAACCGATCTCCCCCCCACCGGCAGCGAGCGCGGCGCCGGGCCTGGCAACTGCCACCACAAGGGCGAACAGCAGAACCGCCACCGCCCGCAGGACGAAGAAAAGGACGACGCGGCTACTCCGGTGGGTGGCGCCGATTTGGGGGACCGCCCCGAGGAGGCGGCGCAGCCGCCCCCGCAGGGGTGGTGGAACCAAATCGGCGACAGGACCCGCCGGCCGATACGCCCGGTCCCTCATCCGTCCCGCCCCACCCCGAAGTGCTCGAGCACCACCGGCGCCACGTCGCGCAGGGTCCACTGCTCACGCTCCGCCGCCGACTCCGGCCCGCAGCCGACGAACAGCAGCGGTCCCAGCGAGTCGCCCGCGTGCAGCGCCCCGTGGCTGCCGCCGCCGGCGTGGGAGACGCCGCCCCAGTCGACCGCCTCGAAGCCAGGCGCCAGGGAGACGACGAAGTCCCCCGAATGCGGCGCCGCCAGCGCCGACCAGACCCGCGCCAGCGGATCGGGGTAGGTCGCGCTGCTGAGCCGGCCGTCGCCGACCCTCGCCTCCAGCGCCCCCAGGTCACCCTCGACCTGCCAGCGCCCGCCGCGCAGGTCGGCGACCTCGCCGCCGGGGCGGAACCTCAGCGCGCACTCGCCGCGCTCGACCACCGCCCACTCGCCGCCCGCCGCCGGCATCCCGGGACCTTCGCGGCGCAGCGGCAGCCCGTCCTCCCCCTCCAGCCGGCAGACCAGGTCGACGCCCTCGGTCACACCGAGCCGAGCGGCCACCTCGGCCGGCTCGGCCCGCTCCCCCTCGCCGGGCAGCAGGTAGACGTGCGCCGCGCGACCGGTCGGGCTGACCGCCAGCTGCGAGTGCTCGGGGCGCTCCTCGGAGGGCTGCAGCACCGACCACTCCGCGCTCAGCAGCTCGGCCAGGGGCAGGCCGCGGTGGACCTCGGTCTGCGCGTGGTCGGCGAGGAGGATCACCGCGTGGGTCTCGAGCAGCCCGTCGAGGCCGCCGGCCTCCTCGGCGAAGGTGGCGAAGCTCGCGTCGGCCCTGGCGATCGACTCGACCGTCGCCTCCGGCCCGTGCCGGTGCGAGTAGTGGTCGTTGTCGGGCAGCGAGAGCAGGAGGAAGTCGTAGAGGTCCTCCTTCAGCAGCTCGGCTGCGCAGCAGGCGGCGTAGCCGTCGCGGTTGCCGGGGATCGAGGTCGAGCGGCAGGGGACCTCGCGGCTGGCGTAGAGGTCGCCGTAGAAGAGGTCGGTCGGGCCCCAGGTGTGGTGGTGGAACTTCAGCCGCGTCGCGTCGACCGCGCGGCGCAGCAGACCGTCGAGCGAGACCTCGTGGCGGCGGCGGCCGCGGTAGATCAGGAACGGCGTGCAGGCGGTGCGCTCGCCGCCGTCTTCGAGGCTCTCGAAGAGCGTCTCGACCTCCGGGCTGAGGTGGGCGAGGTTCATGTTGTAGACGAGGTCGTAGAGGGCGCGGAAGACGCCGAACGCCCGCGTCGCCTCGAGCGAGGAGCCGTACTCGACGTAGCGCCGCTCGAGCCGGTGGTACCAGTTCATGCCGCTGATCCAGTGGCTCTCGGCGCCGACGCCGGTAACGATCTCCGAGCAGGCGACGGGGGTCACCGAGGGGAAGCTGGAGACGCAGTCGGGGACGAGGACGCCGCGCTCCAGCAGCGCCCCGAAGGTCGGCGCCCGGCCCTCGGCGACGGCGCGTTCGAGCATGTCGGTGCGCAGCGAGTCGACGTAGGCGAGGACGAGCTTCTTGCGAGACGACATCGCCTCAGATGATCGCGAAGCCGCCGTTTGTCTGTGCGGGCAGTGCCGGCGTCAGCGCAGGACGCGCAGGCCGGCGTGTTTGCGCTGGGCGCGACGGTGGCGGGCGACCCCCAGCCAGATCAGCGCCAGCACGAAGACGATCGCCGCCGGGGCGAGGAAGATCGAGAGCGCGATCACGACCAGCGCCGCCAGGGCGACGAGGAAGCCGAGCGCGCCGGCGCCGCTGCCCTCGCGGCGGCTGGCGCCGTAGACGATGTCGCTGAGGACGATGCAGCCGAGCGCCGCGCCGAGCGCGGCCACCAGCGCGCCGACGATGCCGCCGACGCCGATCAGGAAGCCGGCGACAAGGCCGATCGCCGCGGCGAGAATCGTCATCCGCCCGCGGGCGGAGCCGTGGGTTCCGGCGGTGCCGGCGAGCATGCCGATCGCGACGCCGATTCCGAGGTCGGTGAGAATGTCCACATGCGAAAACCTAACGACGAGGGAGGGGCGGCGTCGATCCGCCACACTTCAGCGGTGAGCGAAGTGCCCGAGCCGACCCACCGCCGCCGCGCCCACGCCGGCACCCGCGACCTCGCGCGCTACGCGGGGCTGTTCGCCGAGCGGACCGGGGTGATGCGCTCCTCGGCGATGCGCGACCTGATGGCGATCACCGCCCGCCCCGAAGTGATCTCGCTGGCCGGCGGCCTCCCCGACACCTCGACCTTTCCGCCGCAGAGCTTCGCCGCGCAGATGACCCGGATCGCCCAGGAGTCGGCGGCGAAGGCGCTGCAGTACGGGCCGACCGAGGGCTTCGAGGAGACCAAGGACTGCATCCTCGAGGTGATGGGGGCCGAGGGGATGCTCCCCGACCACGACGACGTCATCGTCACCACCGGCGGCCAGCAGGCGATCGACCTCGTCTGCAAGACGCTGGTCGACCCCGGCGACGTCGTCATCTGCGAGGCGCCGACCTACCCCGGCGCCGTCCCCGTCTTCTGCAGCTACCAGGCCGACGTGATCCAGGTCGAATGCGACGAGGACGGGATGCGGATCGACGTCCTCGAAGCGCTGCTCGGCGAGCTGCGCGAGGAGGGGCGGCGGCCGAAATTCATCTACACGGTCCCGAGCTTCCAGAACCCGGCCGGGGTGACGATGTCGTTGGAGCGCCGGCGCCGCCTGGTCGGGCTCGCCCGCGAGCAGGAGATCCTCGTCGTCGAGGACAACCCCTACGGCCTGCTGCGCTACAGCGGCGAGCCGGTGCCGCCCCTGTACCAGCTCGACGGCGGCGACTTCGTCATCTACCTCGGCACCTTCTCGAAGATCCTCTCCCCCGGCATCCGGCTCGGCTGGGCGGTGGCGCCGCCGCCGGTGATGGAGAAGATCGTCCTCGGCAAGCAGGCCGCCGACCTCTGCACCTCGACCCTGACCCAGTACTTCGTCCGCGAGTACTTCGCCGAACGGCGCTGGCAGCACTACGTCGACGACCTGGTCGGGATCTACCGCGGCCGCCGCGACACGATGCTGGAGGCGCTGCGCAACCACTTCCCGGCCGAGGCGACCTGGACCGAGCCCGAGGGCGGCCTCTTCATCTGGGCGACGCTGCCCGACTACATCGACACCAACGACCTGCTGGCCAAGGCGCTGCGCGCCGACGTCGCCTTCGTCCCCGGCCAGGGTGCCTACGTCGACGGCCGCGGCACCCACTCGATGCGGCTCAACTTCTCCGGCGTCGGCGAGGAGGAGATCCGCGAGGGCGTGCGGCGGATCGGCAAGACGATCGCCGAGCAGGTCGAGCTCTACGGGGCGCTGACCGGCGAAAAGCGGCTGCCCGAGCCGGCCGCCGAGCCGGAGCCCAACGTGCTCCCCTTCCGCAAGGCCGAGGAAGCGTGAAGGTCGCGGTGCTCAAGGGCGGCCGCTCGCTGGAGCGCGGGGTCTCGCTGCGCTCCGGGGCGCGGGTCGAGGACGCGCTGGAGCGGCTCGGCCACGAGGTGCTGGCGATCGACGTCGGGCCGGACCTCGTCAAGCGTCTGGTCGCCGAGCGGCCCGAGGTCGCCTTCGTCGCCATGCACGGCGTCGGCGGCGAGGACGGCACCGTCCAGGAGCTGCTCGAGATCCTCGGCATCCCCTTCACCGGGCCGGGCGCGGCGGCCTGCGCCCGCTGCATGGACAAGGTCCAGGCCAAGGACGCGATCGACGAGGCCGGCCTCCCCACCCCCGACTGGTTCGCCTTCAACCAGACCGCCTTCCGCGAGTTCGGCGCCGCCGACGCGCTCGGGCGGCTGGAGCAGACGCTCGGCTTCCCGCTCGTCGTCAAGCCGAGCCGCGGCGGCTCGTCGCTCGGCGTCAGGTTCGCCCGCTCGCCGGCGGAGGTGCCGCAGGCCCTGGTCTCCGCCTTCAGCTACGACGACCGCGTCCTGCTCGAGCGCTTCGTCGACGGGCGCGAGCTGGCGGTCAGCGTCCTCGGCGACGAGCCGCTGCCGGTGGTCGAGGCGATCCTGATCGAGGGCGACCGCTATGACTTCGAAGCACGCTACGAGATCGGCCGCACCCGCTTCGCCTGCCCGGCCGAGCTGAGCGCCGAGGAGGAGCGCGCCGTCACCGAGGCCGCGCTCGCCACATACCGTGCCCTCGGCTGCACCGGCTTTGCCCGGATCGACCTGATCCTCGGCGCCGACGGCCCCTGGCTGCTCGAGGCCAACGCCATCCCCGGCCTCACCGACACCAGCCTCCTCCCCCAGGCCGCCGAGGCAGCGGGCCTGAGTTTCGAGCAGCTGGTCGAGCGCATCCTCGACCTGGCCCTGAAGCCGGCTACGGCCTAGCTTTCCCCCTGCGCGAAGTCGTCCGGGGTTACCTCGTCCAAAAAGTCCTTGAACTTGTCGACGACCTCCTCGGTGTCCTCGACCTCGTGCTCGAACTCGATCGCGGACTCCTCGATGACCTCCTCGGCGGCGAAGATCGGTGCCGCGACGCGGACCGCGAGGGCGAGGGCGTCGGAAGGCCGCGAGTCGATCTCGACTTCGGAGCCGTTGATAGAGACCGTGATCGAGGCGTAGAAGGTGTTGTCGCGCAGCTCGGTCACGGACACCCGCTCGCACTTGGCATCGAGGTTCTCGAGCACGTCGGAGAGCAGGTCGTGGGTCATCGGCCGCGGCGTCGAAGCCCCCTGCAGCTTCATCAGGATCGCCGCCGCCTCCGGATGCCCGATCCAGATCGGCAGGAAGCGGTTCCCGTCCACGGTCTTCAACAACACGATCGGCTGCTTGCCGACCATGTCGAAGCTGACGCCATAGATCTGCATCTGCTGCAAGACAACGCTCCCGACCTCGGTTGGACCGAAAAGTATAGGTCGGCTCCTACCCGTCCCGGGGCAGTTCCCCACTCGCGTGCTCCAACTCCCTCACGTAGCTTTCAGCTCGCGATAGGAGGTCGAGAAGATCGGGGGCAGACTCGGTCAGAGCCTGCACAGTCGGTCTCATTGAGCTGCGAGCCAGATCTCGGAGCAATTCCGCAGCCCGGCCCTCTAGATCTGGATCCTGCGTGGATCGACCTTCCAGAAGCTCGGCCAGAGGAACGGCGAGCGCCCGTGAGATATGCCGGAGGTGTCTGAGGCTGGGCTCGTTGTGGCCCTGCATCCAGTTCGTTACAGATTGTTTGGATGCCCCTATTTCCTCCGCCAGCTTGCGCTGGCTATAGCCGCGAAGCTTCATCGCAGCTTTAAGTCGCTCTGGAAAGCCAACTCCGGTCGTTTCTGGAAGCTTTCCAGACGCCATATCGCGTCCTAGGTTATTTGTACTCTTGAAGGGGTAGCAACCCCAACATCTTTGGGGGAGAGTTTGTGAGGCTTGCGGCCTTAGTGCTGGGTAAGCGGAAGACAGGCGCCCATGTCAGCTCCAACGGCAGATTCCCTGATCGACGCGGTCAACGACCGCGATGAGGCCGTGGGCAAGGTCCGACGCGGCGATGCGCTACGCGACGGCCGTAATTTCCGGACCGCTCATGTCTTCATCTTCAATCCTGCCGGTGAGCTTCTGCTTCAGCGCTTAGCCCGGCAGCGGGAGCGTCATCCAGGCAGATGGGGGTCCTCGGTCGCTGCCTACCTCTTCGCCGGCGAGTCGTATCGCCATGGGGCAGCACGGCGGATGAGGGAGGAGCTCGGACTCGACGGCAATCTCGTTTCGCTCGGAAAGATCGAGATTCGAGATTTCGACTCCCTCAAGTTCGTGGCTCTTTTTTTCGCCCAGAGCGAACGAGCCGAGATCCGGGAGCCTGAGCACATCTCCGAGTTGCGATTTCTTCCAATCGAAGAGATCCGGGAGCAGATCGAGGCCTATCCCGCACAGTTCACGCCTACGTTCCTCAAGCTCTTTGAGGCCTTCGATTCCAGAGGCTTTGATGCCGGCGCCTTCGGGAAATGATCTTGGCCGGCAGTATGACCGGGCGGTAGACGAGTACAGATTTCAGGTCAACCTGAACTGGCGGCGATCGGAGTATTTCTTCGTGCTCAATGTAGGCGTCCTGATCGCCGCCGCGACGATGTTTTCCTCGAAGGATGTTCCGAGGGTGCTGGTGGCCGTCCTGTTCTTTGTGGGAGCCCTGCTGGCCGCCCTGTCCTTCCTGGCAAATGACGTTCAGCATCGCTACTACCAATCGGCCCGTGAACGAAAGAGGGCGATCGAGGAT
Source organism: uncultured Actinomycetes bacterium (assembly GCA_963800355.1). Taxonomy (GTDB): domain Bacteria; phylum Actinomycetota; class Thermoleophilia; order Solirubrobacterales; family 70-9; genus VAYN01. The sequence continues at coordinate 191,036 of CAWDAP010000004.1, read as the reverse complement.
GCCTTGGAGCTGAAAGACCTGGCGCTGGCTACGACTCCTGGCATGGGATCCCCTTTAGCGCGCCTGGGCAAGGTGGCACTTTCCTCAAGGTCATGTTGGTCGCTATCGGTGTGGCGGACCTTCTTGGCGCCGGTTTCGCGTTGGCTGATGCGAAAGGGGCATCGACACACCCACCGATCGTCTCAATTCGGCTTATCCCCCGAGGGTCGGCTGCAACTACCGAAAGCATCCTCGTTGTTAGCCAGGGTCAGGAGGTAATCGCGCACAGACGCCTCGCGATCAAGCACCGCCTCGTAACGGTGCCTCTGAAGCCCGGGACCTACCGGGCTTCCGCTGTGGCCGCGCGTGGCAGGATCTGCTGGAGAACCCTCAAGGTGAGCGACACGCCACTCCAAGCGTTTGCGCTCAGCTGCCACCGCGGCTGATTCCCAGTGGGCGATCCTGGATTCGAACCAGGGACCTCATCCTTATCAGAGATGCGCTCTAACCAACTGAGCTAATCGCCCGGGGACGGCGATGATAGCGACGGCGGGACGAACGGCCGGCGCCTGGGATCTACTTCCGCAGCTTGCGCAGCTGCCGGGCGAGGGCGTGGGCGTCGCGGACGTCGTCGAAGCGGAGCTCGGCAACGATGCCCTCCCCTTTCGCCCGGGTGGTGACTTCATGGCCGATCGCCTCCTCCAGCGCCTCGGCGGCGTCCCGGAGGGCGGCAACCGCGTCGGGATCGACCGGGGCACGCCGCGGCCTCGCCCTTGGCTGGCCAGCCAGCCGAACCTTCTCCTCGGTCTCGCGGACCGACCAGCCGCCGCGGGCGGCGTCCCGCGCCAGACGGCGGCGGACGTCATTGCCCTGGGCGCCGAGCAGCGCCTTCCCGTGGCCCTCGCTGAGGTCGCCCGACTCGAGTAGCGACAGCGCCTCGTCGGGCAGCTCGAGCAGGCGGATCAGGTTGGAGACGGCGGGGCGGCTGCGGCCGACCCGCCTGGCCAGCTCCTCTTTGGTCAGCCCCAGGTCGTCGACCAGGGCCGAGCAGGCCTTCGCCTCCTCGACCGGGTTGAGGTCCTCGCGGACCATGTTCTCGATCAGGGCCGCCTGCAACCGCTCGGCTTCGGCCTGCTCCCGCACCACCGCGGGCACCTTCTCCAGCCCGGCCTGCTGCGCCGCTCGCCAGCGCCGCTCGCCGGCGACCAGCTCGTAGCTGCCGTCCGCGAGAGGGCGGACCAGGAGGGGTTGGACGACGCCCGAGGCCTCGATCGAGGCCGCCAGCGCGGCGAGCGCCGCCTCGTCGAACTTGGTCCGCGGCTGCGAGGGGTTCGGCTTGATCAGCGAGACCGGCAGCTCGCGCAGCTCGCCGGCGGCGGTCGCCTCGCTCTCGGGAAGGATCGCGGAAAGGCCGCGACCGATGCCCCGGCGACTAGCCACGGCTCGCGAGCTCCTTGGCGAGGGCGCGGTAGGCGACCGCGCCGTGGGAAGAGGGGGCGTGCTCGGTCACCGGCAGACCATAACTCGGCGACTCGGCGACTCGGACGCTGCGGGGGATCACGGTCTCGAAAACCATGCCGTCGAAGTGCTCGCGCAGCTCGGACTCGACGTCCTGGGCGAGCCGGGTGCGCTCGTCGTGCATGGTGATCAGCAAACCCGAAACCTCAAGTTGAGGGTTCAACTCGCGCCTGATCAGGCCCAGCGTTTCCAGGAACTGGACGAGGCCCTCGAGCGCCAGGTACTCGGCCTGAACGGGAACGATCACCCGGTCGGCGGCGACGAGAGCATTGACGCTGACGGGGCCCAACGCGGGAGGACAGTCCAGCAGCGCCACCGCAAAGCGCTCCCGCACCGGGCCGAGCCGCTCGCGCAGACGGGTCTCCGAGCCCTGGATCCGCGGCAGCTCAACAGCGGCGCCGGCGAGATCGCGGCTGGCGGGAACGAGCCAGAGGTTGTCCGGGCCGGCGGGCCTCGCCGCCTCAGCGACCGAGGTGTCGCCGGTCAGGCAGTCGTAGGAGGAGGGGTGAAGGTCGCGGCCGCCGCCGAGCGCGACCGTCGCGTTGCACTGGGGGTCGAGGTCGACGAGGAGCGTCTGCCGCCCCTCCGCAGCCGCGCAGGAAGCCAGATTGACCGCGGTGGTCGTCTTGCCGACCCCACCCTTCTGGTTCGCGACCGCGTAGACCTTTCCCATCGGCTCCCAGCCTAGAGCGTCGATTCCCGGCGCGTTTCGAGGCGGTGGGATAGCCTCCAACCCGTGTCCGAAAGCTTCGACTGGCCCGACGATCCCGCCGAGCGCGCCCAGGAGCTCGTGGAGGGCGTCCTCGACGAGCTCGACCTCGACGGCGAGGTGGTTGTCGCGGAGGACGACGAGCGGATCCTGCTCACGGTCGAGGGGGAGGGCGACTACGGCCTGCTGATCGGCAAACGCGGGCAGACGATCGACGCCCTGCAGCTGCTCTGCTACCAGGCGGCCTTCCGCGGCATGCGCGAGCGCAAGCGGGTGGTCGTCGATGCCGCCGGCTACCGCGAGCGACGCCGCGAGACCCTCGAGAGCCGCGCAGATCGCGCCGCCGAGCAGGCGCTGAGCAACAACCGCGTGGTCGAGATGGACCCGATGAGCGCGCAGGAACGCCGCGTCGTCCACGAACGGCTGAAGGAGCGCTCGGGGGTCGAGACCTACAGCGAGGGCGACGAGCCCCGCCGCTGCGTGATCGTCGCCCCGCTGCTCCCAGAGTGAGCGGCGACCCGGCCGCCGCGCTCGACGGCGCTGGACGGGAGAAGCTGGAGAAGGTGCTGGAGCTGCTCGCCGCCGAGCGGGCTTCGGTCAGCTCCGTCGTCGACGAGCGCGCCTGGCGCGTTCACGTCCTCGACAGCCTCACCGGGCTCGAGGTACCTGAGCTGCGCGCGGCGCGGCGAATCGCCGACGTCGGCGCCGGAGCCGGCTTTCCGGGCCTGGTGCTGGCCGTGGCCCTGCTGGCGGCGCGGGTCAACCTGGTCGAGTCGGTCGGCCGCAAGTGCGACTTCATGCGCCGGGCAATCGAGGTCGCCGGTATCGCCAATGCCACCGTCCTCAACGCCCGCTCCGAGGAGGTGGCCGGCGGAGAGGGACGCGAGGCCTACGAAGCCGTAACCGCCCGCGCCGTAGGCCGCCTCTCGACCCTGGCCGAGCTCGCATCCCCGCTCCTCAAGCCGAACGGCGTCCTCGTAGCCTGGAAGGGCAAACGCGATCCCGACGAGGAGCGACAGCTGGAGCGAGCCGCCGAGTCCCTGGCAATGGCCCCGATCGCCATCCTCGACGTCGGCAACCGAGCCGGCAGCGAGCACCGCCACCTACACGTAATCCGAAAGACGGCCCCGACCCCACCGAACCTCCCCCGCAATCCCGGCATGGCCAAGAAGCGCCCCAAGGGCCAATAGTTGCGCCACCTCAAGCGCCGATGTCGGGGACCCGGTACTCCCCGGAACGTCTTGTACTTCTCGGCCAGAAACGATCTCGGACGGCCACCCACGCCCCACCCGAGCAAGTTAAGTGGAGGGGAGTACCGGGTCCCCGCCCACCGATAGCGCCTACCTTCTCTTCTTCTTCTTCCGTGGCGGCGGGGGCGGCGGTTTCGCCGCCTGGACTGCCGCGGCGCCCTCGGGCGTGGCGGCGACCGGCACCGGGATCACCTGTTTCATCACCAGCTGCTGCCCGATCGTCCAGAAGTTGGTGGTGATCCAGTAGAGAATCAGGCCCGCCGGGAAGTTGATGATCAGCGGCACGAAGACCAGCGGCAGGATGAACATCATCGTTCGCTGGCTTTTATCCGCGCTCAGCGACATCACCATGCCGGAGACGAGTTGGGTGCCGACGTAGAGGATCAGCAGGACGATCAGTTCGGCGCCGGTCGCCTTGGCGGTGAGGTCGTGGATGAAGAGGAATTCGGCTCCGTAGGCGGCGCAATGGCCCGCCGATTCGCAGCCCATGTCGGCCGGTAGATCGTTGCGGAGGACCTGGAAAAGCGTGAAGAAGACCGGTAGCTGCGCGACGAGCGGGATGCAGGAGGCGAACGGGTTGACTTTGTTCTCTTTGTAGAAGCGCATCATTTCCTGCTGCATGCGCTGTTTGTCGTTTTTGTACTTCTCCTGCAGTTCCTTGATCTGGGGCTGCAGCGCCTGTAGGGCCCGCATCCCTTTCAGCTGTTTGTAGGTGAGCGGGATCAGGATCGCGCGGGTGAGGATCGTCAGCGCGATGATCGACATCCCCCAGCTGAGGCCGGCGCTGTCGTGGAAGAACTGCAGGACCGAGTTGACGACGTCGATCAGCGGCTGCAGGATGTTGGCGGCGGGGATCATCGGTGGGTGCGGTGGTAGTCGGCCGGGTGGACGGGGCCGGTGCGGAGCGTGAATCTATCGGGGACGGGGTCGAAGCCGCCGTGACTGAACGGATTGCAGCGCAGGAGCCGCCATCCCGCGAGGAGAAAGCCCCGCGCTACGCCGAAGCGCTCGACCGCCTGGACAGCGTAGGCGGAGCAGGTCGGCTCGTAGCGGCAACGGCGGGGGAAGGCCGGGGAAATCCAGCGCTGGTAGGCGCGGAAGGGGACCAGAATCGGGCGTTTCACGTGGAACGCCCCTTCGCAAGCGCCTCTTCGAGGTTGGCCTTGACGCCGTTCATCCCGTCCTTTGCAATCAGCTCGTTGATCTCGGCCCGGGCGACGATGACGAAGTCGTGGCGCGGCGGCAGCTGGTCGCCGAGCGCCCAGAAGGCCTCGCGCAGGCTGCGCTTCACCTTGTTGCGCTCGACCGCGCCGCCGACCCTACGGCTGACGGAGACGCCAAGGCGGACGTCCTCCCGGTCCTCCTCCTTGCGAGGAAAGGTGTAGAGCACCAGGTACCGCGTGGCATGCGAGGAGCCGTCGCGGTATACGCGGTCGAACTCGCCGCTTCGCGAGAGGCGCCGTCGCTTCGACGCCATCAGATGCCTGGCGGCGTAGCCGCGTGGGGTCGGGGGCGCGCCCGGCCAAGCAGATCAAGGACGCAGGATGAAGCCTTTAGTGGTGCCGAAGGCGAATCCGAGGACGCAGAGATGCGCAGCGCCAGGTGCGTCATCCGGCCGTGCGGGGCTACGCCGCCAGGCATCTTTATTACGGGGTGAGGCGCTTCCGGCCCTTGGCCCGGCGGCGCTTGAGGATCGCGCGCCCGCCGCGAGTGCTCATACGTGCGCGAAAGCCGTGGGTCTTCGCCCGCTTCCGCTTCTTCGGCTGGTAGGTGCGCTTCATGGCGGCGGAGTATACGGACAGCTCCGCGATGAGTCATCCAAATCTTTTCTGCGGGATTTGCGAGGCACCTAGGTTGGGCCCTCAGGCACGGCGCTATGGTCGCCGCCGGTGCCCGATGACGCCCCCCGCAACGAACTCGAAGCCCTTTGGCAGACGGTTCAGGACCGCCTGCGGAGTTCCGTGCCGGAGTCGACGTACCGGCTCTGGCTGGAGCCGCTCGAGGCAGCCGGCGTCGAAGGCGAGACCCTCTTCCTGGCCGCTCCCGACGGGATCAGGGCCTGGTCCGAGCGCCGCTACTCGAGTCTGATTGCCGAAGCGCTCGCCGCCCTCGACCTGCCCTTCCGCGAAGTCAGCTTCGCCGATCCGCCGCTCGCCGCGGGCGACGGCCGCGCCGATCCCGACCTGAATCCGAACTACACCTTCGACCGCTTTGTCATCGGCCCCGGGAACCGCATCGCCCACGGGGCTGCCCTCGCCGTCGCGGAGGCGCCGTCGGAGGCCTACAACCCGCTCTTCCTCCACGGCCCCCCGGGGCTGGGCAAGACCCACCTGCTGGCGGCCGTCGCCAACTACCTGCGCACGAACGCGCCGGCGCTGAGCGTCCGCTACACGACCGCCGAGTCCTTCACCAACGAGTTCGTCGCCGCCTTGAAGACCTCCGGCAACGAGGCCTTCAAGGCCCGTTACCGCGACATCGACGTCCTCCTCATCGACGACGTCCAGTTCCTCCAGGGCAAGCCCGCCACCGAGGAGGAGTTCTTCCACACCTTCAACGCCCTGTATGAGTCCGGGAGTCAGCTCGTCCTTTCCGCCGACCGGATCCCCAGCGAGCTCTCGACCCTCGCCTCCCGCCTTCGCGACCGCTTCGAGTGGGGCCTGACGGTCCCGGTCGAGCCGCCGAACCTGGCCACCCGGCTGACGGTGCTGCGGCGGCTGGTCGAGGAGGCGGGGGTCGACATCGACGACGAGGGGGCGCTCTCGGAGCTGGCCAACCGGATCGACGCCAACGTCCGCCAACTCCACGGCGCCCTCACCAAGGTGATCGCCCATGCTTCGTTGATGGCAAGGCCGCTCAGCTCGGACCTGATCGCCGAGGTGATCCCCGGCGTCCGCTCGCAACGTCCCACCTCAGTCGAGGAGATCCAGCAACGGGTCGCCGAGGGCTTCGGCGTCTCCCGCGCCGAGCTGGTCGGCTCCAGCCGCGCCGCCACCCCCTTGCGGGCGCGCCAGGTGGCGATCTTCCTCACCCGCGACCTCACCGACCTCTCGCTGCCGCAGATCGGCCGGCTGTACGGGGGGCGCGACCACACCACCGTCCTCAACTCGCTGCGGCGTGTCGAAGCCGGCCTCGACGAGGACTCCGAGCTCGCCGACAAGGTCCGCGAGTTGCGCGGAGCTATCCACAACCCTGTGACCGACGAGCGCTGACAGCCGCCGGCGCTGTAAGAATCCCCAACCTTCCACAGCGGCATCCACACCCGCCAAACGGCATCACAGCGCCAGATCCTCGAAACCCCAGACCTTTTCCACAAGACCTAACTCAACTTAAGAAGGCATCGATCTTTTGAAGCTCAAGACCAAACGCGAAGACCTCGTCTCGAAGCTCTCGATCGTCTCCCGCGCCGTTTCGACCCGCGCCGCCACCCAGGCGCTCTCGGGCGTCCTCCTCAACGCGAGCGACGGCCGGGTGACGCTGGCGGCTACGGATCTCGACCTCGGGCTCGAGACGTCGCTCGACGCGGAGGTCGAGCAGGGCGGCGCCATCCTTCTACCCGGGCGCCTCTTCGCCGAGGTCTCGCGCTCGCTGCCGGATGCGGTGGTGGAAATCGAATCGCGGGAGGCCGAGCGCGACGTCGAGATCCGCAGCGGCGGCTCCAGCTTCCACCTGCGCGTGCTCCCGGTCGAGGATTTCCCGAAGCTCCCGCAGCCGCAGGAGGAGGGCGGGATGAAGATTCCGGCCGCGGCGCTGGAAGCGAGCATCGAGCTGGTCGCCCGCGCCGCCTCCAAAGACGACATGCGACCCGTCCTCACCGGTGTCTTCGTCAGCGCCGGCGGCAGGGAGATGACGATGGTCGCCACCGACTCCTACCGGCTGGCGGTGAAAAGGACCGAGCTCGAGGCCGACCTCGGCGGCGAGCTCGAGGCGAACATCCCGGCCCGGGCGCTGCGCGACCTCGGCCGCATCCTTTCCTCCGAGGGGGCCGGCGAGACGTCGATCTCACTGCTTCCGAATCAGGCCGTCTTCCTCGCCGGCTCGATCGTGCTGTCGACGCGCTTGATCGACGGCCAGTTCCCGAACTTCCGCCAGCTCCTGCCGGAGTCCTACGAGCACGACGTGCGGCTGCCGCGCTCCGAGTTCCTTGACGTCGTCCGCCGGGTCAGCCAGCTGGCCCAACGCAACGCGCCGCTGCGGCTCTCCTTCGAGTCGGGCGAGTTGACGGTGGCGGCGGAGACGCCCGACGTCGGCGACGCCCGCGAGACGATGCCGGCGGCCTTCGAGGGCGAGTCGCTGGAGATCGGCTTCAACCCGGAGTTCCTGCGGGAGGGGATCGAAAGCGTGCAGGGCGACGAGATCCTTCTGCGGCTGATCTCGCCCCTGCGGCCCGGCCTGCTGGAACCGGTGGAGGGCGACGACTTTCGCTACCTGGTGATGCCGATCCGGCTCAACGTCTAGCCGTGCCGGCCCCCGCCGACTGAGCCGCGATGCTGGTCACGGCGATCGAGGCGAAGCCGCTGCGGAGCCTCGACGGGGTGCGGGTCGAGTTGCCGCCGGGGATCGTCAGCGTCATCGGCCCCAACGGGGCCGGCAAGACGAACCTGATCGAGGCGCTCTACTTCGCGCTCACGGGCCGCTCGTTTCGCACCTCGGACCGGCGCGACCTGATCCCGTTCGGTGGCACCCTGGCGCGAGCGGAAGCGACGATCGTCGACGACGACGGGATCGAACACAAGCTGCTCGCCGCGGTCAGCCGCGGCGAAGGCCGCCGGCACCTGCTCGACGGAAACCCGGCCGATCCCGCCACCCTGGCGCGGAGCCGGCCGCCGGTCGCGGTCTTCGCCCCGGATCGGCTGACGCTGGTCAAGGGCCCGCCGGCGGAGCGGCGCGCCCACCTCGACGGCTTCCTCGCCGCCCGCTGGCCGGCGCGGGCCGAGCTGCGCAAGCGCTTCGGCCAGGCGGTGGCGCAGAGGAACGCCTTGCTGTCGCGGCTGAACTCCGGCCACGGGTCGCCGGATGACCTACGGATCTGGGACGCGGGGATGGCCGACGCCGCCGCGCCCCTGGTCGAGGCGCGGTCGGAGGCGGTGGGCGAGCTGGCGGAGGCATTCGCCGGTGCCGCCGAGGAGCTCGGGCTGGCCGACGCCGCGCTGGAGTACGCCCCGCGGGCCGAGGGGACGGCAGCCGAGATCAGGGCCGGCCTGGAGGAGCGCCGGGAGCAGGACATCCGGATGGGGCGCAGCTCCTGGGGCCCCCATCTCGACGAGCTGAAGCTCCTTGCCGGCGGGAAGTCGCTGCGGAGGTACGGCTCGCAGGGCCAGCAGCGGATCGCGCTGCTCGCGCTTCTCTTCGCCGAGCGCGAGGCGCTGCTGGCGGCCCGCCGGGTGATGCCGCTGTTCCTCCTCGACGACGTCATGAGCGAGCTCGACCCCGGGCGCCGCGAGCGCCTGGTCGCGCGGCTCGGCGGGGGCGGGCAGGTCCTGATCACCGCCGCAGACGAAGAGTCGGTCCCGCCGAGCGCCCGCGAGACCGTGGTGCCGATGGCGCCTCCTCAGACAGAGAGTGCCGTCCGATGAGCCGTCGGCGCGCGCCCCGCCCTGCGGCCGGCGCCTTCCAGGCGGCGCTGCAGCGGGTGGCCCCCCAGACGCCCCTCGCCGCGGTGCAGGCGAGCTGGGCGAAAGCCGTGGGCGAGCGTCTTGCCGCGGTCGCGGTTCCGGTCGCCGAAAGGGACGGGACGCTGACGATCGAGTGCGTCGACGCGGTCTGGGCGCAGGAGCTTGACCTGATGCAGGAGGCGATCTTGGAGCGCCTTCGGGGTGAGGTCGGCGAGCTGGCTCCCCGCGCGTTGCGCTTCCGTGTGGATTCAGCGCGCTTTTAGCGTCTGCTTTTCCACGATTTGCAGGGTAATTTCGCTTTTGCGCCCGCTCGTCCGCGGGTCCGAACTGGTATTCTTATGGCAACTCGCAATGCGCCCCGACCAACGGTGGAGGCAGTCTCTCCGGGCGTCGGGGCTTTGTGTGTCTGAGTATCGATCGGAAGGGACTCTTTGCCTGACAAAAAAGCCAGCGGCGACTCCTACGGCGCTAAGGACATCACCGTCCTCGAGGGGCTGGAAGCGGTTCGCAAACGCCCCGGCATGTACATCGGATCCACGGGTCCGCGTGGCCTGCACCACCTCGTCTACGAGATCGTCGACAACTCCGTCGACGAGGCCCTGGCCGGCCACTGCGACAGGGTCAAGGTCGTCCTGCACCCCGACAACTCCTGCACCGTCGAGGACAACGGCCGCGGCATCCCGGTGGGGACGATGGAGAAAGAGGGGCGTCCCGCCGCCGAGGTGGTGCTGACCGTCCTCCACGCCGGCGGCAAGTTCGGGGACGGCGGCGGCTACAAGGTCTCCGGCGGCCTTCATGGAGTCGGCGTCTCGGTGGTCAACGCCCTCTCCGAGCGGCTGCACCTGCAGATCAGCACCGACGGCTTCGTCTGGTCGCAGGACTACGAGCGCGGCAAGCCGCAGACGGAGCTGAGCAAGGGCGAGAAGACCAAGGCGCACGGCACCACGATCACCTTCCTTCCCGACCTCGAGATCTTCGAGGAGATCGAGTTCGACTTCCAGACTCTGGCCGAGCGCCTGCGCGAGACCGCCTTCCTCACCCGCGGCCTGAAGATCGAATTGATCGACGAGCGGGGCGCCACCAACAGCGTCACCTTCCAGTACGAGGGGGGGATCGAGGACTTCGTCCGCCATCTCAACGAGAACAAGGACGAGCTGCACCGCAAGGTCGTCTACTTCGAGGGCTCGGAGGAGGCCGGCGAAGTCGAGCTGGCGATGCAGTGGAACAGCTCCTACCAGGAGTCGATCTTCAGCTTCGCCAACAACATCAACACCCACGAGGGAGGGACCCACCTCTCCGGCTTCCGGGCGGCGCTGACCCGGTCGCTGAACGCCTACGCGCGCAGCAAAGGGCTGCTGAAAGAGAAAGACGACAACCTCGCCGGCGAGGACGTGCGCGAGGGGCTTACCGCGGTGATCTCGGTCAAACTCCACGACCCGCAGTTCGAGGGCCAGACCAAGACCAAACTCGGCAACCCGCCGATCAAAGGCCTGGTCGAGGAGACGGTCAACCGCAAGCTCTCCGAGTACCTCGAGGAGAACCCGGGCGACGCGCGGCGGATCATCAGCAAGGCGATCGACGCCTCCCGCGCCCGCGACGCGGCTCGCAAGGCCCGCGACCTGACCCGCCGCAAGTCGGCGCTGGAGAACTCGACCCTGCCGGGCAAGCTCGCGGACTGCACGGTCAAAGACCCGAGCCTGGCCGAGATCTTCGTGGTCGAGGGCGACTCCGCCGGCGGCTCGGCGAAGCAGGCACGCGACCGCAACACGCAGGCGGTGCTGCCGCTGCGCGGGAAGATCATCAACGTCGAGAAGAGCCGCATCGACAAGGTCCTGGCCAACAACGAGATCCAGGCGCTGATCACGGCGATCGGCACCGGCGTCCACGACGAGTTCAACCTCGAGGACGCCCGGTACCACAAGATCGTGATGGCGACCGACGCCGACGTCGACGGCGCCCACATCCGCACCCTGGTGCTCACCTTCCTCTACCGGCAGATGCCGGACCTGATCGACGCCGGCTACGTCTACATCGCCAAACCGCCGCTCTACCGCGTCAAACAAGGGAACCAGGAGACCTACCTGGAGCGCGAGTCCGAACTCGAGGAGCTGCTGCTGCGCGACAAACTCGAGAGCTTCGAGCTCGCCGACGCCAATGGCAAGAAGACGAAGCTGACCTCGAGCCGCTGGCAGGGCTACGCCCGCAAAGCGAAAGAGTACGAAGGCTGGAGCTCCTCGCTGCAGGCCGAGTTCGGCCACGAGGCGGTGCGGTTCCTCGAGGAGTCGAACCTGCTCGACGAGGGGGTGGCGACGGTCGCCGCCGCGGCGAAGCTGCTCGACCAGAAGGCACCCGAGGACGAGCCCTTCGACACCGAGGTGATCGAAAGGGGCGAAGACCGGCTCGTCGTCAAGGCGATCGAGCGCCGCAGCGGGCTTGCCCGCACTCATCGCTTCCCGGCCGAGCTCTTCACCCACCACGACTACCGCAAGTTCGTCGAGGTCCACCAGGCGTTGCTGAAGCAGGTCGGCCGCCCCCCGTTCGAGATCGCCTACGACGGTCGTCGCAACGTCGCGCTCTCCTTCCAGGCACTGCGCGGGGCGGTGCTCGAGCTTGCCCGCAAAGGCGTCCAGCTGACCCGGTTCAAGGGGCTCGGCGAGATGAACGCCGAACAGCTGCGGGAGACGACGATGGATCCGGCGACGCGGACCCTGGCCCGGGTCACGCTCGAGGACGCGACCGCCGCCGACCAGATCTTCTCGATGCTGATGGGCGACCAGGTGGGGCCGCGGCGCGACTTCATCGAGACGCATGCCAAAGAGGTGCGGTTCCTCGATGTCTAGTTGCCGCGCGTCGCAAGGAGGGATGAGTTGATGGACGCCAACGTTCTCACCGGCGGTCGCATCGAAGACCGCGAGCTCGAGAAGGAGATGCGCTCGTCGTACCTCGATTACGCGATGAGCGTGATCGTCGGCCGGGCGCTCCCCGATGTCCGCGACGGCCTCAAGCCGGTGCACCGCCGCGTGCTCTACGCGATGCACGACATCGGCCTGCAGCCGACCCGCTCCTACCGCAAGTGCGCCTTCATCGTCGGCGAGGTGATGGGCAAGTACCACCCCCACGGCGACTCGGCGATCTACGACACCCTGGTACGGATGGCGCAGGACTTCTCCCTGCGCTACATGCTGGTCGACGGCCAGGGCAACTTCGGCTCGATCGACGACGACCCGGCAGCCGCGATGAGGTACACCGAGGCGCGGCTGGGGCGGCTGGCGACCGAGCTGTTGCGGGACATCGACGCCGACACCGTCGACTTCGGCCCCAACTACGACGAATCGACCCAGGAGCCGCTGGTCCTGCCTGCGCGCTTCCCCAACCTGCTCGTCAACGGCACCTCGGGGATCGCCGTCGGGATGGCGACCAACATCCCGCCTCACAACCTGCGCGAGGTCGCCGCCGCGGTCACCGCCTACATCGACGATCCGCAGATCGACCTCGAGGGGCTGATGCAGCACGTCAAGGGGCCCGACTTCCCAGGCGGGGGGATCATGAGCCGCGAGGGCATCGGCGACGCCTACCGGTCCGGCCGCGGCAGCATCAAGGTGCGGGCAAGGGCCCATGTCGAGCCGCTCAAGGGCGGCAAGGAGGCGATCGTCGTCACCGAGCTCCCCTTCATGGTCAAGAAGGGCGGCGAAGGCGGGCTGATCACCAAGATCGCCGACCTCGTCCGCGACAAGAAACTCGAGGGCATCTCCGACCTGCGCGACGAGTCCGACCGCTCGGGGATGCGCCTGGTCATCGAGCTGAAGCGCGGCGGGCCGCCGGCCAAAGTGGTCCTCAACAACCTCTACAAGAAAACCGCGATGCAGTCGACCTTCGGCGCCAACATGGTGGCGCTGGTCGACGGCGTCCCGAAGACGCTCAGCCTGCGCGAACTCGTCCACCACTACGTGGAACACCAGCGCGAGGTGGTGACCCGCCGGACGCAGTACGAACTGCGCCGGGCCGAGGCGAGGGCGCACATCCTCGAGGGGCTGCTGGTCGCGCTCGACAACCTCGACGCGGTGATCAAACTGATCCGCGGCTCCAGCGATCCCGACGAAGCGCGTGAGGGGCTGATCTCGAAATTCGACCTCTCGCGCGAGCAGGCGCAGGCGATCCTCGACATGCGCCTGCAGCGCCTGACCGCGCTCGAGGCCGACAAAGTCCGCGCCGAGCACGCGGACCTGATGGAGCGGATCGGCGAGCTGCGAGCAATTCTCGGAGACGAAGCCAAGGTGATGGGCCTGGTCAAGGACGAGCTGGCCGAAGTCGTCGACTCCTACGGCGACGAGCGGCGCACCGAACTGGCCCACTTCGAGGGCGACGTCGGGATCGAGGACATGATCGCCGACCAGCAGATGGTGATCTCGCTGACCGCCTCCGGCTACGTGAAGCGCCTGCCGCTGGCGACCTACCGCCAGCAGCGCCGCGGCGGTGTCGGCGTGATGGGCATGAACCTCAAAGAGGACGACTACATCGCCCACCTCCACATCTGCTCGACCCACGACTTCCTGCTCTTCTTCACCAACCGCGGCAAGGTTTACCGGCTCAAGGTCTACGAGCTGCCGGAGGGGTCTCGCACCTCGAAAGGCAGCTCGCTGAACAACCTGCTGCCGCTGCGCGAAGGCGAGCGGGTGATGGCGGTGATCCCGACCCGCGACTTCAAGGAGAACGAGTACCTCGCCTTCGCGACCGCCAAGGGGCAGATCAAGAAGACCGAGTTCCTCGCCTACAACACGCCGATCCGCGCCGACGGAATCATCGCGATCAAGGTCCGCGACGGCGACGAGCTGGTCCAGGTGCGGCTGACCTCGGGCGAAGACGACATCCTCATGGTCTCCCACTCCGGCCACGCCTCGCGCTTCTCCGAGGCGCACGTGCGGGACGATGGGTCGCGACACCAGCGGCGTCAAAGGCATGAACGTCGCCGGCAAGGACAACCGGGTCCTGGCGATGGACGTCGCCCGCAACGACACCGAACTCTTCGTCGTCACCGAGAACGGCTACGGCAAGCGCACCCCGGTCTCCGAGTACCCGGTCAAGGGCCGCGGCACGAAAGGCGTCCTGACCGTGAAGCTGACCGAGAAGAAGGGCGGCCTCGCCGGCGCGCTGATCGTCGGCGAGCACGAGGACCTCCTCTTCATCTCCCAGAACGGCATGGTTCAGCGCACCTCGGTCAGCGGCATCTCCCAGATGGGCCGCTCGACCCAGGGCGTAAAGGTGATGAACATCAAGGACGACGACCGCGTCAGCGCCGTCGCCCTGGTGGTCGAGTCCGAGGAAGGCGCCGAGGGGCAAGAGGAGCTTGGAGATGGCTCATCTGACGGGAACATTCCTGAGGCGTGAGGACCAAGCGGGACGCTGACGATAAGACTCCCGCGTAGCAGCGCTACGCGGGACGTCGGAGAGGCGCCGTCCAGCGCCGGTCATCACGCCTCAGGCCGCGGCCGGCAGGTACTGCTGCCAGGCCGACGGGATCTTCGGGCTGGCGACCTGGATGAAGACGGTCGGGGGCGGGGCCTTCGGGGTGTTCGCCGGGTGCATTTCGATCTCGCGGGGAAGGCGGTTGCCCTTGCGGCGGTTGCAGGGGGCGCAGGCGGCGACGATGTTCTCCCAGACGGATTGGCCGCCGCGGGAGCGGGGGATGACGTGGTCGACGGTGAGGCCGGCCTTGGTCGAGCCGCAGTACTGGCAGGTCCAGGAGTCGCGGGCGAGGACGGCGCGGCGGGTGATCTTGCGGCGGTGCGCCTCGCGGGGGATGCGGACGTAGTTGACGAGGCGGATCACGTCGGGCCGCTCCATCGTCATGTGCTCGGAGTGGAGCGCGACGACCGTCGCGGCGCTCCAGCAGTTCGGCCTTTTCCTTCAGCAGCAGCACGGCGGCCCGTCGCAACGTGCAGACGTTGATCGGCTCATACGTCGCGTTGAGTACCAGCACCCTGGCCATGGCTAGGCGAAATTGTAGGGCGCTCGACGCCCGTTCCAACCACCCGCGGGGTTTCCGCTGTTCCTTTGCCGCACATAGTCAGGCGAAGGAACAGCGGAAGGAGGGGTCAGCCGAGGGGGTAGGAGCCGAGGATCCGGACCGAGTCGGCCTTCGTCCGCAGCTGCGCGATCGCCTCGGCGACGATCTCGTCGTCCTCCTTGCCCTCGAGGTCGCAGAAGAACATGTAGCGGCCGAGGCCCTGCCGCAGCGGCCGCGACTCGATCCGCGTCAGGTTGATCCCCCGGCTCGAGAACTCGCTCAGGGCGTCGACCAGGGCCCCCGGGTGGTCGGCGCCCGAGCTCGGAGAAGACGAGTGAGGTCTTCCAGGGCCCGGCGCCTTCGAGCTCGGCCCCCTGCGGGGCGATCCAGACGAAGCGGGTGACGTTGTCGTCGGAGTCCTCGACCCCTTCGCAGCAGCAGCCCGCAGCCGTAGAGCTCGGCCGCCGCCCGCGCCCCCAGAGCCGCCCACGGCCGCGTCGACTCGCTCGACCATCCGCACCGCTGCCGCGGTGCTGCTGGCGCTGCGCAGTTCGATCCCCGGCAGCCGCTCGCGCAGGAAGCGCGCGCACTGGGCCAGCGGCTGCGGGTGCGAGAGCACCGCCTCGACGTCCTCGACCGCCACCCCCTCGCGGGCGATCAGGTGGACCCGGACCCGGTAGTCGTGCTCGCCGACGATCGTCACCGCGCTGGCTTCGAAGGCCAGCGTGTCGAGGGTCGGCCGCACCGACCCCTCGATCGAGTTCTCGATCGGCACCAGCGCCCGGTCCGCCTCCCCCCGCTCGACCGCCAGGATCGCATCGGGAATCGTCGCAGTCCGCAACCCCTCGAACTCCCCCTCAGGCAGAGCCTCCTTCAGCGCATCCTCGGTAAACGTCCCAGCCGGCCCCAAATAGGCGATTCGCATCACAGGATCAAACCAGAGCCTTGCCCAGCTGATCATCAAGCGGGGCAAAACCCGGCCTGGAGAGGTCCGGGGGTGTCTCCGTACGGACACTCCCAAAAGCGAGCGAAGCGAGCGCGTCCGGTAGGAGACACCCCCGGACCTCTCCCGCGAACGCAGCTATTCGACCAGCAGCGTGAAGGTGCCGACGTTGTTTTCGCTGAGCGTCTCGCCGGCCACCGGTTCCGCTTCGACTTCGAGCGTCACTTCGCCCTTCGGCGCCGGCGTCAGCGGGATCGCGACGGCTTCCTGTTCGCCGGCGCCGATTTCGGCGATTTCGCCGGTCACGGTGTTGCCGTTGACGGTGACCGCGACGGTCACCCCGCTCTCGGTCGATTCGCCCTGATTTTCCACCGTCGCTTCGACTTCGACCCCTTCTTCCCCGGAGACGGAGGCGGCGGCGCCTTCGACCAGTTCGGAGCCGTTGACGCTGACTCCGCTCAGTTCGAGGCCGTGCAGGCCCGTCGCCGCCGAGCCGCTGTTGCCGCTGATTGCGCCGAGCGCGTCGCTGACGGTCTTTTCTTCGAGCCACTTTTCGTCCGGCAGGAAGGTGCTCTTGGGCACGTCGCTGCCGGCGATCCCCTTCGAGGCGAGGACGCAGTCGATTTCGGGCCGGACCACCTGTTCGTAGACGACGTCGGAGGCGAGCAGCTTCTGCATCTGCTTGGCGATCGCCCCCATCGCCTTGTCGGCCCCCGCTTCGCCCAGCGCCGTCGGCATCTTTTCGGCGATCTGGTCCATCGCGCTGCCGCGCAGCTCGTAGGTCAGTTCGAGGTTCTTCTGCGGGGCGCCCATGTCGCCCAGGCGCTCCAGCCCTTCGACCCGCGCCCGCAGCGAGTCCATCGCGCTGCGCTGGGCGTTGACCTCGTTGATGAAGTCGGTCACGGAGGCGTTGCCCGGGCTTTCGAGTTTGCCGAAGAAGTCCTTGCTCGTCTGTTCGGTCCCTTCGACGATCTCCGCGACCTTGCGCGCGTAGTCGCTGAGTTCCGATTCGGCGCGGGCGTCGAGGCAGCCCTTGATCCCGAGCACGATCAGGATCAGCAGGATCAGCGCGCCGCCCAGGGCCAGGCCCCGGCGCAGCATGATCTGCTGGCGTTCGGGGCGACGGCGGGGGCGCCCGCGCCGCGGGGGGCGTCGTGAGGTGAAGTCCTCCACGGGGGCGAGAGTATGAACGCTGGGATGGCTCCCGCGCCAGGAGGCCCCGCAAATGGTGGGGTTTTCCCATCCAACGCGCAGGAGAGCGGTCGGTCCCGGCGAAGGGTATGCCGCGATGGTCGGCACGCTCGTGCTCAACCGGTTCCTGATCGAGCGCCGCATCGGCAGCGGCGGCTTCGGCGTCGTCTACGAGGCCTGGGACGGCCGGCTCGAGCGCCCGGTCGCGGTGAAGGCGATCGAGCAGCAGGGGGAGCCCGGGCGGCGGGTGCTGCGCGAGGCGCAGGCCGCGGCGCGGCTCAACCATCCCGGCATCGTCACCCTCTATGAGATGGGGGAGGAGGAGGGCAATGCCCTGCTCGTCACCGAGCTGGTCGAGGGCTCGACCCTCGCCAACCTCCACCGCCGCGGCCAGCTCTCCGACCGCGAGATCGGCGAGATCGGCGCCGACCTCTGCGAGGCGCTCGACCACGCCCACTCGCGCGGCGTCGTCCATCGCGACATCAAGCCGCAGAACGTGCAGGTGATCGAGGACACCGAGGTGCGGGCGAAGCTGATGGACTTCGGCGTCGCCCACCTCAGCGACGGGTCGCCGCTGACCGCCGCCGGCGACGTCGTCGGCACCCTCGCCTACATGGCGCCCGAGCAGGCCGAAGGCAGGGCCGCCGGCCCCGAGGCCGACGTCTACTCGTTGGCGCTCACCCTGTACGAGTGCTGGAGCGGCGAGAACCCCAACCGCCGTGCCACCCCGGCGGCGACCGCCCGCGCGATCGGCGCCCGCGCCCGCCGGCTGCGCCGGCTCCGCCCCGACCTGCCGCGCGAGCTGACCGAGACGGTCGACGCCTGCCTCTCGCCGCGGCCCAACCACCGCCCCTCCCTGGAGGAGCTGGGGACCGCGATCGAGGACTCGCTCGAGGCGCTCGCCGACCACCGGCCGGCCGGCCGCGGCCATCTGGTCACCCGCCTCAGCGCCCTGGTCGCCGCCGCCACCCTCGGCGGCTTCCTCGCTCTTCACGGAGCCGCGCTCCCTTAGTCCCTTAGCTGCCGTCAAGGCTCTATCCCTAGGATCTCGCCATCGGCGTTCTACGCACCCTGGAGTCGAAGATCGAAGGCCTCGTCGAGGGGGTCTTCAGCCGCGCCTTCAGCTCCGAGGTGCAGCCGGTCGAACTCGCCCGCAAACTGGCGAAGGAAATGGACGCCCACAAGACCGCCTCGGTCCAGCGCGTCTACGTGCCCAACGAGTACACGGTCTTCCTCTCGCGCCAGGACCGCGGCAAGCTCGAAGGCTACGAGCGCTCGCTCGAGCAGGAGCTCTCCGGCTACCTGCTGGAGCACGCGCGCCGGCGCGGCTACGACCTGCTGACCCGGCCGCAGGTCGAGTTCGAGACCGACGAGCGGCTGCGGCTCGGCGAGTTCGGGATCCAGGCCCGGCTGGTCAAGCCGCCCGCCCACGAGGGCGCCGCGCCCGAACAGGGCGAGGAAGGCCACACGATGGTCTACTCGGCCGTCCGCGAGCGCGACCGCAGCCGCCCCAAACGGCCGGAGGAGGCGGTCGGGGCGCTGGTCTCGACCCGCGCCGTCGTCTCGCTCGCCGACCGCCGCTACGTGCTCGACGGCCCGCGGGCGACGATCGGCCGCTCCAAGTCGGCCGAGTGCGTCCTCTCCGACCCCAACGTCAGCCGCCGCCACGCCGAGCTGCGGCGCGAGGAGAACGGCGACTGGCAGATCGCCGACCTCGGCTCGACCAACGGGATCAAGGTCAACGGCCGCCGCGTCCCCTCTACCCGGCTCAGCCCCGGCGACCAGGTCACCCTCGGCACCACCACCTTCACGTTTGACATAGAGCAGTAGGACCCAGGGTCGGATGACGAGAACCAGCCGTCGCCAGGCAAGGACGCAGGGATTCCGAATAGTGGGCCTATTCGGAAGACCGAGGACGCAGCATGGCGTCGGCTGGTTCCGTCATTAAGGTCCCTGTCGCGTGAGCTACGACCCTGTATCCGTGGCGCTTAAGTTCGGCTTCCTCGCCGTGCTCTACCTCTTCGTGCTGGTGATCGCCCGCAGCGCCCTCAAGGATCTGCGGCGGACCACCGCGCCGGCCCCCGACGCGACCGGCTTCCACGCCGCGCCGGCCTACGCCGAGGCGCCCCGCGGGCCGGACGGCTGGCTCGTCGTCGAGCGCGGTGGCGGCCTCCGGGAGGGGGAGCGCTTCGACCTGATCGGCGGCCTCTCGGTCGGCCGCTCGAAGGAGTCCGACGTGCAGATCGAGGACCGCTACGCCTCCAGCCTCCATGCCCGCGTCTTCTCGCGCGAAGGGCGGTTCTACGTGGAGGACATGAACTCGACGAACGGCACGCTGCTGAACGGCGCCACCCTGCAGGGCGAGGCAGAGCTGATCGACGGCGACCGGGTGCAGATCGGCGACACCGTCTTCCGCTTGGAGGTCGGATGAGCCTGCGGATCGCCGAGGAAGCCGTGCGCACCGACACCGGGCGGCAGCGCAACGCCAACGAGGACTCGCTACCTCACCGCCTCGCCGCTGTTCGTCGTCGCCGACGGGATGGGCGGGGCGCAGGCCGGCGAGGTCGCCTCGAAAGCGGCGGTCGACTCCTTCGCGACGGGGCTGCCGCAGGGACCGCCCGAACGCGTCCTCGAAGAGACGATCGAGGGGGCGAACCGGACGATCCACGAGCTCGCCCGCAAGGACCCGGCGCTGGCCGGGATGGGGACGACGACCACCGCCGCAATCGTCGACCTCGAGGCCGCCGAGGTCGCGATCGGCCACGTCGGCGACAGCCGCGCCTACCGCCTGCGCGAGGGCCGCTTCGAGCAGCTGACCCGCGACCACTCGCTGGTCGAGGAGATGCGGCGCAAGGGCCAGCTCACCGACGCCCAGGCCGAGGACCACCCGCAGCGCTCGATCATCACCCGCGCGCTGGGACCCGAACCCGAGGTCCAGGTCGACCTGCAGACGGTCCAGGCCCAGCCCGGCGACGTCTTCCTGATCTGCTCCGACGGGCTGACGACGATGCTGGGCGACGAGCAGATCGGCCGCCTGCTCGGCCGCGCCACCTCGCTGCAGAGCGCCGTCCGGACGCTGGTCGACGAAGCCAACCGGGCCGGCGGCCGCGACAACATCACCGTCGTCGCCTTCCGGCTCGAGGACGCCGCCGCGGCCGAGGCGAGCGCCGGGGGGGGCGCGCCGGACGCCGAGGGGGCGACTCTGATCGGCGGCGAGGCCGAGGCCGCGGGCCTGAGCGCCACCGAGATGCGCAAACGCGCCGCCGCCGAGGCCGCCCGCAAGCGCCGCGAGGAGCTGATGGCGCGCCCGCGGGGCCGCGGCCTGCGCCGGGCGGCGCCGGCGCTCGTGGCGCTGCTGCTGATCGCCGCGGTCGGCTTCGGCGCCTGGTACGGCAACCGCCAGATCTGGTTCCTCGGCACCGACGAAAGCGGGCGCGTCGCCCTCTACCGCGGCGCCCCCTACGAACTGCCCTTCGGGATCGAGCTCTACAGCGAGCGCTACGCCAGCCCGGTCCAGACCGAATCGCTTCCGGGCCGCCGCAGGGACGCGGTCACCGGCCACGACCTGCGCTCGCGCTCGGACGCCGTCACCCTCCTCGAAGAAATCGAAAAGACCAAGGGGCTGCGTTGACGGCCGCTAGGAACCGGGAGCTGCTTGCCCTGGTTCCCGTCGCCGCCCTCCTCACCGCCGGCCTCACCGCCGTCTTCGCCCAGGACCACACCCAGCTCGGCAACCTCAGCCTCATCTACGGCGCCTACTTCCTGGCGATCTGCGTCGCCACCCACGTCTTCCTGCGGATCCGCCTGCCCAACGCCGACCCGTACCTGTTCCCGCTGATGGCGACGCTGACCGCCTTCGGCTTCGTGATGATCTACCGGATCGACGAAACCCTGGCCCGCGACCAGGCCAACTGGTTCGTCCTCGGCCTCGTTCTCTTCTGCCTGACGATCTGGTTCCTGCGCGATTACGAGGTGCTCGAGCGCTACCGCTACACGATCGCGATCGCCGGCCTGCTGCTGCTGCTGGCGCCACGGCTGCCGGGGATCGGCCAGCAGGTCAACGGCGCCTACCTCGGGGTGAAGGTCGGGCCGCTGGCCTTCCAGCCGGCCGAGTTCACCAAGCTCGCGATCGTCGTCTTCCTCGCCAGCTACCTGCGCGAGCACCGCGAGGTGCTGATCGTCGGCGCCCGCCGCGTGCTGGGGGTGACGCTGCCGCCGCTCAAGCACTTCGGGCCGATGCTGGTCGTCTGGGGCGCCTCGATGTTCATGCTCGTCTTCATCCGCGACCTCGGCAGCTCGCTGATGTTCTTCGCCGCCTTCCTCGCCCTCCTCTACGTCGCGACCGGACGCTTCTCGTTCGTCGTCATCGGGATGGCGATGTTCATGCTCGGCGCCTGGTTCTTCGCCGGCACCGTGCCGCACGTCCACGACCGGGTCGAGGTCTGGCTCCACCCCTACAACGACCCCGAAGAAACCGGCTACCAGATCCTCCAGTCGATCTTCGCCCAGGCCGACGGCGGCCTCTTCGGCAAGGGCTTCGGGCAGGCGCTGATCACGGTGCCCGGCAGCGGCGGCACGGCCCTGCTGCCGGCGGCGCAGACCGACACGATCTACTCGCTGATCGTCAACGAGGTCGGCCTCTTCGGCGCCGTCGGGGTGATCCTCGTCTACCTGCTGATCGCCGCCCGCGGCTTCAAGGTCGCGCTGCTGGCCGGCGACGGCTTCTCGAAGCTGCTCGCCACCGGCCTCACCGCGGTCTTCTCGATCCAGGCCTTCGTGATCATCGGCGGCGTCACCCGGGTGATCCCGCTGACCGGCGTCACCCTGCCCTTCATCAGCTACGGCGGCAGCTCGATCGTCGCCAACTTCGTCCTGCTGGCGCTGCTGCTGCTGGTCTCCGACCGGGCTCGCCGTGAGGCGGCTCAGCCGGCGGGAAGGCTGGCGACGATGGGGGCGGGGGCGTGAACCGCCAGATCGTCAAGTTGTTCGCCTTCATCGTCGTCCTCTTCGGGGTCCTGGTCGGCTTCACGTCCTACTGGTCGGTCTTCGACGCCAAGGCACTGAAGGAAAAGGAAGTGAACCGGCGCCCGCTGCTGGAGGCCCAGCAGGTGCGCCGCGGTCGCATCCTCGCCGCCGACGGCACCGTGATCGCCAAGTCGGTGGGCAAGGGGAGGGCCGCCGAAAAGCGTTACGTGCGGCGCTATCCGCAAGGCTCCCTCTTCGGCCACCCGATCGGATACAGCTTCGTGCTCCAGGGCGACGCCGAGTTCGAGCGCTTCCACAACGAAGAACTGGTCGGCGAAGGGTCCGAATTCGAATCGATCCTCGACCAGATCCTCGGCCACAACCAGGAAGGCAACGACATCGTCACCAACCTCGACCCGGCGGCCCAGCGCGTGGCCCTGAGCGACCTGCAGGAAGGCGGCCACTTCGGCGCCGTCGTCGCGATCGTCCCGCAGACCGGCGAAGTGAAGGCGCTGGTCTCGAACGCCTCCTACGACCCCAACCGCGTCCCCTACGAACTCGGCAAGCTGAACGGCAACGAAATCGAAACGCCGCTGTTCGACCGCGCCACCCAGGGGCAGAAGCCGCCGGGCTCGACCTTCAAGGTGGTGACCGCCGCCGCCGGCCTCGAAAGCGGCGTGATCACGCCGGAAACGACGATCGACGCCCCCGGCTCGCTGGAAGTCGAAGGGACGCCGCTGCAGAACGACTTCAACCAGAGCTTCGGCCCGATCTCCCTCGACACCGCCCTCACCTACTCGGTCAACACCTGGTTCGGCCAGCTCGGCCAGAAGGTCGGCCAGGACCGGCTGTTCGAGACGATGGAAAAGTTCGGCTTCGGCGCGACCCCGGCGATCGATCTGCCCTCCGACGAGGTCGCGGTGAGCGGAGTCTTCGACGAAGAACGGGGGCTGCTGCACCGCAATGATCCGGTCGACCTCGCCCGCGTCGCGATCGGCCAGGAGCGGCTGTTGGCGACGCCGCTGCAGATGGCCGAGGTCGCCGCCGCGATCGCCAACAGGGGCAAGCTGATGAAGCCGCAGATCTGGAAGCGGGTGATCGACCCCGACGGGCGTGTCGTCGAAACCCTCAGCCCCTCGGTCTACAGCGAACCGGTCAGCGCCCAGAGCGCCGAAGAGCTGACCACGGCGATGGAAGGCGTGGTCAGCGCCGGCACCGGCACCAACGCGGCGATCTCCGGGGTCCCGGTCGCCGGCAAGACCGGCACCGCGGAAACGCCGGGCAACAAGGCCTGCGGCGGCGGCGAAAACGAGAACCAGGCCTGGTTCATGGGCTTCGCCCCGGCGAGCGAACCGAAGATCGCGATCGCCGCCACGGTCGAATGCACCGAACAGTTCGGCAACGACGTCGCGGCGCCGATCTTCGCCGATGTCGCCGAAACGATCCTGAACGGAGAATGAGGAGGAGCGGTGGCCGAGGTAGCAGAGGGAAGCATCGTCGACAATCGCTACCGGGTGCTGCGCCGGATCGGCAGCGGCGGCATGGCCGACGTCTGGCTCGCCGAGGACACCCACCTGCAGCGGCAGGTGGCGCTGAAGGTCCTCCACAGCCGCTACCTGCAGGACCGGCAGTTCGTCGAGCGCTTCCAGCGCGAGGCCGAGCACGCCGCCGGCCTCCAGCACCCGAACATCGTCGCCGTCTTCGACCGCGGCCAGGACGACGGCGTCAACTACATCGCGATGCGCTACGTCCAGGGGCCGACGCTGAAGGAGCTGATCGACCGCGGGCTGACCCCCGAGCAGGCGGTGGGGCTGGTGCGGCAGGTGCTCGAGGGCGCCCGCTTCGCCCACCGCAACGGGATCGTCCACCGCGACCTGAAGCCGCAGAACGTGATCGTCGACGAAGAGGGCAAGGCGGTCGTCACCGACTTCGGGATCGCCCGCGCCGGGGTCTCTGAGATCACCCAGACCGGCTCGGTGATGGGGACCCCGCAGTACCTCTCGCCCGAGCAGGCCCAGGGCTTCGAGGTGACCCCCGTCTCCGACCTCTACTCGATCGGCGTCATCCTCTACGAGGCGCTCGCGGGCCGGGTGCCGTTCGAGGGCGAAAGCGCCGTCGCGGTGGCGATGAAACAGGTCTCCGAGACGCCGCTGCGGCCGAGCTCGGTCAACCCGAGCGTGAGCCCGGCGCTCGACGCGGTGACGATGCGGGCGCTGGAAAAGGAGCCGGGGCAGCGCTTTCAGAGCGCCGACGCCTTCATCGCAGCCCTCGACCAGGCGATGCGCGAACCGGGCGCGAGCCGCGGGACGGCGGCCATCGCGACCGTGCCCGGCCCCGTCGAGGAGGCGCCGCCGGAGGAAGAGCGCAGGCGCAACAACTGGCTCTGGGGGCTGCTGGTGGCGGCGATCGTCATCGGCCTGGCGATCGGCCTGCTGGCGACCCGCGACGCCAAGACGGACGTCCCGGACGTGACCGGCAAGCAGGTCGAATTCGCGATCGGCCAGCTCGAACGCAACGGCTTCGAACTCGGCGAGGAAAAGACGGTCGAACGGCGCTCGCCGAGGGGCACCGTGCTCGAGCAGGACCCGCTGCCGGGCTCGGCCGAGGAAGACTGCGCCTTTCTCACCCTCTTCTGCTCGAAGCCTACGGTCGACCTGACGGTCAGCGCCGGCCCCGGCAGCGGCGAGGTTCCGCGGGTCAACGGCCTCGCCCAGGGCGCGGCGGAAAAGAAGCTCGAAGCCGCCGGCTTCGAAGTCGGGATCGAACACGTCAACTCGAAGTCGGTCGAAGAAGGGCTGGTCGTCTTCTCCGAACCGCGGGGCGGCGACAGCGCCACCCACGGCTCGACCGTGACGATCTTCGTCTCCCGCGGGCCGAAGCTGGCGCGGGTGCCGGTCCTGGTCGGGACGCAGCGGCGGGTCGCCGTGCAGCAGATCCGCGGCCGCGGACTCACCCCGAGCGTCTCCGAAGAAGAAAGCAACTCGCCGGCCGGCGAGGTGATCCGGCAGTCGCCGAGCGCCGGCACGCAGGTCGAACCGGGCTCGAGCGTCGCGATCGTCGTCTCCAGCGGCAAGGAAGAAGAAGTCGCGAAGACGCCGAACGTAATCGGCAAGGAACGCCGCCAGGCGGTCGAAGAAATCCGCGCCGCCGGGCTGACGCCGCGGGTCGAAGAAGAAGAAACCGAAGTCCCGAGCCAGGTCGGCCGGGTGATCGACCAGTTCCCGCCGCCAGGCACCGAAGCGAAGCCGAAGTCGACGGTGACGATCGCGGTCGGCAAGCGGGCACTCGAACCGGCCGAAGAAGAAGAAGGGGAAGCGGCGCCGTGAGGGTCGCGGTCCTCGCCGGCGGCCGCTCCTCCGAGCACGACGTCTCGCTGCGCTCCGGCGCCGCCGTGGCCCGCGGCCTGCGCGAGGCCGGCCACGAGGCGGTCGAGGTGACGATCGGCCGCGACGGCGCCTGGCGGGCGCCGGGCGGCCCGGTGGCGCTGACGCCGGGTGGCGGCCTGCTCGGCGTCGACGCGGTCTTCCCCGCCCTGCACGGCGCCTTCGGCGAGGACGGCAGCGTCCAGGGCCTGCTCGAGCAGCTCGACGTCCCCTACGTCGGCTCCGACGTCCTCGCCTCGGCGATCTGCATGGACAAGCTGACCCTGAAGCGGCTCTTCGCCTCCCGCGGCGTGCCGCAGGTCGAGTTCGCCGCGGTCGAGGGCAGCGACTGGTGGGGGTGCTGCGAGGCGATGGGGCTGCCGCTCTGGGTGAAGCCCTCGCGGATGGGCTCCAGCGTCGGCATCACCCGCGTCGCCGATCTCACCGACCTCGATGCCGCGGTCGAGCTGGCGCTGCGCCACGACCCGCGGGTGATCGTCGAGGCCTCGGCCGCCGGCCGCGAGGTCGAGTGCTCGGTCCTCGGCAACGAGCGGCCGCAGGCCTCGCTGCCGGGCGAGATCGTCGCCCAGGGGGTCTGGTACGACTTCGAGGCCAAGTACACCGAGGGCGGGATGGAGCTGCGCGTCCCCGCCCCGATCGGCGAGGAGGCGGTGCGGCGCGTGCGCGAGCTGGCGATCGAGGTCTTCGCCCTCGCCGGCTGCTCCGGCCTCGCCCGCTGCGACTTCTTCGTCGAGCCCGACGGCACCGTCCTCGTCAACGAGATCAACACGATGCCCGGCTTCACCGACACCAGCGTCTACGCCAAGCTCTTCGAGGCCACCGGCATCGGCTACCCCGAGCTCTGCGACCGCCTCGTCCAGCTCGCGGTGGAGCGCCACCGCCAGTCGCGCAGCTACGAGTTCTGAGCCACGTTTCCCGGCCAGATCTAGGGGGTACCCAACGAAGACCAGTCGTTGACGTGTCCGTCCAACCTGGTGACCCGATGACGACTGCTCCCGAAATCGAACCTGCCGTCGAGGACGAGGCCTGCGTCGCCGGGGCCTCGATCGCCGATGTCCTCCGCCTGCTCAGCGCGGGGGCGACCGGGGCGATCCTGATGGCCCTCGGCGAGCGGCCGCTGCGAACCAAGAGCCTGACCGAGGCGGTGCCGGGTTACGCGCCGCGGACGATCTACCGCTATGCCGGCAAGCTCGCCGAACTCGACGTGGTCGAGCGCGAAGAGGAGCCGGGCATCCCCTCCAAGGTCGTGCACCGGCTGTCGGATCCTTGCGGCACCGACCTGCACGCGCTTGTCAACCGCTTCGCCGACGCCTCCCTGACCAGGCTTCCCGACGGTCGCATCGACGCCCACGCGTGGGCGTCGCTGGGGCTGCTCGCCGACCTCTGGGAGGCCGGCATGGTCGAGGAACTCGCCTGCGAAGGCAAGTCGCCGACCGAGCTGGCGAGGGGTCCCCACGGCCTCAGCTACCACCAGGTCAACCGCCGCGCCGGCCTCTTCAAGACCGGGGGCCTCCTCGTCGAGTGGCAGGGCCCCGGCCGCCGGCGCTGCTACGGCCTGAGCGAGAAGACGCGCCGCAAGATGGGGCTGGTCGCCGGCATCGCCCGCTGGCGCCACCACCATGTCGTCATCGACGGCGAGGAGGGGATGACGGCCGCCGAGCTGGCAACGGTGCTGCGGGTCCTGCTGCCGCTGGCGAGCCTCCCCGACCACGAGGGCAAGTGCCTGCTCCTGAGCGTCCGCGGCGAGGAGGAAGCGACCGGCGGCGAGGGCGAGGAGGTCTGGGCCGAGGTCGAGCCGGGCGGAGCCGTCCATGGCTGCGCCTCCGCCCCGGCGGATCCGCAAGCCTGGGGCCGCGGTGAGGTGAAGGACTGGATCCCGGCCATCCTCGACGGCCGCTCGGACCAGCTGCTGGTCGGCGGCGAGGACGAGCTGGTCTCCGGCGCGCTGCGCCGCCTCTACGAAGCGCTCTGGACCCGATCGCGCCGACCGAGAGCGGCTGATCAGCCCGCGCCGTTCTCGCCCCGGTAGGGCCCCGGCTTCGGCCGGGGCCGGCCGCCGGGGAAGGCGAGGCGGAGGATCGTCCGCTGCACCATCCCCAGCTGCTGCATGAACGGGCCGGAGTTGTAAGGAAGGCCGTAGCGTTCGCAGAGGTCCTTGACCTGCGGCGCGATCTCGGCGTAGCGGGTGCTCGGCATGTCGGGGAAGAGGTGGTGCTCGACCTGGTAGCCGAGGTTGCCGCTGGCGACGTGGAAGAGCGGGCTGCCCTCGATGTTGGCCGAGCCGGTGAGCTGGCGGATGTACCAGCCGCCGCGGCTCTCGTTCTCGACCTCGCGCTGGGAGAAGGTGTAGGTCTGGTCGGGGAAGTGGCCGCAGAAGATGATCGCGTAGGCCCAGACGTTGCGGGCGATGTTGGCGGTGGCGTCGGCCTTGGCGGTCTGGCGGAAGGTCTCGGCGGCGCTCTCCAGCGCTGCGGCCGCGACCGGCCGCAGCCCGTTCCGATGCCGCCGAGGCGCTTTTCCGAACCGCTGGTTCGCAAAGGCGCCTAGCGCCCGACCGACCAGGCGGCGCGGGCGCCTGCGCTGCCGCCGCGCCACCAGCGCCGCCTCGACCGCGCCCGCGGCGAGGGCGCTGACCAGCGGCCAGGCGATGTAGTCCTTGACGATCTGGGCCTTGGCCTTGCCGGCGATCCCCTTCAGCTCCCGCTTCACCTGGTGCATCGGCTTCTCGCCCTTGCGAATCGCCTCGAAGTCGAGGTCGTGCAGCGCCACGCCCCACTCGAAGAGCGCCATCAGGATCAGGTTGTAGACGGGCTGCGCGAGGTAGACCGGATTCCACCTCTGCGCCGGGTCGATCCGCATGATCTCGTAGCCGAGGTCCTTGTCCTTGCCGCGGATGTTGGTGTAGGTGTGGTGGACGTAGTTGTGGGAGTGCTTCCAGGCCTCGGCGGTCGAGGCGGTGTCCCAGTCCCAGGTCGAGGAGTGGATGCGCGGGTCGTTCATCCAGTCCCACTGGCCGTGCATGACGTTGTGGCCGATCTCCATGTTCTCGAGGATCTTCGCCGCCGAGAGGGCCGAGGTCCCGGCGAGCCAGGCGACGCGGTTGCGCGAGCCGAGCAGCAGCAGCCGGCCCAGGACCGCGAGGCGGCGCTGCATCTCGATCATGCTCTCGATGTAACGGCGGTCGCGGTCGCCGAGGTCGGCCGTCACCCGGTCGCGGATCGCGTCGAACTCCCGCGCCAGCTCCGCCAGCTGCTGCTCGGAGAGATGCGCGAGCGGGTTCTCGCTCTGGGCGCCGCTCGGGACGGCGCCGGGTTGTGCGGTCGTGGTCATCTGGGTTCTAGTCCCCTCTTTGTCATAAGGCAATCGCAACGTCGCCTTCGGGCGCGTTGACACAGGTCCGGACCATCTCTCCCTCTTGCCCGTGGACCTCCCCGGTCCGCAGGTCCCTCACTTCGCCGGCGCAGAGCCGGCCGATGCAGGTGTGGCAGATCCCCATCCGGCAGCCGAAGGGCAGCTCTGCCCCCGCCTCCTCGCCGGCGACGAGGATCGGCGTGCCGCCGTCGCATTCCGCCTCGACGCCGCTGGAGAGGAAGCGGACGCGGCCGCCCTCCCCGGCAACCGCGCCGCCGCCGATCACCGGCTGGAAGCGCTCCATCTCGAGCAGCTCCGGGTCGCCCTCGCTGCGCCAGTGGTCGACAAGCGCGTCGAGCATTTCGCCGGGTCCGGAGACGAAGGCGCGGCGCTCGCGCCAGTCGGGACAGAGGGCGTCGAGCTCGTGCGGGGCGAAGCGGCCGGCTTCGCCGGTGATCCGCAGCTGCGGCCGGTAGCCCTCGCGGCGGGAGTCGAGGTCGCGCAGCTCGGCGCCGAAGATCACCCGGTCGGCGGTGCGCGAGGAGTGGATGTGGACGGTGTCGGAGAGCGCGCCGTCGCGGTCGAGGCTGCGCAGCATGCTCATGATCGGGGTGATGCCGCTGCCGGCGCTGATGAAAAGGAGCTTCCCCGCCGGCGGGTCGGGGAGGACGAAGGTCCCTTCGACGCCGCCGAGGCGGACGAGGTCCCCCGGCCGCGCCCGGCGCACCAGGTAGGGCGAGACCACGCCCGCCTCGACCAGCTTCGGCGTGATCCCGATCAGCCCCTCGGGGTGGCCGGGGTCGGTGGTCAGCGAGTAGGCGCGCCAGTGGTGGACCCCGTTGACGACGACGCCGATCCGCAGGTACTGCCCAGCCCGGTGGCCCGGCCATTCGTACCCGGGCCGGATCAGGATCGTCACCGCCTCGGGCGTCTCCGGGACGATCCGCTCGATCCGCCCCCGCAGCTCCTGCGTCGACCAGAGCGGGTTGATCAGTTCCAGGTAGTCGTCGGGAAGCAGCGGCGTGAACAGCGAGCGGACGGCGTGGAGGGCGCGCCGGCGCGCCTTCGGCACTTTCGGGGTGGCGCCACGTTCTGCCATCGACGGATGATTACACGGATCTATGCAATCGATTTGTGAAGACGGTCACCTGCTACCCGTTGCAGCTCCGCTCATTCGACCAGTTTCACGTCGCTGATTTCGACCTGGTAGCGGCCTTCCTGGTCCTGGGCCGGCGCCGCCTTGTTGAACCAGATCAGGAAGTACCTGGCCGGCGAGGCGAGATGCAGGTCGATTTCTTCGAGGGACTTGGCGTCGGAGACCTCGCCGACCGGTTCCCCCCAGCCGGAGAGTTCTTCCGGCGGCCCCGAGGCGGCGGCGAATACCTCAGCGTCCCAGCCCGGGGTGGGGGTGCGGACGATCATCGCCGAGGGCGTCGCCGCCGACTTGGCCGTCACGTAGATGCCGACTCCGGGATCGGAGCCCGTCTTGGTGCCGGCGAAGGTCGGGGTGTCGTAGTGCTCACTGCTCCAGGCGGTGCCGGTGGGGTTGCCGTCGACGGCGAGGCTGAGGGTTTCGGGGTCCTCTTCGCCGTCCCCCTGCGGGTCGTAGTCGGTGGCGGAGGAGATCGTCACCTTCTTGCCCTTGTCGTGGAGGGCGCCGCCTCCGCCGCCGGGGCCGCTGCCGCTGCTGATCAGCACCACCGCGGCGATCGCCGCGGCGAAGACGACGATCAACAGCACCACCGTCAGCCGCGAGCGGTTGCCGCCGCTAGAAAGCTTGCGCTCGGCCGGCGGCACCGCTTCCAGGACGCTCGTCGCCTCGCCGGTCGCGGCGCCGGCCCGCGCCGCCTCGACCTCGAGCGCGGTCGAGAGGTCGTCGATCATCTCGCCGACCTCCTGGTAGCGCTGGGCCGGGTCCTTGGCGGTCGCCCGCTCGACCGTCATCGCCGCCGCCGCCGAGAGCTCCGGCCGGCGCTGCTGGACGTCGGGCAGCTCCTCGTTGACGTGTTTCATCGCCACCCCCACCTGGCTGTCGGCGCTGAAGGGGACCTGCCCGGTCAGCATCTCGTAGAGGACGACGCCGAGCGAGTAGACGTCGGAGCGCTGGTCGACCGGGTGGCCCATCGCCTGCTCGGGGGCGACGTAGTCGGTGGTGCCGAGGACGCGGCCGGTCGCGGTCATCCCGTCCTGCTCGAGCTGGCGCGAGATCCCGAAGTCGGTCAGCTTCGCCCGCCCCTCGGAGTCGATCAGGACGTTCTGCGGCTTGATGTCGCGGTGGACCATGTTGCGGGCGTGGGCGACGGTCAGCCCGCGGGCGATCTCGATCGCGTAGGCGAGCGCCTCCTGCGCGTCCAGCGCCCCGACCCGGTTGATCCGCTGCTTAAGCGTCTCGCCTTCGACGTATTCGAAGACGATGTAGGGGTGGCCGCCGTCCTCGCCGGCGTCGATCACGGCGACGACGTTGGGGTGCGAGAGCTTCGCCACCGCCCGCGCCTCCTGCCGGAAGCGCTGCAGCTGGTCGGCCTGCTCGGACATCTCCCGGTGCATCACCTTCACCGCCACCGGCCGGTCCAGCGTCGTGTCGCGGGCGAGGTAGACCGTCGACATCCCGCCGCTGCCGAGCTTCGCCTCCAGCTTGTAGCGGCCGGACAGCACGGTGCCGATCATGCGGGAGCTGGTCGAAGCCGGGTCGGTCACTTGCGCGGCTTACGTTACGACCCGACGAG
The DNA here is from genome assembly GCA_963800355.1 of uncultured Actinomycetes bacterium. Classification (GTDB taxonomy): domain Bacteria; phylum Actinomycetota; class Thermoleophilia; order Solirubrobacterales; family 70-9; genus VAYN01. Next base: position 159,405 of record CAWDAP010000004.1, on the reverse strand, counting down.
CGGGAGCGCCCTGCGCGGCCACCGCGTAGCACGTCTCCATGCAGGTCCGGGCCGAGTTCTGCGGTTCCTTTGTCCTGATATGGAGGACTAAGGAGCCACAACTTCGCCTGCGGAGGCGGTCGCGCGGCCGATCCGGCTTGCGGCCGGGTAATGGGCGCGCAGCAGCTCCAGCGCAGCCGCCTCGTCGGAGGCGGGGACTACCGCGCAGAAGCCGCAGCCCATGTTGAAGACCTCGCTCATCTCCTCGTCGGAGACGTTGCCGCGCTCCTGGATCAGCTCGAAGATCGGGAGGACCGGGAGGGGGGCGTCGATCTCGTAGCCGACCTCGGCGGCGAGGCGGAGCAGGTTCCTGGTCCCGCCGGAGGTGATGTGGGCGAGGCCGCGGACCCCGACCTCGGAGCGGAGCAGCTCGACGATCGGCTTGACGTAGATCTCGGTCGGCTCCAGCAGCTCCTCGCCGAGCGGGCGGCCGAGGCGCCCTTCGGGGTCCTCGCCGAGCGGAATCCCCGCCAGCGCCGAGCGAGCGAGGGTGTAGCCGTTGGAGTGGATGCCGCTGGAGGGGAGGCCGATGACGACGTCGCCGGGCTCGACCGCGCTGCCGTCGACGATCGCCTCGAGGCCGACCCTGCCGATGCAGGCGCCGGAGACGTCGACCCCGCGGACCAGGTCGCCGAGCTGGGCGAGCTCGCCGCCGGTGATCTCGATCCCGGCCAGCTCGGCGCCGCGGGCGAGGCCGACGCCGATTTCCTCGCAGACCTTCGCGTCGGCCTTCTCGACGGCGACGTAGTCGACCATCGCCAGCGGCTCGGCGCCGACGCAGATCACGTCGTTGACGTTCATCGCCACGCAGTCGATCCCGACCGTGTCGAACTTCCCCAGCTCCTCGGCGACCACCAGCTTGGTCCCGACCCCGTCAGTCGAGAAGGCGATCCCCGTCCGCTCGTCGAACCTGACGACGCTCGCGTAATGCCCTGGCAGCGGCACCTGCAGCGACGGCCGCCCCGGGTCGATCGCCCCCAGCGCCCGCACCAGCCCGGCCACGGCCGAATCGGCCGCGCCCTGGTCGACCCCGGCCTTCGCGTAGGCGTCGCTCGCGCTCACCCCGCCGATTCTGTCATCCCGTCTGTCGTTCCGCTGTTCCTTTGCCCTATACGGCGGGGGAAAAGAACAGCGCGGCCCGAGCCCGCCGCTTCCGCTGTTCCTTTGCCTGAATATGTGGGGCAAAGGAACAGCGGAAGATCAGAGCGGGGTCTGGTTGTGGCGGCGCAGCTTGCGGAGGACCACCGCGGCCAGGCCCAGCCGGTAGACGGCGTAGGGCCAGAGCGCCCGATCGCGCTCGACCAGGCCGATCAGCCGCTGGCTGGCGAGGGTCGAGGCGAAGGAGGCGCCGACGCCGACGGCGAGCGCCCGGCGCATCTCCGGGGTGGTGCCGCGCTGGGCCAGCCGCGCGCCCTTGAGGCCGGTGGCGCCGACGATGATCGGCAGCGCGATCGTCCGCGAGAGCAGGTTCGCCTGGTCGCGGGAGAAACGCCGCCAGCGCGCCGCCGCCAGGGTGACGCCGTTGCGCGAGACGCCCGGGGCCAGCGCCGCCGCCTGGGCGATTCCCAGGGCCAGCCCGTCGGCCGGGGTCGCGTCGCCGCGCCCGCGCCGCTGCGGCCGGCGGTCGGCGACGAGCATCGCCGCCGCCCCGGCGATCAGCCCGTAGGCGGTCGCCCGCGGCCCGCCGAGGCGCCGCTCGATCGGCCGCTCCAGGGTGTAGCCGACCGCCGCCGCCGGCAGGAACGAGAGCCCCAGCAGGAGCGCCCGCCGCCCGTCGAAGCGGCGCATCTCCTCGGCGATCAGCCGCCGCTGGCCGATCAGCAGCGCCGCCGCGGCGCCGGTGTGCAGCGCCACCTCGAAGCTCTTGCGCAGCTCCGGGTCGACCTCCTCCCAGTCCCAGCCCGCCAGCCAGGGGACGAGGACGATGTGGGCCGAGCTCGAGACCGGCAGCAGCTCCGCCGGCCCCTGGACCAGCCCCAGGGCGACGGCGCGCCCGGCGGGGATCCCGCCTGCGCTCAAGCGTCCCGGCCGGCGGCCGGCTCGCTCTCGGCCCGCGGCGCGAGCGGCTCGCCCCCCGCCGGCTCGCCCTCGCCGGGACTGCCGCCGCGCCGCCGCCTGACCAGCCAGTAGACGACGCCGGCGACGATCGCCGCCAGCACCAGGTAGTCGAGGTAGCCGAGCTTGTGGCGCCAGTCTTCCCAGTTTTCGCCGACCGCTTCGCCGACCAGGGCCAGCATCAGCACCCAGGGAATCGAGCCCAGCAGGGTGTAGGCGGTGAAGCGCCAGAACGGCATCTTCGCCACCCCGGCGGGCAGCGAGATGAAGGTGCGGATGATCGGCAGCATCCGCGAGAAGAAGACGGTCGCGTTGCCGTAGCGGGAGAACCAGTCGTCGGCCCATTTCAGGTGCCTGGGGCTGACGTGGATCAGCCTGTTCTTTTCCAGCAGGTCGATCCGCCCGTAGTAGCCGACCGCGTAGGCGATCCAGGAGCCGACCAGGTTGCCGAGCACGCCGGCGGCGACGATCCCGAACAGGGTCAGTTCGCCTTTCGATGCGCTGAAGCCGGCGAAGAGCATGATCCCCTCGCTGGGGATCGGAATGCAGGCCGACTCGAGGGTCATCAGCACGAAGACGCCGAGGTAGCCGGCGCTGCCGATGAATTCGGTCGCGATTTCGATCACGGGTTCGACCACCTTGTCGGTGACCGAGGCGAGCAGGAGGAGGCCCATTGCGCGCCACATCGTAGGGATTCGGCTCAAGGCGCCGTAAACTCAGCAGCTCGATGAGCCGGTTGAACCACCCCGTGTACCGCAACCGGGTTCTGCAGGTGGCGGCCGACGCCGTCCTCCTCGCCCTGGCCTACTTCCTCGCGTTCCAGTTGCGCTTCCTCGACGACCCGCACGGCTGGCCGCACCGTTACGAGGTCCTCTTCGCCCAGTCGGTCGGCTTCGTCGTCCTCGGCAAGCTCGTCGTCTTCGCCGGCTTCGGGCTCTACCAGAAGTGGTGGCGCTACGTCAGCGGCCGCGACTTCATCCTGATCGCCCGCGCCGTCGCCGTCGCCAGCGCCCTGCTCGTCGTCGTCTTCGCCGTCGCCAAGCCGTTCCCGCACACGCTGCCGCGCTCGGTCGCGGTCACCGACTTCGTCCTCACCCTGATCCTCGTCGCCGGCGCCCGCCTGGGCGTGCGGCTGATCGTCGAACGGCCGAGCCGCGGCGCCCGCCTGCCCAGGCATGAGGTGCTGGTGATCGGCGCCGGCTCGGGCGGCCAGATGGTCGTCCGCGAGCTGCAGCTCAACCCCAACCTCGGCGCCACCGCGATCGGCTTCGTCGACGACGACCCGCGCAAGCGGGGGATGCGGATGTCGGGGCTGAAGGTGCTCGGCTCGACCAAGGAGATCGACCGGATCCTCGACGAGACCGATCCCGACGAGGTGGTGATCGCGATCCCCTCGGCGCCGGGGACGCTGCGCGCCCGCATCGTCGCCGCCTGCCGCGAGCGCCAGATCCACGTCCGCACCCTGCCGACCGTCTTCGAGCTGCTGCGCGGCGGCGTCCAGCTCAACAAGCAGCTGCGCGAGGTCCGGGTCGAGGACGTGCTCGGGCGCGAGCCGATCGTCCGCGAGCTCGACCGCGTCGGCGCCTACCTGCAGGACCGCATCGTCCTCGTCACCGGCGCCGGCGGCTCGATCGGCTCCGAGCTCTGCCGCCAGATCGCCCAGGTGCGGCCGCGGCTGCTGGTGATGCTCGACCACGCCGAGGACAACCTCTTCCAGATCGACCGCGAGATGGTCGAGGAGCGCCACTTCGCCGGCTGCGAGTCGGTCCTCGCCGACTGCAAGGAGCCGCACCGGATGCTGGAGGTGATGCAGCGCTTCAAGCCCGACGTCGTCTTCCACGCCGCCGCCTACAAGCACGTGCCGCTGATGGAGGCCAACCCGCTGGAGGCGGTCCGCAACAACGCGATCGCCACCCGCGTCACCGCCGAGACCGCGGCCGCCTCGAAGGTCGAGCGCTTCGTCCTCATCTCCACCGACAAGGCGGTCAACCCGAAGACGGTGATGGGCGCCTCGAAGGCGATGGCCGAGTGGATCGTCCAGGCGGCCGGGGAAAAGCACCCCGAGACCCGCTTCGCCTCGGTCCGCTTCGGCAACGTCCTCGCCTCCTCGGGCAGCGTCGTGCCGATCTTCCGCGGCCAGATCGAGCGCGGCGGGCCGGTCACCGTCACCCACCCGGAGATGACCCGCTACTTCATGACGATCCCGGAGGCGGTGCAGCTGGTGATCCGCGCCGGCGACATCGGCAGCGGCAAGGGCGAGGTCTTCGTCCTCGACATGGGCGAGCCGGTGAAGATCGTCGACCTCGCTCACAACATGATCCGGCTGGCGGGGTACGAGCCCGAAAAGGACATCGCGGTCGAGTTCACCCAGCCGCGGCCGGGGGAGAAGCTGCACGAGGAGCTCTTCTCCGACGGCGAGGAGGTGCAGGCGACGGCGGCGCGGCGGATCAACCGGGCGCTGCGGCGGGCCCCGCGCGACCCCGAGTGGGTCGAGTCGACGCTGAACTCGCTCGAACACCTGGTGATGGCCGGGGACGAGGCCAACCTGGCCGAGCGGGTGGTCGAGATGATCTCCGCCCCGGGCGGCGACGCTGCGACGGTCGGCTCCGACAAATAGGCTCTCGCGGCCACCCAGTGATTACCTGCAAACCCCCACGCACGCCTGACGGCGCCGGACACTTCACGGGGCGTCGTCCTCGGTCGGCCGAATGGCGCTGCCATTCGGCCTCCCTGCGTCCTACCCCCGCTCGGCCCGGCACTCGTCAGCCGCACGCGCGGGTTCACAGGTAATCACTTGCTCCACGTGCTCGAACAGATCGGCGCCTTCGCCGGCCTCGCCGCCTTCCTCGGCCTCGCCGTCTTGGCGCTGCTCTCGTTCACCCACGGCCGCGACATCCGCCGCCTGCGCGAGTGGGCGGGATCGGCCCCGGAGCGCGACGCCGAGCGCAAGGAGCAGACCTCGACGATCGCCGCCCAGCGAGCGGAGGAGCTGCGTGCCCTGCAGGAGGCGCGGACGATGGAACACCAAGCGGTCTCCGCGCGCGAGGAGCGGCGACGGCGGCGCGAGGGGGGCAGCCCGGGCAGAGCCGCGGCGAGCGCCTGCGCGGACGCTTCTCCGGCTTCGGCGCGATCGCCTCGAACCCGCTCGCCCTGGTGGCGCTGTTCCTCGTCCTCGTGGTCGTCGTCGGCGGGGGCGCCTATCTCCTGCTCAGCGGCTCGGAAAGCAGCAAGGGGACGGCCGGCGGCAAGCAGGCGGCGGCGAAGCTCAAACCCGGCGAAATCGAAGTGACGGTGCTGAACGGGACCGCCGTCCCCGGCCTCGCCGCGACCTGGGGCGACAAGGTCGAAGCGAAGGGCTTCGAGCTCGGCGCCGTCACCAACAGCCAGTCCAGCTTCACCGACAGCGTCGTCATGTTCAAGCGCGGCCACAAGCCGGAAGCGAGCAAGGTCGCGAAGCGGCTGCAGATCGCGAAGACGCAGCTGATGAGCGGCGAAATCGAATCCGTTTCGGCTGGGGCCGGCGTCGCCGTGGTGGTCGGCGAGGACAATGCCGAAACCGGCGAATGAGGGCCGGGCGCCCGTCTCGCCACGCGCCGCCGCGGTCGTCTTCGCGCTCCTGGTCCTCGCCACGGTCGCCGCCTTCGCCTACTCGCAGCGGGTCAAGCGCGACCCGCTCGTGCTCGACCGGGTCAGCTTCGTCGGCGCCCCCCGCGAGAAGGGCGAGCCGGTCGTCCACGCCTTCACCCCGAACGCCGACTGCCGCCTAGACCTGATCCGGATCCGCTTCCGCACCACCGTCTCGGGGACCGGGACGGTGCAGGCGATCCGGCCGGGCGGCCGCGTCGTCTACACCCTCGCCCGCGACGCCTTCCTCAAGCGCTACACCTTCCACACCTACTACTGGGACGGCCGCAGCCGCAACGACGGCACCGCCCCGCCCGGCCGCTACAAGCTGCGGGTCAAGTTCGCCGGCCGCACCCTGGTGACCCCCGGCGTGATCCGGCTGCACCCGGCGCCTAAGGGCGGCAAGCGGAGCCGCAGCCCCGCCTTCTGCGCCTACGCGACCGGATCTGGACACAGCCGGCTGGGCCGAGAATCGGACGCGGGGCCGCGGCGGTGAGCGACGTCCTCGCCGGGATCGGGGTCGTCGTCGCGGCAGCGGCCGCGGCGAGCTCGATCCTGCTGCCGCCGGGTCGGCAGCGGGCGCTGCCGATGCTCGCCGCCCTCGTCCTCTTCCCGGTCCTGATCGTCGGCGACCAGTGGCACAGCCCCCTGATCGCCGACCTGCGCCACCACCTCGACCGTCTCGCCCTCGCGGTCGTTCTCGGAGGCATCGCCGTCGGCGCCCTCGCCTACGTCTTCCGCCGCCGGCCGATCCTGCTCCCGTTGGCGATCGTCTTCGCCCTCCCGTTTCGAGTCCCCCTCCACGGCGGCGGCGAATCGGCCAACCTGCTGATCCCCCTCTACCTTGTGATCGCCGGAGGAGTGATCGCGGCTGCGGCTAGGGACATCGGCCGGTGGCCGGCGGGTCCTGTCGCCGCAGGGGACCCGCCCCCCCTTCCGGTAGCTGAAGGTTCCTCAGGGGGGGTCCCCCCTACGGCGCCACCTGCCGGAGGAGCGTTTTGGCTGCCGCGGGTTCTCGCCGCGGTGGTTGTCCTCTATGCGCTGCAGGCGCTGTACTCCACCGACTTCTCGAAGGGCCTCCAGGACGTCTGCTTCTTCCTGGTCCCGTTCACGCTGGCGTTCGCCCTGCTGCAGGATGTTCGGTGGGATCGGCGATTGCTCCGGTGGGTGCTCATCGTGGTCGGCGTCGAGGCCGCGCTCTTCGTCCTGATCGGGTCCGTCGAGTTCGCCGGCAAGAGCCTCTTCTGGAACGACCAGATCATCAGGTCGAACGAATTCCACACCTACTTCCGGGTCAACTCGGTCTTCTGGGACCCCAACATCTACGGGCGCTACCTGGCCCTGGTCGCCGCGATCGCCACGGGGGCGCTGCTGTGGACGCGAAGGCGGGACAGGTTCTGGCTCCTGAGCGGCCTGATCCTCGTCCTCTGGCTCGGCCTCGTCCCGACCTTCTCCCAGTCCAGCTTCCTCGCCCTGCTGGCCGGCCTGGCGATGCTGGCGGCGATCAAGTGGAGCCGGCGCTGGACCCTCGGCGTCGTCGCGATCGGCGCGATCGGCGCCGTCCTCGTCGTCCTCCTCGTCGGCGGCACCGGCAGGATCACCTCCAGCCGCCTCAACGTCGACCTCAGCGGCCGCGGCAGCCTCATCTCCGGCGGCCTCGACCTTTTCGGCGAACGCCCGCTCCAGGGCTACGGCTCAGGCTCCTTCCAGGCCGCCTACAAGAACCACCGGGCCAACAAGGACGCCCCCGTGACCATCTCCCACACCGAGCCGGTGACGGTGGCCGCCGAGCAAGGCGTGCTAGGACTGCTCGCCTATCTGTCCCTCATCGCAGTAGCGCTCTGGACCCTCGGCAAGGGTCTCCTCAGCAACGCCTCTCCGGCGGGTGGCGCCGGCCGGGCGGCAAGAGCCGCAGTCCTGGCCACCTTCATAGCGCTGCTCGTCCACACCCTCGCCTACGCCGGCTTCTTCGAGGACCCGACCACCTGGGTCCTCCTCGCCGTCGGCGCCTCGCTGGCCACCGCAGCCGCCCCGACGGTCCGCGACCACACGTAGGCTCCCTTCGTGTCGGGATACCTACGCCGCCTGGCGACGACCGGGGCCGCCTACACGGCGGCGAGCATCCTCTCCAAGGTCATCGCGGTCGCCCTGCTTCCGCTCTACACCCGGTACCTGACGACCGCCGACTACGGCGCCGCCGAAGTCCTCTTCGCCGCAGTGGTCACCGCCAGCATCGTCGTCCGCCTCGGCCTGATCGAGGCGATCCTGCGCTTCTACTACCGCGACGACGAGCACCCGGCGGCGGTCGTCCGCAGCAGCTTCGCCGGCCTCTTCTGGCTCTCGACGGCGGGGGCGCTGGTCCTGCTGCCCTTCGCCGCGCCGCTCGCCGAAGCGCTGCTCGACCCCAAGAACGCGGCGGAAGCGGCGCGGGGCGCCGAACTCGTCCGGATCGCGATCGGCGGCCTCTGGGTGTTGACGATGTGGGAGTTCATGCTCACCCTGTTCCGGCTCGAGGAGCGCGCCCGCGCCTACTTCCTCACCACGCTCCTCAACGTGCTCGCCTCGATCGGCCTCACCGTCGTCCTCGTCGTCGGCTTCGAAGACGGCGCCCGCGGCCTCCTGCTCGGCAGCTACGCGGCGGGCGCCGCCTTCGTCCTCGGCCTCGTCGCCTGGCAGTGGCGGCGCCTCTCGCTGCGCTTCGACCGCGGCCTGATCCGCCGCCTCTTCCGCTTCGGCGCGCCGACGATGCCGGCCGAGGTCTCGCTCTACCTGCTCAACTTCGTCGACCGCCTGATCATCGTCCGCTCGCTCGGCCTCGCCGAGGCCGGCCTCTACTCGCTGGCGGTCAAGTTCGCGCAGGCGGTCAACGTCCTCGTTCGCGGCTTCCAGCTCGCCTGGCCGCCGCTCGCCTACTCGATCCGCGACGACGGCGAGGCCCGCCGCGTCTACGCGGTCGTCGTCACCCTCTTCGTCGCCGGCTGCGCCTGGGTCGTCGCCGGGATGTGGCTGTTCTCGCGCTGGATCGTCCGCGCCCTGGCGGCGCCGGAATTCTTCGCCTCCTACGAAGCGATCGGCCTGCTCTCCACCGCCGTCACCCTCTACGCGCTCTACCTGGTCCTGGTCGTGATCCTCGGCCGCACCGGCCGCACCGAGTTCAACTTCCCGGCGGCGCTCGGCGCGCTGGCCGCCAACGTCGCCCTCAACCTCGTCCTGGTCCCGGCGATGGGGATCGCCGGCGCCGGCCTCGCCCTCGTCCTCTCCTACCTGGTCGTGCTGGGCCTGATGTACGGCTTCACCCAGCGCCTCTTCCCGGTCCCCTACGAGTGGGGGAGGCTGCTGCGCGTCGCCCTGATCGTCGCCGTCCTCGTCGGCATCGCCGAACTGGCCGTTCCGACCTCAGGCGCCCCCGGGCTTCTCGTCCGCATCGCTCTCGCCGCCGCCTACCCCGCGGCCCTCCTGGCCACCGGCTTCTTCAGCCCAGGCGAGCGAGCCTGGCTCGCCAAGCTCCGCCACCCCGCCGCCCTCCTCGCCGGCCTGGCCTCCCTACGCGCCCAACCCGCCGCGGTGGACGGAACCGTCCCGGAGACCTACGAGGCCGAGCAGCTGGACGAAGACGCGCGCCTGTGACGGGCCGAAATGTCCATTCCCCACCGCCGACGGGCCGGTTTGTCCATGCGGGTTGGACCAATCGGCCCACCGGCGGTGGGAATTAGTCGGTTCGGCCCGTCGAGGCGGCGCGGTCGCGGAGGGATTCGCCGCGGCCCGGGAAGAGGGCTTGACGGGCGTGGGCCCGGTAGATCCCTGCGGGCTGCTTGGGCAGGACGGTTGCCGCGATCGCTCGCAGGGCGTAGGACCAGGCGCTGAGAATCCGCACCGCCAGCGCCGCGCCGCGCCCGTGGTGCTTGCGCATGTAGCGGTCGCGGTTGCGGTGGAATTCGACGATCCGGGGGAGGCCCTTGGCGAGGTCGGTGGAGAGCTGGTCGTGGTGGACCGCCTCGGCGCCCGGGACGTAGAGCGAGTGCCAGCCGCCCTCGCGCAGGCGCCTGGCGAAGTCGCACTCGTCGTAGTAGACGAAGAACTCGGGGTCCATGTAATTGACCGAAGCCGCGGCCTCGCGACGGACCATGAGCGCGCTCGACTGCGCCCAGTCGACGCTGCGCACCGCGTCGCCCCTGCTCTGCACGGTCAGGCGGCGGTGCAGGAAGAGCGCCCCGGCTAGCGCCGTCCCCACTCCCGGAAAGCGCCAGGCACAGGGCACCGGCCGCCCGTCCGGGTCGAGCAGCTGCGGGGTCGCCGCCGCCGCCCTCGGTTCCCTCTCCATCACCGCCAGCAGCTCCTCGACCGCCCCGGGCCGCAGCTCCGAGTCCTCGTTCAGCAGCAGGCAGTAGCGGCCGCGCGCCTCGCGCATCAGGGTCGAGTCGTTCTCCGCCTTGCCGGCCCGCCGCTCCAGCGCGATCAGGCGCACCTCGCCCAGGTCGCGGGGCTCGCCACCGGGGGAGGCTGCCCGCAGCGGCCCGAGCGCCCGCACCGCCTCGGCCGAGCCGTCCTCGGAGGCGTTGTCGAGGACGAGGACCTCGCGCTCGACCTCGGCCGGGTGCGTGGCCTCGATCGCCGCCAGGCAGGCGAGCAGGTAATCGCGGCCGTTCGTGTTGACGACGCAGTAGGAGAGCAGGGGTGGCATGGTCTGTCCCGGTAGAGGTTCCACTTAACTTTTTCCGAACACAGTCAGCGGCTGACCGCGGGCCATGCCACGGAAAAAGTACAAGACGTTCCACCTCCACCGGGACAGACCGAATGAAGGCTCAGATAATCGACCCATCGGCGTTCACTCCACCCTATGACCGGGCGCTCGCAGCTGCGCTCGCCCGAAGGGGGGTGGATGTCGAGCTGGCGACCACCCGCTTCCTCTACGGCCCGGTGCCGCCGGCCGAGGGCTACCGGGTCGACGAGCGCTTCTACCGCCGCAGCGCCGCCCGCGGCCTCGGGGCGCGGGGGCGCCTGCCGTTCAAGGCCGCCGAGCACCTCGGCGACATGCTCCGCTTCCGCCGCGAGGCGAGCGCCGACGTGGTCCACTACCAGTGGCTGACGATCCCCTCGCTCGACGTCCGCCTGCTTCCCCCGCTGCGCCCGCGGCTGATGACCGCCCACTACATCCTGCCGCCGCGCCCGAGCCGCCGGCAGGTCCGCTCCGCCCACCGGGTCTTCGCCGCCATGGACGCCGTCGTCGCCCACTCCGAGCACGGCGCCGCCCGCCTCCGCGACGAGGTCGGGCTCGACCCCGACAAGGTCCGCGTCATCCCCCACGGCGCCTTCGACTACCTGACCCGGCTGCCGGAGGAGAGGCCCCTGCCGGCCGAGCTGGAGGGAGCCGAGGGGCCGGTCGTCCTCTCCTTCGGCCTGCTGCGTCCATATAAGGGGATCGAGAACCTGCTCGAGGCCTTCGCCCGCGTCCGCGCCGCCGGCGCCGCGCTCGAGCTCTGGGTCGTCGGCAACCCGCGGATGGACGTGGCGCCGCTGCGCGAGCTGGCGAAGCGGACGCAGGGCCGCGTCCGCTTCGTCGACCGCTTCGTCGAGGACGCCGAGATCCCGGCGATCTTCCGCCGCGCCGACCTCGTCGTCCTGCCCTACCTCGACGCCGAGCACTCCGGCGTCCTCTACACGGCGCTGGCCTTCGGCAAGCCGATGGTCCTCAGCGCCGTCGGCGGCTTCCCCGAGGTGGCCGCGGCGGGCGCCGCCCGCCTGGTCCCGCCCGCCGACGCCGCCGCCCTCGCCGCGGCGATCGAGGAGCTCGTCGCCGACCAGGCCGCCCGCGCCGAGCTCGCCGCGGCCGCCGCCCGCGCCGCCGCCGGTCCCTTCTCCTGGGACGAGGCCGCCCGCCGCACCCTCGACCTCTACCGCGAGCTGCTCGCCGAGCACCGCGGCGGCGGGGCCGGCGGCGCCCGGGCGAGGGAGACCGGGCGATGACCACCCTCGCCGCGATCCTCTTCTGGCTCAGCGCCGCCGCGCTCCTCTATACCCACCTCGGCTACCCGCTGCTGCTCGGCGCGCTCGTGCGGCTGAGCGGCCGCAACCGCCCAGCTTCGCGCCGTCTCCGAGATTGTCCTCGCTATAGCGAGGACAATCTCGGAGACGCTGCGACGGCGGAGCTGCCGACGGTCACCCTAATCGTGCCCGCCTACGACGAGGGGGAGGTGATCGCGGCCAAAGTCGCCAACGCGCTCGCGCTCGACTACCCGCGCGAGCGGCTGCAGGTGATCGTCGCCTCCGACGGCTCGACCGACGCGACGGCCGAGCGCGCCCGCGCCGCCGGCGCGAGCCTTGTCCTCGAGCTACCGCCCGGCGGCAAGGTCGCCGCGCTGAACGCCGCCGCCGAGCAGGCGGCCGGGGAGATCCTCGCCTTCTCCGATGCCAACAGCGTCTGGTCGCGCGACGCTCTCCGCCGCCTCGTCGCCCCCTTCGCCGACCCCGGCGTCGGCTACGTCTGCGGGCAGGTCCGCTTCCTCGACCCCGACGGCAACAACCTCGAGGGGCTCTACTGGCGCTACGAGATGGCGGTGCGCGAAGCCGAGTCGGCGCTGGCCGGGGTCACCGCCGGCAACGGCGCGATCTACGCGGTCCGCCGCGACGCCTACATCCCCCTCGCGGCGAGCGGCAGCCACGACCTCAGCTTCCCCTTCCGCCTCGCCAAGCGCCGCCTGCGCTCGCTGTACGAGCCGGGCGCCCGCGCCGAGGAGAAGATGGTGCCGACGATCGAGGGCGAGTTCGCCCGCAAACGCCGGATGATGGTCGGCCTCTGGGAGATCGTCGCCGGCGAAGGGATGCTCTCGCCGCGCGGCTACCCGCCGCTCTACGCGCTCGAGGTCTTCTCCCACCGCCTGCTGCGCTACCTCACCCCGCTGCTGCACCTGATCGCCCTCGTCGCCAACGCCTTCCTCCTCGGCAGCGGCTGGTTCTACGTCCTCGCCTTCCTCGCCCAGCTCGCCTTCATCGCCGCCGCCCTGCTCGCGCCCGCGGTGCCGATCGCTCCCTTCCGCATCGCCCGCTACTACCTGCTGACCACCGCCTCGATCGCCGCCGGCCTCTGGGACCGCCTCCGCCAGGGACCCGGAGGCCGCTGGGAGAAGGCGGAGGGGACCCGCTGATGCCGCGCGCCCTCGACATCGCGATCGCCGCGATCGCCCTGGCGATCCTCTCGCCGCTGCTGCTGGTCGCGGCGATCGCGATCAAGCTGACCAGCCGCGGCCCGGTGGTCTACCGGCAGCGCCGGGTCGGCCGCGGCGGCCGCGAGTTCGAGATGTGGAAGCTGCGGACGATGGTCGCCGGCTCCGATCCGGTCGGCGTCGGCCGCGTCGTCTACCGCGACGACCCTCGCGTCACCGCCCCCGGCCGTCTCCTCCGCCGCACCTCGCTGGACGAGGTCCCCAACCTGGTCAACGTCCTCCGCGGCGAGATGGCGATCGTCGGCCCGCGCCCGACCATCCCTGCCCAGGTCGCCTCCTACACGCCCCACCAGAAACGCCGCCACGAGGTCCTCCCCGGGATCACCGGCTGGGCTCAGGTCCAGGGCCGCGCCGGCATCCCCTGGGAGGAGCGGATCGAGCTCGACGTCTGGTACGTAGACCACCGCAGCCCCGCCCTCGACCTCCGCATCCTCGCCAAGACCGTCTACCTCGTCCTGACCGCCCAAGGCCTGGCCCCCGACTAACCCCCTCACTCCTTCCGCTGTTCCTTTGCCCTGTTATGGGAGGCAAAGGAACAGCGGAACGCCCGATAGGTTTTCGGCGTGAGTGCCGATCGGCCCCGAGTCTCGCTGCGACCGTTTCGTCCCGACGATGCTCCTGCCGTCCATCGCTGGTTCAACAACCCGGAGGCGACGGCTACGCTGATGGAGCAGCGGGACGAGTTCACCGCTGAGCAGGCGGAGGCGTGGACGCGGCGGGCGATGGACGACTCGGGCGAGGACCGCAAGTTCGCGATCGAGGTCGAGGGATACGCGGAGCCGGTCGGATTCACTGCTCTCTACGGGCTCTTCCGGCAGACCGCCCCCGAGCTCGGCGCCCTGATCGGCGACGACGTCCGCGGCAAGGGCGTCGGCCGCCGCGCCGAGGCGCTGACGATCGCCAGGGCCTTCGACGAGTACGGCGCCCATCGCGTCTACGGTCGCATCCCCGCCCGCAACGAGGTTGCGAAGCGGACCGTCGCCGGGCTCGGCTGGAAGCACGAGGGCACGATGCGCGCCCACCTCGCCCGCCGTGACGGCCCACCGGACGACTGCGAGGTCTGGGGCGTGCTCCCGGACGAGTTCCGCGCGGCCGCCGCGGACCTGCTCGGGTGACCCGCCCGTGCGCCGGGCAGTGAAGGGAGACAGGTGACGCCGCCGAGCGCCAGAGCCGAGCTGATCGAAGACCGCGGCGAAGCCGCAGCCGACGACGAGTTCTTCCGCTCCCGCCCCTTCTTAGACGCCGAGGCCACCACCCACACCCTGAAGATCGAAGACGACCAAGGGCGAAAGCTGCAAGCTCCCCTGAAGGTGCGCGAGATCCCCGGCACCGACAAGCGCGACGCCATCTCCCCCTACGGCTACCCGGGTTGCGCTCCTTCCGCTGTTGCTTTGCAGGAAGTAACAGGGCAAAGGAACAGCCGAAGGGGCGAACCGGGCCTAACCGACGCGGATGGGAGGCAGGGGGGTGCCTCCCGGACCCTCCCCGCAGTTAGTCCGGGAGGGACCCCCCTGTCTCCACCCTCGCCAGACCCAGCTCCTCCTCCACCCCTCCTCGACCCAGCCCAGATCGACTGGTCCGCCACGAACCTGGTCAGCGTCTTCATCCGCCACACCCTCGCCCCCTCGCCGCTGGCCGCCGCCAGCGAGCGCAACGTGGTCCAGATCGCCGACCCGGCGCTGCCGCCGAAGTCGCGCCCCAGCGATCGCCGCCAGGTCCGCCGCAACCTCGAAGCCGGCTACCGGCTCGACCTCGTCCCCGGCGCCGAGACCACCGCCGAGCAGCGCGCCGCCTTCAACGACGTCTACGAGCAGACGATGCGCCGCACCGGCGCGGCCGAGCATTACTTCTTCGGCCGCGCCTACTTCGACCGCATCCTCGAAGCCGACCGCACCTGGCTCGCCCTCGCCACCGCCCCCGACGGACCCCTCGCCGCCGCCTCGATCGCCGCGCTCAGCGACGGCTTCCTCCACTACTACCTCAGCGGCAGCGCCGACGCGCACCTCCGCGAGGCGCCGATGAAGAACGTCGTCGCCCGCCTGGTCGAGCACTCGAGCGAGCTCGGCCTGCCGCTCAACCTCGGCGGCGGCATCCGCCCGGGCGACGCCCTCGAGGAGTTCAAGCGCGGCTTCGCCAACCGCCGGCAGGCCTGGTTCGCCTCCGAGCTCGTCTGCGACCCGCAGGCCTACGCCCGCCTCAGCGCCGGCCGCGACGCGGGCGCCTTCTTCCCCGCCTACCGCTCCTAGCCTCTAGAGCGCTATTCGCCCGAGGGTTCTTCGGGTTCCGCCGGCGTCGGCCCGGTGAATTTGAAGGCGAAGACGGGCTCGCCGCCGTACTTGCCCCAGGTTTCGCGCCCGAAGGCGCGGATCGCGTCGAGCGTGATCGGGCCCTTGTATTCGGGGCAGCCCATCAGGTTGGTCCAAGTGGTCGCCGCCACCTTGTACGGCATCTTCCTGTTCGGGAACAGCAGCGCCGCTCCGTACATCGTGTCGTAGAGGCCGATCAGTTCCCGCTGCTGCTGTTCGGGCAGGCTCGGCGCGTACTGGATCTCCAGCCGGCCGTGCTCGAGCGAGTGGACGTAGTCGATCGCTTCCGGTTCTTCGGAGTAGGCGCCGTCGGCCTGCTGGAAGGGCGGTTCGACGTGCTTGCCCGAGGTCGGCGGGTTGGTCTTGTAGTTCGGTTCGGGGGACTTCGGCGGGATGTGTTCGTGGCCCTCGTCTTCGAGGTGCAGGTCGAGCTTGCAACCGGCCTGCTTGGCGGCCCGTTGCAGGTTGGTCACCTGGGGCGGCGACGGCGCAATCCCTTCGCGTTCGTCGGGCTTCACGCCATTGGTGGAGCCCATCTGGCTGTTGACGTTGATGTGGGCGTCGCCGCCCCCACCGCTGCCGCTCCCGCTGCCGCCGCTGGCGACGACGATGACGACCACCGCAACCACGATGACGACGGCCGCGCCGATCCCGTAGGCGAGCAGCGTCCGCCGGTTGCCGCCGCGCGAATCCTTTTCTTCGGCTTCGATCCGCTCCTGCCGGAGCCGGTCCCTTTCCCTATCGCCCTTGCCCATCGGGCCGAGATTATGCTCTTTCGAGGTCCGGGGCGCTCAGCCGCTGCCGGCCTTGCCCGGTTCTTCGGGGTCGGCGGGAGTCGGTCCTTCGACCGGGAATTGCTTCACCGACCCACTCCCGTACTTGCCCCAGTTCGCCTTTCCGAATGCCCGGATCGCGTCCAAGGTTGCCGCGCCACCGTAGGCCGTGCAGTCAAGAGCGTGTCCCCAGGTGCTGGCGGCGATCGCATAGTTCATGGTTTCGTTTGGAAAGAGGAGCGTCCCCCCGTACATCGTGTCGAAGAGTCCCTTCAGTTCACGCTGGACTTCCTCCGCGAGATCCGGCGCGTACTGGATCGTCATTCTCCCGTGGTCGAGCGAGGCCAGGGTGGCATCCTCCTTCAGCGGTATGAGGTAGGCGCCATCTGCCTGCTGATGCGGGGGGGCAACGTGGCGTCCCGTTATCGGGGGATCGGCGAATAATCTGGCGCTCCCCTTGTCAACCAGGTAGCAGCCGGCCTTTTTGGCGGCCTTAGCGAGGTCGGCCTGCTTTGCGGCCGGCGGGGAAATTCCCACCCGTTCGTCAGGGAACGCACCATGGGTCGAGCCGGAGGACGCGTTGATGTGCGCCTTGTCGCCTTCCCCGTT
Organism: uncultured Actinomycetes bacterium; assembly: GCA_963800355.1. Taxonomy (GTDB): domain Bacteria; phylum Actinomycetota; class Thermoleophilia; order Solirubrobacterales; family 70-9; genus VAYN01. The sequence goes on along the minus strand of CAWDAP010000004.1, from coordinate 142,779 downwards.
CCCGCCGCCGCAGCCGACCAGCATCAGCAATGCCGCGGCCCCTGCGACGAGACAGCCCCTGCGCCCCCGATCGATCATCGCGGGCATCTTAATCAATAATTTCTAACTGTCCAGTCTCGCCTCTCGCCCGCTCCCACGGACGCGAGGCCCGCAGCGCCCCCAGGACCGCCCGCGTCGCCGGCGCCCGGTTCAGGGCGTAGAAGTGGATCCCCGGGGCCCCCGCGATCAGCAGCTCCGCGCACTGCTGGGCGGCGTAGGCGATCCCCAGCTCGAACTCGCGCTCCGCCTCGCCCCCGGCCGCCTCGAAGGCGGCCTCCAGCCGCGGCGGGATGGTCGCGTCGCAGAGCTCGCAGATCCGCTTCGTCTGGGCGAAGCTCGCGACCGGGATCACGCCGGCGAGGATCGGCACCTCGATCCCGGCCTCCCGCGCCGCGCGGACGAAGTCGAAGTAGACCTGGTTGTCGAAGAAGAGCTGGGTGATCAGGAACGTCGCCCCGGCGTCGACCTTGCTCTTCAGATAGCGCAGGTCGGTCTCGAGATCGGGCGCCTCGGGGTGCACCTCCGGGAAGCAGGCGCCGCCGATCCCGAAGCTCCAACCCGCGGAGATGAAGGAGGCGAGCTCGGCCGCGCTGCCCAGGCCGCCCTCGGGCTGGAGGAAGTCCCGCTGGCCGCGGGGCGGGTCCCCGCGGAGGGCGAAGACGTTCTCGATCCCCGCCGCCTCGATCCGGTCGAGCGTCCCCGCCAGCCCCTCGGTGGTCTCGCCGACGCAGCTGAGGTGGGCCATCGTCTCGAAGCCGATCTCGTCCTTCAGCGCCGCGGTGATCTCGACCGTGCCGTCGCGGGTCGAGCCCCCGGCGCCGTAGGTCACCGAGACGAAGTCGGGCTCCAGCGCCCGCAGCTCGCGGGCCGTCGCGTACAGCTCGTCGGTCGCCTCCGGCGTCTTCGGGGGGAAGAACTCGATCGAGAAGGTCGGCCTCCGCTCGGCGATTATCCGGTCGATGCGCACCCGCTGAGGGTAGCCGCCCGCCTCGGAGCACGGCTGGATGCCCCGCGGCGAGCGACTAACCACGGGTTTTGCGGAAACGCGTGCTCGGTCCCCCTGGACAGCGGCGGAGGGGCGCCGTAAGTTCCCCCTGCGACCGAGAGAGGCCGGTTCCGCCGGAAGCCTAAGCGGAGCGAGGTCTCGAAGGTGGCGCCACGAGCTTCTGAGCGCGAAGGCTACGCGCGAGGCAGGCAACGAGCGTCACCGTCGGTCGCTTTTTCGTGCCCGCTCCGGGGCGACTCGTCCGGACCGGCTCCTACCTTTGCTGGCGGCTTGGAGCACCTGCCCCTCCAGGCCGGCGACCGGGGCGCATTCTCGGGGAGCCGGGCGTCGTCGCGAACCCCGCGCATCGCGCGGCGACTAGCCCGCCCGCTCCCCTTCTCGCTCAGGCGAGCTCGACAGCCAGGCACTCGCCGGGGATTCCCAGCGCCGAGGCGGCGCAGGCCCGGACTCTCCGCCAGTCGCGGTCGGCCGGCAGCTGGATCGCCACCGAGCCCTCGCGCCCGGCGAGCGGGAAGGAGCGCGCCACGCCGATCTCCCCCTCGGCGTCGACCGGCGCGGCGAGGATCCGCGCCGGCTCGCGGCGCTCCATCTCCGGCTCCTCGAACCGGTAGGCGACCACCGCCAGCCCCTCCTCCCGCCGCGCCTCGATCGCGAAGGGCGCCGGCGCCGCGGCGAGGAGCGCCGCCTCCGCCGCCAGCGCCCCGGCCCACGGGCCGGCTTCGCGATGAAGCTCCCCCGGGTCCCCCCAGCAGTCGTGCCCGCGCGGCCCGCGCGGGCTGTCGCCTTCGAAGTACTCGCGCCGCTTCGTCGCCCCCCAGCGCCCCGGCCAGAGGACCCAGCCCGGGCCGTCGTCGCCGATCGGCACCACCCGCGGCCGCACCCTCACCCCGGCGCCGTCGTTGTGGTCGGGGACGACGGGGGCGCGGAAGGTGCCCGGCCGCGGCAGCGGCGCGTGCGAGCCACGCGCCGGGTGGACGACCGCCACCGGCCCGTCCTCGCTCTCGGCCAGCTGGACCTGGTCCCAGCTGAGGCGGTAGGGCGAGGAGAGGCGGGCGCAGGTCGCCGCCTCCGGCCGCCCGTCGGCACCGAGCCGGATCTGGAAGACCTGCCAGCCGCCCTCGCGCTGCTCGAGGCCGAGCAGGCCCCGGTCCCCGTAGTAGAAGAAGAACCAGTACTGGAGCCAGAGCCGGCCCTGCTCGTCGCGGCGGGCGCGCCCGTAGGCGACGTCGGGATCCGCCGTCCGCCGTCGCAGCTCGAGGGCGTCGGCGGCGTGGGAGCCGCCGCACTCGTCGAGGTAGTCGCCGCGGCGGGCGGGGCTGCCGTCGCCGTAGATCGGGCCGAGGAAGGAGAGCTCGAGCCGGGCCTCCTCCCGGACCGGCGCGACCGAGGCGATCAGGCTGCCGTCCGCGCGGTGCAGGCTGTTGCACCTGCCGGGGGCCGCGAACTCGCAGATCGCCGAGACCGGGACGGCGTGGAAGTTCTCCAGCGAGTCGTACTGCAGCAGCGGCCGGTGCCGGCGCAGCAGCTCCGCCGTCTCCTCCCGCCTCGGTTCCGGCCCGCCCGTTCCGCGCCGCGGCCGCAGCCGGCCGAAGAGCCTGCGCCGCGGGTTTGTCGCGAGCGCCGCCCGCACGCGCCCCTCGCTCATCCAGCGGGGGTGGGGCGGCGCGGGCGGTAGCCCTTCGATCCCCCCGACCCCCGCCAGGCCTCGCTCCCGCAGGGCGGCGTCGGCGAGCAGGTAGCCGTGGTTCTCCAGCACCGCCTGCTCGGCCTCGCCGAACGCGTCGAGATCGGTGCGCAGGGCGGCGACGGTCGTGCTCACGAGCTCGGGCGGGTAGCCGGGTGGATGCGCCGAGGACTCGAGGTCCCACTCGACGCATTCCTCCCAGCCCGCCGCCAGCCCGCTCAGCATCAGCCCGGAGGCGCCGAAGACGAAGTTGGGGCCCCGGCGGGACTCGCCGCCGAGCGACTCGACCAGCTCGCGCGCGTAGCGCTCCTCCAGCGCCGCCGCCTCCGCCCCGGAGGGGAATGGACGACGGAGGAGCGCCCGCGCCCGCGCGTTGCGCCGGGCGATCGCCCGCAGCGGCCGGGCGACCTGCTCTCGCCACTCGCGGAAGGCGCCGTGCAGCGGCCAGGGGACGCGGGTGGCGAGCAGCGCGGCGAGGATGCTGCCGCCGGAGACAGCGCCGACGGTGCCCACCTGCGCCAGCAGGCCCATCTCGTTCAAACGGGTCAGGGCGCCGAGGTGGAAGAGCGCGGCCCGGTAGCCCTGGCCCGAGAGCCACAGCGCTCGCTCGCCGCGATCGGCCTCCGTCGCCGTCAGCCCCCCGAACCTGCCGAGCGTGTCCGTGCCGGGTCGAATACGGCTTCGTTCTGATACAGGACGCACAAGTCTGGGCATTTAATCAACGCCATTCGGGCCACGGATTCCTACCGGTAAAGATCCTGTGGGAGGATCCCGGCGATGAGCGGGGCGACCGTGCGATACGAGCGCCGGGGAGCGGCGGCGGTGCTGACGATCGACCGGCCTCGACGGCGCAACGCGATCGACGCCGCCACCGCGGCCGGGTTGCGTCAGGGGCTCGAGTCCTTCGAGGCGGACGCCGGGGCGAGGGCGCTGGTGCTGACCGGCGCCGGCGGCGAGGCCTTCTGCGCCGGGGCGGACCTGAAGGCGATCGACCTCGACGTCGACGATCCCGCCGGGCCGCTGGGCATCTCGCGCCTCACCCCCTCCAAGCCGACGATCGCCGCGGTCGACGGCTGGTGCCTGGCGGGGGGCCTCGAGCTGGCGCTCTGGTGCGACCTGCGCCTCTGCACCCCGAGCTCGGTCTTCGGTTGCTTCGAGCGCCGCTGGGGAGTGCCCCTGGTCGACGGCGGCACCCAGCGCCTGCCGCGGGTGGTCGGGATGGGGCGGGCGCTGGAGCTGATCCTCACCGGCCGCGCCGTCGAGGCCGAGGAGGCAGCGCGGATCGGGCTGGTCAACGAGGTCGTCGCCCCCGGCGCTCACCTCGAGCGGGCGCTGGAGCTCGCCGAGCGCCTCGCGGCCTTCCCGCAGGAGACGATGCTGAGCGACCGCCGCGCGGCGCTCGAGGGAGCCGGCCTGCCCCTCGCCGAGGGACTGGAGCTGGAGCGAAAGCTCGGCCGCGAGGTGCTCGAAGTCGCGGCCCGCGGCGCCGCCCGCTTCGCCGCCGGCGAGGGGCGCGGCGGCGCGGGCGTCTAGCGGCGCGAGCCGGCTACCCGCCCTCGGCGCGCATCTCCAGGGTTGCCGCCTCGGCCCCGAAGTAGGGCAGGACCGCGAGGTACATCAGCTCCGGGAGGAGCTCGCCGAAGCCGGTTGTCCGGTTCGCCGCCAGGCGGCTGTGGAGGACGGCGAGGATCCCCGCCACCACCGCCTCGGCGGAGATCGCCGGCGCCTCCTCGCCGCTTTCCTCGCGCGCCAGGTCGACCATCGCCGCGGCCCGCTCCATCGCCTCCGCCCGCTTGCTTACCGCGGCCTCGCCGGCGGCGTGGACCTCGACCAGCAGCGCCCGCCCGACCTCGGGCTGCTCGTCGAGAAAGCCCAGCAGCCCTGTGAGCGCTCCCCGCAACTGCTGCCGCCAGGTCGGCGCTTCCTCGATTGCTTCGCGCATCGCCAGCTCGACCCAGGCCGAGCCCGCGTCGAGCGCCTGCACGTAGCAGTCCTCCTTGTCTCGATAGAAGTCGTAGAAGGCCTGCCGGTAGAGGCCGGCCCTGTCGATAGCGTCCTGGACCGTGGCCTTCTCGTAGCCCCGTGCCCCCACTGCTTCCAGCATCCCCAGGAGGATGCGCTGCTGTTTTCCGGTCAAAGTCCCCGCCCGGTATGTAGTTGGTCGAGAGAATCCCTTGTCTGCTCTCGGTATCTACACGGTATCCGTTCGGCGACGAGCGCACCCTGGAGAGTGCAGTCAGGTACTCTCCCGTTCGTGGCTTCGAATTCAACAGCCCGTCCACTTCCCGGCCGGCACGCCCTGCCGCGCGAGTTCATCGCCCGTCACCAGCGGATCCGGATCGTCAACGGCCTGGCGCTGGAGGCATCGGAGAAGGGGTACCGCGCGGTCACCGTCGCCGACGTGGTCCGGCGCGCCGGCATCGCCCGCAACACCTTCTACGAAAACTTCGGCTCGAAGGAGGAGTGCTTCCTCGCCGCCCAGGAATACGCGATGAACTCTGCCCTGGAGCAGGTGGTCGAGGCCGCGGGGTCGGTCGACGAGTGGCCGCGGCGGGTCGAGGCCGGCCTCGCCGCCTTCCTCGCCTACGTCGCCGGCGAGCCCGCCCTCGCGCGCACCTGCATGGTCGAGGCGCTGGCGGCCGGGCCGGCCTCGTTCCACTACTACGAGGAGTCCCTGCAGTCCTTCGTCTCCCTCTTTCGAGTTGGACGGGATGTCTCGCCCTCCGGCAAGGAGCTGCCGGAGACCTTGGAGGAGGCCCTGATCGGCGGCATCTTCTGGATCCTCTACCAGCGCCTGGTCCAGGCGGACACGGGGACGATCGAGGGCCTGCTGCCCGAGCTCGTCGAGTTCGCGCTCACGCCCTACCTGGGGTCTGAGGGGGCGCGGCTGGTGGCGATTCGGAGCGAAGACGCCGGAACGGGGCCGGAAACCGCATGATCAGCGGTAAAATTCAAAAAACTGGCCAGTTGGCCAGTCTGGGCCTGGTTCGTCTGAATCGGTATCGTCGGTTCCCTTGAGCGATCCAGTCAAGCCTTCTGACGAGTCACCCGAGTATCCCCCCGAGCTGGCGCGCCTTCCCCCGGGCAGGCACGGTCTCCCGCGCGAGTTCGTCGCCCGCAACCAGCGCGAGCGCCTGATCGCGGGACTCGCCGAGGCGGTCGCCGAAAACGGCTACGCCGGCACGACCATCGCTCACATCACCCGCCACGCCGCCGTCTCGCGGCGCACCTTCTACGAGCATTTCGCCAGCAAGGACGAGTGCTTCATCGCCGCCTACGACGTCGTCATGGAGGAGCTCAACCGGCGCGTCGGCGAGGCCTTCGAGCGCGAGCAGGAGTGGCCGCGGGCGATCCGGGCGGGGATCGCGGCGATGCTCGGGTTCCTCACCGCCGAGCCCCACCTGGCCCGCCTCAGCATGGTCGAGGCCCTGGTCGCGGGCCCGGTCGTGGTCGACCGCTACGACGCCGCGATCCAGAGCCTCGTCCCCTACTTCGCGGCCGGCCGTGAGGGCCTCTCGAAAGAGGCTCTGGCCGGCCTCTCGCCGACCACCGAGGAGGCGCTGGTCGGCGGCATGGTCTCCCTCATCTCCCGCCGCGTCTTCGCCGACCGCACGGCCGAGCTCGACTCCCTGCTCCCGGACCTCGTCGAGTTCACCCTGACCCCGTACCTCGGCAGCGCCGAGGCGGCGACGGTCGCCCGCCAGGGTTGAGGTTTTCTCTATTGCGGTAGGCTTCGGGTAACGCGAACATATGTTCGTATGGAGATCGCCTGCGTCATCGACAAGCGTCTGGCGCTGCCGGCGACTTCTTCGCGCCCGGGTCGCGGCGGGGGGCCCCGGCCCGGGCGCGCCGTCGAGGCGGTGGAGGCGACCGAAGCGATGGCGCGCTCGCTGGAGTCGCTCGGGGCGGCGGTCGAGTCGACGCAGCCGGGCGAGGCCTTCTTCGCCCTCGACGGCCTCCGCGGCCTCTACGGCGGCAGCGGCGCCGGCGTGCTCGGGGCGGCGCGGCGGGCGGTGGGAGGGGAATGGTCGCTCGGCGCCGGCCGCACCCGCTTCGCCTCCTTCCTCGCGGCGGCGGAGTGGCCGCGGCCGGTGGCGGTCGCGGCGCTGCGGACCCGCCTCGGCGTCCCCGAGCGCGAGGCCGCCGAGCTGATCGAAACGCTGGAGCGGCTCGGGCTCGGGACGCTCGGCGCCTTCGCCCGCCTCGGCTCCGACCAGGTCGCCGACCGCTTCGGAGCGCTCGGCCTGCGGGCGCTGCGGATCTGCCGCGGCGAGGAGGAGCCGCTGCGGCTGCGGACGCCGCACGAGGAGCTGGCGGAGGAGGTCGAGCTGCCGGAAGGGACCGCCGGCCGCCAGCTCGACCGGGCTCTGGAGCTGCTGGTCGACCGCCTGCTGGCGCTGCCGCGGCGCCGGGGCAGGACGCTGCTCGGCCTGCGGCTCGGGGCGCTCCTCGCAAGCGGCGGCAGCTGGAGCGCCGAGCAGGGCCTGGGGCGCCCGAGCGCCTCGCCGCGCGTCCTGCGCGAGGTGCTGGCGCCGCGGCTCGAGGAGCTGCCCGGGCCGGCGACGGCGCTGCGGCTGCGGGCGACCGGCCTCGGCCCCCCGGCCCGCGACCAGCTCGAGCTCGCGGTCGGCGGCGAGGATCCGCGCCGGCGCCGGCTGCGAGCGGCGGTGCGCGAGGTCCGCGCGGCGCAGGGGAGCGAGGCGCTGCTGAAGATCCTCCCGGTCGACTCCGGCTCGCGGGTGCCGGAGCGCTGGGCGATGCTGACTCCCTACCCCGACTGAGCGCGGAGCGAGCGAGCGTGTATCCCCGGTTCTTCGCGGCGCGGGCAAAGCGCGAAAGGCGGCGTCCCTGATGCCCGGCCTCCGCCGTCTCTACGCCCCCCGGCGGGTGGCGGTCCGGACCGACCCCCGCGGCGCCCCGCTGCTGGTCGAGGGGGCGAGGGTCGAGTCCGTGCGCGAGGAGTGGCTGGTCGAGGACCGCTGGTGGACGCCGCAGCCGCTGCGGCGCCACTACTTCGAGCTGGCCCTCGCCGACGGCCGCGCCCTCACCGTCTTCCGCGGCGCCGGCAACCGGCGCTGGTACCGCCAGCGGGCCTGAGGTTCGGGGGTCCGGTCCTCATCTATGTACGTCGAGCTGCACGCCCACTCCGCCTTCTCCTTCCTCGACGGCGTTTCGACGCCGCTGGAGCTCGCCGCCGCCGCCGCGTCCCACGGCTACCCCGCCTTCGCCCTCACCGACCACGACGGCCTCTGGGGCTCGATGGAGTTCGCTCAAGCCTGCAGGGGCCTGGGCGTCCACCCGATCGCCGGCGCCGAGCTGACGGTGCGCTGCGGCAGAGACGTTCACGTGACTCTTCTGGTCGAGAGCGGGAGCGGATACCGGAGTCTGTGCAGATTGCTGACGCTCGCCCACGCCCACACGCGGGCCCGACACTCGCCGGCGACCCAGCCGTGGGCGACGCTCGAGCAGGTGGAGGAGCACGCGGAGGGGCTGGTCTGCCTCTCCGGCTGCGCGCGGGACGGGGCGCTCGCCGGCGCCTTCGACCGCGGCGATACCGCCGAGGGGGAGCGGCTCGGACGTCGCCTCCTCGCCGCCTTCGGCCGCGACCGCTTCCGGGTCGAGCTGCAGCGGCCCTACTGGCGCCGCGACCGCGCCCGCAACCGCTGGCTCGCCCAGCTGGCCGAGCGGCTGGGCGTCCCCTGCGTCGCCACCGGCAACGTCCACTCGCACGACCGCCGCCGCTCGCCGCTGCAGGATGCGCTGGTCGCGACCCGGCGCGGCGAGACCCTGGAGGAGTCCGAGCCCTGGCGCCGCGGCAACTCCACCTCGGCCCTCACCTCGCCCGCGGCGATGGCCGCGCGCTTCGCCGAGCACCCGGCGGCGGTGGCCGAGACCGAGCGCCTCGCCGAGCGCCTGCGCTTCGACCTCACCGAGCAGCTCGGCTACCGCTATCCCGGCAGCGAGGACCCGGGGGCCGACGCCGAGCTCGCCCGCGTCTGCGCCCATCGCCTCGGCGAGCGCTACAGCGGCAGCGCCCACCTGCTCGAGGCCGAGTGGCGCCTCGAGGAGGAGCTGGCGACGATCCGCCACCTCGGCCTCTCCGGCTTCTTCCTCCTCCACCGCGACCTGCTCGAGCTGGCCCGCGAGGTCGCCGCCGAGGTTCGCGGCCCCGAGTCGGCGCGCGGCGTCCTGCCCCCCGGCCGGGGCCGCGGCTCCAGCGTCAGCTCGATCGTCTGCTACCTGACCGGCCTCTCCCACGTCGACCCGATCGAGGCCGGCCTCTTCTCCGGCCGCTTCCTCAACGACGAGGCGACCTCGATGCCGGACATCGACCTCGACTTCCCCCGCGACATCCGCGAGGTCCTGATCCCGCGCGTCCACGAGCGCTACGGCCGCGACCGCTCCGCCCTCGTCGCCGCCTTCCCGACCTACCGCCCGAAGGGGGCGGTCCGCGACCTCGGCAAGGCGCTCGGCCTGCCGCCGGCGGAGATCGACCGGGTGGCGAAGACCGTCGGCTTCCACCAGAGCGCTGCGGAGATCGAGCGCGACCTCGTCGCGGCGCTCGGCTCCCGGCGCGCGGCCGAGCCGCGCTGGCGCGCCCTGCTCCCCCTCGCCGCCGAGCTCATGGGCCTGCCGCGGCACTCCTCCCAGCATCCGGGCGGGATGGTGATCTCGACCCGGCCGCTCGTCGACGTCTGCCCGGTGGTGCCGGCGGCGATGGCGGGGCGGCAGACGGTCCAGTGGGACAAGGACAGCTGCGCCGACGCCGGCTTCCTCAAGATCGACCTGCTCGGGCTGGGGATGCTCTCGGCGGTCGAGCGCTGCGTGCTCGAGGTCCACAGCGCCCGCGGCGAGCGGCTCGACCTCTCGCGGATCCCGCTCGACGACGAGGGGGTCTTCGAATCGATCCGCGCCGCCGAGACCACCGGCGTCTTCCAGATCGAGAGCCGGGCGCAGATGCAGATGCTGCCGCGGACCCAGCCGCGCGACCTCGACGACGTCATCGTCCAGGTGGCGCTGGTGCGGCCGGGGCCGATCCAGGGCGGCGCCGTCCATCCATATATAGAGAGGCGCAAGGCGCTCCGCGAGGACCCGGGCTTCGAGGTCCCCTACGAGCACCCGCTGCTGGAGCCGGTCCTGGAGGAGACGCTGGGTACGATCGTCTTCCAGGAGCAGGTGATCGAGGTGGCGATGGCCCTCGCCGGCTTCAGCTCCTCGGAGGCCGAGGGGCTGCGGCGGGCGATGAGCCGCAAGCGCTCCCAGCAGGCGATCGACGAGCACCACCGCCGCTTCTGCGCCGGCGCCGCCGCCAGGGGCGTTCCCGAGGAGACGGCCGAACGGGTCTGGTCGCAGATCCAGGGCTTCTCCGGCTTCGGCTTCCCGAAGGCCCACTCGGCCGCCTTCGGCCTGCTTGCCTACCAGTCGGCCTGGCTGCGGATCCACTATGGCCCCGAGTTCCTCTGCTCGCTGCTGAACGAGCAGCCGATGGGCTTCTACCCGCCCGATTCCCTCGTCCACGAGGCCCAGCGCCGCGGCATCCGCGTCGCCCCCGTCGACGCCAACCGCAGCCGGGTCCTCTGCCACGTCGAATCGCCGCGCGAGGAGGAGGACGTCCGGGGCGGCCTGCAGGTGCGGGTCGGCCTCGGCTACGTCAAGGGCGTGAAGAAGGAGGAGATGGAGGCGCTGGTCGCCGAGCGCGAACGCGGCGCCCCATATACGGGCGTCGCCGACCTGGCCTCGCGCTCCGGCGCCGGCCTGCCGAGCCTCGAGCGCCTCGCCTGGGCCGGCGCCCTCGACGGCATCCCCGCCGGCTCGGAGGACGACCGCCGCCAGGCGCTCTGGCGCGTGGGGGTGACCGGGGCCGGGCGCGCCGCAGACCGCGCAGGCGGCGCCACCGCCCGCGCCGGCGCGACCCAGCTGGCGCTGCCGATCGAGCCGCCGGCGCCGCCCGAGCTTGAGCCGCTGGGGGAGTGGGGGAGGCTGATCGCCGACTACCGCTCGACCGGCCTGACCGTCGCCGAGCACCCGCTGGCGCTGCTGCGCCCGCGCCTCGACCCGAAGCTCGCCCGCACCTCCGACCTGCCGCAGATCGACCACGGCTCCACCGTCGAAGTCGTCGGCATGGTCACCGCCCGCCAGCGCCCCGAGACCGCCAACGGCGTCACCTTCCTCCTCCTCGAGGACGAGCAGGGTCAGGTCAACCTCGTCGTCCCGCCCCCCGTCTACGAGCGCCACCGCCCTCTCGTCCGCACCGCCCCCCTGCTAAGAGCCCGCGGCTGCCTCGAGCGTCGCGAAGGCACCCTCAACGTCCTGGTCGCCTCCCTAGCCCCCCTCGAGCAGGCCGACCTGACCCCAGTCGCCCCCACCGGCCACAGCTTCGGCCGCCGGGGCCGCTAATGCGGAACCAGTTCCCGCGAAAGATCGCTGGAGAGGCCACGCTGTTCGAGGCTGCCGAGCAACACCCGCTGTGCCTGAGCCGACAGCCCGATCACCACCGGCCGCAGTGCGCCGTGGTCCGCCTCGTAGCGTGACGCAAAGACGCCGATCAGCTCGTCGGCAAAGGAGTAGCTCACCGAGCGCACCCCCTCGAAGTCGATCAGGACATCACAGCCGCCTGCCACCAGCTGTTCGATCTCGCCTCGAACCTGCTCTGCCTTTGCGCGAGTGGCGAAAGCCGCGCCGTGCCGACCCAACACGTAGCGCGGCGACGCCGAGGATCGCGAAGTGCCGTTCTCAAGCGTCGTCATGACCGCGAGGCTACGCCAAGACCCGGACACGTGCAATCACCCATCCGATCGCCCGACGGTTGTCCACTCGCAGGCGATCCACGTGCCCTCGGTGGGGGGCGAGCCCCAGCCATGGTCCTTGACGCGGGCATCCACAATTTCGCGCCGGAAAGCGCCCTTGCCGGCGCGGATGAACATCTCGGCGGCCGACGAGGCCGAGGCCAGCGTCTCCTTCAGCACCCAGTAGAAGCCGTACCCACGATCGGAGCGGCGCGTGCCGCTGATACCTCCCTGCAGCGCTTGTCCGATCGCATGCTCATCGACCAGAAGCTGAGGAGCGCTGCGGCGGATATGAACTGGGATGCCGACGCCGCAATCACCGATACCAAGCATGACCTGGCTCATCTCGTTTACCGAGCCGCGGCTCGCGGCCACGACGCAGCCGGCGGGGCTGCTCCCATGCTCTACGGCGTTCTGACAGAGCTCGCTGATCGCCATCAAGACGGCGTCTCGCACGACGGCAGCGTCGTCAAAGTGGTCGACCAGCGGTTGCAGCAACTTGTCCACGAGCGCATCCACATCCGTCAACTCGACCAGGCGCGTCAGTCGAAGGATTACGTTGCCGCCCTCCTCGTTGATCGCGGAATCGATGCCGCCGATCGGCCTTCCCAGTCCGAAGGCGTCGAAATCCCGCCGCGTCGCCTCGTCAAGCGGCTCCTTGAGCTCGATCCGGACTCCGGTCTGCTGCCGCCTTTCAATCCAAAGCGCCAACCTCACCGCGAAGAGCGGGTGCAATCCGATCAGCCCGCTGGCGTCCACCACCACCGGATCCGCACCGCCCGGATCGGCATCAAGTGCAGCGACATAGCCGTGGTCGCGAGTCCCTGATCCACGTGTGAGTCTCACCCGGGGAACGTAGGTCGTGACTCGGACCGATCCAGGTCTCCAGCAGACTTCTCGAAAGAGTCACGCCACGGAGAGGTTGTCGTAGCTTGTTATCCACGTCGGTGTGATCACAAGCCTGACCCAGGGAAGGAACCATGGCCACCACTGCCGCCCGACCCCAGCTGCTCACGGTGAGCGTCGAGGATCCGAACATGCGGCCGGAAAAGCGCGAACTGCGACGGGTGATACGGCGCTGCGCTTAGGGTCAGGCCACGGCGCCGTCGCCCCCACCGGCCACAGCTTCGGCCGCCGGGGCTGAGGGGTCGGGCACTGCCTTCCAGAGCACCGCGTGCAGCCTCGCCAGGCAGCTCGCGACCAGGCCCGCGTCGCCCTTGCCCTCGAGGCCCTCGCCCGGCCCGTCGAGGAGCGCGTCGACCAGTGTGCTCACCCTGCTCTCGACCTGCCCGTCGGGCTCCGGCAGCGGCTCCGGCGAGCTCAGCACCTCCCCGTTGCGGTGCACCCGCGCCCAGACCGCATCGGCCTCGCCCGCCTCCATCTCCTCGGCGGAGATCTCGATCCCGAAGCTCCTGCCGGCGTGCTCGGGAAGGGAGACCAGCGGCAGCGCCGTCCGCAGCACGCCGCCCGCTTCCCGCGGGCTCAGCCCAGGAGTGCCGTCCGGGACCACGTGCCGGCGCCGCCAGCGCCCGATCCCCGCGATCAGCGCCATCCCCCGCCGCGCCCCGTCGGTCAGTGCGTAGACCCGCCGCCTCCCGTAAACCGTCTCCTCCTGCAGTAGGCCGCCGATCGCGAACATCGCCGCCCGCCGGTTCACCTGGTGGTAGGTCAGCCCGTGGTCGACCCGCGCCAGGTCCGTCGGCGTCTTCGGCCCCAGGTTCAGCGCCTCGACCATCCCCGATTCCCAGAGGTCGGCGAGCAGCCCCAGCGAACCCCAGGCGTGGGCGTCGATTTCGCCGGTCGGCAGTCGCGTCAGTGAGGCGTCCGCGTAGGACTCGATCAGCTCGAACAGCTCCCGCCCGCACGGCTCGGTCAGGCTGTGCTCGACCTTCGAGGGCACCCCCAGCTCCTCGTGCCGTTCGAGGATACCGAGCGCGCTCAGCGTCGCCGCGTAGCGGTAGACCGTCCGCGGCGTGTAGCCCCGCACCCGCTCGGTCAGCTGCTTCGTCCGCAGCGGCCCCTCGCCCAGCGCCACCAGGATCGCCCCGCTGGCCCCGCCCCCGAGCAGGCGCAGGACCTCGGGAGTGCTGAGCTTTGATTCCCCGGCCAAAGTCGACCGAGGATAGATCCCGGCAGGCCTCGAAATTCCCCACTACGAGTGACATTCTCGACATGCTGCCGGCGTCCCTCCGGCCCTAATTGAGCACGCAGAGCGAGAGGCCGAACCCGTGCGCCCGGTTTTTGAACGGCCGCAGGATCTTCGCCGAGCGCCAAGCGTAGATTCCTTCAACTTCCACTTCGTGGAGGACGATCCACAGCGTCTGCCAGATCGCTTCCGCTTCGTAGGCTTCCCCCCGCGGCAGGCCGATGCTTTCCAGCCGCGGGATCTCCCTCCGCAGAGAGGGGACCATCACCGCCTGGATCGCTTCGACCTCGCCGACCAGGCCCACCTGTTCGCCCGTCTCCCGCGCCCGCCGCTGGAGGAAGGCTTCCATCTCCTTCCCGCGTTCTTCGTTCGCCCGGTCGCAGATCCGCTTCGCCTGGTTGACGAACTGCTCGCGGCTGACCATCCTCGGACTCGCGGCGCTTCCGGCAGCGACAGTGGCGGAGCTCGACCCGCCCCCACCGCATCCGCCAAGCGAGAGCGCGGCAAGCGACGCCGCGAGCGGTATCGAGCGGAAGCAAACAGAGCTGCGCAACATGCAGTCATTGTTCCTGAGCAATACCAAATCCGCCAACTGACAGCGCTGGCGGACTGCTATCTGTCGCCACCCGCTCTTGTCACTCCGGGGCCCTTGACGATCTCCCCGCGGAGCCTGTAGAAGCAGCTTTGCACTCAGAACTCCTGAGCGCACCAAACTCCCGAAGCGCCCAGTCTCCAAACGAAGCGCTCCGGGAGCCAAATCGACTCGGGCGCAAGCCCGAATAGGAGGAAGTATCTCAGATGGCAAAGAAAATGCTCGCAATCTGCGCGGCCCTCGTGGCTTTCGCGGTCGTGCCGGCGGTGGCGTCGGCGTCCCCGATACTGACAGACGAAAACGGCACGGTGGCGGCCGGCGCGAAGATCATCGCGACAAACACAGGAAATACCGTGATGACAACCAGCGCCGGAAACGTTGAATGCACCAAAGCGGCGCTCACAGGCACTGTGGTCGAAAACTCGGGCAGTTCGATCAAGGGAACAATCGAAACCGCCAGCTTCACTGGGACCGAATCCGAAAACCGCTGCTCAAGTCCGTTTGGCGCGGTCAAGGTCACACCGAAGCGTCTCCACTGGTGCATGAGCGCCACGTCGAAACCAGCCGACACGTTTTCAATCAAGAGTGGCGGCTGTGGCGGCACCCTCGGAATAATGGAATTCACCCTCGACAGCTCCTTGGCCGGTGAATGCACCTACACCAAAAGCGAAGTCGTCGGTACCTTCACGACAGGCGAAGGCGGAGATGTCACCGTCTCAGAACAGAGCTTCACCAAGTCCTCTGGCGGATTCTTCTGTCCGGCCAGTGGCGCATTGGACATGACATTTGACCTCTACACAGACGGGCCAGAAAACGAAGAGCTCGGTCGAGTCTGGGTTTCGTAGCCAGGAGCTACCTGATGTTCCTTGCCCGGGGATCAAAACTGGATCCCCGGGTACTTCAGTCAATCGCAGCGGGTGACAACCCTCGCAAATTAGGTTGCAGCGAGAGGCAGATAGGAGTATCCATAAAGGCGGCTTTGGGAACGGGCCGGTCCGTGCTTTGGCACTACGGGCTTGGCACTATGAGAGGAGCAGATATGCGCGTTGGGGGGCGGAAGACGACTGTGCCACGCTCTGCCGCTGTAATCGCAGTGGCACTTTTGGCCACTGTTGCACTGTCCTGGAGCACTGATCCGACTGCCGCATTCGCGACCCCATGTGCCAATGAAGCCATTCGCAGCAGCCAAGGTTCGACCTCCCTTCCCGATTGTCGTGCATACGAGTTAGTGGCCCCGTCGAGTTCGAACGGTCGATTGCTCGAGGGACCGATCGGCTTTAACCTCGCTGACCTCTTTCCCACCGACCTGTCTCCAACCGGGGAAGATTTCGTCTACATGACGTACGACTCCCCGCTATCCACTCCGAGCAACGCAACCGGAGTCTTCGACCTTTATCGGGCGCAACGGTCGTCCACCGGCTGGCAGACTGGAGTCCCACTGAGTCCCAACGGAGCAGAAGGCATCATGCCCCAGCCGGGAGGGATCTCTGCTGATCATCGGTATATGTTCACCCATATTGCGCCCATCCGCGGGGTTTCCGGGAGCCTCGCCGGGGAAGATGGGACCACTTACCTGAAAAACATTGCTGACGGTTCGTTGGAAATGGCTGGCCTTGGTAGCCTCGGAGCGGAACCGTTAGCGCAGGGGTTGGCGATCGGGTCCGGCGGCAGCCACGTCATCTTCATGAGCGGTGGCTTCTGGTGCCAACAGGTCGGTGCGAATTGCACCAAGCGCAAACTCGAGCCATATGCGCCACCAAGCGGAACCGCTGCGATCTACGATCGCTCGCCCGGTGGCTTGACCCACGTTGTTTCGCTTCTCCCAGGCGATGCGGTTCCAGGGGCGGGCGAAAGTGCTGAATACGAGGGTGCTTCCGCTGATGGGCGTGTCGTGGCCTTCAAGATTGGCGGTACGTTGTATGCCCGCGTTAACAACGCCAAGACGGAGGAAGTGGCGAGTCCAGGCACGACGTTCGCCGGGATCTCCATCGACGGTAGTGATCTGTTCTACATCAGCGGAGGTGCCGGAGAAAGCGGAAACATTCATCGGTTCGATCTAGGGACCGAAACGACCGTACTAGTCAACGCGAGTGGCGATGCCGAAGTGGTCAATATCTCTGCCGACGGCTCCCATGTCTATTTCATATCACCATCGCAGCTCGACGGCCCGAAGGGGACGCCGGGACGTCCCAACCTATACGTCTGGTCCGAGTTGACCGGAGCTACTCATTTCGTCGGCACCGTTGCCGAAAGCGATTTGGCGGTCACGTCGGGACCAAAGGTGGCATACCCAGCTCTCACCAACTGGACGGGTTGGGTAGTCAGCCCGGACAGATCGAAAAGCGAAGAAGGAATTGGACCGGGTGCCGATTCCTCCCGCACGACGCCTGACGGGCGGGTCATCGTTTTTGAGTCTCGCGGGCAGTTGACCTCCTATGACAATGAAGGTCACACGGAGATTTATCGCTACGACTCCACCGACCAACGGCTCGCCTGCGTTTCCTGTCTGCCTTCAGGCGCCTCACCGTCTGGTGATGCACGGCTGGAGGACACCCGCTACCTGTATCCGCCGATGTACCTTCACAACGTCAGCGCAGATGGAAGCCGCGTCTTCTTCGAAACCCCCGACGCCCTCGTGGCTGGCGATGTAGACGGCACCAACGACATTTATGAGTGGCGAGAAACGGTCGAGGGGGCCGGTGTGAGCCTGATCAGCTCTGGAAGATCGACCGATTACCGGACGGTTGCCGAAAGGCCGGGCTATCTGCCAGAACCGAACTCGCTGCTGGCAATCACCCCAAACGGGACCGATGTCTTCTTCAGCACCAGCGATCAACTTCTCCCGATCGCGGGTGGAGCCGGAACGCAGGGAATTTACGATGCTCGCGAAAACGGAGGCATCGCCGAATCCGCTATCCCAGTTGCCTGTAAAGAAGAAGCGTGCAGAGCGTCCTCCTCCTTGCCTTCTGTATTCCCAAGTCCGGCATCCATCACGGCCGTCGGCAAGAATGTGAAGCCTCGGCGACGTAGAGTGCGCTGCAGAGTCCGGAAGCACCCTCGCGCGCACGGGCGCTGCCATGTGCATAAGCGGCACCACCGGCACCACCGGCACCACCCCGGCCACGGTAGGCGAAGGGCACGTAGGCTCTCTCGGACCCCCCACCATTCCAGCTTGTCCGTGACGCAAGCAGAGCCAATGCCCAGGACCGAAGTGACGAGCGCGGGTGCCCCTGCTGTTCATGGCAACGCGGCTCCATCCTTTGGGGTCGGCGATAGTCTCAACACCGCGCCGGCTGCGGAAGAATTCGGACAGTTTGGGATCGAAGATTTTTCCGGCGAACTCTCTCCTGCGTCGGCCGGATCTCATCCGGACTTCACTACCAGCTTCTCCATAACCCACTCTGGCGGGGCCAAGGCTACCTCGAATGCCAGGCTTGAAAGGGTCGAAATGACCCTTCCCCCGGGCCTGCTGGGCAACCCGACTGTTATACCCCGATGCAGCACGGGCGAATTCGTCGCGCTCGGCAACTGCCCGACCGACGCGCAGGTCGGAGTCTCGAGCGTGCTGCTAAACGAACGTCCGCCGGGAGAAATCCTTGTCGAGCCGATATACAACCTCGTACCTCCGCACCCTGCCAAGGAAGTTGCGAGGCTCGGCTTTTTTGGGGGCCTCTATCCCGTCTTTATCGACGTGAAGGTTCGCACGGCTGGCGACTATGGGGTCACGGCAGTAGTCCAGGATGCGCCCGCACAGGAACCAGTACTTGCAGCCACCACCACCCTCTGGGGCGATCCACCTGATCCGAGCCACGACCAACTCCGTCTCACGCCCGAGGAAGCCAAAGTCTGCGCCACTGCCTGCAAAGCGCCTGGCGGCAAACGGCCGAGCGGGTTGGGGCCCACGGCATTTATGATGAATCCCTCGGCATGCCAGGA
This sequence comes from uncultured Actinomycetes bacterium, assembly GCA_963800355.1. Taxonomy (GTDB): domain Bacteria; phylum Actinomycetota; class Thermoleophilia; order Solirubrobacterales; family 70-9; genus VAYN01. Next base: position 124,590 of record CAWDAP010000004.1, on the reverse strand, counting down.
AGGGAACCTTGGCCTGACGATAGGTAGCTATCAGCTGCCGGGCATCGACTTCAACGCAAGTGTCTCGCTTCCTTCCATCACGGACTGTGAAGGGTTACCCTTTGCTCCTACGATCAGGGTGGAACCTACTAGCCGGATCGCTAGCGCACCAACTGGCCTCGAAACCAAGCTGACGATTCCCCAGCACGAAGGTCCTGACGAACGGGCGACCGCGACCATGCGCGAAGCCAGGGTCACCCTGCCGGCCGGGATGCAGATTGCCGCCGGGGCCGCCAATTGGATCGGCACCTGCTCTGAGCAGCAGGTCGGCTACCACCAAGAAGTCGACGCCGGTTGCCCTGACAGCTCGAAGCTTGGCACCGCGACGATCGTCTCGCCGGCCGTCGCTACCCCCCTTCACGGCTTCCTCTACCAGCGCACTCCTGTGCCGGAGCGCCAGTTCGGCCTCTGGCTGGTCAGCGACGACCTCGGAATGCACGTGAAGATCCCCGGGGAACTCGAGCCGGACCCGAATACCGGGCGCCTCACCGCGGTCTTCCGCGACCTGCCGCAGGTTCCCGTCTCGGAGATCGACCTCGACGTCTGGGGCGGCGAACGGGCACCACTGCAGAACCCGGACCATTGCGGCACCTTCACCACCGACTTCAGCTTCTCTCCCCACTCGAACGACCCGGCGGTTTCCGGCCAGAGCCAGATGACGATCGACGCGGGTTGCAGCAAGGGCTTCGCGCCCGCCATTCACGGCGGTGTCACCCAACCGGTGGCCGGCAAGTTCAGCCCCCTCGTCCTCGACCTCAACTTCCCCGATGGGGAGCAGGCGCTTCGCGGGTTCACCCTGACGCTGCCGGACGGCGAGCTCGCGAAGCTGAAGGGCGTGCCGCTCTGCCCCGACGCGAACGCGGCCAACGGCAGCTGCCCCGGCGATTCGGCGATCGGCCATCTGGTTGCCGCCGCGGGTCCGGGTCCCGAACCGCTCTGGATTCCTCAGCCGGGTAAGGCCGAACCGAAGATCTACCTGGCGGGTCCCTACCAGGGGTCCCCGTTCAGCGTCGTCACTGTCGTCCCGGCCCAGGCCGGCCCCTTCGACCTCGGCAACGTCGTCGTCCGCTCCGGCCTCGGGCTCGACCCCGACAGCAACCAGGCCGTGGTCAAGGCCGATCCGCTGCCGCAGTATTTCGAAGGCGTCGGGCTCACCTATCGCCGCATGCACATCGTCGTCGACCGGCCGGGTTTCTCGCTCAATCCGACCGATTGCCGCGAAATGCAGCTCCAGCTCGCCGCCACCTCCACCGCCGGGGCGACGGCGACCCCGGCATCGCGATTCCAACTCGAAGGCTGCAGGCGACTCAGGTTCAGGCCGAAGCTGAAGCTTCGGCTGAAGGGCGGGGCGAAGCGCGGGGACTACCCGGCGCTGACCGCGGTGCTGAAGGCGCGCAAGGGCGACGCCAACATCGGCCGCACCGTGGTCGCCCTGCCCCACTCCGAGTTCCTCGCCCAGGAACACATCGGCACCATCTGCACCCGCAAGCGGTTCGCCGCCGGCACCTGCCCGAGGCGCTCGGTCTACGGTCACGCCAAGGTCTGGACGCCGCTGCTGGCGAAGCCCCTCCAGGGCCCTGTCTACCTGCGCTCGTCCAGTCACCCACTGCCCGACCTGGTGGTGGCCTTGGGCGGGGAACTCGAGGTCAACCTCGACGGCCGTATCGACTCTCATCACGGCGGCATCAGGACCACCTTCGCCCAGGTCCCCGACGCCCCGATCAGCCGCTTCGTGCTGAAGATGAGGGGCGGCAAGAAGGGCCTGCTGGTCAACTCCACCTACCTCTGCCGCGGCAGGCACGCTGCCAGGGTGGTGCTCCGCGGGCAGAACGGGCGCAAGGTGCTGGAGCGGGTGCCACTGGCCGGCGTCAGGTGCGACAAGGGACGGCGGCGGCGATGAAGAGGACGACTCCGATTGTTGGGCTGCGCGAGAAGCTGAAACAGGCAATCGAAAACGCTGACGCAGGTCGCCACCCGGTGGTCAGCGAAACCGAAAATCTGTTCCGAAGCGCCGACCAACTCGTAAGACAGCACGAACCGACTGCCTGCTCGCACGCCCCATAGGGCCGGGGGGTGCTTACGACTTCAACACAGTGTTGTCAATGGGAAACGACCGCATTGCCGGTCAGAGTAAGAACAGGGAGGGTTAGATGTTCAGACGCATCCATGAGAGGCTTGGCACCGCCGGCTTCGTCGTCGCAATCGTGGCACTTGTCGCCGCCTTGAGCGGCGGAGCCTACGCGGCCAGCCACGGCGTAAACGGCAGGGAGAAGAAGGAAATCAAAAAGTACGCCAATAAGTTCTCCAACAAGTACTCGAAGAAGTACGCCAAGAAGTACGGTAAGGCGGGCTCCCCTGGGTCCGCAGGCCCCGCGGGCCCGAAGGGCGACCAAGGCCCGAAGGGCGACCAAGGCCCGAAGGGCGACCAAGGCCCGAAGGGCGAACCTGGACTGCGGGGCGAAAAAGGCCCTGCGGGACCCACGGAAACCTCATTGCCCTCGGAACAAACGTCCACGGGTCTCTGGTCATTTGCTGCGAGAGGGACCGCTGAAGTTGAACTTTCTGGCGGCGGCGGTTCCACTACCGTTGGGACTTTGGGGGCCCTCACTACGATCAGTTTTCCCCTTCGTGTTCCTACCGTCAATGAATTCAGCACGAGCGAAAACTGGATCGGTCCTGGTGAACCTTCCACTACGGATTGCCCGGGAACCGTAGATGAACCAAAAGCTGCTCCTGGAGCGGTGTGTGTCTACGCCGGAGAAGTGGTGAGCGCCGGAGAAGGCGCCAGTCATGCCCCCAGGTTTGTGAGCTTCTATACCGTTGATCGAACCAGCGGATTGACTATGGAATTCGCGACCGAAGCGGAAAAGGAAGGTTACGGTTTCGGCAGCTGGGCAGTTACGGCTAAGTAACGGCGATAATTGCGCCTCGGACGACCTCCACTTGGCTGTCCGAGGCGCAGCCTATCCCTCAAGCCGCATCTCAGGTGGCTGACTATGTCTCTGGTGGCTGCGCAATAACCCACTTACCCCCGGGGAAGTCAGCGACCACAATAGCTCCCATAGCTGGTGCAGGCAGTCGGCTACAAGCTGTTTCTCGTGCCCCATCTCTAACCTGGTCAGGTCACCCCTGATGGCCAGTGGCACCCATTGCTCGACGCCGCCGCTAGCCCATGCATGGATCCGCCCGCCTCCTTCTGCACAACTGTGCACCGATCCCGTCGTTTCGACGTTTGCCCAGACCACCTCGTCGTCGCGGGAGGCCTCGCTGCCCAGCACAGACAGCTTCAGGCGCTTTCCAGCATGCGCGGGCAGTGTGCAAAGCGGCAGGGCCGTCCGCAGGACGGTCGCCATCTCCGGGGCGCTCATCCCCTCCTCGGCTTTGCCGACGACGTGACGGTGGCGCCAGCGCCCGATACCTACTACGAGGCCCATCGCCCTGCGCGTCTTCTCGGTCAGCGCGTAGCGGTGCCGGCGCCCCGGACCCCGCCACTCGCGCACCAAGCCAGCGGTGTTGAAGAGTCCGGCGCGGCGGTTGACCTGATGGTAGCTGAGCCCGTGCGGCCCCTGGGCCAGCTCGGTCGGCGACATCGGTTCGCAGGCCAGGCGCTCGACCATTCCCGCCTCCCAGAGGTCGGCGAGGAGGCCCAGCGAGGCCCACGCCTGGGCGTCGATCCGGCCGTCGGGCAGGCGCACAAGGGCGGCGTCGGCGTAGCGGTTGACGAGTTCGTAGAGCTCCTGCCCGCGGTCCTCGGTAAGTGTGTGCACTACCTTCGAGGGCACTCCCGGCTCCTCTTCGCGCTCGACCACCTGCATCTCGGCCAGCCTGGCCACATGGCGGTAGATCGTCCGCGGCGTGTAGCCGGGCACCCGTTCGGTCAGCTTCTTCGTCCGCAGCGGCCCTTCGCCGAGCGCCATCAGGATCGCCCCGGCCGCGCCGCCGCTGAGCAGTCGCATTACATCCGCGGTCGAGGCACCGGCGGCGCAAGTCTCCCCGGCCCGCGCGATGTAGAGCTCCATATCTTTTTAGGTACCCAGGAGTCTGGAAAACCGCAACCCGACTGTCAGATCTCGAACTCTCGCTAAGGTGCAACACCGCCTTGGATATGCCCGACAAAACCCGCTGGCTCGCCCTCTACGTCCTCTGCGCGGGGATGCTGATGATCGTCCTCGATGCGACGATCGTCAACGTCGCCCTGCCGACGCTTCGTCGCCTCCGCCGGCCGATCCCGACGATCGACGCCATCGCCCCGCGCGGGCGCAACGTCTGTATCTGGCCGATTAGACGAGCAGGGGAGGGGTAAGGGCCTACTAGTATGAGCCGAGTGCCGCAGGCAATTTATGACCAGGAGTTGGACTTCTCGTGGGTCGAGCACGTTCGGCACTCTCCTGCCAGGGTGTCGGATCGGAGCCTGGAGTCACCGGAATGGCATGCGCCGTCATTCGTCTGTGACCGCCAGCTTCCAAGCCGCAGACGCGCGTTCGTCGCAGGTCTGGGTGGAGTTGTCGACTTCCTCGGCGTTACGCGGCTTTGGCGTCACACCACCTACTACCGCATCCGGGAGCTACCGGCCAATCGTGCCAATGCGCTGGCCATCTACGGCGATTGGTGCGCCGTCGGGGCCGACCTCCACAAGGCCGTCCATAACTTCGAACGTACCGAGCTAGAGCACGTAGAGCTCCCAAGCGGTTAGGTTCCCCTGGGTGGAGGGAGAGGTCATCTCAGGCGGAAGCCCGCCCGAACCGCACGAACGGCCTGCCGCTGAAGGCAGTGGCAGCGAGCGGGTGGTGGCCGGCCAATGGTCTGGGCCATTGCCGCCTCCAGCTGCCCTCGAGCAGTTTGAGCGGTCGGCGCCGGGGGCGGCCGACAGGATCCTCGGCATGGCTGAGCGGGAGGAGGAGCACCGGCACTCGCAAGAGAGGGAGATGCTTCGCTCCGATGCCAAGGCGCGAGGCCGCGGGCAGTGGATGGCCTTCCTCGTGGCCCTCGTGATAATCGTCGGCGGGATGTGGCTGATTTACAAAGGGAAACAATGGGAGGGGCTGGTAGCGGTGCTGACTCCGCTTGCCACCCTGGTAGGAATCTTCGTCTACTCAACCGGAGATTTTGGCAGCGATTGACACATTAGGTCCGTCATTGGCATTCAATGGTTGCGGTTGAGAGGCGGAGCGGTCCAGAGCGCGGAATGAAGGGCCCTCAGGAGTTCTGCAGGCAGCTCCTCAGGTCCGCGCGTGTGGGACTTCGCCGCGGTGACCCATAGGTACCCATTAGTCGGGAAAAGGCAACGCGTCGGCCCTGGCACCCGCCCTCGCTAAGGTGCGGGACCTACCCGTGGAAGCGCCCGACAAAACCCGCTGGCTCGCCCTCTACGTCCTCTGCGCGGGGATGCTGATGATCGTCCTCGATGCGACGATCGTCAACGTCGCCCTGCCGACGATCCAGGACAGCCTCGGCTTCTCCCAGGCCAACCTCGCCTGGGTCGTCAACGCCTACATGATCCCCTTCGGCGGCCTGCTGCTGCTGGCGGGGCGGATGGGCGATCTGCTCGGGCAGCGCCGCGTCTTTCTCGTCGGCCTGGCGATCTTCACCGGCGCCTCGCTGCTCTGCGCCGCCTCGGTCTCGCAGGAGATGCTGGTCGGCGCGCGCTTCGTCCAGGGGATCGGCGGGGCGATGGCCTCGGCGGTGATCCTGGGGATGATCGTGACGATGTTCCCCGAGCCGGGCGCGCAGGCGAGGGCGATCGGCGTCTACGGCTTCGTCGCCTCCGCCGGCGGGTCGATCGGCCTGCTGCTCGGCGGCGTCCTCACCGACGCGATCAGCTGGCACTGGATCTTCATCATCAACCTGCCGATCGGGCTCGCCACCGGCTACCTGGCGACCCGCCTGGTCGCCGACCCGCGCGGGATCGGCCTCAGCGAGGGAGCCGACTTCCGCGGCGCGGGGCTGATCACCGGCGCCCTGATGCTCGGCGTCTTCACGATCCTGCGGATCGAAGCCTGGGGCTGGAGCGACACCCGGATCTTCATCCTCGGCGCCGTCTCCCTGGCGCTGCTGGCGCTCTTCATCCGCCGCCAGGCGAGGATCGCCAACCCGCTGATGCCGCTGCGCCTCTTCCGCTCGCGCAACGTCGCCGGCGCCAACGTCCTGCAGGCGCTGCTCGTCGCCGGCATGTTCGGGATGTTCTTTCTCGGCGCCCTCTACCTGCAGCGGGTGCTCGGCTACAGCCCGCTCAGGGTCGGCCTCGCCTTCCTGCCGACGACGCTGGTGATGGGGACCCTCTCGCTCGGCTTCTCCGAACGGCTGATCATGCGCTTCGGCCCGCGCACGACGCTGATCCCCGGCGTCTGCATGGTCGTCGTCGCCCTCCTCCTCTTCGCCCGCACCCCGGTCGACGCGAACTACCTGACCGACCTGCTGCCGCCGTTCCTGCTGATCGGCGTCGGCGTCGGCACCTCGTTCCCGGCGATCATGACCCTGGCGATGTCGGGCGCGACCCCCGCCGACGCCGGCCTCGCCTCCGGCCTCGTCAACACCAGCATGCAGGTCGGCGGCGCGATCGGCCTCGCCGTTCTCGCGACCCTCTCGGGCGAGCGCACCAAGTCGCTGCTCTCCGACGGCCACAGCCTCGCCTCGGCCCTCACCTCCGGCTACCACGTCGCCTATCTCGTCGGCGCGATCCTGGCGGCGATCGCCGTCGCGATCGCGGTCTTCGTCCTGCGCGAGCCGCAGCCGGCCGAGCTGCAGGTGCAGTTCGCTGCGGAGGAGGAGCCGCAGCCGATTTAGTCTCGGTGAACGCGGCTTCGACGGCGTCTGTCCGGTCCAGGCGAGACCATCGGGTCGCTACGTTGGTCCCGTGGGCGAGCTAAGATACGAACATATGTTCGGCACCGAGTCACTGGTCAGCACTAGGGAGCGAGCCGCAGTCCTTGCCCTGATTGCACGGAGGCGCACGCAGTGGAACCGGCTTGCAGGCGCCATTGAGGAGGAGGGGAGTGCGCTGGCCCTGCTCGAGAGTCTTGGCGAGCAGGGGAACCCGCGTCTCTTCGCCGTGGAACACGTCGAGGTCACGCTCGACGACTTGGAAGAGCGGGTGATCGGCTACGAGAGTGAAGGAATCCGGCTGATCACTGTTCTCGACAGCGCTTACCCGATGAACCTGCGCATGGTGCACGACCGCCCGCCGGCGCTATTCGTACGCGGCGAGCTGAGCCCGGGCGACGATCGGTCGATCGCCGTGGTGGGAAGTCGGAAAGCCTCGAGCGAGGGACTGAGCAAGGCCGCCGAGATCGTCCGCGATCTGAGCTCCCAGGACTACGTGATCGTCAGCGGACTGGCGGCCGGAATCGATACCGCCTCCCATCGAGCGGCTCTCGCGGCCGGCGGGCGAACGATCGCTGTAATCGGGACCGGGCTGCGACACCACTTCCCAACTCAAAACGCCGAGTTACAGGATCGGCTAGGCCGTGAGAGCGCGGTGCTCTCCCAGTTCTGGCCTGGTCAGGAAGCAAGGCGCTGGACCTTTCCGCAGCGCAACGCTGTTATGTCCGGATTCGCGCGCGCCACCGTGGTTGTCGAGGCCGGAAACAAGAGTGGAGCGCGAATGCAGGCGCGACTCGCCGTCGAGCACGGCAGGCCGGTCTTCCTCCTCCCGTCCCTGCTTCGTCACCAGTGGGCTCAGACCTACGCGAACGAGCGACCTGGAACCTACGTAGTCGAGACCGGCTCGGAGATAGCAGAGCACCTTGAGCGGCTTTACGCAGACGAGCTCGTTCTGACGCCGTAGCCTTGCCTCAATGGCACTTGGAGTAGATGAGGCCAGCGAGACCTATCAGCGCGCGATGCGCAACATCGAGCCGGTGGCGCCGGGCATCTGTCGGGTCTGCCGAGGCTTCGTCGATCCCCAATACCCGACGTGCTTCAAATGCGGGTTTCAGCCCGAGGCCCTGGACGTGGTGGTTCCGATCACCTACAGCGAGCATCTCGGGCAAATACATCTCGCTCTGCGCAACTACAAGGACGGCGGCAGTCGCGCGATCCGCAGGCATGACTCCGCCCGGATCGCCGCGATCCTCTGGCGCTTCCTCCGGGAACACGAGGACTGCGTGGCAAATGCGGCAGGAGCTGAACATTTCGATGTCGTCACCCTCGTGCCATCGAGCAATCCGGATCGGGAGGCGGAGTCGCCGTTTGCGGCCCTCGCCAGCTGGATCGAACCGATTGCCCCCCGGCTGCGCCGTGTCCTCGCGCCCACCGGGGAGGTTCAGGGCCGAGGGTTCGCTCCCAACCGCTTTACGGCGACGACTGATCTCTCGGGAAGCTCTGTCCTTCTCCTCGATGACACCTGGGCCACGGGTGGTCACGCTCAATCGGCCGCCCACGCTCTCCTGACCGGCGGAGCCGAGAAGGTTGCGCTGGTTGTGGTGGGAAGGCACGTCCGCCCGGATTACGAACCCGTGAAGGGCAGCGGCGAGACGTGCGGCGACCTCCTAAAGGCTCTCCCCGAGGACTTCGACTGGCGGACGTGTGCCGTTCACCCTGAGCGCCAGCCCACCGATTAGCATCGTCCCATGCCCCAGGAGAGGAAGCCGGTCAACTGGCGCGCCTGGCTCGTCGGCGTCCTCGTCGTTCTCGTCCTCGTCGTCGCCCTGCAGAACTCGCAGGAGGTCAGCTTCGAAGTCCTCTTCGCCAGCTTCAACGCACCGCTGATCGTCGTCATCCTGGTCGCGGTCGCGATCGGCGCCCTGATCGGCTACGTCGCCCCGCTCATCCGCCGCCACCGCCGCGAGGAACGGCGGGGCCAGGCCGACTGAGCCTTCCTCGGCCGGCTCTCAGTTGAGCCAGGCGTAGCTGTCGATCGGTCGGCTCTGCAGCGGCTGCTGCCAGCCGACGCTGCGGTAGGCCTGGACGAACCCGGCCCTCCGCAGGCTCAGGCCTGTGGCCGATTCGCCCCCGGGCAGGTCGAAGGCGCTCGCCACCGCGGTGTGGCATCCGGCCGCCTCGGCGTCGGCGAGCCGGCGCCGCACCAGGGCCCGGTGGCAGCCGCGCCCGCGGGCCTCCGGGGCCGTCGCGTCGAGGCCGAGCACGGCCACCTGGTCGACGATCAGCATCGAGCCGCAGGCGACCTCGCGGCCGTCGACCCAGCCGGAGTAGCAGTGCCAGCCCGGGAGTTCGGGCAGGTCGCAGAAGAGGAAGCTCGAGAAGTCCGGCAGGCCCAGGCCCTGGGCCGCCAGCCAGCTCATCCCTTCGGTCTCCAGCGGCTCGAGCTTGACGACCTCGACCTCCGGGACGTCCTCCAGGCGCGGTCCCGCCACCCGCCGCACGTACTTGCGCGAGACGTTGCGCTGCTCGTAGCCGTGCCAGTTGAGCCACGCCTCCGCCTCCGCCGCCCCGGGCCGCGCCGAGGCGACCGGGAGCAGGAAGTCGACGCCCCAGTCCTGCATCCACTCGACCGCTTCGTCGAGGTAGCCGTCCCGGGTGGCGCCCGGCTCGCCGGCGCCCCGGATCACGTTCAGCAGCGGCGCCTCGGGCAGTCTGGCGAAGGCGGTCGCCAGCAGCGGCCCGAACCACCGCATCTCCACCCCGGCCTCGCGCACAGCGTCCAGGGGCGCGGCCTTCCAGATGTCGCGCCAGAAGCAGTGCTCCGGTCGCTCCAGGCCGGCCGAGGCGAGCTTGTGGTTACCCAAAGCCATTCCTGCGTTCGAAGTCCCTCGCTGTAATCGAACCCGCTCCTTTATAGCCGGTTTGGCCCTGGAAGCCAAGTGCCTTCTTCCGCGAAGGAGCACCGCAGGCACCACCTATCTTGATCTTTTAAGCTTTGCTGCGCAAACGGGGCGAGGAGATGAGATGAGCGTTTCTTCAAGACGAGATTCCGCAGGACTGGTACGCGACGGCCTTCACCGGCATGTCGGCCGAGATGGCCTGGACCGAGCGCACCGGCTCGGAAATCGACCGGGCGCTGACGATGCTGCGCCCCGAGGGGGGAGAGCGGATCCTCGACCTCGCCTGCGGCACCGGCCGCCACTCGCTGGAGCTTGTCCGCCGCGGCTTCTCCGTCGTCGGCGTCGAGATCGGCGCCGAGCTGGTCGAGATCGCCCGCCGCGACGCCGAGGCCGAGAGCCTCGAGCCCGAGTTCGTCCAGGGCGACCTGCGCCGGCTCGACTACGACGCCGAGTTCGACATCGTCCTCAACCTCAACGACGGCGCGGTCGGCTACTTCGAGACCGACGAGGAGAACCACCGCACCTTCGAGGTCATCTCCCGCGCCCTCAAGCCCGGCGGCCAGAACCTCGTCCAGGTCCCCAACGTCCTCTACGCCCGCGCCCACCTCCCCCAGCGCTCCTGGATCCCCAGCTCCTCCATGGTCGAACTCGTCGAGCACCGCTGGAACAAGAAGGACCGCTACATGGAAGGCGCGATGATCCCCCTCAAGTTCGGCGAGCCCCTAGAGAACCTCGACAAGCGGATCGAATTCCGCCAGCGCCTCTACAGCGTCGAGGAGCTCCGCGACCTCTACGCCTCCGTCGGCATGACCCTCGAGCGCGTCTTCCACGGCAACGGCCGGCCGAAGGAACCGACCGAGGCGCAGTTCGAGGTCTTCGTGGCGGCGAGGAAGGTTTAGTAGACCTCGCCCGACTCGGGCTCGCGCGGCTCCATGACCACGTAGCAGATGCCGTGGCCGACGGTTTCGGCGCGGGCGACCCGGACCGGCTGCGGGGGCACGCTCTCGTCGAAGAGCTGCAGGCCCTCGTTCAGCACGAGCGGGTAGATCATCAGGCGCACTTCGTCGACGACGCCGCTGCCAAAGAGGAGGCGGGCGAGGCTGACGCTGCCGGAGACGATGATGTCCCCCTCGATCACGTCCTTCAGCATCGCGACCGCGTCGACGATGTCCCCCCGCAGGAGGGTCGTGTTCAACCACTCCGGCTCCTCGATGGTCGAGGAGACGAGGAACTTCGGCTTCGCTTCCAGCCGCCGCGCCAAGCCGAAGTCGTCCGCCGTGCTGCGCATGTGGCGCAGGAACATTTCGTAGGTCGTGCGACCGAACAGCATGGCGGCCGCGTCGAAGGACTCGTCGACTTTGATCCGCCGCCCGTCCTCGCCCTGGTCGAACTCGAGCGCCCAGCCCGAGTGCTCGAAGTCCTCCAGTCCGAACGGGTCCTCGACCACCCCGTCCCGGCTGATCAGGTTGGTCAACACGATCCGACCCATGCTCTTGCCCCGAAATAGCCCCGGTCTCGTTCCTCTACAGGTACGCCAGCTTACTCATTTCTGGCTCGGACCGCGAGGAGCGGCGGGCGGAGCCGCGCCCAAAGCTTCCCTGACTTGTCTGTTTAAACGCTAAACACTTGACTATTAGGAACTCCCATGTTAGGAACTGTCGTGTCAGGAGCAAATCGGGCTCCTGGCCAGAAACACGGACCGGCGCAGCCTGCGCCGGGAAAAGGAGAAATCACATGAAGTACCTGAAGATCCTCGGCCTCGCCGCGATCGCGGCGACGGCCCTGATGGCGTTCGCGGCCTCGGCCTCGGCGACCACGCTGACAGACGGTGAAAAACACGAAATCACCAGCCTGGAAGCCACTCTCGAGGGAAGTGCCAACCTCACGAACACAAACTCAGAACCCATCGACAAATGCACTGAAAGCACGGTTCAAGGGGCGGTTGAAAACCAGGGCGCCGAAACTGTCTCCGGTAAAGGCGAAGTCACCTGGGGCGGGTGCACCTGGACTACGAAAACCGAAACCGGCGGCACGCTCGACGTCACGAGCAACGGAAGCGGAAGCGGCACAGTCGTCTCCACAGGCGCCGTAGTGACAATCAATGTCGCGGGCATCGATTGCCTCTACGGAACCAAGACGACGGCTGAAGGCGGCACCGACCTCGGCTTGCTTCCCAGCGGCACAGAAGCGACACTCGCGATCAACGTCATCGTCGAAGAGCAGGAACCGAAAAAGCTCGCCTGCCCCAACACGGGGCGCTGGATCGCCAACTACGTGGTAACAAACCCGCACGAATTGGTGATCGACTAACTACTGGGGCTGACCGACTGAACCAAGTCGTCAGAAGCTGTAGAGGGGGGACCGCAGGCGCTTCGGCGCCTGCGGTCCCCCTTTATCGGTACTACATCAGTTCCTTGACAAGACCAGCGCCAGACACTAGGTTTGCCCAAACCGGGGAGAGTCAGGGAGCCGCGGGCGGCACGACTGCAACAACGGGAGGGATGATGAGGGGACGCAGGGCGATGGGATTAATCCCGGCTTTGGCGATAGCGCTGATCTGCGCAATCCTCACCGGCGCCTCGAGCGCCGCGGCCGCCGAACCGCACCTCTTCGAACCGGTCCTCTCGCTGACCGGCGACTGCTCCAGTTCGCCCGCAACTCCCGTCGACGAAGTCCCCGACCCAGGTTGCCCCGCGGGCCCCAACCCGGCCTCTCCGCTCGTCAGGCCCCGAGCGGTCGCCACCGACCCCCACGGCGACCTCTACGTGGCCACCTTCGGGGCAGCGCAAGAAGGAGAAGAAGGGGTTATCGATGTCTTCGACAGCAGCGGCCATTTCGTCACCGAAGTCCCCGATCCGCAGGGGCCTATCTCGGTCGCGGTCGACAGCAAGGGCTACCTCTACGTCTTCGATCGCCATGCCGTTTACGAAGTCGTGCACCGCTACAAGCCCGAACCCTACGAACCCGAAGCCGACCCGCCGCGGATCGCCTACCCGGACCCGCCGACGGAAGTGTCGGAAAACTTCGCCGGCGCGACCAACCTGGCGGTGGGCCCCGAAGACCACCTGTTCATCAACGTTGGGGGGTCAGTAAGAGAGCTGACCTCCGCCGAAGAAGGCAACAGCTTCGTCGAAAAGATCGGCCAAGGGGAAATCCACGGCAACGGCGTCGGGTTGGCGATCGATGTCGCCCAAAAGCGCATCTATGTCAACGGCACGGAAGAAGGGACGGGCAAACCGCTGATCCTGGCCTTCGAACTGGAAGCCCCCCACGCCCTGGTCCTGAGCGTCGACGGCACGACGACGCCGGCGACCAAATGGCACGGCGAAACGGCGGTCGCGGCAGAAGAAGACAGCGGCGACTTCTTCGTCTTCGACGGGGGGGAAAAAGCGAGCGAAAAGGTCTATGAGTTCGAAGCCGACGGCAGCTACCTGCAGGCGATCGAAAACAGGGGGGTCAAAAACAGCAACCTTGCCGCCAAGCTGACCGTCGACAACGGCGCCGAAAGCCCCAACCGCGGCTATCTCTACCTGCCGTTGGGCCAGTCGGGGATCGGCCACTCGCTGGCGTTCTCGGTCAGCGCCAAATGCGCGCCGCGAGTGGAAGAAGCGGGCTTCGAAGAAGTCGGCGACTCCGAGGCGAAGCTGACGGCGACCGTCAACCCCTGCCAGGACGCCACCTCCTGGTCCCTCGAATACACCACCCGGGCAAGCTTCGAGGCTCACGGCTTCGAAGGCGCCCAGGTGGCGGCCTCCGGCACCCTGGCGGCCGCCAAAGCAGACCAGAAGATCTCCGGCCTCGCCGCCGGCCTTCAGCCCGCGACCGCCTACCGCTTCCGCGTCGCGGTGTCGAACTCGATCGGCGAAGACGAAGCCGAAGGCGGCTTCACGACGTACCCGGCCCCGACCGCGGCGGCGAGCTGCCCCAACGACCCCTTCCGGGTCGGGCTCTCGGCGCCGCTGCCCGACTGCCGCGCCTATGAGCTCGTCACCCCCGCCGCGACCAACGCCCGCGCCCCCACCGGCCCCGGCCGCCTCGGCCCCTACTTCCTCAGCCGCGTCGCCTCACCGGGCGGCGACCGTGTCTCCTTCCGGATGGAAGGCGGAACCCTGCCCGGCTCAGAAGGCACCGGCTCGCTGGGCGGCGACTCCTACCTGGCAAGCCGCGGCCCGCAAGGCTGGGGCACCGTTCCCACCGGCCCCACGGGCGGGCAGTCGGTCGACCCGCTGCCCGGAAGCCCGTCCCCCGACCAGGGCTACTCGCTCTGGGATGCCGGCGGACTGGAGGGCAGCGCCGCGATCGGGGAACACACCATCTACGTGCGCTACCCCGACGGCCACTCGGCCCTCGCCGGGCGCGGCAGCCTCGGCGTCGATCCCCAGGCCCTCGTCACGCTGATCGCCGAGGACGGCGCCCACATCGTCTTCGTCAGCAAGCACGGCTCCACCCATCCCGCTCCGGCGGTCCAGCTGGAGCCCAACGCGCCCCCCGACGGCACCGCGGCGATCTACGACCGAACCCCCGACGAAGTCACCCACGTGGTCTCGCTGCTGCCGGGGAACATCACTCCCGCCGCCGGCCAGGACGCCGAATACATGGGCACCTCCGTCGACGGCCGGGGTGTCGCCTTCGAGATCGGCTCATCCCTCTACCTGCGCTACGAAGACAAAGCCACCTACACGATCGCCGGCGGCGTCGAATTCGCCGGGGTGGCGGCCGGCGGGCGGCGTGTCTTCTACCTGCAGGGCGGCGACCTCAAGGCCTACGACATCGGCTCGGGGCCGATCGGGTTCTCGGCCTCGGGTGACGTAGTCGTGGTTGACATCGCCGCCGGGGGCCGGGTCGCCTATTTCCTCTCTCCCTCGGTCCTCACCGCCGAGCCCAACCCGCGGGGGGGGCTCGCCGCACCGGGCGCGGAGAACCTTTACCGCTCCGTCGAAGGCCAGATCTCCTTCGTGGCGACCGTCGCCAAAGAAGACGTTGAAGGCAACCCAGGAGAAGTCGACCCGGTCATCCTGGGGCGCTGGATCCGCGATGTGAGCGAAGGAAAGCTCGCCTACGACCCCTCGCGCACCACCCCCGACGGCTCCACCCTGCTGTTCCAGTCGCGGGCGGATCTGACCGGCTATGACCCGTCCGGCCACGTCGAGGTCTATCGCTACAGCGCCGCCGAGAACAGCCTCACCTGCCTCTCCTGCAACCCGACCGGCGCGCCGGCCGGCAGCGACGCCTCGCTGCAGTCGCTCCTGGAAGGACAGGTAGGCCCGCAACCGCTGAACGGATACACCCTGGCCTCCAACCTGCGCTCCGACGGGCAGCGCGCCTTCTTCCAATCCTCCGAAGCGCTTGTCCTCGCCGACACCGATCGCCTCCAGGACGTCTACGAGTGGGAGGCCCGGGGAGTGGGCAGCTGCGCGCAGGCGGGCGGTTGCATCTACCTCGTCTCCTCCGGCCACAGCGCCCACGACGACTACCTCTACGGCGCCTCGGATACCGGAGACGACGTCTTCATCGCCAGCTCCGACCTGCTGGTCGGCGCCGATGCCGAACAGACCCAGTCGATCTACGACGCCCGGGTCGGCGGCGGCTTTGCCGAACCGCTCCAGGAGGGCTGCCTCGGCTCCCAGATCTGCCGTGACCCGGTCTCGGCCGCTCCCTCGTTGCCGACGCCCGCCAGCCAGGCGACCGGTCCCAGCGGCAACGTCGCCAAGCCGCGCCGCTGCCCGCGCGGCAAGCGGCGGGCAAAGCGCGCCGGCAAGACCCGCTGCGTCAAGCGCCACCGCAAAAAGCGCCACGGCCACCACCACCGCGGCCGAGGAGCCCGCCACGGGAGGAAGGGGGCCCGCCGATGAGAACCGCAATAAGAATCGCCGCCCTGGGGGGCCTCTGCCTCGCCGTCTACTGCGCCGCAGCGGCGCCGGCGCTCGGGGCAGAAGAATTCGACAAATACGCGATCGAATCGGCCTCGGCCTCGCTCTCATCCCGCCAGGCCGGCGCCCACCCCGACTTCACCACCTCCTTCCGCCTCACCAGCCCCGAAGGGGAAACCCCCTACGCGAACACCCGCGACGTGGCGGTGCATCTGCCGCCGGGGCTGATCGGCAACCCGCAGAACTTCCAGCCCTGCTCGATCTCCCAGTTCGGAAATCAGCCCAAAGAAAGCGAATGCCCCCTGCAGTCGCAGGTCGGCATCGCCGAAGTCACGGTGAGCGGCTCGCCCTCGGGCACCTTCACCGAGCCGATCTACAACATGGAGCCCCCCGGCGGGGAGATCGTCGCCCGCCTGGCCTTCTTCGCCGCCCTCTATCCGACCTTCGTCAACGTCCGCGTCGACCCCGTCGACTACAGCCTCGTCGCCACCGTCGAAGGGGCGCCCTCGGCCTCGGGGCTTTTGGCCGCGGCCACCACCCTCTGGGGGGTCCCCGCCGATCCCTCCCACGACGAAGAACGCCTCACGCCCGCCGAAGCCTTCAACGACGAAAAACCTGTCGGCGGGCTGCCCTTCGGAGCTCCGGCCAAGCCGTTTATGACCAACCCCACCGGCTGCGCGCGCTCGCGGCAGCTCTCGATCACCGCTACCAGCTACCAGCGGCCTGACCTACCCTCGACGAAAACGGTGCCCTTCCCGGAGATCGTCGGCTGCTCCAAGCTCGCCTTCGGCCCCCGCTTCACCACCACCCTCACCAATCCCGAAGCCGCAGCACCCACCGGCTTGGACGCAACCCTTGAAATTCCTCAGGACGAAACCCCGCAGGGCGTTGCCACCTCGACTCTGCGTTCGGCGGTCGTCTCCCTCCCCGAGGGAATCGCTATCAACCCTGCCGCCGGCGCGGGCCTTGCGGGCTGCAGCGAAGTCCAGGTCGGCTTCGGCCGCGACGAAGCCTCCCACTGCCCGTCCGCGGCAAAGATCGGCTCTGCCGAAGTCGACGTCCCGGCTCTCGAAGAACCTCTTCACGGCGCGGTTTATCAACGCACCCCCTCACCCGGGCACCTGTTCGCCTTCTGGCTGGTCACCGACGAAGAGGGCGTGCACCTGAAGCTGCCGGCCGAGATCGAGGCGAACCCGCTCACCGGGCAGCTGACCACGCGCTTCGAAGGCATCCCGGCCCTCGGCGGCAACCCCGAAGTCCCCTTCTCGGCCCTGAAGCTGCACGTCTTCGGCGGCGCCTACGCGCCGCTCTCCACCCCCGCTGCCTGCGGCACCTACCAGACCGCCTACCGCTTCGATCCCTGGTCGGGCGGAGCGGCCTCGCAGGGCCTTACCCCGATGCAGGTCAGCTCGGGCTGCGGCAAGGAGGGCTTCTCGCCGGGCCTGGTGGCCGGCACCTCGAACCCCGCCGCCGGGAGCTTCTCGCCCCTCAGCTTCACCCTGACCAGGGCAGACGGGGAATCCGAGCCTCAGAGCATCGCCATCCACCTGCCCCAGGGCCTTCTGGCAAAGCTCGCCGGGGTGGCGCTCTGTCCCGAGGCCGAGGCGGCGTCGGGGGCCTGCCCGCAGGGCTCTGCGATCGGCTCGGTGGCCGTCGCCGCGGGCTACGGCTCCTCGCCGCTGTGGGTCCCCCAGCCCGGCAAGGCCCCGACCGCGGTCTACCTCGCCGGCCCTTACAAGGGAGCGCCCTACTCGGCGGTGGCGGTGGTCCCCGCCCAGGCCGGGCCCTTCGACCTCGGCACCGTGGTGACCCGCGCCGGCCTCTACGTCGACCCCGAAACCGCCCTTGCCACCGTGCGCACCGACCCGCTGCCCCAGATCCTCGAAGGGGTGCCGGTCTCCTACCGGGCGATCCACGTCTCGGTCGACCGCCCGCAATTCACCCTGAACCCGACCAGCTGCGAGACCAAGTCGATCTCGGCCACGGTGACCGCCACCGACGGCCGCAGCGCCGATCCGAAGGTGGGCTTCCAGGCGACCGACTGCGCCAAGCTCCCCTACAAGCCCCACCTGAAGCTCCTCTTCCGGGGCCAGACCAAGCGCACCGGCAACCCGGCGGTCAGCGCGGTCTTGACCCAGAAGCCCCACCAGGCGAACACCCGGGCGGCGATCACCCTGCTGCCGGCGGGCGAGTTCATCGACAACGCCCACATCGGCACCCCCTGCACCCGGGTGCAGTTCAACGAAGATCGCTGCCCGAAGAAGTCGATCCTCGGCCACGCCATCGCCTACAGCCCGCTGCTGGGCAAGCCGCTCTCGGGCCCGATCTACTTCCGAAGCAACGGCGGCGCGCGCGAACTCCCCGACATCGTCGTCGACCTCGACGGCGCCCTCCACATCGTCCAGGTCGGCTACATCGACTCGGTCAAGACCGGCCCGGAAAGCTCGCGGGTGCGGGTCCGCTTCCTCCACATCCCCGACGCCCCCCTCGCCCGGGTCAAGCTCTCCTTCTTCGGCGGCAAGCGCGGCCTGATCGAAAACTCGGTCGACCTCTGCCGCCGCCGACACCGCGCCCGCCTCACCCTGAAGGGTCAAAACGGCCGCGTGCAGAGCGCCGGCCCCGCGATCCGCACCCGCTGCGCCAAGCACCGCAGGCGCCACTCGAAGCACTCCCGCTAGATACTCAGCTGTTCTTGACTAACACCCCCACGGGTGGTAGGACGGCAGGTGGAAATAACCCACCTCCATCTAGTCAAGGAGAGAAACATGAAGCACCTGAAGACCCTCGGCCTCGCCGCGGTTGCGGCAACGGCCCTGATGGCGTTCGCGGCCCCGGCCTCGGCGACCACGCTGACAAACGGCAGCGGAGAAGAAATCACCACCTTGGAAGCGACCCTCGAGGGAAGCTTGATTACAACCAACACAGCCGACGAACCCATCGACACATGCACCGAAAGCACGGTCTCGGGGTCGATCAACGCGGGGACCCAAGGCACGACATGGGTCGAAGGCGCCGTCGGCGTCACCTGGGGCGGCTGCACCTGGGATACGACAACCCTCAACGGTGGCACGCTCGACGTCATGAGCAACGGCGACGGCACCGGCACAGTCGTCTCCACAGGCTTTGTCTGGACAGTCACAGTCGGTCCCGTCAACTGCCTCTACGGCACCAAGACGACGGGCGCAGGCGGAACCAGCCTCGGCGATCTCCCCAGTGGCACAGAAGCGACACTCGCGATCAACGTCATCGTCGAAGAGCAGGAACCGAGGAAGCTCGCCTGCCCCAACACGGCGCGCTTGCTCGCCAACTACGAGGTCACAAATCCGCACGAACTGGTGATCGATTGAGAAGAGGTCGATTCGGCAGTCGCCAAGAAGATGTGACCAGCCGCGGGCGCTTCGGCGCCTGTGGCTTCCGTCCACCCGATGCAGAAGCGGGCCCCTCCACCCGGAGCCAGTGCTAGCCGATCCTCCTCTCCGGTACGCAGAAATAGTTGACTCAGAACGCACTGAGTGGTAGAAGGAGTCGGTAACCAATCCGGCTCCCCCGGACGGGGGGCGGCCGGAAGCAAGGAGAAACGATGAAATACCTGAAGATCCTCGGCCTCGCCGCGATCGCGGCGAGCGCCCTGATGGCATTCGCGGCCTCGGCCTCGGCGACCACGCTGACAGACGGCAGCGGAAACAAAATCACCACCCTCGAAGCAACCCTCGAGGAAAGCGCCAGCCTCGCGAACACAGCCTCTGAACCCATCGACACATGCACCGAAAGCACGGTCTCGGGCACGATCAACGCGGCGACCCAAGGCAATACATGGGTCGAAGGCACCGGCGGCGTCACCTGGGGCAACTGCACCTGGGATACGACAACCCTCAACAGCGGCACGCTCGACGTCATGAGCAACGGCGACGGCACCGGCACAGTCGTCTCCACAGGCGCCGTAGTGACAATCACAGTCGGTCCCGTCAACTGCCTCTACGGCACCAAGACGACGGCCGAAGGCGGCACCAGCCTCGGCGATCTCCCCAGCGGCACAGAAGCGACACTCGAAATCAACACCATCGTCGAAGAGCAGGAACCGAGGAAGCTCGCCTGCCCCAACACGGCGCGCTGGATCGCCAACTATGTGGTCACAGACCCGCACGAACTGGTGATCGACTAACTAATAAAACTGACCGACTGAACCAAGTCGTCAGAAGGTTAGGGGGAAAGGCCGCAGCCGCTTCGGCGGCCGGCCTTTCCTTTACTCGCGGAACGCCCCGGAGTGACCCGGCAGTCATAGTCCGGGGAGGGAAGGAGTGTCACCACTTGCAGTGGCCCCGGGGTCGACATGGGAATTCCAGTCAACGTCGGAGTGGAGCCAGATCAGACCGTCGTTCCCACACTCCCGCTAGATACTCAGCTGTTCGTGACTAACACCCCCACCGGTGGTAGGACGGCAGGTGGAGTTACCACCTGCATCTAGTCAAGGAGCGGAACATGAAGCACCTGAAGACCCTCGGCCTCGCCGTGATAGCGGTAATGGCCCTGACGGCCCTCGCGGCCTCCTCGGCCTCGGCGACCACGCTGACAAACGGCAGCGGAGAAGAAATCACCTCACTCCAAGCTACTTTCGAGGGAAGCTTGAGTACAACGAACACAGCCGGCGAACCCATCAGCACATGCACCGAAAGCACGGGTGAAGGCACGATTGACGCGGCAAGCCAGGGCACGACATGGGTTGAAGGCACCGGCACCGTCACCTGGGGCAACTGCACCTTGCATACGACAACCATCAACGCTGGCACGCTCGACGTCATGAGGAACGGCGACGGCACCGGCACAGTCGTCTCCACAGGCGGCGTGGTGACAATCAAGATCGGCCTCGTCAGCTGTCTCTACGGCACCAAGACGACCACCGAAGGCGGCACCGACCTTGGCCAATCTCCCGAGCGGCACAGAACCGGTCCTCTCGGGCAACGTCGTGTTTGAAGAGCTGACACCGAAAAAGCTCGCCTGCCCCGACACGGATCGAGGAATCGCCAGCTACGAGGTCACAAATCCGCACGAACTGGTGATCGATTGAGAAGAGGTCGATTCGGCAGTCGCCAAGAAGATGTGACCAGCCGCGGGCGCTTCGGCGCCTGTGGCTTCCGTCCAAGTTCGGGGAGGAGAAATAACAATGAAATAGCTGAAGATCCTCGGCCTTGCCACAGTCGCGGCGTTTGCGGACTTCTCAGGAGGAGACGCAGTTGGCCAGCCCGTATGCCTTGCTGAGTTTATCCGCGTGGTTGAAGGGTGCGTTGTTGACGTAGAGGGTTTCCGGGTTGGCCCTGGCCTTGGCCAGCGCTTCTTCCCTTGCTTCGATGATCGTGTCCACCTTCTGCCGCTCCCCTGGTGTGACTTCGAATTCCTTGAGCTGCTGGGTAGTTGCTTCATAGGGCTTGAGGAGCGAGAGGATCAGCTTTTCCCCTTCCTTTTGGGACGGGTTCTGCTTCCCGCTGGCAAGGGCGGTTTGGAGAAGTTCTTCTCTCTTTTGCTTTTCCTTGTTGCAGAGGTACTGTGCGTGTTTGACAAATTCGGCCTTGGTCAACGAGGCAGAGCCACCCCCGCCGCAGCCCACGGCGAACACGAGCACCGCGCTTGCTGCCAGGGCGATCTTCCTGATATCTCCCGCTCCCACGATTCCTCCATAGCTGTATCGACTAAAAAGAAAAAAGCTTACCAATATTCGGACAGAGCGAGTTCCTTCGCGCAAGGGAAAAAGAAATCCCCCGCGTGCCTGGGGCGCGCGGGGGATTCGAGCCCGAGGGCGGGTGCAGTTACGATCAGCTGCCGGTAACTGCCCAACTGCCGCGGACCGAGGCCGTGTCGGCCTTGAGTTCGTAAGGAAGCACAAGGCCGAATTCGTTTGCGGCTTCATCCTTCGTCCATAGGGACAAAGTATACGGACCGAACACCGTGCCGGTCTTCGCGGCGTAGATGCAGAGGATCCCAGCCGCTGCTTCGGGGGCGCCGACGTTGCCGGGACAAAATTCTCCCCAGGCGTTTTCGTCTTCTTCTTCTTCTTCTGGGGTAGCCGGTTCAGGATTTGGATAAAGGCTCACCCCTCCATCTTCGACCTTCCAGGCCAATTCTTCATTTTCGACCAGCGCCGTCGGCGCTGGGGAAACCAGCATCGGGAACGAGATCGCGGCAAGCGAGAGGTCGTTTTCGTCGCCCGACGATCCGAAGGCGCCGTAAAGGGACTGACCCTGCGGGAGCGGTTCGGTGCTGAAGGTGCCGTCCGCGCCGTCTGCACCTGCCGCACCCGTTGCACCCGTAGCTCCCTGAGGACCCTGGGGTCCCTGTTCGCCCTGCGGTCCCGTATCGCCCTTCGGGCCCTGGTCCCCCTTCGGACCTTGGTCCCCCTTCGGGCCCTGCGGGCCGACCGCGCCCTGTGGGCCCTGTGCTCCCGGTGCGCCCGGATTGGAGTTGGCGTACTTCTTCGCCTGGCTATTGGCGATGTTCTTGACCTGCTTCTTCTGCTTGCCGTTGAGGCCGGCGTTGTTCTTCTTGTGGTGTCGCTTGCCCGAGCTGGTGGCGGCGTAGGCCCCCCCGCTCAGGGCCGCGATCAGGGCGACGATCGAGATCACGAAGCCGGCCGTGCCGAGCTTCTCGTGGATTCGAGAAATCATTATTCCTCCCTTTGGATTGACAAGGCTGGCGTCGGTGGGCGATGTCGTAGCCGGGCCGCCCGAGGGGAGGCGCACATCGACGGAAGGGCTGGTGCCGCAGTAGCGATTCTGCTCTCCGCCCTCATGCGTTCCCCCTCATACGAACCGGACGCGTCCCTGGCGCGCCACCAGATGAACCTAAAGTACGACTTGGTCTATGTCAAGAAACCCGCTTGGTAGCCCAAAGTTGCGAGAGCTGAACAGTCAGGATAATCTTAGCTGATGGTCACCGTCGTCACCCTGGGTCCCGAGGGGACCTGCCACGAGCGGGCGGTGCGGCGCTACATGGACTTTCAGGGCGTGGAGGACTTCCGGGTCGAGTTCATCGGCGACTTCTTCGACGGGCTCGAGAGGATCCGGGGTCGCGGCGACGCCTTCCTGGTTCAGTGCAGCGCCCACCCCCGGGTTCACGAGGTGACCGAGCGCTACTGGCGCGAGGTCTTCGTCGTCGACACCTTCATCTACCCGACCAAGGCGCTCGCCGTCCTCAGCCGGCGCGAGGTGGAGAAGCCGAGGAGCCTCGGCCTCGTCCCGGCGACCGCCGGCTACATCGACCGCGACGACTGGGAGGAGATCGTCGACGTCCAATCGAAGCCGATCGTCGCCGCCGAGCTTCTCGCCGGCCGCTACGACGCCGGCCTCACCCATCTCGAGCACCTCGAGCCCAATCGCGACGTGCTGAGGCTGGAGCTCGAGATCGGGGAAATCGATACCACCTGGGTGGTCTACGGAACCGAGAAGCGATTCCGCGGCGAGGTGATCGGGCCTCACTCGCGGGAGATCTTCGCCGCTGCGCGCCCCCAGCGCCCCAGCGGTGTTTTCCCGTAGCTGTTGACCGGAGTCGTTCCCGCACCCCTGGCGGCGAGCGGAAACTATTCTTCAAGTTCCCGCAGCGCCTTGTCGAAGCCGCCTTCCTGCCATTCGATCAGGCGGGCGAGGATCTCGACTTCCCAGAACTTGGTGCCGGCGATCCAGGCGGTGCCGAGGTAGCGCCAGGCCGCGATCGTCTCGCCGAGGGTGAGGTTGAGTCCGTCGGCGCAACGATTCATCACTTCCTGGAATCCGCCCTGCATCGACAGGAGCACCGGCGCCGGGTCGCCCTCTTCGCCCATTTTGGTCTCGACCGAGATCCTGTGGCCGGTTTTGACTCCGAAGAACCAGGCCTCATGCAGACCGTTCTCCATCGCGATCGTCTGCTGGAGGTCGAGTTCGAGCGTCTCGACACTCTCCTCGAGCAGCGGCCCGAGGTCCCGTGCTTTGGCGGTCAGCATCGCCGTACGCATCGTGTCGCCGTCGTCATCCGACATCGCCGCCAGTTTAGATGACTCCCTATATTCGAGCGCGCCTCTATGTACTGGGCGAGAGCGGGAGTGGCAAATCCGGCGCGGCTACAGCCCCGCCGGATGACGGGCGACGAACTTGCGCGGGTCCGCCCAGCCCCGGTGCCGGCGCGGGCCCGAGGTTCCCGGGGGGCCGGCGGCGGATCCGCTTCGTCGCGGCGATCGTTTCCTTCACGGCCCGCGGCGCTCCGGGAGGCGCGACAAGAAGAAGGGCGGCCCCGAGGCCGCCCTTCCAGAACTTCGCTCGTCTCAAGGAGAGACTCCTGCCGGCTGCGCCTACTTGCCGGTGCAGCTCCGGACGATGCCCGCCGAGAGCTTGCTGCCGTCGGCGAAGATCGAGGTCGCGTGCGCCTGCAGCTTCCCGTCGGGACACTGCGCGTACAGAACCTTTTTCTTGTTGCCGACCTTGAGGCTGAACGAGGTCACCGAGCCGCTGCCACCGGCGATCTTCGGGATCGAGGCGACCGACAGCAGGCCGTAGCGGCCGTGGTGGATCTTCTTGATCTTCACCGTGGTGACGATCGCGGCCGGGGTCGGGACCGTGATGTAGGCGTGGATGAACAGCGTCGTCTTGCCGCCCTTGGTGCCGCCGTTGAAGACCAGCAGCTTCGAGTGGACGGGGATCGGATTCTGTTCGGGGAACTGGATCTCGACGTTGGTCGTGCCGGTGCCGATGATCGCCTTCTTGCAGACCTTTTCGGCCGACCTGGTGTCGCGGGACTGCAGCTGGCCCGACTTGCAGGTGGGCACGCCCTTGGTGTTGATCGAGCCGTTCTTGTCGGTTTCGACTTCGACGCTCTTCAGCGCCGGCGGGTGGCTGCCGTCCTTGGTCTGGATCTTCCCGCTCGCCGAAAAGACGATCGGCGCCATCTTGTGCTTCGGCAGCTTGGTCGGGGTGAAGCCGCCGTCTACCGTGATCTTGAGATTCCCTGCTTCGGCCGTGACCGGCCCGCCGTTCGCGGCGCTGGCAATGCCAACGACGCTGACGGCGATCAGGCCCACGAGGGCCGTCGTCAACATCAGGTACTTACGCATATCCGTATGTCTCTCCTTTGCGGCCTGCCCGTCCCGGGGTCGATGCCGATGGAAGCTTGGTCTTTGAACTGGGTTTCAGCGGGTCAAACTACCACTCGACCCACGTTCATAAACCCGCCGAACAGGGGAAAGGAGCGGTCCTGCGACAGCCCTGGAGCGGATCGCCCGCGGGGGCCGAGCGCTCTGGAGACTTTAAGGTAACCTGTCCCCATGGGAACGGCGGCGAAGGCGGCGCTGACGTTGACGCTGGCGGCGCTCCTGGCCGTCCTCGCCGGCTGCGGCGGCGGCTCCTCCACCTCGACTGCGGACACGGTCGCGCAGCCGCGCCTCTATCCCTGGCTGAAGGGTCCGACCCGCGAGTTCCTGATCCGCGGCGGAGACAACATCGTCCAGACCTTCGGGCGGGAGGCGACCACCGCGGAACGGGCGCAGGCCTCGGGCGTGATCCACAAATGGCTCCGGGCTCGGGCGGCGCAGGCGTGGGCGAAGGACTGCGGCTACTTCGCCCCCGCCTACGCCAAGTCGCTGACCGCCGACGCCCATCGGGTCACCCACGGCAGGGTGAAGACCTGCCCGCAGGCGCTCGCCTACTTCGGGCATGCGGCCTCGGGCAGCTACGAGAACAACCTCGAAGGCCCGATCGTCAGCCTGCGGATCGGCGAAGGCCACGGTTACGCCCAGTACCACGGAAACGACGGCCACGACTGGGTCGTTCCGGTGCGGCGGCAGAACGGCGAATGGCTGGTGTCCAAAGCCACCCCGATCGGCCGCAGCTCCTAACCCGGCCCCTCACCCCTCCAGCCAGATCGCCTGCTCGCGGTCCGGCCCGACCCCGACCAGGCGCACCGGGACGCCGGCGAACTCGGCAATGAAGCCGAGGTAGTCGTGGGCCTCCCGCGGCAGGTCGGCGGCGCTGCGGCAGCTCTCGAGGTCGAGGTCGAAGCCGGGCAGCTCCTCGTACTCGGGCTCGGCCGAGTGGAGGATCGACTGGTGGTAGGGGAAGGTGTCGAGGACGGCGCCCTCCCTGGAGCGGTAGCGGACGGCGACGCGGAGCGGGCCGAGGCCGCTGAGGACGTCGAGCTTGGTGATTGCCAGGGCGTCCATCCGATTCAGGCGGACGGCGTAGCGCAGCGCCACCAGGTCCATCCAGCCGGTCCGCCGCCGCCGCCCGGTCGTCGTCCCGAACTCGTGGCCGCGCTGGATCATCTGCTCGCCGACCTCGTCGAAGAGCTCGGTCGGGAAGGGCCCGGCGCCGACACGGGTCGCGTAGGCCTTGGCGATCCCCCAGACCTCGTCGATGTCCTTCGGGCCGACGCCGGCGCCGACGCAGGCCTCGCCGGCGATCGGGTTGGAGGAGGTGACGAAGGGATAGGTGCCGTGGTCGAGGTCGAGCAGGGTCGCCTGGGCGCCCTCGAAGAGGACCGTCTCGCCGCCGTCGAGCGCCTCCCAGCAGAGCCGGGCGGTGTCGGCGATGTGGGGCTCGAGCCGGTGGCCGAAGCTGATGTGTTCCTCGACCATCGCGTGCAGATCGAGCCGCGGGTCGGGGTCGGGCATCGCCTCGGTCGATTTCGCGTCCTCGCCCGCCTCCTTCAGCCGCTTGCGCCGCAGCACCGAGAGCTCGCGCAGCGCCTGCGCCTTGGGCTCCAGCGCGGCGCGGATCTTCGTCCGCAGGATCTTCTCGTCGAGCAGGTCCTGGACGCGGATCCCCAGCCGCAGCGCCTTGTCTGCGTAGCAGGGTCCGATCCCGCGCCGGGTGGTACCGATCGAGTTCTTCCCCAGCTTCGTCTCGCCGGCCGAGTCGAGCAGCACGTGGTAGGGCATGATCAGGTGCGCGTTGGCCGAGAGCCGCAGGTTGCCGATGCCGATCCCGGCCCGTTTGAGGTTGTCGATCTCCCCCAGCAGCACCCGCGGGTCGACGACGACGCCGTTGCCGATCACGCAGGTCTTGTCTTCGTGCAGGATGCCCGAGGGGATCAGGTGGAACTTGAACTCCTCGCCGCCGCGGACGATCGTGTGGCCGGCGTTGTTGCCGCCCTGGAAGCGGACGATCGTGGTAGCCCCCTCGGCGAGCAGGTCGACGACCTTGCCCTTGCCCTCGTCGCCCCACTGGGCTCCGACTATGACCACGCCAGGCATACCGGCGAAGGATTGTGACGATCCGCCCCGGCGGAGGCGGTGCTCCTGGCCGCAAGGGCCGGAGCGCTAACCCGCGGCGCGCGCCCGGTAGCGGTGGTCGGCGCCGAACAGCGGCAGCGGGTCGCCGCAGATCTCGATCAGCCGGCTGACCGTGCGCCGCCCGATCTGGTCCTCGAGCTGCCGCTGGCCGCGGTCGACGTCGCCGCCGGCGTTGCTCGTCACCAGCATCGGCCGCTTGCTCTCGTAGCGCTCGTTGACGACCGCGTAGAGCTGCTCGACCACCCAGTCGGTGTGCCGCTCGGAGCCGAGGTCGTCGATGTAGAGGAGGTCGACCGAGGTGACCCGCTCGAAGAACTGCGCGTAGGCGTTCTCGGTCTCGGCTTCCTGGTAGGTCTGGCGGATCCGGGTCAGCAGCTTCGGGGTGAAGTAGACGCCGACCGTCCTGCCCGCCTTCAGCGCCTCGCTCGCGATCAGCATCCCCAGCGTCGTCTTGCCGGTCCCGGTGTCGCCCATGAACCAGAGCCCGCGCCCCGCGGCGAGGTTCTCGTCGAGGCCCTCGACGTAGTCGCGGGCGGCCTGGACGACGTGCCGGCTGGTCATGTCCCGCGCCATGTCGGCGACCGGCGGCCGGTCGAAGGAGACGCCGCGGTAGCGGGCTGGGATCGCCGAGGCGACGCCGCGGCTGCGCCCCCGGTTCAGCCGCTCGGCCCGGCACTCGCACGGCCGCGCCACGTCTTCGGGCCCGAGGATCCACCCGGAGCCGTCGCAGACCCCGAGCGGGCAGGCCTGTTCGCGAAAAGGCTCCGAACGCGCGATCGCCGGCATCAGAACTTGGGACCCGTAACAGCGTCGTCGCCGAACGGCGGCCCATCGGCGAACGGCTCCTCGCCCGCCGGCTGCTCGATCGGCGCTTCGCTGTGGGCGTAGTCGGCGAATTTAGGAAAGCGATCGAGGAAGACGAGGGTCCGCTTGCCGATCGGCCCGTTGCGATGCTTGGCGAAGATCACCTCCGCCAGGCCGTCCGGCTCCTCGTCGGCCCCGCGGTAGTAGTCCTCGCGGTAGAGGAAGGCGACGACGTCCGCGTCCTGCTCGATCGAATTGTGGACGACGATGTTGTCGGCGACGAAGTTGTGGAGCCCCTCCACGGTAATGTCGAAGACCTCCTCGACTCCATCCGGCTCGATGGAGACGATCGGATCCCAGTAGGCGTCGCCGATCGCGAGGTCGACCAGTTGCTCGGAGCGGACCGCCGCCGCCACTCGCATGCTCCGCTCTCTCCCGATGCCGGTCCTGTAGAGGGCGGAGCCGCAGTACGTGCTACCTATCGCCGCCTGCATCTCGCGACCGCTGATCCCCTCACGCTGCATCGCAGGGACGACGATCTCCGACCAGGCCTCTTTCGGGATCAGGTCCCGGTTCGGGTTTCGCTTCCGCCCCGAAAGATGCTCCAGGAGGGCACTCGCATGCCGTTGCTTAGCCGATCCGAGCGCTCCGACAACCTCCAGGAACCGGACCTGATCGGCGCCTCCGCTGACCGTCACGTGGTACTGCGCTCTCTTCGGGCCGTGTGCGCTGACCCGAGCGTTGATTTCGAGCCGGAGTAGGAGCGTCTGCACGTCGATGGCAAGCCGGCGGCTGCTGGTTGCGTAGTAGATGTTCGCCGAACGCCGGGGTCCTCCGAGCCAGACGCTGCCATCGGTTGCCCAAAGGTGGCGGAGGAAGCGAGCGACGGCCCAGGCCGGCTGCATGAAGACCTCCCGGGGAACCTTCTTCTCATGGGCCCGCAAGCCGAATGCGCCTAGCCCGTCGAGCCAGGCGGCCACCGGGTTTCGCCTCCCGCGTCCCAGCGGCTTCGCTGCGGAGATATAGACCTGGTACCAGCGCCTCTCACGCTTGACCCGCGGCTTGACCTCGCGACCGAACACCTGGCGCGAGAGGTCCGCAACCAGATTCGCCAGCCGAGGCTCGTTGGTCGTGTACTGAATTGCGTGTCGCGGCAAGGTGCATCCGTCGCCGATCAGGTGACCGAGCAGGGCCAGCTCGTCCTCCGACATCGTCGCCTGAACAGTGTCGGGAAGGTTGCGGGGAAGCGCGATCGCGTCCCCCTCGTTCAGGTCGTCCAGGGTCCGCCAGCCGGTTAGCGTGAGGAACTTGTGGTTGCCGCTGGCCCGGACCGAGCGGCCGAGCCGCGTGGTGAGTCTGAAGACCGGCTTGCGGCCGGTGGAGAAGACCCTGGTGGCGAGGGCCGGCCGTGCCTTCCAGGTCTGCGGATCCATCGCCAGGACCTCGAACGGAGCCAGGCCGACCAGGTCGCGAATCGGCTTCCGCTCGCCGCTACCCGGCAGGTGGACGAGGGAGTCGCCGGTAAGGCAGCCGGACTCCCGCAGGTCGGAGAGGATCGGGCGTTTGTCGGGGCGCTGCTCCGGCGCACGGGAGAGCTGAGAGAGGGCTAGCACCGGAATCCCGAGCTCCCGGGCGAGGATCTTCAGGCCACGGCTCATCTGGCCGACCTGCTCCACCCGATTGGCCCGGGGGTCGTCGGTGCGCATCAGCTGTAGGTAGTCCACGATGATCAGACTGAGGCCGCCACGGGGCTGCTGGGTGGCGTGCAGACGCCGCGCCTTCGCCCGCAAGTCGAGCAGCCCGAGGTCGGAGGAGTCGTCGATCCAGAGGGGCGCCTGCTCGAGTTCGTTGCAGGCGCGCACGACCTTCGGCCAATCCTTGGGCGAGACCTGCCCCTTGCGCAGCTTGTCCCCGGAAATGCGGGCGCGGGAGGCGATGAAGCGCTGCGCCAGCTCCACCTCCGACATCTCCAGGGAAAAGAAGGCGACGGCAAGGTCGTGCTTCACCGACACGTGCTCGGCGATATTGGCCACGAGAGCGCTCTTGCCGATCGACGGGCGCGCAGCGACGATGATCAGGTTGCCCGGCTGGAAGCCCCCGGTGAGAGAGTCCAGGTCCCGAAATCCCGTGGGCGTGCCCGTCAGTTCGGCATCGCCAGTCGACAGCTTCTCGAGCCGGTCGACCTCGTCGTGGAGGATCTCGTCGAGTTGCTTGAAGTCGCTTGCCTGCTCTTTGTGGGCGACGTCGAAGAGCAGCTTCTCGGCCCGCTCGGAGAGCTCGCGGGGCTCGCCGTCGCGCTCGTTGACCCAGCCCTGGATCTCCTGGCCGGCGCCGAGCAGGCGCCGCAGCAGCGAGTTCTGCTGGACGATCTCGGCGTAGTGCTTGGCGTTGGCGGCGGCCGGGACCTTGGCCGCCAGCTCGGAGACGTAGTGGCGCCCGCCCGCCTCCTCGATCCTGTTGCGCTGGCTCAGCGCCTCGCTGACGCTGAGCTCGTCGACCGGCTTCGAGGCGGCGTAGAGGTCGTGGACGACCTCGAAGATCTGGCGGTGCTTGTCGAGGTAGAAGTCGCCCGCGTTCAGCTTCACCTCGTCGATCACCCGGGTCAGGGTCGACTCGGCGACCAGCATCGCCCCGAGGACCGATTCCTCGGCCTCGATGTTCTGCGGCGGGACGTGGGTGGAGGGAGGTTGCGGCATCGGTCTAGGTATAGGCGGCGGGACGGCGGAAGCGGGAGGGTCGCCCGCGCCCGTCAAGCAAACCAGAGGCCGGTCACAGAGGTGCGAGCCTTCCGTGCAAATCGCGCCGAAAGGAATTCACACTTCCGTGAACTCAGCGCGCGGGCTGCGCGAGGATCTTCTCGGCCACCCCCTCCTGAAGGCTGTAGCGGGAGCGCCAGCCCTCCGCTCCCTCCTGGGGTCCGTAGTTGCCGTCGAAAACGAGCTGGATCGGCGCCGGGCTGCCGTTTTCGCGCTCCCACCTAGCAGCGGTTCGTCCCGAGTTGCGGTGATAGCTCTTGACGCTCTCGTAATCGCCGCCTAGCTGCGCCGCTATGTCCTCCAAGGTGAACCCCGGTCCACGGGTCTTCTCGACATCCGCTGCCGCCCGGTAGAGCTTGCGGCCGCTGGGGCTCAGGTAATCCGCCCAATACTCCTCAACAGGATCGCGACCCCGCTCGGGCGAGACTTCGATCCCGGCTTCGCTGCTCATTGAGATGGCGGTTCCCTCTGGCAGATCAAGCGTGATGATCAGCTTGGGCATTGGTAAAGATCCACAATCATGGGATTAGATATCTGCATATAACCAGCATACATGAGCACATACCTATCCTCATCCACATGGATCCCACCCCCGCGTGCTGTACATCTATGTCCTACTCGCATAAAGGAAGGAGGCAGATGGAACTCTCGGAAAAGGAATTTGGCGAGCGGGTCCGGCAGCTGAGAGAGCAGGCGGGTATGAGCCAAGCTGCTCTGGGAGCTCAGTTGGGAATCGACCAGAGCGGCATCAGCCGCCTCGAGGACGGGCTGCGAACGGTCACTGCGCGCGAGCTTGTCTCGATCGGCGACGCATTTCATGTGTCGCTGGCGCAGCTTGTGGAGCCTGACGGGCAGAAGGTCCCTGCCCTCCTCCGCGCCGGCGCTGCCGATGTCAAGGAGGTCGCCGAGTCCCTGAAGGTGTTCGCAGAGTGCATCGACCAGTACCACGGCGTCAAAGCGCTGTCCGGATGAGTGGCGAGAGGGCTGGGGAGGAAGCTCGCCGGACCCTCGGCCTGGCGCTCGAGGGGCCGGTCCCCGACCTGCTGCGCCAAGTCGAAGATGAGGCGGGTCTTCGGGTCTTCATAGTCTCGCTCGGCAAGGAAGGCATCGAGGGCGCATATCAGCAGCTGGAGGATGAGAACTTCGTGCTCGTAAACCATGATCGCCAGCCGGTGAGGAAGCGCTTCACGCTAGCCCACGAGTTCGGCCATCACTACCTCAATCACGGCTCGGGCTACGACTACCGATTCGACTTTCGCGACGACAACCGCCGTGAGCGAGAAGCCAACAGCTTCGCCGCGGAACTTCTCGCCCCCCGTCCGGCTATCGACCACTGGCTTTCACGCCGCGGAGACCCGAAGATCGACCTTGAAGTGCTTGTTCGCATTGCCAACTACTTCGCGGTCAGCGCTGCGGTAATCCGTTTTCGACTTGAGAACGAGAACCGAATCACGAGCGGTGCAGGGAGGACTTTCGACGCCGACATCGGAGCCGGGCGACACCGTGCGCTTGCTAGGGAGCTGGGGCTGACCCCATCCCGCGACTCCATCGCAGCCCACCACATACGGGGGGGCTACGTCCCCGCCGCGATGCAGGCGACGATCGCGGACCTCCTGCGGCGGGAACTCCTCTCCCGCGAAGCTGCGACTCGTCTCCTTCGGCTTTCCGAGAAGGATGCGGCGAAGCAGGTTGACGAAATGCTCGACCAAGTCGATCCCACGGGCGATGAATCGAGTGGGTGATGTCCGTCTTCGACCTGCTTCTGACCGACTCAACCATGCCCGTCAGCTTCTGCAGCGCGGGAGCCAATTCGGCACGGTCCATGCTCTCCTATCTCGGCGAGCGCCTCCACATGGTCGCTGACGTTCGTGAGGAGCTTGAGCGAAAGGCGGAGGGGTCGGCCGCTCTGCGCGCATTTCTCGACGATTTCCCCGGCCATCGCGTCCGCGTTCTTGATCTGAGCCTTCTGGCTGAAGTGGCTGAGGCCAGGAAAGCCGTCAGCGTTGCGGGCGCTCACCCTCGGGAGGACGTCGGAGAGATCGCCAGCGTTTTTTACGCCGATGCCCGCCGCCGGCACGGGGAGGAGTTCGCGGTGATTACCGATGATCGCTACGGCAAGACCCTAGCTCGCGACCGTCGGCTCGAAGTCGTTACGACGCCGAGCCTTGTAGTCGAGATGGTCTGCGCCGAGGCGCTCCCCTATGCCGACGGGGCGCGCGTCTGGCGAGCGTGCTTCACCAATCGCGACAAGTGGCAGGGATTTGGGGAGCAGGTGCGCCGGGCCTGCCCCGAGTTGGTTCGCTCTCGGTAGGGGGAGGCTCAGCCACTCGTCCCGAAGGAGAGCTGGTGCGGGTGCGCGCGGGGGATCAGGCCCTCCTGCTCCTGGCGGCGCTCGCCGCGGCGCAGCATCCGCAGGGTGAGGATGGCGATGCTGAGGATCGCGGTGGCGCCGAGGCTGAGCTGGACGCTGAGCAGGCCTTCGCGCGACCAGTAGACGTCGCGCAGGTCGAGCAGCAGCGCCGCCTCGTCGAAGGTGAGGCCGATGCCCGCGCCCATCGGGATCGCCAGCCGCTGCTCGAGCTCGTCGTTGTCGGTCAGCAGGGCGGCGGTCCCCGAGGAGAAGGCGAGGACGATGCCGGGGACGAAGTGGTGGATGTGGCGGCCGCCGATGTGGACGTTGCGGAAGGGGCCGCGACCGTCGCGGATCGCCCAGGTCGAGAGGCGGACGGTGGCGAAGGAGCCGAGGAAGCCCGCCAACAGGTTGAAGAGAACGAGTTCGCTGCGCGGCGCCTCGACGTAGCCGCGGACGGCGACGCCGACCGTGTCGGCTGCGGCGGCCGGCGCCGATTCGAGCAGCGCTTCGGGGTCCTGGGCGTCGCTCGCCCGGCGGGCGAGCATGCGGCTGAACTGGCCGGCGAGGACGGTGCCCGCGGCGGCGAGCGAAACCGTGGCCAGCCCGAGGGTGGCGCGCTCGGAGCGAGCCCAGCCGAGGCGGGTGCGGGCCCGGGCGCGGCGGCTGATCCTCGTCGGCAGGCTCGGAGTCACAGCCCCGAGCCTAGAGAATCGGGACTACTTCTCCTCGCTGATGATCGTCTTGACTTCGGCGGTGGTGCCGTCGGAGAGCTGGATCCCGACCATGAAGGTGCCGAGCTCGCGCAGTGGCTGCTCGAGCAGGATCTGTTTTTTCTCGAACCGCAGGCCGCGGGCGTCACTCAGCGCGTCGACGATCTCCTTCGGCCCGACCGAGCCGAACAGCCTGCCGTCCTCGCCGGCACGCTGGTGGATCGTAAGGACGGTTTTGCCGAGCAGGCCGGCGGCTTCGGTTTCGCGCTCGCGGCGCGCTTCGGCGGCGCGCTCGGCCGCCTCCATCCGCCGTTTCGCTTCCTCCAGGGCACCCGCCGTCGCCGGCTGGGCCAGCTTCCGCGGGACCAGGTAGTTGCGCAGGTAGCCGGGGGCGACGTCGACGACGTGGCCGCGCTCGCCGAGCGAATCGACGTCCTGCAGCAGGATCGCCTGCGCCATCAGCGCTCTCCGACGTACGGAAGCAGGGCGATTTCGCGCGCCCGCTTCACCGCCACCGAGAGCTGTCGCTGGTGGCGGCGGGAAAGCCCGGTGACCCGGCGCCCGCGCGTCTTCCCCTTGTCGGAGAGGAAGCGGCGCAGCAGGTTCAGGTCCTTGTAGTCGACGACCTCGGAGTTGACCCGGGTGTATTTGCGCGGCCGCGAGCGGTCGGCGCCGCGCCTGCCGCGCCGCGCGCCTCCGCGTGAAGGAGTCTCAGTTCGTGCCATGCGGCGGCCGATGGTACAGGCTGATGAGGTCCAGGGGGCGCCAGGCAAGGAACTCGCGCTTGCGCGCTCACACCGCGCCTCCGGCGGGGTCGCGTGGCTAGCTCTGCACGCGAGCGACCGAGGACGCCGCATGGCGCCCCCTGGGGCCATCAGAACGGGATGTCGTCCTCTTGCTGCGCTCCGCCGCCCGCAGGGGCCGAGGCGAAGTCGCTTTCGTCCGCCGGGACGTCGCTCTGGGGCGGGGCGAAGCCGCCGCCGTTGCCACCGCCGCCGTTGCCGCCTCCGCCTCCGCCACCGCCGTTGCCGCCGCCCGACCCGTCGCGCGAGCCGAGGAACTGCACCGTGTTGGCGATGATCTCGACGCTCTGGCGTTTGTTGCCGCCCTGGTCCTCCCACTCGCGCCAGTCGAGGCGCCCTTCGACCGCCACCGGCCGGCCCTTCGCCAGGTAGTTGGCGCAGTTCTCGCCCTGCGCCCCCCAGACGGTGACGTCGAAGAAGTTGGGCTTGTCGACCCATTCGCCGGTCTGGCCGTCCTTGCGGCGGCTGTTGACCGCCACCCGAAGCTTGCAGACCGCGGTTCCACTGCCGAGATGACGCAGCTCCGGATCCCGGGTCAGGTTCCCGGTGATCACGACCACGTTCACGTTCGAAGCTGCCAAGGCACTCACTCCTCTGGAATCGAATATCTGGATTCCAGTCTAAGGAGGTGGGCGGCGCGACTCTCCCCCCTCGCCGGGGGGTTTCCCGCAAACAGCGGCGCCGTTGCGGACGCTATTCCTCGGAGTCGTCGGCAGGAGCGTCGTCGTCGCGATCCTCGCGACCGGCTCCCTGGGCGCTGCGCTCGCGCGGACCGGGTGCGGCCGTGACCGCGGGCGGGACGATCACCGGCGCGCCGGGATCGACCTTGAAGATGCGGAAGCGGAGGACGCCGTCGGCGATCTTCAGGTTGTGGTCGAGCGAATCGAGCAGCTCGCTCGGGGCCTCGAACCGCATCCAGCGGTAGTCGGCCTCGGTGCGGTGGTCGATCTCGTAGGCCATCTTCCGCAGGCCCCACGCGTTCTCGTGCTTGAGGCTCCCCGATCCTTCGATCTGCCCACGGGCCTCGCCCGCCAGGGCGTCACGCGCGCCGGCGTCGAGTTCGGGGTCCAGCATCAGGACCAGCTCGTATTCGCGTTGTGCTGCCAAAACGGCGGTGGACTATAGCGGCGAGGTGGCGGCGGGGGAGCCCCGCTCCGCGGCTCGTGGCCGGCCCCCGGGGAGCCTCTAGTCTCTGAGGCGTGGACTCCTCGCCGCTGATCATCGTCTCCAACCGCGGCCCGCTCCAGTTCGATCGCGACGAGAACGGCGATCGCACCGTGCGCCGCGGCGGCGGCGGCCTGGTGACCGCGCTCTCGGGCCTCGTCTCCCACCGCGACGCCCTCTGGATCGCCTCGGCGATGAGCGAGGAGGACGTCGCCGTCTCCGGCGAAGCCGGCGGGCCGATCGAGCAGGAGCTCGACGGCGTCGACTACCGCGTCTGCCTGGTCGGCAGCGACCCGGTCGCCTACGACCGCTTCTACAACGTCATCGCCAACCCGATCCTCTGGTTCATCCAGCACTACCTCTGGGACATCTCCAACGCGCCGGACATCCGCCGGCAGGAGCTCGACGCCTGGGACCACGGCTACCAGACGGTCAACCGCGACATCGCCTACTCGGTCCTCGCCCAGATCGAGGGGCAGGAGCAGCCGCTGGTGATGCTCCACGACTACCACCTCTACACGGCGCCGGGGATGATCCGCGCCGAGCGCCCCGACGTCCTCCTGCACCACTTCGTCCACATCCCCTGGTCGCAGCCGGACAGCTGGCGGATCCTCCCGACCCGGATCCGCAACGCGATCTTCGAGGGGATGCTGGCCAACGACATCATCGGCTTCCACACCCACGCCTACTGCATCAACTTCCTCCGCTGCTGCGACGAACTGCTCGAGGACGTCGAGGTCGACTACAACGCCGCCGAGGTGTGCCGCGACGGCCACCGCACCCTCGCCCGCGCCTACCCGCTGGGGATCGACGCCGAGCGGCTCAAACGCGCCGCCGCCTCGCCCGAGGTCGCCGCGGCCGAGCGCGAGGTGCTCGAGCGCCGCCGCCGCCACCTGATCATCCGCGTCGACCGCGCCGACCTCTCGAAGAACGTGCTGCGCGGCTTCACCGCCTTCGACACCTTCCTCGCCCAGCACCCCGAGTTCCGCGAACAGGTCACCTTCATCGCCCACCTGCAGCCCTCGCGCCAGGACGTTCCCGAGTACGCCGAGTACCTGGAGCGGATCGAGGCCCTGGTCGCGGTCGTCAACCACCGCCACGGCACCACCGACTGGATGCCGATCGACCTCAAGATCTACGAGAACTTCCACGACGCGGTCGCCCGCTACAAGCACTTCGACCTGCTGATGGTCAACTCGCTGTTCGACGGGATGAACCTGGTCGCCAAGGAGGCGCCCGCGGTCAACACCCGCGACGGGGTGCTGATGCTCTCCGAGAACACCGGCTCCCACCACGAGCTGATCGACTACGCGATCTCGGTCAACCCCTTCGACATCCAGGAGCAGGCCGACGCGATCTACCGGGCGCTGACGATGGAGGCCGAGGAGAAGCGGCGGCGGGCCGAGGGCCTGCGCCGGATCATCTTCTCCCACAACCCCGGCGACTGGGTCGACGACCAGCTGAAGGACATCGAGGCCCTGCGCCGCTCGCTGGCCTGAGGACTCCGCCGGGCTGCGGAGGCCGGCTGTCTCCAGGGGGGAGAAACCGAGGCCGCCGCGCCCTTAGTGACGCATGCGGATCAGGTGGGCAAGCGCGGCCAAGCTCGCCGCGATCGCGATCGTCGCCCTGCTCGCGCTGCAGGCGCTCCCGTCCCTCTTCAGGCCGCCGGACCCCCCACCGCTGGCGCCGGACGTCGGCCTGCCGCGGGTCGTAGAGCCGGAGCCGAAGGCCACGCCCCCCAAGTTGCGGTTCGAAAGGGACGACCTGCGTCCCAAAGGAACCGCGAAACCGCCTCGGGAGGAAGATCCGGCGAAAGTGCGGTTCCAAACGGAAGCTATTCGTCCGAAAGGAACCACGGGACCGAAACGGCCACGCCGACGCGACCGGCGCCTCGATCACGGCACCGCTCCGTCGCCAGCTCCCCCACGGGCGGTCGAACCGCCTCCTTTTACCCCGCCTCCCGCGCCCGCGCCGCTACCTCCCGCGCCCGCGCCTGCGCCACCGTCGCCCGCCGGCGACGGCTCGGAGGAGTTCGCGCCTCGTTAGCGGCTCAGGATTCGAGCTCGCCGATCAGGCGCAGCCAGTCGCGCAGGAGGCGCGGGGTGAGGAAGTGCCGGCGGGCGTGCTCCTTGCCCTGGCGACCGAGGTTCTTGCCGAGCTCGGGGTCGCCGAGGATCCCGAGGCAGCGCTCGGCGCACTCCTGCGGCGAGTCGACCAGGTAGCCGCTTACCCCGTCGTCGATCTGCAGCGGGATGCCGCCGACGTTGCCGGCGACGGTCGGCCGCCCCTTCCACAGCGCCTCGGTGACGGTCAGCCCGAAGCCCTCGCGGATCGACTTCTGCAGGCAGATGTCCGACTGCGACTGGAAGGCGTTGACCTCGATCGCGCCGACGTTGTTGAGGTTGCTGAGGATTTTGATGTCTTCGTCGCCGCCG
This sequence comes from uncultured Actinomycetes bacterium, assembly GCA_963800355.1. Classification (GTDB taxonomy): domain Bacteria; phylum Actinomycetota; class Thermoleophilia; order Solirubrobacterales; family 70-9; genus VAYN01. Next base: position 86,692 of record CAWDAP010000004.1, on the reverse strand, counting down.
GCGTATTCGAAGGTCTTCTGGAAGTACTCCATCCCCTCGGGGTCGTCGGTCGCCATCGAGCCGACCATCGCCAGCTGGGCCTCCGGCACCCGCTCGGTCACCGCGCGGTAGGCGTCGATGACGCCGATCGGGTCCTTCCACGGGTCGAAGCGCGAGACCTGGGTGATCAGCGGCCGGTCGACGTCGATCCCGAACTGGCGGCAGACGAAGGCCGCGTCCTCGGGCGAGAAGGCCATGTTCTTCGGCGAGAGCGGGTCGATCGCCGGCGGCACGAGGTTGACCGCGTCGCGGTGGCGTCCCATCGCCTTGGGCACGTACTGCTCCATGTGCCAGACCGAGGCGTCGTACTCTTCGATCATCGGCAGCAGCCGCTCGATCGGCGCCGGGTTCGGCTCCGAGAGGTCGATGTGGCAGCGCCAGACCCAGTGGCGTCCCTTGTCCCTGGCGCCGCGCCGCAGCCCGATCGGCTGCGGGTCGTGGACGATCACCACGTCCCATTCGCCCTGCAGCCCCTCGGCGTTCATCCGGTTGATCTCGTCGAAGACCTCCCACTGCTCTGCGCTCAGCGTCTCCTCGGCCCCCTGCAGCGAGTTGTGGAGGAGCTTGGTCGCTTCGAAGAACTCTTCCTTGCCGAAGATCACGTGCCAGTGCGCGTCGAGGCCGACGTCGCGCATCAGCGGCACCAGCGTGTAGAGGATCTCCGAGACGCCGCCGCCGAAGGCGGTGGCGCTTACGTTCAGCACCCGCTTGCCCTTCAGCCCCTCGGCGAGGCCGCGGATTTCCTCCGTCAGCTCTTTGCCGACGATGTGGGTGTAGTCGGTGAGCGTCTTGTGGCCGAGGGCGACTTCCTGGAGCAAGCCGTGAGTTCTACACCGATGCGCGGCGACGAGGTGTCCGGGCGGTGGGCGGCTTACCCGCCCGAGGGGCTGTCCGGCCGCTTGCCCAGCGTCAGCTCGACCTGCTCGCGCTTGCCTTCGTGGAGGACCTCGACCGACACCCTGTCTCCCGGCCGGTGCGCGGAGATCACCCGGGCGAGGTCGTTTTCGCCGACGATCTTGTGGCCGTCGATCGCCAGGATCACGTCGCCGCCGACCCGGTACTGAGCCGCCTGGAAGCGCAGCTTTTCGCTGCCGCCTTCGAGCCCGGCCTTCTCGGCCGGGCCGCCCGGCACGATTTCGGCGAGCAGGCCGCCGTAGGTGGTGTCGAGGCCGAGCTTGCGGGCGAGCTGCGGGTAGAGCGCCTGGCTGGAGACGCCGAGGTAGGCGTATTCGGCGCTGCCGTCTTCGCGCAGCTGGGCGAGCGAGCGCTTCACCGCCGAGACCGGGACCGCGAAGCCGACCCCGTCGTTGGCGCCGGAGTTGGTCTCGATCTGCTGGTTGATCCCGACCACGCGGGCGCCCGCGTCGAGCAGCGGCCCGCCGGAGTTGCCGGGGTTGATCGAGGCGTCGGTCTGGATCGCGCCGAAGATTTCGAACTTGGTCAGCGATTTCACCGAGCGGTCGGTGGCGGAGACGACGCCGACCGAGAGCGAGTGCTGCTCGCCGAAGGGGCTGCCGATCGCCGCCACCGGCTGGCCGACCCGCAGCGTGCGGTCGTCGCCGAGCCGCAGCGGGCGCAGCGGCAACCCGTTCGGGGCGACCTTGAGCAGGGCGACGTCGACGAAGGGGTCGTAGCCGACGATCGCCGCGGGGACGACGTTGCGGTCGGGGAACTCGACGTAGACGTTTTCGGCCGGCTTTCGCTCGCCGGTCGAGTCGTCGGTGACGACGTGGGCGTTGGTGACGATTTCGCCGTTGTCGTTGAGGACGATCCCGGAGCCCTCGGCGGCTCCGGCGGCGCCGAAGACCGAGCGGATCGTCACCACCCCCGCCGCCGCCTCGCGGTAGACCCGGGTCGCGTCGAAGCCCGGGCTCGAGGCCTCGATCGCGATCTGCGGCGCGCCGCCGGCGCCGCCAGCCGAGCCCGCCGCGCTCGGCTGTCCCTGCCCACCGGCGCTCGAGCCTTCGCCGCCGCTCGAGCCGCAGCCGGCGAGCAGAGCCAGGCAGGCGAGCAGGGCCGCGAGGGCCGCCGGCGCGAGCGCCGCGCGCCGCCTCCTCACGAGGCCGCCCTGGCGGGCGCCCGGGTCGCGCGGGGCACGTCCGCCGGGGCGGGGCCCGGCGGCAGGTCGAGGGTGAAGGCGGTGAAGCGACGGCTGGAGGCGATCGTGATCCGGCCCTTCATCCGCTGCGCGAGCTCGCTGGCGATCGCCAGCCCCAGCCCCGAGCCGCCCGCTTTGTCGGCGGTGTAGAAGCGCTCGAAGATCCGCTTCTGCACGCGCTGCGGGATCCCCGGCCCCTCGTCGGAGACGGTCAGCTCGGCGCGGCCGTTGGCGGAGTAGGTGGTCACGGTGATGTCGGTGCCCTCGGGGCTGTGGGTGAGGGCGTTGTCGAGGAGGATACGGATCACCTGCCGCACCCGATCGGGGTCGCCGAGGGCGATCGCCGCCTCGGCCGGGGTCCGCAGTTCCAGCCGCGAGCCGCGCAGGTCGGCGCGGGCGCCGAACTCCCTGGTCACCTCGCGCGCCAGCGCCGTCAGGTCGACCCGCTGGGCCCGCATCTCGATCGCCCCGGCGTCGAGCTGGGAGAGGTCGAGCAGGTCGGTCGTCAGCTTGGTCAGCCGCTCGATCTGCTGGCGCATCGTCCGCACGAACTCGGCCCGCTCCTCCGGGCTCGGGTCCTCGTCTTCGAGCAGCTCGACGAAGCCGCCGAGGGAGAAGATCGGGGTCCGGAGCTCGTGCGAGGCGTTGGCGATGAACTGCTTGCGGGCGCTGTCGAGCTCAGCCAGCCGCCGCTGCATCTCGTTGAAGGTGCGGGCGAGGTCGGCGAGCTGGCCGGCCGAGGCGACCGGGATCGTCGTTTCGAAGTTGCCGTCGGCGACCTTGCGCGCCGCTTCCTGCAGCCGCTGGATGTTCCCGGCGGCGCTGCGCGTGTAGTAGAGGCCGACCGCGGTCGCGATCGCCACCGCGATCAGGCCGCCGATCAGGATCTGCAGCTTGACCGCGTCCTCGCCGCGGGCCGAGCCGCCGATCGCGACCGCGTAGACGTAGACGATCAGGGTCGCGCCGACGGCGATCGCGATCGAGATCAGGGTGATCCGGCTCGCGAGGTCGCTGAGCCGCAGCCGCCGCATCGCTAGCCACTACTCCTTGAAGCGGTAGCCGACGCCGCGCACGGTGAAGAGGTACTCGGGCTCCTTCGGCGTCGGTCTCCAGCTTCTCGCGCAGGTGGCGGATGTGGACGTCGACGGTGCGCGGGTCGCGGTACTCGGAGTCGCCCCAGACGTGCTCGAGCAGGGTCTCGCGGGTGAGCACGCGGCCGGGCGAGCGGGCGAGGGCGCCGAGGATCTCGAACTCGACGTAGGTGACCTTGACCTCCTCGCTCGCGCGAGCGTGACCATGCGGCGGTCGAAGTCGATCGTCAGCTCGCCGGTCTCGATCGCGCCGTCCGTCCTCGCGCTGCCCGCTCGCCCATCCGCGAGCGGCGCAGCGCCGCTTTGACGCGGCTGCGGAACTCGCGCATCGAGAAGGGCTTGGTGATGTAGTCGTCGGCGCCGACCTCGAGGCCCGGCGACCTTGTCGGTCTCGCTGCCCTTCGCGGTCAGCATGATGATCGGCACCTGGCTGCGCGAGCGCAGCTCCCGGCAGACCTCGACCCCGTCGAGCGCGCGGCAGCATCAGGTCGAGGATGACGAGGTCGAAGCGGCCCTCCTCGAAGCGCTGCAGCGCTTCGCCGCCGTCGAGCGCGGAGGTGACGTGGTAGCCGTCCTTGCGCAGCGGATAGCTGAGCAGCGTCTGAATCGACTGCTCGTCGTCGACGAGCAGGATGCGGGCCGACCCGTTCGGCCACCTACTCGAAGGGTAGTGAGCGCGGCCAGCTTGGACGCATGTGCGAGTACCAAGAACTAAGGATCTGGGTACCGAGGCCGATAATGACCGCGAGAGCGATGCACGCACAAGAACTGAAAACTCTGGTCGAGACCGGCGCCTACAAGCCCGATCCCGCGCGGGTCGCCAGCGCGATGCTGAGCCGGCGCGGCGTCCGCGAGCTGCTGACCGGCATCCACGCTACGGCGCCGCGAAATGATCGTAGCCCCGACTCTCCAGTAGCCCGCCCGCCGGGCAGCCTGATCTCGAGCCCCGCTCCCGCGCGGGCTTCGCCGATCGGGGTCAGAGCGGCCTCCCCCGCGTCGCCGACCCGTGCCGCGGCGTCGGCCAGGCGCGGCGGCGGCATGCCGCCAGCAGCTCGTAGTCCTCGCCGCCGGAGGCGGCCAGCTCGAGCGGGTCGCGGCCGGCGCCGCGGCGACCTCGGCGACGCCCGCGGCGAGCGGCAGCGCCGCCGCGTCGATCCGCAGGCGCGACCCCGCTCGCCTCGGCGAGGTGGCGGGCGTCGCCGCCGAGCCCGTCGCTGAGGTCGATCATCGCCCTGGCGCCGGCCTCGGCGAGGGCCGCGGCCCGCGCGCAGGCGCGGGGCCGGGTCGAGCTGGCGGCGCGCGCAGGCGCTCGGCGGTCGCCTCGGCGGACGGCCGCGGCCAGGGCCGGGTCGTCGAGCAGCAGGCAGGCCGGCGGCGGCGCCGCCGATCTCGCCGGTGAGGACGAGCAGGTCGCCGGGCTCGGCGCCGCCGCGGGAGACCAGCTGCTCCGGGCGCGGCGGCGTGGCCGACCACGGTCACCGCGAGGGTCAGGGCCGGCGCGCGGATGAGGTCGCCGCCGGCGAGGGTGGTCCCGGTCTCCGCGGCAGACCTCGAGGATGCCGTCGAGCAGAGCGAGGAGCTCGGCCTCGCTCGAGGTCCCCCGGGGACGCCGAGGACGACGTAGGCCTCGCCCGCCTCGGCGCCCATCGCCGCCAGGTCCGAGAGCGCGGTGCGAGATCGCCTTGCGCGCCGATCAGCCGCCGGCGGCGCCTCCTCGCGGCGGAAGTGGACGCCGTCGACGATCGCGTCGACCGAGGTCGCGGTCGCGCCCCCGGGCACGGTCACCGCGGCGTCGTCGCCGCTGCCCAGCCGGACGCGCGGGGTCGCCGGGGGCAGCCGGTCGCGCAGCTTCGCCAGCAACTCGAACTCGCCCATCGGTTCGACTATCCCAGATAGCCGGGGCTCGGCTGATCGCCGGCGTATGACTAAGGTGCCCGAGAACGTGGAGCGCCGCCAACCATTCCTGCACCGGATCGGCGAGGTCGGCTCGCGAGTTCGGCAAAAAGCCGCCGCGCAGCCGCAAGGTCCGCCTCGCCCTCCAGATCGGCCTCGCCGTCCTGATCTTCGGCTTCCTGGTCCTCACCGTCATCAACCAGTGGTCGGAGATCCAGAGCGAAGGCGTCCATTTCCACGTCGCCTGGCTGATCCCGGCGATCGTCATCCTGCCGCTCTACTTCGTCGATCAGCGCCCTCGGCTGGGACCTGACCCTGCGCTTCACTCGGCCACCCGTCGGGGTCGGGCGGGCGCAGGTCGCCTGGGGCCAGCCGCTGCTGGCGCGCTACGTGCCGGGCAGCGTCCTCTACGTCCTCGGACGGGTGCTGCTCTCCGAAAGAGCCGGCGTGCCGCGGCGGATCACGATCGCCAGCATCGTCTACGAACAGGCGATCTCCGCGACCTCGGCGATCGTCGTCGCCGCCTACTTCATCATCAAGCACCCCGACCTGCAGGGGGACGCCTGCGCTGGGCGGTGCTGCTGCTGATCCCGCTGGCGATCCTGCTCCTGCACCCGAAGGTCTTCGGGCCGCTGGCCAACCGGGCGCTGCGCGCGCTTGGGCGCGAACCGCTGCCGGAGGTGATCTCGCTGAGGGCGTGATCGCCCTGATCGTCTTCTACTCGGCTGAACTGGGTCGTCGTCGCCTTCGGGATCTACTGCGTCGCCCGCTCGGTCACCTACATCCCCTTCAACGACCTGCTGCTGGTCGGCTCGGCGCAGGCGATCGGCTACTTCGCGGCGCTGGTGACGCTGGTCGCCCCGGCCGGCCTCGGGCGTCCGCGACGCCGCCTTCGCCTGGGCGGTGAAGGCGGCGCTGCCGGGCGGCAGCTTCGCCCTCGGCTCGCTGATCGCGATCGCCGTCCGCGGCGTGATGACCGTCGGCGAACTCATCTACGTCGGCATCGTCACCGCGCTCGGCCGGCGCGAGGCCTGGAGCGTCCACACCGGCATCCTGCATCCCTCGCCGGAGGAGGAGGCGGCGGGGATCGAGGCCGGCGAGCGCACCCCGGAGCTGATGTAAGGGCCCGCGCCACCCGCCCGCGCCGCCGTGCGTCGCCCGCACTCGACAAGCGCCGGGCGCGTCGCCCCTTCCGCTGTTCCTTTGCCCGAAATAGGCACGCAAAGGAACAGCGCAACGCGAGCGCTCGGCTTCCGCTGTTCCTTTGCCGGGTTATTTAGGGCAAAGGAACAGCGGAGCGAGCGTCAGAGGGGGATGCGGGCACCTAGTTGGTAGGCAGTTAGGGCGAGCGTGAGGGCCTGCAGGGTTCGGTCGCGGGAGATCGCCGCCAGTGGCAGCGGCCAGATCAGGTACCAGGGGAGGAGCCAGGCGGTGGCCAGGAGGAGGCCGAAGCCGGCCCAGGCGGCGGCGCGGACCCAGTCGCCGCCGCGCCAGGTCCAGGCGAGCAGGTAGGACGACGAGGGCGGCGAAGAGGACCGCGGCGGCGAGGCGGACCGCGTCGGGGTCGCAGGCCGGTGAGCCGGGCGAAGGTGATCGGGAGGCTGAGGTGGCTGGTCCGGCTCTGGTTCTCCCCCGCCAGCCCGAACCCGTGCAGCCAGTCCCAGCCGAACGCGAGGTAGGCGCCCACCCCGACCGCCAGCGCCATCCCCAGCGCCCCGACCAGCAGGCGAACGACGGGCCGAAAAGTCCAACCCCATCCGCCGACGGGCCGATTTGACTCAGCGGCCTGGACTTTTCGGCCCGTCGGCGGGTCAGATGCGACGTTTCGGCCCGTCGCGAGGAGGGCGAAGGGGGCGATGAAGGCGGCGGAGAGCTTGGTCGCTATCGCGGCTGACGAGGGCGGCGCCGGCCGATGGCCTCGCGGGCGCTGAGGAGGGCGGCCACGGCGAGCATCGCGAGCAGCATCGTCAGGGCGTCGTTGTGGGCGCCGCCGACGACGTGGACGAGGACCAGCGGGTTGAGGGCGACGAAGGCGGCGGCGCGCAGCGGCTCGACGCCGCGCCAGGCGGCGATGCGCGCGACCAGCGCGGCGATCGCCAGGACCGAGAGCGCGGCGAGCGCCTTCAGCGCCGCCACCGCGACGGCGACCGGCAGCCAGGCGAGCGGGATAGGTGAGGAGGGTGAAGAGCGGGCCGTAGGCGCTGCGCGCGTCGATCCAGGTGACCTGGGCGAAGGCGGCGTCGCCGGGCGCCGAGTCCGGCTCGTGGACGTAGGGGTCGAGGCCGTGCCGCACTCCCGAGCCGGGCGTAGTCGACGTAGCTGTAGACGTCGTGGGAGAGGAGCACCGGGGCGACCGCGAAGGCCGCGACCAGGACCACGATCAGCCCCCAGACCAGCCGCTTGCCCAGCCGTGGCGCCCACGCCACGACTCCTAGGTAGGCGAGAAAGCCGGCCCAGATCAGGCCATAGGCGAGCCCGGGGTCGATCGGGCGCTACCTGCCCGCGGATTTGCCGCCGCCGACCGCGCTCGGCGGCTGTGGCGGCGCCGGCATCGGTTCCTGCCCCGCCCCCGGCGCGTAGGCGTTGGGGTCGTAGCCGCCCACCGCGGCCGTGCCGGGCGGCGGTTCGCTCCCCCTGCCACCGCCTTTCGGCTTTGAGCCGGGGCTCGAGTCGGTGCTGGGGTTCGAGCGCGCGTAGCGGCCGTAGAACGGCGCCCAGCTGATCTTCGCTTTTGGTTCGTGGAATTCCTCGCAGGGCACCCCCGCGCCGCTGTAGAGCGAGTGCCAGATGTCGGCCGGGAAGGTGCCGCCGAAGACGATCGTCCCGTGCACGCTCGACATCGAGATCTCGTTCGATTCCGGGTACCCGACCCAGACCGCGCTCGCCAGGTTCGGCTGGTAGCCGGCGAACCAGGCGTCGGTGTATTCGTCGGTGGTGCCGGTCTTGCCGGCCTGCCCGGGGCAACCGGTGTAGGCGGCGGTGCCGGTGCCTTCGGCGATGTTGTCGTGCAGGAGCCGCGTCACCTCCCAGGCGACGGGCCGCGAGAGCACCCGCCGCGGGTGCGGCCGCTGGGGACGGTCGACGCGCCCGTTCGGGAAGACGACCCTGGCGATCGCCACCGGGTCGCGGTGGACGCCGCCGGCGGCCAGCGTCGCGTAGGCGTCGGCCATCTCCAGCGGCGAGACGCCGACCCGCAGGCCGCCGATCCCCTCGGCCGGGATCCCGTCGAGCGGCGAGACGATCCCCATCGAGTGCGCCGTCGCCGCCACCGCCTTCGGCCCGACGTCGAGGTCGAGCTGGGCGAAGACGGTGTTGTCGGAGGTGACCGTCGCCTGCTGCAGGTTGATCGTCCCCTGGTAGCCCTGGTCGGCGGTGTGGACGGTCCAGTGCCCCCACCTCGGCAGATAGAGGTCGAGCGGCTTCGAGGCGTAGTAGGTGCGGTAGGGGTCGATCCCCTGCTTGATCGCCGTCGTCAGCACGAAGGCCTTGAAGGTCGAGCCGGGCTGGCGGTGCCCCTGCGCCGCGAGGTTGAACTGGCTCTGCCCGTAGCCGGTGCTCGAGACCATCGCCCGGATCTGGCCGTCGCGTGGGTCGATCGAGACCAGCGCCGAGGCCGGGTCGGTCGAGTAGGGGAGGGTCGAGCGCATCGCTTCCAGGCCGACCCGCTGCAGCTCGGGGTCGATCGTCGTCTGCACCTCGAGGCCGCCGCGCCGCACCGTGTTCACCCCGTAGGTTTCGATCAGCTCGTTCTCGACGTAGTCGAAGAAGTAGGGCTGGCGGTGGCGGAACCACGAGTGGGAGAGGTGGACCCGGAGCCCGCTCGCCTCGGCCCGCCGCGCCCGCGCCGCGCTGACGTAGCCGAGCTTCGCCATCTTCGCCAGCACCTGGTTGCGGCGCGCCCTCGCCGCCGCCGGGTTGAGCAGCGGGTTGTATTGGGAGGGAGCCTGCGGCAGGCCCGCCAAGAGCGCCGCTTCGGGCAGTCCCAGCTTCCAGACCGGCTTCGAGAAGAAGATCTGCGAGGCGGCGCCGACCCCGATCGCGGTGCTCCCGTTCACCGTCCCGTAAGAGGCGACGTTGAGGTAGGAGCCGAGGATTTCGCGGCGGCTGTGGCGCTGGAAATACTCTTCGGCCAGCTTCGCTTCGACGATCTTGCGTTCGAGGTTGCGCTGCGGGTGGCGGATGCAGAGGTTGCGGACCAGCTGCTGGGTGATCGTCGAGCCGCCCTCGACCGGTTCGCCGGCTTCGAGGTCCGCCACCGCCGCCCGCACGATCCCCTCCTCGTCGACCCCGCCGTGCTCGTAGAAGCGCTGGTCCTCGATCGCCACCGTGGCCAGCTGCAGCCGGCGCGGGATCCGCTCGATCGAGACCGGCGCGCGGGCTTCGGGGGAGGCGACGATCCCGAGTTTCGAGCCGTCGGCGGCGTAGAGGACGGTGTTGCCGCCCCTGCCGACCGGCTTGCAGGCGGCCAGCGAGGGAGCCTCGGCGGCGACGTTCAGCACCCAGGAGGTGACCGCGATCGCGCCGATCGCGAGCAGGACGAGGACGGCGCCGAAGACGAGCAGGAGCTTGGTGCCGATTCCCCCGGTGCGGCGCTGGCGTCGCCGGCTGCGCTGCGTCATCGAGCAGAGGGTACTTCGCGCCGCTTCTCGTCCGGCGGCGTCAGGCCGGCTTTTCTTCGACCGTGTCGGCGGTGGAGCGGTTGTGGACCATGCCTTCGACCAGGAGCTGGTTGGGGATCACGATCGAGCTGCCGTCGCCGGGGTCGAGGTAGGTGTAGGAGAGGGTGATGTCGGTGACGCGTCCCTCGCATTCTTCGAACTCCACCCGGTCGCCGATCCGGATGGGCTGCGAGACCGCGATCTGGATCCCGGCGATCATGTTGGAGAGCGTGCGCTGGGCGGCGAAGCCGACGACGGCGACGAGCAGCGCGGTCGAGGCGAGGACGCCGGTCGCCAGCCGCTTCAGCTCGGTGAACTGACTGAGGATCAGCATCGCGACGACGATCAGGATCGCGACCAGGGCGAGGCGACGGAGGATGCGCAGGCGGGTCCGGGTCGTGCGCGAGACCTTCCTGGTCGTGCGCGGGACCTGTGAGACTGCGGGCGACATGGAGGGCAAGTTAACCGCCGATCCCGTCGCCGGGCCGTCGCAGCCTCCTCCGAGCCGGTTTCCGTGGGCGAACTGGGGGGCGGCGGCCGCGATCGTCGGCGTCCTCGTCTCCCTCGCGGCGGGGGTCGCGATCGCCTTCCCGGCCGCCATCCTCGGCAAGAAGCCCCACGGCGAAGACCTCACCACCCTGGGCAATGTCGGCGTCCAGCTCGGCACCGCGCTCGGCTTCCTGCTGGTGCCGATGGCGCTCGCCGCCCAGAACGGGGCGGCGAGCCTCGGGGAGATCCTGCGCCGGCTCGGGGTGCGCCGGTTCCACCTCTCGGCGCTGAAGTGGATGGCGGCCGCCTACGCCGCGTTCTTCCTTTTCACGCTCCTCTTCTCGGTCCTGGTCACCCCGCCCGACCAGAAGAACATCGCCGAAGACTTCGGCTCCTGGCCGCTGCAGGTGCTGCTGATCGTGGTCGCGGCGCCGATCAGCGAGGAGGTCTGCTTTCGCGGCATGCTCTTCGGCGGCCTGCGCACGGGCGTTTCCCGGATTCCGGCGGCGCTCATAGCCGGCCTCGTCTTCGGCGGCCTTCACGCCACCACCGGCCTCGGGGCGGTGCCGCCGCTGATGGTCTTCGGCTTCGTCCTCTGTCTGCTCTACGAGAGGACCGAATCGATCGTGCCGGGGATCCTGCTGCACGCGCTGAATAACTCCCTCGTACTGCTCGCTAAGTAAAGTGCCGCGCGTGAAGCGACTCTCGTCCCTGCTTGCGATCGGCTGCGCCCTGGCGCTGCCCGCGGCGGCGGGGGCGGCGGCGAAGAAGCCGGCGCCGGTCCCCGGGGCGACCGTGAAGATCGAGGTCGGCGGCCTGCACGGCGGCCGCGCCGAGATCTACGACACCGTCCCGGTGCGCGGCAGCCTCTCGCCCTACGTGCCCGGGCAGAAGGTCGAAGTCACCTTCTACCTCGACGGCCACCGGCTGGTCAGCCACAAGGTCGCGGTCCACAAGGGCAGTGGCGGCGCCGGCCGCTTCGAATCGAGCGTGATCGTCCGCGAGGACGGCAAGTACGCCGTCGCCGCCAAGCACGTCGCCAACGCGAAGCTGGGCGGGGACAGCACCGTGCGCAAGAGCTGGAGGGTCAGCTTCCCCTCGCTGCACCCCGGCGAATGCGGCGACGTCGTCAGGGGCTTCAAGAAGGCGCTGGCGAAGATGGGCTACGTCTCCGGCGGCGGCAGGTGCTTCAACGGCCGGCTCGGTCGCGAGGTGCTCGCCTACCGCAAGGTCAACGGCATGAACCGCAGCCAGAAGGCCGGCGCCGGGCTGGTCAAGAAGGTCTTCGGCGGCAGGGGCGGCTACCACGTCAGGTACCCGGGGGCGGGCGAACACGCCGAGGTCCCGCTCGCCAAGCAGGTCCTGGTCCTGATCAAGAAGGGCAAGCCGTTCGCGATCTACCCGGTTTCGACCGGCAAGCCCTCGACCCCGACGGTCACCGGCCACTACCACTTCTACCGCCAGGAACCGGGCTACAACTCGGAGGGGATGTACTACTCCTTCTACTGGCACAACGGCTACGCGGTCCACGGCTACGCCGAAGTCCCGAACTACGCGGCGAGCCACGGCTGCGTCCGCACCTTCATCGCCGACCAGCCGCGGATCTACGAACAGTTGCATTACGACGAGAGCATTTTCGTTTTCTAGGTGGTGGGAGGAGGCGGGGGAGTACCTCTCCAGACACCCTCGCCAATGGCTCGGGTTTGAGTGTCTGGCGAGGTACTCCCCCGCCTCCTCCCGTCGGCCGCGCTTAGGACCTTAGGATGTCGCCGTGGCCGATTTGGGGGTGGCTAAGAAGGTTCTGCTCGCGGAGCTGCGGGAGCACTCGTTGATTCTTGGCGAGGTGACCTTGTCGAGTGGGGCTACGGCGCAGTACTACGTCGACGCGCGGCGGGCGCTGATGCGGCCGGCGGGGTTCCGGGCCGCGGGGGAACTGATCGCGGCGGTCGCCGATGAGGTCGGCGCCGCCGCGGTCGGGGGGCCGGCGACGGCGGCGATCCCGCCTGCCTGCGCGGCGATCGCGGTGCCGGGGAGCGAGGACCTGGTTGCCTTCTTCGTCCGCAGCGCCCGCAAGGAGCACGGGCTGCAGCGCTGGGTCGAGGGGCCGGTCGAGGCCGGAATGCGCTGCCTCGTGGTCGAGGACACGGTCACGACCGGCGGCTCGACGGCGGAGGCGATCGAGCGGGTGCGCGAGGAGGGGCTCGAGATCGCCGCCGTGGTCGCCGTGGTCGACCGGCTCGCCGGCGGCGCCGAGCGGATCGAAGCCGCCGCGGGCGCCCCCTACCGGGCGCTGATCACGATCGACGAGATCTACCCGGATCGTCCCGATAGGGGCTCAGCCTGAGGCGGAGCCCGACGCGGTCGAGATCTGGGTCGTCGGCTGCCTGGTCGGAGAAGCAGCGGACGGCGCCGGACGCCTACCCGCTCTCGCTGAACGCGCTGCGCCGAAGCAGCGCAGCGAGCGGCTGCACCGGAAGCGCTCAGCGCCGGAGTTCGAGCACGCGGATGCGGTGGCCGCCGGGGATCGCGACCAGCACGTGGGTCTTCAGGCGCGCCCGCAGCCGCAGCAGCTTGCGACCGGTCGCGGTGAGCGGCACCCGGAAGGTGTGGCCGCGCCCGCCGCTGAGGTGGAAGGCCGCGCGACCGATCGCCCGCGTCACCGGCCGGGTCCTCGGGCCGCGCCCGCGGTAGTGCGCGACCGGCACCCGGAAGCGGGTGCGGAGGACGATCTGGCCCGGGCATTCGGTCCCCTCCGGCCAGAGGCAGGTCACCCGGACAACGACCCTGCCGCCCCGCGCCCGCGGTTCCGAGAGCCGCAGCGGCACCGGGATCGTCGCCCCCTTGCAGCCGAGCAGGGTGTCTTCGCCGGGTTCGACGTCGAGGGCGTAGGCGCAGACCCGCTGGCGGCCGGACTTGACCGTCGGCGTCGCCAGGTCGAAGCCGTGGCGGCCGCCCGCTTCCGGGTAGGCGAGGCGGACGTCGCGGCGCGGCCGGTTGGCGACCGGGCCGAGCTCGTAGGCGGCCGCGCCGGGTTCGCCCTCGCGGCCGCCGACGAGGAGCCGGATCGAGAGCGCCTCGGTGGGCGCGTTCGGGTCGAAGGCCCAGCCGCGGATGCGGACCTGCCCGGGGGCCGGCGCGCCGGCGAGGTCGAGGAAGCCGAGCGGGTCGTCTTCGGGTGCCGGCGGCAGCGTCGCGTTGCCGACCGTCGCCCCGTCGACCGAGTCGTTGTCGATGTTGATCGTCACCCCGCCGTAGCTCTCGTCATGGCCGCCGCGGTACTGGTGGATGCGCTGGTGCTGGGTCCAGGCGCTGCTCGGCACGACCGGGTCGCTGGTGCTCTGGGAGCCGTTCCAGTTGGCGATCCAGAGCTGATCGGGGAGTTCGTAGCCGCTGCCGACCTGGTCGCCGAGGTCGGCGATGCCCGAGGCGCTGGAGCTGTAGGCGCCGGCGACGTAGCCGAGCGCGTGCAGCTTCTTCGTCCAGGCTTCGAGGAAGGCCAGCGTCGCCGCGGTCGCCGAGGAGGTGCGCCCGTAGGACTCCATGTCGAAGTAGATCGGGCTGCCGGGCCCCATCGCCACCGCGGCCGCCTGTTCGACCGCGTCTTCTGCGGCGGCAACTCCCTGCGCGGTCGCCTGGTTCGCGCTCAGCTTGGCGCAGCTGGAGCAGGCGCTGGTCGGCGCCTGCAGACCGACGTAGGTCGGGATCAGGTGCCAGCCGGCGGCGGTCTGCGCGGCGACCCATTCCGGCGTCAGGTTCGGCTGCGAGCAGGCCCGGTTGGCGCCGCCGATGTAGACGCCGACGGCGCGATAGGGCGATTCCTTCCAGGCGCTCATCGAGCGCGCTGACGGCGCGCTGCAGGCGTCGAAGCCGAGGCCGGTGAAGACCGCGCCGGAGCGGGCTGCGGTGGCGGCGCGGGCTCGCGGTAGCGAGGAGGCCGTTGCGGCGGAGCGGGGCTCGACCAGGATCGCCCGCCGCCGCCCGATCGCGCCCGCCGGGCAGCGCTGCTGCGATGAGGGCGTCCCCAGGTAGACCGCCCGCCGGTCGAGCCGCACGCACATCCGCGGGTGCTGCGAGAGCCGGACGACCGGCCAGCCGGCGGGCACCCTCACGGAGCGACCGTCGAAATGCACCGTCCGCGCCCGTGATGCCGTCGCGGCCTCCACGGGGGGCGAGGCAACGAGGCCGACGAGCAGTAGGAGCAGGAGGAAGCTGAAGCGGGGGAGCCGGACCACGGTCTGCACTTTTCGTACAAGCAACCCGTGGCGTCAAAAGTTGCTCCCCGCTGGGCGAGCGCCTGCAGAGTCGAGATGCCCCGAGCTGGATTCGAACCAGCGGCCTATCCCTTAGGAGGGCTTTCTGGCTAAGACGGCATTTCGGCTCAGGGGACCGGCGCGCACCCGTCTTCGACCTCAATCGCCTCCGGCGAGCTGTCGTGCTCGCGCCGCCCAAGACGACAGCTCTGGCGCAGAGTCGACTTTCGCGACCGCCACCCGGCGGGCCCTCAGCTTGGCCGCCTTGAAAGCGCCCATCAGGTCGAGGGAGGTGTTGACTGCGTCCGGGCCGCGCAGGGCGATCATCAGCTCCTGGTCGGCGCCGTCGCAGAGCGCCGCCCAGTCGACCCGCGCGGAGACCGCGGCGGCGGCCAGGCAATCCAGCAGGTCTGGGCTCGGCTCGCGTGCGTCGAGGAAGATCAGCTGATCGCCCGGCGCCAGGGAGCCGGGATCGGGCTCGGGTCCGCAGGCCGCCTCGAAGGCGGCCTGGGCACCGGGGGCGAAGGCGTAGCCGCTCTTGGTCTTCGGCCCGCGCTTGCCGTCTGCCGGAGCCGGCGGCGGGCGCCGTTCGAGAACCCCGCGCTGGGCGAGTCCGTCGGCGGCCCTTTTCACGTTCGAGCTATCCCTGCCGGTCGCCGCCGCAATTTCGGCCGCCGTCATCGACCCCCTCGCGCCCCGGACGAGAGTCCGGCCGATCGCGATGCGACACTCGCTTTTCCAGGGATGATTGGCGTCGCCCATTATCGTCCCCTACGATATTTCCTCCAGGGCTCTTCTGGCTCTGTCTCGGCTGTTTTGGTGTCCGGCTATAAGCCGATAATGAAGACATAACCGCATTTATCGCGAGAACCAACCGCCGCAGCGATCTTTCCGCGCAGATTCCTGGTTCGGACGAGAGTGGGCGGCTCGCGGGCCGGGTAGATGCACTACGGTCGACGGAATGGAGGCCTCATTGACTCTCGATGTAGCCACGGCACATCTCGCCAAGGAGATCGGAGAAGCCGCCGAGGCGCTGCTGGTCAAGGCCGGTCAGGACCCTGGGCGGTGGTGGCGTGCCTACGAATTGAAGGACCGGACCCGCAACGGCTGGAGCGCCGGCGCCCTGGACATCGCGCTGAGCCGCCTCATCGACACAGGGAAATTCGAGACTCGCGGTGACGAAGTGCGGCTCCGTTCCTAGTACGGTTTGGGTACGTGGACAGGGAGATCCGGCCGCTTCCCGCGGACTGGGATAAGAAGCGGGTCAAGCGCGAGTGGAGGGAGTCCGAAACGGACACGCCGCGCAATCAGCGCTCCCCTCAGCAGCGCGACCGCGACCGCATCCTCTACTCGTCGGCGTTCCAGCGGCTGAGCCAGGTCACCCAGGTCACCGCGCCCGAGGCGGGCTATTCGTTCCACAATCGCCTCGGTCACTCGCTGAAGGTCGCCCAGGTCGGCAGGCGCCACGTCGAACGCCTGAGACGGCAGGTCGCCGACAAGCAGATCACCGGCGCTGCCGCCGGGCTGCTGATGGGGACCGATCCCGATGCCGTCGAGGCTGCCTGTCTCGCGCACGACCTCGGTCACCCGCCGTTCGGTCACATCGCCGAGAGCAAGCTGCATGAGTTGGCCGAGGACGCGCTTCCCGACGGCTACGAGGGCAACGCCCAGAGCTTTCGCATCGTCACCCGTCTCGCGGTCCGAAACGAGGACCAGGGGCTCGACCTCACCCGCGAGACCCTCGACTACCTCCTCAAGTATCCGTGGAAGCACTGGTCGACCGATCCGCTCTCGCCCGGAAAGCGCGAGAAGAAGTGGGGCTATTACCAGGACGACAGAAAGGCTTTCGGCTTCGCCCGTGAACTGTGGCCGCCGGAGAGCAAAGAGGTATTGCCGGAGAAGAGCCTCGGCGCCGAGATCATGGACTGGGCCGACGACCTCACCTACGCGGTCCACGACGTCGACGACTTCTTTCGTGCCGGCCTAGTCCCCCTTGATCGGCTTCGCGCTCCCGACGACGCCGAGATCAAGACGCTCACCGCCCGTCTCAACGAACTCAAGGAGGAGGATCCGGCCAAGTTCCCGCCGTACGAGGTTGACGAACTGGTCGAAAAGGTCCGTGAAATCCTCTCCCTCTACGGGCCCGGCGAACGCTACGCCCATACCGCTTCCTCGCGTGCTGCCCTGCGTGAATTCGGCAGCAAGCTGATCACCCGCTACCTCGGCGCATTCACCCTCGGGGACGATCCGCAGAGCGGTGCCGCCCGCCTGCGAATCGACGAGGACGCCGAGCGCGACGTCATGGCGCTGAAAATGCTCGTCGTCGTCTATGTGATCCGCCGCCCGAACCTCGCCGTCGTGCAGAAGGGACAACAGAAGGTGATTGAAGAGCTCTTCGATACCTACTACAAGGCGAGTGCGCCCGGCCGCAAGGGAAATCGGAGCCTTTTCCCTCCCGGCGTCCGCGAACGCCTCGAGGGCACCGGGGAGGAAGCCGGGCCACGAACCCGCGTCGTCCTCGACATGCTCTCGGGCCTGACCGAGACCGCCGCGATCGAATTGCACCATCGGCTCTGCGGATGGGGGAGCGGTCACGCTCTCGATGCCACTGCCTTGATGGGGTAGACCCCCGGCTTCGGGCGCCGCGGTGGGCCACCCCGCTCCTTCAGCGCACCCTTCCTGAGGCCGTGATGTCTGGCACCCGATCGAAGCGGTCAAGCGCATAGTTGACCCGCCCGATCAGCTGCGGCGCGACCGGCGCCGTGGCCTGGCGCGGCTCGATGCAGATCCACTCCCCCGTCCGGGCGACGTCGGGGCCTTGGTAGTGAGGCGAGAAGTTGGTCACGTAAAGGGCGCTGAAGGAGGCTGGCTCCTGCGCGGGCCCGCGTAGCCTCCGTTCGACCATCCTCGGCACCTCGGTCATCCACGCGGACTCGCGGCCCGGGTCGGCCGCGGGTGCGTTGTAGTCGATGAAGATCAGGAAAGGGAGGCCTTCGGCGTCCTTCTCAATCGCCTTCGTGATCAGACTCCGCACTCCCCGCGGCTCGCCACGTAGCGGGCCTTCGGCGACGTGCTCGCCGGGCTCGTTGATCACCCCGCCCCGATGGCGGCTCTTCGCCTCGACCACAAGGCGCAACCCGGAGCTTCGCTCGGTGGCGACGAACTCGCCGTGCTTGCGGTCACGCAGCACACCGTCGTCGAGGAACTCGATCGCACAGTCCAGCCGGGCGAAGAGCGCCGCGACCGCCAGCTCGTACCGTGCCCCCTGAAATTCTGCGCCCTCGCGCAGCCGCTCCAGCAAGGCGCCGGGAACGCCCCCTTTAGTGGCGTGAAGGAGGGAGGTGAGGTCCCAAGCGACGCTCAGGAGGTAGGCGGCGGAGCCGCTCGCGGGCGCGTCCCAGAAGCCGTCGCTGCTCGGTTCCCGTTCGCGGGCGATCCGGCCGGTCCACGCCGCGTAGTCAGCGAAGGAGCGGTAAAGGTAGTGCTGCTCGGCGGGATCGAGCACCGCCTGGGCCTCGGCCCAGTTGCGGCCGAGCTCGCCTCGAAGGACGCCGAGCATGAACTCGTGGAAGGTCTGGTTCGGCGGCGAGTCGTGGTAGATGCGGCTGCCGATCGCCCACACCGTTCGCCCTTCAAACTCGACCGGCTTCACCACGTTGATCAGAACGCCGAAATTGCGCGCCAGGTATTCGCGGACGCCGCGCTGTTCGCGCTCGGTCCTCTCCCTGAGCGCCATCAGCTCGGCGGGGGCCTCCTCGTAGCTGAAGCCTCGGATCTGGGAGGCGCGTTTGCGCGCGAGCGCATCGGCTTCGTCGTCGGCCGCCCCGCAACACCTCTTGTACTTTTTGCCGCTGCCGCAATGGCAGGGGTCGTTGCGGCCCGGCCTCTTCGCGGCGATGTGGGTGATCATCGCCCCGAGCTTAGGCCTCTGCGGCGCTCAGTTCACCAGTAGATGCCGACGATGTTCGTATCGAGGTAGCGGGCCTCGGACTTCTGCTCGCCGGCTTCTTCCGTCGTCGGGATGGCGGGCGGTTTGCCGTCGATGTCGAAGCCGGCGTCTTCGAGCGCGGCCGACCGCAGCTGGGCGATCGTCAGCGGGTCGGCTTCGAATCCGAAATGTTCGCCAACCGCCTTCGACACCTGACGGAACGCCTCGCGACGCTGCTCTCGCTCGGCGAAGCCTCGGCACTGCTCGTCGGCGGGCACGCCCAGCTCCGCCAGATCGGAGGACGAGAGCTCGTGCCCGTGCTGTCGCGCCAGATCGATCGCATAGGAG
This sequence comes from uncultured Actinomycetes bacterium, assembly GCA_963800355.1. GTDB lineage: Bacteria > Actinomycetota > Thermoleophilia > Solirubrobacterales > 70-9 > VAYN01. The sequence continues at coordinate 67,898 of CAWDAP010000004.1, read as the reverse complement.
GTAAGCGCTCCGCGCATCGCCAGCTCGCCGCCGACCGTATCGGCCTGCTCACCAGCGGCGCCGCGTTGGACATCGAGAAAGCTCCCAGCCTCCTGGATGCTGGTGCCGAGTTCCGGGGCCACCTCTTTCAGCACGTCGACCAGCTTGACTGGGGTCCAGGAGGACTGGGTGCCGTCCCGGGTCAGCCGACAGAGAACCGAATAGCGCGAGCGCGAAAACAGGACCCGGCGGATATCCCGCCAGAAGAGCTCCCGCTCAGCGACACCGACGACGACGAGCGGATGGACGATCAAGCCCTCGACAGCGCCCATCTCTCTCAGCACGGCCCGGTGGACAATCAGGTCTTCCCCCTCGACCCTCACACACCTGTAGTCAAGCGCGCGACCGCGGATCGGTACCAGACCCACCATCAGGCGCTCGAGCATCTGGTTGACCATGAAGCTGTCCATCAGGTTGGTGACCGAGGCGGCGCCGAGAAATTTCGGGTTCTGGTCGGCGATCTCGAAGAAGGTCGCCATGATCGCGCTCATCCGGAAGATCCCCTCGGCTTCGAGTTCGACCTCGAGCTCGAGCAGGGTCCCGCGGTCCAGATCCTTCGCCGGGATCACCCACGGGTCGCGCGACCCGGCGAGCTCCACCAACCCGCGGGCGTCGGTCGGCCGCGGAGGATCCCCAGCGGGATAGCCGGAGCGTATCTGCAGGAAGGGCGCTTCGAGGTCGAACAGTTCCTTGAAGGTCGATTGCACCAGAGCCTTGCGGACGACCTGCGCCCCGCTCGTCTGCTGGGCCTCGAGCGAGGAGGCGACCTCTCCCTTGGCGACCCCGGCGTTGGCGCCGACGCTCGAGCTGACGTCGGTGCGAAGCAGGGCGGATTTGCTTTCCCTGACCTCGGCGGGGACCGCTCCCTTGCGGGAGGCGATCAGGCTGTAGACGCCAACCTCGTCGAGATAGACGAATTCGCGCAGGGCAGTCTCGCCACCGCGCTTTGCTGAACGGCGGCGCCGGCGAACGGCTTTTCGTTGGCGGATGCGGGAGCGGAGTCCTATTTGTCTTGGTTCTCCCGGGCGATCGCTTCGAGCGATCGCAGCCGCAGGCCCTCGACCCGCTCATAGCCGGCGACGTAGTCCTCGGCGATGATCGCCTCCCGGCCCCCGTCGGAAACCGCGATGAGGGCGGCCTCTGTCCAGATTGCCGTCAGTTCGGCCGCCGACCACAGGTCCGTGCGCTCGGCGATCGCATCGTGAGGGAGTCGCCCCGCGGTCGCGAGCTTTGCAGCTCTTACTTCAAGGATCTCCTTGCGGTCCTCGAGAGCGGGGAGAGGAAAGTTGATCTCCCAGTCGAGCCTTCCCGGGCGCCGCAGGGCCCCGTCGATGTCCTGTGGCCTGTTCGTCGTCGCGATGACCATCACGTTTTCCTCCGGCGTGAACCCGTCCATCAGGGAGAGCAACTGCGCGACAACCCGGCGCGAAGCCTCATGTGACTCGGCACGCTGGGTCGCGACGCTGTCGATCTCGTCGAAGAAGATGATCGAGCGCTCCTGCTTCGAGGCGTGGTCGAAGATGCCTCGGAGGATCCCCTCGCTTTCGCCGTACCACTTGCTGAAGATCTCAGGACCCCGGATCTCGTAGAAGCTGGCGCCGGCGCGGTTGGCGATGATCTGCGCGAGCATCGTCTTGCCGGTTCCGGGCAGGCCCGTGAACAACACCCCCTTTATCCGCCTTGCCCCGATCTTGCCGAGCGCGTCGTGATGCTTCAGCGGTAGTTCGATCAGCTCGCGCGCCCGTTCTTTCACGGCGCGCAGGCCACCGAAGTCGTCGAAGTCCAGTCCGCCCTCGTCTTTCGGCGCGATGAAGGTGGCGATGGTCGCTTCATCGACGCCGGACGGATCGGGCACGCGGACCGGGCTCTCATGAAGCACGCGGACCAGTCCTTCATCGCCACGTCCTTCGACCGTGTTACCGACCCGGAAGTTCGGGTCCTCAGAGGTCACCAACCTGTAGCGCCCGTTCACTTCGGCGATGAAGCCCCCGTCGACCTCTTGACTGAGGATGCCGATCCACCGATCCTGCGGCCAGAGCGTTTGCGGGGCAGGCTCGATGGCCCCATCTTCAGCGATCAGGAGCACGTCTCCAACCTCGAACTCCAGCGGGTCGAGGTCGTTGCTGATCCGGGCGGTCATGCCGTTGCGGTATTCCACGTGCATCTGATGTCCGTCGTCGGCGACCTCGACGACGCGGGCCAGGTACCCCGATGCGCCTATCCCCCCCTGCACTCCGCAAAGCTAACCAGAGCGAAGGGTTGGCGCGCGCGGCGAGAGGACCGGGGCCGCCAGAGTGGGCGGATCCGGTCGCTCATGCTCGGGGTGCCTCCCGGGGAATTGGAGACGACCGTCCGAGACCTGGCGGTGCACTCCCCCAGGGATGAGGCCATCCGCGGTTGAGACGCTGTCCTGCGCGTCCGGCAGGCCGAGCTCTATAGCCGGTTAGATACTTATGCCCCGAGCTGGATTCGAACCAGCGGCCTATCCCTTAGGAGGGTCTATTTGTCAAGCCCCAATTTGGCTTGAGACCGGGGCAACGGCTTGATTATGCCGAATTGCAAGCGGTCAAGATCGGACGCTAGCGGACCCAAGGGGGCGGATTTGTTCCTACCTCTGTTCCTACCCGCGCCCCGGTTCGGGGGGGCGCGCGATAATGGCAGCTCGCGCCCCGGTAGCTCAGAGGACAGAGCAGCCGCCTCCTAAGCGGCAGGCCGCCGGTTCGACTCCGGCCCGGGGCGCTTCCCCCCCCTTACAGCGTCACGGTCTGCGACGCTTTCAGTCCATCCGCCGGACTCCGCAGCGACTCGAAACCGATCAGGCCAACCGTTAGCGAGACTCCCTGTCCGTTGTTCCGGCCCGCCTCCTTCATGCGGCTGTTGCTTTCGTCCTGAATCTCCCCAAGGCCGGTCACGGTGCCTTCTAGCAACCTCTTGGCGTCCCGCTGTCCCTGAGCGTCAACGACCATCGGCGTGAGGCTCGCATGGACACCGGGCCGGAGAAAGAATCCGGCCTCCATTGAACTTGCGGCATCGCTGTAGAGAAGGCGCATGATCCTTATGGCGACCTGCTGTTGCACCGCCTCCGGTAGGCGCTCCCAAACGCCGAACGGGATCACCATCCCCCTTGCGGCGCGATACTGATTCCCGCGACCCTCTGCCGTTGGGTCTATGTCGATCCAACCGCCGTCCCGCAAGGTGCCTATGTGGTGGCGCACCACGCCATTATCAGCGCCTAGCGCTTCTGCGACTTCCCGCGCTCCCGCCGTGTGTTCGCAGAGGTAAGCGTAAATGCGGACGCGCAGCTCATCGGATAGAGCCTTCATCAGCTCAATATCCACGAACTCGCGCGGCGGCGTAATCGCCACGCCGCTTCTCCCGTTCGCCATCCCGCCGCCGTTTTGCCTTGCGCTAGACATTCAATGCGCTCCCTTCACAAACTTTCGGTACGTGCCAAGTATGGGCGAGACAGCGTAGCTCGCCTGTAGCCCTCCAAACGAGGCTGCCGGACAAACGCATGAGCGCATTCAGCCCCGTTCCTTTTTACACGCGAACAATCTGGCGCTTGCGCCGGGGGCGCTTTCGATCAACCTCAATTCGCTGTCGCACCGCCACTAGCCCCGCTGCCGAAAGGCGCGGAATCTCCTCGTCCACGTTGAAAACTTCCCGCCAAGCCGCTGCGGCGAAAGCATCCTTTGGACCGCGCCAAAGGCTTGCGCCATCGGTAAGGTACTGCGCTTTTTTGCGCCAGCGTTCACTACCGCCGACGCGCCACTCGGGCCGGAGCAACAAGCGCTCGGGTCGGTACTTAAAGGTCAAGCCCGCCCAGGTGGTTTTCTCGCCGCCGTCCTCTACCTCAACGCATAGGAAGGGACCGCTACGCCTACATGGCGGATTCTGCGTATAGGTGGCTCGATTATCCCTTAGCAAGATCATGGGATCAAGGTCGAGGACAACGGCACCGGGCACAATCGCGTCTACCCCATAGGCCGGAGGCGCATCCCCCGACTTTGAGTCAGACAGCGGCGTCGTCGCAACGCCGTTAACGCCCGCCTCCAACAATGCCTCTCTCAGGCTCGCTGCCATGAGACCGCGAGCGTACCAGACCCGTTATCGTCGCGGCCCCGATTCCCTTGGGGGGGAGCTGCACCGCCAACCCCAACCGTCTATAGGGGGGCGCTCGGCTCCCTTCCGGGGGGTTCCTCTAAGACAAAGAGAACGGCCCGCGCTCCCTTGTGCGAAACCCGTGCTTTCTGGCAGGGGGGCGCGGGGAACCGGCAAGCGCCGCGAGAGGGGGGCGCGGGCTTTTCCCTTTGCAGAGACCCATTTGCGCCCAGTCCAGGGGGCGGGTCCAACTGCCCGTCCCCCCCCTCGCGGCTCCCGCCGTCTAGCCAATAGTAGCCGGTCCCCCGGCCGCACTTGCCCATTGACCGGACGATCTAAGCCGCTTGACTGGTAGCTAGCTTTGCGGTAGAAGGGCAGTTGGCGTACCCGAGTCCGACCGAACGCGGTCCTAGATAGAGACGCCGCGCGGGGAGGGGAAGGCGAAAGGAAATGCGGCAGCACGACGCCGCCGGAAGCCAAACCGCGAACGGCTCCGGCTCCCAGAATGAGCGCAAGGCGTTTCGCCGTTGGCTTGGCGATCTCAGTGTCTTGCAGCTCGCATCGGTGCGGCGGCTTGTTGGAGCCGACTTCGCATCGCTGACCGGCGACACGATGGTTTTCACGGCGATGGTGTTTGCTGCCTTGTCAGTCGGCGCAACTGAGTTTGAGGTCGGGCTTACCCTTGCCGCCCAGGGAGCCGGGGTCGCATTGGCACTCCTGTTCGGTGGAGTCCTGGGAGACCGCCATCCGCGCCGGTCGGTGATGGTCGCCGCCGATTTGATGCGCTTCGCCTCCCAAGGGACGATTGCCGTTCTACTTATCTCGGGTCATGCGTCGTATTGGCAGCTAATCGCGGCTCAGCTAGTGCATGGTGTTGGAACGGGCTTCTATATGCCCGCCTCCGGCGCGATTGTTCCCGATGCGGTCGGCGCGGGCCTTGAGCAGCCGACGAATGCACTTAAGCAGGTTGGCCGATCAGTCGCCGGACTTGGCGGCCCGGCACTTGGAGCCTTCGCGGTCTCCCTAAGCGGTCCCGGCCTTGCCATCGCCGCCGACGCGGCTACGTTTCTGCTGAGTGCATACCTCTTGTTCGGTTTGTCCCTGGCAACGCCTGAGAACACGGAGCAGGACGAACCGCAGTCCACGATGTTTGCGGAGCTGCGGGAAGGGTGGAAAGAGTTTTTGGCGCTGCCTTGGATGCGGATTGTCACGGTCCAGTTCACCTTGGTTAATGCGTTGGTATTGGCTCAGTTCTTTGTCTTTGGTCCGACCCTTGCGGCCGACAGCGGTGGCGGCGGGGTTGGCACTTGGGCCACAATCCTGTTTGCGCTGGCGCTGGGGGAGTTGATCGGCGGACTTGCAGTTGTCTCCTGGCGGCCCGAGCGCCCGCTAGTAGTAGGGACGGTTGCCTTTCTGGCTTGGAGTGCGCCCCTCGCGCTCATGGCGATGCACGCGCCGCGCGCTTGGCTATTCGTGGGCGGCATATGTGCGGGCGCAGGCGCTGCCGTGTTTGTGGTGCTATGGGAAACGACGGTCCAACTAAATACCGAACCTGCGCAGCGTTCCCGCCTAATGTCATTCGAGCAGTTCGGTTCACTCGTCGGCGTCCCGTTCGGGTTTCTTCTAGCTGGCTTCCTTGGGGAACGAATCGGCGCGGATCAGGGTTTGCTTGGGAGCCTCGTATTTCTGAACCTGGCAGGGCTCATTGTTTTGACTCGCCGGAGTGTGTGGGAGCTGCGAGGCGAGCCGCGAACCGCTGGGCCGCTCGACGGCGGCGCGGCTGCGATCCCGACCGGCGAGCTTGGGGGTGCGACTGTAGAGCGCTTCGAGGGTGGCCGCTGGGTAACGGTGCCTGCGGCGGACGGCGGCGACGTGAGAGGGGTGTGAGTCAATGGCAGGCGCAGGAAAGGATGTACTTTCATGGTTCTCTGAGGGTCACGGAATCTGGGTTGAGATTTTGCGCACTCTCACTTGTGCGGATGGTCCGCTGACCAAGGATGAGCTTTGGGGAGCCTGCGAGGCGCGCGGTCTCCCGCTCACTCGGGACGCATTTGAGCAATGGCTAGATTGGCTCGCCGCCCGCAAGCTGATCGAGGCGACGGCGGCGTAAAGGCGGCGACCGGGGGGGGCGAGACCTTCCCCCTGAGCCTTTTTTCGGGCCTGAGGGGCTAAACTTATGGGACAAATGCCGCTCCCGTTCGACTAGGGGGGCATGAGGCGACAATCAGCTTGTTTAAGCCGATTCCGACAAGGGAAGTGACTTTCTGCCGTGTCGGATCAAAGTCTGATCGACAAGCCGCGCCCCGTTGACGCCGACAGCATCGACGCCGACAGCCTAGAGGCGATCCGTCACGCGGTGACTGAAAAGCTACGGCGGGAATATCATCAGTCGTCGGCATTCGCCGCCGATACCGCCGACGAAATGGTCGATCAGGCTTACGTTGAGTTTGCGGAGCGGTCGCAGCCGGAGCGGGACAGCATTAGGAGCCTTCCGGGCCTGTTGATTACAACTGCCGTTCGCCGCGCTCTCGACAAGGCACGTAGGGAAGGTCGAGAGGTTTACGGGGAGACAGCCCAAGCGATCATTGACGACGCTGAGGACCTGTCGCCATCGACGGAGGCGCTAGCGGTACGGGGAATTGAGGCAACCGAGCTGTACGAAGCGGTGCGGGAATTGCACCCGGAGCAGCGCCGCGCGTTGGCGTTGCTCTATTGGGAGGGACTGTCCACCCGACAAGCTGCCGAGCGTATGGGCGTCGGAACCATGACGGTATGCCGCCGGAGAGACGATGCAATGGACGCGCTGCGCGCGCGGTTCGGTGTTGACAGTGACGATCCGATTGATAGGCACCTTGGTAGGGAGGCTGGCTTCTCGGCCTGGGCGGTGCTTATGGTCGGCGGCGGCGGAAACGCACTGGCGCGCGCCGGGGCGGCCGGACACGGCCTGGGCACCATCTGGCACAGTGTTACTGGCATCGTCGGGAGGGTGCGCGACCTCGCGGTAAGACTCTCCGGCTCGGGCGGTAGCGAGGGACTTAGCGGAGCGGTATCGAACGGTTCCGCGTCCGGCCTGGCAAAGGCCGGAGCCTGTGTACTAGCTGGGTCCGCTGCGATCTACTGCGGAGCCGGTGCCGTTGGGATTGGGCCGGGCCTAAGTGTGATTGGCGTAGGCGGGGGCCATGCGGCCCGACCCGCCGCCGCGCGACCTCACGCGCCGCCGCGATCTACCGTCCGGCAACCGCCGACTCATTCAGCGGCGAGTCCGTCCGGCTCGGGATCGCAGGAACGGCGCACCTCGCATTCCTCGCGCCGCAATGCTAGCCGCAGAACCGTACGACGTAAGAGAGACAAGCAGGGCCGCAAGTACACGGTACCGGCGGAACGCGCGGCGCGGGGACAAACCTTGGCGTCACAGTCCCCGGCACCCACGCCGGAAGCCGCGCCCGAACCTGTACCGGAACCCGAACCCACGTACGTAGGGGAACCGGAAGGCGGTGGGTCTACTACCGCCAGCTCGGCGGCATCCGAACAGTTCGACTTGCCATGACGCGGCGCGCGCCTACAGACAGCTTTAGGAGAGAACAGACACAGGAGGCAAGTACCCCAATGACTACCATCCGCCAAACGGTACTAGCCTTGCTTGCGCTCATGGGGGTCATTGCGTTTGGTCTCCCGACCTCCGCGCAGGCGGGCAGCTACATAGTTGCGCAATGCTCGCCCGGCATCTATAGCGGTGCGCCGGACGCGGGCTACAACTCGAACAGTGAACATTTCACGTCGATAGAGGACTGCGGTACGAACGGTGCGGGACTACAGGTAGGTCACGTCCTGCTAGGGACCGCGACGGGGACCGAACAGGGGCGCTACGGCGCATTCATACTAACGGCTCCCCCCGGAACGTGCCTTAGCGGCGGCACCGTGTACAGCCGACTAGCAAGCGAAAACGGGATACATGGTTACATTGCGGTGTCCCCGGATTCCGGCCCTGGGGTTGCAACACAGAATCAGAATGACGATCAGCTCCACCTATCGGCCATACCTGGCGGGTGTTGGCGCTACTTTGTGGACCGCCTGGAATGTACTGTCCCGAACGAAGGGAATCGCTGTGTTGGGCAAACGCCGAATGCACACGCACGGGTCAAGCAGCTTCGCCTACAGCTAACCGACAACGTAGCGCCAGCGCTTACCGTTGAAGGGTCGATGTTCTCGGGTGTAACCCTTCGCGGGGCGCAAACGGTCAGTGTAAGCGCCAGCGATCAGGGCGCTGGTCTCCGCACTATCTCGCTAGGGGTAAATGGCGAGGCGGCGGGAGGCGACGATCTAAGCGGCTCCTGTAATCCCCTGCCGGAAAACATGACTAGTCGCTTGTCGCCATGCCCGCCGAGCTTTGCCAAGACGTACACGCTCAATACGGAAGATGCGCCGTTTCACAATGGCCAAAATACGGTTGACGTGTGCGTTAGTGACTACGCAACCGTGGACGCGCCGAACACGGTATGTAACAGTCACGAAGTCACTGTAGACTCTCTCTGCCCGGCCTCGAAGCGAGCTGGGGGCGCGACTGTGACGGCGGGGTTCGGTAACAAACAAACGCATCGCGTGTTGGCGTACGGAAAGAAGGCGCTGATTCGCGGGCGAGTCTTGGATGCAGCCGGTAACGGCGTCGAAGGCGCGCAAGTATGCGTAGAGGGTCACATGTTGCTTGGGGGGCGCGCGTTCCGGCTCATTGGTACGCCGACGACCAATCAAGCGGGCGGCTGGTCATTCAAGCTGAATCGTGGTGCCTCGCGCGAGTTCAACATCGCGTACCGGGTGAACAGTCAGCAAGTCGAAACGGGCCTAACCCTACATGTACGCGCGCGCGCCACGCTACATGCAAGCAAGCTCGTTACGCGGGCACAGAAAAAGGTTGTATTCAAGGGCCGGATTCCCGGCCCTCGCGCGGGCGGCCGTGTACTGGTTCTCAAGGGAAGCGTTCCGGGCGCACGGCGTAGCTTTCTAGTCCGCCGCGCCCGGACTGACCCGCTGGGTAACTATAGGATGGCCTACCGCTTTTCGCCGGTTGGCGCGCCGATCAAGTTTGTATTCCACACTCTTGTTCCTCAGCAAGCCGGGTATCCGTATATTCGAGGACGGTCCGTTAAGCGGTTCGTCAAGGTGCGTCCATGCGGGCGAGCCTGCAAGCACCACAAGCACAAGCACCGTCATTCCCACAAGCACAAGCACCGTCATTCCCACAAGCACAAGCACCGTCATTCCCACAAGCGGAGGTAAGGCTAAAATGCGTGTACATTGGAAATCACTCTCCCTAATGGTGTGCGTCATGCTCATGGTGGGCCTGGCGCTCACTGGTGCGGTACAGGCTGAGGCGGCGCACAAGGGCGGGCGAGCTACCCAGGTGGCGAAGGCTCGCGGACTGTGTAAGCAAGCGAGCCGGGTTGCTCCGCTCGGCAGCCGCGCACGGCGGATCGGTGGAATCTGTGTTGTCGGTGGGCGGGAGCTGCTTGGTGCGCTCGCGTCGAAGCATAGGGTCCGCCATCGGCGTGTTATCCACACTGGAAAGCTGGTAGACACCGATACCACCTACGGCGATAACGTGTTCAATGTCGCGCATGGCCGCGCCTACTGCAAACACGGCGAGCGCGTAGTAAGCGGCGGCTTGCTGATCGTGAGCGTAAGCGGATTGTTTGGCGGGCCGCCGCGTTGGGAGCAAGGGGAATCCGTGCCGTTCCTCAAAAAGCCTCAGGGCTGGTCCGTGGCGCTTGGCTCCGACCTCGGGGGGTTGGCGCGGCACGATTTCCGCGCGCTAGTTATGTGTGAAAAGTGAAACGGGGTGAGTCGCCCCGGCCGGGCCGGGGGAGGGCTGCCGCCGCGCCGAAAAGGCGACGGCGCGGTCCTCCCATTGCGTTGCGCGCCGAGCGGTTCGAGGCACGGCGGGCGGGGGGGAAATATTTGTGGGACAGTTGGGCGGTCTCATTCGCCGTACGGGTATGAGCGAAAAAGCAGACAAATCAAATATGGGGCGGCAGCCGTTCCCCGACGAGACGGTCGAGTTGATCGCAAGTCATATGAGAGTGGTAGCTGAGCCTTGCAGGATTCGCCTCTTGGAGGTACTGAGAAGCGGACCCGGTACGGTGCAAGAGATAAGCGACCATTTGCCGGACACGACCTATACCAATGTGTCAAGGCATCTGCGCATCCTGTTTCAGGCCGGAATGGTGAGCAGGAAGCATGACGGCCCTACGGTGCGTTACAGCCTGTGTGATTGGTCGGGGTGGTGGGTGATTGAGCAGATAGCTAGCGCAGTCACTAACCGGCTTGATGAACTGAGCGACCGGCTGGTACCTAACCGACATAGCGGCTAGGCGTCCCGCGCGGCAGTCAGCTAGGCGCGTACGGAATCAGCGACCGGGGGTCAAACGCAAAAAATTGGCCCGCGGTTGCTCCGTGCGCGCGCTTGCTGTAGGTACGTATTCAAGGGTTGACTCAATCACTCTAGTAATTGTGGGCTTTTCGGCTCAGGTCGCTTAAACCTCTAAGGGACAAAACACCGATCCCCCGGCCAAACGGAGTCGGGACAACGATTGATCGGTCCTAGTTCCTTGGAGGTTGAAAGTGATAGGCAAGCTAGACAAAGTGAGGGGGTCCGCATTTTCGGGCGGTCGGCCGCTCCGGTCAGTGGGCCGCGTCGCTCTATGGGCCGTAGTTGTCCTGCTGCTGCTTCGGGGCGGCGCATCGGTGGTTGGTGGTAAGGAATCGGCGCGACAGCCTCAGGACGCGACTACGGGCCGTAGCGCCGATAGCCAAGCGGTTGAGGCATTTGCCGTCAGGTACGTTCGCGCATACCTGGCCGACACGTCCCCGACGACCGTGGCGTCGCTACTAGCGCCGGGGGTGTCGATACCTAGTGGGGGCGGTCCCGCGCCCGCTGGTAGTCAGGTTGCGCAAGCGACGGCGACGGCCACGCGGCCGATTGGCAAAGACCGGGAAATAGTGACGGTCTCAAGTGAACTGCGCAACGGCGACGTTGCTTTTCTTGCCGTCCCGATTGCCCGCGATCAGGCGGGTGGGGTGGCGGCGCTTGGCGCGCCAGCTTTCGTGTCGGCGCCTGGGATAGGGCGAGTCGAATCAGAAGCCGAAAGATCGCAACCGATCCCAGGTGCCGACGCGGAAGATATACGTAAGCTGGTCTCCCGGTTCGTAGGTGCTTACCTCGCAGAAAGCGCCCCGGCCGACCTCGAATATCTCACGGCTCCCGATGCCGGAATAGCTCCCCTGGGTAGGTTCCAATCGGTCGGCGGGGTTACTGTGCGCCAGCTAGGCGACAATCGGGGGCCGCGTCGGACGGTACTTGCGACCGTCCACGCGCGGGCCGTTAGTGGAGTCGTATATCCACTGGCGTACCGGCTTCAGCTCGAAAAGCGGAACCGCTGGTATGTGACCGCTGTAGAGGGTGAAGTCAAATGACGGCGCGGCGGGTAGTGATAGGTGTCTTGTTCGCGGTCGGGGCTATCGGGTCAGTGGCGCTCGTATGCCCGGCCCTGGCAATGGCCGGGGGAAATGATGTAGCACACAACCTTGGCTCGACTCTCCGGCTTTACGCGGGTGAGATTTACGGCGGAATCGTTGCCGTGGTCGGGCTGGTGTTTCTACTGAATCGGCGGTACACGGACCTCGGCCTGTTCTTTATCGCGGCAATTCTTGTCGGCTGGTTGGTGTTCTCCCCGGACCAGATCGCCAATGCTGCTAGGGCGATTGGCCATCGCATACTGCCATGAGCGAACCGCCCGACACGGTGCGGTCCTATCAGGGGATTTTCAATCCCGATAGGCGGCTGTACTCCATAGAGGGGCATCCCCTACCTGTTCCGGGGGGTGTCCCTCTGCGGTGGTTGGCGTACGCAAGTGGCGCGCTGGTCACGGTGTTGGTACTGACGGCTCACGCGCCGGGCGTCGCGGTAGCTATCGCTGGCGCAGGCGGGATCGCCGGGGTTGCCATCGGCGGGCGCGCGGCGGGCGTCGCGGCGGCGGCGTCCGGGTTTGTGTGTGTGGAGCTGGGCGGCTGGGCCTTGGCCGTAGTTGATTGGCCGCTGCGGCTTATCGTGATTCCAACGGCCGTTGCGACGCTCGCAACGCAGGCAACGCCGGATGGACGGCGGGCACATAGGTTCGCGCTGTCCTGGCTAATGCTGAGGTTGGAACCATCGCGGCAATCGCTCGGTCGCAGACTGTCGGGTCACGCAGGCGAGCGGGAGCTGCTGACTTGGGGTCTGTGGGTTGCAGCCGATGAGCGGACGGAAGCGCTGCCACGCGGCACGATTGGCGGGCCTGCTGAACTTACGTTCTCGACGCCGGTTGAGGCGCGACGGCGCAGAGGGCGTGTAAGGGTTAGCTGTCTCGGGTGGCGGACCCGGCGCGGCCGAATCGTCCGCAAGCTAACGGTTGCAGATGGTGAACGGGTGGAGGTTCGGCCCTAATGCTCCCGCTGCGGTATGCGTATCGGAATCTTCTAGTTGGTCAACATGGCGAGGCAGCGGCGCTGTACAGGGTTAACACGCTGGACTACCCGTTTCTACCGGCGGCCGAAAAGTGGGCGGCGCTGCGCCGCCTAGAGCGGTTCGCCCAGGTTGTAGGGGCGGATTTCTCACTCTGGCGGGTCCAACGCGCCAGCCATCATCCCGGCCGCTATGCAGCCGATCTAGTGGACAGCGCGGATGAGCGTCGCGCCGACCTGGCGGGCCTTCGCCGCTACGCAGGCGGTCACGAAGATCGGCTAGCTGCCCTCGATGCGCATACCCCGGAGGTTTACGTCGCGGTAGCGCTGGCAGAGAGACAGGACGGGGCGGCGGCCGGATTCCTCCGCTCAGTTGATCGCGCCCGTAGACAGCTTGAGGCATTGGCCGGGGTCGGCGCTCCCCGGCCCATTTCAGCAAAGGAGCTTGACTCACTAGGCAATGCCGAGCGGCGGATGTTCGACAGGTTGGTAACGGTTCTCGACCTCGACCGCGCGCCAACCCGCGACCTTCAATGGCTACTAAGGCGGGCAGTCTGCCGGGGGATAGGTGAACCGGGCCTAGACAGGCATTGGGAGCCGGACGCGCTGGTAGTGAAAGCGCCGGATGGCTCAGTCGCGTATGAGCCTGCGGGGCATGACTTCTGGCAGCAAGCAAACGCGGTGACGAGTGAGAATCCGGCCGAACCTCCCGCGCTGACGGTTGAAAGTGAATGCGGGACCGCATACCAAGCGTTTGTATGCGTTGGCGCGCTCGCGCCGGAGGCAGAGTTTCCGGGCGCTCATGCCGAGCTGTTGTCAGCTCCGGCAGAGTCGGTTGACTTTCCCGTCGATGCCGTCATACATGCACACTGGATTGGCAATCGTGAGGCGCTTGCACAGACTCGCAAGCGGATTCTCGATGCGGAGCATTCGTACAGGGAACAGGAGCGGGGAGCGCCGACCGGCCCTGGGTACGTAGCGGAGGAAAACCGCGAGCTGGCGCGTGAGTATGAGGCGGTGTTGCAGGGCGGCTCCCGTCCCCCAATGCTCCGGGCCTCCATTTCGTTTGCGGTCGGCGCAGGGGACCGCGATGAGCTAGAGCGACGGGTCGGGGCGCTGCGGGAGCAAATCGGGGACGTAGCACTACATCGGCCGCGCGGATTGCAACGGCAACTCTACTTTGACCATCTCCCCCGAGCAGCGGACGGGGGGGCAACGCCGGATTACGAGCAACAAATGACGGTCGAGCAGTTCGGCGCGATGGTACCGAACGCGACCGGGAAGCTAGGTACGTCTAGGGGAATCTACGTGGGCTGGTCCCCGACCTCACGGCGGCCGGTTCGATATGACCCGACTGAGGCGTCGAGAACGTCCCGCCCGGCGGCCGTGCTATGTGCTGGTACTACCGGGTCGGGAAAGACGAACGCTGCGGAGGCGATTGCTTTTGGGGCTGAGAGGCGCGGCTCGATCATCCTCGACTTTGACCCGCGACCCGACCACGGCTTTGATCGGATTCCTGAGCTAGAGGGTCGAGTCGATGTATTGGAGCTGTCGGGGGCAGCCGAACACAGGGGAGCGCTTGACCCGCTCGCTATCGGCCCGCCCGATCTACGGGAGGAGCTAGCGTCGTCCTACCTGTTGGAGCTGCTGAGGGAGCCGTCAGCGGGTTGGGAGAACGCGATCCAGCGTGGCGTTAGGGACGCCATCCGCGCGGGCGACACGAACCTACTCTCTGTCGTAAAGAGGTTGCGGGAGGGTGACACCGATACTGCCCGTGAGGTAGGCGACGCGCTAGAAGTTCTGTCGGATTTCGGGCTAGCGCGGCTCGGGTTCGGCTCCGCAAGCACTAGGCGTACTCCGGTCGAGACCCGCAACCGGCCGGTAACGACTATCCGAATGCCGGGCCTCACTCTCCCCGATCCCGACGCATCGCGGGAGACTTACACGCGAGCCGAGCGCGTATCGGTGGCGACGCTTGCCCTGGTCGCGGCGTTGGTTCTCCGGCTTGTGTCGGAGGATCGCTCACAACACAAGGTCGTTGTATTCGATGAGGCGTGGTTCCTACTGTCGAGTCGGCAGGGGCGCGCGTTGCTAGACCGCCTTGTGCGGCTCGGCCGGTCGAGTAACACGACCGTAATCCTCATTAGCCAGAAGGTCACTGATCTAGTTGACCTGTCCGCGCTGGTCGGGGTCTACTTCTTTTTCTGCCCGGAGTCGGATGCTGAGGCAAAGCGCCCGCTTGAGCTGCTAGGCCGCGATCCTGGGGAGTTCGCGGGCCTACTCAGCAACATGACGGAATACCGGGAGGGCCGATGCCTAATGCGCGACCTCGACGGCCGGGTCGGCGAAGTACAAATCGACCTCGTTTTTGAGCGCCTACAAAAGGCGCTTGACACGGTGCCGACTAGTGCGGGGCAGGCGGGATGAGTCGGCGGAAAATGATCGTCGCCGTGGTTGGTCTTGCGGCTTTGCTCGTTGTGCTTGCCCGGCCTCATGCGGGCGCGGACGTGTTCGGGAATGTCGGGCCGGGGGTCTCAGCTAGGGGGCTGAGTGACCGCTACCCACTGAGCCATTACGAACTTGACCAACACTTTACGGCGGTATCTGCGTCGCTAACGGGCGGTGTAGACGTGAGCGGCGTTCCGCCAATGATCGCCTATTTCCTAACGAGTGTGCTTTGGCACCTGACGGCATTCTTGGCCAATGTCGTTATCGCTTTGTTCACGTTCGCGTTCTCGCTCGACCTGCTGAACGGATCGCAGGCGACCGGGGGAGCCGGGGCGCTGGTCCCCGTCGCCTCCGCTATCCATTCAATCTATGCGCACGTTTTCGGCGCACCGTGGCTAGTGCTGGCGGTTTCGGTAGTGAGCCTGTGGGCGATGTGGCGCGCGCTTGTGCAGCGCCGGTACATCGAGACTGCCGGGGCGCTCGCAATGTCCCTTGTGTATCTCGTTATCGCGCTTGCGTTTGTTGCGCAGCCAGCTAGGACGATTGGGTCAGCGTCGCAATGGACGAATGAAATGTCAACGGCGTTTCTGTCCATTTCGAGTAGCGGGTCAGTCAGCAAAGGCGAAGCTGCAAAGCAAGGCGGCGCGGATCAGCTCTATACGCAGCTCATCTATCAGCCGTGGGCGGTACTTGAGTTCGGCGGAACGGAGCATTGCGTCAAGGATGGGACCGGCTCGGAAGATAGCGACCCTATTTCGGTGCCGGTTAGGCCGCTGTCGGCGTCACTGGCGCGGCGGCTAGAAAAGGGCACGGAAGTTCGCGGGGAAGGCCGCACCTGTATTAACAACGTCCATAAGTACGCCGCGCATTTCTTGGCGTTTGCGTCCGGGTCGGATGAAAGAAACGCTGAGTACGACGCTCTGAATCACGGCGACGCGAGCAAGCTCCCCGACGCCGATCCGTCAAAGGCGCGCGCTGACTACAGGCTGACTGTCGCGGATAAGCCAGCTACCGACGCAATGGAGCAGGGCGGCCAGTACGAACGGCTTATGGTCGCCGTGGTGGTGTTCATTGGGGAGCTGGGAGCGTTTGTCCTGGTCGGCGCGCTGTCCGTTGGCGTGATCCTGTCTCAAGTGCTGTTGCTGCTCATGCTGGCGTTCGCGCCCGTGGCATTGGTGTTCGCCATTGTCCCCGGTCGCGGCCATGATTTTTTCCGTAACTGGCTTATTCGCCTCGCCGGGCTGCTTCTACGTAAGGCTACGTATTCCCTGATTCTGGCGGTGGTGTTGGCGGTCAACGCGGCCCTTGCGTCCGCAACCTCGCAGCTCGGCTGGCTTATGTCCTGGGGTCTACAAGCCCTGTTCTTTTGGGCGGTGTTCTTTCAGCGGCACAAGCTCGCCGGGAGCATCATCGGCGCGGCGGCCGGTAGTGAGGCACGGCAGCCGGAGAATGTCGGAAGGGCGCTCGGCTACTACTACGGTGCCCGTGCGGGCGGCCGGGTACTTGGCCGGGGTCGCCGGGTGGTTGGTCGCGGGGTAGGCGGCGTCAAACGCATCGGGCGATGGGTGCTGCCGCTATGAGTGCTGGGCGCTGGGCGTCGCGGCCGATAGGCGAGCGCGAGAGAGTGCGGGCCTTCTGGATTGCAGTTGCTGTCTTGGCGGTTGCGGCCATCGTCCTGTTTGCGATACCGGACGGCGGGCCGTCGATTCCGTCAAGCGGTGAAGGTGGCTCCGGCTTCCAGTTTCGAGCAGCGCCGCCAGCGCCGCCGCCGGCGTCGGCCGGCCCAGGGCCACGGCGGGCGGCGCGGCGATTCCTTGGCGATTACCTGCCGTTCGTCTACGGGAAGGCGAAGGCGGCTCACGCCTCGTTTCGGGCCGCGTCGGCATCGCTGACGGCGCGACTTGGCGGGTCTCACCTATCGGTTCCCCCGGCCGCTCGCGCTCGTAACCCAAGCCTGATCGGCCTCGACGTTCACGCGGTCGGCCCGACTCTGGCCGCCGTGTCGGCTCGGATCGGGGACGGTCCCGTCACCTACTCAATCGAGCTGACGGTCGCCCGGCGCGGCGGGCGTTGGCTCGTTACCCGTGTAGGAGCTGACTGAGCCGATGAGTCGCCGGGCGCTAATCATGCTTGGCGGCGTCGCCATTGTCGCGGCACTTGTCGCCGCGTTGGTCGGCTCGCTTATGGCGGTTCTCGGTGCCGAATTGCCGTGCCCGGAAAGCGCGGGCGGAACGCTCGGGCCTCGCCCGACACGGGGGGCGCTGCAAGAGATCCCGCCTGCTCGACTTCCCCTCTATCGGCAGGCCGGGCGTCGCTATCGCGTTGAATGGACGTTCCTCGCGGCGATTGGAACCCAAGAGTGCGCGACCGGGACTTGTCCGGGGGACAGCGGGTCGGGGTGCGGCGGGCCAATGCAAATCGCATTTGTCCGCGAAAGCCCGTGTAGCCCAGGGTCGGGACCGACGATCTGGGAACGCTACGGGGTGGACGCCGACGGCCACGGTGCAAACGTCAATGACCTGGCGGATGCGATCTTCACGGCCGCCCGGATGATGCGGCCGGTGTTTGGCCTGAGCGGGAGTAGCTACGCCGCATATCAACAGGCCGCCTGCAACTACTACGGAGCCTGCGCGGATGCGACGGTCGCCTATGCGACGGAAGTCATGGCGCGAGCGGTGCGCTACGGATTTCGGGGGGCGGGTAGCCCGGCGGCAGGTTCGCCGCCGCCGGTCTCGGGGGGGAGCTGCGGAGGGTCGGCGCTGCCGAGTGGGTCCGGCCCAATGGGTCCGGTGCATAAAGCATCGACGCCGCGACACCTAGCGCCGCTCCCTGCGGCTGTGGTTGCCGCGCCGGGCATCGAATGCGATGCGCGGATTGTTCCCGATGTTGTCTACCTGGCGCAACGCTTCGGGCTGATCGTCACGGCCTGCTACGCGATCCATGCGCCGGACGGCGAGCATCCGCTAGGCGCGGCTACTGACGTGGTGCCGGAGGACGGCGACTGGAACCGGACGCTTCGCGCCGCTCAGGCGCTCGGCTGGCATTCGTCCTGTGCGCTCTCTGGGGTTGCTCCGGCGTGTGCGCGTCCTCCCTTCCGCTTCATCGGCTACAACGGCTATCCAGGGCACGGAGACCCGGCACATTGCCTGTGCGGTGGTGACGCGCACCTGCATATCTCCTGGCTGACTTCGGCGTCGCTTGGCGAGCCGGAAAACAGGTTCCGCTACCGATACGAACCGGCGGCGTGGATAGAGGTATTCGGAACGGCGGCAAGTCAATGAGGGGGTTCGCAAGGGGGTTCGCAAGGGGGTTCGCACGGGGGTTCGCGGCGGTGAAGGTGAGCGCAACGCTCGGGGCGCGTGGCAATGCGGATTTCGCAGGGCCGCGATTTCCTGACATCAACACGTCGTCAGGAGCGGAGCAATGAAAGGTAAGCCTGACGATCCGCGACTCATCATCGGCATCATCGCTAGCGCGCTCGCGCTCGCTGTCGCTCATGGCCTATCGAACCTCCTAGCTGACGCCTCATCATCGCCGGTCGATACCGCTCTCATCGCTCCGATGGTGTTGACGGTCGGCCTGAGCATGGGCGCGCCCGCTCTCCTGCGCGTCGTCTGCACCCGAGCCGCACTCCGTCGCCGTGTCCTTGTCGCCGCTGTCCCGGCTGACGAATACGACCCGGACGCTGAGGCGGTCCTGAGGTTCGCTGCGCAGCTCTCCCGCCTTGATCGGCGCGTCCGGGGATGGCTGGACCGTCCAGCAAGCGCGATCCGGCTTCGGCTGGAGCCGGACCGAGAGGGGCGGCTTGTCTATCTGATCGAAACCCCGCGCCGGTCGCGCGAGCTGGTTCGTAGTGCTGTCCGTTCCTTCGATGGGGTCGAGCTGCGGGAGGCGTCGGCCGTCCGAGCCGAGCCGTTCCCGCCGCCCGATGCTCGGCCCTCCGTGCTGCGGGCCGAGCTCGTTCTAGCGCGGCCAAGTTTCGAGCCAATGGCGAGCCTCACGCTCGACCCTGATCCGCTGCAAGCAGTCGCGGCAGCAATGCGCGTAGTCCGGCCAGCGGAGGGGGAGACCGTCGCCGTATGCGTCGATCTACTTCCGGCGTCGACGCGACGTCGAGCGCGGCTCCGTCGCCGCCTTGAGCGGGAAGCCCGCCGGTTGCGATCCCGGCGGGCGGCCCTGGGGGAGCTGCTTGGTCGCCGCGACAGTCGCGCTGGTCGAAGTGAGCCGGTCGAGCTAGCCGAGCGGCGAGCTGAGACGCGGGCATTTGATAGCAAGCTCAATGACCGCGCCGCGCTCTTTGAGCTACAGGTACTCATCCGCGTGAGCGCGACGGATCGGCCGCGAGCCAAGGCGGCGATACGGGGGATGCTTGCGAGCTTTGAGCTAGTGGCCTCGGATCGAAACTGGCTGCGAGTCTCAGGGCTGCTGATCCCCGGCGTTGGATTCCTGGGTTCCGACCTCCCCGGACGGCGGCGCAGATTTGATCGTCGGTTTCGCTCCGGCCTGTTTCGTCCTGCGCGTCGCGGGATTGTCTCGGCGCGCGAGTTGGTCGGGTGGCTCAAGCCACCTACGCGCCGCTGTCTCGCTGAGAACGTGTTGCGGTCGGGGGCGCTCGTTTCGCCGCCGCCTCCGCTCGAAACCTTCAACGGACAGAAGGCGCTGCTACCCGTTGGGCGTGTCTCGACTGAGGACGGCGACAAGGTTGTCGGCGTAGCGACTGCCGAGACCTTTTTCTCCTACATCGTGGGCCGTAGTCGCTACGGAAAGACTGAGCTTGCGGTCTCGCAGTTCCTCCACCTCGTGCGCGCCGGGGAAGGCGCGCTGTTTGTGGACCCTCACGCGGATGCTTTGGAGCGGATCAAGCCCTATCTGACTGAGGACGGCGTACGCGAGCGGGTGGTCGAGCTAAACCTAAGCGCGGGCAAAGCCTCCGAGCGTCAACCGGCTTGGAACGTGCTGGGGGTTGGCGGCTCCGGGGGGGCTGAGGGCCGGGTCGAGGCGGTGGTCGATGCCTTCGCCTCTGCGATGCGCTGGGATGAGCGGAACAGTCGCGCGCTGAATCTGACGACTCAGGCGGCGCAGGCGCTTGCGTCGATCGCGCGGGTGCTTCCGCCCGACCTCGCACCGACGATCTTTCAATTGCCGACCTTTCTCTCGGATGAGAATTGGCGGCGCGCGGTCCTGCCGATCCTTCCGAGACCGGCGCAGCAATTCTGGATTGAGCGTTTCCCGCGACTCGCAGTCGAGGCAATAACGCCGGTTACGAACATGGTTGATCGGCTGCGGGCGTCGAGCGCGATAACGGCGCTACTTGGACAGTCGCAAAGCACGTACCGGGTCCGCGAAGCGATGGATCGCGGACTCATCGTTTTGGCTTGTCCGGGGTCGGGGGGAACCCGCGACCGGCTCATTGCGAATCTGATCGTGTTCGATCTTCTACACGCCGCAAAGAGTCGAGCCAACATTGCGCCGGAGCATCGACGGCCCTTCTGGGTATTCCTAGATGAGGTACAGACCTATGACGGCGCGTCCGGGGGAAACCTAGCCGGGCTGCTTGAGCAGGCGGGCAAGTATGGGGTGAAAGCCTGTCTGTTGAATCAGAACCCGGAGCGACTCTCTGCCGAAACCCTCAATGCAATAACGACCAATCGCTCGCACCTTCACGCGACGGCACTTAACTCACGGGCAGCAAAGCTGATTGCGAATGAGTGGGGCGGGCGGCCGGACTCAGCCGCACTAACTGGATTGCCGCGCTATCGGTTCCTCGCTCAAGTTACTCACGGCGGGGAGGTAAGCAAACCATTCTCTCTAGAAGGATTGCAAGCGGAGGCATTGCTAGGCAACGGGCGACCCGACCGGATCGGCGAGCTAGAAGCGGCCATCGACCAAACCGCAGGCCGCCGATCCGCTGCGGACGTTCTCGCGGCCCTGGATAGCTTGGACGACCGGATACTCGCGGCGCTGGAAAGCCGGAGCAACGGAGCTGACGCCGGACGGCGGGGTCAGTTCCGTATCTCGGGGGAGCAGTAGTCGTGAGTTCCGACCGGGGGCTACCGACCGCCACTGTAGAAATCGTCGCGTCAGTGGCGCTGCATCGGACGCTGACTACGGCGCAGCTACAGTCGATCCACCTGCCCGGCCGGTCGCGCCGCTGGGCGCAACATGTACTCGCGCGCTTGGCGCGGGCGGGCCTTCTCAATCACGTTCGGATGCCAACTGCGCCCGGCCGCCTTTGGTTCGTAACCGAGAAGGGGGCGCAGCTCGCGCGGGAAGCTGGGGCGTTGACTGATCCGCCGAAGATTCTTACTGGCGAGCAAGCATCCGGTCAGCTACACGCGCATACGCTTTCGGTGTCCGACGCTGCAATCTGTTTCCTGCTGGCGGCGCGCAAGCGGGGGGATGAGTTCGGCCCGCTGTCTTGGCGACACGAGGTATCCCACCCTCTTACCGTTCGCCGGGGACGGCGGAGACCAAGGCTGGTAACGGACGCGGTATTCACCTACGTCCTGGTAGAAGGTGCCGACCTGTCACTAGCTCCCCGCTTCGTCGAGCTGGACCGGGCGACGCTCGGAATTGACCGGCTCGCCGCTGAGCTTGGGCGATATGCTGACCTCTACCGCGCTGAGGGACGGGGCGGCGATCCAATTTGGCGGGAGCGTTACCCAGTGTTCCCGCCCGTTCTCTGCATCATGGCGGGCGCGACCCGGACGGTGCTTGAGCGCCGCCGGTTGACGGTGCTTGGGTTGCTACGAAATGACCCGCGACTGAATGGCAGCGGCGCTGACGTTGGGGTGTCGATTGGACTACTTGACGACTTGCAGGATCGCGGCCCATTTGCGCCAGTCTTTGCGGAGCTGCGCCAGCCGGGAAAGCCGGTCGATTGGCTCGGCAATCGTCCTGAGGGGTCGCGCAATGACTGAGCCGGAGAGTGACGGCCGGTATGACGCTGACGATCTACTGACGGTCGGGGTCGCTGCTGAAATCGCGGCGCGGTGCATCCGCACTATCCGGCGGGCCTACCGACGCGGCGCGTTGGTCGCGCATCGGGACGGGAACGGGCGAAGCATTCGCATCCGCTACGGCGATCTACGGGAATGGATGATGGCGAAGCCCGCAGCACGGCCCGCCGCTTCGGCTAGCGGCGACTCCCCGCCACCTATGGGGGAGATTCATCATCGTAGGCGCGTTGAGCGGCCCGCTGAGCCGAGCGCGAACCTCCGCTTGCTCAACGTCGCGCGGGACCGTCGAAAGCGTCCTAAGCGGCGCTAGGGGGCGCTGAGCGCCGCCCGCCGCTTCCGGCCGTTTAGGCGGGCGACGGTTGGACGGCCCTCCGGCCCTTCCGGCCCTGGCGCTCCCGCTCCTTTGCTGCACGGGAGCGCCGCCGCCGCTGGGCCGTGCGCTGGGGAGCTGACCGCTTATCCGGCTTGAATGGGTTTTCCTCAACCTCCGCACGGGCGCGCTTGCACTCAGCCGCTATGTCGATTGGCGGCTGCCCGTGATAACGCGCGATCAGGTGGCGGTAATAGCGCTGCAAGGTCTCAATGTCATGTCCCGCCCAACCGGCCAGCGGGTGAAGGTTCATGCCGTGCGGACCTACAACTAGGTCGGAATGGAGCGCCATCGAGATTGCCGTATGGCGGCACTCGTAGAAGGTCATGTTTGAGAGACCATCCGGCGCGTCGGGTGCCTGCCCGGCGGCAGCTCTGGCCGGAACCCATACGCGAGCAATCCAACGCTTGTAAGCGTCGTCATTCATTGCGAGGGGAACCGGCTCGCCGCCATCGGGAGGCGTAATCCAAACCGGACCTTCGCCGTGGTCGAGAACCTGAAACACCAAACCATGATCCGGCTGTGGGCCGTAGCGATCTTCGAGCGCGGCACGGTAGGACGCGATCCGATCCCAAGCGTTCGGGAGCAGTAGCGCGACGTGCGCGCCGGTCTTCAATCCCTCTATGACTTCTGGATCGGCAAGCCTCGCGCGTTGCAGCTCTACCGTTCCCATGCCCGAATCGTCTTGCGGCGCGAACACATTTTCCCAAGCGACCGAATGCCGCCATTCAGAGGGCCGCGAGGCAACCGTAAAGCCCAGGGCTGCCACAAGTGCGGCGTCACGTAGCGGCAAAAGATCGTCACGCGCGGGGCGAGCTAGTACGGCCTCAATGATCCGCTCCAAGCCGGTTGCATCGGCTGCGTAAGCGAGGCGCTTTCGGCCCTGTTGCTTTGGGAGCTGAATCAAGCCGGACAGCTCTACGGTTAGGGCGTTGGGGTGCCGGTGCCTAAGCCAGCGCAATACCGACCGGAGCAGTTTCAAGATTTCCCGTCGCTTTGAGGCTCCCATACCCTCCGCGACCAAGGCATCCTGAAAGCGGGTAAGGGTCGCGGGGTCTTGCGAGATACGGTCGAGCCGGACCCGCGCGAGCGGTCGCGTCGCAATCTCCCTATCCCAAAGCCGGACGGACTTTTCCGCGTACCCTTGGCTCAGTTCGGGTCCGTGGTTAGTTATCCACTCGCGGAAGCCTTCTTCCGTGGTCATTGCGCCGGACGTGTCCGGCTTCGCCACGGAGCCATCGACTTTGACGGCCTCGCGCGCTCCCGCAAGGAACGCGACTGCCTCCTCCAACGCGCGATCAAGGGAACCCGCCTTCCGCTCGGAAAATGACTTGCTCGCTTGACGGCGTATTCCGTTCTCATCTTCCTCCCGCCAGCGAACCTTGAAGCTGACAATCTCGCCGTTGTCCTTGCGCGCGCAGGCAAAGACTCCGGGGGGAAGCTCTTTGCCGTGATGATCGGTGCCTATCTCTCGTATCGGGAGTGCCATCGGTTCCTACCTCCGTGCCTCGCGGTTCCTACCTCTGTTCCTACCTGTCGAATGAGCGGCGGATTTGTCCCACGCTCTTGAGCCGTGCTTTTGGCTCTTGAGGCGGGATTGAGGGGAGCAACCGTCGCCCGTGGGGTAGCTCTGCGAATGATCCCTTAGGAGGGGATCGCTCTATCCAGCTGAGCTATCGGGGCAGGGCTGGAATTGTCGCTTAGTTGACAGAGGCGTGCCTGAATTGGCTCGATCTGCGCGCCACAGTTGCGAGTTTGCCCGGCAGGATCGCTTGCATGAAGACCGCAGAGATGGTTGGCATGTCCGCAACACGGGTTAATGTGCTGCGCATGTCCAAAATGATCCAGATCAGAAATGTCCCCGACGACCTCCACAGGGAATTGAAGGTGCGGGCGGCGGCGGCCGGCATGACCATGTCCGACTACATCAAGCAGGAGCTCGGCCGCAGAAGCAGCAAATCGACGATCCGGGAGATCGGCGCCCGGCGAAGAGCGCGGACTGGCGGCAAGCGGTCGAGCCTCACTACTCAGGAGATCGTGGACATCATCCGCGAAGGTCGGGGCGACTGATGCCCGTCGTCGACGCCTCGGTCCTGGTCGAGCTGCTGCGTGAGACGGAGCACTCTCAGGCGGTTGAGGATCGGCTGGCCGCCGAAGAACATGTTCTCTGGGCGCCCCACCTGATCGACGCCGAGGTGGGGCATGCCCTGCGCCGGGCGGTGCGACTGGGGAGGATGGACGCGGAGGACGCCGGCGACGCCCTCTGGCAGATCGAAGTGCTGCCGATCGAGCGGGTGGATCACGAATCGCTGGTCCACGTCGCCTGGGACCTGCGCGACAACTTCAGTTTCTACGACGGCCTCTACGTCGCCTTGGCGCTGATGCTCGACGAGCCGCTGCTCACCTTCGACGCTCGCCTGGCGCGGTCGGGGGCCGATCTTCCGATCGAGGTCCTCGCCTAGGCGTAGAGGGTCTCGGAGGCGAGCTCGTCGGCACGGCGGCTCCAGAGCTTGACCTCCATGAAGACCTCGTCGCCGTAGCCCTCGAGCGCGTCGAGGGCGATCAGGGTGAAGCGATCCTGGGAGATCAGCTCCTGGTCGACGGTCTCGCCCTCGATCGCGGCGGTGGCGGCGACGGCGCCGCGGACCAGCGGCCGGCCCCAGACCAGGGTCACCGCCCCGGCGCGGCCGTTCTCACCCCGCCAGCGCCCGATCACCTCGTCGTTGAGGTCGATCCGCCAGTCCTCGTTGTCCTCGGCGAGGATGTCGGTGAACTCCGCCCTGGCGGCGAACTCGCCCGGCTCGCCTCCTGGCGGCTGCGCGTAGGAGACGTGGCCGTAGAGCTCCAGCCGCCCCTCCTCGCTCTCGGTCCTCGCCGAGCAGGGCACCCAGGTCCGGCCGCCCCAGGCGCGCTCGGGAAACCAGTCGACCTCCTCCGGCACCTCGGCCCCCGCCGGCAGGTCCGCGACCGCCGCCACCGCCTTCGCGAACTCCTCCCGCAGCCGCTCGGCGAAGCGCCCGTGGGGGATCCCCTCCTGGGTGGTGTCGGCGATGAAGCGCGGGATCGGTCGTTCGGTCGGCTGCATCGCGCGCAGCCTAAGTCGAAATGCCCAGCGGCGCTTGCGCGCCCGAGCGACCTATGCGACCATACGTCTCAGCAAATAGTTAATAGCGAATAAAAAATACATAATGACCCCCCCTCCGGACGACATTGCTGACGTCGCCTGGGTAACCCAGGCGCAAGTCCTTGATCTGTGCGACATCTCCCGTGCCACGCTCAACAGCTGGATCAAAGGGGGGTTGGACATTCCTGAGGCCGCCGCCGCCTACAAAGTTGCCGACTTGATCAAGCTGCTCATCTTTGCGAGTGCGCGCAAGCATCTTGCGCCCCAGCAGATCGGAGCAGCCTGGACCGAGCTCATCCGAACCGGAGAGGCGACCGCGATCGTCAACGCAGCACGCGAACTCGGGACCGACGACACCTTCGACTTGGTTATCGACGTCAAGTACTTCACGCTGGCGGTTGCCCGCTCGGATAAGGACCTGATCGCGGAGGTTCGGCACCCCACTGCTCCTCGTCCCATCGTCGTGGTGGACTTGGCGGAACGGATGCGTGACGCAACCGGGGCCTTCTTCCGCTCTTCTCGTCGAGACGCTCCTCCCGCAGAAAGGACGCGTGGGCGCCCAAGGCGTGCGCGAGGCAACTTGCAGCTCGTGAGCGAAGAGGGCGGGGGATGAGTCGAGATCAATTTCTCTACGCGGCGGTCGAGTTATTCGAAGAAACCGGAGAGTGGCCGAAGCTGGATTGGTTGCAGCAAGCGGTATGGCGGGATGGCACCAGTGTTCGGCGCGAGGCAAAGCGCCTGCCCCGGAGCTTGGGAGATGTCGAGGACGACCGCTTGGTCCTCGGGGTTCGAGCTATCCATCTGGCTGATCTGAGCAGCCCACTGCTGGAGTGTTTCTTGGTTGCCCTGCGAGCCGCATGGGCGAGGTATCGGGGAACGCGTCCACCAACGGACGTTCTGCTGTCGATCTCCGACTTGATGAACGAAACGAGCATGTCGGAGGTTGAGGCCTGGCAGGCGATGAAGCTCCTTGCTGGAGAGGGCTTGGTGAAGAAGTCCAGCGGGCGCGTCTGGGCGGTCCTTCCAGCCATCCGCCATTACCGCGGTACGCGAACCGTCGAGGCCTATCTCCGTCGCAAGAGGGGGTTCGAACGGAGACACTGGCTGCGTTGTGCCGTCACAAAACCGATACGCGTCGGGCGGAAGCTCTGGCGACCAGGCGGGTGGGTTCGCGCCGTAGCCTTGGCCTGCCTCGCAACGCTTCTCGCTGGCTTCGTGCTTTGGGTCGGCAAGGAGGTCTTCGCTTCGTCCCCGTCACACAGTCCGACTCCAATGCCCCCAACCAGGAGCAAGGCCCCTCCTCATCAGCGGGAGAGGCAATCTCTCAGGTCCGCGGCCGCCCGCTCTGGCGGGTAGACGTTGATGTCGACGCCGGTGCCGAGCTCGAAGCCGGCCTTGATCGTCAGGCGTGGGGCGATGTCGACGTGCCAGTGGAACCGCTCGGCGCCGCGGGGCGCGGTGCGGACCCAGAGGTTGAGCTCGGGCGGGCCGTCGAAGAGCGCGGCGAGGGCGCGCATCGCGGTGCGGATCATCGCCGCGCCGCCCTCGTCCTCCTCGAACCGGGCCGCCTCGCGGCGCGGGATCACCCGCAGCTCGAACGGCGAGCGGGAGGCCCAGGGGCAGATCAGCGCCGCCTCCTCGTCGATCGCCACCAGCCGCTCGCGGCGGCGCACCTCCTCGACCAGGACGTCGCTGAGCAGCCCGCCGCCGGCAGTGCGTTCGCCGTAGGCGCCGACCCGCTCGCGCTCGCGGGCGACCGCGGTGGGCACGAACGGCAGCGCGTAGAGCTGGGCGTGGGTGTGCTCGAGCGAGGCTCCGGCCCCGCCCCCCTCGTTGACGATCAGCTGCAGGTAGGAGGCGTCGGGATGAGCCCGCATCCGCTCGCGCCAGGTGGCGACGGCGGCGGCGAACCGCGCCTCGTCCAGCTCGGCCATCGCGGTCACGTGCTCGGGCGAGCCGATCAGCACCTCGTGCGAACCCTCCGCCGGAAGCGCCGAGAAGAGGTCGGGGTCGCCCGCCCGTTTGGTCGCCAGCAGCGGATCGCCGGCGCTGGCGAAGGACCCGGCGTCAGCGCCGGGACCGCCCGCAGGCGCTTTTCCGTCCCCTTGGTTTGGAAAAGCGCCTTTCGCCTCCGCCCCGAGCGCCGGGTAGAGGTTCGGCACGACGCGCGTCCGCCAGCCCGGCGTGTCCGCCGCGCCGCCGCCGGGTCGCAGCGCGTAGAGCTCGGGCGGGGTGCGCTCCTCGCGCCCCTCGCAGAAGGGACAGCTCTCGGCTCCCTTCGGCTCGCTGGCGCGCGGCGAGAAGCTGTCTGGCCGGCCGGCCCGGCCCGGGGCGAGGATCGTCCTCAGCCCGGTCAGCTGGTCGATGCGGATCTCCGGAGAACTCAGGAGCGCGAGGGGGGGAGGTCGTCGGGGTCGGGCTCGTCGACCTCGACCGTGGGCGGTTTCGGCGGCTCCGCCGGCCGCCTGCCTTCGGCGCGCGCCGCCGAGCCCTTGCCGACGAACGGCTCGAGCACGTCCATGGGGAGCGGGAAGACCACCGTCGTGTTCTGGTTCGAGCCGATTTCCAGCAGCGTCTGCAGGTAGCGCAGCTGCAGCGAGGCCGGGTTGGTGCTGATGATGTCGGCGGCGTCGGTGAGCTTCTGGGCGGCCTGGAACTCGCCCTCGGAGTTGATGATCTTCGCCCGCCGCTCGCGCTCGGCCTCGGCCTGGCGCGCCATCGCCCGCTGCATCTGCTCGGGGATCTCGACGTCCTTGATCTCGACCGCGGTCACCTTCACGCCCCAGGGCTCGGTCGACTCGTCGATGATCTTCTGCAGCTCTTCGTTGAGGCGCTCGCGGTCGGCCAGCAGCTGGTCGAGCTCGGCCTTGCCGAGGACCGAGCGCAGCGCCGTCTGCGAGATCTGCGAGGTCGCGACCAGGTAGTTCTCGACCTCGACCACCGCCCGGTTGGAGTCGACGACGCGGAAGTAGGCGACGGCGTTGACCCGGCAGGGGACGTTGTCGCGGGTGATCACCTCCTGCGGCGGGATGTTGAGGGTCACCGTTCGCAGGTCGACCTTGACCATCCGGTCGATGAAAGGGATCAGCAGGATCAGCCCCGGCCCCTTCTGGGCGATCAGGCGCCCGAGCCGGAAGATCACCCCGCGCTCGTACTCGCGCAGGATCCGCACCGAAGTCCCCAGCGCGATCAGCGCGAAGAAGACGAGGACGATGAGAATCCCTGCCACTGCCTGCATCAACCGGCTCCTTCGCTGGACTTGACCGCCGTCTGCGGCTCCGGGCGGACCACCAGCGTCAGCCCGTCGACCGCCTCGACCCTGACTCTATCCCCCAGGCGGATCGGGCTCGCGCCCCCGGCCAGCCGCGCGCTCCAGAGCGTGCCCCCGAGCCAGACGCGGCCCTCGGGGTCGATCGAGGTCCGCGCCTCGGCGCTGGAGCCGACCAGCTCCTCGGTCCCGGTGCGGACGTGCGGATCGCGGTGGGCGGCGATCACCTTGCGGGTGACGAAGTAGAAGCTGATCGCGGAGATGACCCCGAGCGCGATCAGCGCGCCGCCGACGTACTCGGCGGTCGTGCTGTCGGAGTTGAGCGCGACGATGCCGGCGGCGGTGAGGCCGGCGACCCCGACCGCCGCGAGGATGCCGCCGGTCGGCAGCAGCAGCTCCGCCAGCAGCGCCCCGAACCCGATCAGCGCGATGATCACGAAGGCTTCCATCGCCTGATTATGCGCCGCCGGCGTATTGGCGGACGTCGGCTTCCAATTCGGAGTCGTCGCTGTAGGGGCCCTGCTTGAGGTAGAGGAGCCTGCCGCTCCTGTCGTAGAAGGCGGTGTCGGGGAAGCCGACGTGGACGCCGAGCGATTCGGCGAGCTTCTTGTCGGGGTCGGTGTAGCTGGGGTAGGGCACCGGGTCCTCGCCGAGGAAGGTTTCGGCGGCGTCATTCGAGTCCCCCGAGTCGATGCCGAGAAAGGCGACCTTCTTCCCGTAGCGCGCCGCGAGCTTCTGCAGGGTCGGGAACTCGAACCGGCAGGGTCCGCACCAGGAGGCCCAGACGTTGACCACGACCGGGTAGCCGCGCAGCCGCGCGAGCCGTCCCTCGAAGGCCTCCCGGCCGCCTCCGAGCAGCTGGCCTCCCTGCTTGTGCAGAGCGGCGAGCGGTGGCGGCGAGCCGGCGAGCGCCTTCGCGTAGTCGGGATGCGAGCCGCCGCCGCCACTTTCCGAGCCGCCGCAGCCGGCGGCGGCAAGCAGCGCCGCCAGCGCCGCAAACAGCGGCAGGAGGGCTCTGATTCGCGCGCGCATCCGCTCAGTGGGTACAATACGTACGTTCGGTTCGCGGATCGCGGACCGCGTCTGAGTTCTCGGGGAGACGCCAGTCGAGCCCCGCAGCCTCGTTCACTTGTCCTGGATGTGCGTGTATCTGTGCGCGTGCGCCGGGACCGCAATCCGGAAGCCTTCATGGCCAACACCAGCGACGTTGCCGCAGAGGCGGCAGTTCCTTCAAGCGCCGATATCGAACGCGCCGCGGCATTCGCCCGCGAGCCCTTCCTGCTCGACGGCGAGGGCCCCGAGGCGCTGGCGCCCGGCACGGCGCGGCGGCGGGCGCTCGACGCGGCCCTGAAGGAGCTGGATGACGGGGCCGAGCATCCGTCGATCCAGTGGCGCAGCGACTTCTCTCTGCTGCTGGGACTGGAGCGCTTCCTCGCTGAGGAGCCGCCGAAGCTGCGCGACGGGGCCGAGCTGAATCCGCACCAGGTCGACGCCCTCTCGGGGACCCTGGCCGAGCTGATGACCCAGCAGCAGAGCGGCGGTGCCGGCGCCGCGCCGGAGAACGGAAATGGCGGCGAGGGGGGCAACGGCGAGGGGGGCAGCAACGGCGCGGCCGCCGCCGCTGCCGACGGGGCCGGGGAGCTCGACGAGGATGCCGAGGACGACGAGGTCGCTCCCGACGAGGAGCCGCAGGACTGGGTCGAACAGGCCGCCGAGGACGACGGGGAGGTGGTCGAGGAGGCCCCCGAGGACCCGGGCGCCGAGCGCCGCTTCTGGTTCGAGCACGCGACCGGGGCCGGCAAGACGGTCGCCGCGGTCGGCTTCGTCGAGGCGACCCGCACCGGCGGCGTGCTGATCCTCACCCATCGCCGCAACCTGGTCGACCAGTTCATCGGCGAGATCTCCGACCGCGGCTACAAGGAGCGGCTGCGCCCGCCCCTGCTCGACGGCCGCGACGATCCCGACGGGCCGGTCACCGTCGAGACCTACCAGTGGTTCGTCCGCAACCACAAGAAGGTCTCCGACGCCTACTCGATCGTCATCTGCGACGAGGCCCACACCGCGCTCGGCGAGAAAACCAGCGCCTGCATCCGCGAATGGACCGGCCCCGTCTACATCGGCATGACCGCGACCGGGGCGCTGATCGCCCGCCACGTCGCCGACCTCTTCCCGACCCAGACCTCGCGCTTCGACCTCGCCCAGGCGGCGCGGCGCGGCGTCATCGCGCCGCTGCGCTGCCTGCGGATCCCGCCCGGCCCCGGGGTGCGGACGATCGCCAAGGTGCCGCTGCGAAAAGGCGAGGTCGACCAGGACTTCGACCAGGAGGAGCTGGCGGCGCTGCTCGACCAGGAGCCCTTCAACGTCGCGATCGCCGACCTCTACCGCTCGCGCTTTCGCAAGATCCCCGGTGTCGTCTACACCGCCGGCGTCCAGCACGCGAAGAACGTCGCCAAAGCCTTCCGCGATGCCGGCATCAACGCCAAAGCGGTCTCGGGCGAAACGCCCAAGCGCGAGCTGGCCGAGATCCTCGCCGGCTTCGAACGCGGCACCGTCGACGTCCTCTGCAACGCGATGCTGCTCGCCGAGGGCTGGAACTCGCCGCGGGCGACGATCTGCATGCACCTGGCGCCGACCGCCTCGCGCCGGATCTACCAGCAGCGGGTCGGCCGCGTGACGCGGCGGGCGCCGGGCAAGGAGGCGGGGATCGTCCTCGACTTCGTCCACCCGGCGACGACCCACGACGAGACGATCGTCACCCTCCACAGCCTGCTCGACCGCGACGTCTACCGCGGCGGCGCGATCGTCGTCGGCCCGGTGCGGCGCGGGCGCGGGCGCAAGGTGCGGGTCGAGCGGCGGATCGTCCCCGTCTCCGACGTCGAGGGGAAGCGGATGGAGGTGCTGGAACGGGAGATCTGGCGGATCGCGGTCGAGAACCTCGACTACCCCGAGCAGCACGCCTGGGCGGCGCTGGCGGGGGCGCGCGTCAACACGCAAGGCTGGCGGCGGGCGCGGGCGATGCTGCAGAACGACCGCACCAAGGAGCTGCGCCGGCGCTTCCTGCTCACCTGCATCCAGCGCAACCGCAACGCCCAGCTGCGGCTGAAAGCGCTCGGGGAGATCGCCGACCTTGGCGACCCCGAGGCCTTCGACGACGCGATCGACATCGTCGGCACCTGGAGCCGCGAGGACAAGCGGGCCGGGACGAAGTGCCTGCTGCAGGCGCTGGTCGACAAGCGGATCGGCCGCCGCGACCAGGCGCAGGCGTGGGTCTGGCGCCTCGCCTCCTACACCCGCGAGCTGCACGAGGAGTACGCGGTCCAGCGCTGGCCGGAGACGAAGCGGCTGCTGGGGCTGCTGGTCAACTCCTCCGGGCGCGCGCATGGGCGCAACGCCCGGCGGCTGGTCCACGCCTCGCGCAAACAGGACCGGCGCCTGGCGGTGGCGCTGCTGGCGGCCGCTGTCTCGCACACGCCCGAGGGCGAGGAGGTGCTGCGCGGGGCGCGGATGCGGATGGCGCGGAAACCCTCGGCGGTGGCGCGCGAGCTGCTGAAGAACTTCCCCAAGGGCGGTAAGCGGCGGCGCAAGCGCAAGCGCAACAAGGGGGGCGAGGGCGCCAAGCGCAACGGCGGCGCCCCCGAGGCCGAGGAGAAGGCCTCAGAAACGGGTGAGGTGGACCTCGCCGGCGCCGAGGGCGATGCGGTCGCCCCCGGGGGCGATGACGACGAGGTAACCCCGGTCGTCGACCCCGTCGGCGACGCCTGAGCCGCCCTCCCACTCGATCTCGCGTCCGCGCAGGGCGTCGCGTTTGCTCCAGGCGCCAAGGACATCGTCGGGTTCTGCTCGAACCCACTTCTTCAGGCGTTGGCTGAGGACTTCAGTGGCCGCTGAGGGGGAGGAGGGAGGGGGTCCGGCGGACAACAGCGGGGAGGGTCCGGCGGACCCTTTCCCTCTGCCCTTGTGACCGGGGTCGAATAGCGAGATGGCCGTGTCTTGGAGCTCGGACTGGAACTCCTCGCGGGTGATGTGGAGGTTCATGCCGATGCCGATCACGGCCCAGCCGTCTTGGGGACGGGCCTCGATCAGGACTCCGGCGAGCTTGCGCCCTTCGACGAGGATGTCGTTCGGCCACTTGACCTTGCAGCTGACGGCGGGTTCGAGGTCTTCGGCTGCCTCGCAGACGGCGAGCGGGACGGCGAGGGGGAGCGTCATGTGGCGCTCCTCGAGGGGGCGGACGATCGCCGAGTAGAGGAGGGCCTTGTTCGGCGGAGCGGTCCAGGTGCGGCCCTGGCGCCCCCGGCCGGCGCTTTGCTGCGCGGCGGTGACGACGGTCCCGTGCGGCGCCCCGGCCGCGGCAAGCTCCCGCGCCCGCGAGTTGGTCGAGTCGGTCGAGCGATAGTGGCGGTGCGGGTCCCCGAACGTCATCTCATGGTTCCCGCTGTTCCGCTGTTCCTTTCCCTCGCCATACAGGGCAAAGGAACAGTGGAGACAGCGGCGCTATGTCGCGTCTTCCAGGAGGGCATCGAGGAGGCCGTCGATGTCGTGGCGCTCGGCCTCGACGTCCACCTCGAGGCCGGCGTTGCGGGCGGCTTCGCTGGTTACCGGGCCGATCGAGACGACGCGGGCGTTGCCGGGGAAGCGGTCGCCGAGTGCCTCGACCAGGTTGGTGACGGTCGAGGAGGAGGTGAAGGTGACGTAGTCGGCGCTCTGGGCGCGCTCGATCTCGGACTCCTCCGGACTCTCTCGGACCGTTTCGTAGAGTGCGACGACGTCGACCTCGGCACCGCGCTCGCGCAGGGCGTCGGGGAGGATGTCGCGGGCCTCGGCGGCCCGGGCGACGAGGACGCGCCTGCCCTCGACCTCGACGTCCGCCAGCGCCTCGACCAGCGCCTCGGCGACGAAGCGCTCGGGGATGACGTCGGCGACGATCCCGTGTCGCCGCAGCTCCCGCGCCGTCCCCGGCCCGATTGCCGCGACGACGGTGTCCGCCGGCGCGGCTTCATCGGCCCCGCTCTCCACCTGCTTCTTTTTCGTACCTCCACCGAGCGCCCGAGCATCCAGGCCCGCCGCCGCCATCGCCTCGAACAGCAGGCGCACCCCGTTCGGGCTGGTGAGGCAGACGAGGGCATAGTCGGCGAGGTGCCCCACCGCGTCGCGAGCCTCCCGAGTCCCGAGCCGCGGCTCGACCCGGATCGCCGGCAGCTCGACCACGTCGGCACCGAGACCCCGCAGCCTCGCCGCCAAGCCGCTGGCCTGGGCGCGCGCCCGGGTGACGACGACGCGGCGTCCGTGCAGAGGCCGCCGCTCAAGCCAGGCGAGATGCTCGCGGCGCCGCGCCACCTCGCCGACGACGATAAGCGCCGGCGCCCTCACCTGCTCGCGGGCGACCGCCGCGCCGATCGTCCCCAGCGTCGCGGAGACAGTCCGCTGCCCCGGCCAGGTGCCGCGTTCGATCGCCGCCGCCGGCTCCTCGGCGCTGCGGCCGGCCGCGACCAGCGCCGCCGCGTTCTCGGCGAGGCGTTTCACCCCCATGTAGAAGACCAGCGTGCCGGGAAAGCGGGCCAGCGCCGCCCAGTCGAGCGCGCTCTCCGCCTTCTCCGGGTCCTCGTGGCCGGTGACGAAGGCGACCGCGGAGGCATCGTCGCGGTGGGTGACCGGGATGCCGGCATAGGCGGTGGCGGCGACCCCGGCGGTGACGCCGGGGACGACCTCGAACTCGATTCCAGCCTCGCGCAGCGCTTCGCCCTCCTCACCCCCGCGCCCGAAGACGAAGGGGTCGCCGCCCTTGAGGCGGACGACGCTCTTGCCCTCCCGCGCCGCCTCGACCAGCCGCGCGCCGATCTCCTCCTGCGGCACCGAGGGCACCCCCGGCCGCTTGCCGACGTAGACCAGCTCGGCGTCCCCGCGCGCGCCCTCGAGCGCCCCCGGCGGGATCAGCCGGTCGTAGAAGACCGCGTCGGCGCCGGCGATCAACTCCAGCGAGCGCGCCGTCATCAACCCCGGATCCCCAGGACCGGCGCCGACGAGATACACGATCCCCCCGACGGGCCGATCTGTCCACTCCGATCTGTCGACGGGCCTATTTGTCTCTCCTGGTTGGTCATATCGGCCCGTCGGCGGGAGGGATTGGTCATTTCGGCCCGTCGGTCTCCGCGCGGTCGAGGAGGTCGCGGGCGCCGGCACCCAGCAGGCGCTGGGCGAGCTCGGCGCCGGCGAGTGAGGGCTCTTCGGCGCTCGCCTCGAGGCGGTCGCGCAGCCACTCGCTGCCGTCGGCAAGGCCGGCGAAGGCGTCGAGCGCGATGCGATCGCCGTCGACCCGGGCGTGCACCCCGAGCGGCGTGTTGCAGGTCGCCCGCAGGAGCGCGACCACGGTCCGCTCCGCGGTCAGCTCCCGCATCGCCTTCAGGTCGTTGACCGCGGCGGCGGCGTCGCCCGACTCCGAGTCCTCGGCCCGGACCTGCAGCGCCAGCGCGCCCTGCCCCGGCGCCGGGCACATCTGCTCGGGCGGCAGCCTGAAGGCGATCTCCCCCTCGCGCCCCAGCCGCCGCAGCCCCGCCGCGGCGAGGACGATCGCGTCGAGCTCTCCCTCGGCGAGCTTGCGCAGGCGGGTGTCGACGTTGCCGTGCAGCTCCTCGACCCGCAGGTCGGGTCGCGTCGCCAGCAACTGCGAGCGCCGCCGCAGCGCCGCCGTCCCCACCCGCGCCCCCTCGGGCACGTCGTCGAGGGAGCTCCCGATCCCGATCCAGGCGTCGGCCGGGTCCTCGCGCTCCGGCACCGCGGCGATTTCCAGCCCCTCGGGCATCTCTCCCGGCAGGTCCTTGGCCGAGTGCACCCCGATCTCAGCCTCCCCGGCCAGCAGCGCCCGCTCGACCCCGCGCACGAACCGCGACTTGTCCCCCACCTCTCCGTCCGAGGAAACCTCGACCAGCTCAGCTCCTCCCAGCAGCGCAGCGACCTGACCCGCCTGCGTAACCGCCAGCTTGCTACCCCTCGTGGCGACGCGAATCATCAACGCCCCGAACCAGCAAGCGATCCGGGTAGGGGTGGAACGTCTTGTACTTTTTTGCCGCTGACCATCGTCGGTAGCCACCACGTGGCTCAAAAAAGTTAAGCGGAGCCCCTACCCGGATCGCTCCGACGCAAGGGGGTCACAGTCGCTTCGCCCTCCATCTCAGGCTCGGTCTCGGCGTCGAGCCCGAAGAGCTCGCGCAGGGCGCTGACGAGGTAGTAGGACTCGCCGGAGCAGGCCGACCCGCGGATCCGCAGGGTCGGGTCGTGAAGGAGGCGCGAGGCGATCGCCTTCGCCATCTTCTCCAGCCGCTCGC
This sequence comes from uncultured Actinomycetes bacterium, assembly GCA_963800355.1. Taxonomy (GTDB): domain Bacteria; phylum Actinomycetota; class Thermoleophilia; order Solirubrobacterales; family 70-9; genus VAYN01. The sequence continues at coordinate 31,774 of CAWDAP010000004.1, read as the reverse complement.
GGTCGGAGTCGGAGAGGCTCTCCCAGCGTCCCTCGTTCTCGGCCAGGACCCGGCGCACGACCTCCTCGCCGCGCTCGCGCAGGGCGCTGATCGTCGGCACCACCTCCTGCAGACCGAGCCAGCGCTCGAAGCGGTCGAGCTCGGCCTCGAGGATCAGCTCCGCCCGCCGCGCCTCCGCCTCGCGGCCGCTGGCGTTGCGTTCGACGATCTGCTGGACGTCGTCGATGTCGTGGACGGCGACCCCGGCGATCTCGCGGCAGGCGGGCTCGATGTCGCGCGGCACCGCCAGGTCGATCGCCAGCAGCGGCCGCTCGGGGCGCTGCTCCATCACGTGCTCGAGCCCGTCGCGCTCGACGATGTGGTGCGGCGAGTTGGTCGCCGAGACGACGATGTCGGCGCCCGCCAGCTGGTCGGGAAGCTCGTCGAAGCGGACAGCGTTGCCGCCGAACCGCTGCGCCAGCCCGATCGCCCGGTCGTAATGGCGGTTGGCGACGAAGACGGTGGCGACGCCGCGGGCGACCAGCGCCCTGGCGACCAGCTCGGCGGTCTCGCCGGCGCCGACGACGAGGACGCGCCGGTCGGAGAGGTCGCCGAGCGCGCGCCGCGCCAGCTCGACCGCGACCGAGGGAATCGAGACGCCCTGTTCGCTGATCCCGGTCTCCTCGCGGGCGCGGCCACCGGCGGACAGGGCGCCGCGGAAGAGGCGGTTGAGGATCGGCCCGGTGGTCCCCTCGACCATCGCCAGCTCGTAGGCGCGTTTGACCTGTCCTTGGATCTCGGCCTCGCCGACGATCATCGAGTCGAGGCCCGCGGTCACCTGCAGCAGGTGGCGCGCCGCCTCGCTCGCCCGCAGCGAGTAGAGGTGGCCGAGCAGCTCGGTCGGGCGGATCTCGGCCTGCCGCGTCAGCACGCCCAGCGCTGTCGACTCGGCCTCGACCGGGTCGGAGACGATCAGGTAGAGCTCCGTCCGGTTGCAGGTCGAGATCGCCGCCGCCTCGTGGATTCCCGGCGCCGCGGTCAGCTCGGCCAGCGCGCCGACCGCCCGCCCCTCGGTCAGCGAGAGGCGCTCGCGCAGGTCGAGCGGCGCGGTCTTGTGGGAGACGCCGAGGGCGAGCAGCTCAGACATCGGTGCCGCCTCCTCCGCTTCCGCGAGACGCCAATGGCGTCTCGCTCCCGCGTCCGGGGGCGGCATGGGCCTCTTTCTTCTCCTCGGCGATCGCCGCTACGTCTCTGAGTTCCCTCTCGATCCGCTGCAGTTTCATCGCCATGATCGCGACGTAGACGACGAGCAGAACGACGAAGACGACGTAGGCTCCGGCGACGTACTTGCCGGCCTCGTCGAGCGGCAGCGCCGGGGTCGCGAGCGGCAGCAGGGCGGCGAGCGGCATCGTCAGCTCACCTCCGGGGCGATCCGCGAGCTGCCGCCGGGCGCCGGCGCGTCGAGCGCCCGCCGCAGCCGCTTGACCTGGCCCGAGGCGCTCTTCGCCGTCAGCTCGAACTTGACCAGGGTCACCCAGAGCAACGCCATCGCCGCCAGGCAGCAGAGGAAGGTGAGCATCATTTCCCCCGGCAGGCCGCCGTTGCTGGTGGCGAAGACCCGCGGGTGGACGAGGCTCTGCGCCATCCGCACCGCCATGAAGTTGAGCGGCACGAAGGCGCCGGCGACGATCGCGAAGACCGAGGCGTAACGCGCCTGGCGGTCGCGGTCCTCGATCGCGTAGCGGAAGGGGTAGTAGGTCGCGTACATCAGGAAGACGATCAGGAAGCTGACCAGGGTCGGCTCGTTCCAGACCCACCAGTGGCCCCAGGAGGCCTTGGCCCAGATCGCCCCGGTGATCAGCACCGCGACGCCGAAGATCACCGAGATGTGGATCGACACGTAGGAGTAGGCGTCCCACTTGCGGTTGCCGCTGCGCAGGTGCGCGATCGCGAACACCCCGCCGACGATGAACCCGACCAGCGCCGTCATCGCCAGCGGCACGTGCAGGTAGAAGATCTTCTGGATGAAGCCCTGGTCGGCGTCGAGCGGCGCGTAGAAGAAGACCAGCGAGAGCGCCACGGCGATCGCTATCACGGTGGCGATCGAGAGCGGTTTGAGTCCTTTCCCGTACATGGAAATTCTGGAGGGCTAGATGTCCGATTCCGAATCAACGTGCCCACCGGGGCGGGCCTGGTCAAGCTGGGCGCCGCACGCCGACGAGCGAATAGCAGAGCTATTCGTGAGGAGGTGGGTGGTGATCCAGCGCCGCGCCAGGCGCGTCATCCGGGGGTGCGTTGAGAGGAACTCGGGCATCTAGTCCTCCAAGAGGAAGTCGAAGACGGCGTAGCCGACCAGGCCGAAGATCAGATCGTATAGGCCGAGCACCGCCAGCCAGGTCCCGAAGCGGTGGTAGGAGGGACCGCCCAGGACGAGCAGCGGCTCGGTCGCCCCGGTTGCGGCGATCATCAGCGGCACCACCAGCGGCAGCAGGACCAGCGGCACCAGCAGGTCGCGGGCGCGCGAGTTGACCGCCATCGAGGAGATCAGCGTGCCGGTCGCGGCGAGGCCGAGGTCGGTGAGGACGAGGACGGCGACCAGCGGGCCGAGGCCGCCGGCGCTCTGGAGGAAGAAGAGGGCGAAGATCGGCACCGCGACCAGCTCCAGCGCCGCCAGGTAGACGACCAGCGCCGCCACCTTGGCGGCGAAGAGGACGCTGCGGTCGATCGGCGCCAGCCGGATCGCGTCGAAGCCGCCCTCCTCGCGCTCGGCGACGAAGAGGCGGTTGATGCCGAGGACGGCGGCGAAGAGCAGCGTCGCCCACAGCACCCCGGCGGCGAGGCTGCCGGCGAGGCTGGTGCGGTCGAGGCCGAAGCGGAAGATGACGTAGGTGGTGACGCTGAACAGCGCCATCGCGGGCAGCGACTGCAGGGTGCGCAGCTCGGAGCGCAGGTCCTTGGCGAGGATCGCGGCGAAGGCGGTGCGCGACGGGGTCACGAGACCACCGCCGTCTCGCCGATCCCCAGCCGCAGCACCCGGTCGGCCTCGGCCAGGTGGCGCTCGGGGTCGTGGGTGACGACCACGCGGGTGCGCCCGGCGCCGGGCCCGATCAGCGCCCGGGCGAGCTCGCGCCCCTCGGCGTCGAGGTTGGAGTCGGGCTCGTCGAGCAGCAGCAACTCGGGTTCGTGCAGGACGCAGCGGCAGATCGAGAGCCGCTGCCGCATCCCGGCCGAGAGCTCGGCGACCCGCTCGTCGGCACGCCGCTCCATCCCTACCGCGCGCAGCAGATCCTCGATCCGCGCCTCCGTGGCGGCCCGGCCGATCCCGTGCAGGCGCGCCTGGAAGCGCAGGTTCTCGCGGCCGGAGAGGTCGCGGTAGAGGAGCGGCTCGTGCCCCAGGTAGCCGATCCGCCCGCGCAGCTTCCAGGCCTCCTCGGGCAGCGAGCTGCCGAGCACTCGGGCCGTGCCCCCGCTAGGGCGCAGCAGCGTCGCCAGCACCCGCAGCAGCGTCGTCTTGCCTGCGCCGTTGGGTCCGAGCACGACCATCGACTCGCCCCGCGCCAGCTCGAAGCCGACCCCATCGAGCGCCGGCCGCTCGCCGTAGTCGCGCCGCAGCCCCGCGACGGCGATCGCGACCTCGGCCTTCTCATCGGAGGGGCGCATCTGCCCTGATTGTGAAGCGTCGCCGGGCGAGCCTGGGTTCAACTCGCCCGCCTGGCGGTGAAAACGCCTTTGTCTCCGCTATGCGGGAAGAAGTGCGTTCTCACCCGGGCCGACGGTCGTTGCGCCGCTTGCGCAGCGTCCGCCGGCCGACCTTGAGCAGCGGCCCCATCCCCTCTCGCAGCGCCTTGGCGCGGACCTCGCCCTTGCCGTAGAGGATGCGGGCCGAGGCGCGGACCGCGTCGCCGAGGGTCTGGTCGTAGGGATGCCACCAGAAGTCGCGGGTGAGGCCCGGCTCCCAGGCGTTCATCTTGATGTTGACGCTCTCGTAGAAGCCGAATTTCGAGTGCGAGCGGCCGAGGCCGGAGTCCTTGACGCCGCCCCAGGAGCACTGGCAGGCGCCGTGGCTGAAGGAGTGGTCGTTGACCCAGACCATCCCCGACTCGATCCGCCGGGCGATGCGGGCGCCGCGCTGGCGGTCCTTGGTCCAGACCGAGGCGCCGAGGCCGAATTCGGAGTCGTTGGCGAGGTCGATCGCCTCCTGCTCGGAATCGACGACGACGATCGGCAGCACCGGGCCGAAGATCTCCTCGCGCATGATCCGCATCTCGTGGGTCGCCCCGGTGAGGACGGTCGGGGCGATGTAGCGGCCGGCGGCGAGGCCGGGCGGGTCGACCGGGCCCCCGCAGCGCTTGGTCGCCCCGGAAGCGACCGCGTCCTCGATCAGCTCGGCGACGATCGCGTACTGATCCTCGGAGGTCATCGGGCCGATCTCGGTGTCCCACTCGATCGGGTTGCCGATCCGCAGCTTCTCCGCTTCGGCGACAACGCCCTCGACGAAGCGGTCGGCGACGTCCCGCATCACGTAGACGCGCTCGATCCCCGAGCAGGTCTGGCCGGCGTTGGCGAAGCCGCCCCAGACGGCGCCGGAGACGGCGTTGTCGAGGTCGGCGTCGGCGCAGACGATCATCGGGTCCTTGCCGCCGAGCTCCAGCACGCTGCCCTTCAGCGAGGAGGCGCAGACCTCGCCGACCTTGCGGCCGACCTCGACCGAGCCGGTGAAGAAGACCTTGCCGACGCTGGAGCGGCAGAGCGCGTCGCCGATCCGGCCGCCGCCGTGGACGACCCGGACCAGCCCCTCCGGCAGCCCGCCCTTCTCGAAGACCTGGGCGATCCGCTCGCCCAGCAGCGGCGTCAGGCTCGCCGGCTTCAGCACCACCCCGTTGCCGGCCATCAGCGCAATCGCCACCTCGCCGAAGGGGATCGACCACGGGTAGTTCCAGGGCGCGATCACGCCGACCACGCCGATCGGCTCGAAGCTGAAGCGCCCTTTCTTGGAGAGCGTGAAGGCCTGCGTCATCGGCACCTTCTCGTCAGCGAGGATCTTCGGCCCCGCCTTCGCGCACCAGTGCAGCGCGTCGACCGTCGGCAGCAGCTCCATCGTGTAGGCCTCGGTCAGCGGCTTGCCCTGCTCGCGGACCAGCAGCTCGGCGATCTCGTCGATGTCGTCGAGCAGCGCCTCGGCGGCGCGCCGCATGTAGGCGGCCCGCGTCTTCGCCGGCAGCTCCGCCCAGGCGGGCTGGATCCGCGCCACGTCGTCGACGATCCCCTGCACTTCCTCCGGCACGATCGTCGCCACCGACCCGACCAGCTCCCCGGTCGCCGGGTTGAACGACTCCAGTGTCGAGGTGGACTCGGGCGTCTGAACTGCCGTTGCGCTCTCCATATTGCGCGATTGTACGGTCCCGAGGGGGGAGAGTTCGCGGCTCCGAGCCCTTGGCAGGGAGTGGTTGCTACCCCCCGAGAGGTTCTGCAGAAGATCGGGCCTGGTGTCCGGGTTCGCTACCGGCGCAGCGAGCCGCCGCCTCCGTATACCTATGCAGTCACTGTTGAGGCCGAAGAGAGGGGTGTCTGGCAAACGGTGCGGCTATGGGACAACGCCGACGATGTGCATGAGCATCACCTGCACCAATACAGCCGGCGGGAGGGAAAGGAAGAACCGATGATCCTCAAGTTCAACTCGATCAACGAGGCAATGGCTGCCGCCAAAGAGGAAGCCCGGTTGAGCGCGGCTGAGATCGTGGGACAATGGCGAGAATCATGAGTGGCACGTATGAAGGTGACGCAGCATCCCGGCGATTCGACGTCCTCTGGACCTCGCCGGAACTCGACACCTACCCCAGCCCCATGCACCTGGTCGCCGCCGATAATCCTCGGCACGACGAGATGGCGACCAAAGCTCTACTCGACGGGGAGTCGGTGCTGATCGTCTACGGCGATGGCCGCGAGCTGCTGATCCAGCCCGAGCCAGGCGGGGGCGCTCGGGTCGAAACCCGGCATCCTTCGAGCCAACCGGCCGCGGTCTAGCCTTCACGGCCAGAGTGGCCGACCAACTCTTCGACACGGGCGAGGGCGCAGGGGCCGAGCCTGGGAAACCTGCCGCGGATGCCCCCCTGGCGGTGCGGATGCGGCCTCGGTCTTTGGACGAGGTGATCGGGCAGGAGCACGTGCTTGCTCCCGGGTCGGCGCTGCGCTCCGCGATCGAATCCGGGAAGCCGCACAGCGCGATCCTCTACGGGCCGCCGGGGGCGGGGAAGACGACGCTGGCGCGGATCGCCGCGGCGGGGGCGCAGGGCGCGTTCGAGGAGGAGTCGGCGGTGAATGCGGGCAAAGCCGAGATCCGCGGCGTGATCGAGCGGGCGCGGGAGCGGCGGCGGGCGAACAGCCGACCGACGATTCTGTTCCTCGACGAGATCCACCGCTTCAACAAGGCCCAGCAGGACGCCCTGCTGCCGGCGGTCGAGGACGGGACGCTGACGCTGATCGGGGCGACCACCGAGAACCCCTACTTCGAGGTCAACTCGGCCCTGCTCTCGCGCACCCAGGTATATGAGCTGCGGCCGCTGCAGCCGGCGCAGCTGGAAGAGCTCCTGCGGCGCGCGCTCGCCGATCCCGAGCGGGGGATCGCCGACCCGCCGCCGGTCTCCGCCGAGGCGCTGGCGATGCTGGCGGCGCGCAGCGGCGGCGACGCCCGGGTCGCGCTCTCGGCCCTGGAGCGAGCGGTCGAGCGCGCATCCGGTTCCGAGCACACCGGGCTGGGCACGAAATCGGCTGCGGTCGGTGTCGCCGCGGTCGAAGACGCTCTGCAGCGAAAGGCGATCGACTACGACCGCCAGGGGGACCGCCACTACGACTTCGTCTCCGCCTGGATCAAGGCGACCCGCGGCTCCGACGTCGACGCCTCCCTCTATTACCTGGCGGTGATGCTGGAGGGCGGCGAGGACCCGCGCTTCATCGCCCGCCGGATGGTCATCCTCGCCTCCGAGGACGTCGGCAACGCCGACCCCCAGGCTCTCCTCGTCGCCGACGCCGCGGCGCGGGCCGTCGACCGCGTCGGGCTCCCCGAGTGCGCGCTCAACCTCGCCCAGGCCACCGTCTACCTGGCGCTGGCCCCGAAGTCCAATGCTGCCTACAAAGCCCTCTCGGCGGCGCGTGCCGAGGTGCGGGCGAACGGAGCGCAGATGCCGCCCGACTACCTTCGCGACGCCCACTACCCCGGCGCCGCCAAGCTCGGCCGCGGCGAGGGCTACCGCTACGCCCACGACGAGCCGGGCGCAGTCAGCGACCAGCCTCTGCTGCCCGAGGGGCTGCGCGGCCGCCGCTTCTACGAGCCGACCGATCGCGGCTTCGAGGCCGAGCTCGGCGCGCGCCTGGCGGCCTTGAGGAAAAAGTTAGACAGCGCGTAAACCCAAGCGCAACTTCCAGGTCCACGGGGGGTTCCAGAGAGCGGCCATCCCAAAGCTAAGCCAGGGAGAGCCGACAACCCGGCCAGGAGGCTGGACTGGGGCCTCCGGCCGGGTCTGTTGAACAGGGGGGACAAGGGCGCCGAGTGGACTGGGCTCGGCGCCCTCGTCGTTTGCGGGGGCCGATGGGCCGATCGCCTATCGTGAGCGCGTGGCTTCGAACCGGTCCGAGAAGATCCGCCTCGGCGGCATGGCGCTGCGCAACGGCCTGCTGATCCACGGGCCGACCCACTGGGCGGCCGCGGTCCGCGACCGCGAGGGCGGGGTCGAAGTCGCCTCCGCGCGCAAGCCCGAGCTGGCGTCGGCGCTGGTGGCGAAGGTCCCCGGCCTCCGCGGCCCGGTCAAACTGGCCGAGGCGATGCTGGTGCTGCCGCTGGCTCGCCGCCGGCTGCCGGCGGCGCGGATGCCCTTCGAGGACGGGCGGGTGATCGCGGCGGTGGCGCTGACCCTCGGCATCACCTCGTTCCTGCGCAAGAGGGCCTCGGCGGGCGCGCTGCGGGAGGGCCTGGTGCAGGCGATCGGCGCGATGCCGGCGCTGGTTGCGCTGAGCGACCGCGATCTCGCCGCCTACCACGGCGCCGAGCACAAGACGATCGCCGCCTACGAGCAGGGGGTCGAGGACGCCGCCTCGGTGCCCAAAGAGCACGACCGCTGCGGCTCCAACCTGGTCGTGCCGATGATGCTGCTCTCGGCCGGCGGCACCGTTCTGCTGGAGCGGCTGATCGAGAGCCCGAGCAACGCCGCCCGCGCCGGCGTCGCCCTCGGCGGCGCCTCGCTCGCGGTCGAGATGTTCGCCTGGAGCGACCGCCATCACGGCGAGCCGCTGGCCGAGGCCTTCCACACCCCGGGCCGCGAGATCCAGCGCCACTGGGCGACCAAGGAGCCGACCCCCGACCAGCTCGAGGTGGCCGGCGCGGCGCTCGAGGAGATCCTTCGCGCCGAGCACGCTCGCTGACTCCGCTGTTCCTTTGCCGCACATAACAGGGCAAAGGAACAGCGGAACACCCGAGGCGCATAGACTTCGCGCCTCGTGTTCGGCCGCATCGACCACATCGGAGTCGCCGTCGAGGACATCGACGCCGCGATCGCCCTCTACCGCGACAGCTTCGCGATGGAGCTCGCCCACCGCGAGACGGTCGAGGAGCAGGGGGTCGAGGCGATTCTGCTCGACGTCGGCGACGGCCACGTCGAGCTGTTGGCGCCGCTCGGCCCCGACACCCCCGTCGGCAAGTACATGGCCAAGAACGGCGCCGGCCTGCACCACGTCGCCTACGCGGTCGAGGACATCGACGCCACCCTCGAGCAGCTCGAAGCCGCCGGGCTGCAGCTGATCGACTCGAAGCCGCGGGTGGGCATCCGCGGCAGCCGCGTCGCCTTCCTCCACCCCCGCTCCACCGGCGGCGTCCTGACCGAGATCGTCGAACCCGCGGGAGGTCACTGATGGCGGAGGCACAGCGCGTCGAGATCGGCTTCGAGGGCGGCCAGGTGATCTCCACCCGGCTCACCGAGGAGGACCTCAAGGACCTCCGCTCCCGGCTCGAGCAGGGCGGCTGGCACGACCTGCCGACCGAGGACGGGACGATCGCCCTCTACCTCGGCAAGGTCCAGTTCCTCCGGGTCGAGTCGGGCGAGCACCGGGTCGGCTTCGGCCCGGCCTGAGACAGCCGAGCGCGCAACTGCACTCCCCCGCCGGTGCCCGCCCACCGAGTATCTGCACGTTCGTATTGCATTTGGAAACGCGCTCCTCTATGGTGCCGCGCCCCTGCGCAGGTGAGCTGGGTCGTCTTTCCCCGAGTCGGCCCAGCTCCTTTGGCCGCGCTCGATGCAGGTGACGAGCCGGCTCGATGCAGGTGATGAGCGCCTGGGCGCGGCTCAGACGCCGGGCTCGCCGCCGCCGTAGGCGAGGCAGACGAGGTGGCCCAGCTCCGGGATCGCCTCGGTGAAGTCGGCCGGGCGTCCGGCCAGCAGCGCGCTTGACACCGCCTGGTCGATCGCGCTTATCATGAACTCGCCGGCAATCGGAGGTGGAGAGTGGCGAGACGCGGTCTCGCGGCACGCGCCGTCAAGGGCGCGGGTGAGGCGCTCGAAGACTTCCTGGCGCTTGTCCCGGGCCTCGGGACCGGCGACGTGCACCTCGACGAAGAGCGCCCTGGCGACGGTGCTGCGCTCGCTGACGAACTCGCCCAGCGCCTCGAGCGCCGCCCGCAGCCGCTCCTCGCCCGGCCCCTCGCCGTCGGCGCAGGCGACCAGCCGGTCGGCGAGCCGGTTCGCCTCGCGATCGTAGGCGGCGAGGAAGCAGTCGGACTTGCTGTGGAAGTGCCGGTAGAACTGGCTGCGGTAGCCGCCGTAGCGCCGGCAGACCTGCTCTACCGCCACCCGGCGGTAGCCGAGCTCACCGCAGCAGGCCAGCATCGCCTCCATGATCCGCTCTTCCATCGCCCGCCTGCTCCGCTCCCTTTCCGCCCGCAGCCGAGCGAGTTCGGAATGCGGGGTCCCTGTGTACCGCTTCTTCCCCAGAACGTCGTCCAATACGGCCGATGCCTCTTGCATGCGTCCCCCAAACGCAACCCTGTGTTCGCATACGCAAATGCCTGGTTTTAGAGACGGTATCACCGGTTTTTGGAGACATGTTCTTCAAAGGTGGGAGGGTTCCCAGCGGCTCGGCGCTGCGCTACCCTCGCCTCATGTCGTCCCTTCCCGACTACTTGAAGCCGCTTCCGGCGGGCCGCCGCAAGCTGGAGCGCGAGGTGCTGGAGGAGCACCAGCGGGCGCGGATCCTCGAGGCGGCGATCGGCGTCTTCGCCGCCAAGGGCTACCCGGCCGCCACCGTCGACGACGTCGTCGCCGCCGCCCGGATCGGGGTCGGCAGCTTCTACGCCCACTTCGGCGGCAAGGAACAGTGCCTCGTCGGGGCCTACGACCAGGTCGCCGCCGAGGCGCGGGAGGTCGTCCTGGAGGCGGCCGCCGGGGCCGAGGGCTGGGCGGCCGAGGCCTGCCTCGGGCTGCGCGCCCTGCTCGGCTACATCGCCGCCGAGCCCGAGCGCGCCAACGTCGCCCTGGTCCAGGTCCAGACCGGCGGCCCGGCGGCGCTGGAGCGCTACGACGCCACCATCGCCGCGCTCTGCGCCTTCCTGCGCCGCGGCCGCGAGCGGCTCGAGCAGCCCGAGCGCCTCGCCGACAGCCTCGAGCAGAGCACCGCGAACGGCATCGCCTGGCTCCTCCACCACCGCGTCTCGGCCGGCGAGGCCGGCTCGATCGGCGAGCTCTTCGACGACCTCGCGCAGATGATCCTCGAGCCCTACCTGGGCGAGGGCGGGGCGAAGCGGGCGATCGCCGCGCGGGCGCCGGCGCCGAGCGCCGCCTGAGCCCGGCCGCCCCCGCTTCGCGACCGCCCCCTGGGGACGCGCCGATCGCGGTCGCTCCCGTAAGGCGCGCCGGACGCGACCCCTCCCGACCCCGCGGGCGCTCGTAACCCTCCCTCGGCATCCCCTGAACACTGAGGGTCCTAAAGGCGAACGGGCAGTGCAAAGCAGCTCGCCCGCCGGATATCGTGCCCCCCGTGGCGGAGCGGGAGGAGCCAGCGCAGCGGCAGCCCGGCGGCCTGCCCCGGCTGCCCCCGGGACGGCACGGCCTGGCGCGCGAGTTCGTGGTCCGCAACCAGCGCGACCGCCTCACCGCCGGGATCATCGCCAGCGTCGCCGAGCGCGGCTACCACGAGACCACCGTCAGCCAGATCTGCGCCGCCGCCGGCGTCTCGCGCCGCACCTTCTACACCTACTTCTCGGCCAAGGAAGAGTGCTTCCTGCAGGCCTTCGACCTCGTCTTCGACCACCTCGTCGCGGCGATGCGGGAGGCCGGGGGGGAGGGCGACTCCTGGCCGCAGCGGGTCCGCGCCCGCTTCGCGGCGATGCTCGCGGTCTTCGCCGCCAACCCGGACCTGGTCCGCTTCGCCCTGGTCGCGCCGCTGCGGGCCGGCGGCGAGATCGCCGCCCGCCACCGCCCCGCCCTCGACCGGGTCCTCGCCGAGCTGACCCGCGGCCGCCCGCGCCGGGGGGTCCGCCGCGCCTCGCCGGCGGTCGAAGGGGCGCTGGTCGGCGGCATCATGTCGCTGGTCGCCCGCCAGGTCGAGCGGGGGGAGGGCGAGGACCTGGCCGCGCTCCTGCCCGACCTGGTCGAGCTCTTCCTCACCCCCTACCTGGGGCACGAGGAGGCGCTCGCGGTCGCCGCCCCGGCCGCCTGACGCTTGCGCCGCGAGGCGGGCTCGGCTACCGTGCCGCGCCCCTTGACGCCCTCCGCCGACCACCGCCTGCCGCCGGGGCGCCACGGGATCGCGCCGGCCCTGGTGCGCGAGGACCAGCGCTGGCGGCTGCTCGGCGCCTGCGCCCGGCTCGTCGCCGAGCGCGGCTACGCGGGGGTGACGGTGCGGGCCCTGGTCGAGGCGGCCGCGGTCTCGAAAGCGACCTTCTACCGCGAGTTCGACGGCCTCCCCGCCTGCTTCCGGGCGACCTACGAGATGGCCGCCGCCGCCGCCCTGGCGGCGATCCGCGAGGCCTGCGACCCCGCCGCCGACCCCGCCGCCGCCCTCGCCCCCGCGGTCGCCGCCGTGCTCGAGCTGCTCGCCGCCGAGCCCAGCCTCGCCCACGTCCTCACCGACGCCGCCCTCGACGACGTCGAGGGCCTCCCCCCGCTGCGCTCCGGCTTCGCCGAGCGCTGCGCGGCGCTGCTGGCGGCGAGCGGCGGCCTGGCCGAGGCCGAGCGCCGGCGCGGCCTCTCCCTGCACCGCGTCCGCGCCACCAGGGGCTGGGTCTGGGAGCGCCTCCACGCCGGCACCGGCCCGGCGCTCCCGCAGCGGGCGCCGGAACTCGCCCGCCTGCTCGCCGCCTGAGCGCCGCTACCGCGAAATCCGCAACCCCGCCTTGACAACCTGTCACGGATTTGCGTAACCTCCCGTACTGAGGAGCACGTTTCCAAACAAGTGTCACGTGTTCTGCCAGGGAAAAACAGGGATCCCTCTCCCGGGAGAGAGGGGCCACAAAGCCACTCACGACAGGGAGAGAGAGGTAGAAGCATGAAACGACTTCGCCACCCCGTTCGCGCGATCCGCGAACCATTCGGGAAGGCCGGCCTGATCGTCGCCGTCGTCGCGCTCGTCGCCGCGCTGGTCGGCGGCGCCTACGCGGCCACCGGCTCCGGCAAGCGGCACCACAAGAAGAGCAACAACACGACCGCCCTCGTCAAGCGGGAATCGAAGAAGTGGTCGAAGAAGTTCTCGAAGCAGTTCGCAGTCCCCGGCGCGACCGGACCGCAGGGCCCGGCCGGCTCCAACGGCAACGACGGCGCTGCCGGCGCCCAGGGCGATAAGGGCGACACCGGCGCGGCCGGCAGCAACGGCACGAACGGCACCAGCGCCACTGCCACGGCCTTCGCCGGCGCCCAGCACGGCTGCACCGAAGGCGGCGTGGAAGTGAAATCCGCCAGCGCACCGGCATACCTGTGCAATGGCGAAAAAGGCGCGGCGGGCCAAACCGGCTTCACCGAAACGCTGCCGTCGGGGAAGACCGAGACCGGCGCCTGGTCGACGTCGCGGCCAGCCTCGGGGGAAGCAGCCTACTTTGTCACCGCCTCCTTCAACATCCCACTCGAAGAAGCGCCGACGGTCGTCTACAACAACCCCGGAAGCGCCGAATGCCCCGGTGGGCCGACCGCGCCGCTGGCGGCGCCGGGATACCTCTGTTTCTACCCCGCCCTGCAGGAAGGCATCGGCGGCAGCCCGATCCTATCGTCGGAAGGGTTCACGAGCGGTGGTGTGATCGCGATCTTGACCGAAGAAATGGGGTTCGCCTTCGGAACCTGGGCGGTCACGGCCGAATAGAACCCGATCTCTCCCCGGGGCGCCACATGTTCGGCGCCCCGGGGACCCACGTTAAACCTTCAGCGGCCCGCTGAGAGCAGAGGACAGGAGACCAAGGTGAAAGGCAGATACTCCGATAAGTCGACCAGCCGCTTCCCCAGAGGGGCGTGGGTTGGCACGGCCCTGGGCCTGCTCGCCCTCTTGCTCTCGGTCGCGCCCTCCGCCGGTGCCGCTGAAGAACCGTATCTCTTCAACGCCACGCTCTCGCTGTCGGGCGGATGCGCGATCAGCTCCGTTGACCCGGTGCCGGACCCGGGCACCTGCCCGATGCCACCGGGGCAGCCCGGGATCGATCATCCGAGCAAGCCGTTCAAGCTGACGCGGGGCAACGCCGTCGACTCCTATGGCGACCGCTACATCGCCAGCTACGGGCAGGAAGGCCAGATTGACACCGAAGGCCGGATCGACGTCTTCGGGCCGGACGGCCGCTTCATAACCGAGATCGAAGATCCGAACGGCCCTATCAGTCTAGCGGTGGACAGCGAAGGCAACCTCTACGCCATGGAGCAGAGGAGTGGCGGTGAACCAAATGAAAACTTACGACAGATCAGCCGCTACTCGCCGACGGCTTACGAACCGGCGACGGGCACGATCGAATACGGCTCGCCGGTCGTGTTCATGCGCCAGGAAGAACCGCACGGGAATCCTCCGGTGCCGGAGATTAATGGTGGTAATGCCCTAGTACAAAACGGTGCGGTCGCGGTCGATCCGCTCAACGACCACCTACTGGTGAAGGTCGCCGGCACTGTCAACGAGTACACCTCCGCGGCTGAAGGAAACAACGTCGTCGGCCCCGCGCTACCGGAAGCGCGGACCTATCCATTTGACCAAGAAATTCAGACGATAGCCGTCGACGGCGCCCATGACCGGCTGCTGGTCCTCGTACAGCCCGAACAGAACCTCCATCCGGGCGCCACTCCGGCTCTCGGTGAGTTCGAACTCAGTGGCGCACACGCCCAAGTCGGCGAAATCGACGGCTCGACCACGCCAGCCGGCCAGTTCGCCGAAGTGCTAGGGATGTCGGTCGCCGCAGATGAAGCGACGGGTAATATCTTCGTCTCCGAAAACTACAACAACAAACGGATCTATGAGTTCGAACCGGACGGCACCTATGTCACCACGATCACCAAGAAAGGCCTGGAAACGGCGAACATTTTCCCGCAGCTGAGCATCGACAACGGCCCGCACAGCCCCAATCAGGGCGTGGTGTACTTTCCGTCCGGCGAAGGCAACCCCGGGCACTCGCTCGCCTTCGAACCGTACCGTCCGCCCCGCACGCCGGCGGTCGAATCGGCGGGGGTGTCCGGGGTGACCGAAGACGAAGCGATACTGCGCGCCGAGATCAACACCGAAGGCGCAGAAGCCTCCTACCGGCTGCAATACGTGACCCAGCAGGGCTTCGAAGCAGAAGGTTTCGACGCGGCGCTAACCGCGGCCGAAGGCGAGTTGCCCGCGGCGACCGATGCCGTCGCGGTGCACGTGCCGATCGCGGGCCTCAGCGCCGGCGTGGCGTACCGCTTTCGGGTCGTCGTCGCAGACGAAGCCGGTAGCGACGAACGGCAAGTGGGCTTCACCACCTATTCGGAAACGCAGATCGAGACCGACTGCGAAAACCAGTCGCTGCGAACCGGCCCGTCGGCCCGCCTGCCCGATTGCCGCGCCTATGAGCTCGTGACTCCGGCCAACACCAACGGACACAGCCCGTTTGCCGGATCCGCACTCGGCGAACCTTTCGAAACCGAGGCCTCCGCGGCGAACGGCCGCGCGCTCTACTTCATCGTGGAAGGCGGCGCGCTTCCCGGCTATGAAGGGACCGGGTCCTTCGCCGGCGATCCCTACTTGGCGACGCGGACGCCAAGCGGTTGGGTGACCGCCGCGGTGGGACCGACGGGCGCCGAAGCGCTCGGCGCGAATTTCGGCGGCCTCTCCGCCGACCTGGGCTACTCGCCCTGGGAGGCCGAGGCAGGCGGGAGCAAAGTTGTCGGCAGACTGCCCACCCGCTACGTTCGCTACCCCGACGGGCACTCTGCGCTCGTCGGACGCGGCAGCCTCGGCACTGACCCTAGAGCGAAGGTGCGCTACATCAGCGAGGGCGGTACCCACATAATCTTCGAATCCGCAGCCCAACTCGAGCCCCAGGCACCGCCGCCCCTCGAAAACATCCACGATCAGGGGGCTCTCTACGATCGGACCGGCGACGAAGTGACGCACGTCGTCTCCCTGCTGCCTGGAGACGAAACGCCTTCGCAAGCCGACGGCAATGCGATGCTGGAGGGTGTCTCGAAGGACGGCTCCGCCGTCGCCTTCAGGCTGTACAACACCCCCGGCCTGTGGGTCAGGGTCGACGACCGAGAAACCATCCAGGTGGGCGGCGCGGGGGCCACGAGCATGGGGCTCAACGCCGACGGAAGCCGCATCTTCTACACCGAAGCAGGAAACCTCTACGCGCTCGACCTCGCCTCCGGGGCGACCGTGGCCTTCACCGAAGCGGGCGACGCCGTCACCGTCAACATCTCCGCCGACGGTACGGCGGCCTACTTCCTCTCCCACGAAGTGCTCCCCGTCAACGCGAACCCGCAGGGCGCCCTGCCGCAGCCAGGCGGTGAGAACCTCTACCTGTCGAAGGAAGGGGCGCTTTCCTTCGTCGGCACGGTCAGCAGCGAAGACCTCGTCGACTCCCTGCACCGTCTCGACGGCTGGGGGGAATTTTTCGCCAGGGGGGAACTGGTCCGCGATCCCTCGCGGACCACGGCGAGCGGCTCGGTCGTCGTCTTCGAGTCAAAGGCTCAGCTCACGTCCTATGACTCAGCGGGCCACAGCGAGATATACCGCTACGACGCCCAGGCGCCGTCGTTGCGCTGCCTCTCCTGCGATCCGACGCAGGCCGCTCCGCAGGGCGGCGCGACCCTTGCCTCGATCAGGAGCCGCGGAGAGGCTGGCGAGCCGCTCTTGACCTACAACACGATCCGCAACCTGGCTTCCGGTGGCAACCGCGTGGTGTTCCAGAGCCCGGATCCCCTGGTTGTAGGGGACACCGACAATGCGCAGGATGTCTATGAGTGGGAGGCCGATGGCGTCGGCAGCTGCACCAGGCCGAACGGATGCGTCTATCTCTTGTCCTCTGGGCGCAGCGCCCACGGCAACTACCTGTTCGCGGTCAGTGCCGACGGCAACGATGTCTTCATCTCGACCACCGATCTGCTGCTTCCCGCGCTCGACTCCGACAACGCGCGGTCGGTCTACGACGTCAGGGTCAACGGCGGCATCCCCGGCCCGGGGGCGCCTGCCGCCGGATGTCTCGGAGCTGCCTGTCAGCCGGTGGGCGTGCCGCCCGCCACCCTCAACCCCGCCAGCGCGCTGTTCCACGGTCCCGGCAATGTCTCGGCGCCGAGGAGCAAGAAGAAGCATTGCGCCAAGGGAAAGCGCCGCAAGCGGCGACACGGCCACGTACGTTGCCTGGCCGTGCACCGCCATCGGAAGCATCACAGGAAGCATCACCATCGGAAGCATCAAAGGCAAAAGCAACGTGCCCGACATGGCGCGAGCGGGAGGGCGGGACGATGAAGCGAGTTGTGATGGCAGGCGTCCTGATCCTGGGCGCTCTCTTCCCGAGCTTGGCCTTCGCGGCCGAAGAATTCGACCGCTACGCGATCGAAGAAAGCTCGGCCAGCCTGTCGAGCACCCAGGCTGGCGCGCATGCCGACCTCACCACCACCTTCTTGCTCACCCAGAGCGAAGGCTTTCCCTATGCGCCGACCCGTGACGTGGTCGTGTCGCTACCCCCCGGGTTCACCGGCAACCCGAAAGGATTCGAGACCTGCACCAGCGCCGAGCTCGGGCGTACGACCGCGGACTCGAACTGTCCGCTCGGGTCTCAGGTCGGCTCCACCAACGTGACGCTTGGCGGTGAAAAAGTCGGCACCATCGAAAACGAGCCCATTTACAATATGGAAGTTGGGGACGGGGATGTCGTCGCGCGGTTTGGCTTCTTCGCCGGCATCTATCAGATGGCGATCAACGTGCGCGTCGATCCGACCGACCAGCATTTGGTCGCATCCCTGGAAGGAGCCCCCTCGGCTGCCGACCTGCTCGCCAGCGAAACGACGCTGTGGGGAATCCCCGCAGATCCCAGCCACGACCCGCAGCGGATCACCCCGGAAGAGGCGCTGCTCAACTCGGGACCTCCCGGCGGCCGCTCATCCCCGCTCGGGGGGGAAACGCCGTTCATGACCAATCCGACCCGTTGCGGCCTCCCTGGCTCGGTGCTTACGGTCGCCCGCAGCTATCAGCTTCCCTCCCAGCCTTCCAGTAGCGAGGCGACGCTCCCCGCGATCACCGGTTGCGGCTCGCTGGAATTCGCTCCGCATACCGAACTGCGGCCGACGACCAGCGAGGGCACGAGCGCGTCGGGACTGGGTTATGAACTCGAGATGCCAACCAAGGGTATGGAATACGGGAAACTTCCCTACGGCTCAGAGCTCAAGCGTGCCGAAGTGATCCTGCCCGCGGGAATGACGATCAACCCCTCGCAGGCCGAAGGCCTGGCTGCCTGCTCTGAAGCGGACCTCGCTCGCGAGACCTATGACTCCGGCCCCGGCGCCGGCTGCCCACAGGCCTCGAAGATCGGCACTGTCCGCGGCACCACGCCGGTGCTCGCGCAGGAAGCAGTCGGCGCCCTCTACCTCGCCAAGCCATACGAGAACCCATTCGGCTCGCTCATCGCCATCTACATGGTCTTGAAGATTCCCGGTCGCGGCGTCTTGATCAAGGTCCCCGGCAAGGTGAGCGTCGATCCGGCTAACGGTCAGATCACGACCTTGTTCGACGACCTGCCCCAGATCCCGGTCGGGACCTTCCGGCTCGCCTTCCGCGAAGGAGAGCGGGCGCCGTTGATCACGCCGCCGGCTTGCGGCAGCCACCAGGCTGTCTCCAGGCTGACGCCGTGGTCGGCCCCGGCGAAAGTGATCACCAGCAACAATACCTTCGTGATCGAAAGCGGACCTGGGCACGGTCCCTGCCCGAGCGGCACGCTGCTGTGGAACCCTGGGTTCGAAGCCGGTTCCCTGAACAATGCTGCCGGTGCCTTTTCACCCTTCTACATGCGGCTCACCCGCAGTGACGTCGACCGGGAACTGACCCGCTTCTCCTCGATCCTTCCTCCTGGCGTGACCGGCAAGATCGCCGGTCTCACGCAGTGCCCGCAGGCCGATGTCGAGGCAGCCAAGGACAGCACTGCGACCGCAGAGCTTGCCCTTCCCTCCTGCCCTGCCTCCTCCCAGATCGGTCACACCTTGGCCGGCGCCGGAGTCGGTAGTGCGCTCACCTACATACCGGGCTCGCTTTACCTTGGGGGTCCCTACAACGGTGACCCGCTCTCCATCGTCTCGATAACGCCGGCTCAGGCAGGCCCATTCGACGTTGGGACCGTTGTCGTTCAAGAGGCCCTGACCCTGAACCCGGCCACCGCCGAAGTCGAAGTAGACGGCGCCGCCTCAGACCCGATCCCCCACATCCTCCAGGGCATCCCGGTGAAGCTGCGAGACCTGCGGGTGGAAGTCGACCGGTCCGATTTCACCCTCAACCCGACCAACTGCTCCGAAGAGCAGGCGAAGGCAACCCTCTGGGGTGATGGCACGCTCTTCGTACCCGCGGCAGAGACGTCCGCCGGCCTCACCGCCCGCTACCAGGCCGCCGGCTGCGCAGCGCTGGGCTTCAAGCCGAAGCTGTCGCTGAGGCTTAAGGGCAGGACGAAGCGCGGTGGCAACCCTGCGCTGACCGCGGTGCTGACCCCGCGGCCGGGCGACGCCAACCTCGGCTCGACCAGTGTCCTGCTTCCCCACTCGGAGTTCATCGACAACCAACACATCAACAACCCCTGCACCCGCGTCCAATACAACTCGGGGGCCGGGGGCGGCGCCGGGTGCCCGAAGAAGTCGGTGATCGGCACCGTCAAGGCCTGGACTCCATTGCTGGACGAACCGCTGCAGGGCAAGGTCTACTTCCGCTCCAACGGTGGCGCCCGCGAACTGCCCGACGCGGTCCTCTCCCTGAACGGCCTCTTCCACATCGAACAGGTCGGGTTCATCGACTCGGTGAGGACCGGCAGGGAACGCTCGCGGGTGCGCACCCGGTTCCTCTCGGTCCCCGACGCTCCGATCTCCCGTGTCGTGATCCACTTCTTCGGCGGCAGGCGCGGCCTGTTGGAAAACTCGTCGAACCTCTGCGCGAGAAAGCAACGGGCCCGGGTGACCCTGCTCGCTCAGAACGGCCGACGCCGCGCCGGCGAGGAGGCGATCAACACCAGTTGCCCGAAGCGCAGGCGCAGCCACCACCAACGCCACCGGCACGGAGCGCGTTAGGAGGCGCTCGCGGTGATCTTCGTAAGGAAAAGGCACCGCTGTCGCCTATGCGGGAAGGGCTTCCATGGCGCCGTCAGCAGCGAGTTGCTTGCCTCTCGCGGACGTTAGGCATCGGGTCGCGGAGCGACTGCGGGTACGCAGGGGCGAGATCGAGCTGGCGATCGCAATGCGGGTCTTTGCGATCGCCGATCCGCGGAACGACCATCCAGAATACGTTCAGGGCCTGCGGACCTCACTCACGCTCGCCTTCGACTATGCATTGGAAGTGATCGAACAGGACGGCGATGGTGACTCGCGAGTTCCCCCCGGACTCCTGGCGCAGGCTCGGAACGCTGCCCGTCATGGAGTCACTCTCGACACGGTCCTGCGACGGTATTTCGCGGGCTATGCCCTACTAGGTGAATCGCTTGTCCACGCAGCCGCCGAGGTGGGAGAGCCCGGAACCAGGGTCGAGGCGCTGCTTGGCGGTCACGCTTTGGCGTTCGACCAACTGGTCGCGGCAGTCAGCGAGGAACACCGGCGTGAGATGACTGCCCTCGCCGACCGCATGCCGGAGACTCGCCTAGCAAGGCGGGTGAAGCAAATGCTGAACGGAGAACAGATCGATGCCGCCGATCTCGCCTATGACTTTGGAGCGACGCATGTGGGGACAGTTGCCCGTGGAAAAGAAGGTCACACCGTGCTTCACAGGCTGGCGGGGAGGTTGCACAAGCGCTATCTGCTCGTGACCTGGGACAACAATATGACCTGGGCCTGGTTCGGCCTACAGGAACATTCGGGATCGGAGGTCGCTCAACTTCACCGTGCAGTCAAAGCCATCGCCTCGCAATCGCAAGAACTCACCCTGGCCCTCGGCGAGCCGGCCCCAGGGCTCGGCGGTTGGCAGCTCACACATAATCAGGCTGCTGCGGCACTGCCCTTTGCGCATGGAGGCGAGCGAGTTGTCAGGTACGCGAGCGTCGCACTGGATGTTTCGGTTGCGGCCGATGAGCTGCTCAGTAGATCGCTCCGGCAGATCTACCTTGATCCTCTTGCCGACGAGCAGGATGGAGGCGAGGCGGTGCGCGCGACGTTGAGATCGTACCTGTCCCTCGACAGAAACATCAGCTCAACAGCTGCGACCCTTGGCGTTAATCGGCAGACGGTAAGGAATCGGCTGCTCAGGGCCGAGGATAGGCTGGGGCGGTCGATCAGCGAATGCGGGTCGGAGCTCGATATCGCACTCAGGTTGGCGAGCGGCGCAGCACCTCGCGCGCGGGCGTCCGCCGATGACCGCTCCGTCCCACCAGGTTGGTGAATCGGTGAGAACGCACCGGCCAGAATGGTGCTTGACACTGCCTCCATGTCTGTAACGCTCGCGACAGGAAACCGAGAGGTTGCAACAAACTCTAGGAGGTAATGTGAAACGCCTAACGATTATGCTGACCATGGCACTGGCAGCAATGGCCGTGACGGCTGCGATCGGCTCAGCTGCAGCATCGGCAGATACCGTACTGTGCCGCAGCCTTCCCAAAGGATCTGAAGCCTGTCCGAGTGGCGATATCATGCCGGTGGGCAGCTGGCTGACTTACGGGGCTAACGAACGGAATTACACTGGTGAAGCGAAAGGGTTGAGACTCACTACTCCATATGCGACCGTCAGTTGCGGATGGGTGTTGATGGGTTCCGAAAGCACCTCGGAAGCGGCGGTTCCTCTTCCCGCAAAAGGTGAAGGCCTGGCTTCCGAATGTCTCTATAAGGAACCGGAAGGAGCAGGGACGTCGTGCACTGTGACGGTTGGCAGCACGAACGATCTTGTCAAGCACATCTATCAATCGTACTATTTCCTTGAAAAGGGGTCCGGGGCCGAACTACTAAGCATATCGTTCAGCTGTTCGCCGGAAGGGTATCCCGTGAGCTGCACTTTTTCGGCTGAAAAGGGAGTGCCGCTGCTCATGACTGAAGAAGAGGAATTGGCCGCGGTGACCAACGAAGCAATGCGGCGGACGGCGGGAAGCTTCCTCTGTGGGAACTCGGCTTCGCTCAGCCTGAACCTCCACCACGCTACCCAAGCGTACGCGGCCAACAACTAGCCTCGATCCACCGTTTTCACCCTGCGGGGTTAAGAGCGGGCGACTTGAGGTAGGTAACAGCGCCGGGGCGACTCCACGGAGTTGCCCCGGCGCTCCTTCGAGGCCAGTCGATGACGAATCGGAGCGAAGTCGCCCGTTTTCGGGCAGGCCGGGATCGGCAGGTGCGGCGAGGGGAGTCGAGGCTGGGAAGAGGGCTCGATGACTATGGGCTCACCACCGGCAGCGCCCGCAGCCGCGCGAAGGCGGCGACCAGCGCCTCGGCTCACGGCCAGCTCCGCGGCAATCGCAGCGCCACCCGCCGACCCGAGCGCACCAGGCGCCCGGCGAGGTGAAAAAGGCGCTGGCGCACCCGCTTGGGCTCGGCGAGCGCGAGCTCGCCGTCAAGGCAGAGCCGCCCCGCCCACCTCAGCAGCGCCTGGGCTGCCAGGGAGATCTCCAGCCAGGCCTGGTTTGCCTCGAAGGCGGCGAAGGGCATCCTGCGCATCCCGGTCTCCTTGCCGATCCGGATCGCGTCCTCCACCTTGGCGCGGCGGCGGCGGCGCAGCTCCAGGGCGGCGATGCCCTCGTCGCCCTGGTCGGTGATGAAGGCGGTGTGGCGGTAGCCGGTCTCGCAATCGAAGACCGAGAGCCGGGCGCCGGGATGGGGCCGCTCGCGGCGACAGATCAGCCGGGTTCCCTCGGGCCAGGCGGAGAGGTCGAGGTCGTCGGTGAGCTCGGTCACCTGGGCGCCCTCGCGCTCGCTGCCGTCGCCGTCGAGCGCCGCCTGCCAGGCCGACTCGGGCAGCTGGGCGATCGCCTCGCGCACCCGCGCGTCGACTTCGTAGCCGACCGAGAAGCGGATGCCGGCCTCGCTGCAGTCGGCGGTGAAGGCGTGGGTGCGCCCGCCGATGTCGGCACGGGCGAGGATCTCGCGCTCGAGATCGGCCTCGGGCAGCTGCTCGAGGGCCAGCTGCAGGACCTCGAAGTGGTCTGAGGCGGTGTTGGCGCCGGCGTTGCCGGGGCGAAGGCTGCCGGCCAGCGGCTCGCCGGTCTCCAGGTAGCAGAGCAGGGGGAAGAAGCCGAAGCCGCCCTTGTAGGTGCCGGCGGCGCCTTCCTTCTCGGAATGGGCGGTGAGGAGCGAGGCGTCGATGTCGAGGATCAGCTCCTTCGGCCGGGCGCCCGCGCCCCAGGCCCGCGCCAGCGCCTCGGCGCGGGCGCCGCGGAGCGCTTCGAGCAGGCCCGCGTCGACCGACTTCACCACCCGGTGGGCCGTCGTCTCGGAGGCCACCGCCCCGAAGAGCGCCTCCTGGCCGCGCAGCACGCCGAGGTCCGTGACGTGCTCGCCGCCGTCGGCGATCGCCACCGCGAGGTCACGCAGGACGACGCCGGGATCGTGGGGCTTCGGCGCTCGCGGGTCGGCTCCATCGCTTCTGAGAGCGCCGCGGTCAACCCGATCCGGTCGGCCAGCTCGACCAGCAGGAAAGCGCCGGCGTGGGAGACGAGCCCCTCGCCGTCCGCCCTGACTTCTACGGTTTGGCGCGTCGTTTGTGTCTTCACCTTCCGGGTCCTCCTGGTTCGGGGAATGAGTCCTCGCAAACCGCATTCTCATGAGCCAAGAGGACGTTCCCGGCGGGTTTCCTCAGGTGCTTATCGGTGGATCAGGGCTAGGATCCACCCGCGGCTGATCGCCGCGTCCGGAATCGCCCTCTTGGGCCGTGCGAAGCCAGCCACAATCGGCCGGTTCAGCGGCCTGAGAGGGGGATCCGAACATTCCCCCGGCCAGTCGGGGGGCGGCGGTCTCGCTTTGGGTCCTCCCCCGTACGCGCAAGTTCGGGACAAATTCGACCGCTGGGAATGTCCCCTTCGGTGTAAGTTCGTTGAATCGACACTCCGCAAGGGCATCGTCGCGGGAACGACGACGGCTGGGAGTGGGGAGAGGCACAGAGGGTCTGTCTTCGTATGGCCTATCGCTACGCGAGCAATCCGAGCGAAGCCGAAGACATAGCTCAGGATGCCCTTCTCCGGGCCTGGCGTCGGCGCTCGACCCTGCGGGACTCCGAGCGTCGGTACCAGTGGCTGGCGGCGATCGTCCGCAACGAGGCCTTCCGCCAGCATGCCCGGGTCCGTCCCGACCCGACGGCGACGATCGAGCTGCGCGAGGGGGCCGAGGACGAGCGGGTCCTGGCGACGGTGGAGCTGGCCGACCTGCACGCGGCGTTGAAGGGCCTCAGCGACCGCGATCGCGAGATCCTCGAGCTGCGCTACGCGCAGGACCTCACCCACCCGGCGATCGCCAGCCGCCTCGGAATCCCGGAAGGAACGGTGAAGGTGCGCCTGCACCGGGCGCGCGCCAAGCTCCGCATGCTGTACGCAGGGGCGACCGTCCCTACCTGAAATTCGGACCGCTGTACAAGGATCCCGGCGACGCGGAGGACGAACATCTCCCCATGGAGACCGCAAAGCGCCAGATCGTCGCTTTCGGCGGCGGCGGCTTCTCGATGGAGTCCGGCAACCCCCTGCTCGACGACTACGCCCTCGGCCTGACCCGGGCCGAGCGGCCGCGCGTCTGCTTCCTGCCCTCGGCGAGCGGCGACGCCGACCACTACATCGTTCGCTTCTACCGCGCCTTCTCGGCGCATCGCTGCGAGCCCAGCCACATCTCGCTCTTCCGTCGCGAGCAGGGGCCGAGCGACCTGCGCCGCCACCTCCTCTCCCAGGATCTGATCTACGTCGGTGGCGGCAGCGTCGTCAGCCTGCTTGGAGTCTGGCGGGCGCACGGGATCGACTCGATCCTGCGCGAGGCCTGGGAATCGGGAGTCGTCCTCTGCGGGCTCTCGGCCGGCTCGCTCTGCTGGTTCTCCGAGGCGGTCAGCGGCTTCCACGGCGAGCCGAAACGGCTGCGTGGGCTCGGCCTGCTGCCGTTCAGCAACTGCGTCCACTACGAGCGCGGCGGCGATCGCCAGGCTGCCTTCATCCGCTTCCTGCGGGAAGGGATGGCCGGCGGCTACGCGGCGGAGGATGGCGCGGCGCTGCACTTCGTCGGCGAGGAGCTGAGCCACGTCGTCTCCTCGCGGCCGAAGGCGTGCGGCTACCGGCTCGACGTCATCGGTCGCCGGATGGTGGAGATGCGGATCGCGACCACCTACCTCGGCGATCGCGACGCGGCCCCGACGGCGCCCCTGCCCGAGGCGCTCTCGACCGCGCCCGCCCCGGGATGACCCCCCGCAACCGAGTTGCGCGGTTCCTTTGTCCGGATATACAGGACAAAGGAACCGCAGGATGAGCGAGGGCGGGCCGCGGCGGCTCGAATCGACGGCGACGCCGGTGCGGCGCATCCTCGCCCTCGGTGGCCACGAGTTCAGCGCCCGGCCGCCCGACCGCGCGGTCTGCGAGCTGCTCGGGCGCCTGGCCGGCGAACGCGGCGGGGCACGGCCGCGGATCTGCATCCTCCCGACCGCCAGCGGCGATACCTCCGAGCAGATCGCGAGCTTCTACTCGGCCTTCGGCGAGCGCGCCTGCGAGCCCTCCGACGTCTCGCTGTTCCGGCTCGGCCGGCGGCCGCTGGAGCTGCGTGACCACCTCCTCGCCCAGGACCTGATCTACGTCGGCGGCGGCAGCATGGTCAACCTGCTGGCGGTCTGGGAGGCCCACGACGTCGCCTCGATCCTCAGCCTCGCCTGGCGCCAGGGCATCGTCCTCGCCGGACAGAGCGCCGGGGCGATGTGTTGGTTCGAAGCGGGGATCACCAAGTCCTCGGGCAGGCCCCGCGCCGCCGCCGGGCTCGGGCTCCTCCCCGGCAGCCTCTGCGTCCACTACAACAACGAACCCGAGCGCCGCGCCGCCTACCTCGAGGCGGTTGCCGGCGGGATGCCGAGCGGCTACGGCCTCGACGACTATGCCGGCTTGCTCTGGGAGGGCGACGGCGCTCCGTCGGCCCTGACCGCCCGCCGCGGCGCCCGCGCCTACAGGGTCGGCTCGCGCGACGGCGAGGTTCTCGAGTCGCCGCTGCCCGCCCGCTTCCTCCCGGCCCCGGCGCCGGCAGCCCTGCGCGAGGACATCGCCGAGTTCCGCCGCATCACCGGGATGCGCAAGCGCGCCGGCTGGCTCGGCTGAGGGGCACACTCTTGTGACGTTTTGCGCTGAGGTTTTACCTCCTCGTGCGCATCCTGTTGCAACTTTTCGTCTACGCTCTCTATCATCATGGAGGCGATGGAGATGGAGAGGCCGATGACCGAATGGAACGACGACCGGCTCGACGAAATGAACGGTCTGATGAAAGAGGGTTTCGCAAGCGTCGACAAGCGCTTCGACAAGGTCGACGAGCGGTTCAAAGGGGTCGACAAGCGCTTCGACAAGGTCGACGAGCGGTTCAAAGGGGTCGACAAGCGCTTTGTGCGGTTTGAAGCGGAGATGAAGGAGGACTTCCGGGTTGTCAACGCCCGCTTCGTAGACATTGGTGAGCGGATGGAAGCAGGATTCGACCGGATCAACGGTCGTATCGATCGTCTTTACGGCGTCTTCATCGTGACCGGCGCCGGCGTGATCGGAACCCTGCTTGCCAACAACGTCTGGGGCTGATGCCCCAGACGTTTCCCCGTCTACTCTCCCGCCACCGGGGGAGCGGTCGCGTCTTCGCTCTCCTCGCCGAGTTTCTCGCGCGCGATGTAGTCCTCGGCGAGCAGCAGGTTGTCGCGGGAGCGCTCGACCACGTTGAGCAGGTCGCCCATCAGCGAGACCTCCTCGACCTGCTCCTTGACGAACCACTGCAGGAACTGCTCGGCGCGGTAGTCCTTCAGCTCGCGGGCGAGCTCGAAGAGGCCGAAGATCTCGTCGCTCACCCGCTGCTCCTGCTGCAGCGCCATCCGCACCGGCGCGGCGCCGTCGTCGAAGCTGGTCTGCTGGGCCTTGATGTCCGGGATCCGCACCTCCTCGCCGACGTCGAGCAGGTAGCGGATCATCATCATCGCGTGCTCGCGCTCCTCCAGCGCCTGCCGGTAGAAGAAGGCGGCGAGGCGGGGCAGCGTCTCGGCGTCGTAGTAGACGGCGGCGGCGACGTACTGCTGGTGGGCGGCGAACTCGTTCGAGATCTGCTCGTTGAGGGCGTCGGCGAAAGACTTGTCAGGCATCTCGGCTCCTTCTCTCTGGCTGTCGCCCCAACGTAGCCGAAAGCGCGAATTCGGTCGGCCGAAGTCGCCTCTGGCGGTGAAAACGCCCTTCTTCCCGCATAGCGGAGATAAGGGCGTTTTCGATCAGAGCCTCCAGCGAAAGCCGGTCGCCTCGATCGCCGGCTCCAGCGGGCTGGTCGGCAGCCCCGGCTTGGTCGCTCTCTCGGGGTCGTTGTAGCCGCTCGGGGCGACGTCGTTCGGCGTGTCGGGGTGGAAGATCGATGCCAGGTACTGGATCTGGCCCCGGCCCTGCCCGAGCTCGGTCTGGCCGCCGCCGTAGGCGCCGATCCCGCGCTCCTCGCAGTAGTCGTAGGCGGCGAAGAGGTTGCGGATCGGGCCGAAGCGCGAGGGCTTGACGTTGACCGTCCGCGGCGGCGACCAGGGCATCGCCTCGATGTCGGCGATCGAGTGGATCGGCGCGTCCCAGGTGACCCGCTCGTGGACCGGGTCGAGCAGCGGTTTCGTCTCCTCGTTGACGTCGGGGTCCTCGAGCCAGGCGTCTGGGAACGTCTCGATCAGCTTCGCGTAGAGCTCAGGGTCGGTCTCGACGTCGACCGGCGTGCCTTTGTAGAAGCCCTTGAGGTCGAGGGAGTCGACCGCGCCGGTCGCGGCCAGCGCCGCGATCAGCTTGTCGTCCCAGTCGTTGGCCGGGTCGAGCTTGAAGCGCAGGCTCGGGTAGACGGCGAGCCGTTCCAGCAGGGGCTCGATCGAGGAGCGCTCGCCCTCCTCCCAGCCGGCCAGCCGCATCGAGTTGACGAAGTTAAGCGGCCGCGGCTCGCGCCCCAGCGCGGTGGCGAGGTTCGTCCCAGCCTGGCGCAGCGCCAGGTCGAGCGCCGCCGACTCGAAGGCCCAGCGGCGGTAGTCGCGGGAGACGTCCTCGCGCACCGGCTCGCCCGCCGGGAAGAGGTCGATGCCGTCCAACCGCTCGCTGAACTCCACAAAGCGGAACTTCCCGGTCAGTCCCTCCGGCGGCCCATGACCCTGCTGGCCGATGTGATCGACGGCGTCGTAGACGACGTCCTCGCCGACCCCCTCATGGCCGCCCCCGCGCAACCCGACGACCGTCGTCAGCCGTTCGAAGTCGCCCATCGAAATTTCGAGGCCCTCGAACTCGCAGCTCTCTATCTCCAGCGGCAGGTCCGCGATCGCATCGAAGCTGGACACGCCCGAGAGGCTAGAGAAGTCGGGTGATCGGGCGGTGGGGGAGGAGCCGGGTGAGGGTCGGCGGACAAAAGCGGGGAGTGTCCGGCGACCCTCACCCGGCTCCTCTTATCCGCCCCTAGCCGGTGTGGTCAACGGGTCACCCTGAGCGTTTTCAGCTCGCGATCCGATCCCCCGCGGACGTAGCCGCCGTGGGCGATGCTCTCGCGGATGAAGTCGAGCGTCTGCGGGGTGAGGCGCTCGCCCGGGAGGACGTTGGGGATCCCCGGGGGGTAGGCGGCCAGCCCCTCGGCGGCTACTCGCCCCGCCGCGTTCGCGAATGGAATGACCTCCTGGGGGCCGAGGAAGGCCTCGCGGGGGGTGAGGACCAGCTCGCCCCAGGGGGGCGCCGGGGCCAGCAGCTCGTCGGGGGCACCGGGCGTCTCCTCCAGCTCGGCGACCGCCCTGCGCAGCCCCCGGACCAGGTGCTCGCCGGCGGCCTCGACGCTCTCGCCCACCCCGAAGATGGCGACGACGACGTTGCCGGAGAACAGCTCGAGGTCGAGGTTCGCCACCTGGAAGGCGGTTTTCCACAATCGCTGGGCGCTGGAGCCGGTGCCGCGGACGTCGATCCCAAGGCGCAGCGGGTCCCAGCCGGCGACCCCGGGCTGCCCGACCAGCCGCTCGTCGAGGACGTCGAGCCCCTGGATCTCGCGGATCCGCTCCCGGGTCGTCTCGATCGCCGCCAGCGCCTTGCCGAGCAGACCTTCGCCGTGGACGTAGATCTGGCGCCGCTGCGCGTCGAGCGAGCCGGAGAGCAGGCCGCTGGGGCTGGTCGTCTCGACCAGGCTGACGCAGCGGTCGACGATCGCGCCGTCGATCCTCCCGCCCCTGCCGAGGTGGAGCATCGCCGCCTGGGTCAGGGCGCCGACGATCTTGTGGGTCGAGGAGGTGACGAGGTCGGCGCCGCAGGCGAGCGCGTCGCTCGGCAGGGCGGGGTGGAAGTGCAGGTGCGCGCCCCAGGCCTCGTCGACGACCAGCGGCGTCCCGCGCGAGTGCGCCACCTCGGCCAGGGCGGCGACGTCGGCGCAGGCGCCGAAGTAGGTCGGCGAGACGACCATCGCCGCCACCGCCTCCGGGGTCTCGTCGAGCGCCTTCGCCAGAGAGTCCGGCGTCAGGCCGTGGGCGATTCCCAGCTCGGGGTCGATCTCCGGCGAGACGAAGGTCGGCCGCATCCCGTTCAGCACCAGGCCGTCGACCACAGAGCTGTGGACGTTGCGCTGGACGACGACGCGGCTGCCGAGGTGGGCGAGCGCCATGCAGGCGGCATGGTTGCCCTGCGAGGCGCCGTTGGTGAGGAACCAGGAGCGCGCCGCGCCCCACGCCTCGGCGGCGAGCTGCTGCGCCTGCTGGAACGGCGTCGGCTCGGGGCCGATGTCGACCCCTTCGGTCACCGAGGGGATGTCGTTGCGCAGCCCCGTCTCCCCGACCAGCTCGACCATCGCCGGATCGGCCCCGGGGCCGCCCTTGTGGCCGGGAACCTGGAAGCGCCCGGTCTCCAGCGCCGAGTAGGCGAGCAGGGCGTCGACGTAGGGCGTCGACTCCTGACCGGGACCGGGCATCGATCCGAGTCTAGGACCCGCTGCGCCCGGGCGAGGCGCTTTTGCGAACCAGTGGTTGACAAAGTCGCCTCCCACCTTTGGACAATCCGGCGAGAGGCGCTCCGGGACAATGTCGGGATGCGCCACACCCGCCTGGGCTACTGGATCGAGGAGGCCGGCGAGGTCGAGCCGCGGCCGCCCCTGAGCACGGGTCTCGAGGCCGACGTCCTCGTCGTCGGCGGCGGCTACACGGGGATGTGGAGCGCCTGGTACGCGCGCCGGCTCGCGCCCGGGGCGCGGGTCGTCCTGCTCGAGTCCGAGCCGCTCTGCGGCCACGGGCCGAGCGGCCGCAACGGCGGCTTTTGCAACGCGCTGTGGTTCTCGCTGGCTTCGATGCGCGACCGCTGGGGCGCCGAGGGCGCGCTGGCGACCGCCCACGCGGCGCAGGAGGCGGTGGGGAGGATCGAGCGCTTCTGCGAGGAGCAGGCGGTCGACGCCTGGTTCCGTCCGGCCGGCTACGTGCAGGTGTCGACCGCGTCGGCCCACGACGGCGCCTGGCGGCGGGCGCTCGACGCCTGCCGCGAGCTCGGCGTCCCGGAGATGCTGCGGCCGCTGAGCGAGGCCGAGGTGGCCGAGCGCTGCGCCTCTCCCTCCTTCCGCGCCGGCGCTGTCTCGCCCACCTCCGCCACGGTGCAGCCGGCGCGCCTCGCCCGGGGACTGCGGCGGGCGCTGATCGAGGCCGGGGTCGAGATCTTCGAGTCCTCGCCGGTGCGCTCGCTCCGCGAGGCCGGCGACGTGGTCGAGGCGCGCACCGCAGCCGGCTCGGTCCGCGCCGCCCGCGCCGTCCTCGCGATCGGCGCCGCCGCCAAGGGCCGCCGCGGGCCGCTCCGCGGCCGCCTCACCGTCGCCTCCTCCCACATCGTCCTCACCGAGCCGGTTCCCGACGTGCTCGAACGGATCGGCTGGACCGGCGGCGAGTGCATCACCGACGCCCGCGCGCTCCTGCACTACTTCCGCACCACGCCCGACGGCCGCATCGCCTTCGGCTGGGGCGGCGGCCGGATCGCGATGGGCGCCCGCACCCACGGCCGCGCCGAGCTCGACCGGTCCGTCATCGCCGCCGCCGCCGACGACCTCCACGCCTACTTCCCGGCCCTGCGCGGCCGCCGCATCACCCACGCCTGGGGAGGCCCGATCGACGCCTCCCCGACCCACCTCCCCGCGGTCAGCACCCTCGGCCACGGCCGCGCCTTCGTCGCCGCCGGCTACACCGGCAACGGCGTCGGCCCGAGCAACATGGTCGGCCGCGCCCTCGCCTCCTTAGCCCTGGGACGAGAAGACGACCACACCAACCTCGCCTTCGTAGACGCCAACACCCCCCGCGTCCCCCCCGAGCCCTTCCACTGGCTGGGTGGCGAATCGATCCGCTCTGCAATAGAGAAGAAGGAGCAAGCAGAGATGGCGGGCCAACCCCCCGGCCGAGTCGCCTCAGCCCTAGCAAAGATCCCCGACCTGATCGGCTTCCATATCGGCCGGTAGCACCCGCAAGAGCCAGTCTCGCTCGCCGTTCCGGCGTTATCGTGTTTCTCGTGAAGCAGGACATCATCACCCCGCTCCCGCCAGAAGGCGATCCGTGGCGGGACAACGAGCTCGTCCGCCGCGCGCGGATTCGCGAAGCCGCCGAACGGCCGCTGAGCGTCAACCTGGCGGAGGGCATCGCTCTCAGCCACCAGTTGCTGCGATTCAAAGGCGCGGCCGGTAAGAGTTGACTTCGCAGGGCTTCGATCGCCTTCTTCACCGGCTTGTCGAGGCGAAGATCGATTTCGTCCTGGTGGGCGGCCTTGCGGTCAATGCCTGGGGTTACCTACGAGGAACCAAGGACGTGGACGTAGTCCCCGATCCGAGATCGGAGAACTTGCGGCGCCTCGGGCTGGTTCTCGCCGAACTGGACGGCCGTGTCGTGGTCGGCGACCGGGTTCTGCGAACCGGAGCGATCAAGACCTTGCGGACCGGGGACAAGACGCTGGTCAGAACGAGCATGGGGGAGGTGGACGTCCTCCAGGGCCTGCCGCAGATCCCCAGGTATGACGAGCTCGCTGGCAGAGCGA
>CAWDAP010000003.1:0-307061 GCA_963800355.1 uncultured Actinomycetes bacterium | reverse complement strand
TAACCATTGCTTGCTCTTGATCGGGGGGAGCTTAGCGGGCCGTCCTTAAGCTTTGTTTGCAGTTGCGGAGCCAAGTGATCGTGATGTCGCGATTTTCTCGGATACGTAACAGTCCGGTAAGAAAGGCGTCACGGGGCCGCGGCACGATCCGCGAATGCCGACACCGCCGCGCGTGCTCATGATCTCCGACGTCTATTTCCCCCGCGTCAACGGTGTGTCGACGTCGATCCGAACCTTTCGCACCGATCTCGCGCGCGCCGGCTGCGAGAGCGTGCTCGTGGCTCCGCGCTATCCCGGGGCGCGGCGTCCCGCCACCCCTCCACGGACTGGGCGACGAGCCCGACATCGTGCGCGTGCCCTCGCGCTACCTTCCGTTCGATCCCGAGGACCGGCTCATGAGCGCGTGCGGCGGCGCTCCACCCGCGCTGACCAGGCGGGCCGCTTCGACGTCGTGCATATCCAGACGCCGTTCGTCGCGCATCGCGTCGGAGCTCGCGATCGCGGCGCGCACCGGCTGCCGGACCGTCGAGACGTATCACACGTTCTTCGAGCAGTACTTTCACCATTATCTGCGCTGGGTGCCGAGGCGGCTCCTGCAGCGCCCGCGCGCCGTCTCTCCCGCCGCCAGTGCGATGCCGTCGACCGCGTCGTCGCGCCCTCGTCGGATGGATGACGTGCTGCGCGGCTACGGCGTCGCAACGCCGATCGACGTCATCCCGACGGGGCTCGATCTCGGCGATTTCGAGGCCGGCGACGGCGCGCGCTTCCGGGCGGCGCACGGCATTTCGCCGACCGGCCCGTGATGCTGCACGTGGGCCGCGTCGCCTTCGAGAAGAACATCGGTTTCATCGTCGAGGTGCTCGAGCGCGTGCGCCGCGAGGTCGCCGCGACGTGCTGCTCGTCATCGCCGGCGAAGGGCCCGGCTCTCGGCCATCCGCGCGAGCTCGTCGCAGTGCGGCGCCTCGCCGATGCACGTGCTGTTCGTCGGTTATCTGGACCGGCGCTCGGCGCTGCTCGACTGTTATCGCAGCGCGAACGTGCTGGTATTCGCCTCGAGCACGGAGACGCAAGGCTTCGTGCCGCTCGAGGCCATGGCGGCCGGCACGCCGGTCGTGTCGACGGCCGTGCTCGGCACTCGGGCCATCGTCGGGCCCGAGCGCGGCGCGATTCGCGCCCGGAGGACGCGGCCGCGTTCGCGGCCGCCGTGGCTCGCGTGCTCGGCATACGCGCCTGCAGCGGGTCGATGGGCCGCGAGGCCCGCGTCTATGTGGCCGAGCAATGGTCGAGCGCGGCCATGGCCGCCCGCCTGGCCGGAGTTTACGAGGCCTTGAGCGCTCCGGAGCGACGGCGTCCGCCGCCGGCACGCCGCTCCGCACGCACGCGAAGCGGCCGTGAGCGCGTGAACGCATCGCGCTGAATTCGGTCGATGAGGTCCGTCAGTGTTTCGGTCTGCGGATCGAAGCTGCCTCGTCGAGTGCGCTGTCGCGTCGGTTACTTGCGGTTCTTCTCGGCTCATTATCTTGGTTCCTGTTTTGCGGTTCTTAGTTCTGTTTCGCCTCGCTGGATGATAGACGTTCTCGGCGCGCCGACAATTGGTCGGGCGCCGAATGTTACGGGACTGACGGCCCATGGCGGCAGGGGCTTACGCGGCAAGTTCAAGTCGACTTGCGCGGCGGCGACCGGTTCGCGGCAGCGTCCCGCGCAAAAACCCGGTAGCGGACGCGGCCGCCGGCGGAGCCCGCGCGTGAGCAGCGGGGCGGTCGTGAGCGCGATGACCCGGCCGTTGCGCTCGACGACGTAGTCGACGACCCGGTGTCGTCGCCGGGCCTGCCACGTCAGCTCGCCCGCCGGCGTCGACCGCCGCGGAAGGCCGCGCGGCGCCCCGGCGCGGAGGCAGTAGCGCTCGCTGCGCAGCTCGGCCGGTCGAACGGGAAGCGCTCGTCGCGCACCCGCGGATCGGTGAGCGCGTCGTCGAGGAACGCGCAGATCTGCGCTGCATGAGGACGCTCATGTTGAACGTATAGGTGCCCGCCGTCGGGGAGGTCGTCGCGGTCCTCCAGCGCGATTCCGCTGCGATAGAAGGCGATGGCGGCGCGCGAGCGTCGGGAACTCGCCCGTATGCATGAACCGCGGCCGCAGGCCCACGTTGCGCAAGCTCGGCACTTTCATGTCGCCGGCGTCCTCGGCGGCGCCCGTGACGCCCTGCCGGCCCCGATCGAACTTCGCTGAGCCGCAGGCCCGTGTTGAAGAAGCGGTTGTCCGTGAACAGCGGCGGCACATGGCAGCTCACGCAGCGCAGCGACTGGAAGTCCCGCCAGCCGGCAGCTCGTCACGCGTCGAGTGCGCCGAGCGTCGCCGGCCTGGTAGCGGTCCCAGGGCGTCTCGTCGGCGACGAGCGTGCGCTCGTAGGTCGCGATCGCGAACGCGATGCGCACGGGCGTGATCGCGGGGTCGCCGAAGGCGGCCGCGAACAGCGCCGGGTAGCCGCGGTGCGGCCGCCAGGGCGCGCGGCGACGTCGGGCGGCAGCTCGGCGGCGAGCGCGAGCGGCACGACGCGCGCGAGCTTGCGCGTGAGCTCGCTCCACAGCGGCTCCGCGTGCGTCATCTCGCGCCGGGTTCGCGAGCGTCTCGAGCGCCTGGGCCTCGAGCGCGCCGTGCCGCTCGATGACGCGTCTTGCCGGTCAGCGGGATCGCGGAGCCGCGGTCCCGCGCGGCCGTCCCAGAACAGCCGCTCGGCCCACAGCGCGCCGAAGTTCGAGGGCGCGAGCCGCGCGCGTGACCTGCGGCCCGCGGCCGAACACCGGATCCTCGGCCGGCGCGCCCGTCGGCGTCCAGGCGCGCGATGCCGGGCGAGCCCAGCACGTCGTCGATCGTGCCTGCGTCCGTGCCCGGGTTGCGGCCGACGCGCGGGTCGGCGCCGCCCTGCGCCGGCCGGTGGCAGGTGCCGCAGGCGACGGTGTCGTCCGCCGAGAGCTGCTCGTCCCAGAACAGCATCTTGCCGAGCACGCGCTTCGGCTCGGTGATCGGATTCTCGGCCGGCACGGGCACCGGCGGCAGCGACGAGGCGGCGCGCCGCGGCGCCGCCGCGAGCGCCGCCAGAGGAGCCGCAGCGCGGCGAGCAGAGGGCGCGCCGGTCTCATCGTGCAAGTGTCGTTCGCCGGAGCGCCTCGCGGGCGTCGGCGCCGCGAGCGCGCCACCGAGGGTCGCCGCAGCGGCGCGGCGGGCGCCATTGGCTGGCGATCATTCCATGACTCCTTTCTGGCTCTCGGAGCGCCTGCCGCATGCTAACGAAAAAACATCGGCCACGGCGACGGCCCGCGGCCGGCCCGCATTCGCGGCCGGCACGGGCGGGCCCAGTGCGTTAGAATGGCGCTCCCCGGACGCACCCGCCGTCGGTGCGCCGGCGTCGAGCCGGCCGGTGAACGACAGCAAGGGAGAACTCATGTCGGATATGCCCGCTTTGGCCGCCACGGATCCGGAAATCCATGCGCTGATCCTCGAAGAGACCCGCAGGCAGGACGAATCGATTCGCCTGATTCCTTCCGAGAACTACGCTCTCGGCGCCGTCATGGAGGCCACGGGCTCGATTCTCACGAACAAGTATTCGGAAGGTTATCCGGGGCGGCGCTACTACGAGGGTCAGCAGTACATCGACCGCATCGAGACGCTCGCGATCGAGCGCGCCAAGGCGCTGTTCGGCGCGGCCCACGCGAACGTGCAGCCCTACTCGGGCTCGCCGGCGAACCAGGCCGTCTATCTCGCGCTGCGTGAAGCCCGGCGAGACGGTCATGGGCCTCGGCCTGCCTTTCGGCGGCCACCTGACGCACGGCTGGAACGTGAATTTCTCGGGGCTGCAGTACCACGCGGTGCAGTACGACGTCGACCGCGAGACGCATCGCGTAGATCTGAACCGCGTCGAGGCGCTGGCGCGCGAAGCGCGTCCCAAGCTCATCCTCTGCGGCGGCACGGCGTATCCGCGCGTCTGGGATTTCGCGGGCTTCGCCGAGATCGCGAAGCGCGGTCGGCGCGACGCTGGTCGCGGACATCTCGCACATCGCGGGCTCGTCGCGGCCGGCGCGCATCCGCATCCGTTCCCGCATGCGCCCATCGTCACGACCACCACGCACAAGACGCTGCGCGGGCCGCGCGGCGGCATGATCCTTTCCGACGGCACGCTATGCCAAGGAGCTCGATCGCGCCGTGTTCCCGGGCCTGCAGGGCGGGCCGCACAATCACACGACCGCGGCGATCGCCGTGGCGCTCAAGGAAGCGGCGACCGACGACTTCAAGCGCTACGCGCAGCAGGTCGTCGCGAACGCCAAGGTCGCTGGCCGCGAGCTCGCGGAGCGCGGCTTTCAGGCTCGTCTCGGGCGGCACCGACAACCACCTGATCCTCATCGACGTGACCCCGCGCGGCATCAACGGCAAGCCGGCCGCGAAGGCGCTGCACCGGGCCGGCATCGAATGCAACTACAACACGGTTCCGTTCGATCCGCGCAAGCCGTTCGATCCGAGCGGAATCCGCATCGGCACGCCGTCCGTGACGTCGCGAGGCATGCCGGAGAGCGAGATGCCGAGGATCGCGGCGTGGATCGATCGGGCGGTCGCGGCGGCCGCCGACGAGGCGAGCGCTCGAGCGATCAAGGCGGAGGTCGCGGAGTTCTGCAGGGAATTTCCGGCGCCGGGCATCCGCTTCGGGCGACTAGCCGCCCCTTCGAGGACCTCGGCGTTCGACTTCGGGCTGGCTCGCTCGGCGGCGGCGGATCGCCGGATCGCCGGGCGAGCCTGCGCGAAAGGGTGCGGCGCTCGCTGCAAATCGGAGCAGTGACCGCCGCGACAGCGAGGGGGTCTACTTCGAGGCTTGAGCGAGACTTCCACGTCCACGTCCTGGCCGACGAAGCTCGGGTCGCTGAACCCCTCGCCGACGTTGTAGTCGAAGCGGTTGATGGTCATCTTGCCGTCGAACATCGCGGTGTTCGCATCCCATCTTCTCGAACGTGAACTGCATCGCGGCGGGCTTCGTCTTGCCCTTGAGCGTGAGCTCGCCGTCGGCGACGTAGCCGCCGCCTTCCCGGCTTTGATGCTCTTCGATTCGAAACGGGCCTCGGGGAACTGCTTCGCATCGAACCAATCGGGATCGGGGAGCTGCGAATCGCGGTCGCTGTCGCGCGTGTTGACCGACGCGGTCTTGACGGTGCCCGACGATGCTGGCCTCTGCCGGATGCTCGGGATCGAACGCGATCTGGCGCTGAAGTCGCCGAACATGCCCGAGAACTTCGAGCCTTCCTGGGTCGCGCTGAATTTCACGGAGCTCGCATCCTTGGCGACGTTCCACGCAGGGGCGCCGGCGCCGGCGGCGGCAGCGAAGGCGATGCCCGGTGGACGCGACGGCCAGCATGCCTAGTTGGCGTGCTTTATTCATTAACTCTTCCCGTTCTTAGCGGTTCGGATGCGGCCCATTTTAAAGCGTGGCGGACGGCGCGCAACGGCGGGGCGAAACGCTCCGAACCCACATTAGACCTCGGCCGTGCCGGCGCGTTCCGATTCTCGTGCCGCGGCGAGGCCGGCGTCATGCGGCGAGCCGGGCACGCCCGTGCGGCGCCTCGAAATCCACGATCGGACCTTTCGGGACGATGCCGAGCGGATTGCGCAGCTCGCTGATGGAGAAGTAGCCCTGCTTGTAGAGGTCGAGCCGGACGGTGTCACGAATGTTTCCCGTCTGGTACAGATCCCGTGTGTAGGGCCAAAGATGCGGGTAATCCACGAGCCGGCGCAGATTGCACTTGAATGCGTAATGGTAGGCGACATCGAAGCGCGCGCAGTGTCGGGAACAGTCGCCAGTCGGCTTCGGTCTGCGCCGCGCCGCAGAGCTAACGTCGTGCGCGAGCCGCGCGTCGAGCTCGTCCAGGGTGGCGAAAACCTCGTCGACCGCCTCCTCGTAGGCGGCCTGCGTCGTGGCGAAGCCCGCCCGGTAGACGCCGTTGTTCAGCGTCGTGTAGATACGCTCGTTGAGCGCGTCGATCTCGCGCTCGGAGCGGTTCGGGGTAATAGTCTCGGGCCGCGGGCGCCCGCCGTCGCCGAATGCGCCGTTCAACATGCGGACGATATCCGCTGATTCGTTCGAGACGATGCGCCCGCTCTGCTTGTCGAACAGCACCGGCACCGTCACGCGCCCGGTGTAGCCGGGCGGCGCCCTCGGCATAGACTTCCCACAGTGCGTGCCTGCCGAGCAATCTGTCGGCGAACGTCTCGGACGAGTTGTCGAAAACCCAGCCTTGATCGGTGCGCCGAGGCAGCGCCACCGAGACCGACACCGCGTCTCGAAGCCCTTTGAGCTCGCGAAAGATCAGCGTCCGGTGCGCCCAGGGGCAGCCGAACGCCACGAACAGGTGATAACGGCCGCTTCCGCCCGGAAGCCGCCGTCGCCGGTCGGGCCGGGACCGCCGTCGGCCGTGACCCAATGGCGCAGGATCGACGGCGAGCGCTCGAAGCGGCCGTCTCGATATGCGAGCGCCGAGGCCGCCGCGTCGGTCGTCCATTTGCCGTCGATCATCACGCCCATGCAGCGCTCCTGTCTCCGAAAGTCGAGCCGCCGATGGTAACACCGCGGCCGCGGCGCTCGCCGCCGCGGCAGCGGCAGGCGCGGGCCGGACGGCGGCGGCCAAGGCGGGATGCGGTAGAATCGCAGGCGGGCCGAAGCGGGCCCGAGCGGGCCGAAGCGGGCCCGAGCGGGCCGAAGCGGGCCGCCGAAGATCAGACCGAAACCTGCGAGGCCGCGCTTCGAGCCGACGACCGAGATGAAGACACAAATTGCCATCATTGGCGCGGGTCCGTCCGGTCTGCTCCTTCTCAGCTTCTTCAGCTTCGCGGCATCGAGTCGGTCGTGCTCGAGCGCCGCAGCCGCGAGTACGTGCTCGGTCGAATCCGCGCGGGCGTGCTCGAGCAGGGCACGGCCGAGATCGTGCGTGCCGCCGGCGTGGGCCGCCGGATGGACAGCGAGGGGCTCGTGCATACGGGCGTCGAGCTTGCGCGCGGCGAGCGCCGGCTGCGCATCGACTTCGAGCGGCACACCGGGCGGCACGTCCTGATCTACGGTCAGACGGAGCTCACGAAGGACCTTATGGAGGCGCGCGATGCGCTCGGCGGCACGCTGATATACGAGGCCGACGAGGTGCGCGTCGAAGGCATCGATACGGCGGCTCCCGAGCTCGGCTGGCGGTCCCGCGGCGCCGAGCATCGCCTCGCGTGCGATTTCGTTGCAGGCTGCGACGGCTTCCACGGAGTGAGTCGCAGCGTCATCCCCGAGAAGGCATTGCGCGTGCACGAGCGCGTCTATCCGTTCGGCTGGATGGGATTGTTGGCGGACACCCGCCCGATGCCGAGGAGTTGATCTACGTCAACCACGAACGCGGTTTCGCGCTTTGCAGCATGCGCTCACCGACGCGCAGTCGATATTATGTGCAATGCTCGGTCGAGGAGACCGTCGACGAGTGGAGCGATGCGAGGTTCTGGGACGAGCTCGCCGCGCGGCTCCCGGCCGACGTCGCGGAGCGGCTCGAGACCGGGCCGGCCCTCGAGAAGAGCATTGCGCCGCTGCGCAGTTTCGTGGCCGAGCCGTTGCGCTACGGCAGACTGTTCCTCGCCGGCGATGCGGCGCACATCGTGCCGCCGACCGGCGCTAAGGGGCTGAACCTCGCGGTCAGCGATGTGCACTACCTCGCGGAGGCGTTCGCGCGCTATTACCGAGACGGCGACGAGTCGGCGCTCGCCGGCTATTCGGAGCGTTGCCTCGCCAGAATCTGGAAGGCCGAGCGCTTCTCGTGGTGGCTCACGTCGATACTGCACAAGCTGCCCGGGCAGACCTCTTTCGATCGCGGGCTGCAGCTCGCCGAGTTGGACTACTTGAGCGGATCCACGTACGCTCAAGCCGTCTTCGCGGAGAACTACGTGGGGCTTCCGATTTGACATGACGTTGCAACAGCGAATCCGAGGAGGGCCGCTTCGTCCTGACGGCCGAGATCGTGCCGCCGCTCTCGGGCGACAAAGATCCGCGCTGCTCGCGGAAGCGGCGCTGCTGCGCGGCAAGGTGGACGCGATCAACGTCACGGATGCCGCCGCCGGGCGCACCACGATGGCGAGCTTCGCTGCCGCCGCGCTGCTCGCCGCCGAGGGCTTCGAGCCCATCCTGCAGGTGACTTGCCGCGATCGCAATCGCATCGCGCTTGCCGCCGATCTGCTCGGCGCCGCCGCTCAGGGCGTTCGTAACGTGCTGGTGCTGAAAGGCGACGACCCGCGCGGCGGCGACCAGCCCGAGGCGACGCCGGTATTCGATCTCGACTCGGTGCAACTTATCAGGCTCGCGCACGAGATGGGCCGACGGCGACCTTGCCGTCCGGCCGCAAGATCCAGTCGCCGCCGCAATTCTTTCTCGGCGGCGCGGACGTGCCGCGGATGCCGGACGAGAAGTGGAGCTCGGGCGGCCTCAGAGCGAAGATCGAGGCGGGCGCGGGCTTCGTGCAGACGCAGTTCGGATTTGACCTCGACGTGGTACGGGCCTATGTTGCGCGGCTGTTGGAAGA
This sequence comes from uncultured Actinomycetes bacterium, assembly GCA_963800355.1. Taxonomy (GTDB): domain Bacteria; phylum Actinomycetota; class Thermoleophilia; order Solirubrobacterales; family 70-9; genus VAYN01. Next base: position 298,482 of record CAWDAP010000003.1, on the reverse strand, counting down.
AGGTCTGCTCGAAGGAGTCGGCCTGCTGATCGGTATCGGCCCGATCCGCTCCGCGAAGTCGGCGCGGTGGATGAACGAGAATCTGTTCGGCGTGCACGTGCCCGAGCCCGTGATTGCGCGTCTCGAGCAGGCCGACGACCAGCGGCGGAGGGCCGGCGCATCTGCGCCGAGCTCATCGAAGGTCTCAGCGAGATCGAGGGTGTCGCCGGCGCGCACTTGATGGCTCCCGCCCAGGGTCCCGACGCCATCGCGGCCGTGATTGACGCGTTGCCCGCGACGCTGCGCTGAGTAGGCGCACGCGGCGCGTGCGAGCCGGATCTTAGACACGGGAGCACGAGGAGACGCCCATGAACTCGCGGGGATCGGGGATAGCGCTCGTGGCCTGCGTGGCCGTGATGCTCGGCACCGCGGAGCGTGCCGCGGCGCAGCCGGCGCCGGCCGAAGCGCGTGCCGACCGCGGCTACGACAAGCAGGCCATGATCGAGATGGGGCGCGCGCACGACAGCGCCTGGGACCTGTACCAGTCCCTCAAGCAGAAGGCCCATGGAGGCCAAGCGCTGAGCGCCGACGACATGCCGGATTGGTCGGGGCTTTGGACGCGTAAGGGGCCGCCTTTCTACGATCCCGATCAGCGCTTCGACGAGCTGACCACGGCGAAGCTCAAGCCCGCGGCGCTCGCGGAGCTGCGCGAGCGTCGCGAACGGCTCAAGGAGGGCATCGAGTACGACCCGATCACCGACTGCAGCCCACCGGGCTTCCCGCGCTGGCTCGCGATCCCGTTTTTGCGCGAGTTCATCGTCACGCCCCGGCGAGACGTGGATGACGTCGGAGACGGTCAACAACGTTCGCCGCATCTACACCGATGGCCGGGGCCACACGCCCGAGGAGGACGCCTATCCGCTCTGGTACGGCGACTCGATCGGGTTCTGGGACGACCATAAGCTGGTCGTGCACACGAGTCAGATGCGCGCGAACATTTTCCATCGCAACGATCCGGCCTTCTCGGACAAGATCGAAACCGTCGAGATCTGGCGCAAGCTCGACCAGGACACCCTCGTCGGCGGACGTGTGGGCCTACGACCCGGAGACGCTCGACGAGCCCTGGTTCGTCCGAGACACGTATATGCGCGTGCCGAATCCCGACAAGGAATTGCGATCCGGTACTGGGACTGCCACGAGAATCCGAACAACGACGTCGTCCAGACGGAAAACGGTGGCTCCGAGTTCAAGGACTTCACGTTCACCGATAAGGACGACTCGCCTTCAACCGGCGCCGCCAAGGAGAACTCTCCCTCCACCGGCGCCGCCAAGGACGACTCTCCCTCCACCGGCGCCGCCAAGGACGACTCGCCCTCCACCGGCGCCGCCAAGGACGACTCGCCCTCGTCCGGACGATGAGCCGGCTCAGCTCCGGTGGAGCGCGCGTGAGCGCCGCAGGGCGCTGCGGACGGCTTTCGGCCGCCATCGTGCCCGCGGTGCTGCTCACGGCGTCGCCGGCCGTCGCTCAACGCGCCGGCGATGTCTCGGGAGCGGACGTCTACGCCGCCCATTGCTCGGCCTGTCACGATGCGGCGGACTCGCACGCGCCGCCGCGCAGCGCGCTCGCCGAGATGCCGGCGGCGCGTATTCTCCGGACGCTCGATTTCGGCACCATGATGAGCGTCACCTACATGCTCGACCGCGCGCGAACGCGAGGCCGTGTCGGACTACCTCGGCGCGCCGGCGGCGAAGAGCGGGGCCCGCCCGCCGCCGCCTACTGCACCGATCGGTCCGTGCGCCTCTCGGCTTCGCCGGGCGATCTGGAACGGGTGGAGCCCGGCCGCCTCAACACGCGCTTCCAGGCCGATGCGCGGCCTCGCCGCAGACGCCGTGCCGCGGCTGACGCTCGCAATGGGCGTTCGGTTTCGACGGCGACGTCAACGCATTCGCGCCGCCCGACCGTCATCGACGACCAGCTCTTCGTCGGCAGCGCCGGTGGCGGCGTCTACGCGCTCGAGGCCGCCAGGGCTGCATCGACTGGTTCTATCAGGCCGACGGGCCCGTGCGTACCGCCGTCTCGATCGCGTTCGGCACACGGCCGCGCCACGGCCTTGTTCGGCGATCAGATCGGCGGGTTCTACGCCCTCGACGCAGCCACGGGGCGGCTGCTCTGGAAACGCCGTCCGGAAGCGCACGAGGCGACGAAGCTCACGGGCGCACCGCTCGTCGACGGCGGGCGCGTCTACGTGCCCGTCGCGTCGTGGGAGGAGAGCCGCCCCCTGAATCCGGCGTATCCGTGCTGCACGTTTCGCGGCAGCGTCGTGGCCTACTCGATCGAGGACGGCGCCGAGATCTGGAAGTCCTATCTCGTCACGGAGGTGCCGAGACAGACTAGCCGCACGGCCGAAGGCGCCGCGATCCTCGGGCCGTCCGGCGCCGGCACCTGGTCCGCGCCCACGCTCGACACCGCGCGCGGGCGCCTCTACGTCACGACCGGCAACAACTACACGGGCCAAACCACGCACAGTGATGCCGTCGTCGCGCTCTCCCTCGAGGACGGCCGCATCGTGTGGTCGCGGCAGCTCACGCCCGGCGACGAGTTCAATCTCTACTGCCGCAACCATGGCGGGTGCCCCGGCGACGACAGCGATTTCGGCGCCTCGGCGGTGCTCGCCCGCGCCGCAGACGGCCGCGACGTGCTCGTCGCCGGACAGAAGTCGGGCGTCGTCTACGGTCTCGACCCCGATCGCGACGGCGCGTTGCGGTGGCAGGCCAGGGTCGGCCGCGGCGGCATCAACGGCGGCGTGCTTTGGGGGATGGCGAGCGACGGACGGCACGTTTATGCGGCGGTCTCCGATCTCGGCCGCAGCCCCCGCCCAGATACGGTGAAGTACGATTGGCGGCCGACGGGGGTGGATCCGGGCACCGGCGGGGGGCTGACTGCGCTGCGGCTCGAAGACGGCGGTCGGGCGTGGTATGCGCCGCCCGCCGCCTGCACCCGAGCCGGCCCATCTGCAGTCCCGCGCAGCCGGCGGCCGTGACGGCGATGCCGGGAGTCGTCTTCTCGGGCGCCGTCGACGGGCACCTGCGGGCGTTTTCGTGCGGCCGACGGCCGCGTGCTCTGGGATTTCGATACGGCGAGGCCCTACACGACGGTCAACGGCGTGCCCGGACGCGGCGGTTCCCTCGACGGCGAGGGGCCGGTGCTCGCCGGCGGCCGGCTCTTCGTCGCCTCAGGCTACGCCCGCAACGGCGGCATGCCCGGCAACGTGTTGCTCGCATTCGCGCCCGCCCCGGCGTCGGCGCCGGTTCACGGACCCAGCAGCTCCGAGTAGTCCTTGTTGTTCTCGGCGCAGACGTACTCGCCGATCTGCCATTCGGGATGCAAGGTCAAGTCGCCTCGATACTCGACGGGCTTCGCGAACACGGCCGGGTCCTCGACGCTCGCGGCGTATTCGATCGTACCGTAGGCAGTGCGCCTGTAGCGCTCGACGACGTGCATTGCCGGCGAGTGCCGGTAGCCGCTTACGAGGGTCTTGTCGTTGAAGCTCGTGACGTCCACGACGAGCGTATCGTCTTCCCAGTGAGCCACCGAGTTACCCATCCACAGCGGATCGAGATCGGCGGGTGCTCGGCGCCGACCGGGATGATCCGGAAAAGATTGTAGGCTTCATACAGGATAACGATGACGTCGGGCCGCTCCACGATCTGCAACGGATACGGCACCATCGTCGCGGCCGGCACGCCCGGCGGCAGGCAGTCGGCGCCCTGGCCGAGATTCGGCGCGCGAGCGTCCGGGCGAAACCGTTCCGCCCCCGGCGCGAGCGCGATCTCGCCGACCAGCTTGACGTCGCGCCCGCCGAGGTAAACGCCGGAGAGATCCGGCGTGCCGTCCGCGAGCCGCGGCACCGGCCGCTCGGCGCGGGGCGCCGCCCCGGCCGCCGGCTCCGCCTTCGGCGCGCTGCCGGCGACGGTGACGGTGACCCGGCGCAGCCGTTTCGCCCCCGGTGCCCGTGACGGTCAGCGTGTAGGTCGTGGTCGCGGCCGGCGCGACGGTGCGGCTGCCCCGGGTGGCGACGGCGCCGATGTCCGGATCGATCCGCAGCGAGTAGGCATTCAGCACTTCCCAGTGCAGCGTGACGGGCCGCTCGGGCGCGTCGGTGGCCGCCGGATCGGCTCCGAAACCGAGGATCTCGGCGGGCGGGCCTTGCGGCGCCTTGCCCGGAAAGCCCGCTGGCGGAGGCGCTTGCGCGAGGGCCGCGGACGCGGCCCCGAGCAGCAACACCGCCGGCACGAGGCGCGGCCGGAACGCGATCGCCACCCGCGCCGCCATGCTAAACCCTCGACCAGACGCGCAGCTCGGTGCCGTCCGCGAGCTTGACGATCGCGCCGCGCATCAGGGCCGCGCCCGATTTGGCCGGCGCGCCCGTGCAGGTGATGCGGTCGCCGATGCCGACGGTGCTGCGCAGCCAGCCGTAGCGGCGCAGAAGCACGGGCGGGTCGAGCTCCATCGACCAATCCCGCGTGCTGCCGTCGCTCTTGCGCTCGGTGAAGTACACGAACACGTGAGGGCTCGTCCATTCGATCCGCGTGACGACGCCGTCGATCGAGACGAGGTGATCGGTGTCGTAAAGCGCGACCGAGTGGTGTGCACGGACGTCCGGCGGCGCGGCGATCAGCAGCGCGACGGCCAGTAACGAGCAGAGCAGCGCGACTCTCATCGAGATTCCCCCTTGAGCGCGGATCGTGTCGTGGCTGATTATAGCGTGCGGCTCTCAATCGTCTGGCTGCGGCGTGCCGAACTCGGCCGTCGGCGGCCAGTAGCCGCGGCTCGCGAGCCAGTCCTTGAGCGCCGGGCCCGTTCCCTGCGGCCAAGGACGCAGCCGCTCGATCGCCACTTCCTTATGATCGGCCAGCTCGTCCTCGCAGAGTCGGATTCGCCCCGGCTCGGCGTACAAGTGATAAGCGAAGATAATCTGATTCAAGCGGGCGAAGGGATAGGCCCCGATGTACGACTCGCGCCGCGCTCGCAGCCCGAGCTCTTCCTCGACCTCGCGCAGCACCGCGTCCTCGGGCCTCTCGTTCGACTCGAGAAATCCCGTGACGAGACCGTACCAGGTGTCGGGCCATCCGCGGCTGCGCACGAGCACGACTCGGCCCGAACGCTCGACGACGGCCGCAACGACCGGTACCGGGTTGTTCCAATGAACGAATCCGCAGCCATCGGCGGGGCAGGCCAAGCGGGATGTGCCGCCGTGCGCCGCCGCGACGAGCGGCGTCCGGCATCGCGGACAGTACTTAAACGACGGATCGGACATCTCGGGCGATCGAGCTCGACTCCATGGCGCAGTTTTACGGCACGCTGCTCAGTATGGTCAGTCGCTCGAGCGCACACAACGCGGTCCCCCTCTGGTGGACCGGCCGGCTTTTCGGCGTCAGAATCAGCGGCCCTGTTCGCCCAAAACGGAAGATCTCGATGCGAGCCGCCAAAGCGATGACGGGGCGTGAGCTCATGCGTCTCGTCGCCTGGATTCTGGCCGCCGCGGCGGTGCCTGGCGCGGCGCCGATGGCGCAGAGCGGCGGGGAGGATCAAGGCATACGGCCGGCGCCCGCCTTCTCGGCCTCCGCACTCGCGAGACAGCCGACGGACGCATGGCCGACCAACGGCGGCAATCTCTACAACCAACGCTACTCGCCGCTCGGCGCGATTGATCCCGTGCCAACGTCGCTCGGCTCGAGGGCGTTTGGCGCACCCATCTCGACGGCTCGGGTCGAGCTCCGCAATATTCCGGCGAGGCGCAGCCGATCGTCTACGACGGAGTGATCTACGTGTCGACGGGCGCGGACGACGTGTTCGCGCTGAGCGTCGCGACCGGCGAGATCCTGTGGTCGTACCGCGCCGACCTCGATCCGAAGCTCGGCACGGTCTGCTGCGGCTGGGACAACCGCGGCGTCGCGCTCGGCGAAGGCAAGGTCTTCCTCGGCCGTCTCGACGGACGGCTCGTGGCGCTCGACCAGAAGACCGGGCAGCCGGTCTGGTCCGTGCAGGCCGAGCGCTGGCAGGACGGCTTCTCGATCACGAGCGCGCCGCTCTATTACGACGGCAAGGTGATCACCGGCTTCGCCGGCGGCGAGTTCGGCATCCGCGGGCGCGTCAAAGCTTTCGATGCGGCGACCGGCAAGCTGCCTCTGGACGTTCTACACGGTGCCGGGCCGGGAGAAGCCGGGCACGACACGTGGCCGGCCGACAACGACGTCTGGCGACACGGCGGCGGCACGGTATGGCAGACGCCGGCCGTCGACCCGAAGCTCGGCTTGCTCTATTTCTCGACCGGCAATCCGGGGCCCGACTTCAACGGCGCCGTGCGCGCCGGCGACAACCTCTTCACCTCATCCATCGTGGCCGTCGACGTCGAGACCGGCGAGTACCGCTGGCACTTCCAGCAGGTGCACCACGATCTCTGGGACTACGATGCGCCGAATCCCGTCGTGCTGTTCGATGCGCGGATCGGCGGCCGCCAGCGCCGGGGCCTCGTCGAGGTCTCGAAGACGGGCTGGGCGTACATTCTCGACCGGGAGACGGGCAAGCCGCTGATCGGCATCGACGAGCGCGCGGTGCCGCAGGAACCGCGCCAGGCGACGGCGGCCACGCAGCCGTACCCGCGCGGAGACGCGATCGTCCCGCAGGCCGTCGATATCGCGCCCGAGGATTTCAAGCTCGTGAACGACGGCCGGATCTTCACGCCGTATGTGGGCGATGCCGGCACGATCGTGAGCCCGAGCCTTTACGGCGGCGCGAATTGGCCGCCGAGCGCCTACGACCCCGAGCGCGGGCTGTTGTTCGTCTGTGCCTCCGACCTGCCGGGCAACTATATCGGCGGCGACCGCGATTTCGACATTCCCGAGCGCGGAAAGATGTACGAAGGCGGCGTCGTCGGCTTCGCGCCGTTGCCGCGGACCGGCATCTTCGCCGCGCTGGACGTCACGCCGAACAAGCTCGTGTGGCGCTACCGCTGGCGCGACCAGTGCTACAGCGGCTCGGTGGCGACGGCCGGCGGCCTCGTCTTCGTCGGCCGCAACGACGGACGGCTGACCGCGCTCGATTCGGACACGCGGCGTGAAGCTTTGGGAGTTCCAGACGGGCGCCGGCGTCAACGCGCCCGGCGAGCGTGTTCGAGCACGGCGGCAAGGAGTATGTCGTCGTGCTGTCCGCGGGCAACGTCCTGATCGGCTCGCCGCACGGCGACAGCGTCTGGCTGTTCGCCGTCGACGGCCGGGCTCGGCCCTGCCGCGCCCGAGGACGCCGCGACGAGGCGATGCCGGCGTGACCCGCGGTGAAGGCCAGGGCGGGGCCGAAGGCGCGGAGACGGTCGCCGATCCGGCGGCCGGTCGCGCCGTGTACGCGCAGCACTGCGTGCCTTGCCACGGCGAGGACGGCCGCGGAGGTCACGGCGGCGGCGCGCCGCTCGACCGGCTCACCGACGCGGCCGCGGCGATGCGGACGATCACCGAAGGCCGCAACAACATGCCCGCTTTCGGCGGGGCACTGAACAGGAAGCAGATCAGGGACGTCACCCGCTTTATCGTCAGCGATCTGGTTCCGCCGCCGGGATAAAGACCGAAATGACGGACGACACCACTGGTGCCGCGGGCCGCACCGTCTACTCGGGCGGCGCCGGCGCGGCGGTACCTGGCGGCTTCATCGTGTTCATCGGGGCGCTGGTCGCGCTCGGCCCCGTGAGTCTCGACGCCTATTTGCCGGCCATGCCCGTCATGGCCGAAGCCTTCGGCGTCAGCATCGTCAAGCTCAACAATACGATCAGCACGTATCTCATCGGCTACGGGCTCGGTCAGTTTTTCGGCGGCGCCTTTTCCGACCAGATCGGCCGCAAGCGGATCGGCATGCTCGGACTCACCGTGTTCATCGCCGCGACCGCCGCGATCGCGTTCGCGGCGGACACGATCACCCAGGTGCAGTGGCTGCAGGTTCCTGCAGGCGATCGGCGGCGGCTTCTCGACCGTGATCTGCATGGCCTCGGTGCGCGACGTCTACCCCGTCGATCAGCTCGGCAAGCGCTTCGCGACCGTGACGATGATCATGCTCATGTCGCCGCTGATCGCGCCGACGCTCGGCGCGTTCCTGCTCAACTACGGCTGGCACGCGATCTTCGTCGCAAAGTGCGTTTACGCGGCGGCGCTGTGGCTCGTCTACGTGCTCTTCATTCCGGAGACGCGCCCGCGGCAGCTGGCGCAACCTCTCGGTCCGCTCGACGCTCGTGCAGTGCGGACTCGTGGTGACGCGGCGCGTCGACGGCCGCCGCCTGCCGATCCGCTATGCGCTCGCCATGGCGCTGTCGGCGAGCGTGTTCATGACGTTCCTGACGAACTCGTCGTTCATCTACATCGAGTACTTTCACGTCTCGCTCCGCCGCGTTCCCGATCTTCTTCGGCCTCAACGTGCGTCGGCATGATGGCGATGAACTTCTTCAGCATGAACCGTCTTCGGGCCGACAACGCGGGCGATTTTTTCCGGCGCGGGCTGCTCGTGCAGGCTCTGCGCGTCGCGGTGCTGTTGCTGGTCGTCGACGCTCGGCGTCGACTCGCTGTGGACCGTCGTGCCGCCGCTCGTGGTCATGGTGTCGACGATGGGCGTCGTCGGGCCCGGCGGGCTCCGCGCGCTACATGAGCTACTTCCACAAGCTCGCGGGCAGCGCCTCCTCGACCTACACGACGATGATGTTCTCGGGCGGAGCCGCGCTCGGCGCGCTTGACCGGCGTCTTCTTCAACCGGCACGCTGCTTGCCGATCGCGATCGTCATGATGGCGCGCGAGCCTGGGCGCCAACCTGCTGGCACGTTCGATTCCGTCGAGCAAAGCGCCGGTCTCGAGGCAGCGGAGGAAACGGGCGCCGCCTGAGCAATGATAGACTGGCGGAGGGAAGGGCTCCGCGCGGGCGCCGACTGCTGAATCAATGGAGTTGAAGAAGAAGATGATTATCGATTGTCACGGCCACTACACCACGGCGCCCAAGGAGCTCGGGCGAATATCGGGATCGACAGAAGGCGGAGCTCGCCAAGGACCCGAATCATCAGGCGTCGAAAGGCACGTTGCAACATCACGGACGATCAGTTGCGCGAAAGCGTCGAGGGCGCTCAGCTCAAGCTGCAGCGAGAGCGCGGCACGGACGTGACGATCTTCTCTCCGCGCGCGAGCTGGATGGGCCATCACGTCGGCAACGAGTCGACGAGCCGCGCCTGGACCGAGCACTGCAACGATCTGATCTACCGGCTCACGCAGCTGTACCCGCGCAACTTCGTCGGCGTCTGCCAGCTGCCCCAGTCGCCGGGCGCCCCATCGACGGCTCCGTGCGTGAGCTCGAGCGCTGCGTCAACGAGCTCGGCTTCGTGGGCTGCAACCTGAACCCGGATCCAACCGGCGGTTTCTTCACCGGTCCAGAGCTCGGCGATCGATATTGGTACCCGCTCTACGAGAAGATGTGCGAGCTCGAGGTGCCCGCCATGATCCACGTGAGCGGCGCGTGCAACACACCTTACTTCCAGACGACGGGATCGTACTATCTGAGCGCCGACACGACGGCGTTCATGCAGATGATGATGGCCGATATGTTCGAGGATTTTGCCGACCTCAAGTTCATCATTCCGCACGGCGGCGGCGCGGTCCCGTTTCACTGGGGCCGCTTCCGCGGGCTCGCCGATATGCTCAAGCGGCCGCCGCTCGAGGAGTCGGTGCTTCGGAACGTCTACTTCGATACTTGCGTCTATCACCAACCGGGTATCGATTTGCTGCTCAAGGTCATCCCTATCGAGAACATCCTGTTCGCTTCCGAGATGGTCGGGGCGGTGCGCGGCATCGATCCCGAGACGGGGCAGTACTTCGACGACACGAAGCGCTACATCGACGGCAGTCTCGAGCTGACCGACGCGCAGCGCCGGCAGATCTTCGACGACAACATTCGGCGGGTCTACAAGCGCCTGCCCGCCCTGCTCGACGCGTAGCCCGAGGGGCCTTCGGGGGGGCGCCGGATCCGTGAGCTCGCGAGCGGAAGGGGCAGCCGGCATGGACTTGGACGCCTACTTCGACAGGATCGGCTACCGGGGCTCCCGGGCGCCGACGCTTGCGACGCTGCGGGCGCTGCATCGCCTGCACCCGGCCGCGATTCCTTTCGAGAACCTCACCACGCTGCTCGGCGGGTCCCCGGCGCTCGGCCTCGAGGCGCTGCAAGAGAAGATGCTGCGCCGCGGCCGCGGCGGCTACTGCTTCGAGCACAACGGCCTCTTCGCCGCCGTGCTCGCGGCGCTCGGATTCGAGCCGATCTCGCTCGCGGCGCGTGTGCTCTGGAGGCGCGCGGTCGCCGAGCCCGGCCCGCGCTCGCACCGGCTCGCGACCGTCCAGGCCGAGGGCGCGACCTACCTCGTCGACGTCGGTTTCGGCGGTCTCACGCTGACGGCGCCGCTGCTGTTCGAGCCGGGCCTCGAGCAGTCGACGCCGCACGAGCGCTTCCGGATCCTGCCGAGCGGCAGCGGGTTCGTGCTGGAGGCCGAAGTCGACGCGACGTGGCTACCCGTCTATTGGTTCGATCTCAATGCTCAGCTCGAGATCGATTTCGAGGTGCTGAATCACTTCGTCGCGACGCACCCGGACTCACCGTTCCGGTGCCAGCTTTTCGCTGCGCTCGCGCTCGAGGAGCGCCGCTTGGCCCTGCTCGACAACCGGCTCACCGTGCATCACGCCGGCGGGCGCACCGAGCGGCGCACGCTGTCGAGCGCCGCGGCGCTGCGGGACATCCTCCGTGACGATTTCGGCATCGCGTTGCCCGACGAGCCAGAGCTCGATCGAGTGTTGGCGAGGATCGCGTCCTCGAGCGAGTGACCGGTCCCGATCCCCGCGCGGCTAAAGGTCGTCGACGCGGCCGTACACGACCTCGCCGCCGACGACCGTCAGCAGCGCGTGCACGTCGGGAATATCGGCGTCGGGGGTCGCCGCGGGATCGAAGTAATCGCGGTTCAGAACCACGAGATCCGCATACTTGCCGGGCTCGATGCTTCCGAGACTGTCTTCTTCGTCAAGAAACCAACCGTTGGCGGCCGTGTACAGCCGCAGCGCCTCGTTTCGTCCGATCGTTTGGCCGGCGTTGATCAATTCGCCGCGCGCGTTGCGGCCGGTCACGGCGTAGTAGAGACCGATCCAGGGATTCATCGGCGAGATCTGCATGCCGTCGGAGCTCATGCCGACGTGGATGCCGCTGTCGAGAAGCATCCGGAACGGCGGCCCGTTCTGGGCGGCGGTGCCGCTGAGCCAGCGCCAGCCGCCGAGCACGTTGACGCCCGCGCCGAGCGGCTCGAGCTTGGCCACGTAATCCGGCGTGATGAACGGCACGTGCGCGAGCACCCAGCGCAGCTGGGTGATTCCCGGCGCCGGCAGATCGGCGTTGATCTGCGTCCAGCCGTCGATGATCGTCTTGAAGTCCGTGCGGGTCAGCGAATGGTTCTCGTTGCGCCATCCCGCCTCGGCCACCAGGCGAGTGCCGTTGATCCACGCGGGCGTGCGCTCGCTCACGATCGGGCTCGCACCGCCCGTGAACTCGCCGATTCCGAGCACGCGGAGCATCGAATCGCCGAAATCCGGAAACGCGTTCTCGAGCCGCGCGCGCAGCTCGGGAGTCGAGGGGTCCGATTCCATGTACAGGAAGTTCAGGCGGATCCGCTCGTGGAGGCGGCCGGCCCGGTGCAGCTCGAGGAGGGGGACGTACGCGCGAGACGGATCGAAATGCGCCGCACCGTCGGTCGGCGTGCCCGATGCCGGGAAGCCGCCCTCGTCGAGCTGCGTCGTGATGCCGAGGCTCGCCGCATAACGCAGGGCGTCCTCGGTGCCGCGCACGCGATCCTCGGAGGTTTGCAGCTCGCGCAGCGCATGCAGGGCGCGCGTCGCGGGGTTGGGCGTGGCGTTGCCTCCGGCGATGGAGCCGTCGGCGCCGACCGCAATGTCCTTACCGGCGAAGAAGGTCTTCCCGCGGCTGTTCGTCACGCCCGGCCCCGCGAAGCCTTGCTGAAGGTAGACCGGGTGATCCGGCACGGCCGAATCGAGCTCGGCCAACGTCGGGAATCGCGGCGGATCGGGCGGCGCAGTGAACTGATTGACGTCGAATCCCCCGATCGACGTGATCCATTCTCCGGGCGGCAGCGTCCCTGCTCGGGCGCGCAACGTCTCGAGCACGTCCGCGATCGAGCGCGCGTTCTCGAGCCGCGTGTCGTGACCCGGGCGCAGGCCGAGCAGCACGATGTGGTTGTGAACATCGATGATGCCGGGGACCACCGTGCGTCCGCCGAGATCGACCTCGACGGTGCAGCGGTCGGCGATCGGCATGTCGCCGACGGCGACGAAGCGGTCGCCGACGACGTGGGCGGACGTGACGACCGAGCCTGCCGCGTCCATCGTGTGAATGCGTCCGTTGACGTAGAGCACGTCGCGCACGTGCTCGCACTGCTGCGGCGCTTGCGCCGACGCGGTCGAGAGACCTCCGAGGGCCGCGGCGCCGAGTGCTATGAAGACGCCGATTCCTGCGCGCGCCTGGGAGCGCGACGAGCGTCGCGTCGGGATTCGTCGGTTCATGTCTCGCTCCGCTTGCTGCCGGTCACGGCGCCATTGTACGCGCGGTGTCCGGCCTCGACATTCGAAATGACGGCGCCGCCCAGTGTGCGAGAATGAGAGGGACCCTTTCTCGGAGCCATTCGATTGCGATCGATGAACGACGGCCGCGACCCGCTCGAGCTTTCGCGGCGGCTGGTTTACCTGGCCGCCGAGCGCACGCTCTCCTCTTGGATCAGGACGGCACTTTCCCTCATGGCCCTCGGCTTCGTCATCGACCGTTTCGGGCTGATTCTGAACCTGACGCCCGGCGGCTCACCGCACGCGCAGGTCGTGCGGCGGATGTTGTCGAGCCGCGCCGGCACGCTGCTCATCGGGCTCGGTGCCGCGATGGCCTTGGTCGCCGGCGTGCGCTACTTGCGATTCGCGATCGCGTATCGCCGCGACGGCAGCACGGACGTAGGCCGCGGCCTGCTCGTCGGCGCCACATTCTCGCTGCTGCTCGCGGCTTTCGGCGTCGGCTTGATCGTCCTCCTGTTCGTGATCTTCGAGTAGCGCCGCGAGAGAAGGTGTTGCGCGCGGAGCGATACTTGAACAAACAGAGATAGAGGGGGACCACCCATGCGGCGACATGATCAATCGAGCTGCTCGCGCAGGCGCTTCCTGCGCGTTGCCTGCTCGGCCGGCGCGCTTGGCGGCGCGGCCGGCCTCGTTCCTCTGCGCTGGCTGACGCGGCCCGCGGCTGCCCAGTCGCTCGACGAGCCGGGCGCGACGCGGATCGTCTTGCTCGGAACTCAGGGCGGCCCGAACTTCAATGCGCAGCGCGGCGAGACTGCGAGCGCGGTGGTCGTCGCGGGGCACGCTTACCTCGTCGATTGCGGATACGGCACCCTTGCCGCGCTCGGCAAGGCGGGCCTCAACTATCGCGACGTCGCGCAGATCTTCCTGACCCATCTGCACGACGATCACACCGCCGATCTCGCCGCGCTGCTCGGTCATCAATGGACCGATGGGCGGGTCGAGCGCACTTCGATCTACGGTCCGGTCGGCACTCGGCGCCTCGTCGCCGCGGCGCTCGAGTTCGACGCGATCAACGCAGCCATTCGCCTGGTCGACGAGCAGCGCTCTGTGAAGCCGGAGAGCCTGATCGACGCGACCGATCTCGAAGCGACGTCCACGCCGGCCGCCGTCTATCGCGATGAGCGCATCGCCGTGACTTCGATCGAGAACACGCACTTTCCGAACCGCTCCAAGAAGCTCATGCCGTACCGCTCGCTTGCGTACCGGATCGATGCGGCCGATCGCGCGATCGCGTACTCGGGGGACACGAATTACTCGCCGCAGGTCGTCGCGCTAGCGAGGGGCGCGGATGTGTTCGTCTGCGAAGCGATCGACGTCGCGAGCATGCGCCGAGCCTTCGATGCCAGAGTGGCCAAGGGCGCCTATGCAGACCATCCCGAGGGCATTTGGCAGCACATCGTCGCAACGCACACCAGCACGCAGGATGCTGGTCGAATGGCTAGCGAAGCGGGGGTCGGCATGCTCGTCCTCAACCATCTAGTGCCCGGCGCGCTGGCCGACGTATCCGATGACGTATATGTCGCGGGCGTGCGCGCGCACTACTCGGGCCGCGTCGTCGTCGCGCGGGATCAGACGGTGCTTTGAATCGGCGGCACGCTGGCGCAAATGACTGAACGGTCTTTGAACATAGCCGAATAGATTATCGGCGCTCGGCGCTGCCGAAATAGAGTGTTGCGTCAGGGGCAGCTCGGTTGCGCCTCGTGCAGACGGATCGCATACTCTGCGGCTCCGGCGCCGCCGGCGGCTTCGGTGCAGCGCTTCCCGGCCTGTGCCACAGGACGAATTCCAAGGTGTTGCTCGTGTCGATACAACTCAGTCGATTCGCCCGTTCGCTGACCGTCGAGACGGCGTTCACCGTGCTCGGCTGGCCAAGGCGCTCAAGGCCGAAGGGTAAGGACGTCGTCGAGCTCGAGATCGGCGACAGTCCTTTCGACAGCACGGCTCGGCCGCGCGCGCCGGCGGCGTCGCGGCCATCGAGGCCAATCAGTCGCATTACTGCCCCTCGCCGGGCATTCCCGAGTTTCGGCAAGCGGCGGCGGACTTCGTGCGCAACGAGTTCGGCATCCCGGCCGAGGCAGAGAACATCGTGGCCGGTCCCGGGCGCCAAGGTCTTCGAGCAGTTCTTCTGCGAGGCCTTCCTGAATCCGGGCGACGGCGTGCTGGTGTTCAGCCCGTATTTCCCGACCTACGTGCCGAACATCGAGCGGCGCGGCCGCACGCGCCGGTCATGGCGCCGCTGAGGCAGTCGAACGAGTTTCGGCCCGACGTCGGCGGACATCGAGCGGTTTCTCGAGCGACGACCCTTCCCCGCGCGCGATCTTCTTGAATTCGCCGCACAACCCGACCGGCGGCGTCGCGACGGAGGAGGATCTGCGCCGCATCGCCGATCTCGTGCGCGGTCGCGACGATCGCCGTCTTCAGCGACGAGCCGTATTGCCACATGATCTGGCGCGGCGCGCATCACTCCATTCTGAGCCAGCCCGGCATGCTCGAGCAGTGCGTCGCGGCCTATACGTTCAGCAAGTCGTACAGCATGAGCGGCTGGCGGCTCGGGCTTCGCGGTGGCCTCGGCCGAGGTTGCCGACGTGATCGGCAAGATGGTCAACACCACCCTCTCCTGCACGCCGCCGATCGTGCAGCTCGCGGGCACCGCCGCGCTTCGCAACGACACGGCCGAACGGCAGGCCGTCGATGCAGAAGTTTCGCGAGAAGGTCGTGCTGCTGACGGAGGGCCTGAACCGGATCGAAGGCTTTCATGCGCTCGACCCGACCGGCGACGTTCTACGTGTTCCCGAACGTCGCGCCGGTCTGCAACCGCCTCGGCGTCACGAGTCATGGGCTCGCGCTGTTTCTGCTCGAAGGGGCCGACGACGACTTCGGCATCGCCTGCCTAGGCGGCGAGTGCTTCGGCGAGGCCGGCGCGGGCTTCCTGCGCCTCAGCTGCGCCGAGCCGAACGACCGCCTGCAGCGCGCGCTCGACTTCCTTCCGGTCGCGCTTTCCCGCACGGACCGGCTCGCGGCTTGGCTCGCCGAACAAGCCGCAATATCGACTGCGCGAGCCGTATTCGGGCGGCTGAGACGTTAACGCTGGGCCGAGCGGGCGCGCGGCGCTCGGCCGTTCGTCGGCGCCGATCCGCGGCTCCCTTCGCTCGCTCGGCTGCTCGCGCGGTCTCGTCGTACGCGCCGAAGAACGCGCATCGCCGCCCCGCGCGGACGCTGCGCGATCGATCCGAGTGAGCGGCGGCGGCGCCACGGCTAGCGCCGGCGACGCTGGGGGCCTCCGTCCTGTGCGCGGGGGCGGAGCTGCTCGTCCGAGGCGAGGGCGCCGCACGGCCGGTCCGATAGGCCGGCGCGGAGTACGTGGGCGCGGAGCGGGTGGGCGCTGAGCGTAGCGTCGGCGCATCGAACCGCCGAGTGGCCGAGGCGGCGGGCTGCTCGTGTCCGCGGCCGTGGGCTTCGGCGCTCGGTCTCGCTCGGCTCGCGACGGACGGATTTGCGTGGGAACCCGCAGCGGTGCGAGCCCGCAGCGGCCGAACCGCCGTGCGAGCCCGCAGCGGCCGAGCCGCCGCGGGCGGCGGTAGTCGATCGGCCCTCGCGGTGCGAATCACGGTCCGCTGCCCGCGCCGTCTCGGTGGGGCGCCGGATCTCCGCGGTACCGGTATAACGCCGAGTGTCGTAGCAGGCGGGCTGTCGCTCCGATTCGCGTATTTCCCCGCGATAGCGGCCCTCGTAGGCTCGACGCGACGCCGCTGCGATGCTGCGCATAGCCGTGCCTGACCGGCCGCCAGTCATACGAGCCGCGGCCGCGCGTCGACGAGGCTCACGTTGACGTGAGCGAGCGACGCGCGTAGAAGGGCGCATAGTAGTGGCGGCCGTAGTAGGGGTGGCCGACGTAAGTGCACGGTTCGACGTGGATATAGTGGCGCGTGCCAGCCGATCACGAACGCGGTCGTGACGCCGAAGAAGAAGCCGGTGCCAAATGAGTAGTCCGGCGGGATACGGGTAGTAGTAGAGGGGATAGGCGTAAGGGTAGTATTCGATCGGCACGTACTCGTGGACGACGACGCGCTCCGGCTCGTAGTAAGGCACGTAGACGACCTGCGGGATCGGCCGGCTTGATCTCGACGGCGCCGTCGTCGCGGCTCACGACCTGATGGTCGTCGCTCTTCAGGTTGCCGGCCGCCAGTGCGCGGTCCCGAAGCGCTGTATCGCGTCGAAGACGTCCGCTTGCTGGGTAGCCACGGCGTCGCCGAGCTTCGCGGTCCACTCGAGGTCGTCGTTCATGTGCTTCAAGCACCTCGGGGTAATTGAGCAGCGCGACGACCGAGTCGTCCCAGTCCGCGTCGGGCTTCGGCTCGGGTCCTTCCCGCGTGCGCGGTCTCGAAGCGAGCCGCCTCGACGACTTCGAGCGGATAGGTCGATGCCGGCAGAATGATGGCGAGAGGTCGTCGGGGTACAGCGCGATGCGGCCGACCAGCTCGTCGAGCTCGGCCGCGGAGTAGAGCGGCCGCTTCCGGGCCCGCGTCGGCCGTATCGCCGCGGACGGATTCGTTCCGGCTGACCTGGGCCGACGCGAGGTTCGCCGATAGCCGAGCGCCGACGCGCAGAGCAGCGCGCGCAGTCCGGCGGCCCTGCCGGCCGTTCGGCCCCGGCGAGCGTATCTGTTCCCGTTGTCATGAGGCGGTCTCCGTTCCCTGCGCCGCAAGCGCAGGTTTGCATCATCTCACTGCCAGGTAAGGCCGAGGAAGCCTGAACGTCGGCTTAATCGCGCGCGTGCGGCGGCGGAACGGGAGGTTCTGGGTGCGTCGCCGGGCAGCGGGACCGGATGCGTGCGCGTCTTCGGGAAGCTCGCGCGGGGCGGCCGAGATAGTACCCCTGGGCGTAGTCGATGCGATATTTCGCGAGCAGCCTCATAGCCGTGCCGCTCTGCACGTATTCGGCGACGGTCTTGATGTTGGCCGCCTTCGCGACCTCGCCGATGAGCCGCACCATGGTCTGATCGACGGGGTCGCGCTCGAGGCCGCGGATGAACGAGCCGTCGATCTTGAGGAAGTCGACGGGCAGCCGCTTGAGGTAGGCGAAGGAGCTGTAGCCGGTGCCGAAGTCGTCGATGGCGAATTGGCAGCCGAGCTCCTTGAGCGCGGCCATCTGCTTCGCGGCCTGAAACGCGAAGCGGATGGCTTCCTGCTCCGTGAGCTCGAAGATCACGCTGTCGCCCGGCAGACCGTGCTCCTCGAGCTTCGCGCTCACGTAGTCGATGAACTCGCCCTCGTCGAACGCCGAGGCCGAGAGGTTGACCGAGAAGCGTCAGCGCCGGGCGCGCGGCGCGCAGCTCGCGCAAGCGTGTCACAGAGCGCGGTCGACGACCCAGCGATCGATGTCCGGCAGCAGCCCGAAGCGCGTCGCCGCCGGCAAAAACACGCGCGGGTGCGATGATGTTGCCGTTCGGGAGCCGAGGCGCAGCAGTGACTCGTAGTGATTGGCGACCCCGGTGCGCACGTGCACGAGCGGCTGGTAGTGCAGCTCGAAGCGGTCCTGCTCGAGCGCCTCGCGGATGCTCTTGACCCAGTCGATGTCCTTGGTCATCTGCCGGCCTTCGCGGCGCCGCGACCTTGTAGAACTCGAGCCGATTGCGGCCGCTTGGACTTCGCCACGTGGCAGGCGAGGTCGGCCTGCGACAGAGCAGCTCGTGCGGATCGGTGCGGCCCGTGCGATCTCCGCGATGCCGATGCTGCACTGCAGGGAAAACGCCTTGTCGTCCTGCACGTGAGTCAGCGCGCGCATCTGCTCGAGGATCTTGAGTCCCACGCCGCGCGCGCCTGCTGGCGCGACACGTCCTTCAGCAGCACGGCGAACTCGTCGCCGCCGAAGCGGGCGACGATGTCGGTCGAGCGCACGGCGCTGCCGATGCAGCGCGCCGCGAGCTTCAGCAGCTCGTCACCGGCCGGATGGCCGCAAGTGTCGTTGACGTACTTGAACTGATCGAGGTCGACGAAGAGGACGGCGCTGCGGTGGCCGTCGTCGCGCGATCTCGGCGATCTCCTGCTCGAGCTCCGTCGACGAAGCGGTGCCGGTTGTAGAGGCCCGTCAGCGAATCGTGCATGGCGAGATGCACGAGGCGGCGGTCGCGCTCGTGCAGTGCGACGGTCGTCTCCTCGAGCGCGCTCACGATGCGATGGATCTCGCTGTGCTCGGAGGCTCGGGAAGCTCCACCTCCATGTCGCCGTTGGCGAGGTTCGCGAGCGGCGCCTGCAGCGCCGCGAGCGGGCGACAGCGCGCGCTTGATGAGCACTCGGCCGATGATCCACGACGCCCCGAGCAGCGCGAGCAGCGCGAGGCTCGCGACCCAGAGCTTCGGCAGGAACTGCTTGTGGTACCAGGAATAGTCGAGGTCGACGGCCACGAATCCGAGCAGCTTGCGCTCGGTGTCGACCTGCGCGTCGGAGCCGACGTTCGAGCAGGCTGTCGCCCACCGCCGACTCGCTCCAGATCGGCCCGGCGAGGCGGAACTGCAGCGGCGAGCGCGCCGGTTCGCGGTCAGCAGGTACGGCGAGGCTCGTGCCGACGAGCGCTGCGAGCCGCGCGACGGTGCGCGGCGTCGAGCGGCGGCGCGCTTCTGCGTCGCTGATTCAGCGAGGACATCGGCCGCCCGTCGGGCCCGTACCAGCTCACGCGCGTCGATCTCGGGATACTTCTCCGTGAAGCGCTCGACGTCGACGACGGCTTCGCCCGTGTTGGACAGATAGAACGGCGCGCCGAGCTCGTTGAGCTCCCTCGCCCACTGCGTCGCCCAATGCGTGAGGTTCTCGTCGATGACCGTGCGCGAGGTCCAGTACAGGCCGCCGAGCGCGAGCAGCCCGACGGCTGTGACGATTGCGAGCTGCAGCGTCAGCAGCTGCGTGATGAGGCTCGAGCGGGGCGACCGCTCGGGCGTGCGCTCATGGCGCGCCGCGCGCGGGCCGGCGCGGCGGCCGAGGCGGGCGCTCACGCCGGCGACGCCGGCCGCGAGCTCGCGCGGCGCCGGCCCGTTCGGCAGCCAAGGGCTCGGCCGCCACATGGGCTCCTCACCGCTGTCCGCCGCTGCCGCCGCGCACGATCCAGGACGTCGCGGGCGCGCGGATGCCGAGCGGCGCCGCCGGCGTTTCGTTGATCCTCGACTCGAGCTCGGACAGCGGCGTCAAGGCGGCACGCGTCCGCGGCGCGTCGCCACCCGATCGACTACGTCCGCCACCGTTCGCGGCCAGATCGTCCGGCGTGCTGCTGACGCTGAGCAGGCGCCCCAGTCGAGCAGAGTCCGGCGTGAACACGAGGCTCTGGACCTTGAACTTGAAGCTTCGCGAGCATGGACTTGATCGCTCGCGGGCTCAGCACGTCGTTGTCGGGCAGCAGCCAGAGCCCGTCCACCTCCGGCGCCAGCCGCTTGAACAGTAGACGGCCTCCTGGTCGGAGGAGGCGACCCGGTAGACGAGCGACATCGACAGCTCCGCTCGGCCGCGCGGCGCGCCTCGATCGCCATGTCCTCGTGTGCGGCCCGAGAATCAGCGCGACGCGCGCGAGGCGCGGCGAGAACTCCTTCCAGGCCCGGAGCTGCAGCGCCAGCGGCGGCAGCGCGGCGACGCCGTGGACGCTGTCGGCGGCCACGGGCCTCGGGCGAGGCCACCTGGCAATAAACCGTCGCAAGTGCAGTCGCCGGCGCCGATGGCGGCCGCCTTGCTGCCGACCGCGACGGCGTAGGTCGCCTGACCGGGTCCGGAGCCGGCAGCGCGGTGCCGGCCGCGTCGCCGTCGATGCTGAGCACCTCGAAGCCGCGCGCGGCGAGTTGCGCTCGAGCGCCGCCAGTGTCGGCTCGAAGCCGGTTGCGGAACCGGCGCTGTGGGGAGGCAGCAGGACGACGACCCGCCTCGCCTGCGCCGGCCGGGCGGGCGGGGGCGGTGCTGCGGGGCGCGGCGGCGAGGGCGAAGCGGCGGTCGTGGAAGCGGTGGTAGGTTCAGTCGCCGGCGCTTTCTGGGCGGGACTTGCGGCACCGGCGCCTGTGCGCTCGGGGCCGGCGCCGGCGCCAATCGACGAACGAGCAACCGGACGCGCCGCAAGCGAGCCAGGCGAGCACGCACAGACGCCCCAGAGCGGGCCATGACGATCGACGCAACCGATGCAATGCTGATCCCCGGTCGTAAGCTTAACGGCTGCGTGTCCGGCCAGCCGTGTCGAAGCTCACAATCGCCGGGCTGCACCGGCGCCTGGATCACAGCCCGGCGTTGCCCTGAATGTGTTTGACGTCCTGGTTGTTTTCGTTGCAGATGTACTCCATGAGATCCCAGCCGGGCCTGAGGTGAGCCTCGAATTTTATCGTGAAAGGCTTCGCGTAGGCGCCCGGATCGATGATCGTGGTGACGTTCTCGAGCGTGTCGTAAGCGCGTGCGCGTGTAGCGCTCGATCATGTGCAGCTGCGTGGTATGCGGATGGCCCTTGAAGTCGAACCAGAACCGGTCGTTGAAGCCGACCGTGTCGACGACGAGCGTGTCGCCTTCCCAGTGGCCGACCGAATGCCCGTACCAGGTCGGCTCGAGATCGTCCGGATGCTTGCGGCCGTCGAGGAAGATCTGCCGGAAGCTGTGAATGTTGCCCTCGAACAGAAAGAACATGTGCGTGGGCTCGCCGTTCGGCGGCGTCTGCACGATTCGCCACGGATAGGGCGCGATGCGAGGCACGCCCGGTCGGCAGGCAATTGGCCTCCGGATCGTCGGCCGACTTGCGCGAATCGTAGATCTTCTGCGCCTCGGGCAGCATGACGATCTCCTGCCCCTTCACGAGCCCCTGGGCGATGTCGCCGATCGGGGCCGCCGCCCTGCCAGATGCCCGTGAGATCGGGCTTACCGTCCGGCTGGCGCGGAACGGCTTTCGCTTCCACCTTCGGCTGTATGGCCGGGTTGTTCAAGCCCCCGCTGCCGGCCGGCGGCGTCAAGTCCGTCGGCGTGGTCTGCGCGTGGGCGCAGCGCGGCCAGCACGAGCAATGCTGCGCGGCGGCGTGCAAAGACCTTGGTCGATCATGCGCTCGGCTCCTCGATTCGGAGGCCGTCACTTGGCATCGGCCGGCGAGCGGGCGAATACGCGCTTGCCGTCGGACAGCGTCACGACGCGGGCATTCGCCATCTTCGAGCCGTCGCGCGCCATCGCGCCCTCGACCTTGACGTGGTCGCCGACTTGAGCGAGTGGCTGCTCCAGCCGTTGCGCTTCAAAACGTTCGGGCTCGCGAGCTCGAGGTTCCAATTGGTCGTCTTGCCGTCCTCGCCCTTCACGTCCAGGTAGAAGCGGGCGTGCGGATTCATCCATTCGACCTTCGTGACGACGCCCTTCGAGCGTAATGGGCTTCTGCGAGTCGTATTGCGTGGCGAAAGAATGATGGGCCATGCCCGGAACGGCCGCAGCAGCAGGCTCAGGCCGGCAAGGAGGGCAGAAAACGGGACTTTCATCTCGATACCTCGAACGGATCGGTGGCTATTCGCCCGATACTACCGCACGGGCGGGGGGCTCGTCAGCCATGCCGGGGTGGGGCGCCGCGAACGCCGTCCGCGGCGGCCGCGGTGGGGCCGGCAGCGGCGCCCGCCGGGCAGCCGTCCTCGGTTTGGAGGGTAGAGAGCGCGGCGGCGGTCTTCGCGTCCGCCGGCACGAACATCACCAGACGCAGGAAGGAGCTGCCTTCCGGCACGTAGGAGGAATATTCGAACGAGAGCGGACCGAGCTGCTCGTGGTCGATGATGCCCGAGCCGCGAATGGCATTGCTGATCTCCGACCTCTTCCAAAGATCTTCGAAGCCCGTGACGCGCGCACGCAGATCCGCGATGAGATCCTCGAAAGCGGGATCGCCGGCGTACTGGCTGAAGTCCACCCGGAATTTGGCGAGCAGCCTTCTTGCGAGCGTCTCGAAGCTGGCGGAGTCGCGCTGATATTTCTCGTCCGTAAGAATAATGCGCAGCAAATTACGCTCGTGCGGAGGGATCTCGCCGTAATCGCGCAGCACGCGCGTCGCGAGGCAATTCCAAACGAGGATGTCCCAGCGCAGCGTTATCACGACTGCCGGCACGGGCAGGTACTGAATCGTCCGCCAAAGCGTCTCGGACAGGCGCTGGTCAGGCGCGGACAGTGGCGGCGCCGGCCGGCCGTGGACGAGGGTAAACAGATACTCGCGCTCGTCGCGGGACAGCCGCAGCGACGCGCACACGCGCTCGAGCACGTCGGCGGACACATTGATGTCGCGCCCCTGCTCGAGCCAGGTATACCAGGTGACGCTGACGCCGGCCAGCGCGGCGACGTCCTCGCGCCGCAGCCCCGGACTGCGGCGCCGGCACGGACCACGCAAGCCCACGTCGGCCGGATCAAGCCGCGCGCGGCAGCCCTTCAGGAATTCCTTTATCTGCTCTTTACGCTCGGCCATGGTACTGGCGGTCGTACCGACCTAGCCGGAGGGCGGGGGGTTGCATAGGGCCGCGACATTCATCGCGCGCGAACCGCCCGAGCGCCGGCCTCGGCGCGGCCGAGAAACGCGCCCGCGCCTTCGAGCCGTCGCTGCAGCTCGGCGACGTCCACCTCGCGCGGGGCGATCGCTGCGCCGAGGGCGAGGTCCGCGGCCGTTCCGGCGGCCTGTCCCATGACGAAGCACGGCCCGCTGACGCGCGCCGAGGATTGTCCTTCGTGCGACATCGACGCGCAGCGCCCGGCCACGAAGAGGTTTTCGATGCGCTGCGGCAGGATGATGCGGTACGGAATCTGATTGAAGCCGCGCGAGCCCTGCGGCGCGAACACGAATTTGACGTCGCCCTTGACGTGCGCCTCGACCGGCCAGCCGTTGACGCCGATCGCGTCCTCGAAGTCTCGGCAGCCGAGGATGTCGTGCTCGGTGAGCACGTACTCGCCGACGATCCGCCGCGTCTCGCGGATGCCGATCTGCGGAGCGATCTCGACGATGTAGGCGTCCTCGAACCCCGGCGTCACGCTCTTGATGAACTGGAAGACGTCCCAGCACTGCTTGCCGGCCCTCGACCTCGCCGTAGCTCAGCTGCTCGACGATCGATGCCGCTCGACCGCGCGTGCCGTCCGGATTCTTGATCTGCGTGAGGTTGGCGCGCCACTCGATCGGATTGCGCTGCGGCCGCACGATGGGCTTCTTGCGCGGGAAGCGGCGGCCGGACTGCTCGGCCTCTTCCATCGAGCGACGGGATCAGCTCCCAGGCGCGGCCGGCCTTGTCCGGATTCACGCCGTTGATGCGGAACATCGTCGACGGATACAGCATGTTGCCGGCGCCGTCGCCGACCTCGTACGGCGCGCCGGCCCAGGCTGCGAGATCGCCGTCGCCGGAGGCGTCGACGAAAATCCGGCCGCGTACGGCGCCGCCGCCCGGACTTCGTCTCGACGAACACGGCGTCGATCAGTGCCGTCGTCGGCCATCGACGGCGCCGACGCAAAGGGCGTGGATACAGCACCTTCGGCTCCGGCTTCGGCCGCCAATCTCGTCTGCGGCGATCTTGAACGCCGAGATGTCGTAGGCCTGGGCCGTGATCTGATCGTCTGACCGTCAGGTGCGGGCGGTTGCAGCCCGTCGCATGGCCTCGAGCCGCTCGAGGATGTCGTCGGCGATGCCGTGCACGACCTGCCGGTGCTCGCCGTGCACGACGGCATGCAGGCCGCAGAACGTGCTGAGCCCGGCGGCCGTGCCCGCGCCGCCCATGAAGCCGTAGCGCTCGATGAGGATCGTCGAGCGGCCGCGCGCGCGCGGCGGCCAGCGCGGCCGCGATGCCGGCCGGCCCGCCGCCGACGACGACGACGTCGTATTCGCCGAGCAGCGGGGTGCGGCGGGCGGATTCGGTGAGGAAGGCGGTGTGCATGATCGGGCCTCCGTGACCTCAGGCGACGGATGCGTCGCCTGGGGACGGCGACGCGGATCCGTCTATGTTCAGGAGCGACCGAACCTCCGGCCAGGATTTCTCGCCGTTGGCCCGCATTTCGTCGGCGAGGGCCGCGGGCATCCAGTCGACGAAGGCCGGGCGGAAGGAGGGCCGGCCGCGCAGGCGGACGAACCAGTCTTCGACGCGCGGCAGGCGGCCCTTCTCCCACAGACCCTGCATCGCCAGCGCCGCGAGTCTGTTCAGGTACGGAGCCATCGCGATGTCCGCCATCGAGAAGCGTCCGCCGGCGAGCCAGTCGGAGGCTCGAAGCGCGAGCTCCATCTTATGCAGATAGGCATCGTAGAGCGCGATCTTTTCCGCCGCGCCCTGCGCCTCGAAGCCGTGCTGTATCCACTCCCATTTTTGCTTGCGGGCCGCGAGGCCGTCGCCGGCGCCGCGCTGGAGGAAATCGTCGAACGTGCCCGCGCCGTTGCGGAGAATCGTATGGCGGTGCGAGACGATATAGGTCAGCGCCGAGCACGCGGGGTGCAGTTCCTCGTCGACCGCCTTCGTCCAGACGCGCACGCGGGCCCGCGCTAGCGGTTGCTCCGGATAAATCGGATGCTCCGCGAACGTCTCTTCGAGATACTCGCAGATGACGGTGGATTCGGATATCACGGCGCCGTCGTGCACGAGCACCGGCACGACGGCCTTCGGGCTCAACGCCAGGAAGTCGGGCCGAAACTGCTCCCCGTTCAAGATGTCGACATAGTGGCCGACCCATGGCAACTGCTTCTCGGCCAAGGCGAGGCGGACTTTGGCGGCGCAGGCCGAGGAGCCGTGGTGGTAGAGCTCGAGCGTCATGGGGCAGGGATCTCGCGCGACTCGTCGCCGGACGATTACTATAAGGCAAACGGACGGCGCCGAGAGAGCAGCCATGCCAGCCAGAGAAGCCGGACCGGCGCCCGAGGTCGCCTTGGCCGAGCGGCACGACGCGGCCGGGCGCCACGACGAAGCGATCGATCAGCTCGCGCGTGCGGCCCAGCGCGGTGACATCGAAGCGACGACTCGGCTAGCGAAGCGGCTCATCGTCGGCGACCGGGCACCGTTGCTGCCGCGCGAAGGCATCGGTCTGCTCGAGACCGCCGCCGAGCAGGGCGGCCCCGAAGCCGCGGGCCGGCTCGCCGTGCTCGCCGCCGCCGGTGCACGCGGCAAGCACGATTGGCCGCGGGCGGTCACATTGCTCGTGCTGTCCGCCGAGCGCGGCTGGGAGCCGGCGCGCGGCCAGCTCGCCGTGCTCTCGTCCGCCGGGCAGCGCAACGTTGCGCCGTCCCCCGCGGCCGCCCGCGATTGGCGAGGACTCGGCGCCGCAATCGACTTCTCGGCCTGGGCGGCCGTGCCGCGCGCCGAGCCGCTGCATCCCTCTGCCCGTGTGTTCAAGTTGCCCGAATTCTTGCCTCGGCGCGTCTGCGAGTGGCTCGTGGCCGGCGCCCGGCCGAAGCTCGTTCGGGCTCTCGTTTATGATCCCGTCGGCAGGCGCGACGTCGCGGACGCAACCCGGACCAACACCGCCGCGGGCTTCAATCTAATGGAGACGGACCTCGTTCATCTCACGGTGCAGGCCCGGATGGCCGAGGCCTGCGGCTTGCCGTTGGCGCAGTTCGAAGGCGCGACCGTGCTGCACTACGACGTCGGAGAGGAAATCGCCAACCACTTCGACTTCGTGGATCCGGCCACGCCGAACTACGACGAGGAGCTGCGCTCGAGAGGCCAGCGCGTCGTCACGTTTCTCGTTTATCTCAACGACGAGTACGGGGGCGGGGAAACCGAGTTTCCCGAGTTCGGCCTCAGGCACAAGGGCCGGCTGGGAGAGGGGCTGTTTTTCGTCAACGCTTTAGAGGGCAACGAGCCGGATCTGCGCATGGTGCACGCCGGGCGCCCGCCGACGAGCGGAGAGAAATGGGTGCTGTCGCAGTTCGTGCGCAATCTCCGCGTCTTGCACGTGGTCAGCTGAACGGCGCTGCGCGAAATCTCGCTGCGCGGCCCGAGCCGCGGCCGGCTTAGAACCGCTTCGTGAAATCGACGCCCCAGCGGCGCGGCTTGGCCTTGAACACGAAGCCGCCCGGCAGACATTCCGCATTGTAGTGCACGTCGTTGGCGTTGCGCTGCCCAGCCGATGACCGACCACGTGTCGTGCTCGACGCCGAGACGCAGATCGAGCAGATTCACGGGCTTGCGGACCGTCGAGTTCGCCGGGTCCCAATACGTGTCGCCGATTCGTTGGTAGTCGGCGCGGACGAAGAGCTCGAGGCCGTGGCCGCCGAACGGACTGATGGTATTCGATGCCCGCGTTCGTCGTGTACTTCGAGACGAGAGGCGCCTGGTTGCCGATCGACGGTCGGGTCCTCGGCGGCGAGGATCTCGCTGTCCGTGGAGCCGTAGCCGAAGTTGAGGTTGAGGCTGTCGGTGACCAGAGCCTTGAGGTCGAACTCGTAGCCGCTGTAGTTGACCTTGTCGAGGTTGCCGAGGTTCTGAGTCGAGTTCTCGGCGAGGAACACGAAGAAGTAAGAGCCCGTCGCCTCGTGTCGAAGACGCTGAAATCCGTGCTCAGCCGTCGGCTCAGAAGCTCGCGACTTGACGCCGAACTCGAGCGTCTCCGCGGTTTCCGCGTCGAAGAGGTCGTGCACGCCCAGGATGCCGTTGGCGAAGGCCACCGCGCCGACGCCGGTCTGATTGAAGCCCCCGCTGCGGAAGCCCTTGCTGTAGCCGCCGTAGAGGGTCACGGCATCCGATGGCTGATAGCGCAGCGTCACGCTTCGGCTGCAGCTCGCTCCCACGTGTGCTTGCGCACCTGGCCCGTGAAGCCCTGCGGAAACCCGGAACGTTGACCGGCGAGGAATGCCGGCGGGCGTCAGCGTCGTCTGCTTGCGGTGATCGTCGTCGTAGCGTAACCGCCAGCTCGAGTTGGAGCTGTCGGTCAGGTCGAGGTTGGCGTCGCCGAACACGGCCCAGGCCAGGTTGTCCTGGGAGTCGGCGAGGAACGAGAACTGCGGGTTCAGCGGATTCGTGCTGGGCGTGCGGTAGACGGGGAAGACGCCGTCGCCCGTGTCGACCATGTTGCCTGTCGATATGAATCGGTCCGTCGTGATGGCGTAGACCCCGGCGATCCAGTTGAACCTCGCTCGGCGTCCTTCGACGTGAAGCGGACCTCCTGGCTGACGGTGTCGACCTTCAGGTATTGGCTCTGATTCAGGTCGAACCGTTGCCGGGCCGAAGAGCCGTAACAGTTGTAGAAGAACGATTCCGTGATCGGCAGGAAGTCGAACGCGTCGCCGGTCAGAATCTCCTCGGTTCGGTCGGCCGAGGTGATGGACGTCAGCGTGCCGAGGTCCGTGTCGTAGTCGAGCTTGAAGGCGAGCTGCGAGAGGTCGCGGCCGTTCTCGCCCGCATTGTTGACGCGAACCGGGCAGGCTCGTGTCGTTGACGTCGTTGACGATGTTGAAGTAGAGCGCCTGCGTGTCGAGACGCGAAATGTAGAGCCGCGAGTCGGTGTGCAGCCGATCGTTGGCGTCCCAGAGCAGGCGCAGCCGCGCCGACACGTCCTTGTACGGATCGGCCTTCTCGCCGAGATAGGTGTTGTCGATGTAGCCGTCGGTGTCGAAATAGGAGAGGGCGGCGTGGTACTTCAGATTCTTCGAGCCCGCGAGCGGCCCGCTGCCGCTCAGGAGCGCCCTGTAACCCGGGCCGGAGTCGCGGCCGACCTCGACGCGGCCCTCGAACTCGTCCGTCGGCTGCCGCGTCGTGATGACGATCGCGCCGCCGATCGCGTTGCGGCCGTAGAAGGCGCCCTGCGCGCCCTTGAACACCTCGATCTGCTGAACGTCGAACAGCTCCTGGTTGAACTGCGCGGGATTCGATCATCAGCACGCCGTCGACGAGGACCGCGACCGACGGCTCGCTGTTGCGGGCCTGGGAGATGCCCCGGACCGTGACGAAGGCGTTGCCCTGGTTTTGCGTCTCGACGAGGGTGACGTTCGGCGTGAGGGAGATGAAGTCCTGCGGGCGCTCGATGCCGGCCGATTCGATCTGCTGCTGATCGAACGCCGTGATCGTCACGGGCGCGTCGTGGAAGCTCTCGCGCCCGGCGCCGAGCCGTCACGACGATCTTCCTCGAGCTGCGCGGCCGCGATGTCGCTGGGAGCGACGGCCGCGACCGGGCAACCCGAGTCAGCGCGATCCTGCCAACGTTACCGAAATCGCCATGGTTGCTCCTCCTAAGAAAAAACCGGGTAGAGGAGACCACGGCCGCTCGGCCGCGGCAGCGGCAGCGACCCGGTCACGGTGGTCGACGAAATGTATCGGCGGTGGCGGGCAGCATTAACTTAATCCCCCCAGTCCGAGGCTTGTCGCGCACCGTATCCGATGGTCGTACCGGCAATACAGCCCGCGCTGCTAGCGGTGTCTATGCAGTCAGCCTGCAACACCTCATGCCGGCGTTCGCGGCATACGGCCGTCGCCCGGTCGTCGCCCCGACAATCGGGGGCAATATGCCTATAATGACCTAACTTCGAACGCCATGTTGCCTATGGATCTCTCGGAAGACGCAGCTGGGGGAGTTCCTCAAGAGTTGTCGCGCACGCATCGCGCCGGGCGACCTGGGCTCGCCGGAGGCGGACCGACGGCGGACGCCGGGCTTGCGGCGCGAGGACGTCGCCGCGCTCGCCGGCGTCAGCGTCACCTGGTACACATGGCTCGAGCAGGGCCGCGACATTCAAGTCTCGGCCGCCGTGCTCGAGCGCATCTCCGCCACGCTGCAGCTCTCCAAGGACGAGCGGGAATATCTGTTCACGCTCGTGCAGCACCGCCCGCGCGCCGCCGCTCGAGTGGCGCGAGGTGGACGTGAGCCCGGCGCTGCGCCGCATGATCGAGCGGCTCAACGTGCCGGCCCTGGTCATGACCGTGCGCTGGGACGTCGTCGCCTGGAACCGCCTCGTCTGCAAGTGCTGCGCGACTACGATCGCATCCCCGCCGGCCGCCGCAACCTGCTACGCATCCTGCTCGTCGAAGACCGGTCTACGCTCAGGACCCGGAGATCTTCGAGGCCATGGCGCACCGGGTCGTCGCCAAATTCCGCGTCGACTACAGCACCTATATGGGCGATCCGCAGTTCGAGGATCTCATCGAGGATCTCAACACCCACTCGGAGGCGTTTCGGCGGCTGTGGAACAGCTCGGAGGTGGTGGGGCGGTCGGAGGCGATCGTCCGTCATCCGCAGCTCGGCGGGATCACGCTGGAGCACACTTCCTACGTGCCGGAAGGCAACCAGGCGCTCCGAGTCGTCATCTACACGCCGTACGACGAGGAGAGCGCGGAGAAGATCGGCGCGCTCGACGACGGCGGCGCCGGGCTGTCGAACGGCTCCCGGCCGACACGCTCGCGATCCGCGACCGCGCGGCCCCGGCTCGGCGCCTCCTCCCGCAACTATCGGCCCGGGTACGCGCACGGCTCGCGGCGCGGCTCCGGCGTCTCCACGCCGCGGGCACCGAGACCGAGACGCGGAATGGACGGCGCCGCACGCGCGTCTAGTCGCGATAGGCGGTGCGCGCGACCTCGGCGTAAGGAACGGGCGCGACCGTCGCCCGGATCTTCGTCTGCACGTGGCGCTCGACCGTGGGCTTCGCGGTGCCGCCGCCTTCCTCGCCCCAGACGACGGTCACCTCGGTGCCGACCTTGCCGTGCTCGGGGTCGAGCATGGCCAGCGAGAGCATCGAGCCGCTCGTTGAAGCTGTAGCCCGTCCAGGTCGAGATGCCGACGGTCTTGCCGTCGCCTCGACCTGTCGTAACGGCAGCGTCGAGTAGACTGCGCGAGCGGCATGTCGATGTACTTGGCGCGGGCCGCCCTTGCCCGTGAACAGCGAGCCGAACGCGCGCGCCACGTCGTCGCCGTTCCAGGCGAGCGTGACCTTCTTGCGATGCGGCCCGGCGGCCATCTTCTCGAGCGCATCGCGGCCGATGAAGTCGTGGTCGAACTTCACGATCGAGCCGTAGCCGAGATCGTAGGGGGTCAGGTAGTAGTCGTCGATGTTCTTGGAGTACGAAGCTGCCGCCGAGCGAAGCCTGCGCTTCGTAGCTGCCGGCGCTGAGCCACTCGCGGTAAGGCTTCATCGTTTCGCCCGATGTAGACGGCCGGGCAGGGGCGAGGGGATCCAGCCCGATTCGAGCGTGTTGCTCGAGTAGGCGCGGGCGCCCACCTGGCGCAGCCCGAACTCCCGGCCCGCCTCGACGATTGCGGCGCGCACGGCTTCGCCGTCCTCCCAGGGACCGAACAGCTCCCAGCCCGGCTGGCCGACCATGCCGTGCCGCAGGGCGCGCACGCGGCGCCCCGCGATCTCGAACGTGTCCATGTGGAAGAACTTGATGTCCGGCGCCGCTCCGCCGATGACCTTCTCCATGAGCGCGCGGCGCGTTCGGCCCCTGGACCTGGAAGCGATAGACCTTGCGCGGTACTCGGGCCCTTGCGGTCGGCAGCGCGCTCGTCTCGCTCGACCGACGCGTCGTAGCCGCCGGTCTCGCAGTGGTACTGCACCCAGTTGTGAACGGACGGCCGGCCGACGAGGTTGAACAGCTTCTCTTCGAGGCGGAACAGCACGACGTCGCCGATGACGTAGCCGTCGTAGTTGCACGGCACGAACTGCTTGGCTCTGTCGGTGCCGAAACTCTTGAAGCTGTTGATGCCGAGGCGCCGAGAGGAGCTGAGCGCGTCCGGGCCCTTCGACGTACATGTCCGTCATGTGATAGGACTGGTTGAACAGCACGCAGGTCTTCTGCCAGGCGCGCTGCTCGTCGCGCCAGTTCGTGAACTCGGGCGGGACGACGGGGTACACGTACGGCCCGATTTGCGAGTTGCGCAGCAGGTCGACGGGGTTGCCGGCTGCCGCCAGCAAAGCCTCCAAGCTTTGACCACTCATTTCGCGGACATCCTCTCAGGTGAATTGACATAATCTCAGGGCAGGGCGGGCGCGAGGAGGCAGCAGCGGCCGCCCTACGCAGACGAGGTTAGTTTGGGCCTGCGGTCCAAGCTGGACGCGGAACAGGGGAAACCCGTCCAACTCGTTTGGGCCGAGACGTGCAGCATAGGAGTGACCGCAGGCCCAAATTTCTCACGCTCGTGCGAAGGTCGCCGGCTCGTCCGGCTCGCCGCGAGCCGCCGCTCGGCCCGTGGCCGCTGCCGCTCCGACATCGCGGAGAGTAGCGGCTTCGCCAGCGGCAGCCAGGAAGGTTTATGTGCTAGTGCAATGCTACCCGGTCCGCCGTCGCAGCGGCCGCTCCTGCGGGTTTTCCGGGTCGGCCGGTCGGCCGCTCGAGGCGCTCGGCCGCTCGGGCGCTCGTCGTCGGCGCTCGGCCCTCGGCCGTTCGGCCCGCGGGCGGCGGCCTACGTGCCTCCCCAGGCCCGCCGGCCCCACAGCTCGCGGTCGCGATGCGCGCGCCTTCGACGAGCGCTTCGAACTTCGCCCACATCACGCTCGGATGCACGCGCGCGATCGCTCTCGACCTGCGCGAAACCGCAATCGGTGCCCGCGATGACGTTCTCGCGGCCGACGAGCTTCGCGTAGCGCACGATCCGGTCGGCGACCAGCCGCGGATGCTCGACCGTCAGCGTGTGATGCGTGACGACCCCGGGATCAGGATCTTGCCCTCCGGGAGGCGCTTGCCGTCCCAGACGCGCCATTCGTGCTCGTGCCGCGGTTGGCGGCCTCGATCGAGTAGGCGCCCGCGTTGACCTCGAGCACGAGATCGATGATCTCCTCGAGCGGCGCGTCCGAGACGTGAGGCACGTGCCAGCTGCCGAAGCAGACGTGGTAGCGGACGCGTCTCGGCGGGAATGCCCTCGAGCGCGTGGTTCAGCGCCTCGACCCTGAGCTCCGCCCAGTCGCGATACGCCTTCTGGTCCGCCCTCGCATGAGATGGTCGTACATGTTGGCGAGCACCGCATCGTCGACCTGCAGCACGAAGCCGGCGGCGTGGATGGCGCGATACTCGGTGCGCAGCGCATCGGCGATCGGCGAAGACGTATTCGCGATCGCTCGAGTAGTACTCGTTGACGCCGTTGAAGGCCGTGCTTGCGGGCGCGACGGCCGTCATGAAGACTTCGGCGGGACGGGCGCGAGCCGCAGCGCCGCGCAGGTTCTCGATGGATCGGCTCGAGCCGGCGTCCCGTCGCGGTACTCGATCGGCGCCGACGCACACTTCCGCCGGCATGCCCGTCTCGACGATACGGCATCTCGCGCGCGATGGCCTCCGCGAACCTCTCGCGGTCTCTTGCCGAGCCAGACGCGCGGCGCCAGGCGGTCGGCCGAATCTCGAAGCCCGCTATGCGCTGAGGATGTAATTCGACCAGCTCGACTTGCCGTACTCGCCGTCGTTGACGACGTCGATGCCGAGTCGACCTGCCTGCGGACCACCTCTTTCACCGCGGCGGGCAGGACGTCCGGCTCCGCGGCCGGCTGGCTTCTCGCCCGAGCGCGAAGCTCGGGCGGTCTGATGAGGCTGCCGACGTGAGTCGTCAGAATCCTGCTCATCGCTTCTTTGCATTCGCTCTACTCTTGTCTTGGCAGTCGGGCAGCGGAAAGTGCGTATGTATTCACGCGCAGGGGAAGGCGAGCCGCCGGGCGGTGCTTTCATCGGCGCTGCCATGGCGCGGCGCAAGGGTGCTGGCCGCGCTGCTAACATCGCCGGTTGGGCGGTTGTTCGGGCTCCGGCGGGGTGCGACACAATCGAAAGCATGAGCAACGCGAAAGACCGCATCGGCCGAGCGATGCAGGAGGCGTCGTCCCGGATTCGCCTATCGGAAGGCGCCGCCGTAGCGCCGCGCGGCTCCCGTCGGTGCGGGTGCGGTCGGCATCGTCGTGCTCGGCATGGCATCGCGCCTCGTTGAGGCGCAGAGCGCACCGCCGGCCGGCGCCGAAGATGCGTCGGCGCCGGCCGGCTACATCAAGATCTGTCCGTCGGTTCAGGGGGCCGCGTGCGCCGGGAGCCGGGGCCGGCACGCCGGTCCCGCGGAGTATCGAGGCTTCCTATCGCGCGTATCTCGACATGAAGCAGGCCGCGCATGGGGGCCGAAAGCTGACTTGGACGACAAGCCGGATTGGTCCGGCATCTGGGATCATGCCGGCGGTTTCAACTGGGATCCGCAGCCGTCGCGATGGCGAACGCCGCGGGCGAGCAGGCCGCGCAAGCCATTCTCGATCACTGCCAGCACTTCCCGTGCGAGGGTGGGTCAGCGGGGCGCTGACGCCGAAATACGCATTGCAGTACCGGCAGAAGCTCACCGCCGTCGCGCACGGATTCGAATGGGACCAGCTCAGCGATTGCCTGCCGGCCGGCTATCCGCGCTTTCTGCTCGAGCCCGTGATTCAAGCGCTTCATCGTGACCCCCGACATGACCGTCTGGATCAACGAGTGGCAAAGCGAGACGCGGCTATCTCTACACGGACGGGCGCGGCCATGTGCCGGCGGACGACGCCTTTGCGCTCTGGGAAGGCGACTCGATCGGCTTCTGGGACGGCGACACGCTCGTCGTGCATACCATCCGGATGAAGTCCGAGGAGCTGCAGCGCAATCAACCGAGCATCAGCGACCAGGCGAGCACGGTCGAGCGGATCAGGATGATCGATCCCGAACACGATCGAGGACGACGTGACGCTATGGGACCCGGTGGCGCTCGAGAAGCCGTGGCACGGCGTGCAGACGTACAAGCGCGTCACGACACCCGGCGATTCGCCTCGACATGTATTCCTGCGAGGAGAACAACAACGTCATCCAGACGGCGCACGGCGGCTCGACGTTCATTCTGCCCGGCGAGACGCGTGACCGTGCAGCGGCACTATCGAGACCCGAGCAATTTTCAGAACGCCAACCTCAATCGCGCCATCGAATATGGCGCGCAGCTCATGAAGGAGCAACAGGCGGAGAACTCAGGCGCTGCCGGCGCCGGAACGCAGGGCCAGACGGGAGCGCAGGTCGAGAAGGAAACGCAGGTCGAGAAGGAAACGCAGGTCGAGAAGGAAACGCAGGGCGAGAAGGAAACGCAGCGCGAGAAGGAAACGCAGGGCGAGAAGGAAACGCAGCGCGAGACGGGAGCGACCGGCTCCCGATAGTGCCGGCCGCCGCCTCGGTCCTCGGCGGACGGCGTCAGGCAGATCGGCCGTCAAAAGATACTGCGGATGAGCCACTCCGCGAGCGTGCCGACCGCGGACATCACGAGCGCGCCGCCGAGCGCCCAGCCGAAGCCGTCGATCGTGAGCTGATCGGTAAACGCGTCCACGAGCTTGAGGATGATCGCGTTGATGATCCACCTCGTGATGAACGCGAGGAGCCACGCGAGACCGAGCGTCGCAATCGTGAAGACGACGAAGAACAACCAACCGATCAGGAAGTTGAGGATACCGAAGAGCGCGGCGACCAGGATGGCGCTGCCGAAGCTCTTGACGCGGAAGCCCGGGAGCAGAACGGCCGTCGCCCACACGGCCAACGACAACACGAGCCAGGACAGCAGCACGTTCATTGCGAACCATCGTAGCGTTCGCAACGGGGGGTGACAACTTCGGCGACACGGGGTGATCCGCGCAAGCGTTCGCCGCGGATCGCCGCCGGACGGCCGCCGCGCGCCTCGCCGCCATTCCTGCCTCGCGGCGCGGGGCCGTCGAGCGACTCCGCGAGCACGCGCGCGACGTGCAGCGCTTCGCGCGCAGCGCCGTCGTGGATCTGATGCCGGCAGCTCGTGCCGTCCGCGACCACGACCGTTTGCGGCATCGGCTGCCCGCACCGCAGGCAGCAGCGCCGCCTCGGCCATCTTGCATCGAGACGGCGAGGTATCGGCCTCCAACCCGAAAGCGCCGGCCATGCCGCAGCAGCTCGACTGCACGGTATCGACGCGCAGCTCCGGCACCAGCCCCAGGGCCTCGACCACGGCCCGCATGACGCCGAAAGCTTTTTGGTGACAATGGCCGTGAACGAGCGCGCGGCGGTAGCGGCCGGCGCGGAACGTCAGCGCGAAGCGGCCGGCTTCGGCTCGCGCGCGATGAATTCCTCGAACAGCACGGCGGCAGCTGCAAGGCGCGCGCTGTCGGCGCCGGGCAGCATCACGCGGAACTCGTCCCGCAGCCAGAGCAGGCACGAGGGCTCGAGGCCGACGATCGGCACGCCGCGCTCGACCCAGGGCGCAAGGCCGCGAGCATGCGCCGCGCCTCGGCGCGGGCCGCCTCGTCGACCATGCCGGCGGCGAGATAGGTGCGGCCGCAGCACAGCGGCCGCGCCCGTCCGCCAGACGGGCGCGCCACCGTGACGCGATAGCCGGCCGCGCTCGAGCACCGCGAGCGGCCGCGCGCGTTGTCGGGCTCGAAATAGCTGTTGAAGGTATCGACCAGCAGCACGACCTCGCGCCCGCTGTCGACCGGCCGTGGCGCTCGAGCGGCCGCGGCCGCCGCCTCGGGCTGGCCCGAAAGCGGTCTCGCCGCCAGGCGGGCAGCGTGCGCCGAGCGGCGAAGCCGGCAGACGCTCGCCGGCGCGGGCCGCGCGGGCGAGCGATTTCGCGATTCAGCAACGGCGCGAGCGGCGCCGCCCACGGCGCGTAGCGCGGCAAGTAGGCGACCAGCCTGTCGCGTAGCCGAGCGCCGTGGCGTCTGGTTGTACTGCTGCAGGAACTCGATCTTCATGCGCGCCATGTCGACCCCGGTCGGGCACTCGCGCCTGCAGCCCTTGCACGACGACGCACAGCTCGAGCGTCCTTACGTCTCCTCGCAGGTCAGTCGCACGGCAGCTGGCCCGACAACGCGAGGCGCAGGGTGTTCGCGCGGCCGCGCGTCAGATGCGCCTCGTCGCGCGTGACGCGGTACGACGGGCACATGGTGCCGGCGTCGAACTTGCGGCAGTGCCGTTGTTGTTGCACATCTCGACCGCCTTGTCCCAGCCGCCCCATTCCCTCCAGTCCAGAACGGCCTCGCCGGTCACCGCGCGTCGCGTAGCCCGGCGGATGGCGGAACAGGCTGCGCGTCGTCCATCCTGGACGGCGCGACGATCTTGCCCGGGTTCATCAAGCCCTTCGGGTCGAGCCAGCCCTTGATCTCGGCCAGGCAGGCCGTCAGCCTCGGGCCGAAGAACGGCGCGATCCATTCGGAGCGCACCAGCCCGTCGCCGTGCTCGCCCGAGTAGGCGCCCTTGTACTGCTTCACCAGCGCGCAGGCCTCCTCGGCGATGGCGCGCATCTTCGGCCGCCCCGTCGCGGCGCATGTCGAGCACCGGGCGCACGTGCAGCGTGCCGACCGAGGCGTGCGCGTACCAGGTGCCGCGCGTGCCGTGCTTCGCGAACACCTCGTCAGCCGTTCGGTGTACTCGGCCAGGTGCTCCAGCGGCACCGCGCAGTCCTCGATGAATGACACCGGCTTGCCGTCGCCCTTCATCGACATCATGATGTTGAGGCCGGCCTTGCGCACCTCCCAGATGTCCTTCTGCAGCTTCGCGTCGGGGACTTCGACCACGCTGCCGGGCAGGCCGAGATCGCGCCATCAGCTGCACCAGCCGGCGCGAGCTTCGCGAGCTGCGCGCCTCGGTCTTCGCCCGCGAACTCGACCAGCAGGATCGCCTCCGGCTCGCCGCGGATGAAGGTCCTCGACCGTGCCGCGGAAGGCGCCGATCTCGCGCGCCGAGGTCGATCATGGTGCGATCGACCAGCTCGACCGCGGACGGCCCCAGCTCGACGATGTGCCGGGTGCAGATCCATCGCGGTGTAGAACTTCGGGAAATGGCATACGCCGAGCGCGCGCGCGGGCGGCAGGGGCGAGAGCTTCAGCTGGAGCCGCTCGAAGAAGGCGAGCGTGCCCTCCGAGCCCACCAGCAGATGCGCCGTGTTGGCGTGCGGCGGGCCGAGGTGGTCGAGGTTGTATCCCGCGACCTTGCGCAGCACGTTCGGAAAGCGCGCGCGCGATCTCGTCCCGTTCGCGCTCGTAGAGGCGCGCAGCCGGCCGACGAATTCGAGGTAGCGCGGCCGGCCCGGTCGCGCCGTCCGATCGGCCCGAAGCGCCATCGCTCGCCGGTCGGCGGTGAAGGCGTCGATCGCCAGCACGTTGTGGACCATGTTGCCGTAGGCGATCGAGCGCGAGCCGCAGCGAGTTGTTGCCGGCCATGCCGCCGAGCGTCGCCTGGGCGCTGGTCGAGACGTCCACCGGGTACCACAGGCCGTGCGGGCGCAGCTGCGCGTTGAGCTGGTCGAGCACCAGCCCGGCTGCACCAGCGCGGTCCGCGCCTCGGGGTCGAGCTCGAGCAGCTGGTTGAGGTACTTCGAGTGGTCGATCACCAGCGCGCGCGCCGACCGTCTGGCCGCACTGCGAGGTTCCGGCGCCGCGCGGCAGGATCGGGCACGCCCTGCTCGAGCGCGATCGCGACGCGCGGCGCGCGCGGCCGCCTCGGTGCGCGGCACGACGACGCCGAGCGGCTCGATCTGGTAGATCGAGGCATCGGTCGAATAGCGGCCGCGGCTGGCCGCGTCGAACGAGACCGCTCCGCGGATCTCGCGCCTCAATCGTTGTTCGAGCATGCGATGTTTATCGGGCGGTTTGCCTCAGTGTCTCGGCGAGGGCATCGTAATCGATCGCGGCCGAGGTGTCCGCCTCCACGCGGTGGCGCATTTCTGCGGCGGTCAGCCGGTCCGCGGAGCGCAGCTGAGCATCGAGCACGGCCTCGGTCGCCTCGGAAGCATCGCTGCCCGCGGCTGCTCGCGATCGTACCCGCTTCCGCAACGTGTGCTCCGCGGCGACACAGTCGATGATCGCGAACGCCGCGCCGCACCGCTCGGCCGATGCGCGG
This sequence comes from uncultured Actinomycetes bacterium, assembly GCA_963800355.1. GTDB lineage: Bacteria > Actinomycetota > Thermoleophilia > Solirubrobacterales > 70-9 > VAYN01. The sequence continues at coordinate 260,076 of CAWDAP010000003.1, read as the reverse complement.
AAAGCCGCCCGCTCGGATTCGGCGAGAAACGTGGCATCCACGATCACGTCGAGGCGGGCGTCGAGCGCTCGGTGCGCGGCGCGCTCGAGCGCGGCATACGTTTCTGCCGTCGCCGCGGCCGTATACCGGCCATGACCGACTGCGAACGCCTCGTGCGTGTCGGGCGCGACCCCGCGCAGACGCTTACGCTCCAAGTCCGACCGCACGCGCAGCGCTGGCAGGCGCGGAATCAGCTCGCTCGTGACGGTCGTTTTGCCGCTGCCCGATAAGCCGTGCGTGATCGCGAGCAGGGGACGCCGCGGCCGAAGCAAGGCATCGGCGAGCCGCAGGTAAGGCAGCACGCGCCGCTCGAACCGTTCCATGTCGCCCGTTTGAACGGCCTTGAGCACCCTGACCTTCGCACGCACCAGCGCCCGATAGACCAGGTAGAACGGCAACAGGTCGAGACCGGCGTAGTCGCCGGTCACCTCGAGATAGCGATTCAGGAAGACGAACGCGAGATCGTCGCGGCCGTGGACCATGAGATCCATGACGAGAAAAGCCGCTTCGTCGATGACGTCCGTCGTGCGCAGATCGACGCTGAATTCCAGCATGTCGAAGGGCACGATCCGCTCCTCGATCACGACGAGATTCTCGAGGTGCAAGTCGCCGTGGCCTTCGCGTACGGCTCCGGCACGTCGCCGCGCCTCGAACCTCGGCGCCAGCGCCTCGATCCGCTCCGAAGTCCAGGCCCGGAGCGCGTCGAAGGAATAGGCCTGCCCGGCGGCCTCGAGGGCGCGCTCGAGCCCGTCTAGGTTCGTCAGCGCCTCGGTGTGAGCCGCGGCATGATCGGCGGCCGGCTGCTCACCATGAAAGCGGGCTATCGATTCGGCGAGCTCGAGGATCTGCCGAGGCGACACCCGATCGTCCTCCACGGCGCGGTCGAGACCGGCATTCTTCGGAAATTGACGAAGCTTCACGGCGTACTCGATCGCGGGTTCGGTCCCGATGCGCGGCGCTTGTGGGCCTCCGCCGATCGAAACGACGTCTAGATACAGCTCGGGCGCGAGCCGGCGATTCAGCCGCAGCTCCTCGGCGCACAGGGTGCGTCTGCGCTCGAGCGTCGAGAAATCGAGGAAGTCGAGTCGAAGCGGCTTCTTGATCTTGTAGGCGAATCGACCGGTCAGCAGGACCCACGAGATATGGGTCTCGATCAGCTCGATGCCCCCGACCTCGTGCGGGTAACAAGCCGGATCGAGCAGGGCGTCGACCAGTTTACGTGCTGAAGCGAGGTCGTCCATAGAGCCGAATTGGGCACAACGCGGCGGCTGAAAAACAGTCTAACAGCTCGATGGAGGCTTGCATCGGGCGCCCGGGTCATGTTCGCTGCGGCCCAATTTGTATAGACTTCACGCCTTCCGAGCGCGGCGCGGTGGCGCTCGAACGTCGAAGGGGGTATCGAATTGACTGACGACAGCTCTACTGACGGGCGTCGGCCCCGCAACACCATCAAAGTCGCCGGGCGAGGGATGGAGCTGCTTCGCAACCCGATGTTGAACAAGGGCACGGCCTTCTCGGCCGAAGAGAGGCAGCGTTTCCAGCTCGAGGGCCTACTGCCGGTCCGCAGCAAGAATATTTCCCAACAGGCGCGCCGCATCTACGCGCAATTGCAGAGCCAGACCGACCCCCTGCAGAAGTACGTGCTGCTAGCGGCACTATTGAACCGCAACGTACATCTCTTTTACCGGGTGCTCAGCAACCATCTCGAAGAGCTCATGCCGATCGTCTACACGCCCACCGTCGGCTCGGCCGTGCAGCACTTCAGCCGCGTCTTTCAGGGCGGGGGCGGCATCTGGATCACGCCGGACATGAAGGGCCGGATGGCGGACGTCCTGCGCCGAGCCACGGGGCGCAAGCAGGTTCGTCTTCTTGTGGTCACGGACAACGAGTCGATCCTCGGCCTGGGCGATCAAGGCGCCGGGGGCATCGCCATTTCCGTCGGCAAGCTCGCGCTCTACACCGCCGCCGCCGGTATCGATCCCGCCTGCGCGACGCCGGTGAGCCTCGACTTCGGCACGAACAACGAGGAGTTGCTGGCCGACGATCAGTACTTGGGCTGGCCGACTCCGCGCATGCGCGGCGAGCCCTACATGGAGCTCGTCGACGAATTCGTCGCCGCGGTTCGCACGGTCATGCCGCAGGCGCTGGTCCAGTGGGAGGATTTCCGTAAGGACAACGCGCTGCGCATCCTCGACCGCTTCGTCGACGTCGTGCCTTCCTTCAACGACGACATCCAGGGCACCGGCGCCGTGGTGATGGCGGGCCTCAACACGGCGCTCGCCATCAAGCGTGAGTCGCTCGGGGCGCAGCGCATCGTGATCCTCGGCGCGGGCGCCGCCGGACTCGGCGTCGCGCGTCAGATCAAGACGCAATTGGCCGAGGAAGGGATGGGGCACGCCGAGCAGACGGCCACGGTTGCCGTGCTCGACCGCAACGGCTTGCTGGTAAACGATGCGAAGATCATCGATCCGTATAAGCGCGAGCTTGCCTGGCCGGCGGAGCTCGCGGCGCATTTCGGCCTCGCCGAGCCCCGGTCGCGCCAGCTTTACGACGTGGTCCGCGCCTATCGGCCGACGGTTCTGATCGGTGTGTCGGGCGTAGCGGGGGCCTTCGACGAGCGCGTGGTGCGCGAGATGACTGCTCATGTCGATCGGCCGGTCATCTTCCCCTCGTCCAATCCCAGCTCGAGCTCGGAAGCGAGACCGGCGGATCTGCTCGCGTGGACCGAGGGGCGCTGCCTCGTCGCGGCCGGAAGTCCGTTCGCCGATGTGGAATGGCAGGGGCACCGCTACCGGGTGGGGCAGGGCAACAACGTCTTCGTGTTTCCCGGGCTCGGGCTCGGCGCGTTGGCCACCCGAGCGATCCGCGTCACGAGCGGCATGACGAACGCGGCCTCGAAGGCACTCGCGGCCGAGGTCACCGACGAGGAGCGGCGGGCTGGCCTGCTGTTCCCGGCCATTTCGCGGTTGCGTCAGGTATCGGAGCGCATCGCAGTGGCCGTCGCGCGGCAAGCCGTGGAGGAGGGCGTCGCGCGCGTCGAGACCGACGCCGTCGAGCGGCTCGTCCACGAGGAGATGTGGGAGCCGGAATACCCGGACTACGAACCGGTTTGACGCGTGGCCAACGCCTTCGCCACATGCCGCCGGAACGCCCCTCGCTGAACGGGCCCGGCGGCCCTCGCTAAACGGCCCAGGCGGTCTTCGCTACACGGCCCAGGGGGCCTTCGCTAAACGGCCAGGCGGCCCTCGCTAGACGCCGCCGGGCGGCGTGGACTCCGCCGCCGCCTCGCCGGGCACTTTGCCCTGCGCGCCCATGAGCTCGCGCAGCACGGCGGCGGTGCTTGCATGCACCACGCCTTCCTTGCCGGCGAAGCCGAATCCGCCCGCGCGGCCGAGCGCGGTGTCGAGCGGCGTGAAGCCGTTCTTGTCCTTCGCGTCGAGCCGGGCGCCATGGGCCGCGAGGAACCGCACTACGCCGTCGTAACCCTGTAACGCCGCGCCGTGCAGCGCAGTCCGGCCTTCTTCGTCGGTGGCGTTGATGTCGAGACCATGCTCGAGCAGGAGCTTGATGGCCACGATGGCTTCGGACTCGGTCTTGTAGCGGCCGGTCGTATCCTGCTCGGCCGTTCCGAGGCCTGCCGCCGCCATGAGCGGATCGATGCCGTTCTTGGTGGCGAGGCTTCGGGTCGCGCCTTGTGCTCGAGCAGCAGCTTCATGGCGGCGAGGTCGCCGGCCTTGGCGGCGCGGAGCATCGGAGTCGTGCCCGTCGTCAGCATCATGTCGTTGCCGCGGTCGAGCTTCGCACGGTAAGGCGGCAGCGTCCTCAGCCGCGCGTTCACGTCGGCGCCGTGCTCGATGAGCATCCGAGCCACGTCGAGCGCGGTGTGCGTGTTGTCGAGCACGTAGGGCGCCGGGCGGTTCGACGCGGGCATGGTGTTGAAGTCGATGGCGGCGTACAGCGCGCCGCGGCCGGTCTCGTCGACCAGATTCGGATCGGCGCCGGCCTCGATCAAAGCGGCGGCGACGTCGTAATGGCCGTTGATCAACGCGGACAGGACGGGGCTGATGCCGTCGGGCGTCGTGAGGTTGACGTTCGCACCGAGTTTGACCAGCGTCTTCACGCTGTCGAGGCAGCCCTGCCTCGCCGCGAACAACAACGGCGTCATGCCGCCCGGCGGCAGCCACTTGGCGCGCGGCTCGGCCGTGTACTGGCGTTGCCACTGCTCTTCGCTCGAGCGCGCATCGATGTCCGCGCCGTGGTCGACGAGTAGGGCCGCCGCCTCGGGATGGCATTCCGCCGCCGCCCACATGAGCGCCGTCTGGCCATGCCAGCTCTCCCGAGCATGCACGTCGGCACCGTGCTCGAGCAGCGCCTGCACGGCCTTGGGATCGCCCGTGCGCGCCGCCGTCATGAGAGCGGTCTCGCCTTCGCTGCCGACCTCGGCAGCATCGGCGCCGTGCTCGAGCAACAAGCGGAGCATCTCGCTGCTGCCGTTCACGGCCGCCAGATGGAGCGGCGTGATCCCGAAGCGATTGCGCGCTTTCGGATCGGCGCCGGCTTCGAGCAAGCGCTTGGCGAGTGCGACGTCGTCGTTGCGCGCGGCCCAGTGCAGCGCCGTCGTGCCGTCCGCTTCGGCGGCGTTGACGTCGGTGCTCGAATCGAGCGAGGCGACAGCGGCGGCGCGATCGTCGGATTTGGCCGCGGAGATCAACCGCGGCACCGCCGCCGCGAACGCCCCCGAGACCAGCACGGCGGCGAGCGCCAGCACCGCGGTCTTCAGCACGACCTTCGAGCTCATCGGCAAGTCTCCCCTGTGAGGTTCGCGGCTAGAGCTCGGCGATAGTGCCCGTGCTGTCGCCGAGACTCTCGAGCGGCACGTCGGCCTTGTGCAGCAGCGTCAGCACGAGATTCGTCATCGGCGTGTGATCGGGGCACTTCACGTGCTGGCCGCCCTTGAGCCGACCCATGCCCCCGCCGACGACGAAGTTCGGCAAGCGGGAAGTGATCGTGAGCGTTGCTGTTGCTCATGTTGCTGCCGTAGAGCAGCATCATGTTGTCGAGCAGCGTGCCGTCTCCGTCCTGCACCGCGTCGAGCTTCTTGAGCAGACCCGAGAACAAACCGACGTGGTAGCGCTGAATCCGAGCGTTCATGGCCATCTTGTCCGCACGATTCTGATGGTGCGAGACGGCGTGGTGGCCTTCCTGCACGTCCACTTGAGGGTACGTGCGGTTGCTGAGCTCGCGGGCCATCTGGAAAGTCTGCACGCGCGTGATGTTGGCCTGATACGCCAGCGTCATGAGATCGAACATGATGTCCACGTGGTCGGCGTAGACGAACGGAATGCCCGGCGGCGCCTCGGGGATCACGAGATCCTTGTTCGACGCGACCTGCGCTCTCGGCTGCTTGTAGCCGACGCTCGATCTCGCGAACGCTTTCGAGATATTGATCGAGCTTGTCGCGATCCGCGCGGGCCGAGCTCGAGCTTCAGCGACTGCGGTCTGCTGCGAGACGGCGTCGAGGATGCTGCGGTCCTCGCGCCGGCGCGCGATCTGCTCCTCGACGCTGCCGCCGTCGCCGAACATGCGCTCGAAGACCTTGCGGGGATTGATCTCGATCGGCAGCGGCGTCGTGTGCGTGTGCCACGAGATGTTGTTCATGTAGATGCAGCCGTAATCGCGGTCGCAGGCGCCGATCAGCGAGGAATGGTCCTCGGTGCCGAGCTCCATCGACGGCAGCGCCGTATCCTGGCCGACGACCTTGGCCGCGAACTGATCCGCGCTGATACCCGCGTACGCGTCGACGCCTTGGGTGGGCTTCGGCCGCACGCCGCTGAGCCAGGTGGTCGGGCTCAAGGAATGCACGGCGGTGGAGTCGGCTGCGCGATGATGCAGACCGCTGACGATGGCGAGCTTGTCGCGCCAGGGCGCGAGCGGCGAGAGGATCGACTTGAACTCGAAGCTCGTGCCCGACCGTCGTCGGGCGTCCACTCGTCCATGATCGCGCCGTGCGGCACGTAGATGAAGCCGAGCCGCGGGCGCTTGCTTGATCGTGCTCGCGAAAGCCGGAACCATGGCGTCCAGTAACGGCAGCGCGAGCGTCGCGCCCATGCCGCGCAGGAAGGTTCGACGCGGCAGCTGCTTCTTCGTCAAGATACATTCGCTCTCTCCCCGATACTTCGGTGGCAAAGCCGAGTAAGCCTCGACTCTCGACCGCTCAGGCCCGACTTTCTCCGCAGCCGCCCTCGACCCCCCAGCTTAGCAATACTCGCGGGTCTGTCCACTCGGGTGGGGGCAAGATTTCCGAGGTCGACGCGGCGGCGCCCCGGGCGCGGCGGCGCAGAGATCGTCAAGGCATCGAGGCTCTGCGATTTCGATGAGCCAGAACGCCCGAGCTCGATCGGCAGCACTTGCCGGCGGCTCACCCGCGAGGTCATGGGAGGGCGCTCCGACCGGTTCGGCCGATCGCTATGCCTGCATCCCCAGCGTCTGACCGTGCGGTTCTCGAGGCTGCGGAACACGATGTTCTCGACGGCCAGCCCGAACAGGATCACGGTGAGCAGCCCGGCGAAGACTTGCGGATTTCGAGCTCGTTCTTGTTCTCGAAGATGTACCAGCCGAGCCCGCCGCTCCGGAGCTACGCCGAACACGAGCTCGGCGGCGATCAGGGTGCGCCATGCGAACGCCCAGCCGACCTTGAGGCCGGTGAGGATGCTCGGGAACGCCGCCGGAACCAGAATCCGGGCCATGTACGCCGAGGCCGCGAGAGCCCGTAGTTGCGCCCCACCATGCGCAGCGTGTCGCGACACCGCCATGAACCCGCGAGCGTCGTTGAGCGCCACCGACCAGAGCACCGCGTGGATCAGCACGAAGATCACGCTGCCTGTGCCGAGGCCGAACCAGATCAGCGCCAGCGGCAGCAGCGCGATCGACGGCAGCGGATTGAACATGGCCGTCAGCGTCTCGAGCAGGTCGGCGCCGATGCGCGTGACGTGATCGCCAACGCGGTCAGCAGGCGGCGAGCGCCAGGCCCGCCGCATAGCCTCGAGCAGCAGCGATGCGGATCGTATACCACGCCTGCCGCGGCAGCTCCCCGTCGCCGACGTCCCGGAAGGCGATCACCGTGTCGCGGTCAGCGTCGGGAACAGCAGCGGATTGCCGAGCCGCATCGCGTACAACTTCCCAGAGCGCGGCGAGGACGAGCAGCAAGAGCGTCTTGCGCAACGGCGCCGTTGTCGTAGACGCCGCTCCCAGCACGCGACGAGCGGCTGCTCGACGACGCTCGAAGCGCCGCCGCGTCCGAGCGATCGCGGTACGATGTCTCGGGCCGCATCGGTCGGGGTCTCAGGCATGGCTGCTGCCTCCCGGGCGGTCCGGGCTCGGTCGGCGAACAGCATCCGGTGAATGGTGTCCGCGAGCTCGGCGCGCTGTCCTGCGCGTCCGCGCATCGGTCCCGGCAATCCGTCGATCTCCGCCTTGACGCGGCCCGGATGCGGCGTCAGCAGCAGGATGCGGTTGCCGATCGCGGATCGCCTCCGGAATCGAGTGCGTCACGAACAGCACCGTGAAGCGCGTGTCGTCCCACAGCTGCAGCAGCTCCTCCTGCATCTTGCGCGCGGGTCAGCGCGTCGAGCGCGGCGAAGGGCTCGTCCATCAGCAGGATGTCGGGCTCCATGGCCATGCCGCGTGCGATGGCGACGCGCTGCTTCATGCCGCCGGACAGCGTGTGCGGAAAGCTGTCGGCGAACGCCGTCAGGCCGACCTTCGCGATGTAGTGCTCGCGCGCTCCGTCGCCTCGCGCCGCCCGAGCTTGCCGCTGGCGGTGAGCGCGAACACGACGTTCTCGCGCACGGTCTTCCACGGCAGCAGCTGATCGAACTCCTGGAACACCACGACGCGGTCCGGGCCGGGCCGCGTCGATGGCTCGCGCCGCGAGCAGGATCGCGCCCTCGACCGGCGCGCAGGTAGCCCGCCGACGGCCTTGAGCAGCGTCGACTTGCCGCAGCCCGACGGGCCGAGCACGACGAACCGGTCCGACCGCAGCACGTCGAAGCTCGACGCGGTAGGTCGCCGTCACGAGCTGCTCGCGCGTGCGGTACTGCAGCGTCACGCCTTGCACACGAGGCAGCGGCGGCGCGGCGGCGCATGCTCGTCAACGCCGGCTCGCGGTCGAGAGGCTCCAGGCGCGTCAGCTGCCCGGCGCATCGATGGATGTTCGGGAAGAACAGCTCCTTCCACGAGCCCGGCGCGATGCTCGATGCGAGCCCGATCGCGTGCATGAACTCGGCGTACTTCATGATGTTCTGGGGCGTCGTCGTGAACTCGATCTCGGGTCGCTGCAGGACGCGCAGCGAGCTCGTCGTGCGAGAACCCGCGCCCGTCGGCTCTGCGCAGCTAGGCTTCGGCCGCGGCGTCGCGGGTCGCTGCGGATGATCGGTCCGCGCTTCCTGCGAGCGCGGCGAGCACGGCGCGCGTAGACCTTGGGATTGCTCTGCCGGAAGGCCGCCGTCGTCGACAGCATCGTGAACGTCGTCGCGCCGCCCAGGACGTCGTCCGTGGTCATGATCCCGTGCGGATCGCACGGATCGGCGATCTCGCGCTCGATGAAACGGCGGCGACGTGAAGTGGGCGTCGATGCCGCCCGCGCCGGAGAGCATGGCCACGACGCCGTCGCGGTGCGTCATCGTGACGGTGTAGCGGTCGAAGCGATGCCCTCGGCGTCGCCGTAGTGCTCGCGCGCGTACATCTGCATCACGAGGCGCCGGAATCGAGACCTTGACGGCCGTGAGCGCGATCTTGTCCGCCTCGGTGAGGTCGTCGAGCGAGCTGCAGGTGCTCGGCGCGTCGTGTTCAGGTACATCGGCAGCGAGGTCATGGCCGCGACGCCCCGCACCTGAGCCGAATCGTGCGTGCGGTCCCAGAGCGTGAGGAAGGCCGGGCGGCCCGGCCGCGATGAAGTCGACCGAGCCCGAGAGCAGCGCGTCGTTCATGACGGCCGGGCCGCCGAGGTCGATCCAGCGCACCGTGAGATTCTCGATGCCGGCCTCGCGCGCGCGCTGCTCGATCAGGTGCGCGATCGCGCATGACGAGCAGCGGCAGGAAGCCGACGCCGCCGGCGCCGAGCGGGATCCGGACCTCGGGGCTCCGCGGCGCGCGGCCGCAGCCGCGCGTCGAGCGAGCAGGCGCGCGAGCACGAGCGACGAGCCAGCGCTGCGAGAGCGCGTCCGCGCCGGCTCACGCTCAGCGCTCCGGCGACGCGCGAGCTCGACGAGCTCGCGCGGACGTCCGTCGAGCTGCGTCGATGCGCCAGCACGCGTCGATCACGCGCTTCGACGCGCTCGGCGGGCAGCGCCCGCACGGCCTGATCGCCGGAACTTGTCCTCGAGCTGCGCGTCGCTGAGCGGCCGATGCATGTTGCCGAGCGACTGCTCGACGAACTCGCGGAGCACGCGTCCGTCCGCGAGCTCGACCTCGATGCGGACCTGGTCCTCGCCGACGCTCGGATCCGCGACGGCGGTCGTGAGGCCGCGTAGGCGCGCGAGCACGGGATCGTGCAGCGGCCGTCCTCGGTGAACTCGTCGAGGCCGCCCTTGCCGCGGGCGAGGCCGATCGCCGCCGCATGGTAGATCGAATACTTGCGTCTGCGAGCGCGCGCCGCAGGTCCCTGTGGTTGCACAGATCGAGCACGAGCGGCGCCACGGCGAGCCGCACCGCCTCGACGGCGGCCGGATCGAGCGACTCGCGCGCGCGCAGCCGGCTGCAGCCGTCGATCGTCGGGTGCACGACGAGGCCGCAGGCGTACGGCTTGTAGGCGTTGGCGCGCAGATCGAAATCCGTGCCGAGGCCCGCCGTGATCTCGCTCGAGGTCGTACTTCGGCGGCCGTGACGGCCGCGAAGCCGCGCGGTCCCTCGAGCGCGCGCTCGCCGGCCGTGAAGCCGGCCCGCGCGAACAGCGCCGCCGTGTAGCCGTTCTGCGCCGCGCGGCCCGGGCTGGAACGACTTCGCCATCGAGCCGAACATCTCGCGGATGCCGGCGGCCTGCGTGGCGGCGAGGCCGAACGCCCAGACGAGCTGCTGCGTCGTCGAGCCCGAGGAGCTTGCGCGATCGCCGCGGCGGCGCCGAAGACGCCGGCGGTGGACGTGATGTGCCAGCCGGCGTCGTAATGCGCCGGATAGACGGCGTTGCCGATTCGCGATTCGGCCTCGAAGCCGAGCACGAACGCGTGCACGAAGTCGCGGCCCGTGACGCGCTCGGCGCTCGCGTGCGCGAACAGCGCGGAGGCGACCGGCGGGCTCGGATGGATGTAGTTCTTCGGCAGCGTGTCGTCGTACTCGTGCACGTGCGAGCGCGATGCCGTTCAGCAGCGCGGCGTTGAGCGGGTCGAAGCGCTCCTCGCGGCCGAGCAGCGCCGCGGCGGGCGTGCCGGAGTAGGGCGCGAGCACGCCGACGGCGACGTCGACGCGCCGGCTCGCGGCAGCCGCCGAGCGCGCAGCCGAGGTAGTTCGAGCAGTGCGCGCTTCGCCTCGCGCCGCACGTCCTCGGGAACCGTTCGAGCTCGCTGCCGACGACGTAGTCTGCCAGCGCTTCGGTGTATGAAGCGGTGTTATTCATCTGCTATCCCCCGAAGAAAGGGGTCCGAGCCCTTGTTCGCAAAGGCCTCTGACCCCCTAGGCCCGAACCGGGTCCATGCAATTACGGCGATCATACCGGTGAGGACGAGTGGCGGCCATTGGCGCGGGCCGCCGGATCGGATCCGAGGATGCGAAAGGGCGAGAGCTCGGGCCGGCGGCACGCGGCGAGCGGCACGAGCAGCGTCGTCACGAACGCGTGCTGCCCGTCAGCACGGAATGGCTGATGCCGTCGGTGAAGACCATCCAGGCCGACATCGGCGGGAAAGTGGATCTCGCGTAGCCGGCGGGTTGTCCCGGAAGCTCGGCGCTTCCTTCATGTGATTGTGGATGCGCCGCATGGCGCGGTCGTAGGGGCTCGAGTCGATGACCTTGAGCGAGCGGGTAGACCCTGCCCGACGCCGCCGACGAGGCCGCTGTAGAGCGCGATCGAGCGCCGATTTCTCGAGCGCGACGCGCGACTTGCCGTCGCCGCGCCGCGTCCCAGAGCTCGGCGTAGCTCGCGCATGAGCGTGCCGAAGCCGCCCTTCGTGCCCCAGACGCGCTCGCGCTCGGGATGCACGTTGACGAAGAAGCGCAGGATGCGCGCGCCGTTCGTCGCGCCGTAGGCGCCCGCGTCGACGTGCACGAGCTCGTTGCTCGAGCGCGGCTTGAGCTGGCGACCGCGCTCCTCGACGCGGCCGGAAGCTCGTCGTGCCCATCGTCCAGCCTCGGCGTAGTCGGGCAGCGCGCCGCGCAGGTAGGCCTCGACGCGCCGGCCGTGGGTGCGCAGGATCGTCCTCGACGCGGCGCTGCATCTCGGGCGGTGCCTCGAAACGCGGCACCGAATCCGATTCCGGGTGATAGCTCACGTTCTTGGCGCTTGCAGCTCCGCCGGCAGGCCGTCACGCAGGAATCGAGCTCGTCAGGGGCCGGCAGCTCGACCGGACAGCGCTCGTAGAACACGACTTCCGATCGCTCGAGCGCGTCCTCGATCTCGCTCGGGCTCGCGCCCTCGAAACTGCGCAGGCGATAGTGATCGGGCATATCGCGAAACTCCGGGACAGGAAAAGGTCGGAGCCCTTTTTCCCGGGCATGTGTCTGCGAACTCGATGCGGGCGAAGAAAAAGGGCTCTGACCCCTTTTCCCTCGCGACCCCTTTTCCCTCGTAACCCCTTTTCCCTCGATTAACCTACCGGCTCGATGCCGGCTTCGGCAAATGCGGCGTCCAGCTTCGCGACGACGTCCTCCACGCGAATCAGGTCCATCGCGTCCGGATCTCGGACGCGCCTGCCCCAGCGGATCTCCTCGACCGGCTTGCCGAACTCGCGCCGCACGGCTTCCGGGTACTTGTCCACGACGAGATGCTGACTGAAATAGGGCCCCGTGCGAAAGCGGTTCGAGGTGGCGTAGAGACCGACGACGGGCGTTCCGACTGCGGTCGCCATGTGCGCGGGACCTGAGTCCGGGCAGACGACGACGCTCGCGCGCTCGAGCACGGCGAGCAGCCGCTTCAGGGTCGTGGCCCGATGAGATTCTTCGGCCGCGAGCGCGCCGAGGCGCTCGATGCCCGGCCGTACTCTGCCTCGATCCGGGTGCCCCCCCCGTCAGCAAGACCTGCGCGCCGTAGCGAGCGTGGGCGTAAGTCCGCGATCCGGGCATACCGCTCGACTCGCCAATTGCGGTAGTTGCGAAAGCGCTGACCCGTGCAGGGACTGATCACGAGCACCGGGCGGCCCGGCTCCGCCAGCGCCGCCGCGGCCTCGCGGTCCGCGGGCTCGATGGGGATGTCCCACCGCGGCGGCCCATGCTCGATGCCGAGCGCCTCGGCGAACTCGAACAGCCCGTCCATGACGTGGCGCTGCGGGCGCGCGGGAATGTGTCGATTGCAAAAGTACCATTGCCAGTCGCGAGCGCGCGCGCGGTCGAAGCCGAGCCGGGCATCGGCCCGCGGCCATGAGGCCGCGAGGTTCGCCCGCATCGATGCATGCATGTGCAGCAGCAGCGGGAAACGCCGGCCGGCAAGGCGCGGCGTAGATCCGCGTAGCCGGAAAACCCTCTCGCTTTGTCGAGAACCGCGAACTCGACGCCCTCGAGGCCGCGTAGCAGGCCGTGCTCGATCTTGCCGACGATCCAAGTAATGCGGGTCTCGGGCCAGGCCGCCTGGATCGCGCGCACCACGGGCACCGTGTGGCAGGTATCCCCGATCGCCGATAGCCGAACGATGCAAAGGGTCGCTGGGGGAGCGGAGAGGACGCGCAAGGCTCGATACTCGGGACGCCGGGGCGGCTGCGGCGGCGGCGCTATGGTACACAAACTCGAGCGTCTGGCCACGAGGGCGCTTCCCCGGCTATTCTGGCCGTGTTCGAGAACAACACTCCGCAGTGACGGAGGGAAGGCTAAGACCAATGAAGCCGTGTATCGACGGCGCGCAGCCGCGAAGCCGGCGCCTCGTGCTCAAGCATCTCGCGGGGCTCGCGGGCCTCGGTGCACTCGCCCAGGCCCTGCCGGTGCCGGGCGTGATGTCCCGCGCGTCGGCCCAGGCCGCGCCGCGGACGGGACCGGTGACGGGGCCTGGCTCGGAGAACGAGGCCGGCGCCCGAGTCGTGCTGCTCGGCACGCAGGGCGGGCCGAGCGTGAACCTGCGCCGCAGCGAGACCGCCGCAGCGGTCGTCGTCGACGGCCGGCCCTACCTCTTCGATTGCGGTTACGGCACGGTGCGCGGGCTTGTCGAGAGCGGTCTCGGCTACAGCCGAATCGGAAAGGTGTTCCTGACGCACCTGCACGACGATCACGACATCGACGTCGCGGCGTTGCTGTCATTGCAGTGGACGGGCCGCCGGACCGAGCCGACCGACGTCTACGGTCCCCACGGCACCGAAGCCCTCGTCGCCGGCGCGCTTCAGTTCTTCAAGGCGAACACGGAGATCCGGGTCGTTGACGAGGGACGCAGCGTGCGTCCGGAGGCGCTGTTCCACGGCCACGATCTCGAAGCGACATCGGCGCCGGCCGAGGCATTCGCGGACGACCGCGTACGCGTGCTATCGATCGAGAACGCCCATTTCCCGGAGCGATCCAAAGCGAAGATGCCGTACCGCTCCGTGGCGTACCGCGTAGAGGCGGCGGGCCGTTCGATCGTGTTCTCGGGCGATACTGCGTACTCGGAAAATCTCGTCGAGCTCGCCCGGGATGCCGACCTGTTCATATGCGAAGCCATGGACGTGGCCCAGCACGATCGCCTCGTGGCGCAGGCGAAGACGGCGCTCGCGAAGGGCGACCCGAACTACGAGTTCATCCGTCACGTCATCGATACGCACTCGACCACCGAAACCGTCGGCCGCATGGCCGCCGAGGCGCACGTGAAAACGGTCGTGCTCTACCACTTGCTGCCGGGCTCGAACGGCCCGCTCTCGCGGGAGGTGCCGGATACCACCTACATTGCCGGAGTGCGAAAGTTTTTCGACGGTCAGGTCATCGTCGGCCGCGATCAGATGCGGCTTTGAGGCGCGTCGGCCGGGCCGCGCGCCACGCGGGGCTGCTCGGCGCCGCGACGGCGCTGACGGCCTGCGGGGGCGCGGTACCCACGGGGGCGCCCGAGCTGCATTGGTACGTGATCAACGAGCCGTCCGGCGCATTCGCCGAGGCGGCGCGCGACTGCTCAGCGTCCTCAGCCGGCGACTATTCGATCCAGATCGTCCCGCTGCCGGCCGATGCCGATCAGCAGCGCGAGCAACTCGTGCGCCGGCTCGCGGCGCGCGACGACGATATCGATCTCATCGGCATGGACGTGATCTGGACCGCGGAGTTCGCCGCCGCGGGCTGGCTGAGCGCTTGGACCGAGGCGCAGGCAGCGGCCGTCGCGGGCCGGCTCGCGCCGACGCTCGAGACCGCGCGCTGGAACGGCCGTCTGTGGGCCGTGCCGTTCACGACCAACGCCCAGTTGCTTTGGTACCGCAGCGACCGGATCGCGCAGCCGCCGGCCACGTGGGACGACATGCTGCGCGACGCCGAGGCGCTCGGGGCGAAGGGCACGATCGAGGCCCAAGGCGCTCGCTATGAAGGCCTCACGGTCCTGTTCGTCTCGTTGCTGCGCTCTGCGGGCGGCCGTCTGCTCGACGACGCCGGCACCGGCGTGGCGTTGCCGTCCGAGCCCACCCGCCGCGCGCTGGAGCTCATGCGACGGTATGCCCGATCCGCCGCGGCGCCCGTGAACCTTGCCGGCGAGCACGAGGACGAGTCGCGGCGCGGGTTCGAAAGCGGCGCCTCGACGTTCATGCTGAACTATACGTTCGTCTGGCCGAGCGCCCATGAAAATGCGCCCGCCGTCGCCGCTCATATGGCGTGGGCTCGCTGGCCGCGGGTCAGGTCCGACCTGCCGAGCCGGGTGACGCTCGGCGGCATTAATCTCGGCGTCGGCGCCTTCACGCGATATCCCGACCGCGCAAGGCGTGCGGCCCTGTGCCTGGCCTCGGAAGATCACCAACGTCTCGCGGCGCGGCTCGGCGGTCTGCCTCCCACGCTCGAGGCGCTCTACGATGATCCGGCCGTGCGCGCGACGTTTCCGTTTGCGGATACATTACGGGCCGCCCTGCGCGATGCCGTGCAGCGGCCGCCGACGCCGCTCTATAGCGACGTATCGCTCGCCGTCAGCCGAACGCTGCACCCGATGCGGACCATCGATCCGGTCGAGACCGCCGCGCGGCTGCGCGAGGCCCTCGAGCGGGCATTGAAGTCGGAGGGGCTGCTGTGAGGGGCCGCACCTCGACTAGCGCCCGAGCGCCGCGAGCGGACGGCGCCTCGCGCGCGGAGGGTTCCGCGCGCCTGGACGGTGCCTCGCGCGCGGACTCCGCGCCGCGAGCCGGAAGTCGCGGGGCGCTGCGGGCTCGCCTCGGCCGGCTGCCGCCCGAGACGCGCCTTGGGTGGCTGCTGTCCGCGCCCGCGGTCGCGGCGATGGCTGCTCGTGACCGGCTATCCGATCCTTTACGCAGTATGGCTCTCGCTGTTCCGCTACGACCTGCGCTTTCCCGGACCAGCGCCGCTTCGTGGGCCTGGAGAACTACGCGAGCGTGCTCGGCTCGCCGATCTGGTGGCGCTCGCTCGTCAACACGCTGATCGTCACATTGGGCTCCGTCACCCTCGAGCTGCTGCTCGGTTTCGGCTCGCGCTTGATCATGCATCGGACGCTGTTCGGCCGGCGTACCGTGCGGACCGCGCTGCTCGTCCCCTACGGCATCATCACCGTCGTCGCGGCGCTCGCCTGGCGCTTCGCGTTCGATCCCGTCGACGGGCTTCGTCAACGGCCTCCTCGGGCTCGGCGGCGATTGGCTCACCGCCCGTGGCCCTGCCTTCGTCGTCATCATCTCGACGGAGGTCTGGAAGACGACACCGTTCATGGCGCTGCTGCTGCTCGCGGGCCTCACGCTCGTGCCGCCCGATCTGCTGCGCGCCGCGCGCGTGGACGGCGCGGGCGCCGCGCAGCGGTTGTTCCGGATCACGCTGCCGCTCATGCGGCCGGCCATCATGGTGGCGCTGCTGTTCCGCACCCTCGACGCCTTTCGCATTTTCGATACCGTGTTCATCTTGACGCGCGGCGCGCAAGGCACGGAGACCGTCTCGATGGTGGGCTATCGGGCGCTGATCACGCGGCTCAATCTCGGGCTCGGCTCGGCAGTGTCCGTCGTGATTTTCATCTGCGTGCTGCTGATCGCCGCCGCGTTCGTCAGGACGCTCGGCGGGCCGCTCGTGGGCAGCGGGGGCCATCGATGAGCGCCGGCGACAGCGGCGATGAGGGCGGGCGAGGGCGCTCGATGAGGGCGGGCGCCGGGGCCGTCTCGAGAGGCTCTACTGGGCGGCCGGCAGCCTCGTCGTCCTCGGCTACGCGCTGCTGCCGATCGTTTGGATCGTGTCGCTCTCGCTGAAGCCGACGTCCGAGCTCGACGACCGCCGCTTTCTGCCGGCGCACGTGACGCTCGAGCACTATGGCGCGATCTTGCGCGACGCGCACTTCCCGGCGGCATTGCGCAACTCCGTCGGCATCGCCTCGCTTTCGACCCTGCTCGCGGTGGCGCTCGCGACGTTCGCGGCCTATGCCGTCGTGCGCCTCGAGTTCCCGGGCCGGCGCGTCGTGCTCGGCGGCCGCGCTCTCGATCGCCATGTTCCCGCCCATCGCCATCATCGGGCCGCTGTTCGACCTCTGGCGGCTCGCGGGGCTTTACGACACGTGGCTCGGCCTGATCCTGCCGTACATGACGTTCACGCTGCCGCTCGCGATCTGGACGCTGTCGGCGTTCTTTCGGGAGATTCCCTGGGACCTCGACAAGGCTGCGCGCGTGGACGGCGCGACCCCGTTCCAGACTTTCCATCGCGTCATCGTGCCGCTCGCCGCGCCCGGCGTTTTCACCTCGGCCGTGCTCGTGTTCATCTTCGCCTGGAACGACTTCCTGTTTGCGCTTTCGCTGACCTCCACCGACCGCGCGCGGACCGTGCCGGCGGCCATCGCGTTCTTCACGGGCGCTTCGCAGTTCGAGCTGCCGACGGGCGCGATCGCGGCCGCCTCCGTCGTCGTGACGATACCGATCGTCCTTCTCGTGCTGCTCTTTCAGGGGCGGCATCGTCGCGGGGCTGACCGCGGGCGCGGTCAAGGGCTGAGCCGTGACCGAGATTGTGCTCGATCGCGTCAGCAAGCGCTTCCCGGACGGCACGACGGCCGTTCGCGACGCGAGCTTCACCGTGCGGGACGGCGAGTTCTTCATCCTGGTCGGGCCTTCGGGCTGCGGCAAATCGACGCTGCTGAACTTGATCGTCGGGCTCGACGTGCCGAGCAGCGGCGAGATCCGTCATCGGCGGCCGGCGCGCTAACGAGATCGACGCGCGGGACCGCAACATGGCCATGGTATTCCAAAGCTACGCGCTTTATCCGCACATGACGCGTCCGCGAGAACCTGGCCTTTCCGCTCACCGTCACGCGGTCGGCCGGCGCACGATTCGCAGCCGCGTCGAGCAGCGCGGCCGCAATGCTCGAGCTGACAGACGTGCTCGACCGGCGCCCCGCGAGCCTTTCGGGCGGCCAGCGGCAGCGCGCCGCGATGGGCCGCGCGATCGTGCGCGAGCCGGCCGCGTTCTCTGCTCGACGAGCCGCTTGTCGAACCTCGACGCCCGGCTGCGCGTGCAGATGCGCACCGAGATCGCGCGGCTGCAGAAACGCCTCGGCACGACGACCGTCTACGTCACGCACGACCAGGCCGAGGCCATGACGCTCGGCGATCGCGTCGCCGTGCTGCGCGCCGGCGATTCGTGCAGCAGGTCGGCACGCCCGCGCGAGCTCTACGAGCGCACCGAGCAACCTGTTCGTCGCCGGCTTCATCGGCTCCCCGGCATGAACTTCCTGCCGGCCGAGCTCGTCGACAGCCGGCTGCGCTTGCCCATGGCGGAGCTCGATCTGCCCGAACCGCTCCGCGCCGCACTCGCCGGCCGAGAGGGCCCGTTCGTAGCGGGCATTCGGCCCGAGCATATTCGTGAAGCGCGGTCGGCCGAGCGGGCGAGCCGCGGCGGTGCGAGCGCCGTCTTCTCGGCGCGGGCCGACGTCGTGGAGTGGATGGGGGCCGAGACCTATGTGCACTTTGCGCTCGGTGACGAGCGGCGCGGAGGACGAGCGCCCATGGTCGCGCGTATCGGCGGCGAGAGCGAGGTGCGCGAGGACGCCGACGCCGAGCTCGCCCTCGATGCTGCGGATCTGCATCTATTCGAACCGGTATCGGGTCTGCGCATCGGCGCCGCCGATCGACGGTCTTCCGGAAGGAGCGACGGCGCCTGACGCGCTATCTCGCCGCAGCCGCGGAGCCGGTCGTCTGCGTCGTGAACGTCCCGGAGTACCGGTACAGCTCGCCGAATAGAGGATGGCGCAGACGAAAGTCCATGGTGAAGTGCGTCTCGTCGAGCGCTCGCTCGACGATCGTCGTGTGGCCGAGCACGAGCCACTCGGGCAGGCGCAGGCGCAGCCTTCCGAGCTTCACGACGAAACACCGGCCCTCGTAGACGAGCGCTTCGCCTTCGACGCGCGGCTCCATGCACAGCCCGAGCATCGGGCCGACGTATTCCACGATGCGGCGACCGCCCTCGTGCAGCCACCGGCTGTCGAACACGATTTCTTTGCCGTCCGGAAACTGCAGCGCGCGCCGCCAGTGCTGGATGCCGCCCTCGACGTGCTTCTCGACGATCGTCGGAATGTTCCGTCCGCGACGATTCACGAGCACGCCGAAGAGACGCAGGACCTGTAGATACGGTTGCATCCCGCGGGGGTACTCGACGTCGAGCACGCCGATGTCGCGGTTCGCGGCGCTCTGGTAGTGAGCGCGCAGCGCCGTGGGCAATCGCTTCCATTCCGACCCGAGGGCGGCCCGCATGATGTTGATCTCATCCATGGCTCAGACCCGCTTGAACACCATGAGCATGACGATGAGGACCATGGCCGCGAAGGCGGGCACACCGAGCCAGAACCAGATGCGGGCGTAGCGCCAGTACAGCGGCGGCAAGGGGCGCCCCGCCGCGGCCGCCGCCGCCGCGAGCCGGCTCATGCGCAGCTGTAGCCACACGACGGGCAGCCAGCACGCGCCGGCCAGGGCATAGAGGGCGAGGCTCGCGGCGACCCAGGTCGTTCTGAACGGCAGGTGTACCAGCAGGATCATCGAGATGCCGGTCAGCGGCTGGATCAGAACGGTGGGCGTCGTGAACAGCCAGTCGGCAAGCACGACGTGCCGGTTCGTCACGGCGATGTGCTCGACGTTGCCGCTCCGATCGGCCATCCACTTGTACCAGGCCGTGCCGAGGCCGGTGCCGAACAGCAGCACCATGCTCAGCAGATGCAGATATTTGAGACTAAGGTAGAGCATGCGGCATCCTTCCGAGGAGGTGGGCCAGGGGCTGCACGTCAGCCGTGTTGCCGGCCTCGAGCATGCGCAAGTTGTCCGGCTGCAGCAGGGGAACGACGTGGCGCGCGACCCGCGCCGCGCCGAGCGCGAGACCGAGCGGCACGCGGAGCGCCCGCGCCGGGCGTACGCCGCGCCTGGCCCGCAGCCGCCGCAGCCATTCGGCAAATGTCATCGCTTCCGGGCCGACGACGTCTATGGTTCTCCCGGGGGGCGAGGCCGTGAGGCATGCGAGGACGGCCGCGGCGACGTCGTCGATGTGGACGGGCTGGATGCGCTGCGCTCCGCCGCCGACGAGGGGCACGACGGGCAGCGAGGCGAGCCGCTCGAACAGCGCCGCGCTGCGGCCGCCCGGGCCATAGACGAGCGACGGCCGCAGCACGAACCACTCGAGCGGCAGGCTCCGCAGGACCTCGTCCGCGGCGAGTTTGCTGCGCTGGTAGGCGGTGAACGCGCGCGCGTCCGCCCCGAGCGCCGAGATCTGGATCACGCGCCGCACGCCGCCTTCGACGCAAGCGCGGAACAACGCGGCCGGCGCCTCGAGGTGCAGCGCCGCGAAGCGCTGTCCGCGCGACTCGGCAATGATCCCCACCGCGTTGATGGCGGCCTCGACTCCCTCGAGCCGCGGCCTCCAGGTCGAGGGCTCGCGCATGCGGTTGAAGTCGACGCCGTGCGCCCGCGAGGCGGGAACGACCTCGTGGCCCGCGGCGCGCAGCGCCATGTTTACGCGCCTGCCGATGAAACCGTCGGCGCCGGTCAGCAGCACTTTCATGTTGGATCCCGCCGTTCCGATGCGCCCGGTCCCCGTTCTTTCGAGGCTTCCGGTGGTCCACGCAACAATAACGGGCCGGTTGGTGACGGTGCTTGCGGATTGTCGCGGCACGCCCTACCGCCGTGGCGGCGCGAGCTGCTGCTCCGGAAGCGATGGTCTCTGCTCCGGAGACGATTCCGGTAACTGGCCGAACGGCTCGGGGACGCCGCCGAAGTAAGTCGGCTCTACGGCAACACGGCCCGCGGCGTCGACGCCGACCCAGTAGGCGAGGCCGTCCGCGCACTCGACGCGCCACGCCGGCAGATCCGCGCCCGCAGGCTCGATGGCCGTCGCGTCGCGGCAGGCGTAGCCGGTGCTTTGGATCGCGATCAGCAACGTCGTGGCGCGATAGCTCTCCGACATGGCGAGCAGCTCGTCGGCTTTCGCGTCCGCGCGCTCCGCCGTTGCGGCCGCGCCGGGCGCGGCCTCGAGGGTCGCCTCGGGCACCGCCGGTGCCGGCACCGCCGGTGCCGGCGCCGCCGCTCGCTCGGCGGCGGCGCCCGGGGCGGAGGGAAGAGCCTGGTCGAGCCCGCTCCGAAGCGCGGCGTTGCCTCTAGAGTCGGACGGCACGCCGGGCCCCCGCTCGGCGGGCTCGCCAGGCGAGAGCAGCCGCTCGGCCGAGAAAACGGCCGCCGCGGCGAGCGGCGCTAGCGCCGCAGTTCTCCAGCGGTTCGGCATCGGCTTTCGTCCCCGCGGGGACGGCGCGACGTCTCGCGGCGCAAGGCCGAGCAAAGCGTCGGCAGCCCGCGCGAGCGCTCCAGCTTGGCGGCTCGGGCGCCTGAATGGTCGATGCGCCCGAGTTTACCGCCGCCGGACCCCCGCGTACCATTTCCAGCATCTTTGCGACGATGACCCGCCTCGGCCTTTGCGACGATGTCCCTCCTCGGTGCGCCGCCCTGGCCGCCGATGTTCTCGGCGTCGACCGGCCGCTTGGTCAGAACGCGAGCGAATACCCCGGCTCGGCCGCGAGGCAATCGGCCTCGGGCAGACCGAGCTCCTTGCGCACGATGTTCGTGCCGAGCACCATGGAGATCATCTTGTAGCGCGCGTGGCGGCGGCTCATGCCCTCGCGGCCCATGCCGCAGTCGGAGGTCAGCGACGAGCCGCTCGGCCGGGATGTATTCGAGCGCCTTGCGAATATGGGCGGCGACCTCATCGGGCCGCTCGACCTGCAGCGAATGGTGGTCGATGACGCCGATCGCGATCTTCTTGTCCGTGATGTGCTTGCCGATGGCTTCGAGGTCCATGCCGCCGGAGCTGCAGGACTCGAACGTGATCACGTCCGCATCGACGTGGTTCGAGCGCCTCGAGCGCCGGCTGGTAGCTCATGCACCTTCGTGAACATGCGCTGCTGGGCGGGATTGCCCCAGCAGGTGTGGCACCAGACCTCGGTCTTGGCGCTGAGACCCCGCACGGTGCTGGTTGAAGACCTCGACCGAACCCATCATGTCGACCTTGCCGAACACCTTGCCGCGCGTCGGAATCATGTGGATCTGCGGCTCCTCGAACTGGATCGCGGGGCAGCCCGCGTCGGCCAGCTCGTGCAGCTCCTCGTTCAGCGCACCGGCGAAAGCGTAGATGCGCTCGACCGGATCGCTGTAGTAGTCGTCCTCGACGCGAGGCCGCGAGCAGCTCCGGACCGACCGTGCCGAATTTCACGGGCTTGCTCGTCAGGCGCTGCGCGGCCTTGTACATCGCCGCGTATTGCAGCTTGCCGCGGCCGATCGGCCCGACCACTTTCGGCAGCACTCGGGCCTCGAGATAGTCGTGCAGGATGTGCCCCATCGGGAAAGGAGGGCCGCCGATCCGCATGCGGCTCGGGTGCACGTTCGAGACGTCGAGGCCCGCCATGCGCAGCAGCGGATAGCTGACCCAGCTGTTGCCCGCCACCTCCTCGTCGTAGTGCGCGTCGCCGTCGGTGACGATGTCGAGCCCGCCACCTCCTGATCCTTGAGGTGCACGGCGACCGCGTCGAGGTACTGCTCGCGGAAGCGGGAGTTCCGCATGCGCCTCGAGAACGTGCGCGATGCCGAGGTTCTCGGTAGTGCCAGTAGGGGCCGCGGCAGAGAGCCGGTGATGGTCGTCGGTAGGATCGAGCCTTCGGTGGCTTTGAGCATGACGGTGGGTCTCCTTCTGTGCAGGCGCCCAAGTCTACCGAAAAAAAAGCCGGCGCCGCAGAAAACCCGCCGCCGGCGCTCGATCTCAGATTTCGAGGTCGCGAATCGGCCTCACCTCCACGCTGCCGACCCGCGCCGCTGGGATCAGCCCCGCCATCTGAATCGCCGCGTTCATGTCTCTCGCCTCGATGAGGTAAAAGCCGGCGAGCTGTTCCTTGGTCTCGGCGAAAGGACCGTCGGTCACCGTCGTTTTGCCGCCGCGGCGGCGCACCGTCACGGCGGCGCGCACCGGCTGCAGCGCCTCGGCCGCGAGCATCGAGCCGCTCTGGGCCACGCTCTCCGCATAGGCCTTGCACTCTGCGTCCTCCGGGCTGTCCGGCAACGAATACAGCTTGTCTTCCTCGCTGTAGACCAGGCACAGGTATTTCATGTGTCCTCCTTATGGCGGCGAACGGCTTTACGCGATTTCGGCCGGCGGGCGGCTCCTTACCGGTTAGTCGAACGGGCCGGCGCCGGTTCGACGACGAGGCGTTGGATTCGGGTGTTCGCGCCGTTCTATTCGCGGCGCTCGCCGAACGCGGGCCGCGCGGCCTCGCTGAGCTCAACCCTCGTCGAGCTCGCGCAGCCGGCGTTCGAGAAAGGCACGTTCGGGGCCTTGGCGAGACAGGTTCAGCGCCTTCGTGTACGCCCCCCGCGCCTGTTCCTTGCGGCCCAGCCGGCGGCACAGATCCGCGCGGGCGCGTGGGCCAGGTGGTAGTCCGCCAGCTCGCCCGGCGCGAGCAGCCCGTCGACGAGGGCGAGGCCGGCCGCGGGCCCGTCGCGCATGGCCACGGCCACGGCGCGATTCAGGGCGACCACCGGCGAGGGCGCGACCTGCAGCAGCAGGTCGTAGAGTCCCACGATCTCGGTCCAGTCCGTGTCGGCGGCGCTCGGCGCCTCCGCATGCACCGCCGCGATCGCGGCCTGCAAGGCTGTAGGCCCCGAAGCGTCCCGACGTCAAGGCCTGCTCGACCAGCGCCGCGGCCCTCCTCGATCTGCTCGCGATCCCAGAGCCCGCGGTCCTGGTCTCGAGCAGCACGGGCTCGCCGGCCGCGAACCTGCGCATCACGCCGGGATTCGTGCAGAGCATCAGGGCGAGCAGGCCCTTGGCCTCGGGCTCCGGCAGCAGCTCGAGCAGCAGTCGCCCGAGACGGATGGCCTCGCCCGAGAGCTCGCCGCGAACGAGCGTCTCGCCCGCGGTCGCGGAGTACCCCTCGTTGAAGACGAGGTAGATCACCTGCAGCACGCTGTCCAGCCGCTCGGGCAACGCGTCCGCGCGGCCGGCACCTCGTACGGGATGCCGGCATCGCGGATCTTGTTCTTTGCGCGCACGATGCGCTGGGCGAGCGTGGCGGTCGGCGTGAGAAAGGCGCGGGCGATTTCCTCGGTGGTCAGCCCGCAGACCTCCCGCAGCGTCAGGCCACGCGGGCGTCGGGGGCCAACGCGGGATGGCAGCAAGTGAACACCAGGCGCAGGCGGTCGTCTTCGACGTCTCCGTCCGGATCCGGTTCCGCCGTCGCCTCGCTCCACAGTTTGCGCCAGTTCCCGGAGCGAAGCATCGAAGCGGGTCGCGCCGCCGCAGATGGTCGATGGCCTTGAAGCGGCCCGCCGAGACGAGCCAGGCGCGGGGGTTCTCGGGCAGCGCCGTCGCGCGGCCATTGCTCGAGGGCGGCCATGAAGGCGTCGTGCAGGGCTTCCTCAGCGAGGTCGAAATTGCCGAGGAGGCGGATCAGCGTCGCGAGCACGCGGCGGGATTCGGCGCGATAGACGGCCGCCACCGACTCGCGCCCCGTTTCGCTCTTGTCCATCGGCCTGATTTTCCCCGCGGCGTCGCCGCCGACGCTGTCATCGTAGGCGGCCGTCGCGCGTCGCGCGCCCTGTCGCCTCGGAGCGACGGCTCGGCCGCTCGGAGCATACCGACGAACGGCCGGCCCGGCCAGCGATACGCTCAGTAGAGCCGCTCCACGGCGTCGCGGCAGACGATCTCGTCGACGTCCTCCACCCGATCGGTAAGCTTGCCGTGCCGCACCATGGTCTCGGCGAGGGAAGGCAGACCGCGCGTGTCGGGCCAGCGGGTCGGGTCCCACATTCCGGAGCGGATCATGCACTTGGCGCAGTGGAAGAAGGCGCGCTGCACGTCGACGACGATCGCGAGCGCCGGTGGGTTGCCGTCGTGGGCGAGCCGCGCGTTGAGCTTCTCGTCGCGCACGATCGCGGCGCGTCCGCTCATGCGCAGGGTCTCGCGCTTCGCCGGGACGAGAAAGATGAGCCCGATACGGTCGTCCTCGAGCAAGTTGCAAAGGGTGTCGACACGGTTATTGCCGAGCCGATCCGGAATCGCGAGCGTGCGCTCGTCGAGCACTCGCACGAAGCCCGGCGCATCCCCCTTCGGGGACAAATCCACGGCACCGGCGCGGTTCGTCGACGCCACCACGACGAACGGCGCCGCCGCGACGAATCGGCGGCAGTAGTCATCCAAGTGATCGATCACTTTATCGGCGACGTAGCGCGAAGGCTCCTTGACGAGCTCGCGGAGCCGTTCGCGCGTGCCGATGACCTCAGCGTAGCGCTCCTCGATTCGTTCGATCGGCGTTGCAGTCGGGATCTGAGTCATGGGGTGCTCCTCGATGCCTGAATATCGGCGCCGCTCGGCGACGCGTCTCGTTCAGGGTCGCGGTTGCGACGCCGAGGCGTAAGCGTCATATTCGTCGCAATCGGTTCATTCGCGCCATGGGAGAGCACATGCCGCCGGCTCCTTTGCGCCGACATGTCAGTCTGGTCGCGACACCCGATGCGCAGGTGTCGCCGCTGTCCGGTCTTTTCGAGGTGCTGAACGCCTTCGGGCTGCTCTCGGGGCTAGAGCCCGACGTGCCGCCACAGCCGTTCGAGGTCGAGATCGTGGCCTCGAGCGCCGAGGACGCGGTGGGCGCGAGCGGGCTGCCGCTCGGAGCCCATCGCACCCATCACGAAATCGAGCGGACGGACATCGTCGTGGTGCCGCTCATGATGGTGCGGGGCGTCGATTGGGTGCGCGGGCGATACCCGGAGCTCGTCGCATGGCTGCGCCGCATGCACGGCGCCGGCGCGCGAGTATGCTCGACCTGCACCGGCGTGCTTCTGCTTGCCGAGACGGGCTTGCTCGATGGGCGCGAGGCAACGATACACTGGGCCTTCGCGCCGACGTTCCGCCGCAACTTTCCGCAGGTCAAGCTGCGTTGCGAGGAGGTGCTCGTCGCGGCGGGGGCGCGGCAGGAGCTCGTGATGACCGGGGGCGTGACCTCTTGGCACGATCTTGCGCTTTACTTGATCGCGACTTACGTCGGGCCGACGGCAGCCCGGTCCATGGCGAGACTGATGATGTTGCAGTGGCACGCCGAGGGACAGGCGCCGTACGTCGCGTTTGCGCCGCCGGCCGACCATGGCGACGGCGAGGTGCGTGCGCTCCAGGAGTGGCTGCGAACGCATTTCGCCGTGCAAAACCCCGTTGACGAGATGGTCAGGCGCTCGGGACTGCCGAGCCGCAGTCTCGAGCGGCGGTTTCGCAAGGCCACGAGCTCTTCGCCGATCGCTTACGTGCAGTCGTTGCGGATCGAGGAGGCCAAGCGGCGGCTCGAGCGGACCCGCGCGCCCGTCGACGAGATCAGCGCGGCGGTCGGCTACGAAAACGCGGCGTTTTTTCGACGCTTGTTCAAGCGCAAGACGCGCCTGACGCCGGCGGCCTATCGGCGCAAGTTCGCTCTGCACGGCGTCGTTGCCTCTGCGTGACCGGCGCCGGGACCCATGTCGTCGCCGTCCTATCATGATTCGGTCCCCATAGGGCAAGCGATGACCGAGCAACAGGAGCTCTTCGAGGCGCGGCCGCTTCCCGAAGGTCTGCGGTATCTGCCGGGCTTCCTTTCCGGGGACGAGGAGGCCGCCTTGCTCGAGGCGGTCGGCCGGTTGCCGCTAGAGGAAGCGCGGTATAAGGAGTGGAAAGCGAAGCGCCGCATCGTGAGCTACGGTGGACGCTACGATTTCAGCGAGAACGAGCTGCTGCCCGCCGGTCGAGGGTTCCCTGGCGCCGGGGTGGCGGTAGGTGATGAAGCTGGTCCAGTCTTCGTTGATGTCGAGCTCCATCCCCCGCACCGCGCCCACCCGCTGCAGGATCTTCGCCAGCGATTCGACCGTCTGGTAGTTGGCGGCGGCGTAGATCAGGTTGCCGCGCCTGTCGACGCCGAGCCCGGAACGCCAGACGCGGATCGCGTTGTTGACCGTGGCCCCCCATTCGGGGCCGTCGCTGAGATTCGGGTTGAGCTTGCCTTCGTCGATGATCGGCGGCAGGTTCTGCTTCGCGAAGACGATCTTCGGGTTGACGTGTTCGCCGCTCTCCCAGGGGCGGATGTCGACCCGGCCGCCGCGGTACTCGACCAGGGTCGCGATGCCGTCGACCATCGGCGCCAGCACCTGGCCGCGGTAGACGAGACCGGCGTTCGAGGTTTCCAGCGGGAAGCCACCGTTGAAGGTGGCGGCGATGCGGCCGCGCCTGGCGGGCGGCACCTCGGCCGGGCCGCGGTTTTCGAGTTCGGGCGGCTCGGCGAGGCCGGGGACGTAGGCGAGGTGGGTGCGGCCGCTGTCGATCCAGGCGACGCCGGCGACGAACTGCGGGTATTCGGGGTCGCTGCGGAAGGTGGTCAAGAGCACGGGCGGACGTCTGCCGGCGGTTGCCGAGGCGGCCTTCCAGACGCCCTCGCCGGGCAGCGCCGGGTGGATCAGCGGCTTGATCGGATGCGGCCGGTAGATCTGGGCTTCGGGTTCGGCGGCTTTCGCGTCGGCGGCGGCGACGCCGACGTGCGGCAGCGACTTCAGCGTCGGCCCGCCCTTCGAGGGGGCGTTCAGTTCGTAGTACCAGTTCTCGATCTGGGAGACGATCGGGTTGCCGCCGTGGGCGCGGGTCCACTCGACGGTGGCGATGCTCCAGCTGACGTTGCGGGAGCGGCGCAGGGCGTGGACCCAGGAGAGGGCGACGGGCACCAGGCAGATGACTGCCGCGATCAGGATCACCCGGCGGGCTCGTCGCCACCACGGGATTGCCGGGGCTTCGCGGCGGCGCACGAGATCGTCCACTCCCAAAGGGTGCACCCCACTACTAAAGCGAAACCTAAAAACCCGAAAGTAGGAACCGGTGTGCCGAGCGGCTAGGTTTGACGCGTGAGGATCCTCGCCTTCAGCGACCTGCACCGCGACCTCGCCCAGGGTGCGCGGCTGGCCGAGATGTCGGCGGAGGCCGACGTCGTGATCGGCGCCGGCGACTTCGCCTCGGTCCACGAGGGATTGCCGGAGACGATCTGCACCCTGGCGGCGATCGAGAAGCCGACCGTCCTCGTCCCCGGCAACAACGAGACCGTCGACGCCCTCCGCGCGGCGGTGGTCGGCTGGGACAGCGCCACCGTCCTCCACGGCGAGGGGACGACGATCGAGGGGGTCGAGTTCTTCGGCCTCGGCGCCGGCATCCCGGTCACCCCGTGGGGCTGGAGCTTCGACCTCGACGACGAGGCGGCGACCGAGATGCTCGCCGCCTGCCCCGAGGGCGCCGTCCTCGTCCTCCACTCGCCGCCGAAGAACCACTGCGACAGCGCCGGCGGCAACGGCAACTTCGGCAGCCCGGCGCTGCTGCGGGCAATCGAGGAGAAGCGCCCCCGCCTCGCCGTCTGCGGCCACATCCACGAGTCCTGGGGCTGCGAAAGCCAGATCGGTCCGACGCCGCTCCGGAACCTGGGTCCCAAAGGGACCTGGCTCGAGGTCTGAGCCGGTGGAGTCCAGCGCACCGAGGCGCGCCGGGCTCGTCCTCGCCGCGCTGATCCTCGTCGCCGCCGTCGCCAACCTCAACCTCGCCGTCGCCAACGTCGCCCTGCCGGACATCGGCAAGGCCTTCGACGCCAGCCAGACGACGCTCAACCTCGTCGCCGTCGGCTATTCGCTCGGGCTCGCGGCCTCGGTCCTCTATCTCGGCGCCCTCGGCGACCGCTACGGGCGCAAGATGATGCTGATCCTGGGGATGGCGATCTCGATCCCGGCCTCGCTGCTGGCCGGGCTGGCCGGCTCGATCGGGGTCCTCTTCGCCGCCCGCCTGCTCGGCGGCGTCGCCGCCGGGATGGCCTTCCCGACCACGCTGGCGCTGATCACCGCGCTCTGGTCGGGCGCGGCCCGGACGCGGGCGATCGCGCTCTGGTCGGCGCTCGGCGGCGCGATCGCCTCGCTCGGGCCGCTGCTCTCCGGCGGGCTGCTCGAACACTTCGACTGGGGCTCGGTCTTCCTCGTCACCCTGCCGCTGGCGGCGCTGGCGCTGTTGATGGCCTGGCGCTTCGTCCCGGCCCACGTCAACGAGACGACCAACCCGGTCGACAACCCGGGCGGGCTGCTCTCGATCGTGATGGTGGCGACGCTGGTGATGGGGATCAGCCTCGCACCCGCCCCCGGCAAGCTCGGCCTCGCGGTAGGGCTGATCGTGATCGCCCTCGCCACCGCCGGCGCTTTCGTCCTGCGCCAGCGCCGGGCCCCGGAACCGCTCTACGACCTCGCGGTGGCGCGGCGGCGGATCTTCTGGGTGGCCGCCTGCGCCGGGATCATCGTCTTCGGCTCGCTGATGGCGGCGATGTTCGTCGGCCAGCAGTTCCTCCAGAACGTGCTCGGCTACTCGACCCTCGGCGCCGGCGCGGCGATCCTGCCCGCGGCGGTCCTGATGGTGATCGTCGCCCCCCGCTCGGCGAAGCTGGTCGAGGCCCGGGGCGCCCGCTTCACGCTGCTCCTCGGCTACCTCTTCTGCCTGCTCGGCTTCCTGACGATGCTGATCCTCTGGGAAAGGGCAGCGCCTACTGGCAGGT
The DNA here is from genome assembly GCA_963800355.1 of uncultured Actinomycetes bacterium. GTDB lineage: Bacteria > Actinomycetota > Thermoleophilia > Solirubrobacterales > 70-9 > VAYN01. The sequence goes on along the minus strand of CAWDAP010000003.1, from coordinate 230,681 downwards.
GGCGCTCGGCTACGGCCTGGTCGGGATCGGCGTCGGCTTCGCCGGCACCCCGGCCTCGCACTCGCTGACCGGCTCGGTTCCGGTGGCCCGCGCCGGGATGGCCTCGGCGACCGCCGACCTGCAGCGCGACCTCGGCGGCGCCGTCATGCAGTCGATCCTCGGCGCCCTGCTGACCGCCGGCTACGCCTCGGCGGCGACTAAGGCGATCGCCGAATCGCCCCAACAGGCGCGGATCACCGAAAGCGTCGAAAACTCCCTCACCAAGTCGTTCTCCAGCGCCTCCGACCTCGCCGACCGCTACCCCAATCACGCCGCACAGATCGTCAACGCGGCGCAGGCATCCTTCCTGCACGGCGAGGACTGGGCCTACACCGCCGGCATCGTCGCCGTCCTGATCGGCGCCGCGATCGTCTTCTTCCTCTTCCCCAAAGTCCGCGAGGAGCGAGCACTGCTCGAGCGCTACGCCGAGGAGGACAGCGGCGGCGGAACCCCCGAGCCGGCGGTCCCCGCCTGATGGGCTTCCGGATGCTCAGGGCGGGCGAGGCATTCTGGCGCCGGTCGAACCAGATGCAGACGCCCAACACCGACCTCGGCGGGCAGCTCGAAGCGGCCTCCCTGGGGGCGCGGATGTGGCGGTTGGAGCCGGGCAAGGCTTCGACGAAGCACCGGCACTTCAGCCAGGAGGAGCTCTACGTCCTGCTCGAGGGGACGGGACGGGTGCGGATCGGCGAGGAGGTGCTGACCCTGCGGCGGCTCGACGCGCTGCTGGTCGAGCCGGACACGGTGCGCCAGCTCTTCAACGACACCGACGCCGACCAGCTCTGGCTGGTGGTCGGCGCCCCGCGGGAAGGAATCGCCAGCACCCTGGAGATGAGCGAGGAGCAGCTGCAACACATGTACCCCGACGGCCCGAAGGCGCTGCCGCCGGAGCTGGAGTAATCCCAGCCTCGCGCAGGCTGGCAGTGCGGCCGAGTTAGAGCGCGAGGGTGACGGGCTCCTCGAGCAGGGCCTTGACGCGGGCGAGGAATTCGGCGCCCTCGGCGCCGTAGAGGATGCGGTGGTCGCAGGCGATCGTCGCCTTCATCGCCCGGCCGGGGACGACCTGGCCGTCGCGGACGACCGGGATCTCGCGGATCGCGCCGATCGAGACGATCGCCGCCTGGCCCATGTTGATCACCGCGTCGAAGACCTCGATCCCGTACATCCCGAGGTTGGTGACGGTGAAGGTGCCGCCCGACAGTTCCGGCGGGGTGACCGAGCCGTCACGCACCTTGGCGGCGACGGCGCGGGTCTCGGCGGCGATCTGGCGCAGGCCCTTGCGGTCGGCATCGAAGATCGTCGGCACGACCAGGGCCTCGGGTGCGGCGACTGCGACGCCGACGTTGACCCGCGAGTAGAGCTCGAAGCGGCCGTCGCGGTAGGCGCCGTTGGCTTTCGGCTGCTCGCGCAGGGCGATCGCGCACGCCTTCACGACCATGTCGTTGTAGGAGGGCACCACGTCGCCCTCGCGCGCCGCTGCTTTCAGCGCCGCCCGCGCCTCCACCGCCTTCCCCATGTCGATCTCGATCGTCAGGTAGAAGTGCGGCGCGGTCGCCTTCGACTCGGCCATCCGCCGGGCGATCGTCTGCTGCAGTTTGTTGAGGTCTTGGACCTTGGTTTCACCCTTGGCGGTCTCGAGTGAGGGACCGGGCGCTAGGCCGGCGGGCCCTGCCGCTGCAGGGGACCCACCATGTCTTCCGGTAGCTAAAGCTTCCTCAGACATGGTCCCCCCTACAGCGTCACCCGCCGGAGCTTTCGCGGCTTCCACGTCCGACTTCACGATCCGCCCCCCAGGCCCCGTCCCTCTCAGCTGTGAAAGCTCAAGGCCCCGCTCCTTAGCGAGCCGTCGAGCCAGCGGCGACGCTTTGATCCTCTCGCCATCCGCGGAGACCGGGGCGGTCTGAGCCTGGGACATCTCCGCCTCTCCAGCGGGTGGCACGGCAGGGGGAACCGCCCCTGAGGAAGCTTTAGCTACCGGAAGGGGTGGTGGGTCCCCTGCCGTGACAGGACCCGCTGGCCCGGCGCTCTGTCCTGAAGAGGAAGAACCATTCCCGTCAATCCTTGCAATCGGCGCCCCGATCGGCAGCGTGTCCCCCTCCTGGGCCAGGATCTCCTGGAGCGTGCCGGCGACGTCCGCTTCGTAGGCCATGTTCGCCTTGTCCGTCTCGATTTCGACCAGCTCGTCGCCGACCGCGACCTCGTCCCCGACCTGCTTCAGCCAGGTCAGGATCGTCCCCTCCTCCATCGAATCCGAGAGGCGGGGCATCACCACCTCACTCATGCGGCAGCTCCATGCCTACAGGTTGACATCTCGCGCCGCCGTCTCTCAGCGGCCGCCGAGGATCGCGCCCGCGAGGAGGGACGCCGCCGCCTGCCGCAGGACCCCGGCGCGGATCGCGCCCATCACCGCGGCCTGGCGCGCCTGCAGCTTGCCGACGGTCGCGATCGGCTCGACTTCGGGCCGCGGTTCGCCCGCCGCCGGTTCCGGCGGCGCGCTCGCCCGCGCCTGCTCGTAGGCGAGGCAGCCGTCTACCCCCTGGGCGATCAGCTGGGCGCGGTAGTCGGCGCCTTCGGCGATCGGGTGCAGGTCGTCGGCCTGCATCAGCTCGGGATGGGTGGCGACGATGGCGTTCCAGTCGGGCACCTGCGTCCCCGGCCGGGCCGCGGCGAATTCGGCGACGGCGCGGTTCTTGCCGGCGTCGCTGACCCCGCCCGGGTGCAGCCCGTGGATCGTCGGCACGACCATGCAGCGGTCGCCGACGGTTTCCGCGACCTTGGCCAGGTTGCGGGCGAGGATCTGCGGATAGGAGGGGTTGTCGTTGGTGCCGGCGTCGAAGACGATCACCGAGTCGGAGGGTTCGTAGCTTTCCTGGAAGAGGTCGAAGATCTGGTAGCTGTTGTAGCCGCCTTTGGCGTTGACCACGAGTTCGACCCCGGGCAGGTAGCGGCTGAGGTAGGGCGAGGTGAGTTCCTCGAGGCTGTCGCCGACGACCAGGACCTTCGGCGCGGCCGCGGCCGGCGCCGCGGCGGCGAGGAGCACCACGGGCGCGAGCAGCAGGGCGCCGATCGTCCTCCCGAGGCTGCCGTTTCGCCACACGAGAGAGCTTTCTACACGACGTAGACTGCCGCCGTGCCCGCCCGGCTGATCCTCACCGGCTGCGCCCTGCTCGCGGTCCTCCTCGCCGGTTGCGGGGGCGGCGGCCCGACCACGACCGCCGGAACTGCCGCCACCGTCGCCAGCGGCTCGACGGGCGGCCCGACCACGGTCCCGAGCAAGCCGCGGCAGGATCGGGGAGCGAGAGCGACGGCCTCCCCTGGCGGGCCGTGCCAGACGCAGCTCGGCAGCTTCGTCGCCTCGATGGACTCGCTGCGCCGCCGCCTCGCCGTCGGCCTCACCTACGACCAGTACGTCGCCGAGGTCCGCGGCATCCGCTCGACCTACGAGAAGATCCCGATCGACCGGGTCCGGATCGACTGCCTCAGTGCCGTCGGCACCCCCGCCGAGCAGGCCTTCAACCGCTACATCGAGGCCGCCAACGACTGGGGCGAATGCGTCGCGGAAGCCGGCTGCAGCTCGACCACGGTCGAACCGGTCCTGCAGCGCCGCTGGCGGATCGCCTCCCACTTCCTCAGCGGCGCCGACGAAGGCCTCGAGGCAACCGCCCCCTGACTCTCTCCTTCCGCTGTTCCTTTGCCCGACTATTCCCGGCAAAGGAACAGCGAAGGAGAGGAGGATCGGGTAGGGGCGGGGCTTACCCCCGCCCCTCCCACACCACCGGACGTGCGGGTCCGAGGGCAGCAACCTTCCTCGCGCACCCGCCGCATCTACGTTGCGGTCCCTTGATGACCCGGACTTCGGCGTGTTCGGCCGCCTCGTCCGGACCGCCCCGCCTTCTATGCGGTTCGTGTTCCTCGGGTCGCGATTTCGCCTCCACCTTCCTTCCCACCCCGCCTCGCGGCGACGCAGTTGGCTTCGGCTTGTGGTTTCGGTCATCTGATCCACGGGGGACTTTCACCCCCGAGCTGCTGCCCATGCCGGGCGTACCAAAACGAGGGCCGCCCGGAGGCGGCCCTCGACTGGTGCATGGAAACGAACGCGGGAATCGCTGCCGAGCGGGACAAGACCCGGCTCCCTGCGTAACGCCGGTGCCCGGGGTGGATTCCGCCGGACGCCCGAACCAGTGCGGCGCCTAGCGGCCCTGCACCTCCAGAGTCCCATCAAGCATGTGAATCAAGTTAGGACCACCTCCTTTCTCTGGTCCGATGATTGAAGCAGACGCGGAGGTCGGGCTCGGATGGCCCGCGCGTGGCCCGGGGGCGGCTCAGTCGACCGCCCCTTCGGGCAGCTCGTCGCCGAGGACGTCCTTGCCGCGTCGGCGCTGGAAGCGGCGCCAGCCCTCGAGCGCGAGCCCGACCAGCATCGCGATCCCGACCGAGCAGAGCAGCGGCAGCCAGACGGTTTCCTTGAAGGTCTCGCCGCCGAGGTAGCCGAGCATCGAGGCGTAGAGCGCCCAGAGGCTGGCGGCGATCGCATCGGCGAGAGCGAACTGGCGGTAGGGCATCTCCAGGGTGCCGGCGGCGAAGGTGGTCGCGGTGCGGCCGCCGGGGATGAAGCGGCCGATCCCGATCAGCATCGGTCCCCGCCGCCGCAGCGCCGACTCCGCCCACCGCAGCCGCGCCTGGTTCTTCTCGCCGCTGAACAGGCGGTCGGCGACCGGGTCGCCGATCCAGCGGCCGAGGAAGTAGCTGATGTTGTCGCCGAGGAAGGCGCCGAGGGCGACCAGCGGGACGATGAACCAGATCACCAGCTCCCCCTGCGCGGCCAGGACCGAGGCGGTGATCACGATCGTCTCCGAGGGGATCGGCGGGAACAGCACGTCGGCGCCGGAGGCGAAGAAGACGACGAGATAGGTGAGCGGGCTATGCCCTACCGCGTTGCTGAGCCAGTCGAACACATGGTCCGGCTACCCGCATTGGGGTGGTTTACCAATTGCCTGTGCAGCTACTGATGTGCAGCTACTGAAGAAGCATGTCGATCTGGGTGATCGCCCTGATGGCCGGCGCTCAGGCCTTGAGGATCCAGTAGGCGAAGAGGACGACGCAGGCGAGGATCGCGGCCATCGCGGTGATGGAGTCGTGGGTGAAGTGACTGAGCTTGTCCGATAGCCCGAGGGCGGCGACCATGGATCGAGAGTAGGGCCACCGCGGCTCGGCGTCCCGGATCGCCGACGTTCGTACGAGAAGTACCGCGTAGCTCCATAACTGCGAACGGCGGGGGGCGCCGTCCTCCACCCCGGCCATTGCCACGAGGCCGCGCCTTCTCGAAGATGCGGCGATGAGCGGCGAGGGCAGGACGATCGTCTTCTTCCCCGAGGGCGCTTTCGGACCGACCAACAACTGCGTCGGCATCGGCGACGTGCTGCGCAGGCGCGACCACCGGGTCGTCTTCATCGTCGAGGAGTCCTTCGCCGGAACGCTCGAGGCGCAGGGGTTCGAGGAGCGGCTGATGCGGCTGACGCCGCCGCCCGAGACCGAGGAAGCGCCGGGACAGTTCTGGAAGGACTTCATCCGCGAGACCGCGCCGGTCTTCCGCAAGTCGACCACAGAGCAGCTGAGCGAGTTCATCGGCCCCACCTTCCAGGCGCTGATCGACGGCGCCCGCTACGTCGACGACCGCCTGCTGGAGATCTTCGACGAGCTGCGGCCGGACCTGATCGTCGAGGACAACGTCGTCACCTTCCCGGCGCTGATCGCCTGCGGGCGGCCCTGGGGGCGGATCGTCTCCTGCAACCCGACCGAGGTGAAGGACCCGGAGGTGCCGCCGCCGTTCTCGGGCCTGCCGGTCGCCGGGCGCGGCGGCTGGGACGAGTACTGGGTCGCCTACCGCGAGGCCCACCGGGAGATCCACGCCAGCTTCAGCGAGTTCTGCCAGGAGCGCGGGGCGCCGCCGCTGCCCGCCGGCGACTTCATCCACGAGAGCCCCTGGCTGAACATGTACCTGTACCCCGACGAGGTCGACTACCGGCGCGCCTACCCGCTCGGCCCCACCTGGCACAACCTGCAGGCGAGCGTGCGGGCGACCGACCCGGCCTGGGAGGTGCCGGAGCGGTTGCGCGACGGCGACGGCCCGTTGCTCTACCTCAGCCTCGGCTCGCTCGGCTCTGCCGACGTCGAGCTGATGCGCAAGCTGATCGCGGAGCTGGCCGAGGCGCCCTACCGCGTCGTCGTCTCCAAGGGCCCGCAGGCCGATCAATTCGAGCTGGCGCCGAACATGGCCGGCGAGGAGTTCCTCCCCCAGACCGAAATCCTCCCCAAGGTCGACCTGGTGATCACCCACGGCGGCAACAACACTGTCACCGAGTCCCTCTGCTTCGGCAAGCCGATGGTCGCGCTGCCGATCTTCTGGGACCAGCACGACAACGCCCAGCGCCTGCAGGAGACGGGCTTCGGCATCCGCCTCGACACCTACCGCCACACGGGCAGGGAACTGACCTCGGCGGTCGAGCACCTGCTCGCGGACCGCGAGCTGGCGGCGGCCCTGCAGCGGACCTCGCGGCGGCTGCAGGCTGCGCGGGGGACCGAGGTCGCCGCGGGGCTGATCGAGCGGGTCGTCGAAGGCTGAGGCGGACCCCGCGCCGCGGCGGCGCTCAGGGCGCCGCTGGGCGGTTCCCCAGCGGCTGGTAGCCGCGGCACGGCTCGCCGCGCAGGCCCGGGCAGGGCGGCAGGCCGGTGGGGACGTGGGTGCCGGGAACGACCGGCAACAGGAGGTTCGACGGGGTGCTGCCGCCGTAGGCGATCGCGACCTGGGCACTGCCTTCGGGTTCGGTCTGGTCGAAAGCCCAGATCGGCTGGGTGCCGTTGGGGGCGGCGATCGTGACCCGGATACGGGAGCCGGCCCGGTAGGCGTGCCCCTCGTAGTACAGGGGGATCGTGACCGGCACGAATTCGCCGCTCGGCATCGGTTCGACGTCGGCTTCGCGAAGGCTCAGGACCGGCTCCAGCGGGGTGCTCTTTTCGGCGTCGAGCTTGCGCTCGTTCGCCCGCACCCACCCGTTCTGGACGAAGGTTTCCTTGCCGTCGGGCCGGACCTCGCCGATCGTCGCCTGCAGGTCGACGTTCGGGGTCGAGGAGCGGACCCAGAGGTCGACCGCGCCGGCCCCGACCACCGTCGTGTTCGTGCTCAGCGGGGCGGTGAGGTAGGAGACGGCGCTCCCGGCCGGACTCTGTTCCCAGTGGTATTCGGGCAGCGCCGTCCAGAGGCCGCCTTCGCCGGAGCCGGTGTCGCCGCTGAAATCGGTCTTGGGAAGGGCGCTCGCGTCCCAGGTGAATTCGTCGCTGCCCGAGCCGGCGAGCGGGCTCGTGCTGAGCCCCCCTTCCGGGCCGAGGAACCAGGCCCTTGCTTCGGTCCCGGGCACCGGGAACTTGTCGTAGGACTTCTCGAAGCCGGGGTAGGGCCGCCCCGGCGAGAGGCCGCCGGCGCCGTTGTCGAAGAGGACGCGGACCTGCTTCAGGTTTTCGAACGCGCTCAGCGCCGTGGCGTAGGTCGGCTGCGCCTGGATCGGGTCCGGCGGCAGCGTCACGCCGGGCATCCCCATCGCTTCCTGGTAGATCAGCGGCGCCGCGGCGTTGACCGCGGCCGAGGCGAGGATCGGCGGCCGCTTGGCGACGTAGAGCTCGAGGAAGTCGAACCAGCGGTCGAAGGTGGCCGGGTCGAGCGAGTCGACGTGGGTGCCGTTGGTGAAGGTGAACCACTTCTTCCGCGTGCCGGTCATGTGCTCGGCCAGGGTCGGGCAGTGGCCGCCGGTCTGCTCGTCGGTCCACTGGCAGGCCATGAAGGTCGGCACGTCTATCCTGTCGACGAAGGTGACGGGCGAGAGCGGGTCGGCGACCTCGGGCCGGTAGTGGCTGTTTTCTTCGATCTTCCCCAGCAGGTCGACCGCTTCGGGGTGCAGCGCCTGGTTCGCGGCGCAGGTCGCGTCGCCTTCCTGGATGCGCTTGTAGGCCCATTCCTGGCCCGAGGACGGACCCGCCGCTTCGGCGTCGTGGACCCGCTCCTTCGCCCATTCGAGGGCGAAGCCGGTGTTGAGGATGCCGCCGGGGTAGAGCGTGGTCTGGGTGTTGTCGATCACCGAGAGCGGCGAGATCGCCGCCAGGTCGGGCGGCCGGGTGGCGGCGGTGAAGAGCTGGCTGATACCGCCGTAGGAGATGCCCATCATCCCGACCTTGTTGTGCAGGGCCCAGGGCTGGTGGGCGATCGTCTCGACCACGTCGTAGCCGTCGAGGTTCTGCAGCGGCTCGAAGAAGTCGTAGGCGCCGCCGGAGCAGCCGGTGCCCCGCATGTTGACGTCGACCACCGTGAAGCCCATCAGGTTGGCGATGATCGAGATCCCGTTTTCGGGTCCGGCCGGGTTCGCGTAGCCGTAGCCGGAGTACTCGATCAGGGTCGGGGTCGGGCCGCTCGGCAGCGGGGGCATCTCCGCCCCCGGCAGGACCTTGGTCACGTCCTGGGGCGGGTGGACGTCGATCGCCAGCTTGGTGCCGTCGCGGGTGGTCAGGTAGCCGTAGCCGCTGGAGGGAATCGACTGGTGGTAGATCGAGGCGTCGGGCGGCGCCGACTGGGTGGTCAGGACCGCCAGCGGCGGCGATTCTTCGGCGGAGGCGAGGTGGACCCGGTAGCCGCTGCCCGGCGCGACGTTGCGAAAGAGGACGCCGCCGAGTTCGTCGGCGCTCTTCGTCGCGACTTCTTCCCCGGCGGCATCGAGGAGTGAGACCGGGGCGCCGGCGGGAACGCCGGTCGCGTAGACCTGTTCGACGCTGCCGTGGGCATCGAAAGTCGCCGCGGCAGCGGCAGTGGGAAGCAGCAGCGCCGCCAGGACGGAGCCGAGACCGATCAGCCTTCTCACATCACCCTCCTCTTCGCCCTCCGTCAACGATGAGAAGGTCCCTACCCACTTTTGGGTGTTGACAAAACTGGCCAGCCAGCCAGTAGTATCCCCGGCGCGTGGCCGACCAAGCCGAGATCGCCGCCGGAGGAGGGAACGTCGAGGACGCCCTCGTGCTCGATCGCGAGCACTGGGAGAACGGCCCGCCCCAGGATCTCTTCAAGCGGATGCGCAGCGAGTGCCCGGTCCACTGGACCTCGAAGGTGACCGAGCTGCCGCAGGCGAAGGGCTTCTGGTCGGTGACCCGCGCCGACGACGTCCACACCGTCAGCCGCGACTGGCAGACCTACTCCTCCGAACTCGGCGGCGTCGTCGTGATCGACGAGGTCTTCCCGATCGAGCTGGCGCGGGCGATGTTCATCGGCATGGACCCGCCCAAGCACGACCGGATCAAGGCGCTCTTCCAGGCCGGCTTCACGCCGAAGCGGATCGCCGCCCACGAGGAGGAGATCCGCCGCATTGTCGTCCGCACCCTCGACCGGCTCGAGGGGCGCGACGAGTGCGACCTGGTCACCGAGGTCGCCCAGCCCGCCGTCTCGCGGGTGATCGGCAGTTTCATGGGCATCCCCGAGGAGGACGACGCGGTCTGGGCCGACCTGATGAACATGGCCCTGGCCGCCAACGACCCGGACTACAGCCCCGACGTCTCCGACGTCGAAGCGACGATCCAGCGGGCGATCCAGCTCGTCTTCGAGCGCTGCAGCGCGATGATCGCGGCGCGCCGCGAGAACCCGACCGACGACCTGACCAGCGTCCTCGTCCACGCCGAGGTCGAAGGGCAGAAGCTGGAGGAGCACGAGATCGTGATGGGCTTCTTCCTCCTCGTCGCCGCCGGCAACGACAGCACCAAAGCGACCTACTCGAGCGCGATGCGGGCGCTGATGGAAAACCCCGACCAGCGGCAGCTGCTGGTCGACGACCCGTCGCTGATCCCCGGCGCGGTCGAGGAGGCGCTGCGTATGTTCCCCGCCTTCGCCCACTTCCGCCGCACCGCGACCAAGGACGCCGAGCTCGGCGGGCAGCAGATCAAAGAGGGCGACAAGGTGGTGATGTGGTACGCCTCCTCCAACCGCGACGAATCGCGCTACGAGGACCCCGACCGCTTCGACGTCCTCCGCAATCCCGAGCACCAGGCCTTCGGCGCCGGCGGCCGCCACTTCTGCCTCGGCACCGCCCTCGCCCGGCTCGAGTTGAAGATCCTGCTCGAAGAGACGCTGGCCCGCTACCCGAAGACGGAGATCGCCGGCGCCCCGGTCTACATCGAGTCCGGCTTCCTCAACCAGCTCAAATCGCTGCCGGTCAGGCTGGCGCCCTAACCACTACGCAGTTGACCCCGCTATAGCGGGGTCCGGTTCGGAGTCGTCGCCGAGCTCGTCGAAGCGGCGGGTCGGCAGACGCCGGGTCGCCAGGAACGAGGCGAGGGTGAGGAAGGCGGCGAAGAGGAAGCCGGTTTTCAGCGCGTTCAACTGCGAGCTTTCGTAATCGGAGACGAGCGCGTCGACCGTCGGCTGGTCGAGCCCCTCCTTCTGCGCCGCGGCTTCGACCTCGCTCGCCGGGACGAAGCTGCCGCCGGAGCTGAGCCGGGTCTGCACCTGTTCCTGGACCCCGCTCTCGATCTGCGGGTTGGAGGCGACGGTGTTCGAGAAGCTGGTGAGGAGGCCGGTGACGACGACCGCGCCGAGCAACGCCGTGCCGAGCGAGGAGCCGAGCTGCTGGGCGGTGTTCTGGACGCCACCCGCCTCGCTGCGGTCGGCGTCGCCGACCGAGGACTGCACGACGTTGCCGAGCTGGGAGACGATCAGCCCCATCCCGATCCCGAGCACGCCCATCGCGACGAGGAAGCTGGCGTTGTCGAGTTCGGGCTCGATCGTGTCGAGGAGGAGGAGGATCGCGACCAGGAGGACGACGAGCCCCGCCCGCACCAGCGTCCGCGCCGGGAAGCGCTTGGCCAGGGCCGAGCCGGCGATGGCGCTGAGGAAGAGGCCGGCCGAGGCGGGCAGCATCCGCACCCCGGTTTCCAGCGCGTCGAGGCCGAGGACGATCTGCAGGAAGAGCGGGACCGTGAAGAAGACGCCCATCAGGATCAGGTTCTGGGCAAGCAGCATCGCCACGCCGCCGCGCAGCGAGGGGACGCGGAGCAGGCGCAGATGGAGGAGCGGGTCCCCGCCGCCCTCCTCGCGCCGCCGCTCCCAGCTGACGAAGAGGGCGACGAGGATTCCGCCGGCGGCGATGACGAAGGGGGTGAGCGAGAAGCCGAGCGGCTCCAGCGGCGAGTTGCGGGGGCGCAGCCAGCCCCAGGTGCTCGCCTCCAGCACGCCGAGGACGATGAGGCCGAGGCCGGCGGCCGAGAGGACGCTGCCGACCCAGTCCAGGGCCGAATGCGCGGCGGTGACGGCCGCCTCGCGGATCCAGCGGGTGCCGATGAGGATGCCGATCGCGACGACGACCTCGCCGACGAAGACGACCCGCCAGCTCAGCTCCGTGGTCGCCCAGCCGCCGAGGATCGGCCCGACCGCGATCCCGGCGCCGGCGACGCCGCCGAGGACGCCGTAGGCGACCGCGCGGTCCTGGCCCTGGAAGTTGGCGGCGACCAGCGCGACCATCGCCGGCAGCACCAGCGCGGCGCCGATCCCCTCGAGCACCGACCAGCCCAGGGCCAGCGAGGGCACGTTCCAGGAGGCGGCGGTCAGGGCCGAGCCCGAGCCGTAGATGACGAGCCCGATCATGAAGGCGCGGCGGCGTCCCCAGCGGTCGCCGAGCTTGCCGCCGGTAAGCATCAGCGAGGCCATCACCAGCGCGTAGAAGGCGATCACCGCCTGGATCGTCGTCACCGTGGTGTCGAAGTCGGCGACCAGCTGCGAGATCGCCACGTTCATCACCGCCTGGTCGAGGACCATCAGGAACTGCGCTGCCGCCAGGACGCCGAGGACTCCCCACTTGGCCACGGAGTCAGCCTAAATCCGCCTGCGCCGAAGTCAACGCCCCCGCAGACATCGGCTCCACCTCGAGGGGGCTCGTGTCTGATGGAGCGCGGCTTCGCAGCCATTTGGCTTTACTTCGGCTTTCATTCCCAGCGATTCGCATCCTTCGTAACTGGGGGTGAGGCTGGCGGTTTCCGACGCCGCGGTCAGCGTGCCAGTGCCGTTTGCGACCGAACAGGTCACTTTGAATTCACCGATCGTGAAAACATGACTGCTCGTGTTTGACCCGGTCAACGTGGTCGGGTAAGCGGTGCTGTGAACGACTGCGCGGACGAGGCACCTGCCGCGGCAGCGTTGAAGGCCAGCACTGCAAGCAAAACCGGCCCAACCTTCTTGAGCGTGCGTCGCATCTTGTTCCCTTTCTCCTATCCATTTACTGCCGCCCGATTCGATCCGGGAGGCAGCACATCCATACCCGGTCCGGGAGAAATGATCAAGAATATCTGAGTTTATAGCCTTGCGACGGATGGCCGTCAGCCCAACCGCCTACGCTGCCAGGACATGGCGCTTCAGCGGATGGACAACGTCCTCATCGTCGTCGAGGACCTGGAGGCGGCCAAGGCGTTCTTCGCCGAGCTCGGGATGGAGCCGGCGGGCGGGACGACGGTCGAGGGGCCCTGGGTGGACCAGACCGTCGGGCTCGAGGGCGTCCGGGCCGAGATCGCGATGATGCAGGCGCCGGACGGCCACGGCCGGGTGGAGCTCTCGAAGTTCCACGCCCCGCCCCCGGTCAGAGCCGAGCCCGAAGACGCCCCCTCCAACGCCCTCGGCATCCGCCGCATCATGTTCGCCGTCGACGACCTCGACGACCTCGTTGCCCGCCTCCGCAACCACGGCGCCGAGCTTCTGGGCGAGATCGCCCGGTACGACGACATCTACCGCCTCTGCTACATCCGCGGCCCCGAGGGCATCGTCGTCGGCCTCGCCGAACGGCTCGGCTGAGGGTGGCACAGCGGACGCGCCCGACAGGAATCGAACCCTGACCCTGCCCTTATGGGGCAGGGGGAACCGCGTCGGCCCAATCGCGCAGGCGGCCGGCGAACTGCGGCACCGCGGGGCCGACCTCCACGATCTCGTCGGCCGGGACGTCGGCGCGCCGAGCGGCGGCGCGGATCGCGTCGGGGGACGGCGCCTCGTAGAGGCAATAGGTGCGCCGGCGGTCGGCGCTGAGGAAGGAGAAGAGCCAGCGGACGCCCTCGTCGCCGTTGACCTCCTCGATCAGCTCGACGTCGCCCTCGCTCAGATCGAGCTGGTCGGCGAAGCTCCGCTCGATCATGAAAAGGGGCACCGGTTGATCGTAACGCGGTTTCAACCCGATTGGGAAGCGATTCCGTGCCGGTGGGCGAAGGAGGCGGCCTCGGTGCGGTTCGCGCAGTCGGTCTTGCGCAGGATGCTGCGGATGTGATTGGCGGCGGTGTGTTCGCTGATCGCGAGCTCGACGCCGATCTCGCGATTGCTGAGGCCCCTCGCGACCAGCGCCAGGATCTCCGCCTCCCGCGCCGAGAGCCCAGCGGGCAGGCCCGCGGCCGGACGCGAAACGCCGAGCGAGCCGATCTTCGCCTGCAGGCCCACCATCCCGATCTCGTCTGCCAGGGTCGCGGCCTCGCCCAGCAGGGCATCGGCTCGTGCGGCCGCCCCGCTGCCCCTGCCCCGGAAGAAGCGCCCGTACTCGTAGGCGGTGTGGGCGAGCCAGGTCCGCGCCTCCATCTCGCGATTCAGCTCCAGCCCCCGCTCGAAGTGCTCCTCGGCCCGCGTCGCCTCGCCCAGCGTCGCCGCGAGCATCCCCAGGTAGCGGTCAGCCGACCCGTAGCAGGCGACGAGATGCCCGATCATCACGTTCCCCCCGGCAAACGGCTCGAGCTCCGGGTACAGCAGCGCTGCCATCGCCTCGTCGCCGAGGGCCGAGCAGGCGTCGGTCAGATACACGAGCGTCCCCAGCCACAGCGACGCCCTGAACCCGTCGATCCCGGACGAAGCGATCCCGGCCAGCTCCCGCCGCGCCTCCGCCTCCATCCCGAGCTCGGCCAGCACCGCGACCAGGCCCGGCTGCCAGGGGCCCTGGCGCCCGGGATCGCCGGCCAGGATCCTCACCGCCGGCGCCAGCTCGGCGAGCCGCCCCTGCTCACGGCGGATCCCGAACATCTGGATGCCGAAAGTGCCCGAGGCGTCGCGCCCGGACAGCAGCCGGCTCCACTCGTGAGAGCGGATCGCGCGCTGCTCGGCCTCGGCGAGGGCTCCGTCGCCGAGGGCGACCGCCGACCCGTAGTGCTCGGCGACGTGGTTGACGAACGGCTGCGCGGTCCGCTCCGCCAGCTCCAGCAGGAGCGCGACCTCTGCCCGCGCCGCCCGCAGATCGCAGAGCGCGACGAAGGTCGGCACCCGCCAGGCGATCGCATCGGCGTGGGCCTCGGCATCGCCGAGCTCCGAGGCGATGTCGCGCGCCTCGGTCAGCATCGCGAGGATCTCCTCCAGCGGGGTCGCCCCGCGCGACCAGTAGGAGCCGCAGAGCACCCTGGCGAGGCCGGGGCGGTCGCCGATCTCCCGCGCCAGTGCGATAGCGCTGTCGCGCACCACCGCGCCGCGCTCGGCGTCGCCCTGCAGCCCCACCGCCCGGGCGAGCCCGGCGAGCAGGCCGATCCGCAGCTCTTCGTGGCCATCCCCGGCCTCGTTGACCGCGGCCAACGCCTCTTCCAGCATCAGCACCGCCTCGCCGTTCGGCAGCCCCGGGCGCCAGCAGGCTTCCTCGTAGCCGATCGCCGCCAGGCCCAGCACCTCCGGGTCGCCGAGATCGCGGCCGATCTGGGCCGCCGCGGCAAGCGCCCGCTGGGCGTCGATCGCCTCGCCGGCGCGGTGGCTGGCGGCGCCGAGCTCGAGCAGCACCGCCGCCCGCTCGGGCTCGTCCTCGATCCCGAGCTCGATTGCGGTGCGCAGCCGGGCCGCGGCGTCGGCGAAGGCGAGGGCGCCGCTCGCCGCCCGCGCCGCGCGGAGGTTGTAGTCGATCGCCCGCTGGGCGCCGCCGAGCTGGGCGGCGGCGGCGAAGTGGTGGGCGAGGTCGACCAGCGAGCGGCCGGAGACCTTGCCGGCATCCTCGAGAGCCTGTCCGACCCGCAGGTGCAGTTCCGCTCGCTTCACCCGCGAGAGACGGTCGTAGAGCGCTCGTCGCACCAGCTCGTGGGTGAAGCGGAAGGCGAGCCGCCGCGAGGACAGCTCCTCGATCATGCCGCTGGCGACCCCCTGCTCGAGGGCGGCGATCAGGTCGGGCTCGGCCAGCCCCGCCGCCCGGCGGATCGGCTCCAGGTCGAATTCGGGCCCCGCGACGGCGGCGAGCTCGAGGACCTCGGTGGTCTGCGGGGGAAGGCGCGCGAGCCGCTGGCTGACCACCTCGCCGACGCTGTCGGGCGTCCCCAGCTCCGAGAGCGGCGCCGTCATCGTCACCCGCCCGGCGGCGACCTCGACGACCCCGGTCTCGGCCAGGTCCCGCCACAGCTCGCAGACGAGGAAGGCGTTGCCGCCGGTGAGGTCGTGGATCGCGGCAGCGAGATCGTCCAGCATCGGGTCGGGCTCGCCGGCGCCGCCGGCAGCGCGGCTCACCAGGTCCGAGATCTCCTCCCCGGTCAGCCCGGAGAGGCGCATCCGCAGCACGTTCTCGGACCGCCGCAGGTCCGCGAGCGTCTCGGCCAGGGCCGGAGTCAGGTCCGGCTCGGTGTCGCGGAAGGTCATCAGCACCATCAGGCGGGCGTTCCAGGCGGCCCGGGCGAGGTGGCGGATCAGCAGCAGGGTCGGCGCGTCGGCCCAGTGCCCGTCCTCGACCACGAGCAGGATCGGGCGCGACCGGCCGATCCCGGCCAGCAGGTCGGCGACCGCCATGTGGAGCCGGTGGCGCTCGGTATCGGGATCGGAGGCGACCGGCGTCGGCAGCTCGCCGACCAGATTCGGCAGCTCGGGCAGGAGCCGGGCGATCTCGCCGCCCCCGGCTCCGAGCGCGGTGCGCAGCTCGGCGACGTCGGTGACCCGAACGAGGTGGTCGAGCGCCTCGACGAAGGGGCCGTAGGGCGTGCTCACGGCCGCGTCGCAGGACCCGTAGAGGACGAGCGCCCCCTCGCCGGCCGCCTCGACCGCGAACTCGCGAACCATCCGGCTCTTGCCCACGCCGGGCTCACCGGCGATCAGGCCCAGCCGGCCTCCCTCACCGCCCGCGCGAGGCAGCAGCGTGCGCAGCTTTCCGAGCTCCGCGGCGCGGCCCACGAACGGCGAGGCGAAGGTCGAGCGGAGCGAACCCGGGATGCCCGAATTCTCGGTCTCCATGGGGAGAACATAGTCAGCCTTGACTAGTGCGACCGAGATTCGTTTCGCTCGGCGGCTCGAAATTAGATCAGGTCAGGTCATGACAGGGACGCCGGGACGGCCTACGGTCGGTTGGACACGATCCAGACCAGGAGGTCCGACAAGTGAACGCCCCCGCCGCTCTGATGCAGAGCGCCCGCACCGAGATCCCAGACTTCAACGGCAGCTTCACCGGGCCTGACGAGCCCGGCTACGAGGAGGCCCGCGCCGTATACAACGCGATGATCGACCGGCGGCCGGCGCTGATCGCCACCCCGACCGACGCCGATGAGGTCGCCAAGGTGGTTGCCTTCGCCGCCGGCCATGACCTGCTGCTGGCCGTCCGCGGCGGCAGCCACAACGGCGCCGGCCTGGGCACCTGCGACGACGGCCTCGTCCTGGACCTCTCGCGCCTGAAGGAGATCGAGGTCGATCCCGGCGCCCGGACGGTGCGGGTCGGCGGCGGCTGCCTCTGGGGCGAAGTCGACGCCGCAACCGGGGAGCACGGCCTGGCGACGCCGAGCGGGATCATCTCCACCACCGGGGTCGGCGGCCTCACCCTCGGCGGCGGCATCGGCCACCTGACCCGCAAATGCGGCCTCTCGATCGACAACCTGATCGAGGCGGAGGTCGTCCTGGCGAGCGGCGAGCGTGTCCGCGCCGCGGCCGACGAGAACCCGGACCTCTTCTGGGCGATCCGCGGGGGCGGCGGCAACTTCGGCATCGTCACCTCGTTCGTCTTCCGGCTGCACGAGGTCGGCACGATCTTCGGCGGCCCGACCTTCTGGGCGGTCGAGGACGGCGCCGAGGTCCTGGCCGCCTACCGCGACTTCCTCCCCGCCGCGCCGCGCGAGCTGAACGGCTTCTTCGCCTTCGCCTCGGTTCCCCCGGCGCCGCCGTTCCCCGACGAGCTCCACCTGCGCAAGGTGTGCGGCGTCGTCTGGTGCTATACGGGCGATCCGGCCGACGCGCCCGAGGCGATGGCCCCGCTGCTGGAGGCGACGCCCGAGCCCGTCCTCCACGGCCCGCATGAGATGCCGCTGCCGGCGCTCCAGGGCGCCTTCGACCCGGTCTACCCGGCCGGCGACCAGTGGTACTGGCGAGCCGACTTCGTCAAGGAGATCCCCGACGAGGCCGTCGCGGCCCATGCCAAGTTCGGCGCCGAGATGCCGACCTGGAAATCGACCATGCACCTGTACCCGATCGACGGGGCCGCCCACGACGTCGGACCGACCGAGACCCCCTGGGCCTACCGCGGCGCCAACTGGGGCTCCGTCTTCGCCGGTGTCGATCCCGACCCCGCCAACGCGGATCGCATCCGCAACTGGTGCGTCGACTACTTCGAAGCCCTGCACCCCTACTCGGCCGGCGGCGCCTACGTGAACATGATGATGGACGAGGGCCAGGAGCGGGTAAGGGCGAGCTACGGCGACAACTACGACCGCCTCGCCCAAATCAAGGCCAAATACGACCCCACCAACCTCTTCCGGGTCAACCAGAACATCCAGCCCGATGGCTGAGCGCCACCTTCCTCCATTCCGTCGACCAATTCCTTGACTCTGAAGCGACGGCAGCTAACAACCTCAAAGGGAAGGCTGAAGGGAAGGAGATCCCAAAGATCTTGCACGGCCAAGAGCGAGCAGATAGCTCAGTGCTCGACGGCTCGACAGTGATCTTCGGGCCGCTCGAAGTCCCGATCCTCACCAGCGTTGGGCATCGCAAGGAGCATCTCCTTGAGCGGTTGGACTCGCCCCTGGACCCAAGCGCCTCGCGCAGGAGTCGGCGAGTAGCCGCCAACAGCTTTATGGCTCTTACCGCAGACTCAGACAAAACATCCCAGATCAGTGCTAGCTTAGTTAGCTCGGACATGGAGCCAACCAAAGAGGCCCCTGGCATCAGCCTGGCGGATGAGGTAATCGCCGACCGACACGCCGAAGTTCGGGCGGAAGAGGCCGAACGACGACGTGCAGGGAACGACGGCCCTCAGGAGTACCCTAGGCACATGCCCCAGGATCGCGACAATTTGAAGATCCTCGCAGCAGGTCGCCGGAATCGGCTGCAAAGCAATGGCCGCCCCCGCTTCGATTTGACCGATGCCGAGATCGAGCGCTCGACTCAAACGGCCATGCGCCTGGCGGATGCGTCCAAGTCCCAGGCCAAAGCGCGAGCCACCGCCGGCAGGCCCCTGTCCGCCTAGGCGCGGAACGAGATAGGCAAGCAGGGTGCCGGGTGCTTTCGACGCATCGGCCGAGTTCGGCCACGACCCGCTCCCGACCGCCGAGGAGATTCAGCACAGTGGGCAGAACGTCCTGCGTTGGCTGGAAGCAGTAGCGACCTCAGATGCACCTTGGCCGGTCGATATCCGGCTCGTCCAGGAGATCCACTTCCGTTGGTTCGAGACGACGTTCCCGGCCGACGCAGGCCGCTTCCGGGCTCAGATGGTTCTGAACCGCAAAGGGAGTGCAGTAGAGGTTGAGGCGATCCTTCCTGCGGTCCAGAGCGCCTGCGAAAACTGGACCTGGCGTCACGAGCGCTTCCGCCCAAGCGACGACCCCGAGCTAATCGAATTCATCGTTGCCGAGGCGAACACGCTGGCAATCCGCGTATACGACATCCACCCCTTTATCGACGGAAACACGAGGGCCAGCTGGCATCTGCGGAACTACCTTCTGATGCTGGACGGTCTCAGACCTCTTATAGACCTCGCGGACGAAGCACGCTACGAAAGCGCTTGGTGGACCGCAACCGCCGAGGATCACAACCTGCTTGATGCGGCCGTCCTAAACGAGCTAGCTCTGCAGGAGCACTCCAATAGTTAGTCCCTGGCCCACCGCTTGGCACGCAGCGGAACGCGCCTGACAGGATTCGAACCTGTGACCTTCGGTTTCGTAGCCCGAAGCGTTGGCTCGGCTGGGCTACGTGGAGCTAGGTTTCAAGCCGAATCCGCGAGATCGGGATCGGCTGAGATCGGCTGGAATCTGTGGGGCATGTTGCCCCATTCGTTGCCCCAGGCTGAACTCCGGAGACTACCGGCGCCGCTTCGCGTACCTGGCGCGGACCCGGAATACCCACCGCGCTGGGCTCGCATCCGCGTTGCCGGCGGCATCGACCGCCCAGACCTTGAAGACGTGCTTGCCCGTCTTGAGGTGGCGGTAGACGCGAGGTGAGTGGCAGCCGGTGACCGACCTTTGGTCGAGCTTGCATCGGAAGCTTCCGGCGGGCTCGTTCGAGGCGAACTGGAAACGCGCGGTCCGTGACCTCGAAACCGCCTTCGGACCCCTGACGATGATCGTCTTCGGCGCCGTCATGTCGAACGCCGGGGCGGACGGATGCCCTTCCGGCTGATCGTTGCCGCCACCGCCACTTTCTTCTCCGCCAGGCGGCGCCGTCGTGGCGGCGAGGGCAAATTCGGAGCTCCCGTCTTCTTCGGCCGTCTGGCTTGCGGCGACCATCGTCCCGGCCGGGATCGCGCTCCGGTAGGCGACGCTCCAGGTGCCCGATCCGTCGGCGACGGCTTCGGCGAGGAAGCTTTCGATCTCCCCAGTCGAGCCGGTCGCCTTGCGGAAGACCCGGACGGTGGCCCCTGGTTCGGCTTCACCGCTCGCCCCCGCCTCGCCAGAGCTGACGAAGGTCGGTGGTTCGATGCCACCGTTCGCGCCGTTCACCAGGACGATGAACGGACCGGCGTTGCCGGAGCCGTGGTTGCGGATAACCTGGTTGTAGACGGTGCTGAAGACGTAGTTCTCGACCATCCGGATGGCTGGCCCGCCACTGCCTGAAATCGTGTTTTCAGCCGCCGCCGTGTTGCCGCCGATCACGGCGCTCGTCACCCCGGCAAAAATCCCCGGTCTCTCGATGTTGACGCCGGCCTCGCCGGAGCCTTCGATCCGGTTGCCGAAGACACGAGCTCCGCTCCCTTCGATCCAGACGCCGTATTTCGTCGCGCCGAGGATCGCGTTGTCAACCAGCGGTGCGCACCAACCGCACGCTTTCGGCAGGTGGATCCCGACTGCTCCCCCAGGCAGTGCAGCCCCGGTCACGCTTTCGCCGATCACGTTCCGTTCGACGAGCGATTCCCAGGCGGCGATTTCGAGCGCCGTGCCCGTCAGCATCGAGAGGCGGTTATTGAAAACCTCCACATCGCTGCCGCCGGTGATCGCAATGCCCCCCTCGCTCGGCGGTTCCTGGGTTCCCGTTCCGGACGGGTTCAGCCCAATCCAGTTCCCTTCGATCCTCAGCTGGCCGCCGGTAGGGCCGGCGAGGATACCGTAGGTGCCGCCGTCGATCAGGTTGCGGTCCCCGGCCGTCGGGCCGCCGACGGTGGTGCCGACCGACCCGCCCGCGAGCACTCCCGCCGCTTCGTTCGGCAGCGGCTGCCCGAATGCGTCGAGCCCGATGTAGTTGCCGAAGATGCGGGTCGAACCGGTCGCCGGTTCCTCGCTGCCGCCGTTGCCTCCGAGGTCAACCCCCGGCCCCTTCGCCGCCGCGATCACGTTGCAGCCCCCGTCGCAGGTCGAGGTGGCCAGCGTTTCTTCGTTCAGCCGTTCGCCGATCCAGTTCGCGCGGGCGGTGCGGTTTTCGCCGGTTGCGGCGTCGACGATACGGATGTTGGTCCCGTTGGGTGCCGGGGTCGCGCCGTCCGGCATGACGCCGAAACCGTTGCCGCGCACGGTGGCGTTGTCGGCCCCTTCGAGGTCCAGCGCGACCCCGGTGACGTTGGCAAAGATGTCCCGCGGTAGGGAGTAGTAGCCGCCGAAGTCCGCCCCATTCGAGTTCTGATCGATGAAGGCACCGGTTTCCACCGGGCCGGCGCTGCCGTCGAGTTTCAGCCCGATCCAGTCGTTCCACATCCACAGCCCGGGCCCGCCCACGGCTTCGGCGGCGGTTTTCGCGTTGGAGATCGCGAAGCCGATCAGTTGCACGCTCGGGGCTGAGACGCGGAAAGCCGTCCCACCGGCCGGCCCGTCGATCCCGGTGCAGGGCCCGGGAGCGCCGAGGTATGCGGTTTCGCACTGGAGGGGCCGCGGCGAACCTTCGATCCTGACCTTGCGGGTGATCGTCGGCAGGGTCGAGCCGAGGTCAATCGTGCCTCCGATCCCACCGTCGAACGTGCCGAACTGGAACTTGATGATGTTGCCTTCGTTTTCGAAGAAGGGCGTCGCGTTCGATTCTTCGATCGCCGCACGCAGCGTGCAGGTCCCGACGGCCGTTTCGCAGCCGCCTGACCCGACGCTTTGGTCGACCTGATCACCAGTGCTGTTCACGGTGAATTCGGCCGCCACCGCCCCCGCCGGAACCGCAAGCAAAACCCAGATCAGGATTAGCAACGCGAAGGAGCATCTCCATCGTGAGACGGAGGCAGAGTCGAGTAGCCATTGCCCTGTGATGAGCCTGCCGATCATCGTAGTGGTCCCCGCCGTAGCCCCGGTGCGCCCACGGGCGATCTTGATCGTACCGCGGAGTACCAGATTCCAACGGGAGGCAAAGCGGCACCACGCCGAGGTGTCGGCGACGAAGGGCGTTTCGCCGCGCAACGACTCGTGGGCGTCCACTTGACTACTACTGCTCGTCGCCGATCACTTGCTCGATGCGCTTGAGCGCGTCGCGATCCAGCCCGTCGGGACGGCGCAGCCGCTTTGCCAACAGGCCAGACGCTCGAGCCGCTGCGCCTCATTCAGCGCGGGCTTCTCTGCGGTCGGAGTCGTGCTCGGGAGCCGATAAGTCACGCGATCAGGATATTGCGCGTCTCATGTTTCGATACATGAGACAAGCGGCCGCACTGGCGATCAGAAACGCTCCCGCCCCTCCCGAACCTCCTCGGGGGTCCCATCGATGTCGCGGCGCACATCGAGCGATGCGTGACGGGGCGCGCACGCAACGCTCGGCTCGTTCAGCCGCGCGATCTGGATCGACTCATCGTCCCAACCCCAAACCGAGAAACCGGCCTCCGCGAGTTCATCAAGGACCGCTTCGAGCCTCGCTTTCGCCTCTGCCATGTCCATCTGCCCATCCTCCCCCTCGTTTCATTCGCACAGACAATATGTATCGTAGAAGGCGTGGGCTACAAACGAGTCAAGACCGAGCATGCTGGAGCCAAGAACGGTGGCGGAGCGTGGATGACGCGCAGAGGCGAAGGAGAGCGCCAGGCGCAAGCGTCGCCAAGCTGACCAGGAGGTTGCCGAGGGCGGGCGATCTCTTGACGATTGGGGCGACGTGGACCAGTTCAGCGCCCACAGCTCACGCGGCGTTCTCCGGCATATGACCGAAGACGAAGAGGCAGCCGGCCTCTCCTGGGACGAGTTCCGCCCGGCCTAGCTAGGGCACCGCGGCGCTCTGCTGCCCCGGGACGATCAGGCGAGCAGCTCCTCGATGCGATCTCGGACGAGTCCGGCGCGCTCGACACCGGTCGCGCCGTAGGAGGCGGTCGCGCCCTGGACCGCATAGTCGAAGTAGGGCTCCGCTCTGAGGTCTAGAAGCTCATTTCGAATGTAGGTGCGGAGATTTGGCGAAGCCCCCCGGAGCTCATCGATGAGCTCCGGGCGGCCGTCGACCAGCGTCAGCACGTCGTGGACGTCGAGGCTTCGCAGGAGGTCTCCTCGGCCGCGCCCCTTCCAGGCGCAGAGCTTGGTGGCCACCAGCAGCACCGGGGTCGCGGCTCGGATCTCGGTACCGGAGTCGAGAGCGATCGTCGCCGCGGTCGCGATCGTCTCCTCGTACCAGGGGTTGGAGAAGCCGAGTATGTCGGCGTCGGTCGGCATTACGTCGAGGATCAGGCGTGGCTCAGCCGATTGCCACCGACACAGCACAGGTGCGCCAGCCGCCTCCTGCAGTCCACGCTCGCGCAGCTTCTCGCCGAGCCGGTAGTACTCGGCGCGGCTGGCGACCTCGCAGATGACATCGACGTCCTCGGTGGCACGAGCGGGCGGCGCGGCGGGCTCGGTGAGCCAGAGGTGGACCGTCGCGCCGCCGACGAAGACGACCTCGTCCAAGAGCGGGCCGAGCAGCTCGGCGGCGATCTCTAGCTGCTGCGCGCTCAGCGTTTCCTCTCCCCCGCCCGCTCGCACAGCAGGCGCATTAGAAGATCCTCGGCCACCTGTCGGACGCGCGAGTCGCCGGCACGCAGGCTGTCGAGCAGCGCCAGGATCTCGCCGAGCTCAGGCCAGTCGTCCACCGCTTCCGGCGCCGCGGGATGTAGCGGCTCGATCGCCTGGCCCCGCGCTTGTCCGTGTGCATATGGCCACACCGGTGGCGGCTCCTCACGGGAGGAGCGGATCGCGCCGGCCATTGGTTCGGCCGCCCATGCGGCAGGAACTCCGGGCACCAGCGCCCCTAGCTGGGCCGGAGCGACGAAGCGCAGCGCGTGGAGCGCGAACTCCTCGAAATGAGGAACGTGAACCGCCCGCCGCTCAGCCGAGTACAGATCCGCTTCCTGAGCGCGGGACAGCGCTCGCTGGACTACCGGATGCGGAACGCGCAAGCGATCGGCCAGTGACCTGTAGCTCCAGTCGCTGTCCTGAGCCAGCAGACCACTCAGGACGTAGATGTCGGACTTCCTGACCATGTGGGTATCGTATCAGGTATCGATACACAATACGAAGCCGGAGGCAGACGGCTCCGCTGCCACTTGCCATTGCTCGGATCACTTCATAAAGTCAACGGATGCTCTTCCGGGTTGAACAAGACGCGGTCCTTGAGGTCCAGCAGACGACCACCACCGAGGAGGCGGTCTACGAGAGCCAGGTAGAGACTTGGGTCGGCCGGCGGCCGGACATGCTCGGCGAGAAGCTGCTGATCATCGGCCGACAGGTGGGTCTCGATGGGGGGAAAGACCAGATCGACCTCCTCGCGCTTGACGAGGAGGGTGCTCTCGTCGTGATCGAGCTGAAGCGAGATCTCATCGGTGGCGATGCGGATCTGCAAGGGCTCCGATACGCAGCCTTGATCGGCGACTGGGAAGAGTCGGATATCAGGAAGCAGGCCGAGGGCTATTGGGAGTCGTTGGGCGAGGAGCGGGATTTCCTGGAGGAGACGCAAGCGCTGTGCGGCGACGAGGTGACCTTCAACACCGCGCAGCGCCTGATCCTCGTCGGGCGCGACATCAAGCCCCGCCTCGGGACCATGGCTCTCTGGCTGATCAAGCAGGGTGTCGATCTCCGGGTCGTCGCCATCGGCTTGCTCAAGGACGAGAACCGCGTCTACCTACAGCCCCAGGTGGTGATCCCGCCGCCGGCAGAACCCAAAGTTATCCTCGGCCCCACCTCTTCGAAAAAGCCCTGGCTGATGGACGGCGAAAGCTGGCACCTCGAGGAAAGGTGCGGACCCGGGGGGCGCGAGATCCTGGAGCGGGTGATCGACTTGATCGCCACCGAGATCCCGGCCGCCGAAGGGCCGAGTTGGTCCCAAAAGCTGTACATCAGCTGGGCCTGGAACGGCAAAGGCTGGGCGTTCCTCCACTCCGGCGCGAAGCGCGCGGTGCTTGACCTCAAGAAGATCAGCGTTTCGCCCGAGGAGGCCGCGGATCGGCTCGGATACAGCCTCTTCGACGAGGACGCCGACCTCAAAGATAAGTTCGCGCTGGGATCGAGCGTGGCCAGCCATAACGATGGCCTTCGCATTACCTTGAAGTCAAAGGAGGATGTGAGCGGAGAGAAGGGCGCTTCCCTTGCCGCCCTCCTGAAAGATGGTTGGGAACAGATGACGGGTGAATCCCCGCATCCACTTTCGGATCAACTAGAGAGCACCACTAACGGAGCCGCAGCTCCTCCGGTGTCGGTCGCGGGATCCGACGAGTCATAAAGCCTCAGATCGTGGGCTTGACCTTCAGTTTCCTACAAGGAAGGTCACGGTCGAGTTCGTAGCCGAAGCGGTGGCTCGGCCGGGCTACGTGGAGCTAGATTTCAAGCCGATTCCAGCAAATCGAGATCGGTTGAGATCGGCTGGAATCTGTGGGGCAAGTTGCCCCATTTGTTGCCCCAGCGCACGTCGGCGCCATCCGATAGACATCGGCCGTCGATGGCGGAGATGATCGCTCAATTTCTGGCGACGGACGCGGCCCGTATCAAGCTCGGCGCGCGCGACATCTCAACGGTGGAAGCCGAGCAGCTACCTCGCAACCGCCACGCCACGATGCGAAACCCCCAAGGCAGGGGTCGTCAAGAGGGCGATCGCCTTCTGCTCATCGGCCAGACCAATGGCGGGCGAGCGCTTACCCTCGTCCTCGAGCGCACCGTCGATCCGACTTCTTGGCTCATAATCACCGGCTGGGAGTCCACTGCACGGGAGCGTAGAATCCTGAGTTGAGATGCCGAAGGCTCCCTGGACAGACCCCGATCCTCAGCCTGGCGACTTCGACGCCGACCTTGACCGCGCTCGCCCTGGTCAGATCGAAATGCACAAGGGCAACCCCGACGCGAAGCTCTCGATTCTCGTTAGTGTCGAGGGCGACGACGCCAAGCGCCTAGAGCGAATCGCCGCTGAGCGAGGTCAACAGCCCGGCGAGGTCGTCTCGCAGCTGCTCCGCAGCGCCTGAGCAGTTCCTCAGGCGCCGTCACTGACATCCCGCCCGGGCCTCATCGGGCGGCGTTCCTGGCGCCGGTAACATGGCTGTACGGAGGGCGTGGGATTCGAACCCACAATGCCTGCGAGCATCCCCGGTTGAAAGTCGGGGTGAGTTCACCATTTACTCAGGCCCTCCAGGTGGTGTCGGGCGCGAAGGGCTCCAACTCTCCGCACAACCCGGCACCGCTCGGCTGCTTGAAGTCACCACGCGGGAGGAGCCTCTGGGTTAGCCCCGCGCTGTGCCCCACCTCCTACGAATCGCCGTCACCTCCGGTGCTACCGTGGGACGAAGTCTTGCCCTCCCCGAAGCCGATCACCCGCTCGATCCGGTCCAGCAGATCGGGGTCCATCTGGTCTTCGGAGTCCGCCTTTTTGAGCAACAACTCGACGTAGGCGGACTTCGCCTTGTCGAGCGAGGTCCCCACGGGGGGCGGGGGCGTCTCCGGCGCGGGAGGGGTCCCACCTTTCGGTTTGCGCCGCTTCTGACCAGACCCATTCGAGGACGTGCGTTTCGGCGGCTTGAAGTGCTGGCTTACCGGCACCTCGCCGTACTTCGCAGCGGCAAGGAAGAAGGCGATCGACTTCCCGCGGGTGCTGCCCTTGACGTTGTAGTTCTCGGCGAACAACTCCTCCAGCATCGACTGCGTGGCGTTCGCGCCCAGCGCCACGGCCTCGGCGTAGTGCTCCTGCACTAGGGCGGCGATGCGCTTCGGCCGCGACTCCGCGTCGGCCGCGAGCGCCTTGAGGGCCTCGGTCGGCTCGGCACTCTCGTCGATGAGGTCGAGTTCGCGGAGGGCCTTGAGCAGGTGGCTCTGCGTGCTGCCGGCCATATTGGAAAGGTAGGAACGGTCGATCCGCATAGGCAGGCCCTCCTCCCCCATCCGGTCGAGGAGGTTGTTGAAGGAGCCCCAGGAGACGTAAGGGGCGGTGAAGCCGGAGTTGCTGTTTTCGTCGTCGCTCATAGAGACCTCCCTGTTCCGCGCGTGTGCAGTCGGCAAAGTAGCACCTACCGTCGGTCGTATCCAGGGAGACCTTGCGAACACATCCGCCCTGCGGCACCCACAATCCGAGCACAGCGCGCCGTATTTGGCTCTAGAGAACAGGTTCTCAGGTTAGACGCGTTTCAGCGCGTTGTGAGGACAATGTCGGGACTACGTGCCCCAACTGTCCGATCCCGTCTCTCTGGGCACTGTAGTGCCAGCACCGACCGCCTCCGTCGGGGCTTCTGGAATGGCAGCCCCCAGCCCCAAGTCACAGATCAAGCGCAGGAGCCCCCTCACCCGGCAACAGATGCGTGTAGCGGGTGAGGGTGAAGGCGGGCGAGTGATGGCCGAGGGCGCGGCTCAGTTGGAGAAGGTTGGTGCCACGCCGCAGATGCAGCGAGGCGAAGGTGTGGCGGAACGTGTGGAAGCCGGCCCAGGGCTCCTGCCTGCCTCACCAGCGGCTTGAGGATGCGCGGACGCAGGTTGGACGGGTCAAGCGGGGCGCCTGATTCGTTCGGGAAGAGGATCGCAGTCGAGTCCTGATCGGGCCGGGCGGCGAGATGGGCGCGGAGCTTCGCGGCCAGCGAGTCGGGCAGGCGGATCTCGCGGCGGCCGTGCTTGGTCTTCGGCGGCTCGGTCCTGCCGCGGACCAGGGCGCGGCGGACGCAGACCTCGGGCTCGCCCTCTAGCTGGACGTGGAGGCGCTGGAGGGCGATCGCCTCGCTGATCCGGAGGCCGGTCGCCGCCAGGACCTCGAGGAGCAGCCTGTGGCGCTCCGGGGCAAGCTTTATGACGGTCACCAGTTGCGCGGGGGTGAAGACCTTGATCTCGTCGCTGTCGAGCTCCTGACGCGGCGGCAGCGCCAGGCCCTGAGCCGGGTTATGCCGGATCAGGCCCTCGCGCTTCGCGGTCGCCAGCGCCGCCCGCAGCGGGATCGTGGCGTTGGCGATCGTGCGGTCGCCGAGGGCCTTCCCCTGGGCTTCCTCGTCGGCCAGCCAGTCAACGAAGCGGGCCAGCGTGTAGGTGGAGACGTCCACCAGCTTGAGGCGAGCCGGGAAGTAGCGGTGGGCGTAGGCGCCGATCAGGCGGCGGTATTCCTCGCGGGTGGTCTCGCGGAAGCCCCGGCGGCCCTGGCCGCGGTAGCGTCCGACCCACTCGTCCAGGTAGCGACGGAAGGTGATCGCGCTGCGCTCCTGCAGCTCGCCGCGCGGTCGCGGTCGGTCTCGCTCTCGCGCTTGATCCGCTTCGCCTCCTCGTAGGTGCGGGCGTGGCGCTTTCGCTGCCTTGGGCCGCTGCGGTAGACGCAGGCGTAGCCGATCGTCCGCCCACTGCCGTCGATGCGCTTGAAGACACCGGGCGTCTTGGTCTTGACCAGCCGCCGCTTGTCGCCGCAGCCCTGCTCTGCCGCAGGGGCCGTCGTATCCTGGGAAACGCTCATGAGCTTCCACCTCGTGAGCCATGGGGCGGGCCGTTTGGGCGACGCCGGCCCGTTTTGATAGTCGCGGACAAAACGTAACAGGACCGGGATCTGCAACCGAGCGTAGACACGCTCTATCCAGCTTCCAAAGTAGGACAGGGCGAGAGCGCGCTAATGCGCAGCTAGTTCAGGCCGCAGCACGCGGGCGCTGCCATCCGCCGAGACAAGGACAACCGAACGACCTTCATCGGCGGCACGCTCAATCTCATGGCCGGCCCGTGCAGTATCGGCATCGATGAAGGCGGCTTTCTCGGGATAGGGCGAGCGACCCTCGATCGCGAGATCGATGGCCTCGTCCATCACCTTCGCTGCGGGAGAGCTGTTGCTATCGGCGCTCATTGCCTTTCCCATCCTTCGACCATCTCGCGATAGCCAGTCTTGATATCGGCTATGGCTGCTCGCATTCCTTCCCCAAGGGTACCGTTATGAAACGGCGTTCCCGCTTGCTTGCCGGAACTACGGGTGTAGCGATGCATCTCATTGTGCCCGTGAGCGCCGTCGTAGACGCGGATGGTCTGGGTGCTGTCGCCAACCTCGAGCAGCAAGACCACCGCGTAATCGGTGACCTCACGCCCGTCCGTTTCGAAATCGACGCCGAGCATGGCGCCCAGGTCATCGTCAAGGATGCTCAGGTAGTCAGGGCTCATGGCGCTGCAAGCTATCCAGAGACTCGACACTGCGTCGACACAGGAGTATCGACGCAAGGACCGGAATCGACCTCTCCCGGACCTCAACTTGCCCCAGGACTTGCCCCAGCGGCCCTTGTTGAGTTCTAGGTGCTCCTAAAAGAAGCGCAAACCCGGTTTCCAAGCGGGATCGAGTCAACGCGCCTGACAGGATTCGAACCTGTGACCTTCGGTTTCGTAGACCGACGCTCTATCCAACTGAGCTACAGGCGCGGGATCGGGGATTCTAGGCGGATGGCCTAGAAGGCACCGGCGAGCTTAGAGGATGGGATGGCTTGGTCGCTCGGGCGGACTTCGTCGCTCAGGGGGATCCGGGGGCGTGCCAGGTGAGGGTGTGGCCGTCGTCGGGGGAGGGGCGGGAGACCGAGTTGCGGGCGCGGCCGGCGGTGCGGACCCAGGAGTCGTCGCCGAGGAAGGCGGGGGCGCCGAAGGGGAGGTCGAGGCGGGGGATCGGGGCGTAGTCGGCCTCGGCGAACCTGGTGCCGTAGTCGGGGCCGGTGTTGTCGCCGTCGGGATCGGGGGTGACGAGGCCGCGCAAATCGGCGACCGCCGCCCGCCACTCGTCGAGAAGGCGCTCTTCGTCGCGGCTCGAGGGGTGGGGAACTTCCCTGGCGGGCACCTCGGGCCGCCCCGTCCAAAGGGCAAGCGCTTCCTCGGCCATCCCCCCGAAGGCGACGATCGCCTCCAGCTCGGGGCCGGTCGCGAGGTCGTAGAGGCGGTTGCGCCAGCTGAGCTGCTCGGGTTCCTTCAGCTTCCGCATCTCCGACCGCGCGGCGCTGGGATGCAGGGCGTAGGCCCAGGCGTTGAGGCAGACGTAGGACCCGGTCAGGCCGAGCTTCGCCAGGAACCCCTGCACCCGCTGGCCCGCGTTGCCGACCAGGCTGCGGCCGGCGATCCTCTCGGTCGGGCCGGGGTCCGAGGCCAGGCAGAGCACCCGCGCCGAACCGTCCAGGCGCCCGCGGTAGAAGACCGGCCCCCAGTCGAACCAGAAGTCGTCCTTCTCCGGCGGGTCCGGGACCTTGGCGAAATGGCGGGCCGTCGCCGCCGGCGGGCCCTTGTCGAAGAGGGCTGCCATGCGCCGACCCTAGCCGTTTCGCCCAGCCTGCCGCAACTACATCAGAGTATTTAGAATTTCTCTCGCTACTGCCCTACAGTGGGGCGATGATCGAGCCGATCGTCTTCCTCGGCCGCCTCGTCACCTTCGACGCCGGCCGGGTGGTCGACGAGGGCGCCCTCTACGTCGGCGCCGACGAGAAGATCGCCGCCGTCCAGCCCGCCGCCGACCCGCCCCCGGAGGGCTTCGAGGGCGCCCGCCGGGTCCGCACCCACGGCGCCATCTACCCGGGGCTGATCGACCTGCACGGCCACATGGTCTACAACTGCCTCTCGCTCTGGTCGCCGGCGGGTCGCACCGAGCCCTACGCGAGCCGCTACGAATGGCCCTCCGCCCACGACTACGAAGCGCGCATCTCCGACCCGGCCAACGCGCTCGGCGCCCTCGCCGGCAAGGCGCTGCTCAAGTGGGTCGAGGTGAAGGCGGTTATCGGCGGCACCACCGCGATCCAGGGCTCGGCGAAGATGGCCTACCCCTACGAGGGCTGGCTGGTCCGCAACGTCGAGTACGAGACCTTCCAGACCGGCAAGAAAACCGTCTACCAGTCGGCGCTGCCGTTGCGCAGCGACGCCGAATACGAGAAGGACGCGAAACGGATGAAGGAAGGCAACGCCTTCATCTACCACCTCGCCGAGGGCACCGACGCCGAGCTCGTCGACGAGTACGCGAAGATCCGCGACGAGGACTGCCTGCAGCCGACCTTCGGCGCGATCCACTGCACGGCGCTTGCCAGGGCGAGCTTCGAGGAGTGGGCGCCGCACGGCGGCTCGGTGATCTGGTCGCCGTTCTCCAACCTCTGGCTCTACCGCGACACCACCAGGGCCGACCAGGCGACAGAGGCGGGGGTGCGCGTCTGCCTCGGCGCCGACTGGTCGCCCTCGGGCTCGAAGAACCTGCTCGGCGAGCTGAAGGTCGCCGACCTCTGGAACCGGACCCGGCTGGAGGGCGCCTTCAGCGACCGCGAGCTCTGCGAGATGGCGACCGCGAACCCGGCCGACACGCTCGGTTGGGGCGAGCGGCTGGGACGGCTGAAGGAGGGCCTGCACGCCGACATCCTCGTCACCACCGACCGCTGCAGGGACCCCTACCGCAACCTGATCGAGTCGGTCGAGCGAGACGTCCTCCTGGTCGCGATCAACGGCCGGCCCTTCTACGGGACCACGAAGCTGATCGAGGCGACCGGCGCCGCCGACGCCGAGCCGATCCGCCTCGGCCGGCTGCGCCGCAAGGTGATCCTCGTCTACCCCGACGTAAAAGACGCCGACATGGGCTGGGCCGAGGTCCTCGCCGACCTCGCCGCGGCGAAGGCCGACCCGGTCAAGCGCTACCTGGAGATCGAGCACCTGCACGAGCTCGGCAAGCCGCCCGCCTGGCTGATGACCGACAAGCCCTGGGACGACCCCTCCCAGACCGGCAAGGAGGTTCCGGTCACCGTGGAGATCCCGCCGCTCGACCCGCTCACCCACAACTCG
This sequence comes from uncultured Actinomycetes bacterium, assembly GCA_963800355.1. GTDB lineage: Bacteria > Actinomycetota > Thermoleophilia > Solirubrobacterales > 70-9 > VAYN01. The sequence goes on along the minus strand of CAWDAP010000003.1, from coordinate 199,106 downwards.
GCCTACTTCAAGGCGGTCAGGGCGAGCCCGCTGCACGGGGGCCTGCTCGACCCGCTCGGCTCCTACTACGGCTTCTGAGCTTTCAGCCGGACGTGCCAGTGGACGGTGGCGGTGGCTACGCGGGTGCCGTCCTTGTCGGTGAGGACCACTTCGCAGGGAAACTCGACTTTGCCGTCGGAGTCGAGTGTGGCGATGGCTTCGGCGGCGTCGATGCCGAGGGTGGCGGTGGCGGTGATGGCGCCGTGGGCGATCTTCTCGTAGTCGATTTCGGCCGACCTGGCGAGGGGGGTGACGTCGCCCATGCGGACAGCGAAGGCGCCGACGAAGGCCGCGCCGGAGGCCGTCTCGGCGGCGGTGAAGAGGGCGCCTGCGTGCTGGGAGCCGACGTGGTTGTTGAGCTCGGGCCGCCGCGGCAGCACCACGGTCGCCTCGCCCGCCCCGACCTCGGCGATCTCCAGGCCGAGGTGGCCGGCGAACGGCACGGCCATCGCCATCCCTTTGGCGATCGCGTCGAAATCGACGTTGGGCATTCCGGGAACTCCGGGCATGGATTCAGCCTACCCCGGCTGTCCAGCCAAGCGTGACCGGACCGAGTTGTCCTCGCATACCGGCGACAACCGCGGTTCAGCGGCCCTCGAACGTGGCGTGCCCCGGCCCGCCGTGATCGAGGAAAGCGCGCACGGCGTTCTGCAGATCCTCGGTGCCGAACAGCGCGGCGGCATCGGTCCGCACCGCCTCGTCCGCCGCCGGGATCCCGCCTTCGCGGAAGCGCCGCAGGATCAGCTTCGTCATCGCGTGCGCCTTGGTCGGCCCCGCCGCCAGCCCGGCCGCGAGCTCGCGCGCCGCGGCATCGAATCCCTCGCCGTCGAGGATCGCGTTGACGACGCCCCAGCGCTCCATCTCCTCGGCGCCGAAGAGCTCGCCCGACATCACGAAGTGGCGCGCTCGCCCGCTCCCCGCGCGCTCGGCCAGCCGCTGGGTCCCGCCCATCGAGGGCGTCAGCCCGACCACCTTCTCGACCAGGCCGAACCTCGCCCGCGGCGAGGCGACGATCAGGTCGCAGGCGAGCGCCAGCTCGAAGGCCGCGGTCAGGGTCAGCGCGTGGGCGGCGAAGACGACCGGCGCCGGCAGCTCTTCGACCTGTTCGATCATCCGCAACAGCTCGTCCCAGAGCAGCTGCCCCTGCTCCGGCGTCAGCCCGGCGAAGACGTTGACGTCGACCCCGCCGGAGACCGCCCGCCCCTCGGCCCGGATCAGCAGCGCCCGCGGCGGCTCGGCCGCGACCGCCTCGATCGCCCCCTTCAGGTCGTCGATCATCCGCTGGTCGAAGAGGTTCAGCGGCGGGCTGTCGAGGGTGATCACGGCCAGCCCGCCGTCGGCGCGCTCGAGCCGCGCCGCCGGCCCCTCGGCCTCGGACCCGCCCTCAGGGCACACGGTGCACCTCGAACAGGTTGGTCCCCAGTTCCTGGTCGGCCAGCCCGGCGGTGATCGCGACCAGGTCGCCGGAGCGGGCGACGCCGGTCCGGCCGGCCATCTCGGCGCAGGTGGCGATCAGGCTGTGGACGTCGGACTCGTAGTCGCAGCGGGCGGCGGTCACTCCGAACAGGAGATTAAGCCGCCGCACCGTCTCGATGCGCGGCGAGATCGCCAGCACCGGCACGTCGGGGCGATGGGCGGAAACCAGCCGCGCCGTCCGCCCGCTCGTCGTCGGCACCACCAGCGCCTTCAGCCCCAGCCGGTAGACCGCCCCGACGGCGCTCTGGGCGACCGAGTCGGCGACGTCCTGGGTCGCCTGGTCGGTGCGGCGGAACAGCCACTCGCCGTAGGGCAGGTCGGGCTCGGTCGCCCGCGCGATCTGGTCCATCACCCGCACCGCCTCGACCGGGTGCCGGCCGACCGCGGTCTCCTCGGAGAGCATCACCGCGTCGGTGCCATCGTAGATCGCGTTGGCGACGTCGGTCACCTCGGCCCGGGTCGGTCGCCGCGCGTTGACCATCGAGGCCAGCATCTGGGTCGCGGTGATCGCCGCCTTCGAGCGCCGGCCGGCGGCGCGGATCAGCCGCTTCTGGACGATCGGCACCTGCGAGAGCGGCAGTTCGATCCCGAGGTCGCCGCGGGCGACCATGATCCCGCCGGTCGCCTCGCTGACGATCGCGTCGATGTTTTCGGCCGCCTGCTGGCGCTCGATCTTGGCGACCAGCGGGATGTCGCTGCCGAGCGCGTCGAGCCGTTCGCGCACCGCGATCAGATCCTCCGGCGTGGAGACGAAGGAGACGGCGAGGATGTCGACCCCCTGCTCCACCGCGAAATCGACCCAGTCGAGGTCGCGCGCCCCGGCCGCCGGCAGCGCCGAGCCGCCGGGGACGTTGATCCCCTTGTGGGAGGAAAGGGTGCCGCCGACCTCGACCTCGGCGCCGAAGCCGTCGCTCTCGGCGCCGTCGACCCGCAGCCGGATCGCCCCGTCGGCGAGATAGACGACCTGGTCGGAGCGCAGCCCGCTCATCGCCGGCCCCGGGATCGGAATCGTCGCCTCGTCGCCCTCCACCTGCTCCGGGGTCAGGATCACGTGCATCCCGGTCTCCAGCTCGGCGACGTCGTCGCGCAGCGAGCCGATCCGCAGCTTCGGCCCGGGCAGGTCGCCGAGGATGGCCACCTCGCTCCCGACCTTCTCGGCCGCCGCCCGCACCGCCGCGATCGTCTCCGCCTGGCGCTCCGGCCCGGCGTGCGAGAAGTTCAGCCGGAAGACGTCGGCGCCCGCCGCGACCAGCCGCTCCAGCACCTCCGGCGACCAGCTCGCCGGCCCGACCGTGGCGATGATCTTCGTCCGCCGCTCCAGGTGGGCGCCGGAAACATGGCTCGCGCGAGACTCCATCCGGGGACTGTAGAACCTGGTCGCCCTGCGTTACCTACAATCGGGCGAAGCGCGTGGAGAGGTGGCCGAGTGGCTGAAGGCACTCGCCTGCTAAGCGAGTAAGGGTCGCAAGATCCTTCGAGGGTTCGAATCCCTCCCTCTCCGTTTTGGGCGAGTTCGTGGTAATCGGTCGAACTCTCTCCCGGGCCGACGATTGGTGAGTTGACCTTGCTATAGCCAGGTCAACTCACCAATCGCACATAGGCTAGGGCTGCGTGGGTCGCAGCGCCGCCTGGGCGGCCTCGGGCTGCGTCAGATGCCGGGAAGCAGCGCCCGCGCTTGCTCGCGGTAGGAAGAGTCCAGTTCGGACGCGCGCTGGATCTGGAGGCGCGCCTCGTCGCGGGAGCCCTGTTCGAGCAGCAGGACCCCGAGGTTCCAGGCGGCCTTGCCGTAACCGCCGCTCGACGCCCGTCCGAAGGCGGCCATCGCCTCTCCAGTCTGTCCCTGCTGGTGCAGGTGGACGCCGAGGTTGTAGGAAGCCCGGGCATGGCCGCGTTCATCGGCTCTCCGCAGAGCCTCGATCGCCTCGTCGAACCGGCCGCGCTCTTTCAGCACCGAGTTGAGCAGGAAGGCGCCATCCGCGTCCCCATCTTCGTCCAGCTCGCGCAGGATGGCCTCGGCGCCGGCCAGGTCCTCTCTCATCACCGCAGTCCGGGCGAGCTCGAGCTTCGCCTCCGGCGCGCCTTGCTCCAGAGCCAGGCGAAGAGCCTGCTCCGCGCCGTCGAGATCGCCGTCGTCGCGCAGGGTGACGCCGATCAGGAGCGCGCAGCCCCCGTCGCCGCGCTGGGCGGCCCGGACCAGGGCCTCGTTGGCGGCGGCCTTTTCGCCCCGGCTCGTGTGCCGCTTCCACATCTCGAAGGCGGCGCCTTTGCTGCCGCGCTCGTCGGCCCGGCGGAGGGCGAGCTCAGCCTCCTCGTCGTCCCCTCGCCCGGCCAGCATCAGGGCAAGGTTGAAGGGGGCCTCGGCATTGCCCCTCTCGTCGCCGCGCCTGTAGGCCGCTTCCGCCTCCTCCAGGTCACCGAGGTCCTCAAGCACGGTTCCGAGGAAGACGGAGCCCCATGCGTCGCCCTCCCCGTCGGCGCTCCGCAGCGCCCGCACCGCAGCCTCGAGGTCCCCGCTGTCTCGCGCCGTCAGACCCTCGCGGACCCGCGCCGAGACATCGCGGTCGCGGGGGTCGAAGCGGCTGATGACCGCAGGCTCGGCCGGCGGCCAGCGCAGCTTCGGCGCCGGCTCGCTCGATCCCCCGCTCTTTCTCCCCCTGAATAGCCCCATAACCCAGCGGCCGCAGAGTACTCAAACTCGGCAAAGGAGGCACTGCCGGGCGGAAGCGGACCCTCGCTCGGCCGGCTACTCGCTCCACCAGCTCTTGGCGTCGGCGAGGGGGCCCTCGCCGGAGCCGCCGGGTTTGCCGCGTTTGGCTTTGCCGACGGCGCGGGCGCGTTTGGCTGCCGCCTTCTGGGCTTCGGAGAGCTTGGCGATCAGGGTGTCGCGGGTCTCCTCCAGCTCCTCGACGCCGGCAACATGGGCCTTGGCCCGGGGGGTCGCGGTGTAGAGCTCGGGGAGGTCGCGGACGTAGGTGGCGAGCTCGGCCTCGAGGCGGGCGATCTGGCGGCGCAGCTCCTGGCGGACCTCGATCGTCTCGCTGTCCTCGGCCTCCTCGCCGATCCCGGGCGCGACGCGGAGGCTGCCGTCGGGCCCGAGCATGCTGGCACAGGCCATCGTCACCACCGCGAGGTCGCCGGGGTCGCGGCCGAGCGCGGCGGCCTTGCGCAGCGCTTCGAGCGCCACCGCCTCCAGCTCCGGCTCGGGGACGACGTCCTCGGCGACGAAGGTCCCCCGCCCCTGCTGGCTGACGATCAGCCCCTGCTCTTCGAGCGACTCGTAGACCGAGCGCACGGTGTTGACGTTGACCCCGGCCCAACCGGCGATCCGGCGCAGGCTCGGCAGCCGCTCGCCGGGGCTGAGCTGGCCGGTGTGGATCAGCGCCCGCAGGCGCCAGCTCAGCTGCACGCCGAGCGGGACGTCGCTGCTCGAATCCAGCGTAAACGGGTTCTGCTGTGCTACTCTGCTCATACAGTTATCTACAGGCTGTTCTCTTGGAGACTACCAGTGGGATGGACCGGCTCCAAGGGGCGTGGCAGAACGGAGGAACCGAGATGAAACGGTCAATCACCCGTGCGCTCGCGCTTGCGACCGCACTCGCGCTGCTGGTCGCAGTTGCCGCCGGCGCAAAGCCGAAGACCACCGCCCGGGTCGAAAAGTTCGAAGCCGGGAACATCGTCGCGACCGACCACGGCGGCATCTCGCCCGAGCGGCTGCCGCGGCACGGGAGCGCCCCGATCGCCGGGCACCTCCACGCCAGGTTCGCGACCAAGGACGGCAGCCACCTGCCGGCGATCGACCGGCTCACGATCGATTTCGACCGCACCCTGAGTGTCAACGCCAAGGGCCTCCCCACCTGCCGCGCCGCCGATCTCCAGGCACGGGAGACGGCCGCGGCCAAGCGCGTCTGCGGCGACGCGATCGTGGGCTCCGGCAGCGGCGAAGTCGAAATCGCCTTTCCCGAACAGACGCCGATCATGGTGAAGAGCCCATTGGTCGCCTTCAACGGTGGCGTCCACGGCCGCAGGACGGTCCTCTTCGTCCACGCCTACATCCCCGTCCCGACCCCGGCCGCGATCGTCACCGAAGTGCAGATCACCAAGGTCCACGACGGTCGCTACGGGATGCACACGGTGACGAAGATCCCGAAGATCGCCGGCGGCGCCGGCTCGGTCACCGCGGTCGATCTCAACCTCGGGCGCAGATTCACCTACAGGGGCGTCCGCCGCAGCTACCTGACCGCGAGCTGCCCGACCGGCCGCTACTTCATCCAGGGCCTGCTCGGCTTCACCGACGGCACCGATCTGCGCATCAGCCACATCTTCCCCTGCACCCCCGTCGGCTAGCTCCCGCGACCGCCGGCCGAGCCCTGTTCCCCGCCGCCGAACGGCGGCGGGGATAGGCTCATAACCCGTGCCCGTCCCTCCCCCCTCGCACGAGCGCTACGAGCGGGTCTTCGCCGAGCTCGAGGCGCCGTTCGCCTTCGTCGACCTCGAGGCGATGTGGGCGAACGCCGAGGCGATGCTCGCGCGGGCGGCGGGAAAGCCGGTGCGGGTGGCCTCGAAGTCGATCCGCTGCCGGGCGCTGCTGGAGGCGATCCTCGACCGCGATGAGCGCTTCCAGGGGCTGATGACCTACACCCTGCCGGAGACCCTCTGGCTCGCCGAGCAGGGCTTCGAGAACCTGCTGCTCGCCTACCCGACCGTGGACGCGGGCGCCCTCGAAGAGCTGGCGCTGCGCTCCGCGGCCAGCCCGGAAACGGCGCCGATCGTGATGGTCGACTGCCCCGCCCACCTCGACCTGATCGACTCGGTTCTGGGCAAGGGCGCGCCGCCGATCCGCGTCTGCATCGACGTCGACGCCAGCTGGTGGTGGCTGCGCGGACGGGTCAAGATCGGGCCGAAGCGCTCGCCGATCCACACGGTCGAGCAGGCGGTGGAGCTGGCACGCGAGATTGAGCGGCGGCCGCGGATCGAACTCGACGCGTTGATGGCCTACGAGGGACAGATCTCGGGGGTCGGCGACCTGCCGCCCGGCCAGCGCCTGCGCGGCGCCGCGATCCGCTTCATGCAGCGCCGCTCGGCGGCCGACATCGCCGAGCGCCGGGCGGCGATCGTCGCCGCGCTCGGCGAGTTCGTCGAGTTGGAGATCGTCAACGGCGGCGGCACCGGCAGCCTCGAGCTGACCGCGGCCGAGGAGGCCGTGACCGAGGTGACCGCCGGCTCGGGCTTCTACGCCCCCGCCCTCTTCGACCACTACAGCCGCTTCGACCTCGCCCCGGCTGCCGGCTTCGCCCTCCCGGTCACGCGCAAGCCGTCCGATTGGGTGGCGACGGCGCTCGGCGGCGGCTACCTCGCCTCCGGCCCCGGCAACCCCGGCCGCCTGCCGGCGCCGTGGCTGCCGGAGGGCCTGCGCTTCGACGAGGAGGAGGGGGCCGGCGAGGTGCAGACGCCGCTGCTCGGTCGCGCCGCGGCGAGCCTCGAGGTCGGCGACCGCGTCTACCTCCGCCACGCCAAAGCCGGCGAGCTCTGCGAGCGCTTCGGCACCCTCCACCTGGTCGAGGGCGACCGGATCGTCGACGAGGTCCCCACCTACCGCGGCGAAGGCCGGACCTTCCTCTAGCCCACGGGCCGGAATGTCCGACTCCCAGCGCCGACGGGCCGACTTGTCCACGCCCGCGGGACAAATCGGCCCGTCGGCATCCAGGATGCGACGGATCGGCCCGTCGGGGCCCTACGGGCCGAGGACTCGCTGCGTGTACCCGTTGGCGAAGATGCGCTTCGGGTCGAGGGCGTCGCGGGCTCGCTGGAACTCATCCCATGCCGGGTAGCGCGGCGCCAGCGTCATGGCGGTCTGGAAGTGGCGCTTGCCCCAGTGGGGGCGGCCGCCGTAGTCGTCCATGATCGCCTCGACCGCCTCGAAGTAGGGGCGCCACTCCATCCCCCGGTACTGGTGGACGGCGACGTAGGCGGTCTCGCGCCCGTGCGCCATCGCCAGCGAGGCGTCCTCGCCGGCCGAGACGCGCATCTCGATCGGGAAGAAGACCGGGTAGCGGTTCGCCCGCACCCACTCGACCACCCGCCGCGCCGCCTCGGGGCCGTGCTCGCGCGGCAGCGCGTACTCCATCTCGGTGAAGCGGACCCGGCGCTCGTTGGCGAAGACCCGGTCGCTGCGGTCGACCGTGCGGCTGCCCGAGGCGAGCCGGCCGGCGAGCCGCGAGAGCGCCGGGATCAGCCGCGGGATCGCCTTGCCGCTCGCCGATAGCGCCTCCAGCGCCCAGTTCTCGAGGACGATGTCGTTGAGGAAGGCGGCGGTGCGGCCGCGCGGGCGCGGCGGCTCATCGGTGCGGTTGCGCTCCAGCACCAGGGCCAGGTCCGAGTAGGGGAAGGTGAAGAGCTCGAAGTGATCGTGTTCGCAGGCGCGCTGCTGAAAGCTGTCGAGCACCTCTTCGCGCGGGTGCGGAGCGTCCACCCGCAGGAGGCTGAACGCCGGAACGCAGCGCAGGGTCACGGCCGAGATCGCACCGAGCGCTCCGACCCCCACCCGCGCCGCCCGCAGCAGCTCGGAATCGGTCGACGGCCCGAGGTGGCGGACGCCGCCGTCGCCCAGCACCAGCTCCAGCCCCTCGACCTGGGACGAGATGCTGCGCAGCTTGGCGCCGGTGCCGTGGGTGCCGGTGGAGATCGCGCCGGCGATCGTCTGCCGGTCGATGTCGCCGAGGTTCTCCATCGCCAGCCCGAGCTGTGCCAGCTCCTCGTTGAGATCGGCGAGGACGGTGCCGCCGCCGACCCGGACCAGGCCGCTGGCCGGATCGGCGTCGAGGACGCCGCTCAGCGCCTCGAGCCGCAGCAGGGTGCCGTCGCTCAGCGCCGCCTCGGTGAACGAGTGGCCCGAGCCCGCGACCCGGACCCGTTCCCCCGCCTCGGCGGCAGCGCCGATCGCCTCGCTCAGCTCGTCGCGGCTCGCGGGCCGGACGATCCGGCGCGGTCGGCAGGACTGGTCGCCGGCCCAGTTGACCCACTCGCCGCTCGCCCGCTTCTCCACCCGCGCCATCTTCCCTCTTCTATCCGATGAGCGGCCGCGGCTCGCCGCTCGGCTCCATCGCCCGGAAAGCGTAGGCGACCGTCAGCGCCAGCAGCAGCGCGATCGCCAGGCTCGGCTCGGCGTTGCCGGTGAGGCTGGCCACAACCCCGCCGCCGACGCCGCCGATCACCTGCCCCGACGCCCAGGCCATGTTGGAGACGCCCGCCGCGAAGCCCTGGTGGAGCCGGCTCGACTCGGCAACGTCGGAGATCAGGGTCAACGCCGGGGCGAAGCAGAGGCCGGCGCCGACCGAGGTGAGGATGACGCCGCAGAGGAGGAGGCCTAGGGTCTGGACGAGGGCGACGACGACCATCGCCAGAGCGCAGATCGAGAGGCCGATGACATAGGGGAGGCGGCGGCCGACCCGATCGGAGATCCGCCCGGCGCGCGGGGCCAGGCTCGCCTCGAGTGCCGCGCCGACGATGAAGCCGGCGGCAATCACCGCGTGGCCCCCGCCGAGCGCGTCGATCCGCAGCGGCACCAGGACCTCCACCGCCCCGAACATCACCGAGGGGACGGCGACGAAGGCGGCGGCCTCGAGGAACGGCCGGCTCAACAGCGTCGCGACGACCTCGGCCAGGGCCTGCCGCTCGGGCGCGGCGGGCTGAGGCAGCCGCGAAGCAGCGATCGCCAGCGCGATCGTGATCGCCAGGACCGAGCCGAAAACCGGTTCGGTCCCGATCGAGGCGGCAATCGCGCCGAGCGCGGGGCCGAGCAGCGAACCGGCGATCGCCGTGCCGAGGGCGGTGCCGATGATCGAGCCTCGGCGCTCCTCGGGGGCGGCGGTGATCAGCCAGGTCAGAGCACCGGACCAGATCAGCGCCCCGGCGATCCCCTGGACGAAGCGGGCGACGTCGAGGACGACGATCTGGTGGGCGAAGCCGAAGACGCAGCTGGCGACGCCGAGCAGCAGCAGGCCATGGATCACCGCCTTCCGCGGGCCGACCCGGCTGGCGGCGAAGCCGGCCGGCAGCGAGCCGATCAGCGTCCCGGCCGCGTAGGCGGCGGAGAGCACCCCCGCTTCGGCCTTCGTCAACCCCAATTCGTCGACGTACTGCGGCAGCAGCGGCGCGATCGCCGCGAAGAAGGCGACGTCGAAGAAGATCATCGCCGAGGCGAGCAGGAGAAGCCGACGCACCCCGGCATCCAATCAGGTAGGCAAGCTCAAGCTGAAATCCGCTCTAGAGGCTTGATGCCGGTCAGGCGTGCGTGGATAACCCCACATCAGGCCTCTAGCATTCGACGTGCGACCCGGAGGGGTGGCAGAGCGGTTGAATGCGGCGGTCTTGAAAACCGTTGGGCGTCGAAAGGCGTCTCGTGGGTTCGAATCCCACCCCCTCCGTTTCTTCGTTCGGCAGGAATGTAGAAGCCGCGGCCGAACGAAGCTCAGATGAACTCCGTCGCCAGGCGCGACCACCGCCGCGAGCGTTGGGAGAGTCGCGCCGAACGGGTCCGCGACGCGTTCGGCCTGGTCTTCGCCTCGGTCGTGCTCACCTACGTGCTCGCCTCGCTGCTGACCAACCGGGGCTGGAACGCGGTCGTCCTCTGCGTCGCCACCAGCGCCACCTCGATCATCGCCCTGACCAGCGCTCACGCCCGGCCGCGACTGGTGCGAACCGCGATCTGGCTCTCGGCGGTGACGATCCTGCTGGCGGCGATCGGCGCCGCCGGCGGCGCGCGGGTCTGGCTCAACGCCGCGACCGTGGTCCAGATCGCGCTGCTGACGGTGGCGATGGGGGCAGTGCTGCAGCGGGTGGTGACCGCGGTCGAAGTGGGCTCGCGGACGATCCTCGGCGCGCTCAGCGTCTACACCGTCCTCGGGCTCCTCTTCACCTTCGTCTACGGGTTCGTCGAGCGGGTCCAGGGCGGCCCCTTCTTCGAAGGCCACCCCCACCCGAGCGGCGGCGACTTCCTCTTCTTCAGCTACACGACGCTGACCACGACCGGCTACGGCAACCTCGTTCCCGGCGGCCAGCCCGGCCGGATGATCTCCGGGATCGAGATGATGATCGGCCAGATCTTCCTCGTCACCCTGGTCGCCGGCCTGGTCAGCCTCTGGCGGCCGGGCGAAGGGATCAGGCGGCGCAAGGAGGCGCGGCGGGACCGGCGGGGCGCCGGCGAACCCCCCGCCGCCGGCGACGCTCCCGCCTCCACCTGATCAGGCGTCGTCGAGCTCGACCCGCTCGATCGTCTGCGGCTCCAGCGGCTTGTCGGCCGCGTCCGTCGGCGTCGACTCGATCGCGTCGACGACGTCCATGCCGTCGATCACCTCGCCGAAGACGGTGTGCTTGCCGTCGAGCCACGGCGCGGCGCCGGTGGTGACGATGAAGAACTGGGAGCCGTTGGTGTTCGGACCCGCGTTGGCCATCGCCAGCGCCCCCCGCACGACCCTGTGGTCGTTGAACTCGTCCTCGAAGGTGTAGCCGGGACCGCCGCGGCCGGTGCCTTCGGGGCAGCCGCCCTGGATCATGAAGTCGGGGATCACCCGGTGGAAGACGAGCTGATCGTAGAACCCGTCCGCGGACAGCTTGCGGAAGTTCTCGACGGTTTTCGGCGCGTCCTCGTCGTGGAGCTCGAGCACGATCGCCCCGGCGCTGGTGTGAAGCGTCGCTTGCGACATGGCGCCCACCCTAGATGATCGATTGCGCGGCCTCACCCCCGCACCTCGACGGTGGCGGGGGGCGAGAAACCGGGGGCGTATGGCCAGCGCTCCTCGGCCAGGGCGATCGCCCGCAGGCGGATCTTCGCGCTGCCGCTGATGTATCGGAAGCGGTAGTGGGCGCGGTAGCGGCCGTGGTGGTCGGTCCGCGTCACCAGCATCGGCCGCCAGCGGTGCGTCGCCTGCTCGAGGTACTGGATCGCGACCAGCTTGCCGCGCCGCGGGATCGGAGCCCCGGCGCTCCTCACCCGGCCGCTGAGGCCGACCGCCTCGCCGGTCCGGAGCTTCGAGGGCTTTGCCCGCAACGAGACGCCCGAGCGGACGCGCAGCTCCAGCCCCGGCCGGCGCGCCGGCGCGAGCCGGGCGTCGCCGGGGAAGGTGACGGTGACGCGGCGCGAGGGACCGGGCGGCAACCGCAACTCGAACCCCCCCTGCTCGCCGGTCTCGACGACCTGCGTGGAGGCCGGGACGAGGGCGCCGCGAGAGGGGTGTGAGACGACGCGGATGCGGCGGCCCCCCAGGCCCGCCCCATCGGCCCGGGTGAGGCGGCCGCTGACCAAGGCCGGGGCACCGAAGGGGACGGTGAGGGATTCGCCGCGACCGTGGCCGCCGCGCAGCCGGGCGAACAGGCGAGACTTGCCCCTCGGCTGCGAAGACCCGCCGTTCGTCGGCGCAGGAGGGGCGTGCGGCGCCGGCAGCGGCTTCGCCTTGGCGACGGGCGGAGGCGGTTCGCGCCGGATCGCCATCTGGGTCCCGTCGGAGCGCAGGATCGTCGAGGCGACGTTGCCCGCCGCGTCGAGGGCTTCGGCACGGAAGACGAAGGTGCCGTAGCCGAGGTCCGGCATCGGAGCCACGAGATGTGCCTTGCCGGGAGCGTTGCCCGGGACCAGGTGCGTCGGCAGCTCCGTCCAGCCGGCCACGTCGACCCGGCGGTAATAGAGGTGGCCGGGCGCCGGGCCGGAGTGCGCGTCGGCGACGTCGGCCATCACCTGCCGCTCGCTCGCCTCGGTCGAGAAGGCGACCTGGGGACGGACGTCGTCGAAGCGCAGCGGCACCGTCACCGCCGAGCCGGGGTCCTCGTTGCCGGCCTCGTCGCGCAGCCACAGCTGCAGGGTGTAGGTGCCCGCCGCAGGGACCTCGACGTCGTTCAGCGAGCGGCGGTCGCGCCCGGCGGCGAAGCGGACGCCGGTGTCGTAGCCGCTTCCGCCGCTGACCCGCCAGACCGCCCCCGCGATCGGGCTCGCCCGTCCCTGGTCCGGGTTTTCCCAGCCGAAGTCGAAGTCGTTGCGGCGTCGCCAGTCCTCACCGCCGGCAAGGGTCAGCGCCTTCGGATGGGCCGGCGGGTTGTTGTCGATCAGGATCGTGTGGATGGCGCTGCAGAGGCCGTTGCCGGCGAAGTCGGTGGCGCAGTGCTTCAGCAGGTGCGGCCCGTCGCTGAAGCCGTTCGTGTCGATCCAGTGCGTGGTCGAGGCGTTGGTGTCGCAGGGCCGCATCGTCGTCCCCATCCAGACGCCGCCGACCAGGACCTTGTTGCAGTTGTACTCGTTGATCACGGCGCGGGTGTCGTCGACGAAGGTCTCGCCGAAGCGGATTCCGGAGCCGCCGTCGACCCCGCCGACCACGAGCCACTGCCGGCCGCGCTGCCAGCCGCCGCCGACCAACGACCCGCCGGTGATCAGCGCCGCCGGCTGCTCGTCGTCCTCGATCGTGAAGGTCAGCGCCCGGATCGCCGACCAGGAGGCGGGGTCGAGCGAGCACCACTTGTCTTCGCCGCGGGCGCAGAGCAACCGGTCTTCGAAGGCGGAGACGGGCGAGCCGAAACCGATCGTGAAGTCGTGCAGGGCGGTGTCGGTGTTTCCCGCCGCCAGAGCGGGGACGAATGCCCCGGAGCCGTTGACACCGCCGAGCCGCTGCTCCATCCCGTCATGCAGCACGTGCCACCAGGTGCCGCGCACCGTGGTGATCCCGACCGTTCCGGAAGGGACGCCCCAGCGCCAGCGGGCGAAGCGGGTGCCCGAGACGGTGCTCTGTCCGCCCCGGGTGAAGCTCTTCACATGGTCGCCGTCGCCCCCGGCACAGTAGGCGTCAGAACGGAACTTGGCGCCGCCGGTGGTGTCGGCCCAGTCGGCGTCAACGCCGGCGCCCCAGCCACACTGCGCCACCTGATACTGGGCGGCGGTTGCCCTGGCGGCCGCCAGGAGCAACACGCTCATCGCCAGCAGCACTCCGAGGGCGGCAATCCTTGCGATCGCGATCCTGGTTCCAGACATCGGTTCTCCTTCGCTCGACTACGTACGAGTGACCAAGGTCTGAGCGCGGACAATCTCTCCCCCCTCCCGGCGGCCGAACCAGCGGCTTTGCGAGAATCGAACCGATGCCACTACCCACTGAAGATCAGATCACCGAGAAGCTCCGCGCCGTCATCGACCCCGAGCTGCGGCGCTCGATCGTCGAGCTGGGCATGGTCCGCTCGATCGACGTCAAGGAGGACGGCCGGGTCGAGGTCGTCGTATCGCTGACCACCGCCGGCTGTCCGATCCGCTCTCACTTCGAACAGTCGGTCGCCCAGCAGGTCTCCCAGCTCGAAGGCGTGACCGAGGTCGCGGTCGGCTTCGACGTCCTCTCCGACGAGGAGAAAGGCAAGCTGCAGCAGACCCTCGGCCGCAACAAGCTGCCCGAGGGGGCGCTGGCCAAGGTGAAGAACGTGATCTGCGTCTCCTCCGGCAAGGGCGGGGTCGGCAAGTCGACGATGACCGCCAACCTGGCCGCGGCGCTGAGCGCCGAAGGCCACCCGGCCGGGGCGCTCGACTGCGACGTCTACGGCTACTCGATCCCGCGCATGCTCGGGGTCAACCGCAAACCGGAAGTCAACGGCGAGCGCAAGATCCTGCCGCTCGACTCGCCCAGCGGGGTGAAGGTGATGTCGATCGGCTTCTTCGTCGAGGACAACTCCGCCGTCGTCTGGCGCGGGCCGATGCTCCACAAGGCGATCCAGCAGTTCCTCGAGGACGTCGCCTGGGACGAGCTCGAGTACCTGCTGCTCGACCTGCCGCCGGGGACCGGCGACGTCTCGATGACGCTGGCCCAGCTGCTGCCGCAGGCCAAGTTCCTGGTCGTGACGACGCCGCAGCCGGCGGCGCAGTCGGTGGCGCGGCGCGGCGCCGAGATGGCGATGAAGTTCGACCTCGAGATCCTCGGCGTGATCGAGAACATGTCCGGCTTCACGACCCCCGAGGGCGAGCGCTTCACGATCTTCGGCGAGGGCGGCGGCCAGCTCCTGGCCGACGAACTGAATGTGCCGCTGCTCGGCAAGGTGCCGCTCTCCGAGCCGCTGCGCGAGCACTCCGACGAGGGCTCGCCGCTGGCGATCGACGAGCCGGACTCTCCCGCCTCGCAGGCAATCCGCCAGGCCGCCCGCGGCATCGTCGCCGCGACGCCGCAGGAGCTGCCGGTGCTGCAGGCGACGCCGTCGCCCGCCGAAGCGCCGGCGGTAGGCGGCACGCCGCTGCCGGTCGTCCAGTAGCGCCAGGCGCTTTTCCAAACCAGCGGTTGGGAAAAGCGCCTGCCGCCTGAGCGTGATCAACCGCACACTGGCGGCAGCAACTTCTCGCCCGCGGCTGCGTTAAGGTCTGCACACAAACGCCTAATCCCCGGCTAAGAGATGCCGGGGAGCGGGGGACCCAGGTTTCTGGGGCTAACCACGTTCTAGTGGGGCGCAGGCTCCTTCAGCGCCAGCCCGACAGCTAACCCCGCCGGCCGACGAAGGAGGAGTGACTAGATGCAAATGGCCCTTGGGGCGGCCGGGAAAACGCTCGCCCTTCGTATTTTCCTTGCGCTCGCGGCCCTTGCCGCGGCTTTCGCAGCCGTGGCCGCGCCGGCTGAGGCGACCCCTCCCGGCGGTCTCACTCCGGTTACCCCGGAAGTCGAAAATCCAACCGCCCCCCCGGGCAAGGCGATCCTGGTCCGTGGCCGCGCGGTGCCGCCCGCCGACGCGCCCCCCGCGGTGAGGAAGGCGATCGCCGCCGCCAACAAGATCCGCAGCAAGCCCTACATCTGGGGCGGAGGTCACGGTCGCTGGTGGGACCGCGGCTACGACTGCTCGGGTGCGGTCAGCTTCGCCCTCCACGGCGGCGGCTTCCTCACCAGTCCCCTGCCCTCCGGCCCGATGGAGACCTGGGGCGAATCGGGCCACGGCCGCTGGATCACCGTCTACGCCAACGGCGGCCACGCCTACGCGGTGATCGCCGGCCTGCGCTGGGACACCGCCGGCAACAACCACGGCACCGGCCCGAGGTGGCACAAATCCCTACACGCCGCCGCAAGCGGCCCCTTCGTAGCCAGGCACCCGGCTGGGTACTAGGCAGCTCCAGCAACGCGACGAGTCAAAAGGGGGCGGGAGTGCCTCTCCAGACACTCAACCACGAGCCATTGGCGAGTGGTGTCTGGAGAGGCGCTCCCACCCCCTTTTCCGACTCAAGCAGCCTGGTTCTTGAAGTAGTTCGCGTTGATCTCGGCGTATTTGGCCCACTCGGCCGGGAGCTGGTCCTCGGCGAAGCAGGCGTCCACCGGGCAGGCCTCGACGCAGGCGTCGCAGTCGATGCACTCGTCGGGATCGATGTAGAGCTGCTCGACGTTGTCGTAATCGGCCTCGTCAGGCGTCGGGTGGATGCAGTCCACAGGACAAACCTCGACGCACGAGTTGTCCTTCTGGCCTATGCACGGCTCGGCGATGACGTAGGTCATTTCGAAGGTCTCCTAAAGCTCGTTTTCCAGGTGCCCGCCGGGGGCCCCGGCCAAGCGCGAGCGGCCATTTTAGGGATCATGGGACCGTGCTGCTGTTGACGGGGGCAACCGGAAGCGTCGGATCGCGCCTGCTGCCGCTGCTGCTGGAGCGCGGCGAGGAGGTGCGCTGCCTGGTCCGGGAGCCGCGCCGGCTGGGGGCGCGGCGGGTCGACGTGCAGATCGCGCTGGGGGACCTGGGCGAGATGTCGGACCCCTACCTGGTGCGCCAGGCGCTGCGCGGCGTCGACCGGGTGATCCATCTCGCCGCCTCGATCCGCGACCAGCCGCCGAAGCGGATCGAGGAGCTGAACGGGCTGGCGACGGTGCGGCTGCTGCGGGCGGCCGAGCGCAGCGGCGTCGAGAGCTTCCACTTCTTCAGCGCGCTCGACGCCCAGGCGGCGCAACGGACGCGCTTCTTCCGCGCCAAGTGGCTGGCCGAGCAGGCGGTGCTCTCCTCGCCGCTGCGGACGACGGTCTTCGCGCCGTCGATCGTCTACGACCGCAGCGACCCCTGGATCACCCTGCTGCGGCGCTTCTCCTTCCTGCCGGTCCTGCCGGTCTCCGGCGACGGGCGGGCGCGGTTCCAGCCGATCTGGGCGGAGGACGCGGCGCGGTGCGTCGTCGGAGCGCTGGAGCGGGAGCGGCGGGCCAGCGAGACCGCTCGACGTTATGAGCTCGCCGGGCCCGAGACGCTCAGCTACGACCAGATGTCCGACCTGGTCAGCCGCATCGCCGGCCACCCGCGGCCGCTCCTGCACCTGCCGCTGGCGCTGGTCCGCGCCGGGTTGATTGCGCTGCGATCCATCTGGGGCGAGACCGTGTTCGCAACCTGGGAGGAGGCCGAGCTGATGGAGGTAAGCATGGTGACCGAGCAGGGAACGGCCGACGCGCAGGCGCTCGGGGTCGAACCGCGAAGGATGGGAGATGTCCTTGCCGAGGCTTAGAGGCGGTCTCAGAGCACCGATAGCGATCGCGACGATCGCCCTGGCGGCCCTTGCGCTGGTGCCGGCGGCCGCCGGCGCGCGGACCCTGGTGCCGCCGAAGCCGAGCGTCTTCCTCGGCGTCAGCGACCGCGGGACGACCGCCGAATTCGAACAGTGGGTGGCGATGTCGGGCAAGCACCCGGCGCTGCTGGAGACCTTCCATCCCTGGGGCAACAGCCTCAACGACGCCTACGAACGCTGGCGCGAAACCGAAACGCGGCCGGTCCTCCACATCTCCACCGCCGACGACCAGACCCTGGCCGAGCTGATCACGCCTGAGCAGATCGCCCTCGGGGAGGGAGACGACTACCTGCTGCAGCTGAACAACTTCTTCGCCACCCACGGCGTGCTCGGCTACATCCGGCCGCTGGGCGAGCCCAACCGCTGCCTCAACGCCTGGTCGGGGGTCGAATGCGACGGGACGCTGAAGGGCGGCGAACACAGCGCCCTCTGGTACAAGCAGGCGTTCCGCCGCATCTCCCTGATCGTCCGCGGCGGCCAGAGCCTGGAAGCGATCGACGCGACCCTGGCCGAACTGGCGCTGCCACCGGTCCACCGGACCAAGGGCCCGCCGCCGCCGGAACTGCCCGCGGCGCCGGTGAGCATCATCTGGAGCGCCCTGCCCGGCGGCTCGCCGCGGGTCAAGGGCAACTTCCCCGGCAACTACTGGCCGGGGCGGCGCTGGGTCGACTGGGTCGGGACCGACTTCTACTCCGAATATCCGGTCTGGAAAGACCTCAAGCGCTTCTACGCGGGGCGACAGTGGAAGGGGATGCCGATCGCGATGACCGAGTGGGCGGTCTCCGGCGAAGACGACCCGCGCTGGGTCAAGCAGG
Organism: uncultured Actinomycetes bacterium; assembly: GCA_963800355.1. Lineage (GTDB taxonomy): Bacteria > Actinomycetota > Thermoleophilia > Solirubrobacterales > 70-9 > VAYN01. The sequence continues at coordinate 181,250 of CAWDAP010000003.1, read as the reverse complement.
TCGTCGCCTGGACGGTCCGACACCCGCGGGTGCGGATGCTCGTCTACTACCAGGGCTTCGGTGCCGGCAACCCCTACGACCTCGGCCGCTACCCGCGCACCGAGAACACCCTGCGCCTGAAGATCCGGCGCCCCAGCTTCCTCGAAACCGCCGAATACAACGCCGGCATCCTCCCCCCGCTGCCACCCAAGCCGAAGAAAAAATAAAGAAGGCCCGGGCGAGCCCGGGCCTTCCCAAGTCACTCCCCTGAGGGAGTGCCTACATCATGCCTCCCATGTCCGGCATGCCGCCGCCGGGCATGCCGCCGCCGGCGTTTTCCTCCGGCGGTTCGGCGATGATCGCCTCGGTCACGAGGATGTTCTTGGCGATCGAGGCGGCGTTCTCCAGGGCCGAACGGGTGACCTTGGTCGGGTCGATGACGCCGGCCTTGATCAGGTCGCCGTACTCGCCGCTGGCCGCGTTCAGGCCTTCGCCGTCCTTCAGCTCGCGGACCTTGTTGACCACGACCGAGCCCTCGAGGCCGGAGTTCTCGGCGATCTGCCGGACCGGCTCCTCCAGCGAGCGGTGGATGATCCGGGCGCCGGTGACCTCGTCGGGGTCGTCCAGCTTCTCCGGGTCGAGGCCGGCCTGCGCGTTCAGCAGGGCCACCCCTCCGCCCGGCACGACGCCCTCCTCGAGCGCGGCCCGGGTCGCCTGCAGCGCGTCCTCGACGCGGTGCTTTTTCTCCTTCATCTCGGTCTCGGTGGCGGCGCCGACCTTGACCACGGCAACGCCCCCGGCCAGCTTGGCCAGACGCTCCTGGAGCTTCTCGCGATCGAAGTCGGAGTCGGTGTTCTCGACCTCGTTCTTGATCTGGTTGATCCGGCCTTTGATGTCCTCGGCGTCGCCGGCGCCGTCGATGATCGTCGTGTTGTCTTTGGCGACGACGACGCGGCGGGCCTTGCCGAGCTGGGCGAGCTGGGTGTTCTCCAGTTTCAGGCCCATCTCCTCGGTGATCACCTCGCCGCCGGTGAGGATCGCGATGTCCTCGAGCATCCGCTTGCGGCGGTCGCCGAAGCCGGGCGCTTTCACGGCGACGCCGGTGAAGGTGCCGCGGAGCTTGTTCACGACCAGGGTCGCGAGGCACTCGCCCTCGACGTCCTCGGCCACGATCAGCAGCGGTTTGCCCCCCTGCATCACCTGCTCGAGCACCGGCAGGATGTCCCGCACGGAGCCGATTTTCTGGTTGGCGATGAGGACGTAGGGGTCCTCCAGCACCGCCTCCATGCGGTCCTGGTCGGTGACCATGTACGGCGAGATGTAGCCCTTGTCGAACTGCATCCCCTCGGTGAACTCGAGCTCCATCCCGAAGGTCTGGCCCTCCTCGACGTTCACCACGCCGTCTTTGCCGACTTTCTCGATCGCGTCGGCGATCACGTTGCCGATCTCGTCGTCGCCGGCCGAGATCGCGGCGACGCGGGCGATCTGGTCTTTGCCGGCGACCTCCTTGCTCTGCTTGCCGCGGAGGTTCTCGACGACCTCCTCGACGGCCTTCTCGATCCCGCGGCGCAGGGCCAGCGGGTTGGCGCCGGCGGCCACGTTCTTGAGGCCCTGGCGGACGATCGTCTGGGCCAGCAGGGTGGCGGTGGTGGTGCCGTCGCCGGCGACGTCGTTGGTCGCGGTCGCGACCTCGCGGACGAGCTGGGCGCCCTGGTTCTCGAAGACGTCCTCGACCTCGACCTCGCGGGCGATGGTGACGCCGTCGTTCGTGATCGTCGGCGCGCCGAACTTTTTGTCGAGCACGACGTAGCGGCCTTTCGGGCCGAGGGTGACCTTGACTGCGTTGGCGACGGAATCGACGCCGGCCTGCAGGGCCCCCCTTGCATCCTCTGCGTACTTCAGCTCCTTGTGAGCCATCTCTTTCTGGTCCTCCTTAGTTGCGTAAGTCCGGTGGAGAGCTAGGCGACCTTGGCCAGGACGTCCGACTCGCGCAGCACCAGCACCTCGTCGCCCTCGACGGTCACCTCGGTGCCGCCGTATTTGGAGTAGAGGACTTCGTCCCCCTCCGCGACGTCGAGCGGGCGGCGGCTGCCGTCCTCGGCGACGGCGCCGTCGCCGACGGCCAGCACCTTGCCCTTCTGCGGCTTCTCTTTCGCGGTGTCGGGGAGGACGATCCCGCTGGCGGTCGTCTCCTCCTCCTCTACCGGCTTGACGATCAGCCGGTCCCCGAGGGGCTTCAGCTTCATCCGTGAACCTCCGTTATCGGTCTGGGTTTGGGTGGGAAAGTCAGGAATCGCCGCTGCAGAGCCAAATCCTGCGCCTGGCGATGTTTGGCACTCTCACTGTGCGAGTGCCAACAGAAGGAAAGATAGCGAGATCGCGACGCCGGTCAAGCAATCGTCACGGGAAATTCACGGTCCGGTAGCGATCCTGACAACGGCCGCTGAGTGCGGGTGTTCAGTCGCTGGCGAGGAGCCGGCAGCCGAGCAGCTCGGCGATTCCCTCGCCGCCGCGGCGCATCACCCAGTCGTGGTTCCACTCGAAGGCCGGCCGCAGCAGCGGCGCCAGCAGGTTCATCCACGGCTTCGTCGTGCGCACGTTCCACTCGTAGAGGACGGCGGTGACCCCGTCCTGCTCGTAGAGGCGCCAGCGCCCGGTTCCTTCCAGCTCGCCGACCGCGTGCCCCTCCATCAGGCTCGGGTACTCGATCCGGGTCGTCGTCACCTCGAAGCTGACGCGGTAGGGCAGCAGGCTCTTCCAGACCATGCGGGCGACCGTCCCGACCCCATCCACCACTTCGTCGCCGCCGCCCAGCTCGGTCGCCTCCTCGACCCCGCGCCACCAACCGGGCCAGCTCGCCTGATCGTGGATCGCCTCCCAGACCGGCTCGCGCGGCGACTCCAGCAGCCAGGTGGTGAGGAAGGCGTACTCGGCCATGAACGACTTATGTTGACGAAAACCTTTCTGAGGGTGCGCCAGGCGCGTCCTCAGTTGTGACGCGGGGTCTCGCCGTTCCCCAGATGGCTGTGGGGCGGCTCGACGATCTGCGAGAAGCGGATCACGGTGACCACGTCGCTGGCGTCGACGGGGCGGCTGTAGATCTGCTCGAGGAAGCGGATCTCCTCCTCGAGGCGGCGGAACTCGGGGTTGTCGTGCTCGATGTCGCGGCGGCTGAGGTCGCCCGCCTTCTTGACCTCGACGTCGTCGATCACCGCGGTGAAGATCTTCTCGCGCGGGCTGTGGCGGAACCCGACGGTGATCCAGACGACCTGGCCGCGCTCGTACTTGCCGCTCTTGTCGCCCAGCCGGATCGTCGCCGTCTTGCGGCCGCGCTTGAGCTGGTCGACGAAGACCGCGGAGTAGAAGTTCAAGACGTAGATGCCGCCTCGCATGGCGCTGCGAGCGTATAGGAGCAGGGCTTTGGAGCGGTAACTGGACGCCTGTCGTAGGCGAATTAGGCAAATTTGCGGTTTAGGCGGGGACGCCTCCAGATCGGCGCGGGGCGGGCCGATGGAGGCAGGGATGCGAATCGCCGCCGGCCCCTCCCGCCTGCTCCTCTCCCTGCTCGCCGCGACCGCGGCGCTGCTGCTGCTGCCGCTCGCCGGCAGCGCCCTGGCGATGAAGTGCGACGGCAAGAAGGTGACGATCATGGGCACCCCCGGCCCCGACCACATCGTCGGCAAGAAGGCCAGCGACGTGATCTACGGCGGCGGTGGCGACGACGTGATCAGCGGCGGCCCCAACGGCAACGACACGATCTGCGGCGGCCCCGGCGACGACACCCTGATCGGCGGCCGCGGCTACGACCATCTCCACGGCGAAGGCGGCAACGACAAGCTCGAGGGCGGCACCGGCTCGGACTTCCTCTTCGGCGGCGCCGGCGACGACCGGCTGTTGGGCGAAAAGGGCGCCGACCGGCTCCATGGCGGTGGCGGCGACGACTGGCTGCTCGGCTTCAAGGGCCCCGACCGGCTCGACGGCGGCGCCGGCAACGACTTCATCGACGGCCAGCAGGGGAGCGACAGGATCGAAGGCGAAGGCGGCGACGACAAGCTGCTCGGCGACAAGGGCAACGACACGGTCCTCGGCGGCCCCGGCGACGACCTGATCGAAGGCGGCCCCGGCGACGATCCCAACCTCGACGGCAACGGCGGCAGCGACGAAGTGATCGGCGGCGCCGGGATCGACAACGCCAACGGCGGGCCGGGAAGCTACGACATCGTCCGCGGCGACAACGGCACCGACACCCTCTCCGGCGGCCCCGGCGCCAACGACATCGTCTCCTACGCGAGCGCCAGCCGCGGCGGCATCGACGTCAACCTGGCCGCCGACAAGGCCAAGGGCGACGGCCACGACCGGCTGCGGGAATTCGAGGACGTGGTCGGCTCGCCGCAGCCCGACACGATCGTCGGCGACGGCGCGCCCAACCGCCTCGACGGCGGCGTCGGCGACGACACCCTCGACGCCGGGGGCGGCGGCGGCGAAGCCTACGGCGGCCCCGGCAGCGACGAATGCAACGGCTTCCAGGTCGAGAACTCCTGCGGCCCCGAACAGGGCCCGCCCCCCGGCGGCGCCTACGTGATCCTCAACCAGGGCCTCGCCGGCTCGAGCCTGATCGTCCAAGGGGCGCCGGGCAACGACAACATCACCGTCAGCCTCGGCGCCGGCGGCTGGACCGTCAGCGACAGCACCGCCACGATCGCCGCCGGCGACGGCTGCCTCGGCAGCGGCCCCAACACGGTCGTCTGCGGCGGCGACCCGTCGCTCTCGCTGATCGTCGTCACCGGCGCCGGCGGCAACGACACCCTGGCGATCGACGGCAGCGTCCCCACCCACGCCCATGTCCGCATGAACGGCAACGCCGGCAACGACACCCTGATCGGCGGCAACGGCGACGACGTGCTGGAAGCGGGCGAGAACTACAACAGCCCCGACTACGGCAACGACACGCTGATCGGCAACGCCGGCTCCGACGTCCTCTACGCCGACCCGGGCGCGGACAACCTCCAGGGCGGCGACGGCAACGACCTCCTGGTCAACTCCGTCGCCACCTGCCAGGGCCACACCTTCGACGGCGGCGCCGGCGAGGACACCGTCTCCTACGCCCGCTCCGACGCGGCGCTGACGATCGAGCTCGGCGGCACCGGCAGCACGCCGGGCTGCGGCAATCCCGACCACATCCGCGGCAACAACGAGAGCCTCGAGGGCTCCGAAGGGCCCGACGCGCTGATCGGCGACGGCGGCGACAACAGCATGCTCGGCCACAACGGCGCCGACACCTTCATCGGCAAGGGCGGCAGCGACTTCATCGACGCCGCCGACGGCCATCGCGACAAGGCGATCATCTGCGGCGGCGGCCACGACGAAGTGGTCCGCGACCCGAACGACCCCCAGGGCGTCGGCTGCAACTAGGTCAGCAGCGCAATCCGGCGCTTTCCCTAGCCATGCCAAAATTCGCTGCAGATCGATTCAACCGGCGAAGCCCTCCTCGCCGATCAGGGGGACGAAGCGGCAGGGGCCGAGGTCCTCGGTCTCGATGCGCTCATCCTGGCGGCGCAGAAGGGTGAGGACGTCGTTGTCGCCGGCAGCGAGCGGGAGAACAAGCCGGCCCCCGTCGGCGAGCTGGTCGACCAGGGCCGGCGGCGGGGCGGGCGCGGTCGCGTGGCAGGCGATCGCGTCGAACGGCGCCCGTTCGGGGACGCCGAGGCTGCCGTCGCCGACGAAGAGCTCGACGTTCCGCACCCCCAATCGCCCGAGAGCCTCCTCGCGCCGAATCGGAGAGCGCCCGGTGGCGCTCGATGCTGACGACGTGAGCGGCGAGGCGCGCCAGCACCGCGGCGGAGTAGCCCGAGCCGGTGCCGACCTCGAGCACCAGCTCGGAGCCCTCGAGCTCCAGGGCCTGGCAGATCGCGGCGACGATCCAGGGCTGCGAGATCGTCTGCTCGGAGCCGATCGGCAGCGCCGAGTCGGCGTAGGCGCGCTCGCGCCTCGACTCGGGGAGGAACAGCTCCCGCGGCACCTCGCCCATCGCCGCCAGCACCCGCTCGTCTTCGATCCCCCGTCGCCGCAGTTGGCGCTCGACCATCCGGGCGCGCCGCTCGGCGAAGTCGGCCACCCTCAGTAGATGTAGTTGCGGAGCTTCTCCGGCTCCAGCACCGTTACCCGGCCGCGGCCGGAGCGGACGACGCCGGCGCGCTCGAGCTCGGCGAGGAAGCGGCTGACCGACTCGCGCGAGGTGCCGGCGAGCTGGGCGAGGTCGGTCTGGTTCATCCGGATCGTCACCTCGGCGCTCGGGTCCCCGTCGCCGTCGCGGCCCTCGCGGCTGAGCTGGGCGAGGATGCCGGCGACGCGGCTGGGGACGGTCTGGAAGGACTGCCGGGAGAGGCGGACGTTGGCGGCGCGGAGGCGGCGGACGAGGCCCGCGACCAGCTTCAGCGAGATCTCCGGGTGGCGCGCGAGTAGCGCCCTCACGTCGCTGGCCGGCAGCGCCAGCAGCTCGCCCTCGGTCAGCGCCTCGGCGCTGGCCGAGCGCTTGTCGCCGTCGAGCATCGCCAACTCGCCGAAGATCTCGCCGGGGCCGAGCGTGGCGAGGGTGATCGCCCGCCCGTCGGAGTGTTCGCGGGTGACCCGGAAGCTGCCCTCCTTGACGATGTAGCAGGCGTCCGAATCGTCGCCCTCGTGGAAGACGCGGGTGCCGGGCGGGAAGCTGCGCGGCACGGCGACGTGCGAGAAGCGCTCCAGCTCCCCCTCCTCCAAGTCCGCGAAGAGCGGCACGCTCTTCAGCAGCTCGACCGCGCTCTGGTCGGTCTCAGGCACCGCAGGGATTATGGCAATGGTCTGGCCGGGCGGCCAAACCGTGGCCGGGTACCGCCGGCGGGCATGGCGAGATCGCTCCACGAGCACCAGGTATTTGCTTGCAAATCTGGAATGTTGCTCCATAATTGCAGCGATGACTATTCGACGCAGATTGGCTCCGGAGGTGTCTGCGCGACTGCAGCAGATGCCGGCGGTTGCAGTGCTCGGACCGCGCCAGGCCGGCAAGACCACCCTCGCCCACGCGATCGCCGAGGGGCGCAAGGCCACCTACCTCGACCTCGAGTCGAGCGCTGACCGGGCGCGGCTCGAGGAGGCGGCTCTTTACTTCGCGGACCACGCCGACGACCTGGTGATCCTCGATGAGATCCATCGCCTGCCGGGCCTGTTCGAAGAGCTGCGCGGGGTGATCGACCGAGGCAGGCGCGAAGGTAGGGGAACCGGGAGGTTCCTGCTGCTCGGATCGGCCGCGATCGAGCTTCTGGCGCAGTCGGGGGAGACGCTGGCCGGAAGGATCGGCTTCGTGGAGCTGTCTCCTTTCGACCTGGTCGAGGTCGGCGCGGAGAACCTGGACCGCCTCTGGGTGCGCGGGGGTTTTCCGGAGAGCTTTCTAGCCCGCGACGACGCGGCGAGCTTCGCCTGGCGTGGGGACTTCATCCGGACCTACTTGGAGCGCGATGTCCCGCAGCTCGGTCCGCGGATCCCGGCCGAGACGCTGCGGCGCCTGTGGACGATGTTCGCGCACGGGCAGGGGGGAATCCTCAACGCCGCGAAGCTCGCGCGCAGCCTCGGGGTCGACGGCAAGACGATCGCCCACTACCTCGACCTGATGGTCGACCTGCTCCTGGTCCGGCGACTGCCCCCGCGACTGGCGAACGTCGGCAAGCGGCTGGTGCGCTCGCCGAAGGTCTACGTGCGCGACTCCGGACTGGTGCACGCGCTGCTCGGCCTCATGGACAAGGAGGCGCTGCTCGGGCACCCGGTCCTCGGCGCGAGCTGGGAGGGCATGGCGATCGAGCAGGCGATCGGGGTCGCGGGACACCGAGCCGAGGCCAGTTTCTACCGGACCGGCGCGGGGGCCGAGATCGACCTCGTCCTCACCTGGCGCGACGGCGCGGAGTGGGCGGTGGAGGTGAAGCGGACCCTGGCGCCGAAGCTGGATCGCGGGCTCCGCTCGGCGCTCGAGGACGTCAAGCCCGAGCGCAGCTTCGTCGTCTACCCCGGCAGCGAGCGATTCTCCCTGGCGGCCGGCGTCGAAGCCATCGACCTACCCGGGCTCTGCAGGGAGATTCTGGCTCGGTAGCGAGGGACGGGGTCCCGCTCCCCGAAGGAGCGGGACCCCCGCGGCCGTCAGCCGATGTCGCTGCGCGGGCGGATCAGGTTGCCGATGCCGGATTCGGTCAGCACGTGGTATTCCCAGTTCCCCCATTCGGCCCATTCCGGGTTGCCGCGGTAGCGGGGGTCGGATTCGTTGACGATCGTGTAGTGGTAGACGCCGGGTTCGTCGCCGTGGCAGCGGATGTTGTTCATGATCCAGCCGGTGTCCATGAAGGGGTCGTTTTCGAACGTCCCCCGGTAATTGACCACGTAGTCGCAGGTGGTCAGCGTCGCCTGGTCGAGTTCCTCGATCGAGCTGACGCCTTTGGTGTAGATGCGGCCATCGCCGAGGTCCCAGTAGTAGTCGCCGCTGGCGTCGTAGGCGTAGACCGAGGTGTAGTGGCCGTTGACCTTGACCCCGACGTCCGGGTAGCCGTTTTCGTCGGCGTCGGTGCGGCCGCCGGTGTGACCGGGGACGGTCGTGGCGGCGGCGGCGCTCGCCGGAAGCGCGAGGGCGAGGACCGCCAGCGCGCAGAGGAACAACTTCTTCATGGTGCCTCCTTCTCGTTTGACCGGCGCTTCCTATGCCCAGCCGGGCGGAAGTTCAAGGTCCGATACCGGCGGCGTACCGGAAATCGACGAGTAGCTGGCGCGAAAGACTGGGGGAATATCCGTCCCCGGGGGCCCGGTGGAGCCGAGCCTGCAAATTCGCGATGCTGGGCCGAAGAGGCGGCGGGACGCCTACCATCGTCACCGCAATGGCCCGACCGTTGACCACTCCTTCGGCTTGGCTGGTCGCGAACCCACCTCGGCCCGGCAGCCTGACCGCGACCCTCGGCGGCGTTGCGCGGCGTGTGGTCGACGGCGGAGATTTCCGCCACGCGGTACGCGAGTTCGTCGACGAGTTCGGTTTGCGGCCTGACGAGGGCTCGCGGGCGGCGGCGATCGCCGAGACGCCGGCACCGACCGGCGACGTCCGCTACGACGCCTACCTCGGCGCGCTCGCCGAGCACCTGGCGCTGATCCACGGCCTCGAGCGCCCGGCATGGTGCGTCGAGCCCAGCCGCTTCCTCGACCGCTTCTGGTTCGTCAGCGACGTTCCGGGATTTCGCGCCGTCGCGATCGCCCAGGCCCCCGCCGCGTTCCGCCGCCGCGGCGTCTTCATCCCCGAGCGCTCGCTGCACCGGGTCTGATGGAGCGGGCGGAGATCCTGGCGGCGCTGAGCGACCTCGCCGCCGAGCTGCAGCGGAGCGGGACGAGTGCGGACATGTACGTCGTCGGGGGAGCGGCGATCGCGCTCGCATTCGACGAGCGGCGGGCGACCCGCGACATCGACGCGGTTTTCGAGCCGAAGACCGCCGTCTACGAAGCCGCCGCCATCGTCGCCGAGAAGCGCGGCCTGCCAGACGGCTGGTTGAACGACGCGGTCAAGGGCTTCCTCGCCGGCGAGGACCCGGAGGCGACCCCGGTGCTCGACCTGCCCGGCCTGCGCTGCCTCGTCGCCTCGCCGAGAACGCTGCTCGCGCTCAAGGTCCTGGCCCACCGGGTCGGGGAAGACGAGGCCGACGTCCGCCTGCTCGCGGCAGAGCTCGGCCTCGACAGCGCCGGCGAGGTCCTCGCCGTCGCCGAGGAAACCTTCGGCGACAGGCTCGACGCGGCCGCGCGATTCTTCGTCGAGGAGCTGTTCGGCTCGCGCTGAGATCCTCGGTCGTTTCGCTTCCCCTGACGGCGTGGGTGTCGCAGGGGCGGCGGCGCCTACCCGGTGGCCGTGAGCTTGCGGGGGCCGCGGCTGAAGCCGGCGCTGACCAGGGTGTCCTCGTGGCCGGAGCCGATGATCGGCTCGCCGTCGAGCTTCTCGACCGCGAGCTTGGGGAGGTGGCCGTCGGCGACCGCGTCGGCGAGGGCGCGCATCGCCTGCTCCAGCTCCTCGCCCTGGAGGTTCTGGAGGCGGAGGAGGCCGCGGCCGCCGCGCTCGACGAAGACGAGCGGCTCGCCGTCGCGCAGCAGCAGGTGGGCGCCGGGGGTGCGGCCGGGGCGGCGGCCGCCCTCGAGCTTCGGCCAGGGCAGCGAGGCGCCGTAGGGGTTGGCGGGGTCGGTGGCGGCGAGGAGGAGGTAGGAGCCGTCGGCTTCGGGCAGCGAGCGCAGCCGCTCGACCGCGCCGGGCAGCGCGAACTGGGCGCCGCCGAGGCCCTCGACGAAGTAGCCGCGCCGGGCGGTACCGAGCAGCTCGAGGTTGCCGAGCTCGCCGTAGAGGGTCGAGAAGCCGCCGGGGACGCCCTCGGCGAGGACGGTCTCGCGGGTGACGATCCCGTAGCGCTCGAGCATCAGCTCGGCCTGGGCGCGCAGCTTCGCGCCGGGCCCGGGGGCGTTGGCGAACAGCGGCGCAGTCAGGCTCCAGCGGCCCTGGATCGCGGCCCCCGTGGCAGAGCGATGGCGAGCGAAGCGACGCCCCTGTCGCCTTCCTCTCGCATAGCGAGAGGAAGGCGACACGCCGCTGTCCCCTGCCGCGCGCAGGCGCGGGGCGCGCAGCGGCGCGAAGGCGTCGTTGGTCACCGCTCCCGTCCAGACCAGGTCCCAGAGCGCGTTGTGGATGTCCTCGGCCGGGTGCTCGAGGTCGGCGAGGAGGTCGAGCCAGAACGAGGGACCGGCGGCGAGCCGCTCGCGGATCGCCTCGTGGACCTCGCCGCCCGCCGCCTCCAGCTTCGCGTTGCCGGGCGGCGGCCCGGCGAGGCGGACGTCCTCGCGGAAGTAGAGGGCGACGCGGCCGTCGTTGCGGCCGAGGGCGCCGGCGCCGATCCAGACCAGCTCGCCGCTGGTGCAGAGCTCGTCGAGCCAGCTCGGCGAGTAGGCGCCGAGGCGGCGCGGCAGCACGTCGGCCTCCCAGACTTTCGGCGTCAGCGCCACCCCCTGCAGCGGCACCAGCGCCTCGCGCAGGCGGTCGAGGCCGGCGCCGGCGCGGCGGAAGGCGTCGACGTTCTGCCAGCTCGGCAGGAAGCGGGCGAGCTCGCGGGTGTCGGCCGCCTCGACCTCCTTGCGCAGGCGGGCGAGGCTGGCGCGGCGGACCCGGCGCAGGACTTCGGAGTCGCACCACTCGCGCTCAGTCCCGCCCGGCAACAGCTCGCCGCGGACCAGGGCGCCTTCGCTCTCCAGCTCGCGCAGCGCCGGCGAGGGGTCGACGCCGTAGCGCTCGGCGAGCTGCTGGGTCGGGAAGGGACCGTGGGTGCGGGCGTAGCGGCGGACCAGGGCGCGCATCGCGTCGGGGTGCTCCTCGAGGAAGGTCTCCGGCAGGCCGGGCGGCTCGGGGACGCCGAGCGCGTCGCGGTAGAGGCCGGCGTCCTCGGCGGCGATGCAGCGCTCCTCGCCGGCGACCCGGACCTTGGCAACGCGCCGCTCGGCGACGAGTTTCTCCAGCATCGATTCCGCCGAATAGCCCTCGGCGACCCGCTCCTCGCACTCCTCCAGGCGCAGGTCGCCGAGGTTGCGCAGCAGCTGCTGCAGGGCGTCGCGGTCTCCGGCGCGGCCGGCCTCGGTGCGGTGCTGCAGCTGCGCCTCGACCTCTTCCAGCGCCTCGGGGTCGATCAGCTCGCGCAGCTCCTCCTGGCCGAGCAGCTCGCGCAACAGGTCGCGGTCGAGTGCCAGCGCCGCCGCCCGCCGCTCGGCGTTCGGCGTGTCCCCCTCGTACATGTACGTCGCCACGTAGTCGAAGAGCAGCGAGGAGGCGAATGGCGAGGCGGTCGGGGTCTCGACCTCGACCAGGCTGAGCGCCCGCGAGTGCAGCTTTTCCAGCAGCTCGCGTAACGAGGGCAGGTCGAGAACGTCCTGCAGGCACTCGCGGTAGGTCTCGAGGATGACCGGGAAGCGGGGGAAGTCCCGCGCCACTTCGAGCAGGCTCTGGCTCTTCAGCCGCTGCTGCCAGAGGGGGGTGCGCTTGCCCGGGTAGGCGCGCGGGATCAGCAGCGAACGGGACGCGTTCTCGCGGAAGCGGGCGCCGAACAGGGCGCTGCCCGAGAGCTCGCCGACGACGAGGTCTTCGATCTGGTCGGGGTCGATCAGGACGAGGTCGGCGGGCGGCGGCTCGTCGGCGTCGGGGAGGTGGATGACGATGCCGTCGTCGGACCAGATCGCGTCGGCCTCGAGGTCGCGCTCGTCGCGGATCTTGGCGGCGAGGGCGAGGCCCCAGGCGGCGTGGACGCGGCCCCCGTACGGCGAGAGGATGCAGAGGCGCCAGTCGCCGATCTCGTCGCGGAAGCGCTCGACCACGATCGTCTCGTCGGAGGGGACGACGCGGGTCGCCTGCTGCTGCTCGCGCAGGTAGCTGACCAGGTTGTCGGCGGCGCGCTCGTCGAGGTCGTACTCCTTGGCCAGCTCGGCCGGATCGCGGCTGACCGCCTCGCGGGCGAAGGCGCCGATCGCGCGGCCGAGCTCAGCGGGGCGGCCGATCCCGTCCCCCTTCCAGAAGGGGACGGCGCCCGGGGCTCCCGGCGCCGGGGTGACGATCACCCGGTCGCGGGTGATTTCCTCGATCCGCCAGGTGCTGGAGCCGAGCAGGAAGGTCTGGCCGGGGCGGGCCTCGTAGACCATCTCCTCGTCGAGCTCGCCGACCCGGCGGCCGTCGGGCAGGTGGACGCCGTAGAGGCCGCGGTCGGGGATCGTGCCGGCGTTGGTGACGACCAGCTGGCGGGCGCCTTTGCGGCCGTGGATCGTGCCCTCGGTGCGGTCCCAGACGATCCGCGGCCGCAGCTCGGCGAAGCGGTCGGAGGGATAGCGACCGTCGAGCATGTCGAGCACGTTCTCCAGCTGTTCGCGCGAGAGATCATGAAAAGGCTGGGTGGTGGTCAGGAGTTGCTCGACCTCGTCGACCTCCCACTCGTCCAGCGCCGCGATCGAGACCAGGTGCTGGGCGAGCACGTCGAGGGGGTTCTGCGGGATCGTCGTCTCCTCGATCTCGGCCTCGCGCATGCGGCGGGCGACGACCGCGCACTCGAGCAGGTCGCCGCGGTATTTCGGGAAGATCCGGCCCTTGGAGACTTCGCCCATGCGGTGGCCGGCGCGGCCGATCCGCTGCAGGCCACGGGTCACCGACTTCGGCGACTCGACCTGGATCACCAGATCGACCGCGCCCATGTCGATCCCCAGCTCCAACGAGCTGGTCGCGACGAGGCACGGCAGCTGCCCCGACTTCAGCATCTCCTCGACATTGGCGCGCTCCTCGTGGGACAAAGAGCCGTGATGGGCGCGGGCGATTTCTACGTAGGCGGTGGGGGGGTCGGGGGGGTCCTCACCGGACAACAGCTTGGGAGGGTCCGGTGAGGACTCCCCCGACCCCCCGTTCGAAGCCGAGTGGCCCGCGGGAGGGGCCGCATCGGCAGACGCGTGGCCCCCGTGCTCAGTGGCGGGGAGCTCGTTTTCGCCTTCGCCGTTTGCCAGCTCGTTGAGGCGCTTTGCAAGGCGCTCAGCTGCTCGCCGATTGTTGACGAAGATCATCGTGCTGGTGTGTTCCTGCACTAGCTCCAGGAGCTTGGGGTAGATCGCCGGCCAGATCGAGCGGACGTGAGCTGAGGGCTCGATTTCCGTCGGCGGCGGCCCGTCCTCGCTCGGATAAGCAGGAGCCCCCGGATCCGCCATGTCCTCCACCGGCACCACGATCTCCAGGTCCAGAGCCTTCTTCTGCCCCGCATCGACGATCCGGCACTCCCGCTTGGGCCCGACCAGGAACTGCCCGATCCGCTCCAGCGGCCGCTGCGTAGCCGACAACCCGATCCGCTGGATCTCAGCTACCTGAGCAGCGGCAACGCTGACGTTCCGAGCCGGACCATCCGGTGCCCCCGAGTGGGACCCCGGGGGGACCTCGCCGGACCCTCCCGATCTGTTGTCCGGCGAGGTCCCCCCGGGCTCCCCCCCAGAAGTCCTCACCAGATGCTCCAGCCGCTCCAGGGTCAGCGCCAGATGCGACCCCCGCTTGGTCTGAGCCACCGCATGGATCTCGTCGACGATCACCGCTTCGACCCCGGTGAGGATCTCGCGCACGCTGGAGGAGAGCATCAGGTAGAGCGACTCCGGCGTGGTGATGAGGATGTCGGGCGGCTCTTTCGCCATCGCCCGCCGTTCTTTCTGCGAGGTGTCGCCGGTGCGCAGGCCGACGGCGATCTCGGCGCCGATCCCCCGCAGCGGCGCCCGCAGGTTGCGCTCGATGTCGTAGGAGAGCGCTTTCAGGGGCGAGATGTAGACCAGCTTCACGCCCGTCCCCAGCGAGTCCGACCGCGCCAGCCTGTCGATCCCCCAGAGGAAGCTCGCCAGCGTCTTTCCCGAACCGGTGGGGGCGCAGATCAGCGTGTGGGCGCCGCTGGAGATCGCCTCCCAGCCGCCCGCCTGCGCCGGCGTCGGCCCCTCGAAGGAGGCCTCGAACCAGCGCCGCACCGGCGCCGAGAACGGCCCCATCGGATCGGATTTCGCAGTCGCTTTCGCCTTCGAAGCCAACCCACCGATCTTACGCACCCCCTCTCACGCGTTCCGCTGTTCCTTTCCCTCGCTAATTCGGGCAAAGGAACAGCGGAGCGACAGATCGGGGCTTGCGCTGTTCCTTTGCCCTGTTGGTTGGGGCAGAGGAACAGCGGAAGGAGCGGGCGGACTCAGGCGAGGTGGAGATTGAGGTGATGGGCGATCTCTGCCATGGCCCTCGCGGGGTGGTGCTCGAGGTCTTCCCAACGGAGGCGCAGAAGGCGATATCCGGCGACGGGCAGAGCGTGGTCGCGATCATCGTCGCGGCGGCGGGCTTCGGGGTTGTCGTGGTACCTGGCGCTGTCGGTTTCAACGACGAGGCGCCACCTGCGCCAGAGGAAGTCGACCTCGTAACGCTTCCCACCGGCTGTCAGCCCGACATTGCACTCCGCGGCGGGTAACCCGTAGCGGATCAGCAACGGCAGCATCTTGGCCTCCATCGGGCTCCGCAAGCGAGTGGAGGGCTGGTAGTCCCGCCACTCCTCGAGGATCAAACGCAGCAGAGGGCTGCCGCGACGACGTGGTCCCTTGGCAAGTATCGCCTTGATTTCGGGAACGTTCAGGTGCCCGGAAACCGCCGCCATCTCGATCAGGCGCCGCAGGCGCTTCTCGCCCGACTCGCCCCGACAACCCCCTGCGCAGTCGATGATCGTGCGCGAAGGGCTCGTGGAGGGGACGCCGTCGTATATCCAGCGATCGCGCGAATCGGGCAGAGGAACATGGCGGCGACGGATGCCGCCGTGCTTGCGACCCGCTTCCACCGGAGCGATGACGTCGATCTGCGGGGGCGGGTGCTCCCAGAAGCCGAGGAGATGGGCTGCGGTTCCGTGCGAGACAACGCTCCCGGCACCGCAGACGAGGGTTGCGGCGCGCAGTTCGGCGTTGCGCTGGAGGTATGCGTGGCCTAGGGAAAAGCCGCCGCGGAAGGTGGGATACATCCGTCCGGTGATAAGGGCGTGGTCGATGGCCGCAGCCGAGAGGCCGAGCTTGGCGAGCTGGCGGCGCGAAACTACCCCGCTCTGATGGTTGGCCAACTCGGCGGCATGCCACCAAGGCGCTTGCCCGTGTGAGTCCATGAGCTCATAAGGGCTGGGGACCCAAAACTCCCCCCCCCTCTGCTTCCGCTGTTCCTTTCCCTCGCTAATTCGGGCAAAGGAACAGCGGAGCGACAGATCGGGGCTTGCGCTGTTCCTTTGCCCTGTTGGTTGGGGCAAAGGAACAGCGGAACGGATGACGCGAGCGCTGAGAGGGGGGACCCGGAGGGGGTCTCGCCGGACTCTCCCCGCTGTTGTCCGGCGAGGCCCCCTCCGGGTCCCCGCCGAGCCGCTACGGCTTGCCCCCGGCGAAGTGGACGTACGAGTACCAGGCGGGCTTGGGGGTGAAGCCGGGACCGAAGAGGCCGGAGCCGTCGCAGAAGTTGCAGGAGCCGGCCTGGTCGTCGACCGAGAACCAGTAGACGCCCTTCAGATGCCAGTGGCGCTGGTTGTGGAGCAGCAGCTTGAAGGCGATGCGCAGTTCCCTTGCCTGGCCGGCGGGGCCCTTGGCGAAGGAGTTGTTGCTGGCCTTCGGCCCCGAGCTCCAGCCCATCTCGGTGACCTCGAGCGCCTTGCGCGGGTCGTGGTTAACGGCCATGGTCCGCCGCAGTTCGCCGATCACCAGGGGCAGGTTCTTGGCGTAGGTCGTGTACGGGTGCAGGGCGGCTGCCTGGAACTTGGACTTGATCCCGGGATTGCGCTTGTACATCACGTTGAGGAAGTCGCTGGCGTACCAGTTGAGGCTCTTGTGCTTGCCGGTGCGCGGGTTGCGGGCGCCGAAGGGCTGCGCGAACATCCCGGCGAGGACGACCCGCGCCCGGGGGTCGGCGGCGTGCAGGGCGTTGGAGGAGAGCTTCACCAGCTTCCCGTATTCGGCCGGGTTCGGCTTGGCGACGAAGTACTTGAAGTTCGGCTCGTTCCAGATCTGCCATTCGCGGATCGGCCGCTTCGGGATCCCCGGGTGTTCGGACCAGAAGCTGCCGGTGGGACCGTAGTGAGCGACCGCGGCGGCGAGGAAGGCGGCCCAGCCGGCGCGGGCGGCACCCTTGACCGGAAGATGGGCCGGCGCCTCGAGGCCGCCGGCGCCCGGCACCCTCCTGCTGGGCACCGCCCATTCGGGGGCCCCGCTGAGGAACGGCAGCACCTTGATCCCGGCTCTGGCCGCCTCTTCGACCTGGTTGTCGAAGCCGCTCCAGTCGAAGGAGCCGCCCCTGGTGGGCTGCACCGAGCCCCAGCCGATCGGGATGCGCAGGCTTTCGACGCCGCCGCGGCCGAGCCGCTGCAGCTGTTCGCCGTTCATGCCGCTCTGGGGGACGACCCCCCAGAAGCCGGAGGGCAACGCCTGGGCCGAGGCGGCGAAGACCGCGAAGAAGAGGACCGTGACCGTCAGTGCGGGCGTCCAGGCACGCAAAATCCTGCTCATGTACTCGCTCCTTTTCGACATCGGGTCAGCTCGCCTTCGGCGAGACGGGAGAGTCGGGGGAGTCGGCGTCGCGCTGGCGGCGCTGCCGGTAGTAGTAGGCGCCGATCGAGATCGCCGCGAGGACGGCGATCGCGATCAGGATCGGCACCAGCGGCGAGGAGGAGGATTCTTCCTGCGCCGGACTGGAGGTGTTGCTGCCGAGCTTGACTTCCTCGCCGGGACCGACCTTGCCCCCTGCACCGCCGGACCCGTTGCCCGGGTTGCCGCTTCCGGCATCGGGTCCTTGGTTACCCTGGCCGTTGTGGGAGCCGCCCCCCGAACCCGAGCCGTTGCCCGTGCCGTTGGCGCCCCCGGTGTTGGACGTGTGGGCGCTGCCGCCGCCGGAGCCGCCATGGTGCGAGCCGCCGCCGCTACTCGTTTCGGTCGGGACGGTTGGTACTCCAGGGTTGTAGACCGGGCCGATCGCTTCTTCTGCCTGAGCCGCAACCGGAAAGCACGCCATTGCCAGCACAGCAAGCACTGACAGAAGCGAGGAGGCAGATCGGGCCGAGAAACGGGCGCGGGGGTGCCGGGTCCGAGGCATGGCGCGCAAGACTAGAGGAATCAGCGGCGCTGATAGGTCCGCTCGCCTTGATCCTCGGCCTTGCCCTCGCGGGGGGCGGGTATTTCCTGGCCGAACGCCACATCGCCGGCCTGGCCGTATGGCTGATCCTCGTCGCGCTGCTGGCGCTCGGCGCCGCCGCCAAGGCGACCCTGGGACCCCCCCTCTACTGGGCCGGGGGGCTGATCGGGGCACTGGGGCTTTTCTCGGCATTCTCGTCTCTCTGGTCTGGGTCGATGGAGCTCAGCGTGATCGAAGCCGACCGGGTCTTCGTCTACCTGGGTGTCTTCCTTGCCGCCTTCCTGATCGCCCAAACAGACCAAAGGCGGCAACGTTTCGCTGAAGGCATCGCGATCGCCCTGATCGGCGCCGCGCTCCTCGCCCTCGCCAGCCGCCTCCTCCCCCACGTCTTCCACCTCGGCGCCGGCCCCGGCAGCGGCCCGCGCACGGGCTATCCCTTCGGGTACTGGAACGCCGACGGGCTCGCCTTCGGCACCGGGATAGCCTTCTGCCTCTGGATGAGCCGCCGGGCGCTGAACGAGTGGCTGCGCCGGCTCGCCGTCGCGGCGATCCCGGCGCTGCTGCTCGCGCTCTACTTCACCTACTCGCGAGGTGGCCTGCTCGGTCTGCTGGTCGCCTGCATCTGCCTGGTGGCCCTCTCCCATGACCGCCTCTGGATGCTGGGAACGCTGGCGATCGGAGTCATCGGGGCGCTGCCGGCGGTTTTGGCGGTGCAGGCGAGCGGCAGCCTCGCCGACAACCAGGCCGACCCGGCGGCGATCGACCAGGGGGTGACGGTGCTGGCGGTCCTCGTCGCGGGAATCGTCCTCGCGCTTGCCCTCTTCGCTCTTCTGCGCCGGCTCGAGCGGCGCGGCGGCACCCTCACCGGCCGGGCGCTCGAGCTCTCGCGCGACCGGCGCACCCTGCGCGCGATCGGGATCGCCGCGGCGGCCCTGGCGATCGGCGCCGCGATCGCCGTCGGCGGCCGCGCCTGGGACAAGTTCTCCAGCCCGGATCAGCAGTTCCCGACCAATCCCGCCCAGCACTTCTCGCAGATCTCCGGCGCCAACCGCCACGAGTATTGGCGGGTCGCGATCGACTCGTTCGCCGAAGCGCCGATCGCCGGCCACGGCGCCGGCACCTATCCGTTCGCCTGGGACAAGCTGCGCCACATCACGCTTCCGGTGACGAACGCCCACTCGCTCTACCTGCAGGCGTTCCAGGAATTGGGGGCGGTCGGCGGCGTCCTCGTCCTGGCCCTCGTCGTCCTCCTGCTCTGGACCGGCTTCGCCGCCTGGCGCGCCTCCAGCGGCTCGCGGCGGGAGCTGCATGCCGTCCTCCTCGCCGCCTGCCTCGCCTTCGCGGTCGGCGCCGCGATCGACTGGTTCTGGGAAATCGCCGGGCTCGGGGCGATCTTCTTCCTCGCGGCCGGGGCCTTGGTCGCCGCCCGCTGCGTGCAGCTCGCCCGGGCGAGGACGGCGCGCAACGGCGCCGGTCCGGCCGAGCGGCGCCGCTTCGGCCTCACCGTCGCCGGGCTGGCGGTGAGCTGGGTGGTGGCGCTGGCGCTGATCGGCCCGCTGCTCGTCGACCGCGAGCTCGACACCAGCGGCGCCGCCGCCGCGGCGGGCAACTTCCCGGCGGCCGTCGACCACGCCGAAACGGCGCGCTCGATCGAGCCGTGGGCGGCTACGCCATACGTCGAATTGAGCGTGCTGGCCGAGTCGCAGGGGGAATACGAGCTTGCCGCCCGCCGGATCGGCGAGGCGATCGAGCGCGAGGAAGGAAACTGGCAGCTGTACTACGTGCGGGCGCGGATCGAGCACAAGGCCGGCGACGAGGCCGCGGCCCGGGCCGATCGGGCGGAAGCGCAGCGCCTCAACCCCGAAG
This sequence comes from uncultured Actinomycetes bacterium, assembly GCA_963800355.1. Classification (GTDB taxonomy): domain Bacteria; phylum Actinomycetota; class Thermoleophilia; order Solirubrobacterales; family 70-9; genus VAYN01. The sequence goes on along the minus strand of CAWDAP010000003.1, from coordinate 161,698 downwards.
AAAAGTGCCTCGACGAAGGTTTCGAAGGGTGCGGATGAGCCAGACCCCCGACACCAGGCCCGAGCTGGGCAAGCCGGCGGCGCGCCCCGAGCCGCGGCCGGCGCCGGCCGATCCGCACGGCCGCGGTCCCGAGGACGCCCGCCGCCGCGGCGCCCTGCTGCGGCGCCTCCTCGCGGTCGGGGACTGGGGCGCCCTGCTCGGGGTCCTCTGCGCGGTCACCGCCGCCAGCACCGCCACCGACGTCGCCGACCTCTTCTGGGCCGTCCTCTTCAGCCCCGCCTGGGTGATCGTGGTCAAGCTCCAGGGCCTCTACGACAACGACCACCGCCGCATCCGCCACAGCACCCTGGACGAGCTGCCGGCCTTGGTCACCGCCACCGTCCTCGCCACGCTCGTGCTCGACGGGCTGATGGCGCTGAGCCCGGCCGGGCCGCTCTCGCCGATGAGCGCGATCGCGATCGGGGTCGGTACCTTCCTCGCCAGCTTCGCCGTGCGCGGCGTTCTGCGCTTCCTCTGGCACCGGCTCACCGCGCTCGCGCCGGGCCTGGTGATCGGGCCGCCACGGGCGGTCGACATGGTCGCGCGGCGCGTCTCCACCCACCCCGAGACGCGGCTGGCGCTGGTCGGCTACATCTCGCCGCACAGCGAGGGCGTGGCGACCGAGCTGCCGCGCCTCGGCTCCTTCGCCGACATCTCCCGGGTCGCCCGCGAGCACGCGATCGAGCGGGTGGTGGTGACCGAACAGGCGATGAGCGAGGCCGACGCCGAGCACCTGATCGAGGAGTGCAAGGCCGAGGGTCTGGCGCTCACCTTCCTCCCCCAGCACTACGGGCTGCTGGGGCCGGGGATCGAGCTCAACCGCCTCGCCGAGCTGCCGGTGCTCGACTTCCGCTTCAGCGATCCACCGCGCTCGACCCTGGCGATGAAGCGGGCGATGGACATCTTCGTCTCGGCCCTGCTGCTGGTGGCGCTCTCGCCGCTGCTGGCGGGCGTGGCGATCTGGATCCTGCTCGACGACGGCCGCCCGGTCTTCTTCCGCCAGCGCCGCGCCGGCCGGGAGGGCGAGCCGTTCACGATGGCCAAGTTCCGGACGATGATCGTCGACGCCGAGCAGCGGCTGCCCGAGCTGGTCGACCTCGAGAGCCTCGACCAGCCCGCCTTCAAGATCCCCGACGACCCGCGCGTCACCCGCAGCGGCCGCTGGCTGCGGCGGACCAGCATCGACGAGCTGCCGCAGTTGTGGAACGTCCTGCGAGGCCAGATGTCGCTGGTCGGCCCGCGGCCCGAGGAGGAGCGCGTCGTCGCCCTCTACGACGAGCGCCAGCGCGGGCGGCTGGCGGTGAAGCCGGGGCTGACCGGGCCGATGCAGGTCTACGGCCGCAGCGACCTCACCTTCGAGGAGCGGCTGGCGATGGAGCGCGACTACCTCGACAACCTCTCGCTGCTGACCGACCTGGCGATCCTCCTGCGCACGCCGCGGGCGATGGTCCGCGGCGAAGGCGCCTACTAGCGCTCCTGCCGCTGTTCTTTCTCCCTATATGACGGCGCAAAAGAACAGCGGAACGAGCGAGGTCGAGGTGGTGGTGGTGAGCCATGGCGCTGAGGCGCTCCTGCGGCGCTGCCTGCGCTCGCTCGCCGAGCACCCGGTCGCCGGGGGCGGGATGCGGGTCACCGTGGTCGACAGCGGCAGCCCCGACGGCACGCCCGACATGGTCGAGGACGAGTTCCCGCAGGTGCGGCTGCTGCGGCGCGGCAACATCGGCTTCTCGGCCGCCAACAACCTCGTCCTGCGCGAGTCCGAGGCCGAGGCGGTGCTGCTGCTGAACCCCGACACGGAGGTCTACGCCGGGACCCTCGACGCGGCGCTGGCGCGGCTGCGCTCCGATGAGCGGATCGGGATGGTCGGGGTCAAGCTGGTAACCGAGAGCGGCGAGCTCGACCACGCCTGCAAGCGCTCCTTCCCCACCCCCCTCAGCGCCCTCGCCCACTTCGCGGGGGTCGGCCGCAACCGCGGGTGGTTGAGCTTAGGCCTCTCATGGATGCCTAAGCTCAACCACACCCTTGGGCAGTACCGGGCGGCTCGTCTCGGCGACGACGAGGCGGGCGAGGTCGACGCGGTCAACGGCGCCTTCATGCTCTGCCGCGGCGAGGCGGTGCGCGAGGTCGGCCTGCTCGACGAGGGCTACTGGCTCTACATGGAGGACCTCGACTGGTGCCACCGGTTCTGGGACGCGGGCTGGAAGGTCTTCTACGAGCCGGCCGGGGTGGCGCTGCACGTCAAGGGCGGCTCCAGCCCGAAGCGGCGGGCGCCGCGGCAGGAGATAGCGTTCCACCGCGGCATGGGCCGCTTCTACCGCCGCTTCGACGCCCCCGAGCGCAACCCGCTGGCGAACGCGGCGGTCTACGCGGGGATCGGCGCCAAGCTGGCGCTCAGCCTGGCGCGGACGGCCGTGGCCGCGCGCCGGGTACGCGAATGAAGAGAGCCCTCGCGGTTGCGCCGCCGCTCTGGATCGCGGCGCTGGGCGGGACGATCGCGGCGCTGATGGCCTGGCGGCCGGGGCTCCACTCCGCCGCCGCCGGCCTCGACGCCGGCTGGAACGCCGGCCTGACGATGGCCGTCCACCAGGGCCTGCAGTTCGGGCGCGAGATCGTCTTCTCCTACGGCCCCCTCGGCTTCCTCCAGAGCCCCTTCGCCTATTACGGGGGGCTGGCCCTGCTCGCCCTGGCCTTCAGCGCGGTCGTCTACCTCTGCTTCTGCATCGCCCTGGTGCGGGCGCTGGCGCGGGTGCTGCCCCTGCTCGCCTGCGTCGCGATCGCCTTCCTCATGCTCGGGGCGCTGCCGCTGATCGAGATCCCGCCGCTGGTCGCGGTGCTCGCCGCAATGGCGATGCTGGAGCGCGAGCGCTCGCCGCGCCAGATCGACGGCTTCCTCCTCGCCGGCGCCGCCTACGCGGCGGTCGAGAGCCTGATCAAGCTCTCGACCGGCCCGATCGTCGCCGCCGTCTTCCTCGTCGCCCTGATCGGCGCCGGGGCGCGGCGCTCGCGGATAGTCGCCTACCTGGTGGCGCTGCTCGCCGGGATCGTCGCGCTCTGGCTGCTCAGCGGCCAGAGCCTCGGCGCCCTCCCCGACTTCCTCGCCAACACGCGCGAAATCGTCTCCGGCTACAGCAGCGCGATGATCTCCGAACCGGACGTGCCGCAGTGGAAGGTGACGGTCGCCTCGATCGCCGCGGCGCTGACCTCGCTTGGGCTCCTCGGCGGCTGCGCGCTCGGCTCCTTCCGCGACCGGCGCGCCCGCTGGGCGGGCGTCGCGCTGATGGCGCTGGTCGCCTTCGCCCTCTTCAAGGAGGGGGTCGTCCGCACCGACGCCGGCCATCTCAGCCTCTTCTTCTCCTCGGCGACCGTGCTCTGGATCGCGATCCCCTGGAGCCGCCGACGCCGGCCGCTGCTGGTCGCCGGCGCGCTGGCGATCGCCCTGGTCGGGGTCCCGGTCCGGCCGCAGAGCACGCAGACCGAACTCGACCCCGTCGCCAGCGTCCGCTTCGCCGGCGAACAGGTCGCGAACCTGGTCAGCCCGGGGCGGCGGCAGAAGCTGATCGAAGAAGGGCGGGGGGCGCTGCAGGCGACCTACCAGCTCGATCCCCGGGCCCAGGCGGCGCTGCGCGGGCGCACCGTCACGATCGAACCCTGGGAGGCGAGCGCCGCCTGGGCCTACGGGCTCGAGTGGAAGCCCGTGCCGGTCTTCCAGAACTACTCCGCCTATACCGCCGGCCTCGACCGGCTGAACGCCGAAGCGCTGGAAAGCCCGCAGGGGCCGGAACGGATCCTGCGCGAGAACCCGCCCGTCGTCTTCCAGGAGTTCCCCACCCCCGACGTCGACGACCGCTTCGGCGGCTGGGACCCCCCGGAACAGGCGCGGGCGGCGCTCTGCAACTTCACCCCGCTCTACACGGACGAACGCTGGCAGGTTCTCGGGCGCGTGCCCGACCGCTGCGGCCGGCCGCGGCCCGCCGGCGCCGTCGAGGCGGGCGAGGGGGAAGCGGTCCACGTCCCCGCCCCCCGCCCCGGCGAAGCGGTCTTCGTTCGCATCGGCGGCGCCGGGGTCGGCGGCCTCGAACGGATCGCGACCGCGCTCTTCCACGCCCGGGTGCGGCGGCTGACGGTTAACGGCGAGCGCAGCTACCGGCTGATCCCGGAAACGGCCGGCGACGGGCTGCTCCTGCGCGGCCGGGGGCCCTTCGCCGCGCCCGGGCCGTTCTCGCCCTTCCCGCAGGCGCGGACGATCGCGGTCAGCGGCGCCGGCGGGAGGCTCCGCTACGCGTTCTTTCGCATGCAGGTGAAGGAATCGAAACATTCCGCGCCTCCCCACTCGGTACGGTTCCGATCTCGATGAAGCGCCTCCTCGCCGCCGCCGTCCTCTCCACCTGCCTGCTCGTCGCCCTCGTCGCCGGCGTGCAGAGCGGTGCCGCGAAGCCGCGGATCCCAGCCCCGAGGGCTTCTTCGGGATCGACCCGCAGAACGGGTTGACCGACGAAGACGCCCGCTACATGAAGGCGGCCGGGATCGATGCGGTTCGCTGGCCGCTGCCCTGGAACGGGGTTCAGCCGACCCGCAACGGCGACTACAACTGGGCCGTCTACGACCCGATCGTCGAAGTCGCGGCCCGGCGCGGGCTGCAGGTTCTGCCCTTCATCTACGGCACTCCGAGCTGGATCGCCCACAAGTACACGACGCTGCCGGTCAACAACGCCCGCGCCCGCCAGGCCTGGAGCAGCTTCCTCGAAGCGCTGGTCAGGCGATATGGCCCCGGCGGCGAATTCTGGGCCGAACACGCGCCCGGCGCGACGCCGGCCCCGGGCTCGCCGCCGCTGACGCCGATTGCCTGGCCGAAGCCGATCCGCACCTGGCAGATCTGGAACGAGGCCAACTTCTTCTACTTCGCCTACCCCGCCTCGCCGCAGCGCTACGTGAAGCTGCTGAAGATCTCGACCCCGGCGATCAAACGCGTCGACCCCGGGGCGAAGGTGATCCTCTCCGGCCTCTTCGGCGAACCGACCGCGCACGGCGCCAAGGGAATGCCGGCGGCGAAATTCCTCGAAACCATCTACCGCACGCCGGGGATCAGTCGCTACTTCGACGGAGTCGCCCTCCACCCCTACGCGGCCTTCACCTCCAACCTCGAAGAAATGGTCGAAGCGATCCACGAAGTGACGGTCGAAAACCACGACCGGGTGCCGCTCTACATCACCGAGATGGGCTGGGGCTCGCAGAACGACTTCCAGCAGGACGCCTTCGAGCAGGGGATCCGCGGCCAGGTCACGCAGCTGAAGGCGGCCTACGGCTACCTGCTGGAAAACCGCCACCGGCTCGACCTCAAGCAGGTCTACTGGTTCTCCTGGAAGGACCAGAAGGAATCCTGCGCCTTCTGCGACTCGGTCGGGCCTCTTCCGCGAAGGCGAAGCCTTCCACCCGAAGCCCGCATGGCACGCCTTCGTCTCGCTGACCGGCGGCCGGCCCCGGCCGTAGCGATCGCGAGTCCGTGAAAAAGCGCGTACTACGCCACTTTTCACGGACTCGATTTCAGAATGGGAGCTCGTCGGCGATCTCGGCCAAGGTCGGGGCCTGCTTGTCGCGCTCGCTGAGCAGCGGCTCGGCGACCTGCCAGTCGACGCCGACGTCCGGGTCGTCCCAGACGATCCCGGCCTCGGTGGCAGGGTCGTAGTAGCTGGAGACCTGGTAGGCGACGTCGGCTTCATCGGAGAGGACCGCGAAGCCGTGGCCGAGGCCGACCGGGACGAAGAGCTGGCGGTGGGCCACGTCGTCGAGCCGGTGCGCCTCCCACTCCCCGTAGGTGGGCGAGCCGCGGCGCAGGTCGACGGCGACGTCGAGGATCTCGCCGCGGGCGCAACGGACCAGCTTCGCCTGCCCGGGCGCGGTCTGGAAGTGGATGCCGCGCAGGGTCCCGCGGCGCGAGCGCGAGTGGTTGTGCTGGACGAAGTCGACGTCGACGCCGAGCCCGCGCCAGGCGTCGCGGCTGTAGGACTCGAGCATGAAGCCGCGCTCGTCGCCGTGGACGACCGGCTCGATCAGGACGACCCCGTCGAGCTTCGTCTCCAGCCGCCGGGCCACTACAGGACCCCCCGTGTGCGCCTGGCGAGGGCCCGACCAAGCGGGGCAAGGACGCAGGGAGGCCGAATAGCAGAGCTATTTGGCCGACTGAGGACGCCGCACCGCGCAGCATGTCCGGTGCCGCCAGGCGCGCGCGTGGGGTCCTGTGGTGGCCCCTCCACTAGCCGAGCGCTTTCCCGTACTGCTTTTCGTAGTAGGCGCGGTACTCGCCGGAGCGGATCGGACCCCACCAGTCCTCGTTGTCGCGGTACCAGTCGACGGTCCGCTCGAGGCCCTCGGCGAAGTGGACCTGGGCCTCCCAGCCGAGCTGCTCCTTCAGCTTCGCCGAGGAGAGCGAGTAGCGGCGATCGTGGCCGGGGCGGTCCTTGACGTACTCGATCAGCGACTCGTCGCCACCGGTCAGCTCGATCACCCGCTTGACGACCTCGATGTTCTCGCACTCGTCGGGGCCGCCGACGTTGTAGGCCTCGCCGGCCTTGCCCTTGGTGAGGACGGTGTGGATGCCGGCGCAGAAGTCCTCGACGAAGAGCCAGTTGCGGACCTGGCGGCCGTCGCCGTAGACCGGCAGCGAATCGCCGTGCAGGGCGTTCAGGACCATCAGCGGGATCAGCTTCTCCGGGTACTGGCGCGGGCCGTAGTTGTTGGAGCCGCGGACGATCGAGGCGTCGATGCCGTAGGTGTGCCAGTGGGCGGAGACCAGCAGGTCGCCCGCCGCCTTGGTCGCCGAGTAGGGCGAGGAGGGATCGAGCGGCGAGGTCTCGGTGAAGGAGCCCGACTCGATCGAGCCGTAGACCTCGTCGGTGGAGACCTGCAGGTAGCGCTCGACCCCGAGCTCGCGGGCGGCGTCGAGCAGCGTCCCGGTGCCGACCACGTGGGTGCGGGCGAAGGCTTCCTGGTCGTCGATCGAGCGGTCGACGTGGGACTCGGCGGCGAAGTTGACGACGGCGTCGACGCCCTGCATCGCTTCGCGCACCGCGGCCGGATCCTCGATCGCCCCCTCGATCAGCTCTGTCCTCTCCGGCAGGTTCTCGCGCCGGCCGGCGTAGGTGAGCTTGTCGAGGACGACGACGTCGTGCTCGTCGTCGACCAATCGCACGTAGGTGGAGCCGATGAACCCTGCCGCTCCGGTGACCAAAAGCCTCATTCGTCAAACACACCTTTCACGCTTCGTTCCAGTCGCGGAGAACCAGATATGGACGCTCTTTCCACTCCGCGTTCAGAGCTCCGCTTGTCGTTGGGCGAGATAGCCTGCCAGGCCGTCCTGCCAGCTGGGCAGCCGGATCGCGTGCTCGCGCTGGCTGACCAGGGCCGAGAAGGCCGGCCGCGGCGCCGCGGCGCCGAATTCCTCGCTGGTGATCGAGAGCACCCGGCACTCGACCTTGGCCTGCTCGAAGATCTCCCGGGCGAACTCGTACCAGGAGCACTGGCCGGCCGCCGCCATGTGGTGGATCCCGTACTCGATCCCCTCGATCAGGCGGACGATCCCGTAGGCGAGGTGCCAGGTGTAGGTGGGCGAGGTGACCTGGTCGCGGACGACCGTCACCTCGTTGCGGGTCGCGGCGAGCTGCAGCATCGTGTCGACGAAGTTGCGGCCGCCGAGGCCGTAGAGGCCGGCGGAGCGGACGATGAAGTGGCGCTTGTTGGCAGCGGCCACCGCCTCCTCCCCGGCCAGCTTCGTGCGCGCGTAGGCCGACTGCGGGGCGGGCTGGTCGCTCTCCACGTAGGCCGCCCCTTTGCCGCCGTCGAAGACGTAGTCGGTGGAGACGTGCAGGACGCCGGCTTCGACCTCGGCCGCGGCGGCGGCGACGTTGCCGGCACCGCGGCCATTGATCGCGAACGCCTGCTCCTCGGCCGTCTCGGCGCCGTCGACGTCGGTCCAGGCGGCGCAGTTGATGACGACGTCGGGCCGCTCGAGGTCGAACTTGCGCGCCAGGGCCTCGGGCCTGGTCACGTCGAGCTCGGCGCGGCCGTAGCCAACGACGTCGTGGCCGGCGTTGCCGGCGGCGAGGAGGACGTCGCGACCGAGCATCCCGGCCGCTCCCGTGACCAGCAGCTTCATTTCGTACAGGGCGAAGTTTGCACGGGCAGCAGGCTAACTGTCACGAAGGGCCGGGGCCCGGCCGGCGATGCTCATGCGGCGGCGATGGGCACCACCGGGAGCCCCGCTTCAGTGGCTCGCTTGACGAACCGGCTGTCGCCGCTGATCGCGGTTCCGCCGAGCTGCACTGCCAACGCCGCGTAGGTCGCGTCATAGGCGGTCAGTGAGTGGGCAATCGCAATCGACAGCGCTGACGGGATCAGGTGACCGTCCAGAGGGTGGCGATCGAGATCCTCGAGATCTGCAAGCGCGCCGATTGCGCTCATCGCCGAATCGCGGTCAAGCTCGCCATGGCCGACCCGCTTCCAGAAAGCATTGGCGCACTCCGCCAAGAGCAGGTCGGGGGCATGCAGCTCGTCGCCGGCTTCGCGAGCACCAAGCAGGGCGGCCCGAGCCGGCGCGGACAGCGGCTCCTCGACGTACAGCGCCACCATGACGCTGGCGTCGACGACGATCGCCGTCACTGCCCCTACCGGTCGCGGTCTTCGCGGATCAACTCAGCGGCCCGGGGAGAGCCAGGGGGCAGGGCGTGCTTGGCCCGAATCCGATCGGCATCCTGAACGAGCTGATCGAGCGAGATCCCCGAACGGGCCGAGAGGCCCCGGCGGAGCAACTCGATCGTCTCCGCGCTCAGCGAGCGACGGGCCGCCGCCGCCTCCTCCCGCAGCCGCTCGTAGAGCTCCGAAGGGACGTCCCTGACGTACAGAGTGGCCATGCTTGCAAAATGCTAGCAGCTAGACCAGTTTGATCTCGGAGCGGTCGCCTACCAGCATCTGCAGGGTCTTCGGCATCCCCTCGCTGCGGGTCAGCTTCACTTCCTTGCCCAGCAGGCTGGCCTCCATCCTGGTGCCGAGGTCCTCGACGACCGAGCCGGCGAGGACGATCGAGTTCTCGACTTCGGAGCGGCGGACGTGGACGCCGTCGCCGATCGAGGTGTAGGGGCCGATGTAGGCGTCCTCGACGTGCGCGCCGGGGCCGATCACGGCGGGGCCGCGGACGACCGAGCGCTCGAGCCGGGCACCCTCGCCGAGGACCAGCCGGCCCTCGATCTTCGAGTCGGCGTCGACCTCGCCCTCGATCGAGGTGACCAGCTCCTCCAGGACGAGGCGGTTGGCCTCGAGCATGTCGGCGAGCTGGCCGGTGTCCTTCCACCAGCCGCGCACCACCTCGGAGCGGACCTCGCGCCCGTCGTCGATCAGCTTGTCGATCGCCTCGGTGATCTCGAGCTCGCCGCGCCAGGAGGGCTCGAGGGTCCTGGCCGCCTCGAAGATCAGGTTGCTGAACAGGTAGACGCCGACCAGGGCCAGGTTCGAGGGCGGGTCTTTCGGCTTCTCGATCAGCCGCACGATCTTCTCGCCGTCGAGCTCGGCGACGCCGTAGGACTGCGGGTCGGCGACCGGGGTGAGGAGGATCAGCGCGTCGGGCTCGTGCTCGGTGAAGGTCGCGACCAGGCCGCGGAGGCCGTCGCGCAGGAGGTTGTCGCCGAGGTACATGACGAAGGGCGAGCCGCCGATGAACTCCTCGGCGGTGAGGACCGCGTGGGCGAGCCCGGCCGGCTTGTCCTGCACGATGTAGGTGATCTCGGCGCCGAACTGCGAGCCGTCCCCGGCCGCCGCTTTGATCTCCTCGCCCGTCTCCGGCGCGATGATGATCCCGATCTCCCTCACCCCGGCGTCGACCAGCGCCTCGATCCCGTAGAAGAGCACGGGCTTGTTGGCCACCGGCACCAGCTGCTTGGCCGAGGTGTGGGTGATGGGACGCAGGCGCGTGCCGGCGCCGCCGGAGAGGATCAGTCCCTTCAGGGGCTCCATGCGAGGCTGCAACCCTACCGAGCGCAAGGAAGAACGGTGAAACCAGCGGTTTACATCCCCAACTACGACGGCGCCGCCCGGCTGGGGCCGGTGCTGCGGGCGCTGGGCGAGCAGACGGTTACGGCCGAGGTGGTGCTGGTCGACAACGGCTCGAGCGACGAGTCGGTGGCGTTGGCGCGGCGGGAGCTGGCGGGGGTGCGGGCGGTCGAGCTGGGCGAGAACCTCGGCTTCGGGCGGGCGATCAACCGGGCCGTGGCGGAGGCGCCGGGGGACCCGGTCGTCCTGCTCAACAACGACGCGGTGCCCGAGCCGCGCTTCCTCGAGGCGCTGCTCGACGGGCTCGGGCCGGGGATCGACGCGGTCGCCGGGGTGCTGCTGCAGGAACGCGCGCCGGAGCTGATCGACTCGGCCGGCGTCGTCGCCGACGCGACCCTGATGGGCTTCGACTACCTGCACGGCGAGCGGGCCGAGACGGCCGCCGCGGCGGCCGCGCCCCTCGGGCCGACCGGCGGCGCCGCGCTCTACCGCCGCGCCGCCCTCGAGGCGGTCGGCGGCTTCGACGAGCGGATCTTCCTCTACTACGAGGACCTCGACCTGGCCCTGCGGATGGCCGCCCGCGGCAGCCGCTGCGCCCTCGCCCCGGAGGCCCGCGCGCTGCACGCCTACTCGGCCAGCCTCGGCGCCGCCAGCGCCCGCAAGTACGAGTGGACCGGCTGGAGCCGCGGCTACATGCTGCGCCGCTACGGCGTCATGCGCGACCCCCGGCTGGCCCTGCGCGCGCTCGCCTGCGAGGGCGCCCTCTGCGCCGGCCAGCTGCTGAAGGACCGCACCGCGGGCGGCCTGCGCGGGCGCCTGCGCGGCTGGCGCGACGGCGGCGGCCTGGAGCCGCGGGACGCCGGTGAGGCGCCGCTGCTCGGCCTCAGCGCCCGCGAGGCGCTGGCGCTGCGGCGACGGCGGCGCGGCTGAGCGCCGGCACCGCATCCGGTTCTTGCCACACCAGGGTGTGGCGAAAGCCGGAGGGCGGCCGCACGGCAGGCCGGCACCGATCCGGATGCTGTCGAAGACAACGCGGTCGGATTCGGTTGCCGGATCGAACTGCCGGCCGGCTGAAGTCCCACAAATTTGACAAAGCCGCGCGGGATATTTTTGACTCCGCGCGCCTTTCGTTACAGCTAAAACATTACGCTATGCTGATGGTGGTGATGACGCCAAGAGAGAAATGGACCGACGAACGCCTCGACGGGCTCGAGAAGAAGGTCGACGACGGCTTCGAGCGGGTCGACGGCGAGATCAAGGACCTGCGGCAGGAGATGAACGCCCGGTTCGACAGCTTCAGCAGATCGGTCGATGCGCGGTTCGACAAGGTCGACGAGCGATTCGACAAGGTCGACGCGCGGTTCGACAGCTTCAGCAGATCGGTCGACGCGCGGTTCGACAGCTTCAGCAGATCGGTCGACGCGCGGTTCGACAAGGTCGACGAGCGGTTCGACAAGGTCGACGAGCGGTTCGACAAGGTCGATGCCCGGTTCGACAAGATCGACGAGCGGTTCAACAGGATCGGCGACCGAATGGTGAGAGCCGCTTGGGGGTTGGCTGCCGCAACGATCGGCGGGGCGACGGCGATCATTGCCGCCTTAATCGCAGCCAACGGCTGACCGCGCCGGCGAGCCGGCTTCGGCGACGCGCGGATAGGCCTCGCCCGCGGGAGCGATCAGGCAGATCCTCACCGCTGCCGCTCCCCCAGCCAGCGGCGGGCCGCGCCGAGATCGCCTTGGCGGGACAGGCGTCGCCGCTCGCGCAGCATCCTCGGCAGCCGGGCGAGGCCTTCGAGCTTGCCGCGCAGGGTCGCGCGGAAGCGACCCTGCCGCGCCGCCCGCAGCAGCGAGCCGGCCTCGACCGCGAGGATGCGGGGCAGCGCCCGCGGCGGCACGAACTTCGCCTGGGTGGCGATCCGGTTGCGGGCGACGAGGCGGGCGTTCCAGGCGCTCGGCCGCGGCGCCTCGACCTGCCAGGAGGCGTTGCCCAGGTGCCAGACGGCGGCCTCGGGGACGTATTCGAAGCGCCGGCCGGCGATCCGCGCGCGGACGTTGAGGTCGACGTCCTCGTAGAAGGAGACGTAGCGCTCGTCGTAGCCGCCGAGGTCGTCGAAGAGCTCGCGTCGCAGCAGGCAGGCGGCGCCGCAGACGCCGAAGACCTCGGCGCGCCGGAGGTACCGCGGCGACTGCTCCTCCCCCGCGCCGAGCTCGAAGGCGCGGCCGTCGCGGCTCAGCGCCTGGCCGGCGCTGTAGAGGCGGGCGCGCTCGGGATCGCGTGCCGCCCCGTCGCCCTCCAGCTGCAGGATCCGCGGCTGCACCCCGCTCAGCGAGGCGTCGGCCTCGAGCGCCGCGAGCAGCGCCCGCACGGCGCCCCGCTCGAGGATCGTGTCGGCGTTGAGGGCGAGGACGCATGGTGCCTCCACCCGCGCCACTCCCAGGTTCATCGCCCGGGCGAAGCCGACGTTTTCCGGCAGCGCCAGGTGCGGCACACCCTCCCGCTCCAGCATCGCCACGGTGCCGTCGGTCGAGCCGTTGTCGACCACCAGCAGCTCCAGCGGCAGGTCCTGCTCGCGCAGCGACCCGAGGCAGGCGGGCAGCAATCCGGCGCTGTTCCAGCTCGGAACCACGACCGCGACGGAGGCACCCCGGGGCATGTCGAAAGCATTGCGGTTCCGGCCGATGGCCACCGCCCCGCAGCCGAAGTCCCACAAATTTGACAAAGCCGCGCGGATATTTTTGACTCCGCGCGCCTTTCGTTACAGCTAAAACATTACGCTATGCTGATGGTGGTGATGACGCCAAGGGAGAAATGGACCGACGAGCGCCTCGACGGGCTCGAGAAGAAGGTCGACGACGGCTTCGAGCGGGTCGACGGAGACATCAAGGACCTGCGGCAGGAGATGAACGCCCGGTTCGACAAACTGGAAGACCGACTGTGGAAAGTCGCGATCGCGTTCGTCGGCGGGGCCTCGGCGGTAATCGCTGCGTTTATCGCCACCTGACCTGCGCTTCCTCCTCCGAGCACAGGCGGAACCATTACGGTTCCGGCCGATGGCCTTCGGCGTTCTGATCCTGGGACCGGGGAGGAGCGGAACCAGCAGCATCGCCGCTGCCTTCGTCGCCGCGGGCTTCTTCGCCGGCGAGGAGAGCGAACTCCTCGGCGCCTCGAGCAGCAACCGCCTCGGGCACTACGAGCCGCTCCCGGTCCTGAGCCTTGACGCAGAGCTGCTGGAGGAGATGGGGTGCAGCTGGTGGGCCGGGTTCCCTGACCCGGCGGAGCAGCTGCGGCGACGCGAGCAGTTCGAGCCCCGCATCGCGGCGGTTCTGGAGGAGATGTTGGCGCGGTCCGACGGCCGCCCGCTCGCCGTCAAGGAGCCGCGGGTCAACTCGCTGCTGCCGCTCTGGGGACCGGTTGCCGACCGGCTCCTCCACCCCGTCCTGGCGCTCCGCAACCCGGTGGAGGTGGCGCTCTCGCAAAGCCGGCGCGACGGCACCACCGCCGCCCACGCCCTTGCCTCCTGGGAGGTCCAGATGGCGGCGGTCCTCGACTGGCTCGACGGCCGCACCGTGACCGTCGCTCCCTACGGGGAGCTGCTGGCGCAGCCGCAGCTGGCCGCCGGGCTGGTCGCCGCGGCGACCGGCCACCTCGACCCGGAGCGGCGGCGGGGTCTCGACGCCGCCGCCGCACCGGGCGCCTTCGATCCGCGCCAGCGCAACGAGGCGCCGGCCGAGGCCGCCCAGCGGGAATACCTGACGACCCGTCAGCTGGAGCTCTGGCGGTTCCTCGACTCGCTGCCGTCCGGCGACGTCGAGATCGAGGCGCCCGCGCCGCTCCGGGCGCCCAGCGAGGCGGCGCTGGCCGCGGTCCGCAAGGAGTGCGAGCTGATCGACTTCGCGGCCGAGCACGGACGGGTGGCGGCGCTGCTCGTCGAGGCCGGCGAGCGCCTGACCGCCGCCGGAGCCGACCTGCGCCGACTGGGGAGCGAGACGAGCCGAAGCAACCGGCGCGTCGCCGAGCTCGAACAGGAGGTGGCGGCAGCGCGGGCGCAGCTGGCGGCGGCGAAGGCGCAGCTGACCGCTGCGACGGCGCGCCACGCGGCCGACGTCGCGGCGGTCGAGAGCTCCGTCAGCTGGCGGATCACGGCGCCGCTTCGCCGCCTGCGCCACCGGCCGAAGCGTAGGCTTTGAAAGTCGTGTCGGTCGACAACGCCACCCTGGTCGAGGGTCCCTCGCTGCGCCCCTCCCCTGCCCGGGAAGAAGCGCCCCTGGCGATCCAGGTCGAGGACGTCCACAAGTCCTTCATGATCCCGACCCACCGGGTCGACTCGATCAAAGAGCGCTTCGTCCGGCCGTTCTCCTCGCCCGACTACCGAGAGCTGCGCGCGCTCGACGGCATCTCCTTCGAGGTCCACCAGGGCGAGTTCTTCGGCATCGTCGGGCGCAACGGCTCGGGCAAGAGCACCCTGCTGAAGATGCTGGCCAGCATCTACCGCACCGACAGCGGCACGATCCGGATGGCGGGCCGGCTGGCGCCGTTCATCGAGCTCGGCGTCGGCTTCAACCCCGAGCTGACCGCGCGCGAAAACGTCGTCCTCAACGGGGTGATGATGGGCCTCAGCCCGCGCGAGATCCGCCGCCGGATGGACGCGATCATCGGCTTCGCCGAGCTCGAGGAATTCGCCGACCTGAAGCTGAAGAACTACTCCTCCGGGATGCTCGTGCGCCTCGCCTTCTCGGTGATGATGGAGGCCGACGCCGACGTGCTGCTGATCGACGAGGTGCTGGCGGTCGGCGACGCCGCCTTCCAGCAGAAGTGCGCCGACGCCTTTCGCGAGATGAAAGCGCAGGGGAAGACGATCGTCCTCGTCACCCATGAGATGGCGACGGTCGAGACCTACTGCCACCGGGCGATGCTGATCAGCGAGGGGCGGGTCCAGGCGATCGGCGACCCCGGAGAGGTCGGCCGCGACTACCTGCGGCTCAACTTCGAGGGCGAGGGGAGCGCGGAAGAGGTGCTGCGCGAGCAGACCGACGAGGTGCGGATCGTCAACCTCGACCTCGAGGACGAGGGCGGCGCGGCGGTCTCGGCGATCGAGTACGGCAATCCGATCCGCCTGCGGCTCGAGGTCGAAGCGCTGCGCGACCTCCCCGGCGTCGACGTCGGCTTCCTCGTCACCAACGCCGACCGGGTCGGCATCCTCAACTTCGGGATCCCCGTCGGCGAGAAGCAGGGCGCCCGCGCCGTCGCGGCGGGGGAGCGGGTGACGGTGACCGCCCGCGTCGAGAGCCCGCTGGCGGCGGGACGCTACTTCGTCCACTGCGGCATCAACCGCGCCTTCGGAGGCGGCATCGCCCTCTACCAGGAGGACGCCCTCGACTTTCTCGTCTTCGGCGGGCCGGAGACGAAGGGGGTCGTCGTCCCGGAGCTGGAGATCGAGGGCTCGATCGGCGGTGAGGCGGGATGACCGTGGAGGCCGGTCGGCCGGCGCTGCCGCTGCGCGAGGTGCACGGGCCGTCGGCCCTCGGCGGTGGCACGCGCCGCTTCTTCGACCTCCTGTGGCTGATGTCGGTGACCGAGTTCAGGCGCGTCTACTTCGGCACCGTGCTCGGCTACCTGTGGTCGCTGATCCGGCCGCTGATGCTGTTCGGGGTGCTGCTGTTCGTCTTCACCCAGGTGTTCAGGGTCGGCAGCGACAAGGTCGAGCACTACCCAGTGTTCCTCCTGCTCGGCATCGTCCTCTTCACCTTCTTCCAGGAATCGACCTCCAACTCTGTGACCGCGGTGGTCGCCCAGGAGGGGGTCGTCCGCAAGACCCAGTTCCCGCGGCTGGTGATCCCGATCTCGACCGTGCTGACCGGCGCCTTCAACCTGGTGCTCAACCTCGTCGTCGTCTTCGTCTTCGCCCTCGCCTTCGGCGTCGAGCCGGCCTGGACCTGGCTGCTCTTCCCGGTTGCGGCAGTCGTCCTCTTCGCCCTCACGGCGGCGGTCAGCATGGCCCTCTCGGTCCTCTACGTCCGCTTCCGCGACGTCGCGATCATCTGGGTCGTCGCCGCCCAGGTCCTCTTCTACGCGACCCCGATCCTCTACCCGGTGAACTTCAAAGAGGAAGACTCCACCACCTACGAACACCTGCTCATGGTCAACCCGCTGACGGTCATCTTCGAGCAGGTACGGATCTGGATCCTGCACGAACCGCAGGCCCCCAGCATCGTCCACGCTGCCGGCGGCTGGACCGGCCTGATCCCCGCCTTCGCGATCTTCGTCGGCGTCTGCGTCTTCGGCGTCTGGACCTTCAACCGCGAAGCGCCGAAGATCGCCGAGCGGTTGTAGGCAGGTCGCAAAGATTTTGCATTTCGCGCGCATTTCTTTGCATTTTTTTGTCTACACTTGCCATGATGCCGAGCACGATGCCGAGAGAAGCCTGGACCGACGAGCGCCTCGACGACCTCAAGGGGCACATGGACGAGGGGTTCCGCGAAGTCCGAGCCGACATACGTGCCCTGAGGGGTGAGATGGCCGAAGTCCGAGCGGAGTTGGGCGGAATACGGCAGGAAATCGGCCAGCTGCGCGAAGAGGTAGGCGAACTGCGAGGGGAAATGCAAGCCGGCTTCGCAGCTCTGAACCGCACTCTGCAGATAGCCGCCGGCCTGATCGGAACGATGTTCGTCGGCCTGATGGGACTGATCGGGACGCAACTCTGAGGCGGCGGGAGCCTCGAAACCTATCGCCCTAATGCTTATGGCGGATCAAGGTCACCATGCGCCGTTGGACCTTGGCGCCCTTGGGGTGTAGGAGGACGAGCGCCCTTCGCCTCATACAAGTGACCCGAAGCAGAGACGAGACCCGGCCAAGGCGCCGGACCGGTATCTCTCGGGACGTATCGATCGGCACCAGGTAACGGGACTTTGCCACCTGTCTCCCGTTGAGTTTGATCGCGATGGAACCGTTGCAGGCTTGGGTGACATTGCCGTTTCGGCAGGCAATTGCCAGGTCGATCCGGTTCCGCCAAAGCGCTGCGCGCTTGGCCGCAACGGACGTCATCAACCGCATTGGCTCTAGGCGACCAATGATTGCTGGATTCCTCGGTTCCCATACAAGGCAGGTGCTACCGCCACCGATACAGCCGTGCTCACCCATTGCGGAGTACCAGATATTGCCTTCTGCGCCCGCTATCACGTCCTCGGGTTCGCTTTCGTGATCGGGAAGCTCGACCTGCGTGAATCGCCCCGACGGAGTGATCCTGCCGAGCTTTCCAATTTGGCTTTCGTCCAGCGACATCGACTCGGTGAACCAAAGCCGTCCGTCAGGTCCCGCCGCGATCTGTACCGGCCAAATCCCCCGCGGAAGGCGATATTGGTGGTCTTCCCCGTCGGGGTAATCCGGCCGATCCCGTTTTGCGCGGCGAACCAGAAGTTTCCGTGTGCATCGACAGTGAGATCAGAGGGTTCAGTTCCAGGGCGGAGTGCAAACTCGACTAATTCACCGGCCGGCGTCATGCGGCCAATCCTGTCGGCGAAATGCTCGGTGAACCACGCGTCGCCTTCATAGCCCTCGACGATAGAAGACAGGCCAGCTTCGCGATCTGGGAGGGAGAAGGCGACGACCTTGCCCGAGGCGGTCGCGTATCCCACCTTGGGCACATCATCGCTCGTACGGTTGCTACGGGGTTCCAGCTGGAGAAACCAGATGCCGCCGTCAGCACGCGGGGCGAGAGCCCGAGCACCTGCGGTTCCCGGCAACTGGGACCAAGAGACACCCCCCCTCGAGCGGCTGAGCCACGACTCGCCAGTGTCATCTACCGTCGCGGCCCAGACATCGCCCTCGGACCCGGCTGCAATTTCGCCCATCCATAAACCTAGGCCGGCCGTTTCGCCAAGCGGACCACTCGGACCGACGCGCCCAATGCGCGGTTCGCGGCTGTCCCACGTACCTGCGGTCGAGCCGTAGAGGATGGTCCCATCCGAAAGCTGGACAAGGTGGGAGATCTGCTTCGCTCCGATCTCATATTCGCTGACTCTGCTCGCACTCCCAGGTCCGAGCGGGACGGCCATCACGTGGATCGGGGCCATAGCGATACCCACTACCATCGCAATCAGATAAATCAGGCGCCGTATTCCACGCATCATCTTCCTCTTCAGTTTTCCACACCAGCAACCCGTGAGGCCACGCGGAAGTTCCGGTTTGCGACCGTCCCAGGTTCGCTGCCTCCAATGCGGCTGACAAGCCATCCTGGCATGGCTTCGAGATCCGACTCCCAAACCGCTTCCGATGGGCCAAGAGGACTCTCCCGGAGGGTTGCTCTGTCTATCACTGGATCAGGGCGGGGCCGAAGGAGACGGTGTCAATGTTTCCTGGCGCATTGGATCAGCGTCTGCGGCGATTCCCTGCTGGCTTGGAGAAGCTGGACGGAGTACGAGCAGCGTGAGAACCACGGCCGCATCCAGGGAGGCAAAGAGGAGGGCGAGATTACGGATCACGAAGTTCGCAGGCGACTGGTAAAGACCCGCAGTGAGAACAACCGCTCCGACGACGATCCAAGCGGCACGGGCCACCTGGGTGCGCCTGCTGGTCAGAACGACCGCACTCAGGCCGACCATCCAAATCATGTACTGCGGACTGAGCACCCTGCTCACAACGGTGAATAGCAGGACGAGCGTAAAGACGAAATCTCGACTTGTGTCGGCGGTCGTGAGGTGGCTGCGCCCACGACGAATCGCTCGCCCTCGTAACCACCACCAGAAAGCTGCGGCGACAAAGACTGCGAGAGCAGCTAGATCAAGGGCCTTCCCGAGAAAGTCCGCGGTGGGGGAATCGACCTCGTTAGTCCCGAAGCGTTGTGCTATCGGCACTTCCTTGCCGGTTACCAGTTCCCGAAGCTCCCAGGGAGATGCGGCGACAGCCTCGATCTGAAGACCGCGATCCCCCTGGTTCGTGAGAAACCTGAATGATTCGCTGAAGGCAATTTCCGAAGCCGCAAAAATCACCACCGCTACTGCCAGCGCGGCCCCTAACGACCGCAAGAGACGCCTTCGGTCCCACTCACCGAAGAGCGCCAGCAGCGGCCACACCTTGACCATTGCCCCGACCCCTGCCAATGCGCCGAACCAGCCGGGCCGGCGATGAATGACGAGCAGGGCCCCCATGGCGAGCACCGTTGGCACGAGGTCGAAGCGTAGGACCGGCAGGCTGAACAGAAGGGGCATGGCGAGAAGCCAGATCCAAACGCCGGTATCGCGCTGCTCCTCCTTGGCAAACCGCGTCATCAACCAGAAGCCGACCAGGTCGAACAGGAGCATGAGAATTACAAAGGTAGTTCCATAACCGCTGCCGATTCGCGGAATCAGCATCAGGAACGCGGCTCCCGGCGGGTACTGCCAGGTTTCTTCCTGAGGAAGAACATGGGTACTGGAAATCCAGTGAGACCAGCCTTCGAAAACGTTTACATCTTCATATTCGGGGCCCTCAGGCTGCCAAAAGCCAACCTGAGCAAGGATCAGCGCGCGGGTCAGGATCCAAACGACGATCCAGAGCGGAACCTTCATCTTCGGCTTCATGACTGTGGCAATAAGGTGGGAAGGTTCGGAAGAGGGGGTGGCAGCTCCCACTGGTTCCGTCTTGATGGCGTCAAGTTATGAGCGCCGAAGCGGCGCAGGATCTGCCTCTCCAGGAGCCAGACGCGATTGGCTCAGAGTCCTGCCCCTCCAACCGCAAGAGGCTATCTAAGACGGCTGCTACTAGAGCAACCAAAGCTTCGCGGTGCCAAGAACTGGTCAGACTGACTACCTTCTCCGAACGATCCCGTCCCGGCGGCAGGTAACCTCTCGCCGGTGCAGGGATCGAAGATCCTCGTCATCGGCTGCGGCTTCATCGGCAGCAACATCGTCGAAGAGCTCGCCGGACTCTCCCGTCCCCCCCGCGTCCTGACGCGGTCGCAGCCCCCTGCCGCAGTCGCGAAGCTTGTGCATGAGGGGGACCTGGTGCTGGGAGACGCGCAGGAGCGGGAGGTGCTCGAGCGGGCGCTTGACGGGGTCGACCACGTGATCTTCAGCGCCGGCGGGCTCCTGCCGGCGGCCTCGGAGGAGAATCCCGCGCTCGATGCGGAGCTGACCCTGGGGCCGGTGCAGAACGTCCTCGACGCGCTGCGGTCGCGACCGAAGGTCACGCTCACCTACCTCTCCTCGGGGGGCACCGTCTACGGCGAGCCGCGGGACGTGCCGGTCGCCGAGGACGCTCCAACTGCCCCAGTCGGCGCCTATGGCCGCCTTCACCTCGCCTGCGAGGAGGCCGTGATCGCCCATAGCCGGGAGCACGGAAACCGGGTCCGGGTGCTCCGCTGCTCCAGTGTCTACGGTCCGCACCAGTACCCGGACCGGGGTCAAGGGGCGCTCGTCACCTTCCTCAACCGGATCGAAGCCGGGAGGCCGGTGGAGATCTTCGGGGGCGGCGAATCGGTCCGCGACTACGTCTATGCCGGCGACGTCGCGAAGGCGGTCGTCCGCCTGCTCGAGACTACCGGCGGCGAGCAGATCCTCAACGTCGGCTGCGGCGAGGGCACGAAGCTGATCGACCTGCTGCATCTGGCCGAGCACGAGGCCGGCAGGCAGGCTGAGGTGGTGCGGCACCCGCAGCGGGAGTTCGAAGTGAGCCGCATCGTCCTCGACATCGCACGGCTGCAGGGGCTGATCGACTTCACGCCGACCCGTCTTCGGGAAGGGGTGGGGCTGACCCACCGCTGGCTCCGGGCGGAAGCTCCGGCACGGGTGTGAAGACTCCCGCGGAACGCCTGAACGGGTTGCGCTGGCGCCTGCGCGCAACCCGGCGCCTGTGGAGCAGCGGCGTCGAGCCGCACGAAACCTTCCTCCATTCCGATTCTGCGCCTGCTCCCGATTCCTCCAACGGCACCACCGGCACCACCGGCACCATCGATAAGCCGGCTCCGAACGAGGAGATCATCGGGCCGATGTTCTTCGTCAGCGGGTGGGTGTTCTTTCCGGAGAGCCGCACTGCCAAGGTCGAGGTCTTCGTAGACGGCGAATCCGCCGGCAATGCCCGGCTCGCACTCCTCCGACCGGACGTGGCGGAGGCACTGGATGCTCCCGACGCGATCAGTTCCGGATTCGGTCTCGCGATCGAACGCGAGGTCGCCGATCTGCCGGAAGGACCGGTCACGGTCGAGGCCGTCGCCTGGAGCGTTTCGGGGGAGCGCCATGCCCTCGACCCGGTCGAAGTGACACTGGGCGGGAAGGCGCCCGAGGACGCTGAAGACACCGAGACGCGGCGGCAGCCGCCGCCGTTCCCGACGCCGTTGGCCCCACCGAAGGCAGGACCGTCTGTACTCGTCTACACGCACCAACTCGGTCTTGGCGGGGCGCAGCTGTACCTGCTCGATCTCCTGCGCGGACTGGTCGAGACGGAGGCGGGCCGCATCACCTTGGTCAGTGCCATGGACGGGTCGCTCCGGAAAGAGTTCGAAGAACTCGATATCCCCGTCCACATCCACGGTGCCCTGCATGACGACTTCGGCTCGCACGAGGGGCGGCTCGAGGAGCTGGCGAAATGGTCGGAGGGCCGCGACTTCGACGTCGCCCTGCTGAACACGGCGACCGTGTTCACCCTTCCGGGAGCAGAGCTGTCGCTGCTGCTGGGGATTCCCTACATCTGGGCGATCCATGAGAGCTTCCATCCGAGCGTCCTCTGGTCTGTCCTCTCAAAACCGCTGAGGGAGTGCGCTGAAGCCTCGCTCGCAAATGCCGACACGCTGCTGTTCGAGGCCGACGCAACCCGGAGCCTGTTCGAAGCCGACGCCGGAAGAGCTCGCTGTGTGACGCTGCCCTACGGGCTCGATCTCGACCCACTCGATGCCGATCGGGCTTCCTTCGACGGGCTGCGCGAGCGTGAGGAGGCAGGGATCCCGGCAGACGCCGAGCTGATCGTCTGCATCGGCACGATCGAGCCCCGCAAGGCTCAGAACACCCTGGCGCAGGCCTTCGACCTGGTCGCCGGAGATCACCCCCACGCACACCTGGCCTTCGTCGGCGGTCGCGAAGACCCCGACTGCGAAGCGCTGGAAGAGCTGATCGCCACGCGCGGCTCAAATGGGGAGCGCATGCACGTGATCCCGATCACCCCCGATGTCCACAACTGGTACGGGATGAGCGACATCCTGGTCTGCGCCTCCGACGTCGAGTCGTTGCCCCGCACCGTGCTCGAGGCGATGGCCTGGGAAACGCCGGTGCTGGCGACTTCCGTGTTCGGGATTCCCGAGCTGATCGACGACGGCGAGACCGGCTGGCTCTGCGAGGCCAACGACGTCAGGGCTTTGGCCGAGGGGCTCGAGCGCGCGCTTGCCTCCTCGCCCGAGGAGCGGCGGCGCATCGGCCGCAGGTCACGGGAGTTGGTGGAGGAGCGGCATTCGCTCCCGAACTACGCCCGCGAGGTCTCCGAGCTGCTTCAGGCGGCGATCGGCAGGAAAAGGACCGGGTCCAGCAAAAGGTGAGACCGGATGATCTCGGTGACCACCCAAGACGAAACTCGAGAAGCCGCCAGGAACGAGGGCCCCCTGTGCCGCCTGGCCCTGCCGCGGAGCGAACGTGGCCGCTGGCTCTTGGTCGTCGCTCTCGGCTGCCTCCTCCTGCTCGCCCTCGATGCATGGTGGGTAGTTACCTATCGTCACGGCAACCCACTCGATATTGACGAGGCCGGCTACACGGTCATTGGGCTCAACGATTACATCGGATTCCAACAGGAAGGCCTCCACGGATGGTGGGAATCGATCCAACACCAGCCTCCCAATGCACCGTTGCTGCCAGCGGTTACCTCAGTCGTCATGCTACTTCACCCCGGAATCCTAGCCGGTTACTTCGTCTTAATCGGGTTCGCCGTACTCCTCGTGTTGATGGCGTATGCGATAGGTGAGCGCCTGGCTGGTCCAAGACTCGGCGCACTAGCCGCCCTTGTCGTTGCCACCAGTGAGGGCCTGTTCAATTACACTCGGGAGTACACCTTTGCTCTCCCCACCGCCGTATTTCTATCTTGCGCGGTGTATGCATTGCTGCGGAGCGACGGGTTACATCGAAGGATGTGGGCTGTTGCGTGCGGGGCCGCCTTAGGACTCATGGTGCTTTCCCGTACGATGTCGATTGCTTTTGTCCCAGGAGTTTTGCTCGCAGCACTCATCGTCGCGCTATTGAGGGGTTATCACTCGGACCTTCAGGCACGATTCATCAACGTCGGCGTAATTGGCGGTGTTGCCTTTGCAGTTGCCGCCACCTGGTACTGGCGGAACCTCACCCCTGTCATGGACTATCTGACCAACTATGGCTACGGCACGAAGAGCCGGTACTACGGAGCCGAACATGCGCTGATATCTTGGGGTCGCTTCAAGGGTGTGGTTGAACACATGATCGTTTTCGATCTGTTAGTCCCGGTCGCCGTACTAATTCTCATTGGGTTAGTCACCTGGGTTGTGGTGGCAGTTGAGCGCCTGCACGGTGCAGATAATCGTCGCAGCGAGCTGATCAGACTTCTCGCAAGCGACTCTATAACGGTGGTAATCGTATTTGTGTCCGGATTTGCGGCTCTGATGAGCTCCCGGAATAGTGGCAATGGGTTCACCTTCCCGTTGGTCATGTTGCTTCCACCCTTGGCCGTGCTCCCGCTGCGGAAAGCGCCTCGGGCCGTTGTCATACCGGTCGTCGCGGTCGTCGCAATCATTGCCGCTCTCAATGTCGCCGCTACCACCGACCTCTCCGAAAGCATCTCGAAGCCCAGCAGCGTCCGCGTTCCGCTGTTCGGGCTTCAACCGTGGAAAGATGGAAGCCTCAACGCGCTAGACGTGATGAGAATTGAGGAGCCGGGTCCTGTCGCTCATTTCACCCGCGCCGATAAGGGCTGGCCACAACTGGATGCGAAGCTAGCCGATCTATTACTCGAACCGATCGGCCCCGGTGGATCGCAGCCGTTGCTGGGCATCGCGGTGCGGAATCGCTTCCTGAATCTCAACACGGTTAATTTGGCAGCCGTCCTCAGACACCACGTCGGGCTCCCCATCGTCGCGCTTGAAGCGGAACCGACCGACAGCGTCGCCACCTACACGAACGAGCTTCGCAGGTCAGCAATCGGCGAACTCACCGCCTTACTGACCGCTAGCAGTGAAACGAACGACTTCGACCCAGTCATCACCCAGTCCAAGGCCGAGATCGCCGCAAGGCGGTTGGGTTTCAAGCTGTTCCGTCAATTCCCGGCCCCAGACGGGAGGCAGCTTCGACTTTGGGTTAAGCCCGGCTAGCTCCAGCGTAGTGAGGGGACGCGCCAGGCCGCCTCGAGGACGATCGCGCGGCTCATCTTCGACTTGCCGACCTGACGGTCTTTGAAGACGATCGGGATCTCGACGACCTCGAAGCCCTGCTGGAGCGCGCGGTAGGTCATCTCGACCTGGAAGGCGTAGCCCTGGGCGGAGACGCGGTCGAGGTCGAGGGACTCCAGGACCCGGCGGCGGAAGCACTTGAAGCCGCCGGTCAGGTCCCTGACCCCGATCCCCAGGACGAGGCGCGCGTAGGCGCTGCCGCCCCGGCTGATCGCCTGCCTGACCAGGCTCCAGTCGCGGACGCCGCCGCCGGCGACGTAGCGGGAGCCGAGCACGACGTCGGCGCTTCCTGCGGCCTCGATCAGGCGGCTCAGGTCGGCGGGGTCATGGGAGAAGTCGGAATCCATCTGGAGCACCAGCTGCGCCCCATGTCCGAGGACGTGCTCGAAGCCGGCGATGTATGCGGACGCGAGGCCTTCCTTCCCGGCCCGGTGCAGGACCTCCACCGGCAGCTCCTCTCGGAGATCCGCGGCGATGTCGCCGGTGCCGTCGGGCGAGTTGTCGTCGACCACCAGCACCTTCGAGCCCTCCGGCATGTTCGCCAGCGCGCTGCGCACGATCGCCTCGATGTTCCCGGCCTCTTCGTAGGTTGGAAGCACCAGCCAGGCCGGCCCCTGCGGTTCGCTCGAAGGCATGCGGCGAGATGCTATGCGAGCGGGGGAAAGGACCGTCGTCGTGACGCATTCGCGCCCTGACGAGCCCGAGCGAGCCATTAAGGTGCGCGGCGATGCGGGGGCGCCTATGATCGACCGCCTGCGGACGGAGCTGAACCGGTCGCTCTTCGTTCCCCCTCCGCCCGACGCCTTCAGGTTCCGCGGCCGCGAAGGGGCGGCGGTCCTCGTCGCCTTCCTCCTCCTCGCCGGCGGGCTGGAGCTGCTGCGGGCGGGGCCGGCCGACGCGGTCGGGTCGCTCTTCGCCGAGGACGGGCCGGTCTACCTCGGCGGCGCCCTCTCCCATGGCTTCTGGGATTCGGTCACCTCGACCTATGCCGAATACCTCGTTGTCATCCCCCGCCTTCTGGGCGAGGTGGGGGCGGCGGTGCCACTCCGCTACGCGCCGGAGGCGATGAACCTCGGCTCGCTGCTGATCGTCGGCCTCAGCGGGGTGGCGGTCTGGTTCGGCAGCGCCGGCCTCGTTCGCAGCGCCCCCCTGCGGGCGTTGCTGGTCCTGCTGCTCCTGCTCTCGCCGACTAGCGGCCTCGAGACCGTCGTCTCCCCCACCAACACCCCCTGGTACACCAGCTTCGCGGTCTTCTGGCTGCTGCTCTGGCGGCCGGAGACCGGCTGGGGCGCCGGGCTGGGCGCGGCGATGATCTTCCTCAGCGGCCTCAGCACCCCCGCCGCCTTCTTCTTCCTCCCGCTCGCCGTCCTGCGGGCGGTCGCGATCGAGAACCGCCGCGACGCCCTCGTCGCCGGCTCCTTCTTCCTCTCCCTGGCGATCCAGCTGCCGGCGACGGCGCTGAGCGGCGAACAGTATTCCGACCACAGCTGGACGGCGAACCTCCTCACGACCTTCCTGCAGCGGGTCGTCGAGGGCGCCGTCCTGGGCCTCGAACTCGGCGGCGAAGCCTGGGTCCAGTTCGGCTGGCCGCTGCTGATCGCGATCTGCCTCGGCCTCGCGGGGTTCCTCCTCTGGCTCTGGCTGCGGGCGCGCTCCGGCCGCCTCTTCGCCGCGATCGCCGTCGCCACCGCGGTGGCGATGTTCTTCGCCTCCGGCTACCAGCGCTCGCTCGGCCCCCAGATGGTCTGGCTGACCGGGACCTACGACACCCTCGGCGGCCGCTACGCGATGATCCCCGGGCTGCTCCTCGCCGGCGCCGCGATCGTTCTCGCCGACGCGCAGCTGCGCTCGCGCCCGGAGCGGCGCTGGCCCGCCGTCGCGACCGCCGCCGTGCTGGCAGTGGCGATGGTCACCTCCTTCGGCGGCGACGCCGGCCGGCAGATGCCCTCCTGGAGCCAGAGCCTCCGCACCGCCGCCGCCGAATGCCGCACCCGGGGCCTCGAAGCGGCCACCGTGCGGATCAGCCCCAAGGGCTGGACGATGTCGATCCCCTGCGAGCGCCTGGAGAGCGAATACCCGCCCCGCCGGGCCTGAAGTCGCAGAACCGTCAAAAACGTCACTGAAGTTTTGCCTTCCTGTGCGCCTTTTGTTGCAGACGATGAGTTACGCTATGCTCATGGCGGTGATGGTCCCCAGAGAGAAATGGAGCGACGAGCGGCTCGACGACCTCGACAAGAAGGTCGGCGATGGTTTCGCGGACGTCAGGCTCGAGATGCGCAGCGGGTTCGTCCGGGTCGACGGGGAGATCAGGGAGCTGCGACAGGAGATGAACCACCGCTTCGACAGGGTCGATGGTCGGTTCGACTCGATCGATGCGCGGTTCGACGCCCTGAACCAGCGTCTGTTCATGGCTGCCGTCGCCGTCATCGTCGCGATGGTCGGCGCCGCCGGGGCGATCGTTGCCGCCATGATCGGCACCAGCGTCTTGGGATGAGCGACGAGCGGCTCGACGACCTCAACAAGAAGGTCGACGATGGTTTCGCGGACGTCAGGCTCGAGATGCGCAGCGGGTTCGTCCGGGTCGACGGGGAGATCAGGGAGCTGCGACAGGAGATGAACCACCGCTTCGACAGGGTCGATGGTCGGTTCGACTCGATCGATGCGCGGTTCGAGGCCCTGAACCAGCGTCTGTTCATGGCGGCGGTCATGATCGTCGCCGCGCTGATCGGCGTCCACGTCTTCTGACCCGGCCGGGCCTGAAGTCCCAGAACCGTCAAAAACGTCACTGAAGTTTTGCCTTCCTGTGCGCCTTTTGTTGCAGACGATGAGTTACGCTATGCTCATGGCAATGATGGTCCCCAGAGAGAAATGGAGCGACGAGCGGCTCGACGGGCTCGACCGGAAGGTCGATGACGGCTTCGCCCGCGGAGAAGGGGAGATCAGGGAGCTGCGGCAGGAGATGAACCACCGCTTCGACGCGGTCGACAAGAGCTTCATCTCGATCGATCAACGCTTCAGCTCGGTCGAAGGACGGATCAGCTCGGTCGATAAGCGGCTCAGCTCGGTCGATGAACGGATCAGCTCGGTCGACAACCGGCTCAGCTTTGTCGAAGGACGCTTCAACTCCGTCGATGCACGCTTGAACTCGATCGAAGGACGCTTCAACTCGGTCGAAGGACGCTTCGATGGCATCGATGCCCGCTTCGAGGCCCTGAACCAGCGTCTGTTTATGGCGGCGGTCATGATCGTCGCCGCGCTGATCGGCGTCCAGGTCTTCTGACCCGGCAGGGCCTGAAGTCCCAGAACCGTCAAAAACGTCACTGAAGTTTTGCCTTCCTGTGCGCCTTTTGTTGCAGACGATGAGTTACGCTATGCTCATGGCGGTGATGGTCCCCAGAGAGAAATGGAGCGACGAGCGGCTCGACGGGCTCGACCGGAAGGTCGACGACGGCTTCGCTCGCGGAGAAGGGGAGATCAGGGAGCTGCGACAGGAGATGAACCACCGCTTCGACAGGGTGGACGAGCGCTTCAGAGGGGTCGACATCCGCTTCGACGCGGTCGACAAGCAGCTGGAGACCATCGACTCGCGCCTCAACTCGATGGACCAACGCTTCAACTCGATCGACGTCGGCATCGAGGCCCTGAACCAGCGTCTGTTCATGGCTGCCGTCGCCGTCATCGTCGCGATGATCGGCGCCGCCGGGGCGATCGTCGCCGCCATGATCGGCACCAGCGTCTTGGGATGAGCGACGAGCGGCTCGACGACCTCAACAAGAAGGTCGACGATGGTTTCGCGGACGTCAGGCTCGAGATGCGCAGCGGGTTCGTCCGGGTCAACGGGGAGATCAGGGAGCTGCGGCAGGAGATGAACCACCGCTTCGACAGGGTCGATGCGCGGTTCGACTCGATCGATGCGCGGTTCGACGCCCTGAACCAGCGTCTGTTTATGGCGGCGGTCATGATCGTCGCCGCGCTGATCGGCGTCCAGGTCCTCTAATCGCAGCCTTGCCCCGCTGCTCCCCGCCGGGCCTGAAGTCGCAGAACCGTCAAAAACGTCGCTGAAGTTTTGCCTCCCTGTGCGCCTTTTGTTGCAGACGATGAGTTACGCTATGCTCATGGCGGTGATGGTCCCCAGAGAGAAATGGAGCGACGAGCGGCTCGACGGGCTCGAGCGGCTCGACGGGCTCGACCGGAAGGTCGACGACGGCTTCGCTCGCGGAGAAGGGGAGATCAGGGAGCTGCGACAGGAGATGAACCACCGCTTCGACGCGGTCGACATCCGCTTCGACGGGATCGACAAGCGCTTGCAGTCCATCGACTCCCGCTTCAACTCGCTGGATACCCGCTTCACCTCGCTCGAGGCTCGCGTTGAAGCTCTGAACCGGAATCTGCTCACGGTCGCGGTCGCCGTAATCGTTGCGCTGATCACCACCAACGCCTTCTAGCTAACAGGGCCAAAAAGGCGGGTTAGCTCAGCGGCAGACTCGGACCCGTTGCGCCGCTTCGACGCGCAGGTACCAGGGGCGGGGGGATTCGTCGCGGGGGGCGTGGAGGACCGTGACCGAGCCGCCGGGTGCGGGCGCCAGCGGGACCGGGAACTCGCCTGCGGCGAAGCGGCGCAGGGCGAGGCTCGCGGCCGGGCCGGGCGCCACTTCGATCCGCGTCGCCCCGGAGCGGACCGGCACTTCGCCGCCGGGCGCCGCCGCGACGCAGTTTTCGGCGCCGGCCGAGTCGTAGGTGCCGGGCCTCGTCCGGGTCGCGAGCGGCAGCGCCTGCGAGAGGACGACGTCGGCCTGTCGCCGGCCTGCCTCCGGCGCCGCCGCCAGTTCGGCTTCGGAGTAGGCGGGCGAGCCGTATTCCTCGACCGCTTCCAGGTAACTGCCGGCGAAGATATCGACCAGCGTCGGCGTGCCGGCGACTTCGGGGTTGAGCTGGAAGTCGGGTGAGACGGTGCGGCGGGCGATTTCGATCGCCCCGGTGTCGGCGCGGGTGAGGACGCTCTGCGCTTCGAAGCCGTCGCGGCCGTCCTTTAGCACGACCAGGTTCGGCCCCAGCGCCAGCAGCGTCACCGCCGCCCCGATCGCCACGGCGCGGCGGCCGAAGCGCTCCCTCGCCAGCAGGTTGGCGAGCAGCATCGCGATCAGGATGCAGCTTGCGTACTGGTAGCGGCTCGAGCTGGGGTCGCGGCCGGGCATCTGGTTGAGGGCGGTGAGGAACCAGTTGACCAGCGCCGCGGCGGCGACCGGCCAGAGGCCGGGGTCGACCCCCGGTCGCTGCCGGCGGCGGAAGACGAGGGCGGCGACGATCACCGCCAGCAGCACCGCCCCCCAGGTCGTTTCGACGGCGCCGCCGTTGGGGTTGGTGCCGAGCCCGAAGAGGTTGCCGAGGCCGATCGTCACCGCGTCGACCACGAACCGCGGCGAGGCGAGCAGGTTGCGGACCGTGACGTGGGTTTCCGCGTTGTGGCCCCAGCCCAGGTACCAGGCGGCGTAGAGCAGCGCCGGCACCACGAAGACGAACGCCCGGCCGCGCCAGCGCTCGCGCGGCGAGAGCGCGACCGCGACCAGGGCAGCGGCGACGAAGGGGATCCCGAGGCTCGAGAAGCCGAGCGAGAGGGCCAGGAAGAGGCAGGCGAGCAGGTCGCCGGCGCGATCGTCCCGCTCCAGCGCCAGCAGCATCGCCAGCCCGAAGAGGACCGAGCCGAGCAGGCTGATCTCGAAGGGCCAGAGCAGCAGCTCCCAGGCGGGCCCGAGGAAGAGGATCAGCAGCGCCCCGAAGAGCGCGAACCAGCCGCCGACGCGGCGCCGGAGGTAGACGAAGAGGAGCCAGTCGGTGACCAGCAGCCCGGCGGTGAGGACGACGTATTCGGGCCGCGGCGTGTCCATCCCGAAGAGGTGGAGGAGGAGCTGCTCGATCGCCACCGGGATCAGGACGATGTGCTCGTTGTGGGGCCGCAGGAAGGCGTCGGCCGTGAAGGCCCGCCGGTTCATCAGGAACTCCCAGCTGTCCTGGAGGAAGGTGAAGTGCCAGGTGAGGCCGAGGAAGAGCACCGCGGCGGCGGCCAGCGCGAGGGCGAGCAGGAGGGCCGGGGCGTTGCGGGCGGTTCTCGCCATGGCGGGCGCGGAGTGTATTGGCGGGGTCAGCCGCCTCTGGCTCGCAGCGGCCTCAGGGTGAGGTAGGCGAGGCCGGCGAAGGCGGCGGCCGCCAGCAGCCCGGCGAGCGGCGAGTAGACGCTGCCGGGCGGCGGCGTGAAGGAGGGGACGTAGAGGACCAGCACCAGCGCCAGGTTGGCCGCCACCAGGCCGGTGCCGAGGCGGATGTCGACCGCGCAGGCCCCGGCGACGCAGGCGCAGGCGGCGAGCAGGGGCACCGCCAGGCTGCCCTGGTGGATGATCGTCATCGCGTCGAGGCCGCCGAACATCAGCAGCACCCAGACCAGGCAGGCGATCGTCGCGAAGCCGAGGCCGAGGACGGCGAAGCGCCAGTCGGGCCCCGCGCGCGGCCCGCGCAGGCGGGCGGCGAGCATCGCCAGCGGCCCGATCAGCAGCAGCCCGAGGAAGGGGACGAGGCCGAAGAAGCGGACGATCCGCACCGCCATGATCGCCTGGCCGGGGTGGCCTTCGCCGGCCAGGTCGACCGCGTCGCTCAGCGCGCCTTCGGTTTCCTGCTGGTCGACGATCGCGGTGACGTTCCCCCACTTGTTCTCCAGCGTGCCGCCGAGGCCGGCCTCGCGGTAGGAGTCGGCGAGCGTCTCCAGGGCTCCGCGGTCGTCGATCTCCAGCGAGCCGCCGAGCTGCCACTTGACGAGCCGGTCGCCGGGCGGGTCGGCGTAGCGCTGGTAGGCGCTCCAGGGGGCGAGGAGGACGACGCCGACGGCGAGCGCCACCCCGATCCAGGACCAGCTCGGCATCCCCCGCAGCGCCGCCAGCCCCAGCAGCGGCAGGACGAAGAAGGCGCTGGAGCCGTGGCAGAGCAGCGCCAGCCCGCAGAGGCCGGCGAAGAGGGCGGCCCCGGCCCGGCGCCGCCGCAGGTCGGTCCACTCCTCGGAGACGACCAGCGCCAGCGCCGCCAGCAGGAAGGCGGCGGCGATCAGCTTCGGCCAGACGAAGAAGGCGTGGACGATGCCGACGTCGCTGACGATCGCGGCGAGGGCGACGAGGCCGCGGGTGCGTGGCCGCAGGCGGGCGGCGACCAGCAGCGCCCAGAGGCCGAGGATCCAGAGCTGCTGGACGACGACGCCGAGCACCTCGTAGTGGAGCCCGGCGCGGTCCCAGCCGAACGGGCGCTGCGAGAGGGCGTAGCCGATCTGCAGCGGCGGCCGGTCGCTGGAGAGCCAGTCGCCGAACGGCGGCGGCGGGCCATGGTGGCCGTGGGCGTAAAACCATTCGGCGAAGTACTTGGGGATTTCGTTGTCGGAGGGCAGCTGGTGGGAGAACCGGGTCGCCGCGCTCAGCAGCGGCTCCCCGGTGCCGCCGTGGAGGAAGCCGAGGTAGAGGACGAAGGCGCTCGCCAGGCCCCAGAGCGCAAAGGGCGTCGCCAGCTCGCGCAGCAGCGCTGGGTCGATCCCCTCCCGCAGGCACAGCGCGAGGACGAGGATCGAGCCGAAGAGGACGAGGAACGAGCCGGCCTGGCCGACGGTGGGGTCGGCGTAGTAGAGCCAGAAGGAGGCGAGCGCGACGGCGCCCGAGCCGGCCAGGGCGACGGCGAGCAGCAGCGGCACGCTCCGCAGCCCCGCCCGCGCCGCCAGCGCCGCCGCCGCGGCCGCCGGCAGCCCGGTCGCCAGCAGGTGCTCGGCGAGCATCCAGAGCAGTTCGAGGTTGGCGCTCATCGGGTCCGGGCGCTTCGCCGGCGAACCCGGCGCCGGGCGACGGTCGCGACCACCGCGACCAGGCAGAAGACCAGCGCCAGGAAGCTCACCCAGCGGCTGAGGACGACCGTCGGCCCGTCCTCGCCGCTCACCACCACGGTCCTTGGTCGGCTCGGCGAGGCCGGCAGCCGCACCACCATCTGCCCGGCTTCGCTGCGGCCGACCGGCGTCGCGCCCGCGACGTCGACGAGGTAGGGCCCGGTGGCGATGTTGGTCTGCACCGTGCCGGTGGGGCCGGGCGGGTACTCGACCCGGTAGCTGTCGCGAATCCCTTCTTCCACCGGCACGTTCAGCGGTTCGGGCAGGGTCGGCTGCACGACCGGCCCCTCGCCGTCGCCGAACTGCAGGAACGCGTACCAGGACGGGGGCGGCTGCACCGAGGAGGCGGTCGCTTCGGCGCGGCCGCTCAGCCAGGAGCGGACTTCGAGGTTCTGCTGGAAGGAGATCGCCAGGTTGAAGGCGGCGATCACGGCGAGCGCCGCCACCGCCGCGCTCGCCGCCGGGCTGCCCCGGCGCCGCTCGGCGGCGGCGAGGACGAGCGTCACCAGCCCGACCACGCAGAAGTCGGCGTAGGTCAGCAGGCGGTAGGGGAACTGGATGTACTGGAGGATTTCCGGCAGGTCCCAGATCAGCGAGGAGTGGAGGATCGCCACCACCAGCGCCACCAGCACGGCCAGGATCCCGAGCCCGAGCGCCCGCCCCCGCGGCTCCGCCCAGCGCCAGAAGAGGACGCCGCCGGCCAGCGCCCAGAGCAGCGCCAGCACCGGCAGCGCCGCGTTGATGTCGCCGTGGATGATCGGGTAGACGTCGGCGGTGTCGCGGAGGACCCGGAAGAGGTTGCCGGCGTCGGTGAAGGCGGTCTGGCTGAGCGGGTCGGGTTCGCTTTCGATCGTCTTCGCGTGGAAGAGCAGCGTCGGCCACAGCATCCAGGCGTTGAGGCAGAGGGCGAGGAGCCCGAGCCAGGCGAGGGCAAGCAGCCGCATCGCCCGCTCCCTGACGTAGCGCCAGTTGCAGGCGATCAGCACCATGGCGAGCAGGGCGAGAAAGCTCACCCCCCAGACCATCGAGAGCGCGTGGCTGCCGGTGAGGAAGACGATGCCGGCGACGAAGGCGGCCATCTCGCGCAGGCGCAGCCGCGGCGCCCGCACCAGGGCGATCCCGGCGGCGGCGACCAGCGGCACCATCGAGGTGCCGATCACCTCGGGGATGCCGCCCCTCCCGTAGAGGTTGGAGACCGCCAGCGGCGCGGTGACGGCGATCAGGCCGGGCAGCTGGGCGCGCCAGCCGCGCACGCCGGCCATCCGCGCCATCCAGGTCCAGCCCAGGTAGTTGGCGCCGATCGCCCCCGCGTAGGCGACCAGGACGGCGAATTCGGTGTCGAATATGTCGGCGATCAGCCCGGTGACCGCGTAGAAGGTGCCGCCGTAGAAGGCGTAGTAGGGGTAGAAGGCGCCGAGCGTCGACTGCAGGTAGATGCTCGGTTCGCCCAGGGCGCTGATGTTCAGCCCCTGCATGTAGACCAGCCAGTAGTGGTTGCCCCAGTCGCTGGCGAAGGTGCGGTCGGTGAAGAGGATCGGGGCGAGCAGGCAGAGGACGGCCCCCGCCGGTATCGCCCAGTGCCAGCGCGCACGCATCTGGCCGGACAGCCTTTCATCGCTGTCAAGCGGCCGGGTGAGGGGTAGACTCCGCCCGAGTGGCAGACCGATCGAGTGCCCCCACGCCGCTCCGGCAGGAGCCCCAGGTTGGCGAGACGGAAGAGCTGCGTGCCGAGCTCGCACGCAGCCGCCAGGAGGTGCTGCGCCTGCGCGATCTCCTGATCGGAATGGAGCACGAACTCGGCGACGCCCGTGGCCGCCTGGCGGCCCATGAAGACCGGGCGAGGCGGCTCGAAGGCGCGCGCGCCCGCCTCTCCTCGAAATTCCCCGGCGCCGGCCTCTCGATCGGGGTGCTCCTGCGGCTGCTGCGCCCGCGCGGCTGATCCCGCCCCCTTCCGTGCCCCGCTTCTCGATCATCACCCCGGTTTACGAGCCGCCGGCCGACGTCCTGCGCAAGATGCTGCTCTCCGTGCTCGGACAGAGCCAGGGCGACTGGGAGCTCTGCCTCGTCAACGACGCCTCGCGGGAGCCGCACGTGCGCGAGGTCCTCGACCGCGCCGCCGCCCGCGACCCCCGCGTCCGCGTCGAGCACAGCGAGCGCAACGAGGGGATAGTCGGCGCCTCCAACCGGGCCCTGGCGATGGCGCAGGGCGAGTTCGTCGCCCTGCTCGACCACGACGACGCCCTCCACCCCGACGCCCTCGCCCACGTCGCCGCCGCGCTCGACGCCGCTCCCGAAGCCGACTACCTCTACACCGACGAGGACAAGGTCGACCGCCGCGGCCTCCACTCCGGCTTCTTCTTCAAGCCCGACTGGTCGCCGGAGCGGATGCGGACGCAGATGTACACCTGCCACTTCAGCGTCTTGCGCCGCGCCCTGGTCGAGGAGGTCGGCGGCTTCGACCCCGACTTCGAGGGCTCCCAGGACTGGGACCTGGTGCTGAGGGTGACCGAGCGCGCCCGCCGGGTCGTCCACGTGCCGCGCATCCTCTACCACTGGCGCACCCTCGAGACCTCGGCCGCGGGCGGCGGCGAGGAGGCCAAGCCCTACGCCTTCGAGGCGGGGCGGCGGGCGGTTCAGGCCCACTGCGACCGCATCGGCCTGCCCGCCGTGGTCGAGCGCGACCCCGACGACCCGGGCGTCCTGCACCTGCAGCCGCGGCTGCGCGAGGAGCCGCTGGTCAGCATCGTCATCCCCACCGCCGGCGGCAGCCGCGAAGTCCGCTTCGAGCAGGTCGTGCTGGTCGAGAACTGCGTCCGCAGCATCGTCGAGCGCTCGACTTACGAGAACTACGAGATCGTCGTCGTCCACGGGGAAGCGACTCCGCCGGCGGTGCTGGAGAGGCTGCGCGAGATCGCCGGCGAGCGTCTGCGGCTCGTCCCCTACGAGGGCGCCTTCAACTTCTCGAAGAAGATCAACCTCGGCGCCGCCCACGCCCGCGGCGAGCAGCTGCTGCTGCTCAACGACGACATCGAGGTCCGCACCGACGAGTGGATCGAGCGGATGGCGATGTACGCGGGGCTCGACGGGGTCGGCGTCGTCGGCGGCCGCCTGCTCTGGGGCGACGGGCGCCTGCAGCACGTCGGCATCGGCTTCGACGGCGGCCTGCCGGGTCACCAGTACCGCGGCTTCCACGGGACCTACCGCGGCTACGCCAACGCCGTCGTCATCGCCCGCAACTGCCTCGGCGTCACCGCCGCCTGCCTGATGACCCCGAAGGAGCTCTTCGACGCGATCGGCGGGATGACGATGGAGCTGCCGGTCAACTTCAACGACGTCGACTACTGCCTCAAGGCCCACGTCCACGGCCGGCGGATCGTCTACGACCCCGACCTGGTGATGGAGCACTTCGAGTCCTCCAGCCGCGACCCCGAGGTCGAGGAATGGGAGGTCCGAAGGCTGGAAGAGCGCTGGTCGGGGGTGGCGGCGGTCGATCCCTACGGCAACCCCAACCTCGCCTACGGCCTGCCCCGCATCCCCTCCTACGTCTCCTGGGCGCGGCGGCACCCGGGGCCGACGCTGCGCCGCCAGCGCCTGCGGCTGCTGGACCCGATCCGCTAGCCGAGAGACTCCCGGCCCGCTATACAGGATGGGTGCATCGTCCACTTTTCAGGCTCGTCGCCGAGCGCGCGTCTGAGCGCCCCGATGCGGTCGCGCTCGAGGACGGCTCGAAGCGGCTGACCTACGCCGAGCTCGTCGCCGCGGCCGAGGCGATCGCGGCGAGGCTGGTCGCGGCCGGCGTCGGACCGGAGGACGTCGTGGCCGTGGAGCTCTGCCGCAGCTGGCGGACGGTCTGCGCCTACCTCGGCACGGTGCGGGCCGGCGCCGGCTACATGCCGCTGAACCCGGCTCATCCCCGGCGCCGCCGGCGCAAGCTGGTCGAGCTGGCGGGGGCGGGGCTGGTCATCGGCGACGGCGACGACGGCTCGGTCGCGATCGACGAGCTGCTGGCGGCACCCGCCCCGCCCGCCCCGCCCGAACCCGAGGGGACGGACCGCCTCGCCTGCATCCTCTTCACCTCGGGCTCGACCGGCACCCCGAAGGCGGTCGAGATCCTCCATGCCGGTCTCGTCAACCTCCTCCGCGGGCCCTCGGATCTGCTGCCGGGGCCCGACGACGCCGTTCTCCACAAGGCCCTGCTCGACTTCGACGGCTCGGTGCTGGAGATCTGGTCGGCGCTGCTGAACGGCGCCCGCCTGGTCGTCTCCCCGCCCGGCGACCCACACCCGGTGACGATCGGGCGCGTGGTCGCCGACCATCGGGTGACGATGGCGATCTTCCCTCCCGGCCTCCTCGCCGAGATGGCCCGCGTCGCCCTGCCGCAGCTGACCGGGCTCAGGGTCCTCGCCTCCGGCGGGGACGTGCTGCCGCCGGCCCTGGCCCGCGAGCTTCGCGCCGCGCTGCCGGAGACCCGGCTGGTCAACATCTACGGACCGACCGAGACGACGATCTTCGCCTGCGCCCACGAGGTCGACGGCGAGATCGGCGAGACGATCCCGATCGGCCGCCCGTCCCCGGGCTACGAGCTTCACGTCCTCGACGAGCAGGGGGAGCCGGTCGCCGACGGCACGCCCGGCGAGCTCTGGATCGGCGGGGCGGGTGTGGCGCGCGGCTACCGCAACGACCCCGAGCGCACCGCCGAGCGCTTCCTCCCCGATCCCTTCCGCGGCGGCCGCATGTACCGCTCGGGCGACCGCGTTCGCCGGCGCGAGGACGGCGAGCTGCTCTTCCTCGGCCGGGTCGACGACCAGGTCAAGCTCGCCGGGCACCGGGTCGAGCCGGGAGAGATCGAGCGCGCGCTCGCCGCCCAGCCGGGGGTGCGCGAAGCGGCGGTGGCCGTGCGCGAGGACGTGCCGGGCCACAAGCGGGTGGTCGGCTACGCGGTGGCGCGGAACGGCGCGGCGCTGGACCCCGCGGAGCTGCGCGGCCGGCTCGAGGCCGAGCTGCCGAAGTTCATGGTCCCGGCCGCGGTGGTCCCGATCGAGGCGCTGCCCCTGACCGAGCGCGGCAAGGTCGACCGCACGGCCCTGCCCGCGCCTCCCCGCGAAGCCGAGCGGGAGACGCTCGACCCCCGGCTTGAGCCGATCGCCACGGCGATGGCCGAGGTGCTGCGGCTGGAGTCGGTGGGCCCGGAAGAGGACTTCTTCGCCCTCGGCGGCACCTCGTTGCTGGCGCTGCGGCTGACCGGCCTCCTGCGCGACCGCCTCGGCACCGACCTCGGGATCGGCGACGTCTTCGAAGCTCGCACCGCCGCGGCGCTGGCGGAGCGGGTCGAGCAGGGGGACCTCCACTCCCCGGGCTTCCGCGCCTCACCCGCGGCGAGTCGCAGCCGACCGCCCCGCTCAGCGCCGCCCAGCGCCGCGCCTGGCTCTTCTGCCGCATGCACCCGGAGTCGATCGCCTACCAGTTCGCGGCGATCTTCCGGCTCGAGGGAGAGCTCGACGTGGCGGCGCTGCGCGGCTCCCTCACCGAGCTGATCCGTCGCCACGAGATCCTCCGCACCGCCTTCGAGGAGCGCGGAGGCGAGCCGGTGCAGGCGATCCTGCCCCCGTTCGAAGCGCCGCTGGCCGAGATCGACCTGCGCGGCGAGGGCTCGCTCGCCTGGGCGCGCCTGGCGCGGGAGAGGGTGCGCGAGCGGATCGAGCTGGCCCCGGCGCCGCTGGTCCGCTGGACCCTGGCCCGGCTCGGCGAGCGCAGCTGGCGGCTGATCCAGGTCGAG
Source organism: uncultured Actinomycetes bacterium (assembly GCA_963800355.1). GTDB lineage: Bacteria > Actinomycetota > Thermoleophilia > Solirubrobacterales > 70-9 > VAYN01. Next base: position 123,577 of record CAWDAP010000003.1, on the reverse strand, counting down.
CACCACCTCGTCCACGACGGCTGGTCGTTCTCGGTGCTGGCCGGCGAGCTGGGCGAGCTCTACTCGGCCGCGGTCGAGGAGCGCGGGCCGGACCTCGCCGAGCCGGCGGCGCAGTTCCAGGACTACACGCGCTGGGAGCAGGAGGCGCGGGGGTCGGAGGCGGTGCGCAGGCAGGTCGAGCACTGGGCGGAGACGCTCGATCCCGACCCGCCGCTGCTGCAGCTGCCCGGCGCCCGGCCGCGGCCGCCACGCGAGTCCTTCGCCGGCGGCGCGGTGCGCAGGCGGGTGCCGCCGCCGCTGGTCGAGCGGCTGCGCGCCCTGGCGCGGGAGAACGACGCCACCCTCTTCATGGTCGCGGTCGCCGCCTTCCTCGCCCAGCTCCACCGCTACACGGGACAGGACCGGTTGCAGATCGGGACCGGCGCCGCTAACCGGGGGGAGCCGCTCGCCGAGCGCCTCGCCGGGATGGTCGTCAACACCGTCGCCCTGCGCTGCGACCTCGGCGGCGATCCGACCGTGCGCGAGCTGCTGGCGCGGGTGCGGACGATGGCGCTCGAGGCCTACGCCAACGCCGACGCCCCCTTCGACGCCGTGGTCGAGGCGATCGGGCCGCCGCGCGACCCGGCCCGCTCGCCCCTGATCCAGACGCTCTTCTCCTTCCACGACGCGCCGCGGCGGCCCGGCGGCTGGTCGGGGCTGGAGGCCAAGATCGTCGAAGGCGTCCCCAACGGCACCGCCAAGGCCGACCTCAACGTGATCGGCAACGCCCGCGGCGACGGCAGCCTCAGCTTCTCCTGGGAGCACTCGGACCTGCTCGACGACGCCGAGGCCGACAGGCTCGCCGGCCACCACCAGCGGCTGCTCGAGCAGTTCGTCGAGAGCCCCGACGCCCGTCTCTCCGAGCTCGGCCTCCTCCCCGCGGAGGAACGGGCGGAGCTCGGGCGCTGGAGCGCCGGCCCGTCCGGGTACGACCGCGAGGCGACGCTCGCGGGCCTGATCGAAGCCCAGGCCCAGCGGGACCCCGCGGCGCTCGCGGTCCTCGACGGAGGCGAGAAGATCGACTACGGCGAGCTGCTGCGGCGCGGCCGCGCCGTCGCCGGGGCGCTGCGGCAGCGGGGGGTCGAGCGCGGCGACCGGGTCGGCGTCCTGCTCGACCGCTCGGTCGGTTCGGCGATCGCCTACTGCGGCGTCATCCTCGCGGGCGCCGCCTACGTGCCGCTCGACCCGGTGCACCCGGCGGCGCGGGTCGTGCGGGCGCTCGAGGACGCCGAAGCCTCGGCGGTCGTCGTCGAATCGCAGCAGCCCTTCCCGCTGCCGCCCGGCGTCGCGGCCTTGACCCTGGCCGAGGCCGAACGGGCAGATCCTGTGCCTCCGCCCGCCGTCGCGCCCGACGACCTCGCCTACGTGATGTACACCTCGGGCTCGACCGGCGAGCCGAAGGGCGTCGAGGTCACCCACCGCAACGTCGTGCGGCTGGTCGCCGCTCCCGTGCTTCGCCGACCTTGGCCCGGGGCGGGTGATGCTGCACGCGGCCTCGCCCGCCTTCGACGCCGCGACGCTCGAGCTGTGGGGGCCGCTGGCGCAGCGGCGGCACCGTCGCGCTGCCTGCGCGAGCGCCCCTCCCCGGCGGCGGTCGCCGCGGCGATCGAGCGCCACGGAGTCGACGTCCTCTGGCTCACCGCCGGCCTCTTCCACGAGCTCGTCGACCGCCGGCCCGACTGCCTGGCCGCGGTCGACCACCTGCTCGCCGGCGGCGACGTCCTCTCTCCCGACCACGTGCGCCGGGCGCTGGCGGCGCTGCCTTCGCGCGGCCGGCTGACCAACGGCTACGGGCCGACCGAGACGACGACCTTCGCCGCCACCCACGAGATGCGACCCGGCGAGCAGGTCGAAGACCCGGTGCCGATCGGCCGGCCGATCCAGGGGACCTCGTGCCGCGTCCTCGACGAAGCCGGCCGCGAGGTGCCGGTCGGACAGGTCGGCGAGCTGGCGATCGGCGGCGACGGCGTCGCCGGCGGCTACCGCGACGATCCCGAGCTGACCGCAGAGCGGTTCCGCCCGGACCCGCGGGAGCCCGGCGGCCGGATCTACCTGACCGGCGACCTGGTGCGACGCCGCCCCGACGGCGCGCTCGAGTTCGCCGGCCGCGCCGACCGCCAGGTGAAGATCCGCGGCCACCGCGTCGAGCCGGCCGAGGTCGAGAACGCGCTGCGCGCCCACCCGGAGGTGGCCGACGTGGCGGTCGTGCCCTTCGAGCGCGCCCCCGTCGGGCTCACGCTGGCCGCCTACGTCGTCGCGGCCGGAGGGGGCGCCCCGCCGGAGGCGGGAGCGCTGCGGGCTCACGCCGCCGCCCGCCTTCCCGCCGCGATGGTCCCCTCAGCCTGGATCGCGGTGCCAGAGCTGCCGCTGACCGTCAACGGCAAGGTCGATCTCGACGCCCTCCCCGCCCCGGGGGACGAGCACCTCGCTCGCCGGGAGGGCCGGGGCGAACCCGCCAACGAGCTCGAGCGGCGGGTCACCGCGGCCTTCGAACGGGTGCTGGAGGTCGAGGAGATCGGGGTCGAGGACGACTTCTTCGCCCTCGGCGGCCAGTCGCTGCTCGCCGTCGCCCTCTTCGAAGAGCTGGAGACAGATCGCCGGCCGGCGCCTGCCGCTGGCCCTCGTCTTCGAGGCCTCGACGCCGCGCGCCCTGGCAGCCGCGCTGGAGGCGCCGGCAAGTCGGGGCTCCTGGGACAACCTCGTCGCGCTGAAGCCGGGCGGTGACCGGCCGCCGCTCTTCGCCGTCGCCGCCGGCGACGGCAACATCGTCGGCTTCGGGCCGCTGGCGCGGAACCTGCCCGAAAACCAGCCCTTCTACGCCCTGCAGCCGAGCGGTCTCGACGGCCGCCGTCCGCTCGACACCGGGATCGAGGAGATGGCCGAGCGCTACCTGAGCGCCGTGCGCGCGATCCAGCCCCACGGGCCCTACCTGCTGGCCGGTCGCTGCAACGGCGCCACCGTCGCCTTCGAGATGGCGCAGCGGCTGCGGGCAGCGGGCGAGGAGGTGCCGCTGCTGGTGGCGCTCGACTCCGATCCTCCCGCGCCCAAGCCGGCCGAGCTGGTCCCCGGCGTCCCCTACGACGAATTCATGGAGTCCGCCGCGATCCGCGCCCGGCTGGCGGGCGAGCAGGTGCCCGACCCGCAGGAACCGGACGGCGGCGCCCGCCTCCTCGCCTGGCTGCGCGAGCCGCTCGCGCCCGGCGTCTCGCGCTACGTCCACGAGTTCTGGCGCTCGCGCGAGGATCTGCGCACGGGGTGGCCCGATCCGCTCGGGGCCGACGCCACGCCCTACTCCACCTTCATCTGGAGCCACGCCTACGAAGAACTGGAGCCGCGGCTGATCCTGCCGGCCGCGAGCTGGCGCTGCCGCACGCCCGAAGGCAGGCGCTGGGATTGGGCGCTGACGGCGGCGTGGGAGCAGCGCGGTTACCGCCCCCGCGACCCCCTCTCGACGGCCGGCTGGCGCGAGTTCCGTGCCCACCTGCTCGAGCCCGCCGCCGGCTGCCTCAACAACTACCTCCTCGGCGCCCTGCAACGACCCGACCTGCGCGCAGGCTTCGGCGACCCGCCGGACGCGGCGGCGTTCCTGGGGTGGGCCTGGGAGCACGGCGTCGAGGAGGGGCTGAGCTACCGCCTGCTGCCGCCTCCGCCCTCGCCGCTCTCGCGGCGGCGGCGAGCGGAGCTCGCCCTGCAGCCGGCGCGGGACCTCGGCCCCTACCTGCGGTTCCGCGCCTCGGGCCGCGGCCACCGCTTCGCCGAGAAAGTCCACCGCAGGCTCCTCGACAGGGCCGAATGGCATCTCCGCCGGCCGCTGCCCGGATCGGTTCAGCGGGCGATCTTCCGCGCCGTCGACGCGGCCCGCAAGGCGCGGGGCAGCTACCGCGCCGATCCCTGGCCCGGCAGGGTGGTTGTCATCGTCTCCGACGAGTTCCGCGAGAAGCACACCTTCCTCTGCTGGGAGGAGCGGGCGCAGGGCGGCGTCGAGCGCCACGAGCTCGACCACGGGCACGTCGACATGCTCCGCGAGCCGGGCGCGGGCGACCTCGCCCGCTGCCTCAGCGAACGGATCGACCAGGCTCTCGCCGGTAGTCGCCGCGGCTGAGCGTCGCCTCGAGCCAGACGTAGAGGACGATGAAGAGGTAGCGGCTGCCCATCTCTTTCATCGCCAGCTTGGCGACGCCGCTGGTGCGGTTGGTCCAGTCGGTGGGGATGACGGCGTAGGTGTGGCCGCGGACGATCGCCTTGAGGGGCATCTCGACGGTGAGGTTGAAGTGCTTGGAGAGCAGCGGCTGGATCGTCTCGATGACCTCGCGCCGGTAGGCCTTGAAGGCGTTGGTGGTGTCGTTGTAGCGGTGGCGGAAGAGGAGGCGGATGAACTGGTTGGCGAGGCGGTTGACGTCGTACTTGACGCGCGGGTAGTCGTAGACGTGGGCGCCGGAGACGAAGCGCGAGCCGAAGGCGCAGTCGTAGCCCTCTTCCAGCAGCCGCAGGTAGCGGACCAGGTCCTCGGGGTTGTCGGAGGCGTCGGCCATAACGATCGCCACCGCGTCGCCGCTGAAGACGTCGAGGCCGGCCCTGATCGCCATCCCGAAGCCGCGCTCGTAATGGGAGCGGTGGACGCGGACCCGCGGGTTGTCGCTCGCCGATCGCGGCGACGACCGCTTCGGTCGAGTCCTCGCTGTCGTCGTTGACGACGATCGACCTCGTAGTCGACCCCCTCGCGCTCGAGCACGGCGACCACGCCTTCGACCGTGGCGGCGACCGATCCCTCCTCGTTCTGGGCCGGCATCACCACCGAGAGCTTCATTCCCTCCGCCATGCGGCGGCGACGCTACCGGAAGTCACAGAATCGGCACGAACCGGCGCGTCAATTCTTAGATTCTGCGCGCCTCTCGTTACAGCTAAAAGATTACGCTAGGCTTATGGCGGTGATGGTGCCCAGAGAGAAGTGGACCGACGAGCGACTCGACGACCTCAACAAGAAGGTCGATGACCTCCGAACCGAGATGCGCGAGCTTCGCCCATGTGGATGCGGACATCCGCCAACTCAACGCACGCTTCGACGCTCTCAATCGAACGCTGCTCGTGGTCGGCGGCGCCATCCTCGCCGCGCTGATCAGCGGCATCGCCGCCATGATCGTCAGTGGCATTTCCTGATGCGTCATCGTGGAGTAATCAAGCCATCGCCCGGCCCTAGGCTCGACGACCTCAACGAGAAGGTCGACGACCTCAAGGTGGAGATGCACGAAGGCTTCGCCGAGACGAAAGCCGAAATGCGCGAGGGGTTCGCCCGCTTCGATGCCGACATCTTTGAACTGCGCCAGGCGCTGAAGAGCATGAATCGGACCCTGATCGGCGGCCTCTTCGTGCTGCTCGCCGCCATGATCGGCAGCAACGTCTTCTGAACCTCAGGCCGCCGGCGCGACCCAGCGCTCGAGGTTCTGCTCGTACATCTCCTGCAGGATCTCCTCGACCCCGTAGCGCAGCTTGAACTCCGGGTAGTCGGCTTCGAACGGGGCGAGGTCGGAGATCCACCAGCGGTGGTCGCCGATCCGCGGCTCCTCGCCCATCTCCCACCGCAGCTCGCGGCCGGCGATCGCGCTCGCAGGCCTCGATCGCCTCCAGCATCGAGCAGTTGGAGAAGCGGCCGCCGCCGATGTTGTAGACGGCGGCGGCGCGCGGCGCCTTGCGGAAGGCGTCGAAGGCGGCAATCAAGTCCGCGCTGTGGATGTTGTCGCGGACCTGCTTGCCCTCGTAGCCGAAGACGGTGTAGGGGGTGCCGGTGACGGTGCACTTCATCAGGTAGGCGAGGAAGCCGTGCAGCTTGGCGCCGGCGTGCTGGGGCCCGGTCAGGCAGCCGCCGCGGAAGGCGACCGTCGGCATCTCGAAGTAGCGGCCGTACTCCTGGACCAGCAGGTCGGCGGCGGCCTTGGAGACGCCGAACAGCGAGTGGGTCGCAGTTGTCGATCGACATGCTGGTGTCGATCCCCTTGTAGTAGGGGTGGTCCTCGGGCAGCTCCAGCCGCTTCTCCAGGCTCTGCCAGCGGCAGCCGGTTCGGCGTGTCGCCGTAGACCTTGTTGGTCGAGCAGAAGATGAAGGGCGCGTCGGGGCAGTGGGCGCGGGCCGCCTCGAGCAGGTTGAGGGTGCCGTTGGCGTTGACGCCGAAGTCGGTCTGCGGGTCGCTCGCGGCCCAGTCGTGCGAGGGCTGGGCGGCGGTGTGGATGACCAGCTCGATCTTGCCCGCGTGCTCGCGGAAGATGCCGCTCGATCGTCGTCGGCGTCGCGGATGTCGGCGTTCTCCCAGCGGAACTCGAGGGTAGGCCTCGACCAGGCGCTCGGTCACGTGCGAGGTCGAGGACTCGGGCCCGAAGAAGCTGGCCCGCATGTCGTTCTCGATCCCGACCACGTCGAAGCCCTCGGCGACGAAGTGCTCGACCGCCTCGGAGCCGATCAGGCCCCCGGCACCAGTGATGATCGCGACCGGCATGCGTTCGGTTGCTCCTTTCCCTCTATGACGTCTCGATATTCAGGGCGCGGGCGATCCGCTCCTCGTCGGCGGCGATCCACTCCTGGATGTCGGCCAGCACCTGCCCGGCGCTGCGCCGCGGCCGCCACTCGTCCAGGCCGAACAGCCTCGCGCAGTCGGAGAGGTATATCGGCACGTCCCCCTGCGCGCGTCTCCTGCACCGGCGAGATCGGCACCTCGTTGCCGGTCAGCTCGCGGCAGATCGCCGTCGTCTCGCGCAGCGAGAGGCTGCACTCGCGGCCGCCGCCGACGTTCACCGTGCGCCCGTCCCACACCTCGGGCTCGAGCAGCTGCCGCTCGACCAGGTCGACCAGGTCCTCGACGTGGAGCAGGTCGCGGACCTGCTTGCCCTCGCCGCCGAAGCCGATGTAGCTGAGCGGGTTGCCGAAGTGGTGGGCGAGCATCCAGTGGGTGAAGACGCCCTGGTCGACCTTGCCCATCTGCCAGGGGCCGGCGATCACGCCGCAGCGGTCGATCACCGCGGGCACGCCGAGGCTCTCGCGGTACTCCTCGATCAGCATGCTCGGCGGCGAGCTTGGTGGCGCCGTAGAGGGTGCGGGCGCCCTCCAGCGGGAACTCCTCGGAGATCCCGGCCGGCGAGACGCCGCGGACCGCCTGCTCGGCGGCGAGCTCGAAGCGGGTCTCGCGTCTCCTCCAGGTTCGAGCTCCACCTGCGGCGCCACCGGGTAGACCCGGCTGGTCGAGAGGAAGACGACGAAGGCGCCGTCGCGGCGGGCCAGCTCGAGGCAGTTGTAGGCGCCGGTGAGGTTGGTGTGGACGAGGTAGCCGGTGTCGCCGTCGACGCCGCTCATCACCGAGGGCTCGGCCGAGCACTCGACCAGCGCGCTCAGCTCCGGCAGCGCCCGCAGGTCTTCGGGCTCGCGCACGTCGCCCTCGACGAACTCGCACCCCGGCCTCCTGCAGCCGCGGCAGGTTCAGTTCCGAGCCCTGGCGGTAGAGGTTGTCCAGCGCGACGACCTCCCAGTCGGGATGCCGGGCGGCGAGCGAGACGGCGAGGTTGGAGCCGACGAAGCCCGCCCCGCCGGTGATCAGCAGCCGGCTCAACGTTCCGCCACCCGCAGCAGGGGCACCTTCCAGGCGGCCTCGGCGACGATCCTGCCGCTCATCTTCGAGGCGCCGGCGCGGCGCTCGTGGAAGGTGATCGGCACCTCCACGACCTTGAACCCCGCCTGCACCGCGCGATAGGTCATCTCGACCTGGAACGCGTAGCCGCGGCTGCCGACCGACTGCAGGGAAATCGCCTCGAGAACCGTGCGGCGGAAGCACTTGAAGCCGCCGGTGAGGTCCTGAACCGAGAGGCCGAGGACGAGGCGCGAGTAGGCGCTGCCGCCGCGGCTGATCGCCTTGCGCAGCGGCGTCCAGTTCTCGACCCCGCCGCCCTCGACGTAGCGCGAGCCGATCGCCAGGTCGGCCTCCGCGGCCGCGGCGAGCAGGCGCGGCAGGTCCGCGGGGTCGTGGGAGAAATCGGAGTCCATCTGCAGGACGCAGCCGGCGCCGGCGTCCAGCGCTTGCCGGAACCCGGCCAGGTAGGCGGGTCCCGAGCCCTTCCTTCTCGGGCCGGTGGAGGACCTCGATCCGCTGCTCGCCGGCGGCCAGGCGGTCGGCGATCTCACCGGTCCCGTCGGGCGAGTTGTCGTCGACGACCAGGATGGGGGCGTCGGCAGGCAGGTTCGCGAGCGCGGCCTCGACCAGCGGCTCCAGGTTCTCGGCCTCGTTGTAGGTCGGCAGCACCAGCCAGGCCGGCCCTGTCCTCGGGGTGGACATCCGCGCAATCCTATTTGCGACGGTGATCGAGGGGGTCCACATCTGGCGCGCCGCCCTGGACGATGCCGGCTGGCCGGGCGCCGAGCGGCTGCCGCCGGCCGAGCGCGAGCGTGCGGCCGGCTTCCTGCGCGAGGACGTGCGCAGGCGCTGGGTCGCCTCGCGCTGGGCGCTGCGCCGAGCGCTCGAGCGCTATCTCGGGGAGCCGGCGGAGGGAATCGCCTTCGAGGCCGGCGAGCGCGGCAAGCCGCGCCTCGAGGGCGGGACGGGTCCGTGCTTCAACCTCAGCCACTCGCAGGGCCTCGCCCTGATAGCGGTCGCCGAGCGGGAGGTCGGGATCGATCTCGAGGCGATCTGCCCCGGGCGCGACCTCGTCGCCCTGGCCGAACGGGCGCTGCCGGCGGACGAGGCCGCCGCCGTCCGCGCGGCCGCCCCCGAGCAGCGGCCGCCGATCTTCTACGCCGCCTGGGCCCGCCTCGAGGCGCGCCTCAAGTGCCTCGGCGTCGGTCTCGGAGGCACAAGCCTGCAACCCCACCCACCGGAAGCGTCGGACCGCAACCCGATCGCCGTCGCGGACCTTCCGCTGTTCCTTGGCCCGACTATGCAGGGCAAAGGAACAGCGGAACACCGGTATGCGGCCGCGGTCGCGGTCGCCGGAGCCGAGGTGGGCCCGATTCGCTGCCGCTCCCTCCGAGCGGGCTAGCGGGCGTTAGTCCTCGCTGGTCAGGTCCTCGATGTTGGCGAGGGAGACGGCGCGGGTCTGCGAGAAGAGGACGAAGAGGCTGACGAAGTTGCCCAGCGCGACCAGCGAGACGATCAGCGCCCCGAGCGCGATGTAGCTGGTCCAGCCGGGGATCGCCGAGGTGGTGAAGAGCTTCAGGCAGACGACCACGACGGCGAGGGTGGCGCCGAGGACGCCGAAGAAGACGAAGGCGGCGAGGGCGCGGATCGCGATCCGGTCGGTGAACGGCATCAGCATCCGCAGGCCGTGCATCGCCAGCCGGCCGTAGGTCATCTTCGAGCGGCCCTCGTAGCGTTCTCCCCGCTCGCAGGGGACGTACTCGACCGGCACGTCGAGGGCGAGGATCGCCGAGGAGTAGGAGAGGTCGAAGGTCGGGTGCAGGAGCACCCGCTTGGCCAGCGAGCCCGGCATCGCCGCGAAGTTCCCGGAGCGCACGGTGGCGCCGGTGAGCGAGCGGAACAGCAGCCGGAACAGCCGGTAGAAGGCCTTGAAGCCGAGCGACTCGCGCCGCTTCGTCCGCAGCGCCAGCACGACCCGCTGCTTCGGGCGCTCCTCCCCCCCGCCCGGCCGCAGCGCCGCCAGCAGCCGCGGCAGGTCCTCGGGCTTGTCCTCGCCGTCGGCGTCGAGGGTGACGATCGCGTCGTCGTCGCCGATCCGCGGCAGCAGCTTGCGCAGGGCGTAGACGATCGCCCGCTGGTGGCCGAGGTTGAAGGGCGGCCGCAGGATGGTGACGTCGGCGTGTCGCCGCAGGCGCTCGATCTGCTCGTCCTGGCCGGCGGTGTCGTCGACGACCACGAACCGCGCCTGCGCGGCCTCCGGGCCGAGCACCTCGAGCAGGTGCTCGCGCAGGATCTCGAACGAGCTGACGTCGCGGTAGACCGGGCTGACGATCCAGGTGCTCACGCTTCGCCGGCGGTCCCTTCCCGCCGCAGCAGTTCGTAGGAGCCCCAGCCGGCGAGCGGGCGGAACCCGTGGTGGAGGTAGCGCACCAGCGGAGTATCCGGGATCGTGCCGGCGCTCCAGCCATCGGCGATCGGTTCGTTGCGCAGCTCGCAGAGCCCCCTGAGCCCCCGCGTCTCGTTGATCACCCGGCGCTGGTGGGATTCGTCGAACAGGGTCGTCCAGCCGGTGGCGTTGAACCAGGTCGGCGGTTCCTCTTCGGTCCAGAAGTAGAAGCTGTTCATCCCCGGCAGCATCAGGAGGGTGCTGCAGTCGGCGTCGATCGCCTTCGCGATCCCCTGGTAGGTGGCGACTTCTTCGGAGTTGAGGTGGACGTCTCCGGCGCCGGGCAGGCCGAGCGAGGTGAGGCTGTCGTAGGAGGCGCGGTATTCCTTCAGCGGCAGCCGCAGCTGCACGTTGACGATGACGCCGAAGGCGACCAGCGCCGCCAGGGCGCCGACCGCGAAGGCGGCGCGGCGCTCGCCCTCGCCGCCGAGGACGCCGGCGAGGCCGCGGGCGCCGTTGTAGACGCAGAGCGCCCCGACCGGGATCAGCAGGAAGGTCGACCAGGCGATCTGGCTGCCGGCGACCGGGAAGGCGTGCAGCGCCTGCAGCACCGCCAGCAACGGCAGCAGCAGCCGCGGGAACGAGGTCTCGGCGTCCTCCGGCGCGCCCAGCGGCAGCAGCGCCACCCAGGCGAAGGCGAGGAAGGAGAACTGGCTGCCGGTGAAGGTGATCGGGTCGAAGAGCGCCGTTTTGAGGATCGCCGACATCGCCATCTCCAGCCCGATGAGGATGCTGAGCGCCGCCGCGAGGGCGAGGAAGGTCGGGCTCGGCGGCCGCGTCCGCTGCCGCGCGAAGTACCAGTAGCCTGCCGCCCCGGCGAGGGCGACGATGTCGTAGAGGTAGATCCGGTTGGCGAGGCCGAGCGGGATCGAGAAGGCGTTGGTCTGGCGCAGGGGCTGTCCGATCACCCCCTCGACCAGGCCGCCCGGGGTGGTCCCGGCGGCGAGGATCGCGGCGCAGACGACGACCCCGACGACGACCAGCCCGCCCAGCAGCCACCGCAGCTCCTCGGCGTCCTCGCGGCGCCGCACCTGCCGCGCCCGCAGCGCGACGACGACGGCGAGGGCGGCGGCGGCGACGTGGACCGCGTAGTGGCGCGCCCAGGCTTCGCCGAACTTAGAGGTCATCAGCAGCAGCGGCACGGCGACGAAGAGGACCTCGAGGACCGGCCGCAGCCAGCGCCGCCGCGCCAGCTGGGGATAGCTGACGACGCAGGCGAGTGCGAGGGAGATCAGGGCGAAGGCGCCGACGTTGATCTTGACCAGGATCAGCGCCATCGCCGCGCCGCCCACCAGCCCCATCGCCAGGGGCGAGGTGCGGGCGCGGACCAGGGTCGAGAGCGCGACGATCGCCCCCAGCAGCAGGCAGATCGTGCCGCCGGGGTGCATCGGCTCGTTGACGACGGTGATGATCGCGCCGAACACCAGCATCTGGGTGGCGAGGCCGAGCAGGATGCTGCGGGTCATCCGCCAGGTCGCCACCCCGAAGAGGAGGCTCGCCGCGACCCAGGCGAAGGTTGCGGCGGTGCGGCCGCCGTCGTGGTTGACCGAGAGGCCGAAGATTTCGAAGAAGGCGCCCCAGAACTCGTAGTAGAAGGGGCCGTACTGGGTGAAGACGTCGTCGTAGAGGTGCCCGTGGCTGAGGAACCCTTTGAGGGCGATCAGCATGTAGCCCTCGTCGTCGTAGTTGGCGAACCCGGTGAACATGCGCGGGTGCGCGATCAGGTAGGTGACGACGGTCACCGCGGCGAAGGCGAGCGCCGCGACGGCGCCCCGCACCCACCGCCGACGCCAGAGTCGAGCCAGGTCGGAAGTCAAGGCGGGCAAGGGTATAGCCCGACGAACGTCCAGGCGGCGGCAACCCGATTGGCTAACTTGTGAGGCTGTGATCCGCGCGGTGGGGAAACTGGCGCCGGCGCTGCTGGCGCTGGCGGCGCTGACGGCGATCTGGGCAAGCAGCGCCCAGGCGCTTGCGGTGCAGCAGATCGGCAACTTCGACGAACCGATCTACGTCACCTCCGACCCGGGCAACCCGGAACGGCTCTTCGTGGTCGAGCGGGGCGGCTCGATCATGCAGCTGGAGGGTGGCCAGCTCAAGCCGTTCGCGGAAATCGCCGTCGGCGCCGACGGGCCAGGCGAAGAGGGCGGGCTGCTCTCGATCGCGCTCTCCCCGGACTTCGACTCGAGCGGCCGCTTCTTCCTCGACTACACCGACAGCCTCGGCAGGATCCACGTCGGCGAAATGGTCGCGATCGGCGACTCGGCGTCGGCCGCCACCCTGCGCGACGTGATCCCGCCGATCGAACACCCCGAAGACCGCAACCACTACGGCGGCCAGCTCCAGTTCGGCCCCGAAGGCGCGCTGTTCGTCTCGACCGGCGACGGCGGCGGCGCCAATGACGAACACCACAACGCCCAGGACCCGAGCAGCGAGCTCGGCAAGATCCTGCGGCTGCCCGACCCGGGCCCGTTCGCGAGCCCGGAAGTCTGGAGCCTCGGCCTCCGCAACCCCTTCCGCTTCTCCTTCGATCGCTCGACCGGCGACCTCTGGATCGGCGACGTCGGCCAGAGCGCGCGCGAGGAGGTCGACTTCGCCGCCGCGCCCGGCCTCGGCCGGGGGGCGAACTACGGCTGGAACTGCATGGAGGGGTCGATCGCGGGTCCCGCCGACGACGAAGGCTGCGAAGGGTCGGAGAGCGCCTCGACGCCGCGCGCGCCCTTCACGCCGCCCGTCTTCGAATACACGCACGAACGGGTCGGCAGCACCGGCGCCCACGCCTGCGCGATCGTCGCCGGCTACGTCGTCCGCGGCCCCGGCCTGGGCGGCCTCGCCGGCCGCTACCTCTACGGCGACCACTGCGAAGGCGACGTCCGCTCCTTCTCCCCCGGCGCGCCGGCCGCCACGGACCGCTCCGAGGGCCTCCACATCGGCGAACTCGACAGCTTCGGCCAGGACTCCTGCGGCCGGCTCTACGCGGTCTCCGGTTACGGGCCGGTGTACCGGCTGGTCGGCCCGGAAGGCTCGGGCTGCTCCCCCGCGCCGCCGCCGGTCTACACGCCTACCCAGAGCCCCTCCTACGTCGCGATCCGCGCTATCGGCCGTAGGGTCTGGCGTCACCGCCGCGGCCTGATCATCGCCTGGGCGATCCCCTGCAAGAGCCGCCGCCGCGGCGACCCGGTGACGCTCTACCGGGGTCGCCGCAAGCTCGGCACCCACTACCTCGATCGCGCCTGCTCGGTCCGCTTCCGGCCGCGGATCGACCGCCGCTCGACCTTCCGGGTTTCGACGCGGGAAACCAGCGAATACCTGCCGGCGCTATCGCGCAAGGTGACGCTGAAGCCGGTCCGGCACCGCCGCCGCCACCGCCACCGCTAGCACCCTGGCGAGTGACTCGTCGTTCGCGGCAAGGACGCGGGATGCGGACTTTGCTGGTTGCAAAGGCAAATCCGAGGACGGCGCTGCGGACGGCGAGGCGCCGCCGGAGTCAGTAGGTGCCGCCGAGCTTGCGGTGGTCCCAGGTCGCGGTGCGCAGGGCCGGGAAGCTGATCGCCACCCGCTTCGGCGCCTGCGCTTCCAGCGCCGCCCTGGCGTCGCCCTCGACCGTGGAGATGCCCTCGGCGTAGCGGACGGTCAGCTCTTCGGCGAAGCCGAGGACGGTCTCGAAGTCGCGGTGGATCACCGCCTCGGATTCGACCATCGCCCCCCGCAGCTGGTCGTATGAGCGGCCGGCCTCGACAAGGACGGTCGCCCGCCGGTCGCGTTCCAGGTTCTTCACCTTCTGCGACTTCGCGTAGGTCCAGGTCCAGATCGTCCCCTCGCGGGGCACGAACCAGAGCGGCATCGAGTGCGGCCAGCCGCGCGGCCCGAGGCTCGAGACGACAGCGACCCGCTCCTCCTCCAGCAGCTCCCCCAGCTCGGAATCGCTGAGCTTGATCCGATCGCGCCGGCTCACCACGCCCCCACTCTAGGGGGGTGTCTGACTTCATGCCCCTATATGGACGCCTGAAGTCAGACACGTCCGGCGCGAGGGGGATCCAGGGCGCGGCTGGAAGGAGCGGCGCGAGGGGGATCTAGGGCGCGGGCTGGAAGGAGCGGCGGTAGGCGGTCGGGGTGGTTGCGGTGGCGCGGCGGAAGTGGTCGCGCAGCGAGGCGGCGGTGCCGAAGCCGACCCGCCAGGCGATCTCCTCGACCGGCAGGTCGGTCGCCTCGAGCAGCCGCCGCGCCTCCAGGACCCGCTGGGACAGCAGCCACTGCAGCGGCGTCGTCCCGGTCTCGGCGCGGAAGCGGCGGGCGAAGGTGCGGGGGCTGACGCCGGCGTGGCGCGCCATCGCCGCGACGTCGAGTGGCTCGGCGAGGCGCTCAGCCGCCCAGCGGCGGGTCGGCTCCAGCGAGCCGGTCGCGGCCGGCAGCTGCGGCTTGAAGAACTGGGCCTGGCCGCCGTCGCGGTGGGGCGGGGCGACCATGTGGCGCGCGACCCGCTCGCCCGCCGCGGCGCCGAAGTCGCGGCGGATCGCGTGCAGGCTGAGGTCGATCCCGGCGCTGAGCCCGGCCGAGGTCAGCACCTCCCCCTCGTCGACGAAGAGCGCGTCGGGGTCGACCTCGACCGCCGGGAAGCGCGTCGCCAGCTCCGCGGCCCAGGCCCAGTGGGTCGTGGCCCGGCGGCCGTCGAGGGCGCCGGCGTGGGCGAGGGCGAAGGCGCCGGTGCAGACCGAGAGGAGGCGGGCGCCGCGGCGCTCGGCGGCGCGGATGGCGTCGAGGGCCTCCGCGGGAGGCCGGTCGAGGATCGCCGCGTAGCCGGGGACGACGATCGTCTGCGCCCGCCGCAGCGCCCCCAGCCCGGCGGCGGGGACGACCGAGAAGCCGCTCGTCGTCCGCACCGGCTCGCCGCCAGGGGAGCAGGTCGAGAAGCGGTAAAGGGGCTCGCCGCCGGGCTTCGCCGCCAGCTGGAAGGCCTGCGCCGGCGCCGCCAGGTCGAAGGCGACGAGCCCGTCGAGGCAGAGCGCGACCACCCGATGCGGCATGGCAGAAATCTAGCGAACAGTGGCATTCCTGCCCCTGGCGCACCGGGGCGAATCGCGGCAGGATCGCGGCATGGAAATCGCACTGCTGCTCTACGACGGCCTCGCCCCGCTCGACGCGGTCGGGCCCTATGAAGTCCTCCGCAACGTCCCCGGCTGGGAGGTCCGCACCGTCGCCAAGCGTGCCGGAGAGGTCCGCGACGAGCGCGGCTCGCTCGGCCTCCTCGCCGACCACTCCCTCTCCGAGGTGGCCGCCCCCGACCTCGTCCTCGTCCCCGGCGGCGCCGGCAACCGGCCGCTGCTCGGCGACGACGAGCTGCTCGACTGGCTCCGGACCGTCGACCGCTCGACCAGGTGGACGACCTCGGTCTGCACCGGCTCGCTCCTGCTCGGCGCCGCCGGGCTGCTCGAGGGCAGGCGGGCGACCACCAACTGGCTCGTCCTCGACGCCCTGCGCGACTACGGCGCCGAGCCGGTCGGCGGCCGCTTCGTCGAGGACGGCAAGCTGCTCACCGCGGCCGGCGTCACCGCGGGCATCGACATGGCCCTGCACCTGGTCGCCCGCGAGGCCGGGCCCGAGGTCGCCCAGGCGGTTCAGCTCGGGATCGAGTACGACCCCGACCCGCCCTTCGACTCCGGCTCGCCGCAGAAGGCGCCGCCCGAGATCGTCGAGCTGGTGCGGCGGGTCGCGACCCCGTCCACGCCTGCGTGAAGCTCGTCCCGGCGGCGCCTACCGACGCCGGGCGAAGCCGACGAAGGCGTGCCAGGCCGGCTTCGGGTGGAACCGGTAGCCGCGGCGGAAGAGGCCGACCGAGTCGCAGAACGTGCAGGAGCCGGCGGCGTCCTTCCAGGTGAACCAGTCGACCTGGCGCAGGCCGAGGCGTCCGTGGTTGCCGATCAGGTAGCGGTAGGCCCGCCGCAGTTCCCGCGCCTGGGCGTGGAGGCCGACCTCGAAGGAGACGACCCGGGGGTCGTGCTGGGAGCCCCACCCCATCTCGGTGAGGTAGAGGCCGGCGCGGCGATCGCCGTGGCGGATCATCACCCGGCGCACCGCCTCGACGGTCGAGCGCAGCGCCCCGGCATCGGCGGCGTAGGGATGCAGGGCGGCCGCGTCGAAGCGCCCCTTCGCTCCGCGGCGGTAGAGCCGGTCGAGGAAATCCGCGGCGTCGTAGGCGCGCGGCGGCCGCTGCCCGGGGTTGCCGAAGAGCCCGCCGAGGACCAGCTGCGCGTGCCGGTCGGCCCGCCGCATCGCCCGCCGGGTGATCGCCAGCAGCCGCGCGTAGCGGCCCGGCGAGGGGGGCGCCGCGAAGTAGAAGTAGTTCTCCTCGTTCCAGATCTGCCAGGCCCGGATCGGGACCTTCGGCAGCCGCTGCGCCGAGAACGGCCCGTGTTCGCGCCAGAACTCCCCGCGGGGGCCGTAGCGCTCGACCGCGGCGCGGACGAACTGCGCCCAGGCCCGCCGCTGGCGCCCGTTGTTCACCGGCAGCGTCCGCCAGTCGTGGGCGAGCCAGTGCGGCGTCGAGACCAGGAACGGCAGCACTTCGAGGTGGCTTTCGGCGGCCAGGGCGACGCTCTCGTCGAGGCTGCTCCAGTCATACCCGCCCCGCGGCGAGGGCTGGACGGCGCCCCAGGCGACCATCACCCGGATCGTCTCGACCCCCCCGGCCCGCATCCGCGCCGTGTCCCGCTTGTCGAGCGCCGTCTGCGGAACGATCCCGAAGAACCCGCGCGGCAGCGCCTGCGCGGCGGCCGGTGCGAGGGCGAAGGCGGCGAGGCAGAGACTGAGGGCTATGGCGGTTCGGCGCATTCCTCCCGGAACACCTACCCGGCCGCAGAGTCGCGACGCGGTTCGTCAGTCAGAAAGGCGACACCGCCTTCCGGCGAGCGGCTGGGCGTGGCTGACGACGCACATGGGATGAGTCGATGCTGAGCATCGGCGAGTCCCGCGGGTGGCGTCAGGCGCGCCCAGCCGCCGCCGGCACCAGGTCGAGCTCCCGCCAGGGCCCCTCGCCGCACATCGGCTGCGTGCGGCCCTCGAGCCAGTCGGGCTGGAGGTCGTCGTAGTGGGGACTGGCGGGGTGGCCGGACTGGCCGGTGAACATCTGCCAGCGCGAGCGGTCCGGCGCGGCGGGGTCGGCGATCATCCGCCAGCTCGGCGCCCAGACGGCGTTGTAGGGGTCGTTGGGGTCGTAGGCGATCTGGCTGACCGTCTCTTGGGCGCCGCCGGCGCGCAGGCGGCGGTTGAGCAGGCGGTCGAAGAGCGGATTGGCGTCGCCGAGCGGGTGCGGGAACTTCATCTCGTGGACGCGGCCCCAGCGCCAGCCCTCGGGATCGGGGCCGAAGCGGTCTGAGAGGTCGTCGAGGGCGCCCTGCAGCGACTCCAGCACCAGCTCCCCCCAGGGTCGCCCGATCAGCTCCTCGTCGCCCTCCTCCCAGAGCCTCATCAGGTGCGAGTGCCAGCGCCAGGGCGAGGTGCTGTGGGCGGTGAAGCCGTTGTCGTTGCGGTCGAGCCAGCGCTCGCAGAGGTCGCGATCGCCGATCGCCGCCCGCGCGACCTCGCGCGCCAGCCGCAGCAGGAAGGCCTGGTAGATCGTCCCGGCGATCGTCTCGCGGTCGAGGCGGCCGTCCCAGCTGCGCAGCCGCTCGATCGCGCTGCGCTCGCGCTGGCCCTCCGGGTGCAGGCGGCAGAGCCGCCGCGCCGCCTCGACCCCGGGGATCGAGTAGTCGTCGGACTGGATCGCCTCGAAGCTCTCGAGGTCGTGCTTCTCGGTCGCCTCGATCAGCTCCTCGATCCGCCGGGCGCGGAAGCCGTCGAGCCATTCGCTGGTGATGTGGTGCGGGTAGTCGTCGCCGACGATGCGGTTGTTGGCGGTGACGAGGAAGCCGCTCGCGGGGTCGACGACCTCGGGCAGCTCGTCGTAGGGGACCGTCCCCTCCCACTCGAACTCCCCGGTCCAGCCCGGCTTCGGCAGGTCGGGGCAGCCGCCGCGCCGACGCGGCAGGCGGCCGATCAGCTTGTAGCCGATCGAGCCGTGGCGGTCGGCCCAGATCAGGTTCGAGGCGGGCGAGGTGTGGCCCTCGAGCTTCGCCACGAGGCCGGGGCCGGACTCGATCTCCAGCAGCTCGAACATCCCTAGGAAGGCGGTCGGTTCGGAGAGCGTCTGCCAGGCCAGGGCCAGCGGCTCGCCCTCGTCGGCGCCGAGCGCGGCGTTGACGATCGGGCCGTGGTGGGTGCCGCGGACCTCGAGCTCGACCGGCTCGCGGCCCTTGACGACGATCTCCTCGACCGCCGTCTCCAGCGGCCGCCACTCGTCTTCGAACAGGTACCGGTCGCCCTCGACCCGCTCGACGAAGAGGTCCTGGACGTCTGCCATGACGTTGGTGAAGGTCCAGCAGACGTCGTTGTTCTGGCCCATGTAGATGCCGGGCATCCCCGGCATCGAGGCGCCGCGGACGAAGCGGCCGCCGTGGCGCAGCTCGACCTCGAACCAGATGCCCGGCATGCTCGGCGGCAGGTGCGGGTCGCCGGCGATCAGCGGCGAGCCGGTCGCCGAGCGCTCGCCGCTGACGGCCCAGTTGTTCGATCCCGAGGCCTCGGCGGCGAGGCCGAGCGAGCGGCGGACGGCGTCGATCTGCTCGACCAGCGGCAGCCCTTCGCCGCTGAACGGCGTCTGGTCGACGACCGGGTTGTCGGCGGGGTAGACGGGGTCGAGGCGGGCGGTCAACTCCGGCCCCAGCTCGCGCAGCATGTCGGCGCGCAGCAGCTCCCGCTCCCAGTTGGTCGAGAGGCCGAAGGCGAGCAGCTTGCCGAGGCTGAGGATGTCGACCGGCATCCACGGCTCGAAGCTCTGGCGCAGCACCTGCAGCTCGAAGGGCAGCGCCCGGGCGTCGGCGGCGGCCCGGTTGACCCCGGCGCAGAAGCGCTCCAGCTGCGCCCGCAGCTCCGGATCCAGCTCGGCCTCCTCGCGCTCGGCGACCCGGCGGATCCCGAAGGTCCGCATCAGCCGGTCGACCGCAAGGCCCTCCTCGCCCGCCATCTCGGCAACCCGGCCCCTGACCACGCGCCGGTAGAAGTCCATCTGCCAGAGCCGTTCCTGGCCGTGCACGTAGCCCTGGGCGAAGTACAGATCCTCGCGCACCTCGGCCTCGATGTGCGGCACGCCCCAGCGGTCGCGCCGCACCCGCACCGGCCCGTGCAGCGCGTCGATCTCGATCGTCCCCTTCACCTGCGGCAAGGGCCGCCGCGCCAGGCGGTGCCAGAGGACGGCGGCGCCGGAGGCGACCAGCCCGGCCGAGACCGCCCCGCCGATCAACCCGGCCCTCTCGATCCCGCGCATCGCGCTCCGCCCGCCCATCGTGACTGTGTATCACGTTTGGCTGGCTGGCCAGTTGCCGCCGCGCGGGCCGACCAGCGCGAAACTTCTTCGGCCAATTAGGGTTCTCGGCCATATGAAGAAGACGCTGCTGCTCCTCACCTGCCTGCTGACGATCGCGAACGCCGCCGCCGCGGAGGCGAAGGGGCCGGCGGTGAGCCTCGACTCGCACTTCGGCGCCAGGGGCAAGGCGACGGTCGCCTTCCCAGCCCAGAGCGGCAGCGGCCTTGGGGTCAAATACGAAGTCCCGTTCCAGTTCACCGCCGGCCATCTCGAGATGGCGGCGGCGCCCGGCGGCAAGCTGGTCGTCGCCGGCAGCACCAAGGTCGTCCGCCTGCGCCGCAACGGCAAGGTCGACCGCAGCTTCGGCAACGGCGGCTCGGCCGCGGTTCCGCCGCTGCCGGGCGTCAGCTTCGTCCTCGCCGGCGTCGCCGTCGACTCGCTCGGCCGGGTCGTCGTCGCCGGCTCGGTGCGGCCGCTGCCGTCCAGCACCACCCTCGACCCGCTGCGCAGCTCGGTCGCGGTGATGCGCTTCGGTGCCGACGGCTCGCTCGATCCGAGCTTCGGCTCCGGCGGCGTCCTGGTCACCGACCTCGGCTTCGAACCGCCGACGATCCCGACCGGGAAGTACCCCGGGGCTGCGGTCGGCGTCCGCAGCGTCGCGGTCGACTCGCTGAACCGGATCGTCCTGACCGGCGGCGCCGTCGTCAAAGCGTCGATGTGCAACGGCCCGAACGGGACGCTCTCCACCGGCTACGTCGCCCGGCTCACCGAAACCGGCGCGCCCGACCCGAGCTTCGACGGCGACGGGGTGCGGCAGCTCTCCGATCTCGCCTCGATCGTCCAGAGCGCCATCACCCCGACCGGGTCGCTCTTCACGGTCGGCGCCGGCAACCGCACCTGCGGCGACGAAGGCGGCGGCCCCGCGGTGCTCCTCTCCAGCTTCAACCCCGACGGCTCCTTCAACCAGGCCTTCGGCTTCTCCGGCTTCCGCTCGATCCGCTACCCGCAGGCGCCGGTGGCCACCGTCGGCCCCTCGGGCAAGATCGTCCTGCTGGGGGCGTCGCGGAGACAGGGACGCAAGCGGACCCAGCTGATCACCCGCCTGCTCGCCAACGGCACCCCCGATCCCAGCTTCAGCCGTGTCGGCAAGTTCACCCTGGTGACGTCCACGCGCATGAGCTTTGCGGCGGCCGCCGAAGACCGCAAGGGCCGCATCTGGCTTGCCGGCCGCAACTCGCGCCGGGTCTCGAAGAAGCCGAACAACACGCTGCGGCGCTCGACCTTCGTCCTCGGCCGGCTGCGGCGCGACGGGACCATCGACCGTTCGATCGGCACCCGCGGCCTGGTCCGGACCGGCTTCGGCGGCCCCTCCAGCAGCTTCGCCACCCAGGTCCTGGTCCGTGGTCGCCGCATCGTCCTCGGCGGCGGCATCTCGACCCCCCGCCTCCACACCGGCGGCGGCTACGCAATCGCCCGCTACCTGAGCGCGCGGTAACGGCCGAGCCGGTGTGAGTTGCTTCTTTCTCCTTTCCCTATCTGTCTCCCAGTAGCGCCGCACGAAGATCCGAGGCGATCGCCTCGGGTTCGTCGTCGAGCTGGTTCCAGGTGAGGTGGATGACCGAGTAGCCGGCGACATGGAGGACGCGGTCGCGAAGCCGGTCGTCCTGGAAGGCCGAGGCGCTGGAGTGGCCCTGCCGGCCGTCGAGCTCGACGATCAGCCGGCGGGGCGGCCAGTGGCAGTCGGCCACATACAGCTTCGAGCCGAGCATGATCGGGTCGTTGCAGCGGGGCAGGGGGAGGCTGTGGCGGCGCAGGAAGGAGGCGAAGCGGCGCTCCAGCTTGCTGCGGGTGCGGCCGCCGGGCTCTTCGACGATGCGCTTCAGGGCGAGCTGGAGCTTGCGCGACCCGCGTCTGCCGGGGTAGCGCTCCAGGAGCTGGGGAAGCGAGAGGCGGTCGTAGCGGTTGACGTATTCGGCCTCCTTGATCATCGCCGCCACGTCGTCGAGGGAGACGAGGGCGGCGAGGTCGAGGATCGTCCGGTGCACCGAGGTGGCGGGTATCCCTTCCTCCACCTCGCGCTCGTCGGCCGGGACCGCCGAGAAGTGCCTGTGGATCGCCTTCGATGAGGTGCTCTTGTGAGGAGCCGTCACGTGGACGGCACCGCTCGAGTAGCCGCGGATGCCCCAGAGGGCCGCGGCGGTGTTGTGGCTCAAGAGCGCATCGGGACCAGAGGCGATCACGGCCGCCATCCACCACCCCTGCCTGGTGAGCAGCTGGCGAGGAGCGAGCGAGTAGACGCCCGCGTGGATCCGGTGCAACCGTCCTGCCCGGATCCGCCAGTTGATCTCATCCTTGCTCCACCCGCTGCCCAGCAGCTGTTCCCGGCTCACGACCCCGTGCTGGCGTCGGGCAAGCTCGGCAAGGCTCCGGTCATCGCCGCGAGTCCGTGAAAAGTCGTGTAGAGCACTACTTTTCACGGACTCGCTCTCCAACCTCCGGATCGTGGTCTCCACCCCCCGATCGTGGCGGGCAAGAGCGCGCGTGTGGCGCGCACGGTGTGGCGATTCGAGCGCCTATGTGTGGCGGAAGCGTGACTTCCCGCCCTGAAACCCGCCTACTCCCGCAGGTCCTCCGGCAACCTTCCCTCGCTCTCCAGCTTTTCGAGGTGGGACTCCATTGCCATCGCCGCCATCGGCAGCAGCTCCATCGGGATGTCGTCCCAGACGGTGGCGAGGAGCTCGGCTCGGGAGCGCTCGCCCGCGTCGAGGGCCTCGAGCAGGCGGCGCTCGCGCATCTGGCGGTGCTCGACGTATTCGGCGAGCTTCGCGGCGGGGTCGGTGACCCAGGGGCCGTGGCCGGGGGCGATCAACTCGATCGGCTCGGCCTGCAGCAGGGCCAGCGAGTCCATGAAGGCGGCTAGGGAGTTGCCGCCGGGCGGGACGATCGTCGAGCCGAGACCGAGGACGAGGTCGCCGCTGAAGCAGACGCCGGTTTCGCTCAGGAAGCAGACGTGGTCCTCGGCGTGGCCGGGGGTGGCGAGGGCGCGCAGGCCGAAGTGCTCCTCTCCCCCGCTCGGCAGCACCACCTCGGCCTCGAGCTCCTCGGCCCCTGCGGTGTGGTCGCCGTGGGAGTGGGTGAGGAGGACGAGGCCGATGCCGCCGCGCGCCGCCGCGGCGGCGCGGATCGCCTCCAGGTGCCCCGGGTCCGCCGACCCCGGGTCGATCACCACGCAGGGATCGCTGCCGAACAGGTAGGTGTTGGTCCCTTCCAGCGTCATCGGCCCCGGGTTCGGGGCGACGATCCTCAGCACCTCGGGATGGCCCGGGGCCAGGCTCATGTGAGAGGCGGTCCCGGCAGGGGTGGAACGTCTTGTACTTTTTCGCCGCTGCGCATCGTCTTCCGCCACCGACGTGACTCGAAAAAGTTGAGTGGAACCCCTACCGGGACGGCCTCAGCTCGTGACTTCTTTGGCGATCGCCTCGCGGGCGTCCTCGGGCTCGAGCACGACGAGGTCGCCGGCGCCGCGGAGGATCTCGCGCACCAGCCAGGGCTTGCCCGCGTAGGGCAGCTCGACGACGACGGCGCCGTCGGCCAGCTCCTCGACCACCGTTCGCTCCTCGCGCAGCCAGCGCGCCCGCTCGGGCGAGACCCAGACCCGCGCCACCTCGGCGGTCGGCACCTCGCCGTGGGTCATCCAGCCCTCGACCCCGGCGAACTCCTCGACTTCGGGGCGCGGCTCGAAGCTCTCCTCGGAGAGGCGCGCCTCCTTGACCCGGTCGAGCTTGAAGTGGCGAACCCCGTCTTTGGTCAGGTCGTAGCACTCGACGTACCAGCCCTCTTTGCCGTTCTCGAGGCGATAGGGCTCGACCCGGCGCTCGGTGAACTGGTCCTCGTTCTCCTTGTAGTAGGAGAGCTCGAGCACCCGGCTCTCGGCGATCGCTTCGTTGACGGCGCGGGCGATCTCGGCGTCGCCGCCACCGGCCTGGGCGATCTCCAGCCCCTCCTCGGAGGGATCGTGGCCGAGCGCCTTGACGATTTTCTCGCGCGCGGTCTGCAGGTCGGACTGCGGCAGGTGGTCGCCGAAGAGGTCGATCGCCGCCACCAGCGCCTTCGCCTCCAGCGGCAGCAGCCGCGCCGGCCGGGCGAAGTTGTCGCCGTAGGGCTGCGAGTCGACCTCGATCTCGTCGCCGAGGATTTCCGCGTAGAGGACGTAGGTGCCGCCGCCGAAGTTGACGACGTTCAGCAGGTCGACGTCCTCCTGCAGCTCCTCGCGGGTCAGTTCCAGGCGCCGGCAGAGGTCGGCGACCCCGAGCCGCTCGCCCTCTTTCGCCGATTCGATCAGCAGCCCGGCGAGGGTGACGAGGCGGGCGAATCGCTCCGGCCGGATCGCCGCCTCGCCGCGGCCGTTGGAGCGGCTGCGCCGCGGGCTCTCCTCGAGCGGCCGGTCGACGATCGCGGCCGGCTTGAAGCCGTTGACGTGGCGCTGCTTCAGCAGCTCGCGCCGTTTCTCGGCCTCCTCGCGCAGGTCGTCGGGGGCCAGCACCTCGGCGTTCGCCCGCCAGCGCAGGACCCAGGCGATCAGCTCGCGCTCGGAGGCGTAGGCGGTCTCGAAGACGCGGCCCTTGCCCGGCGCGCCGTCGGACTTCTTCGCGTTGCGCAGCTCGCCGTAGGAGCCGTAGTCGCGTTCGATCAGCCAGGCGATCCGCTCGCGGATGAAGATCCTCGCCGTCCCCTTGGTCTCGCCCAGCTGCCAGTCGGCGCGGCTGCCGTAGTCGCGGCGGTCGAAGTCCTCGGGCGGCGAGAAGTCGTGCTCGGCCTTGGAGGCGTAGCCGACCTTGCCCTGGATCCGCGAGAGGCGGAAGACGCGGACCGCCTCGCGCTCGTGCGCGTGGCCGATCAAATAGAACTGGCCGCCGCGGAAGACCAGGTGGTAGGGGTCGACCTTGCGCTTTTCGGTCTCGCCCCGCTCCATCGTGTAGTAGGTGAACTCGATCGTCTTGCGGCGGCTGATCGCGGTCTCGATCTTGGAGAGGCGCTGGGAGAGGTCGCGGCCGCCGGCCGACGCGGTCATCGCCATCTCGACCGGGGCGCGCTCGCCCTCGGCCAGCGGGTTCGGGTGGCCCCAGGCGACCTGCTGCAGCGCCAGCCGCAGCGGCTCGGCGTAGGCGAAGCCGCCGTCGGTGAGCAGCATCAGCGCCGTCGAGAGTGCCGCCAGCTCCTCGTCGGAGAAGGAGATCGGGTCGAGGTAGAAGTTCTCCGGCGGCAGGGAGTAGAGCTCGGCCTCGAAGAACCCCTCGCCCGGCTTCTCGACCCCGAGCTCGATGCCGAGGCTCTCCAGCTCGGCGCGGTCGGCGTAGAAGCGACGCGCGAACGCGTCGTCGTTCATGTCGCTATAGCCCTCCACCTCGCGCTTGATCTCGAGGGCCGAGACCGGCCTCCCCTGAGCCATCAGGAACGAGATCAGCGA
Organism: uncultured Actinomycetes bacterium; assembly: GCA_963800355.1. GTDB lineage: Bacteria > Actinomycetota > Thermoleophilia > Solirubrobacterales > 70-9 > VAYN01. The sequence goes on along the minus strand of CAWDAP010000003.1, from coordinate 98,621 downwards.
GAGCTGGCGGATCAGCTTCTCGGTGTCCTTCGCCACTGCCCGGCAGGATAGTCTGCGGGCAGCGCATGGAAGTCCTCCGAAACCTCTTCGGGAACCTAACCGCGGGCATTATCCGGCTTTTGGTGACGGTCGGAATCCTTGCTGCGGTCTACTTCTTCCTCGTCAAGCCGGCCCTCCACACGACCGAAAAGATCAGCCACGAAGTCAACGTCAACGTCCAGAACGGCTTCAAGGAAGCCGACATCAACGACATCGGCAAGACGATCGACCAGGTCAACCGCAGGGTTCAGCGGGAAATCAAGCGCTCGATCGGACACACGACCCACCCGGCCCAGGCCCACAAGCTCGTCCGCTGCATCCAGCGGGCCGACCAGAATGTCGCCAAGATCCAGCGCTGCACCGCGAAGTACTGACGGCTAGAGGCCTCTAGAAGGCGTTGCTGCCGATCAGGGCGGCGATGAAGATGAACAAGCCGCCGACAAGCCTGTTGTTCATCGATTCGAGGCGCTCGTTCAGTTCGCGCTGGAGGTCCTTCATGTCGGCCCGAAGGCCGTTCGTGTCGGCTTTCATGTCGGCCCGAAGGCCGTTCGTGTCGGCTTTCATGTCGGCCCGCAGGTCCTTCATGTCGCTTTTCATGTCGGCCCGAAGGCGGTTCATGTCGCTTTTCATGTCGGCCCGAAGGCCGTTCGTGTCGGCTTTCATGTCGGCCCGAAGGCCGTTCATGTCGCTCTTCATGTGGGCCCGAAGGCCGTTCAGGTCCTCCCGAACCTCGCGGATCCCCTCACCGATCTTCTTGTCGAGCCGCGCAAAGCCCTCGTCGACCTTCTGGTTCAGGTTGTCCAGTCGCTGGTCGGTCCAGGTCTCTCTCGGCGTCATCACCGCCATGAGCTTAGCGTAACTGATCGTCTGCAACGAAAGGCGCGCAGAATCTAAGAATTGACGCGCGGCTTTGTGCCGTTTCAGAGACTTCAGGCGGCGCGCTGGGCGAAGAAGGCCGAGCCCGACAACGCCCGATCGAAGCCGGACCAGGACTCGCCGGCGGGGAGCTGGCGCTCGAGGCGGTCGAAGCTGCCGAGGCGGCCGCCGAGGTTGTCGATCATGTGGACGAGGACGGCCTCGCGGGTGGCCGGGACGACCGGCGATCCGTGCTCGAGCGAGCCGTGGTGGCTGAGGATGATGTGGAGGACGCACTGGGCCAGGTGCGGGTCGAAGCCCGGCAGATCCTCGATCGCCCGGCGGACCGTGTAGTAGCCGAGCGGGATCTCGCCCTGCAGACGGCCGGCGTCGGTGAGGTCGATCGCCAGCGGGTCGTCGTTGTAGGCGACGCACTTGCCGATGTCGTGCAGGAGCGCCCCCGTGACGGCGACCTCGCGGTCGATCCCCGGGAAGAAGTTGGCCGCGGCGGAGACCGCCTGGGCGACCGAGAGAGTGTGCTCGAGCAACCCGTGCCGGTAGGCCTGGTGGTAGGTCTTCGCCGCCGGCGCGTCGCGGAAGCGCTCCCACGTCTCCGTGCCCTCCCCGAAGAAGCGCTCGAGCAGCCCGGCCAGCTGCGGGTCCTGCACCGTCGCCAACAGTTCGCGCAGCTCGGCCTCGAGCTGCTCGGCCGAGACCTCCGACTCCGCCGCCAGGTCCGCCGCCTCGTACTCATGCGGCTCGGCCTCGCGCACCCCGCTGAGCTTGATCTTCGCCCCCCAGCGCTCGCTGACTTCGAAGACGCCGGTGACGTGCACGGGCGAGCCGGTCGCGCAGAGCGCGTAATGGGCCTCCGCGTCCTCCCAGCAGACCGCCTCGGCGGCGCCGGTCGCGTCGCCGACCGAGAGCCGCAGCCACGGCTCGCCGTTGCGCTTGCGCCGCAGCTCGCGCTCGCGGACCGCGTAGACGCCGCCTACCCGCTGGCCGTCCTCGAGCTCGGAGAGCGGAACGCGAGTGACGGCCGGCTCGGCCGCAACCGACTCAGCGGTCGCCTCGACCGGAGCAGGCTCAGCCGCGGACGGCTCGGCGGCCGCAGGCTCCGCCGCGACCTGCTCGGCGGCCGCCGGCTCGCTCGCGAACGCCTCGATCTGCGTCTGCTCGCTCATCTGCAATCAAGGTAGAGACGGGGGCGGATGGTCTCCACCGCGGCGGAGCAGAACCTGGTGGGGCTGACCGACGAGCTCGTGGTGCCGACGCGGACGCTCACGGGGTGGGCGACTTTGCCAACCGATAATTTGCAAACTCGCGCCGGGAGGGGACGCGCGCGCGCTCCGTGGCCCTGCCTTCGGGTCGCTACTGGCGCAGGCCGGCGACGCTCTCGGCGCCGCGCCCGAGCAGCCGGTCCCAGTGGCCGCCCAGCCAGTCGGCGAGGCGGTCGATCCCGGTGCGCAGCGGCGGCACCCAGAGGACGAGCGCGGCGGCGCTGCCGAGGGCGGCGCCGGCGAGGACGTCGCTGGGGTAGTGGACGCCGATCGCCACCCGGCCGAGCGCCAGCACGGTCGCGAAGGCGAGGGCGACGATCCCCCAGCCCCGCTTGCGCAGCAGGATCGCCACCGCGATCGCGAAGGCGGCGGTGGCGTGGTCGCTGGGGAAGCCGGGGTCGGCGGCGTGGGCGGTGAAGAGGTGGACGCCGTGGGGGTCGGCGACGAAGGGCCGCGCCCGGTCGACGAGTTCGGCGATCGCCTTGCCGACGGCGAGGGCGAGGCCGGCGCTGAGCGCGGCCGCCACCGAGGCCCGCCGCCAGGCGGCATGGGCGGCGCCGCGGGCGGCGAGGAAGATGACCGCCAGGGTCGCGACGAACAGCGCCTCGGAGGCGTTGACGTAGAACAGCAGCGGGTCCTCGAACCCGTCGTGCCGGTAGGTGAAGTCGTTGAGGGCGTGCAGGACGGACCAGTCCACCGCCCCGAGGCTTTCACATTTCTTTTACGAGCAGCTAAAGGCGCGCACTAGAAGACCATTGCGGGACAATTGTAATGCCTTGTCTGTAACAAAACACAGGCAAAGCGCAATTCCAGGTTAACCCTTCGCTTTTTCCGGCGAATCCCAGGCGACGAATCCCTTTTTCGAGCTAGACATAGACGAGGGCGGTCAGCTGCCCGAAGCGGAGCACGTCTTCGTCCTCGGGGTCGGCGGTGCGGGTGGCGTGGACGGTCACCGTCAGCCGTTTCGGGTCGCCCAGCCGCAGCGCCGTCTCGGTCACGTCCATCGAGACGTTGATCGGGCTGAGGTGGTGCGGCGGGCGGCGGTCGAACGGCCCGACCGGGTCGCGCTTCCAGTCGCAGTGGCCCTCGTCGCCCCAGCAGCCGGCGGAGGCGAAGACCGAGAAGGAGCCGGCGAAGTTCTCATGGTCGCGGCCGGCGTCGGCGGGCAGCTCGCCGGCGTTGAGGAAGACGAAGGCGGTGAAGGAGCCGCCGTCGCGGCGGACGTCGGCGAGCTCGAGGTCGATCCGCTTGGCCCGGTCGAAGGCGATCGGCAGCGCCAGCGGTTTCTCGGCCGTCCAGCGCTGCATCAGCGGGTCCCCCGGACCGAGGCCGACTGGGCGGCGTACTCGTAGCCGAGCTGCTTGACGTCGAGCACTTCGCGGACCAGCAGCGAGGGCCGCTTGCCGAAGGTCATCGGCTCGCGGAGCATCCAGTGGTCGGGGACCGCGCCGGGGTTTTCGTGCTGCCAGATCCGCCAGAGGCGGTCGACCATCGAGTGGTGGAACCAGAAGAGCGGGTCGAAGGCGGCCCAGTTCTGGTCGGACATCTGCCCGTTGCGGCCGCCGACCCAGACGTGGACGTTGTCGTGCAGGCGCCAGCAGCGCTGCTGGAATTCCTCGAAGGAGGTCGGTTCCATCAGCCACTCGTAGAAGCTGCGCAGCGGCGGCGGCGCGGGCGCGTTGGGGCCCTGGATCCCGCCCGGTTCGCGCTTCGTCCTTTTCGGCCAGCCGGGGCGGCGGGGGACGCCGAGTGGTTCGATCGGGGCGCTGTGGAGCGGGTTCGCCCGGCCTTCGGCTTTGCGCTCGTCGAAGGCGGCGGGGATGCCCGGTTCGCTGACCCAATCCCACCAGGGGACCGTCACCGCCGGGTCGATCTCCTGCAGCGCCAGCTCGAAGAAGTAGAGGTAGCCGCGGTGCCAGGGCAGGAACAGCGGTTCGTGGTGGATGCAGAGCTCGAGCGGCACCCCGTGCCAGCCGGCGAAGAACTGATAGCCGCGGTTGTCGCGGCGCTGCATCAGCTTGCGGACGGCTTTGCGGTAGCGGGCGACCTCGGCCGCCGACATCTGGGCGATGTTTTGGCGCACCTTCAGCGTCGCCTTCGCGCCCTGGTGGCGCGGCTGGACCTGGAGCGTCATCCCGGCGTCCCCTTGTCGCGGTGGCTCCGCTCGCCGCCACGGGCGAGCCGGTCGCGCAGTCGCACCATCGCGGCCGCGCCGAGGAGCGTCGCGACCGGGGCAATGGTCAGCGCCGTCTCCTCGACTGGAACGCCCGCGATGTGAGCGAGGCTCAACACCCGACCCATCCTTAGGTATGACCGAGTATCCCGTCAATACCTATAAATGAGACTTCTCTTAGTAAAAGAGGGTTGCAGGGCAGGAGAAGCGGACCGGCGGGCGCGAGGGCAGGGTTCCCCCGTTGGCCGCCCGGCCGGTCCTTGGCCGCGCTCCCGAATCCGAAGGCGGGGAACCTTCGGAGTTGGTCGTCGCGGTAGCTCAGTGGCGCCCCCCGGCACGCCGGGCGGCCCCGCTGCCAGCGCCCCCCAGGGAAAAGGGGCGAGGGGTTGAGCCAACAAAAGCACATTCTCGCCCTAAAGGCAAGTAGACTTTTCTGAAGATAAGACGCGAACCCATAGGCTTGGCGCTCGCGGGAGAGCGGCCCGGACGAAGGGGTCGCGACGGGCCTCGGCAAGGGATAAACTGGGCCTCCGCGGGAGGCGCTCAGGGTGAAAGAGAGCGAGCACCGCTTGAGGGAACTTGAAAACGTGGGTGCGACGGGCACCCCATGGGGACCGGCCTCGGAGCTGAGGGAACGCCGCCTTCATCCGGGGGCCGGGACGCCGCCCGAGGAGGTCGCCCGCAACCAGCGCGAGCGGCTCTTCGGCGCCGCCGTCGCGGTCGCCTCGCAGAAGGGCTACGAGGCGATGACCGTGGCCGACATCCTCAGCCTCAGCGGCGTCTCGCGCAGCGCCTTCTACAAGCACTTCGCCGACAAGGCCGACTGCCTGACGGCGGCGGCCGCGGCCCTGCTCGAGCCGGTGGCGCGGAGGCTCGACCCCGTCGCCGACGGCCGGGCGCGCGAGCCGCGAGAGGTCTTCGAAGGGTTCTTCGAGCTGCTGGCGGCCGAACCGGCGGCGGCGCGCGTCTGTTTCGTCGAGCTGCACGCGGCCGGCGAGGCCGGGGAGCAGGTCGCCGACCGCGCCTTCGAGGCGCTGGTCGAGGTCGTCGACGGTGTCGCCGCGGGGGCGCCCGGCGGCGGCTGGAGCCCGGAGCTGACCAGGGCGGTCCTGGGCGGAATCCGCAAGCTCGTCCACAGCCGGCTCAGCCGCGGCGAGGACGCCGCCCTCCCCGGCCTCGCCCCCGAACTTTGGGAGTGGATGGCGAGCGTCGTCCCGCCCCCCGAGACGCTGGAGCCGGCGCGGCGGGCGCGACCGCTGCCGGGACCGGGCTTCGAGGGCTACACCCCGAGCGAACGGATCGCCCGCGCGGTGGCGACAGTGGTCGCCGAGAAGGGCTACCAGGAGATGACGACCGACGACATCGCCGCCGAGGCCGCGATCTCCCTCAGCACCTTCTACGCCAACTTCGAGGACAAGCGCGACGCGACCCTGGCGGCGCTGGAGATGAGCGGCGCCCAGATCATCGCCCTGGCGGTCCCGGCGGCGCGGCGGGCGGGCGGCTGGGAAGCGGGGGTGCGGGCGCTCTACGAGGCGATCTGCGCCTACTTCGCCGCCGAGCCGGCGATGGCGCGGCTGACCCTGGTCGGCGTCTACGCCGCCGGGCCGCGCGCCCACGCCCGCCGCGACCGCGTGCTCGACTCGCTGGCGGCGATGCTGGCGCCGGGGTTCGCCGAGCGGACCCGAGGCGCCCGCGATCGCCGCCGAGGCGGCCGCGGCGACCGTCTACGCGCTGATGCGCGACCAGGTGCGCCGCGAGGGCCCGGAGAGCCTCCCGTCGGTGGTGCCGCTCGCCACCTACCTCACGCTCGTCGGCTTCGTCGGGCCCGAGCGCGCCTACGCGGTCGCCGGCGGCGAGAGCGGCTCGCGCCGCTGAATCCGGCGCCGACTGTTCAGTTGACCCCTCCATGGGTGGGTGAACTGAACAGGCAGTCGATTTCGCCACCCACTTGAGGCGACGTGGGTCGAACGGTTGCCGGCGCCGCGCAATTAGGTCGCGCGATGCCGGGCAGCCCGGCCGGGCAGGCGGCTCAGCGGGTGAGATCGGGCGGGGGCGGGATGCGGAGCTCCTCCTCGGCCGCCTCGGCACCGAGGTAGGGGAAGACCGCCGCGTACATCAGCTGGGGGATCTCCTCCTCCCCCAGCCCGAGTTCGCCCTCGGCGACCGCCTCCTGGATCCGCGCGAAGACGACACCGCCGACCCCGAGCGCGGTGGCGCGGCTGGGCGAGTCGGGACCGCCGGCTTCGGCGCTGCCCTCGTCGATCAGGTCGACGAGGCGGTTGAAGGTGTCGAGGAAGAGGCGCTGGGCGCCCTCGCCGGAGTGCTGGGCCTCGACCGCGGCGAGCCGGGCGACCCGCTCGTCGGAGCGCAGGAACCGCAGCAGCGCGTAGGCGGTGGCGCGCATCCGGTCGCGCCATCCCCTCTCCCCCGCCACCGCGACCTGGGCGCGGGCGAAGAACTCGCCGTAGGCCTCGCCGAGGACGGCCGCGAAGCAGGCGTCGAGGTCGGGATAGAGGCGGTGGAAGGCGGCCTCCTCGACTCCCGCCCGCTCCAGCAGGTCCGCCAGTTGCAGGTCGGCGTAGCCGCGCTCGACGCAGAGGTCGAGCAGGGCCTCGCGGAGGCGGCGAGCCTCGTCTGATCCGGGGTCGGCCATCGCTCTCGTACCGAATCTATTCCACCGCGCGGGCGCGCGAGCGGCGGCCGGCGGCGAGCAGGGCGCGACCGCCGCGGCCGCGGCGGCGCAGAAGGTGGACCGCGAGCGAGGGGCGGGCGTGCGGCCCGAGGGCAGCGAAGACGGCGAGCGAGATCGGCTCGCGGTCCGGGCGCCAGGCCTCCTCGTGGATCAGGTAGAGCGCCGCCATCGCCGCCAGGATCGCCTCGTGCAGGCGCCCGTCGGGCAGTTCGGCGACGCGCCGGCGGGCGCCGGCGGCGAGCGCCTGCAGCCGTTCGGCGGCCTGCTCGCGCGACGCGTAGCGGCGCACGTGGCTGGCGCCGTCGGGGTCCTCGTCGAGGTCGACGAGCGAGTCGAGCAGGGCGTTGAGGCCGCTGGCCCAGGGGAAGTAGGCGGACTCGACCCGCAGCGCATCGGCCTCGCTCGCCCCGGGGGTCGCGGCGAGCGCCAGCAGGGCGCCGACGCAGAGCGAGGAGGCCGCGGCGGCGGCGACCAGCTCCCACCACTCGAAGCCCGGTTCGAGCCCGGCCTCGGTCGCGGTGCGCTCGGCCCACTCGCCGATCTCGTCCTCGACCCCGCTGAAGTGGAGCGCGTGGTTCAGCGCCTGCGACTCGCGGCAGAGGGCCGCCTGGCGCAGCAGCGCCGGGCGGGCGGCGGCGTAGGCGGGCAACTCGCGCAGGGGGGCGCGGCAGGTGGCGATCAGCTCGGCCAGATAGCCGCCGTCCTCGCCGGGCGGCGCCAGCGCGTAGTAGTCCTCTCCGGCGGCGTCGGGGTCGAGCGCTACGGCGAAGGCGCGGTGCAGCTGCAGGCCGTTGGCGAGCGGGTCCTCGCTGGGCCGCTCGGAGACCCCGTCGAGGTAGTCGAGCATCAGCTGGTAGGCGACGAGGCTGCGGGCGACGGCGGCGCGCCGCGGCCGCGGGGCGAGGACGGCGAGCGCCGCCAGGCCCTCCGAGTTCGACCCCTTGTCGCGGTGGGCGGCGAGCGCGTCGGCGCGCAGCAGCGGGTCCGGGATCGCCTCGGCCCGGGCCAGCAGCCGGCGCTGGGTCGAGCGGGCGGCGGGGAAGACGTCGAGCCAGTAGCGGCGTGCGGCGCCGGCGAAGAGCCGGGCGGAGCCGGGGCGGGCGAGGTTCTTGCGGCGGTAGAGGAGCATCGTCGTCGGGGGCCTCATTCGCGGACGCGGCAGGCGCGCAGGATCGTCGTCGAGACGGTCGGGCCGGAGGTGAACGTATAGGTGGCGCGGGCGAGCGGGACGCGGAAGACGCTGAAACGCGGCGGCAGCGGGCAGGCGGCGCTGAGGTAGCTGTGGGCGAGGCCCCCGGCGCGGTAGCGGCGCCCGAGCCGGAGCCGGAAGGAGCGAAGGCGTGGCCGGCGGCCGAGGGCGCTCGCCGCCGGGGCCCGCAGCTCCAGCCCGAAGGCGCCGCCGCGCGGGCGGCTGAGGAAGAAGGGGAGGACGAAGGAGACCGGCGGCGAGGCCGAGTAGGCCTGGACCCAGACCGCGGGGCGGCCGTGGGCGCGGCCGTTGAAGGCGAGCGCCCGGGCCTGGGCGAGGATCGGTTCGGCCGGGTTGAGCGGGACTTCGGCGGCGATCGTGCCGCGGCCGACGAGGGCGCCGCCGCAGCGGGCTAGCGCTTGCGCGTGGGTCGAGTTGCGCAGCCGGGCGCGCGGGCAGACCGGCAGGCCGGTGGTGTCGAGGCCGCCGCGGGCGCCGAAGGCGAGCTCGATGCGCTGCAGCCGCGGCGGCGAGCCGCCGGGCGAGCGGATCGCACCTTCGAGACGGAGCGAGATCGGCACCGGCCGGTCGCGCGGCAGCGCCTGCGGCGAGATCGAGCCGCCGAGGCAGGCGACCACGACGCGGCCGCCGCCGCACTCGGCGGCGGCCTGCGTCGGGGCCAGGCAGGCGAGGGCGAGCAGCGCCGCCGCCGGGAGGGTCCGCGCGAGGGCTCGGCGGAGCGCCGCCGCCGCGAGACCGCGAGCGGGACGCCGGCGGGCGATCCGGATCGCCGCCGGCCTCACTGGAACCTCGTCGGCTTGAAGGCGCAGTAGTTGAAGCCGAAGGAGACGACGGCGTTGTTGGCCTTGTTCCCCTCGTGGATGAACTGTGCCGAGACGCGCTGGAAGCCGGCGACGCTGTCGTGCCGCAGCGTCTTCACCATCCGGCCGAGGTAGACCTGCTCGCGGCCGAGGGCGCCGAACCAGCGCTTCAGGGTCGGGCGGTCGGCGGCGGGCCGGGGCACCCTGGCGATCGCCCCGACGGTGGCGCCGAAGATCCGCTGCGCCTTGGCGAACTTGCGCCCGGCGAGCGCGAGCCGTTCGGCCCGGACGTCGCCGCGCACCCCGCGCACGGCGCGCGCCGTCGCTTCCGAGCGCGGCTTGCAGATCCGCTCCAGCCGGGCGACGTATTCGGCTCGGGTCGGTTCTTCGGCGGCGAGAGCGGGCGAGGCCAGGAGCGCCACGAGCGCCACGAGCGCGGCGAACACAGCAAGCGCAGCGACGGGCACCGACGCCGCCGCCGCGAGCTGCCGCCGGGGCGACCGCGGTCCAGTCCGGACCGGGGTCGAGCGGGCAGCGGGGTTGAGAGGCCGGAACATCAGGTCACCGCCTTTGCCGGAGTCGCGACCGGGGGCCGCGGGGCGGTCGGGAGCAGCCGGTCGAGCCAGCGCGGTGTGCGCCAGACCCTGTCGCCGAGCAGCAGCATCAGCGCCGGCAAAAGGACGATGCGGACGACGGTCGCGTCGAGCAGGATCGCGACGGTGAGGCCGAGCCCCATCTGGCTGACCGTCGCCACCGGGGCGATCGCGAAGGAGGCGAAGACCGCGGCCATGATCGCGGCGGCGCCGGTGATCACCCCGGCGGTCCGGTCGAGGCCGAAGCGGATCGCGGCGCGGTTGTCGCCGTCGGCCCGGTAGCTCTCGCGCATCCGCGCCAGCAGGAAGACCGCGTAGTCGATCGAGAGGCCGAAGGTGACGCCGAAGATCGCCGCCGCTCCGACCGTGTCTATATATGAGTGGCCGCCGAGGGGGTAGCCGGCGGGAATCCGGCAGGCGAGGGTGACGACGCCGATCGCGGCGGCGACCGAGAGCAGGTTGAGCCCGACCGCGAGGGCGGCGAGCAGCGGCGCCCGCAGCAGCGCGACCAGCATCAGGAAGGTGATCGCGACGATCGAGCCGACGACCAGCGGCAGCCGCGACTTGGTGGCGCTGCCGTAGTCGTTGAGGACCGCGGCGCCGCCGCTGACCCCGGCGCGGTAGCCGGGGCGCCGGTCGATTTCGGCGGCGAGCGAGTCGAGCCGGGAGCCGAGGCGGCGCGAGCCCAGGGTGTTGAAGCCGGCGCGGGGGACGACGAGGTAGCGGGCGGCACTGCCGCCGCCGTCGACGTCGATCACCTCGGCGGCGAGCGAGCGGCGGACCGGGTCGGCGCCGTCGATCGCGGCGATCGCCAGGAAGCCGGAGTCGAAGAGGCGCGGCGAGACCTGGTGCAGGTGGGCGAGCCGGCGCGCCAGCGGGTCGGCGAGGCGGGAGACGCGGCTGCCGGCCCGGCCGAGGCCCCGCTGCAGCGGGTAGGCGCGCCGCGAGCCTTCGGCGAGGCCGGCGCTGAGGGTTTCGGCACCCCCGTGCAGCTCGCCGAGGCCGCCGGCGAGGCGGCGGGCGCCGGCGTCGAGCTCGGCCAGGCCGCCGCTCAGCCGCGCGGCTTCTTCGGCGAGGCGGACCGAGCCGCCGTGCAGCCGCTTGCCGCCGGCGTAGAGCCGTTCGAGGCCGCCTTCCAGCGCGCCGGCCTGCTGGCGCAGCCGCGCCAGTTCTTCGCGCTGGCCGGCCAGCACCGAGGCGAGGACGGCGGCTTCGTGGGCGGCGGCGCCGGAGGCCGAGCCGGCGGCGGCTTCCCGTTCCAGCCGCGCGGCGAGGTGGCGGGCGCGGCCGACGCCCTGGGCGCTGAGGTTGGGCTCCAGCGTCCGCAGGCCGAGCGAGAGGTTGTAGGCGGTCGCCGCCGCGTCCTTCTGCCCCGCTTCGAGCCGACCGGTGCCGGAGGCGAGGCGTTCCAGCGCCCCGGTGGCGCGCTCGCCGCCGGCGCTCGCCTGGCCGAGGCCCCCGGCGATCCGTTCCGCCCCCTCCCCCGCCCGGGCCGCGCCTTCGCCGAGCAGGCCACCGCCCGCCGCGGCTTCGTCGAGGCCGCCGCGCAGCTGCGAGACCCCGCCCGCCGCCCGGTGCAGGCGCGGCCCGAGCTTGGTCAGCAGCTTCGTCGAGGACGGGTCGAGTTCGGCGCCGAGAGTGCGCAGCGGCCGGGCGGTGCGGGCGATCGCCGCCGGGCCGACCACCGTCCTGACCCCGCCCAGCGCCTCGACCCGCCGCTGGGTCGCGGCGAGGAAGGCGAGCCGGTGGCGGCTCGCGACCGTCCCCCGGCGGGCGGCGACGGTGAGGATGAACGGCGCCTGCCAGCCGGCGCCGACCGCGGCGGCGATCGCTTCGGAGTCCTTGCGGGCGCCGCTCGAGGGCGAGAGCTCGTCGACCCCGGGCGAGCCGGTGTCGAAGGCGAGCGCCGGCGCCGCCAGCGCCAGCAGCGGCACCGCTATTACGACGGCGGCGACGGCCGGGCGCCGCAGCGCCGCCGCGGCGGCGGCGGCGATCCGCGATCCGCTCCCCGGCCGCGAGCGGCCGATCCGGCCGGCGTTGATCCGCGGTCCGAGCAGGGTCAGCAGCGCCGGCAGCGAGGCCCAGGCGATCAGGACCGCCAGGGCGGTCACCGTCGCCAGCGCCGCCGCCAGGCTGACCAGCAGGCTGCCCGGCTGGAAGAAGGCGGAGAGGAAGATCGAGAAGAAGAGGGTGGCGCCGGCGATCGCGGTGGTCCGCCCGGCGCTGCGGCGGGTCAGCGCGGCGGCGCGGGCCGGCGGGTGGCCGGCGGCGAGCTCCTCGCGGAAACGGGAGACGATCAGCAGCGAGTAATCGACCCCCAGCGCCAGCCCCATCATCGTGCAGACGACGAGCGAGAGGGCGTCGATCGGCATCAGCGAGGTGAGGAAGACGAGGACGCCGCGGCCGGCGAGGACGGTGATCGCGCCGAAGGCGAGCGAGATCAGGGCGGCGAGGACCGAGCGGAAGACGAGCAGCAGGACGATCGCCAGCAGCGGCGCCGCCAGCAGCTCGGCCCGCTCGGCGGCGGCGAGCGATTCGTGCTGCAGGGCGCGCGAGATCGTCGCGTAGCCCGACTGCGTCGCCCGCAGCGGCGGGTGGACGTGGGCGGCGAGGGCGTCTTCGAGCGCCGGCACGGTGTGGCGCATCGCTTCGTCCAGGGGCCGGTGGAAGTCGAGCAGGAGCAGGGCGCGCGAGCGCTCGCCGGGCGGCGCCCCGGACGGCGGCGCCGGCAGCTTGCGCGCCGCGGCGGCCCCGTCCCAGGGCGAGATCACCGTCACCGCCGGAAACTCCCGCCGCAGCGCCGCCGCGAGCCGCGGCCCCTGCCGTTCGATCGCCCCCGCCGGCCCGCGCAGCAGGACCGCGAAGGGCGAGGAGGCGCCGAAGTGCTCCTCGGCCAGCGCTTCCCCTTCGGCCGAGGCGGTGCCGCCGATCGCCAGCGAGGTCGGGCGCAGCTTCCCCTCGACGCCCAGCCCGATCAGGCCGAGGACGGCGACCAGCGCCAGGGTCGAGGCAAGCGTCGCGACGGCGCGCCCGCGCGCCCCACCCTCCTCAGGCACGACCCGCGGTCGGCCGGGTCCGGTAGCTCGGTGTTCCCTGCTCATCCCTGATCAACGCCTTGATAAAAGCACAGGGCAACCGGAAAGGCAATCAGCCTTTTCTGAAGAGTAACCCCCTGTCCCAACCTTGCAGCTATCTTGCGTTGGGCAAAACGAACATCTGATATTCATATTGCCCGATGATTCGACGCACGCTCGAAGAGCAGGCGAAGGCCGCGGCGGCGCTTAACCCGGTGGTCACGATCACCGGTCCCCGCCAGTCGGGCAAGACGACCCTGACGCGGATGGCCTTCCCGGACCATCCCTACGTTTCGCTGGAGACCCCTTCCGAGCGGGAGTTTGCCGACGACGATCCGGTCGGCTTCCTGGCCCGGTTCGCCGAGGGCGCCGTCCTCGACGAGATCCAGCGCGCGCCGGAGCTGCTCTCCTATCTGCAGGGGATCGTCGACGAAGACCCCTCACCCGGCCGCTTCGTCCTCACCGGTTCGCAGAACCTCTCGCTGCTACAGGGAGTGAGTCAGTCGCTGGCCGGCCGGACCGCGCTGCTCGAGCTGCTGCCCCTGGAACTCGGCGAGATCCGCCGCTTCGACGGCGCCACGACCGACCTCGACGCGACGATCTGGCGAGGCGGTTACCCGCGCATCCACGATCGTGACCTCCCTCCCGCCCGGTGGCTTGCCGACTACGCGGCCACCTACCTCGACCGCGACGTCCGCAGCCTGCTCGCCGTCGGCGACCTGGACACCTTTCACATCTTCCTGCGCATGTGCGCCGGCCGGGTCGGCCAGGTCCTCAACCTCAGCTCGCTCGCCTCCGACTGCGGCGTCTCCCCGCCCACCGCGCGGCGCTGGCTCTCGACCCTGGAAGCGAGCTTCATCGTCTTCCGCCTGCCCCCGTTCCACGCCAACCTGGGCAAGCGGCTGGCGAAACACCCGAAGCTCTACTTCCACGATCCCGGCCTTGCCGCAAACCTGCTCGGCATCGAGGAGCCCGGGCAGCTCGCCACCCACCCGTTGCGGGGCGCGATGTTCGAGGGCTGGGTCGTATCGGAGGTGGTCAAGTGGCACCGCCACCGAGGCCTGCGCCCCCAGCTCTCCTTCTTTCGCGAGCGCGACCGGCACGAGGTCGACCTGGTTCTGGAGCACGGCGCCGAGCTGACGCTGATGGAGGCGAAGGCCGGACGGACGCCGCGCAGCGACCACTTCGCCGCCTTCGCGGCCCTCGACGACCTGGTTGCCGCTCGCGGCGACAAGCGTTGGCGAATCGAGCGTCGCCTGGTCGTCTACGGCGGCGAGGAATCGCAGTCGCGGAAAGAGGGGGGTCTGGTCGCGTGGGCGGACCTCCCGGAGGCGCTCGGCACCGGCGGTTGAGCGGCGGTCGTGGCTCCCGCGACGGCCGAGCGGCTGGACAAGCGCATCCGATTCCGGGCACAGCGGGGTGGGCCCAAGGTCGGATGCGCGCTCAGGGCCAGAGGCGGCCGGCGGCGAGGGCCTCGAGGAGGGTCTCGATCGGCCAGACGTCGATTCCGTCCTCGGTCCTCGTCGGCCGCTCGCCGCGGTGGACGAGGACCCGGCGGCGCAGGCCCGGCAGCTCGCCGATCGCGCGCAGGCCGGCGAGGTCGCCGGGGTGGACGCGGCCGGCTGCCTTCACCTCCAGCGCACAGAGCTCCTCGCCGCGGCGCAGCAGGAAGTCGACCTCGAGCCGCTTCGCGCCGGCCGGCGCCCAGTAGGAGATCTCCTCGGCGAGCCCGCGCTCGGCCATGTAGGTGCGGAGCAGCGTCTGCACCCAGCCCTCGAGCAGGTGGCCACGCTCCTCGGGGGCGACCGCGCCGAGCGCGCCCTTCGCCGCGCGGGCGACCCCCGGGTCCATCCAGTAGAGCTTGGGATGCCTGCGCTCGCGGGCGCGCAGGCGCGCCTCGTGCGCCGGCAGCCGCCGCGCCAGCAGAGTGTCCTCCAGCACGTCCAGGTAGCCCTCGACCGTGGTCCGCGCGACGCCGGCGTCGCGGGCGAGCCCGGCGACGTTGAGGACCTGGCCGTGGAAGAGGCCGGCGACCGGCAGGAAGCGGGCGAAGCCGGGCAGGTTGCGGACCAGCGCCTCGCCCTTGATCTCCTCGCGCAGGTAGAGCTGGACGTAGGCGCGCAGCGTCTCGGGCGCGGACTCGGCGGCGAGGACCAGCGGCAGCGACCCGATCTCCAGCGCCCGGTCGAGGTCGAAGTCCTCCCCCAGCTCCTCGGGGGTGAGCGGGAACATTTCCCGCCACAGCGCCCTGCCGCCGAGCAGGTTGACGCCCGCCGCGCGGAGCTTGCGAGCGCTGGAGCCCAACAGCGCGAACCGCAGCCCCCGCTCCTCGATGAAGCGATGGACCTCGTTCAGCAGGCCGGGCAGCCGCTGGACCTCGTCGACCACCACCCGGCTCCCGGGGTCGAGGCGGCGAAGCTCGCCGGCGAACTGCCCTGGATCGGCCAGCAGGCTCTGGTAGAGCCCCTCGTCGAGCAGGTCGAAACGATGCGCATCCGGGAACTGCTTCGCGACCCAGGTGCTCTTGCCGACTCCGCGCAACCCGAACAGGAAGAAGCTGTCCCGGGGTGGGCTATACATCCGATCCAGGTCATGTAATGACATCTTGTCGTTATTTTACCATGCAAAATGACGGTTAAGCGTCGTAAATGCACAGCGCCTGCACCTCAGCCCAGGGCCTCGAACGCCTGCTCGCCGGCCGCAGCGGTGGCCCGCCAGGCGTCGACCAGGTCGTCCGGCGTCAGGCGCACGTCCAGCGGAGCGTCGTCGTCGAAGCCACTCGAGGAGACGCCCACCAGCAGGGTCTCCTCGCCCGCGCCGGGCACGTCCGGGCGAGCCGCCGCCAGGGCGAGCGCGTCGGCTTTCGAAAAGGGCCTTCGGGCCCGCCACTTGATCGAGCCGACGAAGCCGATCGCCGCCGCGGCCGGCATCGCGTCCCCGCCGACCAGGTCCACTTGGACCGACCCCACCCGGTTCCAGTAGGCCCCGACGTGGCGCGCGCCGCCGAAGCGCTCCTCGTCGGGGAGCATCAGCTCGATCGCTTCGCGGACCGGGTGCTCGATCGCGCTCCCCCGGTAGCTCGGCCAGCTGCGCTCGAAGTCCTCCAGCAGCAGCGACCCCCGGCCACGTTCGATCAGGTCGATCTGCCCGGCGACGAATCGCAGCCAGAACCGCATGTAGGGGTCGACCACCTCCCAGAGGACGGTCCGCGGCGAGGGCTTCGCCGAATAGGGGGTGCGCCGGCTGATCGCCCCGCGCTTCCGCAAGGCGTCGAGGGTCTCGTTGACGGTGGTCGCCGAGAGGCCGGTGCGGCTGAGGATCGCCGAGTAGGCCCGCGACCCGGAGCCGATCGCCCGCAGCACTTCCCGGCCCCTCGCCGCCGGGAACTCGGCCGCCAGCGACCGCTCGGCGCTGACCACGAAGAAGGAGGTCGGGTCGGTCAGCGCCTCGGCCAGGTACTGGCGCAGGGTGCGGCCCGGCCCCCACTCCCCGGCCAGCACCGGGAAGCCGCCGATCGCGAGGTGGGCGTCGAGAGCCTCGGCCGGGGCCAGGCCGAGCAGATCGCCGAGCGCGGCCGGGCTCAGCGGCCTCACGACCATCTCCCTGAGCCGGTCGTAGAGCGGCCGCCCCCGCTCGTTCAGCGCCCGCATCATCGCCTCGTCGGAGCCGATCAGCAGCACCATCGCCGGCTGGTCCTGCAACCGCCGGTCCCAGGCTTTCTGCAGAGTCGCCTCGATGCTCGGCTCGCGGGCGACGAGGTAGGGGAACTCGTCGATCACCAGGACCACGGGCCGCTCCCGCGTCGCGCCCGTCGCGGCCAGCTCGAGCGCCGCCTCCCAGGTTTCGGGACGCAGGCCCCGCCGGACCTGCTCGGCCGCAGGCGCCGAGGACTGCTCGAGCGCATCGACGAAGCGGTCGAGCTCGTCGGCGGATTCCCGCTGGGTGGCGGTGAAGAAGACGTAGGGCACCTCGGCAGAGCCGGCGAACTCCTCGGCAAGCCGCGACTTCCCGACCCGACGGCGGCCGCGCACCGCCAACAGCTCGCCGCGACCGGACTCGCGCACGCTCTCCAGCCGCCGCCGCAACAGGCCCATCTCGCGCTCTCTGCCGACGAACTGCATGGCCCGAGTGTAGAAAAGGCCGGTTAACTTTACAACTGTATTACCGTTGTTACCTCACAAGCTCTTGGAAGCGGGGAGCGGGATCGTGTCCAGCAGGGCGTCGAGGCCGCGGAGGTCGTCGGGGTTGCGGGTGTAGAGCGACAGCCCGTGGGCGATTGCGGTTGACGCGATCAGGAGGTCGAGCACCCGCGGGCCGCGCGCCTTGCGCCCGACTTGCGCCACCGCGGCGTAGACCCGGCCGTAGGCGCGGGCGCAGGCGTCGTCGAAAGGGAGCGATTCGATCGCGGCCTCGATCCGCTGGAGGCGGTCCTGGCGGCGGGCTCGCTCGGTGGGATCGTCAGTGGCGTGCGGGCCGGCGGCCAGCTCGGCGAAGGTGATCGCCGAGACCGCCAGCTCGGCGGGGAGACGAGCCGGATCGACCTGCTCGAGGTCGATGACGACGGAGGTGTCGAGCAGGCCGCGCTCGGGCGCCTCAGCCACGTGGCGTCGGGTCCTGGTCGAGGAATGCGTCGACGTCGGATCGGAAGCGCTCGTAGTCGATCGGCGGCGCGCCCGCGAGGAGGTCCAGCAGGGCCTCCTTACGAATGAACCGGCGCCGCCGAACCGGGCGCAGCTCGCCGACCGCGACGCCGTTGCGGGTGACGACGAAGTCCTCGCCACGGTCAAGCGCGCGCATGATCTCGCCGCTGCGGTTGCGCAGCTCCCGCTGGCTCAGCTCATAGGACATCGGCCAAGCGTAGCACCCGTGCGACATTGCCGCTGAACTGAGACGGTCGCCGCCGAGATCCCCGGCCTCGACTCCTGAAGGTCGGCCTCAGCGCAGGACCTCGAACGCCCGCTCGCCGCGGCGGCCGAAGCGGTAGATGGCGAAATCGTCGTCGAAGGCGATCGCGCGATGGACTCCGAGGCGCTCCATGACGGCGAAGCTGGTGCGATCGACGATCGAGAACGACTGGTCGGGGAAGGCCTCGCCGATCCGCCAGGCGGCGTCCAGGTCGGTGGGAGTCACCTGCTCGATAGCGACTCCGCCGGATCGGATCCCCGCCCAGAACTCGTCGGCCACCCTGGCGCCGAGGCGACGCTGGAGCAGCAGCCAGCACTCGACGAGCACATGGTCGCTGGTGAGAATCGGCTCGTCAGCCGAGAGCAGCTCGCGCGAGCGGTTGCTCAGGCTGTCGTCGTCGTCGACCGCCGCATAGAAGGCCGAGCTATCGACGAACAGGCTCAACGCCGGTCGAGGGTCGAGTCGTCGCCGGACTCGAGCTTCCCCGCCGACCTTGCCCGCCCCGTCTTGCGCAGGTACTCCGCCTCGACCGCCTCGCTGACAAAGCGTTGCTTGTTCTGGGACACGTCCGACCGGCCCGACGAACCCAGGCCGAAGATGGCACTGATGTCGCCTTTGGGCCGCTCCTCCCCCCCGAGATCGCGGCGCACGACCTGCCGCACGTACTCGGCGAGCGACATGTTCATCTCCGCCGCCCGGCGCTTGGCTCGCCGATGTTCCTCGCTGTCGAGCGCGATCTGCGTCCTAACCATCATCGCGCTACATCATAACAGCATAGGGTCGGGCCGTCAGTCGCTCCAGATCCGCAGGTCGGTGCAGCCGGCGAGACGGTCGAAGTCGGCGTCGGCGTGCAGGAGCGGGGCGCCGGTGCGAACGCAGGGCGCGGCGATCAGGCAGTCCAGGGTCTTGCGGATCGTGATCCCCGCGCTCCGCGCGCGCCGGTAGAGCTCGGCGGCGAGGACGAAGTCGTCGAGGCCCTCGAGCCGCAGGATCGGGAAGGCGCGCAGATGTTGCTCGACGAGCTTCGCCTCGCGCTCGGAGCGCAGCCCCTGCAGCACCTCGGTGAGGATGACGTCGGTCAGGGCAACCGGCTCGCCGGCCTCGATCAGCTCGGCGCAGCGCTGTGCCGGCGGCGTCTCGACGTCGTTGAGGAGATCGATCCAGACGCTGGTGTCGACGACGATCACCCGCGGCCGCTGCGACTCTCGGAGAGATCGCCCTCCCAGTGCACCTTCCCCCGCAGGTCGAGCACCCCGATCCGCCGGTGCCTGGCGACCACCTCACGCAGGGCGGTGTCAACGGTCTCGCGCTTGGTCGGGGTCCCGAGCAGCCGCTGGGCCTCCTTCATCACGCGATCGTCGATCTCGATGTTGGTACGCATGCACGGGAATATACACATATATAGGTGTATGAGACCGAATTTTTTGGAGGTGCTGCACCTAGTGCTTTTAGTGCTACACTCCCTCCCATGCCTACGACCAGGCCTCGCTACACGGTGACCGACAGCGGTGAGGTCAGCAAGCTGCTGGAGGTTGCGGAGCGGCGCTGGCCCGAGGTGCGGAGCCGCAAGGAGCTACTGTTGCGGCTGGCGGCGGCCGGCCGCGAGGCGATCGAGCGGGAGGGGGCGGCGCGGCGAGCCGCCGTCGCCGAGACCGCGGGGACGCTGAGCGGCGTCTACGAGCCGGGCGAACTGGAGCGGCTGCGCGAAGACTGGCCGGAGTGATCGTCCTCGACGCGAGCGTGCTGATCGGGCACCTCGACGCGCGGGACCCGCATCACGAGAGCGCCACCGCGCTGCTGGCGGCGACCGACGCCGAGCCGCTGGGGGCGAGCGCGATCACCCTGGCCGAGACGCTGGTGGCGCCGGCGCGGGCGAAGCGGCTGGACGAGGCGCGGGCGGTGCTCGCACGGCTCGGCGTCGAGGAGCTCGGCCTCGGCGAGGATGTACCCGCCCGCCTCGCGAGCCTGCGCGCCGGGAGCGGCCGGAAGCTTCCCGACTGCTGCGTGCTGGCAGCGGCGCAGGAGCACCGCGCCTCGATCGCCAGCTTCGACGCCGACCTGCGCAAGGCGGCGCGGAAGCTCGGGCTCGAGGTTGTCGCGGTCGGGTAGGAACGAGGCCGCAATGACCAATCCCGATTTCTAGCGCTTGCCCCGAGGATGGCGGCTCGCGCAGCCGCTGAGCCTGAGGACCGGGCGGGCGTTGGCTCGCTTGCCGTTCTGGCCCGCGAGCCGGGCGTAGCCGCGCTGCCTGTGGCCGCAGAGGGGGCGGCTGTTGGCGACGATGCCGCGGCGGCCGCCGGCGAGGACGACGGTGGCCTGCGAGAGCGGCAGGTCGGGGAGGCCGAGGAGGCGGAAGCGGAGGCGGCCGTCGCGGGTGGTGCCGGTGCGGCCGTGGAGGACGAGGCGCACTCCCGCGCCCTCGACCTCGGCGACCAGGTCGGGGTAGCGATGGCTCGGCGCGCGCAGGTAGACCGGCCCGCGCAGCGGCTGCGGCAGCAGCGGGCTGCGGATCGTCGCGTGGCCGAGGCGCGAGGCGGCCGGACAGCGCCCAGGCGGCAGCCCGCGCGCACAGAGCGAGCCAAGCCGGTGGACGTCGAGCAGCTGGCCCTGCGGCAGGACGACCGAGGCGGAGGCAAGCCTGGCCTCGTCCAAGCGCGCCCCCAGGGCCATCCGCAGGGCCGGGTGCCCGTTGCGGCCGAGCGCGCCCGCCAGCCGCAGCCCGAGCCGCGGCTCGAACCGCAGCGCCGCGCAGTCGCCGACCTGGAATCGGCTGCCGAGCTTCGCGACCGCGGCGCCGGTCGAGACCGCATTCGCTTCAGTCCGCATCGGCTCGCAGCTGGTGGGGTTGCGGATGAACCCGGGGCGATCCAGGATGAGGTAGATGCTGCGGTAGTCGATCGGCACCCCGGCGTTGATCGCCGGCAGCGTGTCGCTGGAAACGCTGAGCTGCCCGGTATGGGGATCGAGAGCGACAGCGAGCCGGGAGCGCAGAACTCCCAGGTCGAACGGTCCCGCGTGGAAGGGAGCCTCGACCGATAGCGAGAACGGCGCCCCCTCGTATGGCCCGGCGAGGAACACCCTGCCCGTGACCGGGAGCGGGAGCGGCCCGACGCCGACCCGCAGCACCGCCTGGCCGACGCGGCTCGCTTCCGGGCAGCCCGTGGCCGCCTCCCCCTCCGGGCAGACGGGCACCCCTGCGACGTCCGCCGCCACCCCGGGTGGGAGGACGGCGCCGATCCGGCCGATGCCCTGTTCCCCGTCGGACCGGCGCAGCCTGAAGACCAGCGGCGTCTTCGCCCCCGCCCGCGCCGAGACGCCGCCGAGACTCGCCTGGGGAGCGAACGGAGCCGCGCCGGCCGCGCCGCCGCAGGCTTCGCCGCCGGGGCCTTCGCCGAGCTCGTAGCGGTCGCTCAGGCTCACCGCGACATCCGGCTCCGCGTAGGAACGAGCGTCTCCGCTGACGAGCTGGGAGCCGCAGCCGGACGGGGAGGCCAGCAGCGCCCGGTCCCCGCCCGGGAAGGTCAGGTCGAGCGTTTCGAGCGGAAGCTGCGGCAGCCCGTCGAACTCCGCCGTGATCTGGCCGGTCGCCGGGTCGGGGAGCAGGCGCCCGGGGAGCTTGAGGACGATTCCCCGTGCTTCGACGTCCTGCAGCACGAGGTAAAGGGCGAAGGTGGAGCCGGAGGGGTTGTCGCCCGGCGTCGCCAGGTAGACGGAGCCCTGCAGCGGCTGCGCCAGGAGCGGGGTGCGCAGAGACGCTTCGCCGATCCGCGAGCTGCCGGGGCAGCTCGGCGGGTCATTGCTGCCGAGGCCGATCTCGCGGGGCGAGCAGGATCCCAACCCGGCGGCGGCGGACGGGGAGAGGTGCATTCCCGGGGGGAGGGTCAGCCGCAGCTCCTTCATCGGCGGCGTAGCGAGGCCGCCGGGGGCCGCCGTCTGCGGCACGTGCAGCCTGATCGCGAGGCCGCTCGGCGAGCTGGTGCGGTTGCCGAGGGAGCGCACCTCGAGCACGGGTTCGAAGCTCGCGGCTCCGCAGCCGACGAGGTCTCCCGTAGGCCGGTAGGAGATCGCCGCGCCGAAGATGCCCGGGTGGTCCCACGAGTCGTATTCGTCGAGGCTGAAGCTGCCGGCGGGCCCACATCCGGCGGGAAGGGTGAGGAAAGGTCGGGGCGGGGCTTCCGTCTGGCATTCGCCGCTGGTGTCGCCGCCGGCGAAGCCGAGAGCCGAAAAAGCCGAGCAGCGCTCGGAATCATGGGCGGGCGCGCCCGGGACTCCCCAGAGGGTCAGGTCCGCGTAGAATATCGGGATCGTCTCGTTCAGGTTGGAAAGCCGGCCTCGGATCGCGTAGCCGTGGGCCGGGTCGAGCGAGGTCCGCAGATGGACCTGGTTGCCGAAGATGTTGAATCCCAGGTCCGACAGCACGCCGCGCGGGTGGACGAGGTTGAAGACGCCGGTGGTGAGGCCGTTTACCACGTCTTCGCTCGGGTTCACTTCGGCCAGCCCCACGTCCACCCGGCCGACCTGGCTCGAGAGGGGGCAGGCCGCCTCGGCAAACTGCGCCGGCTCGCATTCCCCCACCGCGCTCGGGCTCGCCGTGAGCCCGGCCGGCAGGTCGACGCCGGCGTCGCGCACGTTCTCTACCGGAAGCTTGCGGGCCGGGAGTTCCGCCGTGGGCCGGGAAACCGAGTTGAATTCGAGCGGGATCGAGAACAGGTCGGGATGAGAGCCGGCTTCGCGATCCGGGCTCGATCCGTCCGACGCGAAGAAGCCGGGTGCGAAGCTGCCGGGCACGCTGCCGAAGCCGGCCGGGCTCAGGTCGACCGTCACCGTCTCCTCGGCCTGGGCGGAGTTCGCGGCAGAGCCGCCGGAAACGCCGCCGGTCACCGTCAACGGCCCTGACGCGCCGGGCGCGACGTCGACGGTCAGGGTCAGCTTGCGGCTCAGGTGGTGCCGCGGGATCCCACCCGTCCCCGTGCAGGTGAAGCTCTGGTCCCCCGGCGAGCCGGGGCAGCTCCAACTGACGCCGAAGGGTATGTCGAGGGAGATTTCGCCCGCCGACGCCCGCGACAGGCCCGGCGGCAGCTGGAGAGAGAAGACGAAGGGGCCGCTGGTTTCGGCGTCGCCGACGTTGTCGAGGTCGACCCAGAATTCCCCCTGGCCGCCGGGCGCGAAATTGGTCGGGCTGTGGTGGAGGTCCAGCTTCCAGATCGGCGCCGCCTCGGCCGGCGCCGCCTGGGCCGCCCCGCAGAGGAGGAGCAGGCAGGCGAGAAGCGCGGCTCCCGCGGCCCACTTGCCCGGTCTCAGTTTGGCGCGCTTCATCGTTGTCCCGCTCGCGACCTGCCCGGCCGGCGGTGCCGCCCGTGCCGCCGGTGGTGCCGGTGGTGCCGGGGCCTGCTCACGCAGCGGCCCTTGCGGCGGACCCGGCCGTGCCGGCAACGGCGCGGCCGCGGATTGCCGGCGCCGGCGTAGGTCGCGGTGCCGGGGGAGGCTTCTTCGGGGCCGCCCCCCACCCCCCCGGGGCAGATCCCCACGGCGCAGGGGTCGAGCGACGAGGGGAATTCGAAGCCGCCGCCGATCCGGGCGTCGTAGAGACGGCGGGTCGCGTCGACGGCGTCCGGCGTGTACTGAGCCGCGGCGTCGAAGAAGACGTCCCTCCCGCTCGGGGTGACGCCGGCGATGTCCGGGGCCATCCCCGGGACCCAGCGCGACTGCCCGTCGGTGATCAGCAGCAGCCGGCCGTCGCGCCACTCGTAGTCGTCGGTGCCGATCGTCGGGTCTTCGCCCGCCGCGGCGGTATTCCGATCCTCGGGAACGAGCGCGGTCGGCGTCCTGAAGAAGACGTCCCCCGCGGCGTCGAGCGCCGTCATGTTCGGGCCCGGTCCGGCGAGCGCAAGCAGCCCCCCTTCGGCGCCGGCGACCCCGGCCCGCGGCGGCGAGCCGTCCTGAGGGCAGGAGACGCAGACCAGAGTCCGGTCCCGGTCGTCGTACCGGTAGTACTGCGCGGTGCCGCCGTTGTCGCTGCCGGTGAGCGAGTTCAGCGCGGTGCCCGAGGACTGGAAGACGATCACCGCGCCATCGGGGGTAATTCCCTCTTCCGCCTTGGGGTTGTCGCCGATCTGGCCGCTGGGGAGCGGTCCCACGGAGGCGAGCGCGCCGCTCCCGACGTTCACCCGGTAGATCGCCCGGGTGCCTTCGGCGGGCGCGTCCGGGAGCAGCCGGCTCAGCGTGGTGAAGTAGACGCGCGAGCCGTCTTCGGCCACCGCGATCCCGGCGCCCGCCCCTTCGCTCCCGCCGGGCGCCAGCACGTTCGCCTCGCCGCCGAATCCGCAGGTCACGCATTCGAGCGACCCCGACGTGAGCGCGTACCGGTAGACGTCTCCGCCTTTGGCGCTGCCGGTCTGTTCGCCGACGCTGCAGGCGCCGGAGATTTCCGAGTCGTCTGCGGTCAGCCGAGCCTGGGTCCAGAAGAAGACCGCCCCTGGGGTCGACTTGATCAGCGCCGAGCCGCAGGCGGGGCCGGATACAGGTGGAGGAGAGATCTCGGTGGTCGTTTCCTGCTCGAAGTCCCGCATGTAGAGATGCGCTTCGCCGCCGCAGTCGTTGCCCTGGCTGGTGAAGAAGAGGAGCGACCCGTCCGCCGAGAGGTAGTGCGTCGCCCGCCGCGGCGGGTTGAGATATTCGGCTGGAAGCGACTGGATCGACATCGGCCCGCCGACCCCGCAGGTGGCGACCGCGTTACCCGGCAGGAGGCTGGCGAGGCGCGCGGCGCCGGAGCCGATGTCATAGAGCTGAACCGAGGAGGCGGCGGCCGGATAGCGCGGATCGAATTGGCCCCGCAGCGGCTCAACGACGCGGGACCCGTCGTCGGAGGCGAGGACCAGCCCCTGGTACTCGTCGCCGGTGGCCTCGACCAGCTTCCGCGGCGGCCCGTCTGTCCGCAGTGCGAAGGCCGCGCTCTGCCCACCTTGTATCGCCTGATGGTTGACCGAGACCACGGTCGAGAGAGCGCTGCTCCCCATCGGGGGCGTCCAGTTCAAACCGGCCAGTTCCGAGCGAGGCGGCAACACGTCTGTTCGAGTCACCCAGCCCGAGGCAGTGCGTTCCGCGTAGTAGATGCCGGCAAAGCTGCCGCTGTTGCCCTGCGAGAGCCCGCCGAGCACCTGGTAGTAGGCGCCGTTGCCGTCGTCGGCGAAGCCGAGCCCGCCGACGATCGGGTTGCCGCCGGCGTCGGGCGGGCTGACCTGCTCGTAGGCGCGATCCGACCCGGGCGGGCCGGGCAATCCGGCTGCCGTCGCGGTCGAGGCGGCGAGCGCCGCGGCGAGCAGGGCCGGCAGCAGCGCGGCTGGCGCTCTGCGCTTCAACCCGCGAGGGGCGGCCTTCCTGTTCGACGTCTGCACCTTTCCCTGTGTCTCCTCCAGGCGGGCGTCGAACCCCGGTACGCCGCGCTCAGGTCCCTGATCGGATGTTCCGCAGGCCCCCGCGCCCGCGGAACTAGGAAAGCAGAGTCTGCCCCGGAGCGCAAGCCACCGCTTTTCTGAAGGGTGTCAGCTGTTCCGCCGGCACCCTTGCAAGAGGGACGCCGGGAGAGGAGGCTCCCCTCCCGGCATCTTAGAGCCAACCGCTATTCGACGGTGAGGTTCCCTTTCGATCCGTTCAGCACGATCGTTCCCGTGTAGGAGCCGTTGGTGTACGTGCCGGTCCCGCAGAGGTACCCGCTGATTTCGTCGGTCAGCCCGGTCGCGTTCACCTGGGCTTCGATCAGGCCGCCGCCGATCGTGACCAGCGTCACCGCGCCCAGGCTCTGGGCGGGCAGCTTGATCACGCAGCCGGCTGCGTTCATCACGATCGCGTTCTGGCCGCCGGTGCAACCGCCGAGCGTCACCGAGCCGTCGGCTTCGTTCGTGCCGCCGTGTTCGCCGGCGTGGAACTGCAGCTCGCAGCCGTTGGTTTCCACGGTGGGGCTGGTTCCGAACGGCCCGCGGCATTTCGTCTTTTCACTGTCGTGGTATGACAGTTCTCCGACTGGCAGGCTGCTCGCGCCGGTGCCCGAGAGGGCGCCGCTGGACCCGCCGACCTGCTGGCAGCTGACGTTGCCCTTGGCGGTTTTGAACACCTGTTCGCCGCTCAGCGCCGTCGCGACCTGCACGGTAGTGCCGCTCGGCCATGAGAAGGCCGCCGGCGTCGCGCCGCTGTTCACGGTCTGCAACGTCTCGTCCCGCCCGTAGCTGGTGCCGCTTTCGTTTTTGGCCACGAGGCGGTAGTGGTAGACGGTGCCGCTGCTCAGCCCTTCGAGGCCCTTGGTTACGGAGACCGCGGTGCTGCCGTGGCCGACTTCGCCTTCCGAGCTTTTCGAGCCGTAGGACGCGGTGGTTCCGTATTCGAACCAGTAGGAGGTATCGAGATCGTGCGCGTTGACGCTACCCGCCAGGGTCGCCGCGCCCGAGCCGACGCCGCTCGCAAGCCCCGTCGACGCACCGGGTGCGATCTGGAATTCTTCGTCGATCGAGAGACCGTCGGCCCCGCCGGACCCGTTCTTCGCGGTCAGGTTCCAGGTCGCTTCAATCGCTCCGTTGGTGTGTTTCGTGCCCGTGCAGCCCTGGACCCAGACGAGGTTCGTGGCCCTGGTTTCGGCCCGGACGCCAGCACCGCTGCCGCTGCCGGTGTTGGTCAGAGACGCGTTGAGGGCCGTTTGGGAGGGAATTTCGATGTCGCAGAACCCGCCACCGGGGGCTTTCAGGCGAACCGGTCCGCAACCTTCCGGGACGACCGACATCTGGCCGCTGCCGCTTGCGGTCGAGGTGTACTTGAACTGGCAACCCGAGGCCTGCAACTGATAGACGCTGTAGAACGGGCCGGTGCAGTATTCGGACGACACGACATGTTCGGTTTCAAGGGACTTCGATGGTCCCCACGCGGTCCCTTCGAGTTTCGTGTTTTTACACGTGAAATTGCCGTAGCTGGTTGAAATGTTCAGCGTGCTCGATTGAGTGCCGGTCACCGAAGCGGGATAGCTTTCGGCGACGAACCCGGTGGTTTCGCTCGCCGCTGCGGTGCCGGTCAGCGCCAGCGCGAGGCTGAGCCCCGCGAGCAAGCACAGCGCCAGCTTTGCTGACCTTTGTCTCTTTGGTGCAGATGATCTCACTATTACCCCTACCTTCCAGGACTTACGATTTCTGTGTGTACAGTGCTATAGGTGAAGGGCGAAATCGCCCGTGGCGATCATCTCCATCGTGACCTGGATAAACGGTGTCGATTTGGTCCGTACCGTCGGGTGCCGGTTGCATTTCCAAACCCTTACAGCGCCTCGATCTCCTCGATCCGCAGCGCCGCCTCCAGCTCCACCCCGCAGGACTCGATCGGGCACCCCAGCGCCTCCTCCACGGCGCGCAGCCGCTTGGTCACGGCCTGGCGGCTCAGGTTCAGCATCGCCGCCGCCGAGCTGACGTTGCGGTGGGTCGCGAAGTAGGCGCGCAGCGTTTCCTTCGCCAGCGCTCCTCCGTCCCGCCTCTGCTCGATCGGCGCCAGGTAGATCTGCCGCAGCGACCTGACCAGGACCTCGTCTTCCACCACGCTGGCCAGGATCGCCATCTCCCGGTAGCGAACGGGCGCTCCGGGGCGGCGGGCGGCGATCCGCAGCACCGCGTTCGCCTGCCGGTGCGTGAGTCGCCAGCCGTCGAGGCCCTCTGCCGGCTCTCCCAGTGCGAGGCCCGCCCGCCCCGGCCATAGGGTCGAAAGGGCCGCCGCGAGGTCGTCGCCGTCGATCTCGCGCAGGCCCCCGAACCAGGCCCAGCAGACGTCGTGGTCCCGCCGGACCAGGAGGAGGCGGCGATCGAGCCGGGCGGCGATCGCCCGCAGCGGCACCTCGGTTTCGGCCCCGACCCCGACCAGCCCCAGGTGCCGGCCTTCGAAGTCGTAGCCGAACTCGGAGACGTCGACCAGCTCGCCGGCGAGCAGGTGCTCGATCCGCTCCACTCTGCACCACTCGCTGGAGATGGCCATGCCGGCAGCCTCGCGCCGGTGTTCCTCGCTTACCGCCTTGAGGAGGACGTCGAGGTGGGCGGCACTGGTCTGCAGCAGCTCCTTCAGGTCCGCGGCGGGCACCCTGGCGCGGGAGGCCTCTTCGAGGATGAAGTTGCCCAGCAGCGAGTATCCGCCGAAGTAACGCCGCAGGACCGTGTCCAGCCCGACCCCGTTGCGCGCCGCAGCACGGGCCTGCGCCAGGAGCTGAACCGGGACGTGCTGCAGCCGCTCGCGGTGCTCGAGTGCGCCGAGCGCGTAGTCGGTTGCCGCCGCGACCGCGCCCCTCATCCCGTCCAGGTACATCGGGTCGCCGACCTCGGTCGGATCGGCGATGCCGTAGACGCGGGTCAGGAAGGCCGCCTCCAGCTCTCCCCGCCGGGACTCCAGCCGGCACCGGAGCTCGGCGGCCCAACCCCCGGCCGATCTACCCGAGGCCGGGACCACCGGCTCGGTGACTCGCCGGCTCGCCACGTCACCTCCCCCGCACCCGGCAGCTGCTGGTTTCGACCGCCCGCAGGGTCCCCGACCCGGCGAACTCGAAGCTGGTCCGGGCCAGCGGGAAGGGGACCTCGGTGAACCCTTTCGGCGCCGGGCAACCGGCGCTGAGATAGCTGCGGCGCACGCCCCGGTGGGAGAAACGGCGCCAGATCCGCATCTGGATCCCGGTCAGGTATCCCCAGTTGCCGAGCGCGCGGGGCAGGTCGGCGGTGAGCACGGTGCCATAGGCGCCGTGGGAGGTGTGTCCGAGAGCGAAGACGATTACGAACGACGAGGCGAACGGGTGGGGCGAGTAGATGTGGCCGAAGATGACCGGCCTGCCGTGCTGGACTCCGTTGAAGAGGAGCATCTTCCCTTCGCTCGGGTAGGGCTCCTGCCCCCCCAGGACGACATCGGCGTGGAACCGCCCGCTGCCGACCAGGGCTCCGCGACAGGCGGTCGATGCACGACGGGTCGAGGCGGTGCGGATGCGGCCGTAGGGGCACTTCGGCAGCCCCGCGGCGTCGATCGCGCCGTGGCGGTTGAACTCGATCCGCATCCGGGTCAGCCGCGGCGGTTCGCTGCCGTCGGTGGTCGAGACGCTGCCGGCGATCGCCAGCGAGACCGGCGCCCGTCCGTGGCGGGGCAGCCGGCGGGGCGAGAGGCGGGCGGAGACCCGGATCCGGAGAGTGCCCTTCTGCACGGTCACTCCCCCGCCCGAACCGCCCCTGCGCGGGGCGATGCCCGCGGACGCGCCGCCGGAGGCACCGCTCGCCGCCGGCGACATCGAAGCGGTTGCGAGCGAGGCCACGAGCGGCAGCGGCGAGCCCGCTGCCGCCGCTGCCGGGCACGGCCCTTCCGGCGCGCAGACCGGCGGCGAGGGCGACGCTTCCCCGGGGCGGTAGGCGTAGACGCTCGCCCCTTCGCTGTTGCCGGTGGTGACGTAGACCCGGCCCTTCGAGGCGGCCGCCGAGTTGTCGACGGCGAGCCCCGCCGGCAGCGCGTCGACGACGTTCCGCTTCAGCCTGCCCAGGTACGAACCGTTCGCCGCGAAGGCGTAGACGGCGGCTTCCGGGCGTTCGTACCCTTCCGGCTGGAGCAGGTCGGTGACGTAGACCTCCCCGCTCTGGCGGTCGACGGCGAGGGCCGCGTCGCGCAGCGAGGAGAAGGCGCCCGACGGGGTGGCGCCGCCGCCGATCTCGGCCACCGGTTCGAGCGCGTCGACTCCGGGTTCGAAGACCTTGATCGTGTCGGTCCCGGCGTCGGCGACGTAGACAAGGGTTTCGCCCGCCGCTTCGCCGAGCGCCACCCCGTAGGAGTCGACCAGGTCGCCGGCCCCGATCCGCAACGGCGCCCCTTCGACTTCGACCGGAGCGCCGGAGGCTTCGTAGACGGCGATGCTGTCGCGGTCGTCGACGTAGACCAGCCCGCTGCCGGGATCGACGGCGACCCCGGTCGACGGCCCCGGGTCGATCGTCGTCCCGCTCCCGTAGCTCGTTTCCGCCGTCGGCGGGTAACTGCTCGGCGAGTACCGGGCCACCGCCCCGTGGAAGTTGCTCACATACAGCGTTCCGCTCGGCCCCACCGCGACCCCGCAGGGCCCCGGCGAGAGGGCGGGGTCGGCGAGCTGGGTGAGGTAGTGCCGGGCCGGGGAGATGACGTCGACGACCCCGTGGTAGTAGTCGGCGACGTAGAAGTCGGCCTGCGAATCGACCGCCACCCCGCACGCCCCTTCGAATCCGTTGCCCGGCGGGAACGGCTTGAAGAAGGCGCCGTCCTCGGCTTCGGAGCCGTAGTACCGGAACAGCGGGTCGCCGGCTTCGGCCCGTGCCCCCGGCGCCCCGGCGCCGAGAGCGAGCACGCAGAGCAGCGCCCCCAGCCACCCCCGGCGCGCGATCCGGTTCCTCATCGACGGCCTCCCCTCCGGTGGTGGTGACGGTGACGGCGGTGCTTGCCGGCCCGGTGGCGGTCGCGGCACTGGCCGCGCAGCCGCGTCGTGAAGACCGAGCCGACGTTGTTCTGCCCGAGCGCCTTGACGCTTGCCCGCGGCGGCGAGGCGCAGATGTCGACGGAGTTGGCGAGCAACCCGCGCCGGCCGCCGGCCAGGGTGAGGACGAAGCGCTCGATCGGCGCGTCGGGCAGGTTTTCGAAGGAAGCCTGGATGCCGCCGTGCGAGGAACCGATTTTGCCTTCCAGGACGATCCGCACCGAGCCGCTGCGCAGCGAGGCGACCAGGTCGGGCACGTGGTGCGAGGAGGAGCGCAGGTAGACCCGCCCCCGCAGCGGCTGGTCGAAGAGCGGCGTGTAGGCGACCGCCTTTCCGTAGGCGGACGAGGGCGGGCAGCTTTCGGCCTCGAACTGCGGGCGGGTGCAGATCCCGCGGATGTGCTCCTGGGCCAGGAACTCGGCGTGCGGCATCGTCACCACGATGTCCTTCAGGTTCGAGTCCCGGTCCCCGCGGGAGGCGAAGGTCGCCCGCATCGACGGGTAGCCGTTGCGCCGCGACGAGCCCCGCAGGCGGATCCCCAGCTGCGGCCGGAAGCCGAGCGTGCGGCAGTTGAGCAGCTGGAAGTGGTCGTGGGCGACCGCGGTGTCGTCGTCGGCGGCGTCGCCGAAGCGGGCGCCGGAGCCGGTCATGGTCGAGGTCAGCTGCGAGGGTTCGCAGCTCGACGGGTTGCGGGTGAACTGCGGCCGGTCGATCGAGACGCGGACGTCGCGCAGGTGCAGCGGCACCCCCCGGAGGATGTGGGGGATGCGGTCCGAGCCCGCGGCCATCGAGAGCTGCGCGGTGCGCGGGTCGAGGTCGAAGGCGAAGCGGACCACCACCGTGCCGAGGTCGAAGGGGCCGACCACCGCCGGGTCGATCGCGACGACCGAGAGCGGCGAGCCGTTGTAGGGCCCGGCCATGTAAAGGCCCCCCCGCGTGTAGGCGAGGGCGGCGCCGACCCCGTAGCCGGAGATCGTCTGGCCGATCCGGCTGGCGGCGGGGCAGGAGGGGTTCGCCTCCTCGGCCACGCCGATGCTCGCCCGCGCCGCCGCGATCGCCGCGTCCGAGCAGAACGGGACGCCCGCGAGGCGGCCGGTTACTCCCTTCGGCAGCACCAGCGAGTAGGAGGTCAGCTCCTGTTCGGCGTCGTCACGGGAGATGTGGACGTAGAACGGCGAATAGGAGCCGACGTTGGAGTTGACCGAGCCGGCGACCACCTGCGGGGCGAAGGACGGGGTCCCCGCCGGGCAGGGGCCGCCGCCGACCCCGGCACCAATCGGCGAGGTCGTTTCGGAGCTCGCGGTCGCGAGCGATCCCGACCACGGCACCAGTTCGATCGCGGTCCTCGCGGTCCCGCAACCCGCCGGGGTCACCAGCGGCGCCCGCTGGCCGGTCTTGAAATCGATCTCGAGATCGCTGTAGGGGAACTGGGGCAGGTCGTCGAACCGCCCGCTGAGGCTCCCCGTCTGGGGGTCGGGGACCAGCTCGCCCGGGATCTCGACGAGGAAGCCGCTCTGGGCGGAGCGGGCGATCAGATAGAAGGCGAACAGCGAGTCGAAGGGGTTCTCGGCGCCGGGGGCGCCGGTGGCCGGGTCGTCGGGCTGGGCCATGTAGACGCCCCCTTCCAGCTTTTCGCCGACCAGCGGCGTCCGCAGGCTGAATTCGCCGACCTTCGCCGCTTCCGGGCAGCCCTGGCCGGGGAGCGACCCCGGCGCCTCCGCCGCGAGCTGGGCCGGCGTGCAGACGGCCAGGCCGGAGCCGAGCGAGGGGTTGATGGTCACCCCGTCGGGCAGCGAGACGAGCGCCCGGCGGACCTGCGAGTAGGTGCGGCCGCCCGGTTCGGTGAGCCCGCCCGTCTTCCCTTCCAGGGAGAAGACGAAGCCCGACGGCGAGGTGGTCCTGTCGGTGGTCAGCTGGCCGAAGGCACTCGGTTCGAAGCGGAGCTGACCGCAGCCCTCGGGCAGCACCGGCCTCCCCCCCTCCTGCTCGGTGTAGGCCGCGGCGGCGCTGTCCCCGCCCCAGGAGCCGACGGTCAACTCGAAGGCGAGCGGGTCGGCGCAGTCGGTCGGCATCGTCAGGTACGCCTGCCGCGGCTGCGCGACCGGCGAGCCGACCGAGCATTTGCCCCAGGGGAATTCCGGTTCGGCCTCGTTCAGGCAGTCGCCCCGTTCGCCGTCGTGGGAGGCTCCCCAGGGGACCCCCCAGAGCCTGAAGTCGAGCGCCGAGACCGCCGCGGCCTGCGGGAAGTTGCTCGCCTGCAGCTGCAGCGAGTAAGCGCCGTCCGCCCCCGGCAGGAAGCGCGCCGCCAGCGCGACCGGCTCGCCGAAGGGAGCGAAGCCGAGCTCGGCCGCGGTCCCGGGCGGGGGCTGCAGGTTGAACAGGCCGAAGCGCCGCTCGGCGCCCGCGGCCCGCACCTCGACGGTTCCCACCTGCGTCGCCGGCGGGCAATCCTCCCCCGAGGCGCTCGCTTCGAACGGCGAGCTGCGTGGGGCATGGAAGTCAGCGACCGAGCAGCGCGGCGCCGCGGCGGGGTTGGCGAGCAGCCCCGGCGGCAGCCGCAGGCTGAGGTTGCGCAGGTCGCCTTGCGGCAGCAGCGCCCCGCCCGGGCTTTCCACGGCCTCCAGGCCGACGTGGATCCGCAGCGCGTAGGGGTGGGCTCCGGCGAGCTTGAACGGCAGCCCGCCTTCTTCGGCCACCGCTTCGAAGCCTTCGCTGCCCGGCTGCGGGCCGAAGGCGGCCGCGCTCGGCACCAGGCCCGCCGCCAGGCAGGCGAGGCCGAGCAGCACCAGGGCCGTCCGCCTCAACGCCGCCGCCCCCCGCGGCGCCGGTGGGCGCCCTTCTTCTTCCCCTTCTTGCTCTTCTTGCCGTTCTTCTTCTTGTGAGCGCGACGGTGGTGCCGGTGCTTGCGGTGGTGGCGGCGCCGGGGGCGGCGCTTGCCGTAGCTGACCGGGGGGTTCCCCGGCCCCGGCACCAGCGAGCCCACCGGTGGCTCTTCCGGGGCCGAGGGCAGCGCCTGGCAGGCGTCGCCGCCGCAGGGGATCGGCGTCGGCGCCGACGGCAGCCCCCCACCCACACGAGCGTCGTAGACGTCGGTCGAGCCGGGGTCGTCGGCGACCAGCGAGCGGGCGGTGAGGAAGAAGGCGTCGGAGCCGTCCGCGGAGGCGTCGAGGAAGCGGGACGGGCTCGGGTCCCGGCCGCCGGAGAGGGACGACAGGCAGCCGGGAGCCCGGGTGCAGCTTCCCTCCCCCTGCGCCTCCCACTCGAAGACGTCGGTCGTGCCGTTGGTGTCGCCGAGCACCAGCCCGTCGGCGGATTCGAAGAACAGCCGCCGGCCGTCGGCGGAGAGGGCCCGCGGCTTGTAGGCGGCGAGCGAACCGGGGACCTGGCCGTTGGCGTAGGCCCCCGGGATCGAGGCGGCGCCGGTCGGCCGCTCGCCGGTGGGATTGCAGGAGACGCAGGTCAGGCCGACGCCGCCGCGCCAGAGGAAGAGCTCGGGATCCGGGAGTCCGCTTTCGGCGTCGGTGTTGTCGTAGCCGGTAAGGCGGTCACGGGAGAGGAAGGCGATCGTGTTCCCGTCGGCGGCGACGCGGCTGGTTCCCGCGGCGGGGGGCCAGTCGCTTTCCTGCGCCGCTTCGGCACCGGGCGCCACCGTGCTCACGGACCCTTCGCGCCAGCGCTCCAACCCGGCGGCGTCCTGGTAGAAGACCGTCGAGCCGTCGGCTGAGGCGCCGAGCACGCCGGCAACGCCACCGCCAGGCGTGAGGTCGCTCGCGGTACCGGTCGCGGCGCGGTAGCGGTAGAGGTGGCCGCCACCGGTGAAGAAGGCGTATCCGCCGTCGGCGGAGGCGGCCTGGAAGGCGGCCCCGCCGCCGATCGTTTCCGGCAGCAGCCTGGTCGCGCCGGCTTCGCGCAGGTAGATCGCCCCGTCTTCCGCGGTCGTGAAGTAGACGCGGGACCCGTCGGCCGAGACCGCGCCGGACGGCGCGGCGAGGCGCGCGCCCGGGGTCCCCTGCGCTTCGCCCGGCAGCAGGTTGACCAGCGAGAGCGCCCCGCCCGCCCACTCGTAGAGGTTGGACTCGACGGCGACGCAACCGCCTTCTCCGTCGGGCACCTCGGTCGCGTCCGCGGTCAGGGCGGCGCAGGTCGAGAGGAGGACATGGCTGAGGTCGGGCGTGGCGGCGGCGAGGGAGAGGTCGAAGTGGGAGGAATCGATCGAGGTATGGGCGAGATCGCCGGCGCCGAGCAGCGAGGAGAAGCCGCCGGCGCCGGCGCGCAGGTAGTAGTCCTGGAACCCGGCCGGAGCGCCGCTCCCCGGCAGCGGCGGGTTTTCCACCGGGCACCCCTCGCCCCCGTCGCGGCAGTGGCGCCCGTTCAGCAGCAACCCGTAGCCCAGATCCGCGGAGAAGAGCTGGTAGGGGACCCCGACCTCACCGCTCCCGTAGGAACCCGACAACATCGGCGTCGTGACGTTCTGAGTCGTCCAGCCGCTCGCGTTCCGGGTCGAGACGTACTGAGAGCCCTGCGGTGCCGCCGGCGCTTCGGGGCCGAAGGCCGATCCGGAGCTGTAGGTGACCGACCCCCCGCCCGCGGCCGCCTCGAAGACGCCGCCGCCGAAGACGCCTTCTGGCGGATCGACCTGGCCCCCGTTTTTCTCCAGCGGCGAGACCAGCTCCCAGCCGCGGTTGTCGAGCAGCGGTTCGGTGCCGGCGAAGCCGCGCGTGGTGAAGACGAGTGCCGCGCCAACCGTCTGCCCGTTCGCGTTTTCCGCCCTCACCCGGTAGCGGTAGGCGGTTTTCGCCGAGAGGCCCGCCGGGCGCTGGCTGACCACGACGGTCGGGCCGGTGCCGATCGCGCCCGCTTCCAGGGCCGGCGCCTGGGCGGCGCCGGCGAACGGTTCCCGCCCCGCCCCCAGGTTCGCCTCGTATTCGGCCTCGGTCAGGTAGTCGAAGCGGTAGAAGGTGAACGAGCCGTTCGGGCTGACCTCGGCGCTGAGCTTGGCCGAGGTGGCGACCACTTCCGACGCCCAGACTTCGCCGATCGTCGGCGGGCCGGCCGCTCGTGCCGGGGAGGCGCAGAGTGCAAGGGCGAGGACGAACCCCAGGCCGCTGACGAAGGGTCCCCTCAATGGCGCTGCTTCGCGGTTCGGCGCTTCCGGTGGTGGTGTCGGTGCCTGCGGTGGCGGTGGCGGCGCTTGGCGTGCTTCTTGGCGCAGCGGGTCCTGTCCTTGCGGGTGATCAGGTGCCTGCCCTTGCGGCAGTGGGGCGCGGCGGGGTTGCCGGGGCCCTGGAAGCCGAGGGTGGGCGGGGTGGTCGAGGAGGGCGCCGACGTGGAGCCTTCCCGGCAGGCTTCGCCTTCGCAGAGGGGGGCGGGCGGCTGGGGGGAGGTGCCGCCGATGCGGGCGTCGTAGATGTCATAGCGCCCGTCGCTGTCGCCGTAGACCAGGTTCTCGCGGGTCGAGAGGAAGGCATCGGCGCCCGATTCGGAGGCGTCGATGAAGTAGCTCGCATCGTTGCTGCGGCCGCTGGAGAGCAGGAACTGGCAGCCGCCGGCGGTCGGGTTGTAGGCGGGGTCCGAGGCGGTGCAGGAGCCGGTGCCCGCCCGCTCGAGCTCGTAGACGTCGCGCCTTTCGTTTTCGTCGGCCGGCGTGAGCCGGTCGGGGGTCTCGAAGAAGAGGCGGGAGCCGTCGGCCGAGAGGTAGCGCGGCTGGGCGTAGGGGCTCGACCAGCCCGGCAGCGAGGCCGCTCCCAGCGGCCTGGTGCCGGCGGCGTTGCAGGAGGCGCAGTCAGGCGCGCCCGCGCCGTAGTCGTAGAGGTAGGCCTGCCCGCCCGCCAGATAGGCGAGGTGGCGCCCGTCGGGGCTGAGGCGGGCGGTCTGGTTTTCGGGCTCTGCGGCCCAGTCGCCGGAGTCTTCGGCGGCGAGGCGCTCGATGAAGCGCAGCCCGTCCCCTTCGTGCCAGG
The DNA here is from genome assembly GCA_963800355.1 of uncultured Actinomycetes bacterium. GTDB lineage: Bacteria > Actinomycetota > Thermoleophilia > Solirubrobacterales > 70-9 > VAYN01. The sequence goes on along the minus strand of CAWDAP010000003.1, from coordinate 62,562 downwards.
CGTAGAGGTTGTAGGCGCCGGATTGGGCTTCTTCGCCGGCGCCGTTGGGTTCTTCGTCCAGCACGCCCTTGGCGACGAGGTAGGCGTAGGCGCCGTCGGAGCTGGCGCCGATCGTGCCCTGCACGTCGGCCGCTTCGCCGGTATGGGGGGTGAGGTCGGTGAGGCGCTGCCCTTCGGGGGCGGCGAAGTCGTAGCGGTAGAGGTCGCCGCCGCCTTCGAGTTTGGTCGGCGTCGAGGTGAGCCGCTTCGGGGAGGTCAGGAAGACCTTGGATCCGTCGAGAGAGGCGTCCTGGTAGCGGCCTTCGCCGCCCTTGCCCGAGACGCCTTCGTTTGGCTTGTCGAGGCGCAGGGTCTGACTGCCTCCCAGGCGGGCGAAGAGGGGGTTCGTCGCGCCTTCGTAGGAGCCCTCATAGGTCCAGAAGGCCTTGGAGCCGTCGGCCGAGACGGCGTGGCGCAGGAGCTGGCCGCGGGCGTTGCAGAACAGGTTCGGCGTCAAGGGGGCGCCGAAGCCGCTTTCCCCCGGCGTCGCGGCGCTGCCGTCGGGCAGCACGCTGGCCAGGGCGATGCCGCCGGCGGGCGACCATTCGTAGAGGTTGAAGTCGAAGTTCGTCGGCGGCACCGGGTCGCCTTCGCCCAGGGCGCCCTTGGCGGCGAAGTAGACGCGGCCGTAGTCGGATGAGGCGCCGGCGAACATCACGCAGTATTCGCGCTTTTCTACCGCGATCTGGGGTTCGTGGGCCGCGGTGGTGATCGCGGTGAGGCCGCCGCTCGCGTTGTCGCGGGTGTAGAGGTTGGGGTAGTCCCTGCTGGCGTCTTCGGTCAGCGGCGGTTCGATCGCGATCACCGCGGCGTGGGCGAGGTCTGCGGAGAAGCCGACCAGGGGATCGCGGGTGAAGCCGCCTTCGAAGCGGGGGTTGAGGCTCTCGGTGCTCCAGCGCCCGCCGGGGCCGGGGCGCGAGAGGTACTGGCTCGCCGCCGGGGCGCTTTCGCCGCCGCCCGCAAACGAGGTGAAGGAGGAATAGGTGATCGCATCGCCCGTGGCGGCGGCCTGCAGCGGCTGGACGCTGAATTCCGCCCCGCCCGAGGCGGCGCCGGGGGTGCCGACTTCGCCGCCGTTCTTGTTCTGGGGGGAGACCTGTTCGTAGGCGCGCGAGTCGGGCAGGGTTGACGGGGCGGCGCGGTAGGTGCGGAAGGTGGCGTCGGGGCCGTAGGCCGGCCCGCCGCCGCTGCTTTCGCTGACGAAGCGGTAGTGGTAGGTGGTGCCCTCGGCCAGGCCCGGGAGCGCCACCGGCGCGGTGAGGATGCCCGAGTTGACCGATTTGGAGGTCAGCGGCACCGCTTCGGTCTCCTGGCAGCCGCCTTCTTCGCAGGGGGCGGTGCCGTATTGAACGCGGTAGGTGGCGTCGGGCCAGAACTTGGGGTTGATCTTCGCCCGCACCGCCGCCGAGCCGGTGCCCGCCTCGGCGGCGAACTGTTCGACCACTTCCGGCGCCGCCGCCGGCGGCGGTTCGTAGGCGATCGGGCTGGGGCCGTAGATGTTGAGGTATTCGCCTTCTGGCCCGAAGAAGCCCGCGGGTTCGTGCCAGCTGACCAGCAGGTCGCCGACCCCGTTGGTTGCCAGGCCGCGGAATTCGGCTGCGACCTCTCCTTCTTCCCCGGTTTTGAACAAGTGGTCGATCGGGAAGTTGCTCCCGAGCGCGATCAGCGGGTTGCCTTCGGGGTCGAACTCGAGGATCTGGTTGTGTTGCAAGCTGGCGCCGTCCCGGATCAGGCTGGCGGCATAAATGTTCCCAGTCGAATCGGAGGCGAGCGCATCGGCGAAGCCGAGAACCCTCTTTCCATCCAGATCCCCCCCGATCTCGAGGCTGTCGATCTCGGCCCCGGATGCGTCGAGCTTGTGCATGAGCAATTCACGGACGGCAAAGGGTTCGAGGCGCATCTCGCCGTGCTCGAAGTCGACATAGATGTCCCCCGAGGGGGTGACCGCCAGCGAGTGCACGATACCCGCCAAGGGCAACTGCGTCTTGAAGCTTCCGTTCGCTTCGAACTCCTGAATCCGGTTGTAGTCGCCGACGTAGAGGGTGTCGGCGGAATCGGTGGCGATCAGCGGGGCCGCAAACGGCCAGGATTCAAACTCACCGGCATCCCTGCCGGTGCCGCCAATTTTGCAGACGTCGCCTGCGGCTTCTTCACAGATCTCCGGACCCCCGCCCGGCGCCACGGTGCGGAGACCTGCCATCGAAGCCGTCGATTCGTCGCCGATGAACGCAGGCCGAGGCGCCCTTGGGTTCGGGCTCGGCAGGGTGTTCACCAAACCGCTCGCCTTGGCCACCGCGCCGCCGGCGTTGTGGCCGATCGCCACGCACTGGAAGGCGGCCGGGGCCGCGACGTCGCCTTCGCTGAGCATGTAGGTCTGAGCGCTCGCGCTCGGAGATTTCGGCAACCGTCCCGGATACCAGCGGTAGGTGAAGGAGGTCACGTTCTGCCAGGTGTCGTGTTGCAGGTGAGTATCCGCGCCGCCCGGCCCGCCGACCGTGATTTCTTCGCCTCTGGTCATTCGACGCCGAAATCCTGTTCGGCGCCACCGGCGGCGCCGTTCGCCGGCGCGGGCGGAGCCACGTAAGCGGGATTGGCGGTCACCGTCTCCCCCGTGTTCGGGATTCCTCGCGAAGACCTGGCACTGGATCGCGGCGCCTTCGTCTTCGGGTCCGGTGGCGTAGGTCGGCGAGGTGGCGCCGGCGATCGGGTCGCCGTTGCGAAGCCAGTGGTATTCGAGGCTCTTCGCGACCTTTCGTTGTCGGTCGAGCAGACCAGCCTGGCGCCGGGTTCGGAGACGCCGAGGGCAGTACGGTCGATGGTCAGCTGCGGCACGTCGTCGCCCGCGAGTTCGCCTCCGAAAGTGACGATGAGCGGGTTCGACCCCATGCCGTCCCCGGGACCCCCGCGTGACCGAGACCGAGCCGCCGTGGGAGGCGATCGTCGACAGGCCGTTCAGGGCCGCTTCGACTTCCGCGGCGGTGGCGTTGTAGGGGAGGGGGGCGGTGGTGGCGCTGGAGCTGCCACCGAGCGGGTCGGCCTTGAAGCACAGCTTGAACGTCCCGGAGGTGGCGGCGATCACCACTTCCTCTTCCTCGTCGTTTGAGTCGAGTTGCCGGGGCCCGAGGCGACCACGTCGCCGCCCCAGGCGACGATGAAGTTGCCTTCGGGGTCGAACTTCTCGACCCGGCGGTTTTCGCGGTCGGTGACGTAGAGGTCTGCCTTCGGAGTCGACCGCGACGCCGTTGGGGAAGGAGAGCTGGCCGTTGCCGCCGCCGGCGATCCCCGCCTGGCAGCCGCTAAGCGCGGTGCAGGTCTGCGCTTCGGCGGAGCCGTCGCGCACCCCCCAGCCGAAGGCCCGCACGAAGACCCCCCAGGGGGTGAACTCGTCGATCCGGTTGTTGCCGGCATCGGCGACGTAGATGTGGCCGTTGTCTGGGTTGGTGGCGATGCCCACGGCACGGTCGAACTGCCCCGCCCCCGAGCCGGTCTGCGAGCCTTCCGGCGAGAGTTCGGCTCACCAGTTCGGGCGCTTCGGCATGGGCCGCCGCCGGGCGCCAGCAGCCCCCCCAGGGCGAGAATCGCCGCCGCAACCAGCGTGATCGCCCCACGGCCGCTTGCCGGAAGCGGACGCCCCCTCGGTTCCTCCCATTCCCGTCCCGCCGTGGTGATGTCGGCGCCGGTGCTTGTGGCGCCGCTGCTTGTGGCGGCACCTGACCCGCAGCTTCGGGCGCAGGATCGCGAGCCTGCCGTTGTGGGCGGTGAAGCGGGCGGCCGCGTGGCGGGTCCGGCCGCAGAGGTTCGCCTTGTTTTCCAGCAGCCCGTATTTCCTGCCGCCCTTCAGTTCGAGCACGAAGCGCGAGACCGGGGCGTCGGGGACGACTTCGAAGCTGTTGCGCAGGCCGTGGCGCTTGGTGGTGTCGACGCGGCCGTGCAGGAGGACGCGGATCTGGCCGTTCAGGTCGGCGACCAGGTCGGGCAGCAGATGGCCGTAGCCGACCCCGAGGTAGACCGGGCCTTCCAGCGGCGCGTCGAGCAGCGGGCTCCAGGCCCTGGCGTGGCCGTAGACGGAGCCCGCCGGGCAACTCGCGGACCGGAGCTGCGGCTGGGTGCAGACCTTGTCGAGGTTGCCCTGGTCGAGCAGCTCCGAGGGGGGCAGGGAGACCTGCGCCGAGGCGATGTTGGCCCCGCCGGTGGGCATCCGCACTTCGGCCCGCAGGGCCGGGTGCCCCGAGCGCCTGGTCTTGCCGCGCAGGCGCAGCGAGAACTTCGGCGCGAAGCCGAGGCCGCCGCACTCGCCGAGCTGGAAGCGCGAGGACAGCGGCGCGCTCTGGCCGAACACCGAGGTCGCTTCCCCGTTCGAGCTCTTCTCCGCGCAGCTGGTCGGGTTGAGCGAGAACTGCGGCCGGTCCAGCGAGACGTCGATCGTCCGCACGTCGAGCGGGATCCCTTGCAGGATGTGGGGGATCGGGTCGGAGACCGCCGTGACCCGGGCGGTTTCGGGGTCGACGTGCAGGGCGACGCGGACCACCACCGTGCCGAGGTCGTAGGGGCCCGCGGCGGCCGGGGTGATCACCGCGAGGCTCAGCGGGGCGCCCTTGTAGGGGGCGGCGAGGTAGGCGGTGCCGTGCACGTAGTAGGGGGCGGGGCCGGCGCCGGCGCCGACCGTGACGCTGCCCACCTCGGAGGCCGCCGGGCAGCTCGGGGAGGCCTCCTCCTCGCGGCCCGACTTCGCCGCCGCGGCGGCCAGGGCCGAGCCCGGGCAGTAGGGCACGCCCGCGAGCTTTGCCAGGAGTCCCGGCGGCGGGCTGACCGTCAGCGCGCCCAGCTCCTGGGAGCCGTCTTCGCGGCGCAGGTGGATCGCGAAGGGGCTGTAGGCGGCGGCGATCGGCGCGGCCGAGCCGGCGGCGAAGGTCGGTGCGTTGGGCGCCTGGGCGGGGTCGCTCGGGCAGGCGCCGCCGCCGGGGAAGGCGGAGATCGACCAGCCGTCCGCGCGAGCGGCGGGCAGGCCGGATTCGGGCGCCGACCAGGGGGTCAGGGTGGCGGTGCTCTCATAGCCCATGCAGGCGGGTGGGGTGCGAAGCGCCGCCGCGGCGCCGCCGAAGAAATGGAGCTTGAAGTCTTCGAAGGGCTGCTGGGGGGCTTCGGAGAAGGTCGTGGTCAGCTGCCCGCTCTGGGGGTCGGCGTGGACCTCGCCGGCCAGCTTCACCACGATGCCGCTCTGTTCGTCGGTCACGGCGATGTAGATGGCGAGGAGGGAGCCGAAGGGGTTCTGGTGGGGGGTGGCGACGTAGACGCCGCCCTTCAGGGTGTGGTCGACCGCGGGCGTGTCGACTTCGGCCGTGCCGATCAGCGCGGCGGAGGGGCACTGCGCGGGGGCGTTGTCGAAGCTGATCGGGGCGCTGCACCGGGCGCGCTCGTCAACCCGAAGTCTGCGGGGCGAGCAGGCCGCCGAGGCCGTTGGCCCCGGCGGGGTTGACGACGAGCCCCTCGGGCAGCGCCACCACCGCCTTTCGCAGGTCGGCCTCGCCCAGGACCGTCGGATCCTGGCTCTGGGGCAGCGAGACTTCGGCTTCCAGGCCGCTCGGCGAGTCGGCGACGTTCGTCGTCGGCCGTGCCCTGAAGCCCGGCTCGAAGGCGAGCTGGTCGCAGCCGGTCGGGGTCAGGCCCGGCGAGGTTTCCTCATAGAAGGCGCCGGGACGGGTCCAGCTGTCGAGGCGGGTGAGGAAATTCAGTGGTTCCGTGCAGGAGGTCGGCAGGCGCAGGAAAGACCTCTCCGAGGCCCCTTCGTCCCCTTCGCAACCCGGCGCGGTGATCGGGGTGTACTCCAGCTCGTTGATGCAGCGCCCGCGCACCGCGTCGTGGAGTTCTGAAGCGGGATCGCCCCACAGCACCACGCTGGAAGCGGTCACCCGTTTCAGCTCGCTCAGGTTGTGCAGGGTGCCGACCACCCGGTAGCCGTCTTCGGGGCGCACTTCGGTGTCGATGTAGAAGGGAAGTTCGAAAACCTGGAAGCCGAGCTGGGCCGGCATCCCCGGCGGCGGCACCAGGTTGTAGAGGGGCAACGGAACGATTCCCGCCCTGCCCTCGACCTGCTGGAGGAGAACCATCCCAACGGCGCTTGACTGCGGGCAGGCATTGACGTTGTAGAACCCGCTTCCGACGGTGATTCCGTGGACCGTGTTGAACTGCTGGCGGGTGCAGCGGGTGGGTGCGGTCGGGTTGCCGGCCAGGCCGGGGGGCAGCTTCACTTCGATGTCCTTGACGTCCCCTCCGGCGGGCAGGAAGGCCGCTTCGGCGCCTTCGGGCCCCGGCTTGGTGTGGACGGCGAAGCTGGAGACGAACTGGTAGGGGTGGGCGCCGGCCTGGGTGAGCGGCTGTCCGTCGGGTCCGGTGAGCCGCGCCCGCGAGAAGGAGAGCCCGCCTTCGGCGACTCGGGAGTCGATCCGGTTGGTCACGGCGATCGAGGCTGCGGGAGCGCCGCCGCCGCTCACCGTTACCTGGTTACTGACCGGCCCTTCGGGGGTGCCTTCGGGGACGAAGACCGCGATCGCGATTCGCCGTTCTTCGTAGGGCTGGAGGGTTGCCGGTTCGACGGCTTCGGGCATCGCTTCGGAGATCGTGCAGGTGACCGTTTCCGCCCCGCTCGGGCCTTCGGTCACGCAGAAGCCTTCCGATGGCGGGCCGTAGTCGTGAGCGTGCCCGGCGCCGGGGGTGGCGGTGCGCATCAGCATCTGCACCGCCTTGACTTCCACCCCTGCCGGCAGCGTGTCGGTGACGGTGATGTCGCCGCCGTCGGTCGGCGCGGCGCCGAGGTTGGCGACCCGCACGTCGTAGGAGTATTCGCCTTCTTCGTCGCCGGGGATGAAGTTGGTCGGGGTGGCGAGCGAGCTGGGGTATAGCGCCGGGGCGGGTTCGGCGGCGGCGCTGGCGGGCCCCGCCAGGGCGAGGGTCATCGCGAGCGCCGCGCAGCCCAGCGCGGCGCGCAGCTCGGCGGCGGTCCTCATCGGTGCCTCCTTCGGTGGTGGCGGTGGCGGTGCCGGTGGTGCCGGCGGCGCTTGGCGTGCTTCTTGACGCAGCGGGCCCTGCCCTTGCGGGTGACCAGGTGCCTGCCCTTGCGGCAGTGGGGCGCGGCGGGATTGCCGGGTCCCTGGAAGCCGAGGGTGGCGGGGGTCGGTGAGGAGGGAGGCGAGCTTGCGCCTTCGCGGCAGGCTTCGCCTTCGCAGAGGGGCGCCGGCGGCTGGGGGGAGGTGCCGCCGACCCGGGCGTCGTAGATGTCATAGGACCCGTCTGAGTCGCCGTAGACGAGGCCCTCGCGGGTGGAGAGGAAGGCGTCGGCGCCCGATTCGGAGGCGTCGACGAAGTAGCTCGCGTCGTTGCTCTTTCCGCTGGAGAGCAGGTACTGGCAGCCGCCGGCGGTCGGGTTGTAGGAGGGGTCCGAGGCGGTGCAGGAGCCGGTGCCCGCCCGCTCGAGCTCGTAGACGTCGCGCCTTTCGTTTTCGTCGGCGGGGGTGAGGCGGTCCTTGGTCTCGAAGAAGAGGCGGGCTCCGTCGGCCGAGAGGTAGCGCGGCTGAGAGTAGGGCGTCGACCAGCCCGGGAAGGAGGCCGGTCCCAGCGGCCTGGTGCCGGCGGCGTTGCAGGAGGCGCAGGTGGGAGAGGCCGCGCCGTAGTCGTAGAGGTAGGCCTGCCCGCCCGCCAGGTAGGCGAGGTGGCGCCCGTCGGGGCTGAGGCGGGCGGTCTGGTTTTCGGGGTTGGAGGCCCAGTCGCCCCAGTCTTCGCCGCCGAGGCGGGCGATGAAGCGCACCCCCGCCCCCTCGTGCCAGGCGTAGAGGTTGAAGGCGCCCGCTTGGGCTTCCTCGCCGGCGCCGTTGGGTTCTTCGTCCAGCACGCCCTTGGCGACGAGGTAGGCGTAGGCGCCGTCGGAGCTGGCGCCGATCGTGCCCTGCACGTCGGCCGCTTCGCCGGTATGGGGGGTGAGGTCGGTGAGGCGCTGCCCTTCGGGGGCTCCGAAGTCGTAGCGGTAGAGGTCGCCGCCGCCTTCGAGTTTGGTCGGCGTCGAGGTGAGCCGCTTCGGGGAGGTCAGGAAGACCTTCGATCCGTCGAGAGAGGCGTCCTGGTAGCGGCCTTCCCCGCCTTTGCCCGAGGTGCCTTCGTTGGGCTTGTCGAGGCGCAGGGTCTGGGTGCCGCCGAGGCGGGCGAAGAGCGGGTTCGCGGCGGTTTCGTAGGAGCCTTCGTAGGTCCAGAAGGCCCGCGAGCCGTCGGCGGAGACCGCGTGGCGCAGGAGCATCGCGCGGCCGCTGCAGCTCGCGTCGGGCGAGCCGGCGCCGAAGCCGCTATTGCCCAGCGCCGCGGCACTGCCGTCGGGCAGCACGCTCGCCAGGGCGATGCCGGTGGCGGGCGACCATTCGTAGAGGTTGTAGTAATTGGGGTCGCCCGGCACCGGGTCGCCTTCGTCGAGGGCTCCCTTGGCGGCGAAGTAGACGCGGCCGAAGCCTTCCGAGGCGCCGGCGAACATCAGGCAGTAATACTTCTTTTCGATTGCGATCCTGGGGCGGTGGGCTTCGGTGGTGATCGCGGTCAGAGCGCCGGTGGCGTTGTCGCGGGCGTAGAGGTCCGGCCAGCCCACCGTCGCGTCTGCGGTCAGCGGCGGTTCGATCGCGATCACCGCCGCCTTTGAGAGGTCCTCGGAGAAGCCGACCAGGGGGTCGCGGGCGTAGCCTTCTGCGAAGCGGGGGGTGAGGTTCTCGGTGCTCCAGCGCCCGCCGGGGGCGGGGCGCGAGAGGTACTGGCTGGAGGCGGCGGCGCTTTCGCCCGCCCCGAACGAGGTGTAGGAGGAGTAGGTGATCGCTTCGCCGCCGGGCGAGGCCTGCAGGGGCTGGACGCTTAATTGCGCCGCGCCGGAGGCCGCGCCGGGGGTACCGACTTCCCCGCCGTCCTTGTTCGGCGGCGAGACCTGCTCGTAGGCGCGGGAGTCGGGCAGGGCCGCCGGGGCGGCGCGGTAGGTGCGGAAGGTCTGGTCGGGGCCGTAGGTCGGCCCGCCGCCGCTGCTCTGCGAGACGAAGCGGTAGTGGTAGGTGGTCCCTTCGGCGAGGCCCGGGAGCGCCACCGGGGCGGTGAGGATGCCCGAGTTGACCGATTTGGAGGTCAGCGGCGCCGCTTCGGTCTCCTGGCAGCCGCCTTCTTCGCAGGGCGCGGTGCCGTATTGAACGCGGTAGGTGGCGTCGGGCCAGAACTTGGGGTTGATCTTCGCCCGCACCGCCGCGGAGTCGGTGCCGGCCTTCGAGGCGAACTGCTCGACCACTTCCGGCGCCGCCGCCGGAGGCGGTTCGTAGGCGATCGGGCTGGGGCCGTAGATGTTGAGGTATTCGCCTTCGGGGTTGACGGAGGAGGCCGGTTCGTGCCATCCGGCCAGCAGGTCGCCGATGCCGTTGGTGGCGAGACCGCGGAATCCAGGGCGGACGATCCTTTCGCCCGGGTCGATCGGGAAGTTGCTCCCCAGCGCGATCAGCGGGTTGCCGTCGGGGTCGAACTCGAGGATCTCGTTGCTGAATCCGCTGAAGCTCTCGATCGCCGCGTAGAGGTCCCCGGCGGAGTCGGTCGCGAGCGCGTCGGCGAAATCGTGAAAAACCTGTGTTCCTTCCAGTTCGCCACTCAGTTCGAGTTCCGCGATCAGAGTCCCCGCGGGATCGAGCTTGCGGACGTTGTAGTCGGATGCGTAAAGGTGGGCCACTTGGCGGGCTCCTTCAATCGTGAAGTAGACGTTCCCGGCGGGGTCGACGGCGAGCCCGTGGACCGCACCCGCCAGCGGCAGCTGCGCCTTGAAGGAGCCGTCGGCTTCGAACTCCTGGATTCGCCCGTAGTCGCCGACGTAGAGGGTGTCGCCGGGGCCGGTGGCGATCAGACTGCCGGCGAAGTGCGACCAGGCTTCGAACCCGCCGAGCCAGGCGACTTCGAATTCTCCCGGTGCCCTGCCCGTCACGCCGGCCTTGCAGACGTCGCCCGCCCCGTCCCGGCAGATCTCAGCGCCCCCGCCGGTGGCGACGGCGCGCACCCCTTCCATCGCCGCGCCCGCCTCGCCTTCGGCCGGCCGGGGCGCGGGCGGGTTCGGGGTGTACCTCGTGACCCTCGTTTCGCTCGCCATCGCCACCGCACCGCCGGCGTTATGGCCGACGGCTTCGCATTGGAAGGTGCCGCGGTTCGCGACGTCGGCGGGTGTGGCTTCGTAGGCCTGGGCGCTCGCGCCTGGGATCCGGGCGCCGTCGTGGTACCAGCGGTAGGAGAAGGAACTCGCGTTCTGCCAGGCGCCGGGGTTGCAGGTGAGAATCGAGCCGTCGGGCAATTCCGGGTTGAGCTGGCCGCTGGTCAGTTCCACTTTGACGCTGGCGGGCGGGCTGGGCGGCGCGGTGGCCGGTTCGGGCGGGGCGAGGTAGGCGGGGGTGGCGATGAAGAGGTCGCCGGTGTTGGCGTTCCTCGCCGTCACCTGGCACTGGATCGCGGCGCCTTCGTCTTCGGCCCCGGTGACATAGGTGGGAGCCGTCGCCCCGGCGATCTGCTCGCCGTCTCGCAGCCAGCGGTATTCGATCGTGTCGGCCAACCAGCGAACTTCGTCGGCCACCCAGCGAACTTCCTTCGTGTCGGCGACCAAGCTCGTGTCGCAGACGAGCCTGGCGCCAGGTTCGGGGGCGCCGAGAGAAGAGCGGTCGAGCTGGAGCCGCAAGCCGACCCGGTTGCCCGCGAAGCTGCCTTCGAAGGTGACGAGGTAGGGATTGGAGCCGGTGCCATTTCCGGGGCCGCCGCTGACCGAGACCGAGCCGCCGTGAGAGGCGATCGTCGAGAGGCCGTTCAGGGCGGCTTCGACTTCCGCGGCGGTGGCGTTGTAGGGGAGGGGGGCGGTGGTGGCGGTGGAGCTGCCGCCGAGCGGGTCGGCGAAGGAGAGCTTGAAGGTGCCCGAGGTCGCGGCGACCACCACTTCCTGTTCTGCGTCCTGGGCCGAGTTGTCGGGGCCCGAGGCGACCACGTCGCCGCCCCAGGCGAGGATGAAGCTGCCTTCGGAGTCGAACTTGTCGACCCGGTGGTTGCCGCGGTCGGTGACGTAGAGGTCTCCTTCGGAGTCGACCGCGACGCCGTTGGGGAAGGAGAGCTGGCCGTTGCCGCCGCCGGCGATCCCCGCCTGGCAGCCGGTAAGCGCGGTGCAGGTCTGCGCTTCGGCGGAGCCGTCGCGCACCCCCCAGCCGAAGGCCCGCACGAAGACCCCCCAGGGGGTGAACTCGTCGATCCGGTTGTTGCCGGCATCGGCGACGTAGATGTGGCCGTTGTCCGGGTTGGTGGCGATGCCCACGGCACGGTCGAACTGCCCCGCCCCCGAGCCGGTCTGCGAGCCTTCCGGCGAGAGTTCGGCCAGCAGTTCGGGTGGTTCGGCACGGGCGACGGCGGTGCCCGCGGCGCCGAAAAACACAAGTGCGATCGCCAGCACCGCGGCGAGCGCCGTGAGGTTGCCGCTGTCGCGGCGCCGGTCAAACATTGGTCGAAGAAGTTCCCGCACGCTCACTTCACCCCCTGGTCTGCGGTCGAAAGCGACGGCGGCCCGGCCGGTGGTGGTCCGACCGGGCCGCCGTCGTGGTCATCGCTCGGTTGCTCCGGACGTGAGGCCTATTCGGCCGTCACCGCCCAGGTGCCGTAGGCGTTGGCGCCGTTCGCTTCTTTGACGAATGCTCCGAGCACCAGGCCGGCGTCGTTTACGCCTTCAGAGCCAGTCGCCGGGTCCTTGAAAGCGCTGGAGGGATTGATGGTCATCTTTCCGCCGTAGCCATTCCCTTGGGCCGTGATTTCAGTCGCGACATAAAGGCAGAAGTTGCCCGGTTCGGCGGTCGGTTCCGCGACGCTGCCCGGACATTCGGTTGGCGGTGCTTCTTCGAACAGTCCCGGAAGGAGTTCTTCGCCGTTCTGGAGAATGATGTGCGCCCGACACGGCCCTTCTACTTCTTCGGTGCCGAAGTTGTATTCGCAGGTCGGGTCGGGGGCGTTTTCCAGAGGAATCGGGAAGGAAACCGAGGTCGTGACTTCAGCGTTTTTCCCGGGGAAGTTTTCGACGTTCGCGTAGGGGCCGAAGCTCCAGGTGCCCGTCTCGCTCGCCCCGTACGGCAGTTTTTCGCCGGAGTGGATTGCGCCGGGTTCGCCTTCTTCGCCGTTGCAGACTTCGTGCTGGGAGCCGGTCCCTTCGACTTCGACCGTGATGCCGCCTTCGGCGCAGCCGGGTGCGGTGTTGGAGACGACGACCGACTTTCCGGCAGCGCCGGTGCCGCCGGTGCCGCCGGCGTCGCCCTTGTCGCCCTTCGCGCCGGCGGGTCCCGCCGGGCCGGCTGGACCCTGGGCGCCCGGAGCGCCCGGGGTCGAGTTCGCGTACTTCTTCGCTTCGGTCTTGGCGATCGACTTGACCTGCTTCTTCTGCTTGCCGTTCAGCCCGGCGTTGCTCTTCTTGTGGTGACGCCTGCCCGAGCTGCTGGCGGCGTAGGCCCCGCCCACGAGGGCGGCTACAAGGGCAACGACGGCGACGATCAGGCCGGCTTTGCCGAAGGGTTCGCGGATGCGTTGAAACATGAATTCCTCTCTTCCGAGTCGCCGCCTCGTCCCTTCGCGGGCGTCGGTGGCTCAGTTACCTGTCGGTACTCCCTGCAGGCCCTCCCTGGGCTCAGCCGTTACAGCGAAGCACAGATTTATGTGAGGGTCAAGCTAGATTTTCTGGAGAGAAGAACATCTACCTACTCACCCAACCCGCCGCCGTCTCTCAGAAGCAGGCGAGGCGCGGACCGGGGAGGGAACGCCGCCCTACCGCGGCCCTCCTCGCCACATCCTCCGCTGTTCCTTTACGAGGAGGAGGAGGAGCGCCGCTGCAGGAAGTCGCGGAACTTCGGAGCCGTGTAGCGGTACTCGCCTTTGCGGATCCGGAACAGGGCCCCGGCCTCGACCAGCCTGCCGAGCAGGACGTTGACGTTGCCGGGCGTCTTCTCGGAGGCCGCGCCGAGCTCCGCGGAGCGCAGGGGCGGGTAGGGGCAGGAGGACGAGGCCAGCAACGCCTCCTGCTCGGCCGGGGTGAGGGTCGCCATCCGCGGCTCGTAGAAGTCGCGATCGAGGCGCTCGTATATATGGGGGCGGGCGGCCGCGAGCAGCGGCGGGCTGAAGCGGTCGACCTCGGCCAGGTCGGCGGCGTCCCACAGCTCCGACCCCCAGAGCTGGATGAAGTACGGGTAGCCCTCCACCTCGGCGACCACCGCCTCGGCGACCTCGGGGTCGGCGAGGCGCCCGGTCTGCTCGAGCGGCCTGGTGAAGGCGGCGAGCGCCTCGTCGTGCGGCAGCGAATCCACCTCCTCGCCGCGGAAGAGGCACTCGCTGTAGGAGCGGGCCTTCTGCAGGTTGGCGGCGAGCGTCGGCAGGCCGCATAGGACCAGCGCCAGCGGCAGCTCCTGGCGCTGGAGAGCGACCACGGGAGCGAGGAGCAGCGAGAGCGGGTGCTCGCCGTGGCGGTCGCGCTCGTCCCGGACGAGCTGGGCCTCGTCGAGGAGGAGGACGAGGCCCTCGCGACCCTTGGCGACCGCCAGCTCGACCGTCTCGAAGATCTCCCGGGCGAGATCGCTCTCGCGCTGCGAGCCGGGGGCGATCGAGAGCGAGACGTCTTCCCAGGTGACGGAGAGACTGCCGGCGCGCACCGCCCGTCCGGTTGCCGCCCGCAGCCGCTCGAGCCGAGAGAGGCGCTCGCGAGTGCGATGGAGCAACCCGGAGAGCGCCTCCTGGAGGGCCTCGTCGGTGTTGTGCGACGGCTGCAGCTCCAACTCGGCGGCCTGCCAGTTCGCCGCCTCGGCTCGTTCGGCAAAGGCCCCGAGCAGGACGGTCTTGCCGACGCCGCGCAGGCCGGTGACCCGCATGCTCGCCTGCTGCTCGGGCGCGGCCCGCAGCATCGCCGAGAAGCGGCGGAGCGACGGCTCCCTGCCGGCCAGATACAGCGGCCGGACGCCGACACCCGGCCGATAGGGGTTCTTCTCCGAAGGCTCAGTCATTACAGAAAAGTCTTTAGGATTGAGGATCCTAACAGGAACTCTGTAGTATCTCACGGGCCGGAAAACGAGGCGACCTGATCGAGCTTGGGCCGGCTGAGCTGGCCGAGCGGATCGACTGGCCGTAGAGCAGGTGGCGCCGGTCGCTGGGGCGCCGCGGCTGGCGAGAGATCGACGCCGGTGGCCGAGGCGAGCACAAGCTTCGCCTCCGGCGCGCCGAGTAGGTCCCTGATCCACAGCAGGCGCGCCAGGCGATCGATCGCATCCGCCCAGCGATAGGCGCGGTCACCGCCTTCTTCTGTCCCTGTCGAGCGGTCGCACCTGCTTGAGAATGGCTCAGGCGGGGCGGCCGCGGCCAGACGCCGAGAGGCCTGAAGATCCAGTTGTCGCTAGGTTCATGCGATGGCGGTACTGCCTCGGGAGCCGAAGATCCTGACGATCTCCAGCTTCGACGCGGCGCTCGGGGCAGGGCTTCGGGAATGCCGCCTCGACGCGCTGTCCTTCATCGACGCCTACGGCCTGGTCGGCATGGCGATCGCCATGCGCGCGGGCCTGGTCGGCGGCGAGAAGATCGAAGTCACCGCGCCGGCGCGGACGCGCATGCGCGAGCAGCTTGCGGCGATGGGCTTCGACGACCTCCTGCGGCAAGTCGGCCACCCTGCGCTGGAGGCTGAAGCGGAGGCAATGGAGAGCTCGGGAGTGGTGGTGCCGCTGAGGAGCGCCGCCGACGCCGGCGGAGAACAGGCGATCTCCCAGCTGCTGTGGGAGCAGCTGCGCGACCAAGTCGATCCACACGTATTGGCCGCGCTCGGCGAGGGGGTGTGGGAGATAGTGGCCAACGCGCTCGAGCACTCGAGTTCGGATGCCTCGGTGATGGCCCAGGTCTACCGGGGCAGCCGTCACGGACAGCCACCCGACCACGACGACAAGGTCCAGGTAGTGATCGGCGACGCCGGGCGCGGAATCCGTGCCGCCCTGGCCTCATCGCCAGACTACGCCCCCGAAAGCGACCTGGAGGCGATCGAGCTTGCCCTGGAGTACCTGGTCAGCTCCGTACACGAGGATCCCGGACGCGGCCAGGGACTCTCCACGACTGCCGAGCAGGTCGTCGGGCTTGGCGGAAAAATGGCGATCCGCAGCGGCGAGAGCAAGCTGACGCTCGCCGGAGAGGAGCGCTCGGCCGAGGCGGTTCCGCCCCTGCCCGGAACGATTGTCGCGCTCAGCCTGCCGCTGTACCCTGGCAGCTGAGATGTTGCAAGCCAAGACGCCACAACACGCCGGTTCACGCCAGCAGGCGCGCGAGCTGATCGCCGGCCTGCCGCAACCCTTGGCGGGCAAGCGGGTGGCGGTCGACTTCGGCCCGCTGCTGGTCCCCACTCCCTCCTATTGCGATGAGATCGTGAAGCTGGCCCTGGAAACCGGAGGCGCGAAGCGCCTGGAGGTCCTGAACGCCTCGCCGCGCGCCCGTCAGCTGATCGAGCGCTCGGCGCAAAACCGTGGCGTCTCCGGCCGCCTGCGGCTCGCCGCCGCGGTCGGCTGAGGGGAAGCTCGTGAGACGGGGGACGCCGTGGTCGGCAACCTCCGCGGCGGTGGTCGCCCGCACGTAGCCGTGGAAGCCGACCGCGACGCCGCCGATCACGATGTACTCGACGCCCGCCTCGGCGAGACGTTCCAGGATCCCTGGATATCGAGCTCAGGCACCGCGCTGACGGCGGCCGGCGTCGGCCACCCGCGACATGAAGCGGGAAAGCTCGCAGACCTGCTTCATCCGCTCGGCCGGGGCCAACTCCAGGTAGTCGCGCCGCAGCCTGGCGCGCTCGGTCTCGCCGTCAGGGCTCCAGTTGCCGATCCGCTCCCGCTTGGAGGCCATGGTCGGCGATTCTACTGCCGCCACGATGCCCCTTGTGCGATACCGCGAGCTGGGCGCGAGGAGGCGCATCCCGGCCGTCGACTACCTGATCGCCGCAGCCGCAGCCGAGCGCGGCTTCGGCGTCCTGCACGCCGACAGGCACTTCGAGCGGCTGGCGAGCGTGCTCGGCTTCGAAAGCGTCCGGATCGGCTGAGCGGGCCGATCCCGCTCCCGGTTTCATGAGGAGCTGTACCCTTGGATCATGTCGACGCTTGTGCTCGGTGCGGGAATCCCAGAGATCGAAGCGATGAAGGAGCGCCGGCGTCGTTCCGGCCTCGATCGGCTCGACGAGGTGTGGGGGGGTGTGCTTCACATGGTTCCCGCTCCCAGCCATGAGCACGCAGCGATCACCCAGCAACTCGCCGAGCTGCTGGGGCCGTTGGCGCGCGCAGCCGGGCTCGAGCCGACGATGGGCGAGTTCAACCTAGGCGAGTCCGAGGATGACTTCCGGGTGCCCGACGGCGGGCTGCACCGCCCCGGCGCAAGCGGCATCTGGCATCCCACCGCAGCACTCGTCGTCGAGATCGTCTCGCCCGACGATGAGACCTGGGCGAAGCTGCCGTTCTACGCGGCGCATGAGGTCGACGAGGTGCTGATCGTCGATCCGGGTAAGCGGTCGGTTCACTGGCTCGGCCGCTCGGGCAAGGGCTACAGCGAGGTCGAGCGCAGCGGGCTGATCGAGCTGGGGCCGGTCGAGTTGGCCGAGCGGATCAGCTGGCCGTAGGCGCCGGGTCGCCGGCGTAGGCCGCCGGCCACAATGCGACCGACCCATCATGCCCCGGACGACGGTACCTTCGGGGCATGGCCACCGGCCAGAAGCCACCCCTCTCCCCCGCCGCCGACGAGGCAGTCAGGGTAAGACGCTACGGGTAGATCCTTGCGAAACGGAAGGCTAGAAGCAATCGCCGGTGTCAGGCGCCCGAAACCTGAGCCTCGGCCCAATCGAACGGTAAGCGCCGCCCAGCCGGTTGATCGGGACCGTCGATCAACCGGCCAGCACCCTTCCCTCGCTGAACCCCTCTCGCGTGGGAACCGAAAAGGATGATTTCGGCATCGGGAGCCGCGGCGGCCAGGCGCCGAGCAGCCTCCGCAATCAGCTGATCGGTGATCCTGGTCAGTGCCATAGGAGGATCGTAGTGGCGATCAGGGCGGAAGACCCTGACAAGGAAAGAACTCTTCATGGCGACAGCGAGCTGGGCGCGTCAAGGAGCAGGCGGCCCAGGAAGGCCGATCGAGCTAGGCCGGTGCGCGACGACGGTTCGACACCTTCCGCTGTTCCTTTGCGCCACATAGCGAGGTGAAGGAACAGCGGAAGGACTCAGGCACCGCGCCCGCCTTCGACCAGCTACTGGTCGGGAACCCTTCGTGAGTTTTCAGCCGGTGGGCTGCGAGCGCGAGGTACGCCGCACGCTCGGCCCCGAGGTACGGCGCGAGGGCGAAGTCGACCAGGTCGGGGAGCAGGAACGGGAGGCTCAGTCATTACATCCGACGCGCTGTCCTCAGGTTGTGCGTTGTGCCTCACTTGTACAACTGGTGGTACCGTGTTTGCATGGCGGCGGCGAGAGGCAAGAAACCGGTGGCGCTTGGCACGAGCGAGGCTCGGCGCAACCTCCCACGGCTCGTCAAGGAAGCGGCCTCCCGCCGCACGCCCTCCCCCGAGCTCGACAGCAACGTGGTCCGGATAGCCACCAGGGGAGAGGAGGGATCGGCGTCGCTGGTGCCTACCGTCGACCTGGTCGCCGCCAAGGAGAGGATCGGAGAACTGGAAGAGGAGCTCGAGAACGCCGGCTTGGCGCTGTTCCTGCAGGAGCGTCTCGAGAGGAGCGGTGGCGAGCGACTGAGCGCCGGCGACTTCCTCGCCGAGATCGGGATGGCGGAGTTCGTTGAGCAGCTCCCCGGAGGCTGAGCGCCACCAGGTCGAAGCGCTGGCGGAGGCGTCGGCCGATGCCAACCGACTCGGCGAATCCCTGAGGCGCGAGGTCGCGCGGATCGTGGTCGAGATGCACGGCAACCCCCACCGGGGCGAGCTGATGGGGGACAAGCCGCCCCGCGTGTTGGAGGGGTGTCGCAAGATCCGCTTCGACGGGCCGGGCCGGAGGGGCAAGCCGCGCTACCGCTTCGTCTACCGCAACGAGCCCACGGACGGGGCGCCGGCGAAAAGCGTCGTCCTCGCAATCGGCCGCCGCGACCGGATGATCGCCTACGCGAAGGCCGCGCGTCGAGTCAAGGAGCAGGCGGCCCAGGAAGGCAGATCGAGCTAGGCCGGCGGGCGACGACGGTTCGACGCGCCTTCCGCTGTTCCTTTGCGGCGCTATGTGGTGGAAAAGAACAGCGGAACGCCCGCTCGATGCTTCCGCTGTTCCTTTGCCTCGCATAGCGAGGTGAAAGAACAGCGGAAGCATTCATCATGCTTGAACGCGCCGGCCTTCGACCTGAAGCCGGTGGCGGAGGTGGCGGTGGCGGCCGGTGGTCGAGTTCAGCGCGGCGAAGCTCTGCTCGGCAGCGCGTTCTCGATCGCAGCGTAGTTGACGAACGGGGCGCAGATCTACGAAATGGAGGGGTAGAGGGCTGCGAAATGGAGGGGTAGGCGGCACCGGAGGAAGTCGTACCACCGCAACGGTACACTCGCTTCATGGCAACTGCCAACCCACGCGTGCAGGTAACTGTCGACCCCGAGCTGGGCGAGGCGCTGCGGGCGATCGATCCCCACCCGGCGAGCAAGTCCCGCCTGATCCGCGACCTGGCGCTGCGCGGAGCGGCGGTGGCGGCCGAGGAGCGGGCGCGGCACGGGCAGGCGATCGAGAACCTGCTGAAGATCGCGCGCGGGGAGATCGACTACGACTTCGCGGCGGCTCGCGAGATCCACGCCGAGCGCGAGCGGTCGGTCGGCGGCGGGTGAGCGCGAAGCCGTTCGGATCGGGAGTGCCGCTGGTGGTCGACACCTCGGCCTGGAACCGTCAGCGCGAGCCGAAGGTCCGCGGCAGGTGGGAAGCGACGGTCAGCGCCGGCCTGCTCGCGAGTTGCCCGGTGGCGGCGCTGGAGATCCTGGCCGCGACGCGGGACGAGCGCGAATCCGCCGTCGTCGAGGAAGCCCTCGCCGCCCTGCCACAGGCTCCGGTCAGCGCCGCCGTGGGCCAGGCGGCCCTCGCGGCCTGTCGCGAGCTCGGCGCGAGGCGGCGGATCCCGCCCGTCGATTACCTGATTGCCGCAGCGGCCGCCGAGCGCGGCTTCGGCGTCCTGCACGCCGACAAGCACTTCGACCTGCTGGCGGGCGTGCTCGGCTTCGAAAGCGTCCGGATCGGCTGAGCCGCTCGCCCCGCTGTCGGATCCCGGGAACGGCTGCCATCATTGCCGGCATGGACGATCGGCTGTTGGAGACCCTGCCGGGGGCGGAGATCGTGCTCGCCGGGATCGCCGACATCGCGGCGGGTGCCGAGAGCGTCAATGCCAGCGCCGTGCGGTGCGCGTCGTCGCGGTTGACCCGCGCCGGCCTGCCGATCCCCGCCGGCGAAGACGACGACATTGCCGCCCACCGCCTCTACCAGCAGCTGGCCGACGAGCTCGGCGACGGCGCCCACGCGCGCTACAACGCGATCCTCGAGCGGGTGTCCAGCTTCGCAAGGGCCGCGGAGCTTGCGCGACCTCGCTGACGCAGAGGGGATCGCGCGGCTGGCGCGCGAGCTCGGCCGGGTGGTGCCGGCGGGCACGCGCATGTACCTCACCGGGGGCGCCACGCGGTGCTCGAAGGTTGGCGGGCGACGACGGTCGCCGTCGACGTCCGCTTCGAGCCCGACTCGGATGCGGCGCTGAGGCGGCTCGCCGAGCTGAAGGAGGAGCTGCAGCTGAACGTCGAGCTCGCCTCCCCCCTCGGCTTCCTGCCGCCGCTCCCGGGCTGGAGGGAGCGCTCGCGCTTCAGGCTCCGCGAGGGCAACCTCGAGGTCTTCGACTTCGACCCCTACTCGCAGGCGCTGTCGAAGCTCCAGCGCGGATTCGAGCTCGACCTCGCCGACGTCGCGAGCATGGTGCGGGCGGGACAGGTCGAGCCCACAACCCTGCTCTCGCTCTTCGACGAGATCGAGTCGGAGCTGTTCCGCTTCCCGGCCATCGACCCCTCCGCCCTCCGCGCGGCGGTCGAGTCGCTGCAGCGCGAGCGGTCGGCCGAGACCTGAGATGCGGAAGAACCGGTGGGCGCGCGCTATTTGGAAGCCAGCGCCGCCGCTCGCTCGGTGCCCAGGTACGGGGCGAGGGTGAATTCGACCATGGCGGGAAGCAGGGCCGGCAGCTGCTCGGTCTCGCCGGCGAGGATCGAGCGGGTGGCGAGGGAGACGATGCCGCCGAGGAGGGAGTCCTCGGTGCTCTCCGGCAGGGCGGCGCCCTCGGGCGACTCGGCGCGGCCGCGGGCGAGGGCGGGGACGCAGGCGAGGACGACCTCGCGGAAGCGGATCGCGATCGCCGGGGTGGCGCTGACCGGCTCGACCACGCAGAGGCGGGCGAGGTCGGGCTCGGCGGCGAAGAAGCCGAGGGCGGCGCGCAGGGTGGCGATCGCCTCATGCGGCCAGTCGGGCTCGGCGGCGGCGGCCTCGGCCAGCACCCCCTCGAGGTGGTCGCGCACCGCCTCGAAGGCGGCGAGGAAGCACTGCTCCTTGCTCTCGAAGTGCTCGTAGAAGTCGCGGGTCGAGACCGAGGCCAGCTTGACCACGTCGGTGATCGTCGTCGCCCGGTACCCCTTCGCCGCCACCTCCTGGGCGATCGCCGCCAGCAGCCGCTCGCGCTGGGACTCGAGGATCTGCTCGCGGGAGAGGCCGTGGTGGCCGCCGGGCAGCGGGCCGAGCTCGCCGAGCTGCGCGCCCCGTCGATCCCCCCGTTTCGCCGCCACCCGGGCAGGTTATCTCGGCGGCGGCGGGGTGCGGAGCCGTCAGCCTTGCGGTGGCGGAACGACCTCCAGACGCCCCTCGTCAGGGAACTGCCGGGCAATCGCCTCGCTGAGCGCTTCGAAGTGATCCCGGTCGGCGGTGCAGATATCATCCCCGGCAAGCTAGGCGGTTGCCGCTATGTGGATGTCGGCGATCCAGGCAACCCGGCGCTCCGGCTTCGGCGAGCGCTTCGCCCGCGAGCCTGTGGGAGGTGTGGGGAGTGCCGCGCGAAGCCGCCCCGCAAGCAGCGCCGCCTCCCAGCTCAGGGGCAGCACTTCGACAGCCCCTGCGTCGAGGAGGTCCGTGAACCAGCGCAGCGAGGCGCGGAATCTCGGATCCTTCTCGGCCCGCCGCCCAAGGCCGAAAGCGATCTCCTGGACGGTGGTCGCCGCAAGCCGGACCGGCTCCCCGGCCAGGGCCGCCTCGACGGCCGATTCGTAGAGCGGGGTCTCCGGGTGCAGGCCGGAGGCAACCGAGGTATCCCAGACCGCCATTCCAGTCGAAGCCCTCAGCCTCGTTCGGCGAGAATCGCCTCGCGCGCCTCCTCGGGGGACGGGAGGTCCTTGCTCGGGGCCACCGGAGAACTGACGAGCGCCCGGCGGCGACTCGCGGTCACTCTCTCGATCGCCCGGCGGCGCCTCTCGGCGTCAGCGCCAAGCTGGGCGAGATAGACGAGCGCCTCGTTCTCGCTGGCATCGAGCCGGCGGGCGATCTGCGACAGCTCCGACTCGAGAGCCGCCGGAACTCGCAGCGTGGTGCGACGACCGGACCGTCGCTCGGCTCCGGTGGTCGATCGATCTCGCTGCCTGGTTGCCATGACCGCAGGTTAACGAATCAATTTGATGCGGGAGGAGGCTCCGGTTATCTCGGCGGCGGCGGGGTGCGGAGCTCCTCGGCGGCGGCCTCGGCCCCCATATAAGGGAGGACCGCCATGTAGAGGAGGGTCGGGACCAGCTCCTCCTCCGGGGACTGGCGCCCGTTGCGGGCGGCGGCGAAGCAGAGCTGGGAGGAGATCGCGCCGCCCAGCGCCTCGGCTGTGAGCCGGGTCAGCGAGGCCGGCGCCGCCGGCTCGGCCCGGCCGGCGTCGATCAGCTCGACCAGGCGCTCGAGCTCGCCCTCGACCGGCAGGCCCGAGCGCCCGCGCCCGCGGCGGCGGCGGTAGAGCGCGTAGGCGGCGACGCGGAGTCGGAAGCGCCAGTCGGGGGCGGCCTCGGGGGACGGCGCCGCCAAGGTCGCGGCGGCCGAGCGGGTGGTGCTGAATTCTTTGATTCCCATCGTTCCTCCACGGCACCCCCCGTACTACGGTGGAACGACTCGATACTAGCCCCGATTCGCCCGGTTGCCAAGGCGGCGGAAGTCCGACGCACGGGCGGCGGAAGGCCGCCGTCCCGCGGGTCAGGCGATCGCCAGCGGCGACCGGGCGATGCGGGCGGCCTCGGCCTGGCCGAGGTAGGTGCGCAGGACGAGCTCGATCAGCTCCGGCAGGAGGTCCGGGAGGCGGTCGGCCTCGCCGACGATGAGGCGCTGGTAGGCGGACCAGAAGACGGATCCCGAGAGGGTGTCCTCGACCGTCTCCGGCAGCTCGGCGCCGCGCGGGTTGAGGGCGCGGCCCTCGCGGAAGAGCGAGGCGAAGGCCTTGGTCGCGCGCTCGTAGCGCTCGACCATCCCGGGGCCGACGGTCGGCGCCTCGACGATCACGGCGCGGGCGACCAGCGGCTCGGCGGCGATCCGCTCGATCCAGAGGCCGAGAGCGAGCACCACCTGCTCGGGCCAGCTCCCCCCCGCCTCGTCGAGGCGCTCGCGGATCGCCCGCTCGGTCCCGCCGACGGCGCTGTCGAAGAGCTCGAGGAAGCACTCCTCCTTGCCGGAGAAGTGCTTGTAGAAGGTCTTGTAGCTGACCCTTGCCCGTTTGACGATCAGCTCGACGGTGACGTCGGCATAGCCGCGCTTGGCGACCAGCTCGGCGATCGCGCGGAGGATGCGGCGGCGCTGATCGCGGTGGGCGTTGGAACGGGTGACGGTCGCCGGGGCGGCGTCGGAAGCGGCTCTCGACTCCCTACCGGGTAGCGCGCGCATGGACACGAGCATACTGGTAGTGCCCGCTTTTCGGAAGACCTCTTGGGAAGTTTTAAGCGCTGAGCAGGCACGCCGAGGCGCTTTTCTGCCCGGTCCGGCCGGGGCGAGCTCAGGAACATCCGCCTACTGGTCCTGCGACCCGCTAAGAAAGTCCTGCATTTCCTCAAAGGAGTAGTAGCTTTCCCGCTCGTGAAGGCCGGGGAGGAACGCCGAGCGCTGACCGAGATCGCGGACCGGATCTGCGCCGAGCTCGGCCTGCCGGCGTGCGAGGCATCGGCGGCGGCCCAGGGGCAGGAGCGCTCGACGCAGCTGTTCGCGGCCCTGCTCGGCCCGCGGGAGGAGGAGCTGGTGGCAGCGGCTCGCGGCAGCCTGGTCAGGATCTCCGCCGCGCTCGCCGCCCGCCATCCCAAGGTCGTGTCGGAGACCGCCTACCAGGCCCTGCTCGACGGCGCCGAGGTGGTGATGCGGAACGAACTTGCCGCCGGCAACCGCATCCCGCCGCTGATGCCGAGCTTCGTCTTCCTGATCGTCCTGCCGATGGTCGACCAGGACCAGGCCCTCGACCTCTCCCGGCGGACGGCAGAGCTGATCGCGGAGGCGGAGGCCGAAACGAGCTGAAGAGGACGGCTCCCAGGCGATCCGTCCCCCGGCGCCTTCTAGAGCTTGATGCGGGTTATCCACGCACGCGGATGACGTCCACGCGCCCAACCCACATCAGGCCTCTAGACAGACTTGCGGGTCTGCAGCAACGGCAGCGCGCTTCCAGCGCTGATCGGCTTCATCTTGCCCACCTCCCGGTAGATCGCTTTACCAAAAGAGGCCAGTATTTTTGATTACTGAGGAAAAATCAAGCGTAAAGCAATCCGGCGACCGGTGAGAGGGTCGCTCTCTTTGATAAAGGGGCTTGATTTAAAGAAGCCGGGGCGCCTCTTTCCCTCCGAGGCGACTACGCGGTATACCCATGCATGTAGGTGACAGGGCGGTTCTCCGGGGAAACCGCTTGAGTATCTATCTATCAGGAGGGGACAGACGTGTATGAGACGCACGGCGATCGCAGTCCTGATCCGCCGCGACGCTGGAAGTCGAGGATGCCCGCCTTCCGGCTCCGCGTCCGGATTGTCGCTGCTAGCTGGCTGGATGAGATCACGGTCAAAGGGTTTGCGGAAAAGGAAAACCTCAAGCCGGCCTCGGTCCATTACCACTTCGCCAAGCTGGAGCGAGAGGGGTGGATCCATCTGAGCCGGAGGGAAACGGTGCGCGGTGGGAGGCGTCACTACTACCGGGCGGTGCGGCTCAAACTGATCACCGACAGGGAGTTCGAACGGATGGGGGACCAGGAACGGCACGAAACCACCGAGGGAGTCCTGATGGACCTGCTCGACATCTGCAAGGCGTCCCACGAGGAGGGGACCCTGGACCAGGAGCCCGACAGTCACCTCAGCCAGACGCCGACGGCGATCGACCGGGAGGCGTGGAAGGAGCTGCAGCACCTGCTCGACGCGACGCTCGAACGGGGCCTGGAGATCATGGTGGAAGGCCAGATGCGGCTGCGCAAGAACGGCGGGGAAGCGATTCCCACGCTCCTGGCCCTGGCGGGATTCCGCATTCCCCCCTCGATCACGAAAGGATCCAAAGCCCTCTAGCGATCGGCGGCGGCCCGATGGCGAGACCCGGATTCGAACCGGGGACACCACGATTTTCAGTCGTGTGCTCTACCAACTGAGCTATCTCGCCTGGTGCGCGGACAGTTGCGCTGGGGGAAGGCTAGATGATCGGCTCTTCGATCGGGCGGCGCCGAGGCGCGCCTGGCCGGGCTGATTGCATGGACGCATGGGGCGTACTCGAGGAGCGCTGGCGCTGGGCGCCGCGGTGGCCGCGGCGGCGCTGCTGGTCTCGGGCGGCTCGGCGGCCGACCCGCGGACGCCGGCGGGGCTGCCGGGCATGCCGCCGCCGTTCCTGGGCGTCGCGGTCCTCGGCGGCGGTGGGCTGATGGCCGCGGTCGACGCCTACGGAGACGTGGTCGACCTGCGGCTGCGGCCGGGCGGGCGGGCGCTGATCGACAACCCGAGCGACCGGCAGGCGGCGGGGTCGGTGCCGGCGGACACGGGGATCGTGCCGTGGGTGTCGGTGCGCGGCCGGCGGGCGCGGCCGCTGTGGACCGCGGGTTCGGTCGTTCAGCGCTATCGGCCCGGGACCGGTGTGCTGGTCACGATCGCGCGCTTCGGCTCGGCGCGGGTGCGGATCGCCTATGCGGCGGGCAGCTCGCAGCTCGCATGTCTGACCCAGACGACCGCGGGAGCGCGCCTGTCGATGCGCGTCGGCGAGCCGGCGGCAGCGCGGCGCCTGCGGTGCGACGACGGCGCGGCGCAACGGACGGTCCGAGCCGCTGAACGAGACGCTCGTCGCTGGCTGGCGCGCGCAACTCGACTCGGCGCCGGCGCGCCGTCCTGGGCGCGCTCCTTATATAGGCGATCGCTGCTGGTGCTGCGCGCGCTGACGGACCGGACCACGGGGGCGGTCGCCGCCGGGGCGCGCGACGGCTGGGCCTACGTCTGGCCCCGGGATGCCGCGGCGGTTGCGCTCGCGTTCGACGCCGCCGGGTACCGCGCCGAGGCGCACAGGATCGCTCGTTTCCTCGGGGGGCTCGATCTCAGCGGGGCGGCGCGCTTCGACGGCAGCGGCGAACCGGTCCCCGGGCGCGGCCCGCAGGGGGACGAGCCGGGCTGGGTCGCGGCCGCGGCGCGCGCGCTCGGGCGATCCGGGGGGAGGCTCGCCGGATCCTCGAGCCCGCAGCGGTCCGCCGAGCCCTCGCCCGCGGCGCCGCCGGCGACCGCGCCCTCGCCCGCATCCCTCCCGACCACCCGCTCCTCGCCCGCATCCCTCCCGACCACCCGCTCCTCGCCCCAAGCGCCCCCCGACCTCCCGGACTACCAGGAGGGCGAGCCGGGCAACTACCTCGGCAACGCCCTCGCCGCCCACGCCGACGTGTCTGACTTCATGCCCCATATATGGGGCATGAAGTCAGACACCCCCCTCGTGGGGATGGTGCGGCGGGCGGGCGATCCCGGTTCGGGACTCGATTCGGCGGCGGCCTGGGCGGTCGAGCCGTTCTCGCGGCCGCGGCTCTACGGGGCGGCACGGCGGACGATGCTGGCGCTGCTTCGCCGCGGCGGGCGCTTCGGCATCACGCCCGGCACGGCCTGGCCGGGCGAAGACCCTTGGAGCGCCCCGACCGCCTGGACCGCCTGGTCCCTCGCCGCGCTGGCCCGGCGTGAAGCGGGCGAGGGACGGGCGGACGGTCGCCAACCGGGCAGAGCCTCGTTCGCGGGTCGCCGGGGCGCGCGCGCGCTCGCCGCCCGCGGCGCCATGCGCACGCCCGGGGCCCACCGCGCGGCGCGAGCCCACGCGGACCGCCGCGCGGCGCTGCGGCTACTCGGCGACCTGCGCCGCGCCGCGACCCCGGCGGGCATGCTTCCCGAGCGAGTCGGCGCCCGCAGCGGCCTACCCCGCTCCACCACCCCGCTCGCCTGGTCCCACGCCTTCGTCCTCCTCGCGCTGCGCGAACTCTGGCCCGCCGCGACCCAGCCACCCCGAAATGCATCGGATTTCGTGCCTTGAAGTCCGGGAATTGATGCAGCTCGGGGGCTGGCGGGTGGAGCCCGCGGTGGTTCGTATCCGCTCGTCGGCGCTCACAGATAGGCCCGCATCAGGCCCATCAGCTCCAGGGCGCCGGCCTTGTGCAGCGGTTCGTTGAGGTTGCCGCACTTTGGGCTCTGGACGCAGGAGGGGCAGCCGGACTCGCAGGGGCACTCGGCGACGAGGCGCTCGGCGTCGCCGAGCAGGCGCTCGAACTCCTCGTAGCCGCGGCGGGTGATCCCGACCCCGCCGGGGTGCCCGTCGTAGATGAAGATCGTCGAGCGGCCGGTCTGGAAGTGGACGTTGGTCGAGAGGCCGCCGATGTCCCAGCGGTCGCACATCGCGATCAGCGGTAAGACGGCGATCTGGCTGTGCTCGGTCGCGTGCAGGGAGCCGAGCAGCGCGTCGGTCGGCAGCTTGCCGCTAAGCGCGTCCGGCAGCACGTACCAGAGCGCCTGGGTGACGAAGTTCTGCTCGGGCAGCTCGAGGGCGACGATGTCGATCGGCTCCTGGTCCGAGACCGAGACCCGCTGGAAGGCGATCACCTGCTCGGTCACCGAGACCTCGCCGAAGTTGAGCTGCACCCCGGCCACCTCGCGCTGATCGTGAACGCGCTCGATGTAGACCTCGGTCTCCTTTTTCGGCCGCGTGTACCAGTCGCCGTCGAAGGCGGAGACGACCGCCCGGCGCTCCTCGATGTCGAGCCGGTCGACCTCGTAGCTGCGCCCGAGGTGCAGGTAGACGGCGCCGGGATGGACGGTCGTGAAGGCGCGCTCGGCCTCGACCAGCCCCAGCATCTCCCCCGCCTCGCGCTCGATCACCGCGACCGAGTCGGCCGAGGCCGAGCGCAGCGGGATCCGGTTGGCGACGAACTCGCTGCGCCGCGGCAGCAGCTTGCCGCCGACCGCGCGCAACTCGCCCGCGGCGACCAGCCGCTCGGCTCGCTCGCGCCAGCCCTCGCCGAACACCTCATCGTCGTCAGACGTCAGCGGCAGCTCGTAGGCGGCGGCGATCAGGTGCCGGGAGGCGATCTGCTCGTTGCCGTGGTCGAGGATCGCCGCCTCGACCGGCCGCCCGAGGAACTCCTCCGGGTGGCGGCAGAAGAACTGGTCGAGGGCGTCCTGGCCGGCGACGTAGACGGCGAGGCCACGGCGGCGACGGCCCGCCCGCCCCCACATCTGCCGCAGGCTGGCGACGGTGCCGGGGAAGGTGACGCAGATCGCCGCGTCGAGCTCGCCGACGTCGATCCCCAGCTCGAGCGCGTCGGTGGCGACGACCGCGAGCAGCTCGCCCGCCGTGAGCCGGGACTCGATCTCGCGCCGCTGCTGCGGGGTGTAGCCGCCGCGGTAGGGGGCGATCCGCTTCGCCAGCTCGGGCTTGCCGCGGCGCTCCAGGTTTTCGCGGGCGAAGCGCTGGATCAGCTCGATCCCGCGGCGGCTTTTGAGGAAGCAGATGGTGCGCACTCCGTGGCTGACCAGCTCGGCGAGCAGGTCGGCGGCCTCGGAGAGGGCGGAGCGGCGGGTGCCGCTGCGCTCGTCGATCAGCGGCGGGTTCCACATCGCGATCTCGCGGCCGGCGCGCGGCGCCCCGTCGTCGTCGACCAGCTCGAACTCGGTCCCGACCAGGCGCCCGGCCAGCTCGACCGGGTTGGCGATCGTCGCCGAGGCGAGCAGGAAGCGCGGCTCGCGGCCGTAGGCGCGGGCCAGCCGCCGCAGCCGCCGCAGCACGTTGGCGACGTGGGAACCGAAGACGCCGCGGTAGGTGTGGGCCTCGTCGACGACGACCCACTCGAGGTTGGCGAGGAAGTCGCCCCAGCCCTTGTGGTTGGGGAGGACGGCGACGTGGAGCATGTCCGGGTTGGTGAGGACGAGGTTGCTGCGGCGGCGGATCGCCGGGCGCTCCTCGCGCGGGGTGTCGCCGTCGTAGATCGCCTCGCGCAGGCCGGGCGGGCGGAGGCGGGCGAGGGCGCGCGCCTGGTCCTGGGCCAGCGCCTTGGTCGGGTAGAGGTAGAGCGCCCGGTCCTTGGGGCGGGCGGCGATCGAGTTCAGCACCGGCAGGTTGAAGGCGAGGCTCTTGCCCGAGGCGGTGCCGCTGGTGATCGCCAGGTTCGAGTCGGCGGCGAGCTCGAAGGCGCGCAGCTGGTGCGTATATAGAGAGTCGATGCCGACCCGCCCCAGCGCCTCGCGCAGCCCCGGGTGCAGCTCAGCCGGCAACGGCGCCGGCCGCGAGCGCCGCTCCTCCTCGGAGGACTCGGCGACGATCCGCCCGTCGCGCCGCGCCGGATCGATCGCAACAGCCCAGCGCTCCCCGAGCAACGAGCCCCCCCGCGCCATCAGGCGACGCTCCCCACCGGGCGGCAGATCTCGGCGGCGACGTGCATCGCCTGCAGGGACGTGGCGTCGTGGAGGCGGAGGACGTCGGCGCCCTCGCGGACGGCGAGGGCCGTGGCGGCGACCGTCCCCCACTCGCGCTCGCCCGCCGGCAGGCGCTCGTCCCACGACCCGGCCAGCACGGCGCCGATGAAGTCCTTGCGCGAGAGCGAGACGTAGAGCGGCCGCCCGAGCGCGCGCAGCTCGCCGAGCCGGCGCAGGATCTCCAGGTCCTGCGCGGGGCTGAGGTCGAAGTCGAGTCCGGGGTCGATGGCGATCTGCTCCTCCGCCACCCCAAGGTCCCGGGCCGCCTCGATTCTCCCCTCGAACCAGGCGCGCAGGTGGTCGACCACGTCGTCGTACTCGCGCCAGGGCCGGTCGACCCGCGGCGGTCCCTCGATGTGCATCAGCACGTAGCCGCAGCCGGTCGCGGCGACCAGCTCGAACATCTCCTCGCCGCCCCCGGAGATGTCGTTGACCACCTCTGCCCCCGCCGCCAGCGCCCGCCGCGCCACCGCGGGGGAGAAGGTGTCGGCCGAGACCGGGACCGGACCGGACCGCTGGTCGGCGGAGTCGGCGTCCCCGGAGTTGAGTGGTTCCTCCCCATCCCGCGATTCCCCGGCGTTGCGTGGTTCCTTTGTCCTGCTATCGCGGACAAAGGAACCACGCAACTCGGCTGCGAGGCCCTCGACGGCCGGGACCAGCGCCGCGGCCTCCTCCTCGGGCGGGACCGGCGGGCCGGCCTTGGCCGCGACCGCGCCGACGTCGAGCATCCCGAAGCCGGCCTCGACCAGCGCCAGGCCGTCGCGCACCGCCTGCTCGGGCGTGCCGCTGCGCGCCCCCTCGAACATCGAGTCGACGGTGACGTTGACGATCCCCGACCCGATCGGCCGCGCCAGGTCGAGCTCGCGCTCGCGCATCCTCCAGCTGCTCATCCGCCGAGCTTACGCAAGGCGCTTTTGCAAACCACTGGTTGGGAAAAGCGCCTTGCCTCGGCGCCCCCGCTACCGTAACCAGCCTCTTGGGCCTCGCCTGCGTCTACACCGACCTCGACGGGACCCTGCTCGGCCGGGGCAGCTCGCTGTTCCGCGACGCCGACGGGGGCTTCAGCCTGGCGCAGGCGCGCGGGCTCGAGGCCTGCCACCGGGCCGGGGCCGAGGTCGTGATCATGTCCGGCCGGCGCGAGCCGCAGGTGCACGAGGCGGCGCGGCTGATGGGTCAGACCTCCTACATCTACGAGGCCGGCTGCGCTTTCGCGATCGACGGCGAGACGACGCTGATGACCGGCGAGATGGCGCCGAACGAGGACGGCACGATCTACGAGCAGATCGAGGCGCGCGGCATCCCGAAGGCGCTCTTCGAGCACTTCGAGGGGCGGCTCGAGTACCACTCGCCGTGGCACCACGGCCGCGTCCTCTCCCACCTCTTCCGCGGCAAGGTCGACGTCGAGGAGGCCGACGCGCTGCTGCGCGAGCGCGGCGACGACGACCTGCG
The DNA here is from genome assembly GCA_963800355.1 of uncultured Actinomycetes bacterium. Taxonomy (GTDB): domain Bacteria; phylum Actinomycetota; class Thermoleophilia; order Solirubrobacterales; family 70-9; genus VAYN01. The sequence goes on along the minus strand of CAWDAP010000003.1, from coordinate 32,081 downwards.
GCTGCTCGACAACGGCGCGATCGGGCGGCCGATGGCGGCCGTCGAGGGCCGCACCCACGCCTACCACCTGGTCCCGCGCCAGGTCAGCAAGGCGGCGGCGGTCGCCGGCCACGCCCGCGCCCGCGGCTACGACCCGGCCGAGTGCATCGCCGTCGGCGACTCGGTCGAGGACCTCGAGGTCGCGAGCGCGGTCGGCCGCTTCTTCGTCGTCGCCAACGGCCCCGAGCGCGACGAAGGCCTGCGCGCCGCCCTGCCCGCCTGGGACAACGTCACCGTCACCGAGGGCGCGATGGGCGACGGCTTCTACGAGGCCGTCGTCTCCACCCTGATGGAACGCCGCTGAAGCTTCATTAGTATCGGCGCATGTCGTCCGACAGCGCCACCGTCGCCGAGCAGGAGTACCTGGAGATCATGTTCTGGATCGAGGAGGCGGGGCTGCCGATGACCGGGGCCAACATCGCCCGGGCGATGCAGCTCTCGCCGCCTACCGTGCACGAGATGATCGGCCGCCTGGTCGAGGACGGCTACGTCGAGCGCAACCCGGACAAATCGCTCGCCTTCACCGAGTCGGGGCGCGAGCACGCCAGCTACATCGTCCGCCGCCACCGGATGATCGAGCGCTTCCTCACCGACGTGCTGGGCATCCCCTGGGACGAGGTGCACGAGGAGGCCGAGCGGATCGAGCACGCGATGAGCCCGGTGCTGGAGGAGCGGATGCGGGCGGCGATCGGCGACGCGACGACCTGCCCGCACGGCCACCCGATCGTCGAGGGGGTGCGCGAGCAGGGGGCGCTGCTGGCCGACGTCGAGGTCGGCGCCGAGGTCGTCGTCCTGCGCTTCGAGAACGAGGCCGAGGAGCTGCTGCACTACCTCAAAGACGCCGGCCTCTACCCGGGCCTGGCGGGCAAGCTCGAGAGCTCCGACGACGCGAGCGTCGTCATCGCCTCCCCCGAGGGCTCCCACGAGGTCAGCCGCAGCGTCGCCGAGACCGTCTCGGTCCGCGCCGACCCGGCGCCCCCGCCGCGCGCGGCGATCCCCGAGCAGCTGGTGCTCAGCTCCGACCGCTACGGCCGCTGACCGCAGTCGTTTGCGTGGTTCCTCTGTCCTGCCATGGCGGACAAAGGAACCACGACTCGGTGCCTCGGCCGATCCCCGCCGTTCCGCGGTTCCTTTGTTCTTCTACGCGGCGCTGGACCGGCTGCCGCTCGGGATCACGGTGACGCTGGAGTTCGTCGGCCCGCTCGGGGTGGCGCTGCTCGGCTCGCGGGGCGGCGCGACCTCGTCTGGGCGCTGCTCGCCGCGGCCGGCATCGTCCTCCTCTCGGGCGGGACCGAAGGCCAGGGCGTCGACGCCCTCGGCGTCGCGCTCGCCCTGATCGCGGGCTTCTTCTGGGGCGCCTACATCCTCCAGAGCGCCCGCGTCGGCGCGCTCGAACCGGGGATCCGCGGGGCGGCGTTGGCGGCGCTGATCTCGACCGTGCTGGTCGCGCCCCTCGGGATCGCCCAGGGTGGGGCCGAACTGCTCGTGCCCTCGCACCTGCTGGTCGGCGCCGCCGTCGGCGTCCTCAGCACCGCGGTCCCCTACGCCGCCGAGATGGAGGCGCTGCGCCGCCTCCCGCGGGCGGTCTTCGGGGTGCTGATGAGCCTCGAGCCGGCGGTCGCGGCGGCGATCGGCTTCCTCGCCCTCTCCCAGCGCCTGGCCGCGCGCGAGCTGGTCGCGATCGCCTTCGTCGTCGTCGCCTCGGCGGGTGCCCTGCGCTCAGCGGCGACGCCCGCGCCGCACGACTGAGCACTGAGCGCAGCCGACTCTCGACACACCCCGCTGTGCCGAGAATCGGCTGCGCTTCGAGGACGCCCTCTCGAGGAGCCCTGCGTACCGGTGACCTGAGTCGCTAGAGGCCGGCGGTCCCGTTCGGCGTGCCATTGCCGGTCGGGCCGTTGTACCAGCCGCTCGCCGTCCCTCCCAGCCCGTCGGTCCAGCTGCTGAGGCTGCCGGCGGCGTCGCAGAGGTACGAGCGCCCGCAGCGGTGCGAGTTGAGGTCGGTGCCTTCGGTGACCCGATGCAGGGCGGTGCTGCCGTAGAGCGAGCGCGCCGTCGCCGTGGCGGCGTTGCCGGCGAGCGCGTACACCGAGGCGACGATCGGCGCCGAGACGCTGGTGCCGCCGAAGACCATCCAGCCCGGCTCGTTGTAGCTGTCGTAGACGGCGACGCCGGTGTTGGGGTTGGCGTCGGCGGCGACGTCGGCGACCGTGCGGGTCGAGCACTGCGAGGTGAGCGGCTGCCAGCCGGGGTTCGGCTCCACGGCCGAGCAGCCGGCGCCACTGCCCGACCAGACGGTCTCGCTCCAGCCTCCCGCGATCGAGCCCTTCAGCGTCGTGCCGCCGACGGCGACCACGTTCGGCGAGGCGGCCGGGTACTCGGCCCCGTAGCCGCTGTCGCCCGAGCTGACGGTGAAGACGGTGCCGGGATGGCTGTAGTAGGAGTCGTAGCTGGTCTCGCTGAGGAACTCGCCGCCGCCGTAGCTGTTGGAGACGACGTCGGCATGGGCGCCGGCGTAGGCGGCTGCCGCTCCGAGATCGGCAAGGCTGTTGCTGTCGGCCTCGACCAGCAGGATCCTGCAGTTCGGGCAGATCGCCGAGACCATGTCGAGGTCGAGCGAGATCTCCTGCGCCCAGGAGGCGCTGGCGCTCGGGTATTCGCTGCCGCCGCGCTGGTCGACCTTCGCGAAGCATCCGTTGGTGGCCGTGCAGGCCGGCAGGCCGAATTTTTCGCGGTACTTCGCCAGGTCGGATTCGGCGTTCGGGTCGTCGTAGGCATCGACGATCGCCACCGTCTGGCCGGCGCCGGCGCTTTCGCTCGCCGCGGTCAGGCCGTAGGCCGCGCGCAGTTCCGGCGGGAAGTAGCCCGGGAACGGTTCTTCGGGCTTCGGCTTGCCGCCGCCTGGTCCCTTGCCCGGCTTGCTGCCCTGCGCGTGCGTGCCGTGCCAGTTGGCAGCGGGGTCGAGAAGCTGGATCGAGTTGCAACCGGCGGCCCCGGCCGGCAGCGCGTGCGAGCACACCGGCGCGAATTCTGCGGCCCTGCCGGCGGCGCCGGCGGTGCCGGCGGCAGCGATGACCGATGCCAGCACGACCAACGCCGCCAGCGCAAACCTGAGATGGAACCCGCCCGTCTTCACCTTTTCGACCTCCGCCCTCTCCGTAATGACCGCGCAATGCTAAAGGCAATCGGGGGACCGGTGTGAAATTTCGATCCAATGGGTGCGCGGACCGGCCCGGTCACTGCTCCGAACTTGACCCCGCTATGGCGAGGTGAACTTCGGAGGGGACGGCCGCTCGGGCCGGCCATGGCGGCTTTCGGAGCGATCGGGTCGCTCGGGCCGGCGGGCGCGGCGCTGTTCCGGGAGTGCGGTCGCTCAGGCCGGCGAGCCGGCGCGGATCGCATCGAGCGCCGCGGCGATCCGCCGCACGCCCTCTGCGGCCCGGTCCGCCGGGACCGGCGCGAAGGAGAGGCGCAGGCTGCGGGCGCCGTCCTCGAGCATGAAGTCGGGGCCGGCGACGAAGCTGACGCCGTGGCTCTTCGCCTCGGCCAGGAGGGCGGCGCTGTCGGTGCCCTCGGCGAGGTCGAGCCAGAGGAAGTAGCCGCCGCCGGGGACGACGAACTCGGCCTCGGGGATCTGCTCTTCGAGCGCGGCGACGAGGGCGGCGCAGCGCGCCTTCAACTCGCCTTTGACGAACTCGATGTTGCGGTCGAGCTCGCCGCTGCGGCAGAGCTCGAGGACGATCGACTCGGCCAGCATGTTCGGCGAGATGTAGGTCTCGTTGGCCTTTTTCGCCAGCTTCTTGATCTCGTCCTCGGGGCCGGCGAGGTAGCCGACGCGGACGCCGGGGCTGACGGTCTTCGAGAAGGACGAGGCGTGGATCACCTTGCCCGCCCTGTCCATGGAGAGCATCGTCTCCAGCGGTTCGCCCTCGAAGGGCAGCTCGCGGTAGGGGTCGTCCTCGAAGATCGTGAAGTCGTGCTCGGCGGCGAGCCCGACCAAGCGACGGCGCTTCTCGACCGAGAGCGTGCAGCCGGCGGGGTTGTGGGCGTTGGGGATGACGTGAGCGAGCTTCAGCGGCCCCTCGGCGAGCGCCGCCTCCAACGAGTCGACGTCGAGCCCGTCGGCCTCGAGCGAGATCGGCACCAGCTCGACCCCCAGCTGCTGCAGGAGGAGCAGGGTGCGGTCGTAGCTCGGCTGCTCGACGGCGACGCGGTCGCCGGGGCCGAGCAGGTGCCCGAAGAGCATCGCCCCCGCCTCGAGCGAGCCGTTGGTGATCATCACCTGCGCCGGGTCGAGGTGGCCGTGCCGCTCCGCCACCCACCGGCAGAGGCCAGGATGGCCGATCCCGACGCCGTAGGAGAGCGCCACTTCCCAGTCGGAAGCGAGCGCCCGCTGCGCCGCCTCCCGCACCTGCTCGTGCGGCAGGATGTCGGCGCTCGGAGCGCCCCGCGCAAAAGAAATCGCCTCGCCAGCCATCGCCTTCGACCCTAGCAACGAGACCGAGCCGACGAATTCCCCCAACGAGCGTGGTCGTAGCCCCATCGCCCTGCCCAACAGGCCGCCCAGGGGGAGAACCGAGGGGGGTGTCTGACTTGAGACCCCTATATGGGGGCAGCAAGTCAGACACGTCCGAGGCGGGAACGGGAGAGGGCGCTGAGCGAGCTCGCGACGCGGCAGCATGGGGTCGTGTCGCGGCCTCAGCTCGCGGCACTTGGGTTCGGACCGAAGGCGATCGAGGCTGCGCTTGCCGAGGGAAGGCTGACGCCGATCCACGAGGAGGTGTTCGGCGTCGGGCACACGAGGATCCCGCAGCGCGGCTGTTGGTGGGCTGCCGTTCTCGCCTACGGTCCCGGCGCTGTGCTCAGCCACCACTCCGCTGCGACGCTCTGGGAACTGCGGCGAAGCCGCACGAGACCCGTTCACGTGACCGCGGACCGCGGTCGCCAGGGGGTGCGGAGGCGCGAGGGGATCTGGATCCATCGCTGCAAGCTGCGGCCGGAGGAAACGACGAGGCACGAGGGGATGCCGACTACGACGGTCGCCCGCACGCTCTTCGACTTCGCCGAAGTCTCTGCTTATGACGAGCTGCGAAAGGCGGCCGAAGCGGCTGACCGGCGGAACCTGTTGCGACTGCGCGAGCTCGAGGCGGTATGCGAGCATGGCTGTGGGCGCCGCGCGCTGCGGCCGATGCGGCGCCTGCTGGTCGAGCTGAGCGCCCCCGCCGAAGGCCGCTCGCCGCTGGAGATCCGCTTCGCCGAATTCCTCCTTGAGTACGACATTCCCGCGCCCGCCCAGAATGTCCTCGTCCTCGGCCATGAGGTGGATGCGCTCTGGCCCGGCGCGAAGCTCGTCGTCGAGCTCGACAGCTGGGAGCACCACGGCGACCGGGCGGCCTTCGAGCGCGACCGCGCCCGCGACCCGGAGCTGATGCTCGCCGGCTACCGCACGATCCGCATCACCCATCGCCGTCTCGACCGCGAAGCGCCGCAGATCGCCGCGCAGATCCGGGCCCTGCTGGCACTGCCGGCGCCAACGGGATGATCTGAGCCAGGGGGGTGTCTGACTTGAGGCCCCTATATGGGGGCCTCAAGTCAGACACCCCCCTGGGTGCGCGGAGCTGGTGACCGCCGATCCGCTCGCAGGGAGGAGGGCCTTCTGGGCGCCTGTCGCCGAAACGGCGGCTACAGCGAGCGGAGCATCTCGGCGGCGATCGCCGCCGTCTCGGTCGGGCTTTCGCCGACCCGCACGCCCTTCGCTTCGAGCGCGTCCTTCTTCGCCTGGGCGGTGCCCGACGAGCCGGAGATGATCGCGCCGGCATGGCCCATCTGCTTGCCGGGCGGCGCGGTGAAGCCGGCGATGTAGGCGACGACCGGCTTGGAGACCTCGCTGGCGATGAACTCGGCCGCCCGCTCCTCGGCGTCGCCGCCGATCTCGCCGACCATCACGATCAGCTCGGTCTCGGGGTCGGCCTCGTAGAGCTTGAGGATGTCGATGAAGTCGCTGCCGACGATCGGGTCGCCGCCGATCCCGACGATCGAGGAGTTGCCGGTCCCGGCCTGCTTCAGCTCGTTGCCGATCTGGTAGGTCAGGGTGCCGCTCTTGGAGACGACGCCGATCGGGCCGGGATCGAAGAACTGGGCCGGGATGATGCCGACGTTGGCCTTGCCGGGCGAGAGCACGCCGGGGCAGTTCGGCCCGATCAGCCGCACCCCCGCCTCCTTCGCCTTCCAGTACGTGTTCAGCATGTCGAGGACGGGAATCCCCTCGGTGATCGCGATCACCGTCTCGACCCCGGAGTCGATCGCCTCGTCGATCGCCGCCGCGGCGAAGCGCGCCGGGACGAAGATCATCGAGGTGTTGGCGCCCGCCTCGCCGACCGCCTCGGCGATCGTGTCGAAGACCGGCACGCCCTCGACGTCCTGGCCGCCCTTGCCCGGCGTCACCCCGGCGACGAGGTCGGTCCCGTAGGCCTTGTTGCGCAACCCGTGGAAGGAGCCCTCGCGCCCGGTCAGCCCGGAGACGGCGAGCTTCGTCCGCTCGTCGACGACGATGCTCACGAGGCGCCTCCGGCGAGCTCGACGACGCGGCGCGCGGCGTCGAGCATCGTCTTCTCCTGGTGCAGGTTCGGTAGATCGGCCTCGGCGAGGATCTTCAGGCCCTCCTCGGAGTTGGTCCCGTCGAGGCGGACGACCAGCGGCACCCCGAGGTCGATCTGCCCCGAGGCGGTGACGATCCCGTTGGCGATCTCGTCGCACCGCGTGATGCCGCCGAAGATGTTGAAGAGGATCGCGCTCACCTTCTCGTCGCTCTTGATCACTTCCAGCGCGTTGACGATCGCCTCGGCTTTGGAGCCGCCGCCGGCGTCGAGGAAGTTGGCCGGCGCCCCGCCCGCCTGGGCGACGACGTCGAGCGTCGACATGCAGAGGCCGGCGCCGTTGGCGAGAATGCCGACGTTGCCGTCGAGTTTGACGTAGGTGAGGCCCTTTTCCTTCGCCATCTGCTCCTGCGGATCGTCGACGGTGTCGGCGATCTCGGCCAGGTCCTGGTGGCGGAACAGCGAGTTGCCGTCGATCGTCACCTTCGAGTCCAGGGCGACGACCTCGCGGCCGGCGGTGACGATCAGCGGGTTGACCTCGATCAGCGTCGCGTCCTCCTCGCGCGCCACCTCGGCCAGCCTCACCAGCGCCTCGGCCGCCCCGTCGAGCGCGTCCTCGGCCAGCCCGGCGTCGGCGACAATCCCCCGCGCGTCGGCGACCTCGAACTCGCGGGTCGGGTCGATGTGCCGCTTGACCAGCGCCTCGGGGTCCTCGGCGGCGACCGCCTCGATGTCCATCCCGCCCTTGGCGGAGACCATCGCCAGCAGCTTCTTCTCGCCGCGGTCGAGGATCACCGAGGCGTAGTACTCCTCCGCGATGTCGGAGCCGCCCTCGATCCAGACCTGGTCGACCCGGAACGGCCCCTCGCCGTGGGGACCGACGATGTCCATGCCGAGGATCGCCTCGGCGTGCTCGCGCGCCTCCCCGGCGTCCTTGGCGATCTTGATCCCGCCCGCCTTGCCGCGGCCGCCGATCAGCACCTGGGCCTTGATCGCGCAGGGGTAGCCGATCTTCTCCGCCGCGGCGACGGCCTCGTCGACCGTTTTGGCGACCTCGCCGCTCGGCACGGGGATGCCGTGCTTGGCGAACAGCTGCTTGCCCTGGTACTCGAGAAGGTCCATATAAGAGGGGCGCCGGGGCGCGGCGCGGAACCCTATCCAAGATCGAGCCGGGGCGGCCGAACGGCAACGTGACTCCCTGGCCGGCCGGCCGATGACATAATGCCGCGCTCGCGATGGCCCTTCCCAGCCTCAAAAACATCAAATGGGTGACGACCGACTGCTACGGCACCCTGATCGACTGGGAGAAAGGGATCATCGAGGCCTGCAAGAAAGAGGCAACCAAGGACGGCTTCAGCTTCGACGAGGGGCCGTTCCTCGCGCGCTTCATGGAGGTCCAGGCCGAGATCATGGCCGGCTCCTACGAGCTCTACGCCGAGGTGCTGCGCCGCACGATCGTCAAAGTCGCCGGCGAGATCGGCTGGGAAGTGGAGCCCTCGCGGGCCCAGTTCCTGCCCAACAGCGTCGCCTACTGGCTCCCGTTCCGCGAGGCCAACGCGGCGATGGACCGGCTCGGCAAGAAGTACGAGATCGGGATCGTCTCCAACGTCGACGACAAACTGCTGGGCATCAGCCGCCGCCACCTGCGGACCGAACTCGACCTCGTCGTCACCGCCCAGCAGGTGCGCAGCTACAAGCCGGACCCCGTCCACTTCAAAGAGTGCGCGCGACGGATCGGCGGCAAGAAAGGCTGGCTGCACATCGGCTGCAACTACACGACCGACATCGCCCCGGTGCTGAAAATGAACGTGCCGGTGATCTGGGTCAACCGCCACGGCGAGAAGCTGGAAGGGCGCAAAGCCCCCAGCGCCACGGTGAAAAACTTCCGCGAAGCCGTCAAGAAGCTCGGCGCGTCCTGAGCGTCTTCTAGCGTTCACGCCGCAACTCAGGCGCGAGGCGCCGGTTTCTCGGGGTAGCCACCGCCCCGCCCCATCGATGCAGACGCTCCTACGACACTCCGGTCAGACCCGCGCGCGGCCCGCGATCGCGGGGGGCCTCCTGGCGCTGCTCGCCTGCCTCGTCGTCCTCGGCTCGCCGAGCGCCGGCGCCGCCACCCGCCTCTCCTCGCCGATCTCCGAAGAATCCCTGGAACACCGCTCCTCGGAGCCGCTCGGCGAACGGCCCAGCTTCGTCGTCATCCAGACCGACGACGAGACCCTCGACCAGCTCTACACGGTCTTCAACGCCGGCGGCGTCGAAATCCCCTCGATGCCCAACACGCTCTCGATGATCGCCGGCCGGGGCGAGACCTTCAACCGCTACTACGTCTCCTATCCCCTCTGCTGCCCCTCGCGGGTCAGCCTGATGACCGGCCGCTACGCGCACAGCGACAACGTCCGCGGCAACGTCCCGCCCAACGGCGGCTACACCGGCTTCAAAGCCCGCCTCGCCTACTCCCACAACATCGCCACCTGGCTGCAGGGGGCGGGCTACCGGACGATCCACATCGGCAAGTTCCTCAACGGCTACGGCGACGAACCGTTCGACAACGGCACCGACGTGCCGCCCGGCTGGGACGCCTGGCACTCGGTCCTGAACGCCGACACCCACCACTACTACTACGGCTACACGCTGAACGACAACGGCTCGATCGACGGCCCCTTCGGCGACTCGGGCAGCTGGGACACCCGCGAATACGGCGAACGCGACTACTTCGGCTGCCCGTCGACGACGATCGAAGAAAAGCCCTGCCTGTACGAGACCGACGTCTTCAGCCGCATCGCCTACGAAGAGCTGAGCGGGACGCCGGCCGAACAGCCCTTCTACATGCAGATCGACTACACGGCCCCGCACGGCGACTTCCGCCGGCCCGCCGGCCCGGAGCCGCCGCCGCGCTACTACACCCTCTTCGACGGCGCCCCCTACCCGCACGGCCGCTCGGAAGGTTTCAACGAGGGCAACGTCAACGACAAGCCGCGCTTCATCCGCGAAGCGCCGTACCTGACGCCGGAAGAAATCCACATCTACCGCGTCTACTACCAGAAGGCGCTGGCGGCGCTGCGGGGGATCGACGACGGGGTGAAAACGATCCTCGACACGCTCGGCGGCGAGCACCGGTTGCGCAACACCTACGTCATCTTCACCTCGGACAACGGCTTCTTCTTCGGCGAGCACCGGCTCACCGGCGGCAAGTTCCTCGCCTACGAGCCCTCGACCCACCTGCCGTTCCTGATCCGGGGCCCGGGGATCACGCCGGGCAGCTCGACCGGGGAGCTGGCGGCGAACATCGACATCGCCCCGACCGTGCTCGAACTGGCGGGGGTGAAAGCGGACAAGAGCATCGACGGCCGCTCGATGGTGCCCTTCCTGCGCGACCCGAGCCTGCGGACCCGGCGGCCGATCCTCTTCGAGTCCTTCGTCCAGACCAACGACGTCGAAGAGAACGGGGGCGGCCCGGCCGCCGCTCCGGCCAGCGTCGCCGCCGGCGAAACCGGCGGCGGGGCCGCCATCAACAAGCGCCCTGCCCGGCTGAACCGGCGCGAACGGCGTCAGGAGCGCCGGCCCGCCCACGCCAACGCCTCGATCGTGGCGCCGCCGAAGGACTACGAGGGGATCCGCCTCGGCCCCTACAAGTACATCGAGTGGCCCGACGGCGAGAAAGAGCTCTACGACATCAACAAAGACCCGAACGAGCTCAACAACATCGTCCGCCAGCCCAACTACTTCCCGATCCGCGCCTTCCTCCACGCCCAGCTGGTCCGGCTCGAGAACTGCGTCGGCCGCCACTGCAGCGAAGTCGCGCCGCCGTTCCCGCTGACCCGCGAGCAGCAGCGGAAGGTGACGAAGGAACGGCGCGAAGAAGAACGGCGCAAGCAGAAGGAACAGGAAGAAAAGCGGCATCACAAACGGCACGGTTGATGGCGTGGGGGCGGGTCGGGCGTGACCCCCTTCACTCAACTTGCTCGGGTGTAGCCGCAGCGGCTGTTTGCAATTCTGCTGCCCGAGAAGTACAAGCCGTTCAGGGGGTCACGCCCGACCCGCCTGACCGCTCAACCGTGGTCAGTGGCTCGAGAGGAGGGGAGGGAATTACTTGATTACGGCTAGGGTGTCGCCTGAGGAGACTGCGGCGCCTTCTGAGATCGGTAGGTCCTCCACCTTGCCGCTGCGGTGGGCGGTGATCTCGTTCTCCATCTTCATCGCCTCGATCACGCAGATCAGGTCGCCCTCGGAGACCTCGGCGCCCTTCTCGACGGCGACTTTGAGGACGGTGCCCTGCAGCGGCGAGGGGAGCGCCTCGCTGGAGGCGCTGGGGCCGCCGCCGCCCTTGCGCTCGCGCTTGGGCGGCTGTTTCTTGCCGGCGGCGGCCGGCGCGGCGACGCCGCCCGCGGCCAGCTGGGCGCCGATCACCTTGACGTCGAAGAGCTTGCCGGAGACCTCGACCTTGTAGTCGCGGGCGACGACCTCGCCGCCCTCCTCGCTCGGGGCCGGCGGGGTGGCGTCCTCCGGAGCGGTCGTCTTCAGCCACTCCTTGTCTTCCATCAGGTCGCGGCAGGTCTCCCCGCGCGCCCACTGCTCGGTGGCGAGGATCGCCTTGTGGAAGGGGATCAGCGTCGTCAGGCCGCCGGTGTCGTATTCGCCCAGCGCCCGCAGCATCCGCCGGGTCGCCTTCTCGCGGTCGGCGTCCCAGACGACCAGCTTGGCCACCATCGGGTCGTACATCGGCGTCACCTCGCCGCCGCCCTCGACCCCAGAGTCGACCCGGACGCCGGGGCCGGAGGGCTCGCGGTAGCTGTCGCCGATCGGCCCCGGGGCGGGGGCGAAGTTCTTGTGCGCGGCCTCGGCGTTGACCCGGCACTCGATCGACCAGCCCTTCAGCTCGACGTCGTCCTGGGAGATCGAGAGCGGCTCGCCGGCGGCGACGAGGATCTGCTCGCGGACGATGTCGACGCCGGTGACCATCTCGGTCACGCAGTGCTCGACCTGGACGCGGGTGTTCATCTCGAGGAAGAAGTACTCCTCGCCGACCTGCATCCCCTCGATCGTGCCGGCGCCGCGGTAGCCGACCGCCTCGGCCGCGTCGGTGGCGATTTTCCCGATCCGCGCCCGCATCTCCTCGTCGACGTGCGGCCCCGGCGCCTCCTCGACCACCTTCTGGTGGCGGCGCTGCAGCGAGCAGTCGCGCTCGCCGAGGTGGATCACATTCCCATGCGAGTCGGCGAGCACCTGGACCTCGACGTGGCGCGGGTCCTCGAGGTAGCGCTCGATGTAGACGCGGGAGTCGGAGAAGAACTTCTCGCCTTCGCGGGCCGAGCCCTCGAAGGCCTCCTGCAGGTCCTCAGGCGTCATCGCCACCCGGAAGCCCTTGCCGCCGCCGCCGCCCGCCGCCTTGCAGGCGACCGGGTAGCCGGCTTCCTCGGCCTGCTTGCGGGCCTCGTCGAGGTCCTTGGCGACCTCGGTCGAGCCGGGGACGATCGGCACCCCCGCCTTCTCCATGATCTCGCGCGCCCGGGTCTTCGAGCCCATCGCTTCGATCGCCTCGGGCGGCGGGCCGATCCAGACGATCCCGTGCTCGGCGCAGGCACGCGCCATGTCGGCGTTCTCGGCGAGGAAGCCGTAGCCGGGGTGGATGCCTTCGGCGCCGGCCTCGCGGGCGGTGTCGATGATCTTCTGGATGTTCAGGTAGCTCTCGGCCGGGACCGCGGGGCCGATCAGGAAGGCCTCGTCGGCCTCCCGCACGTGCGGCGCGTCGCGGTCGATCTCCGAGTAGACGGCGACCGAGGCGATGCCCATCTCCCGCAGGGTCCGGGCGACCCGGATCGCGATCTCGCCGCGGTTGGCAATGAGGACCTTCTCGAACACGGCGGCGCAGTCTATTTATTGGGGCTGGGCGAGGGAGTTGTGCTGGGGGGGCGGGGTCGGGAGGGGGTCCCGAAACTCGCTCGCTGCGCTCGCTTTTGAGTGTTTTGGGACCCCCTCCCGACCCCGCGAACGAGCCGTAGCTAGGCTCCGCCCCATGTTTCTTGTTGAGCTTGCGAGGGACGATCTTGTTGGTTGAGCTGCAGAGCCATTCGACCGTCTCCGACGGGCAGCTGCCGCCGGCCGAGGTGGTGGCGAAGGCCGCCGAGGCGGGGGTGACGACGCTGGCGCTGACCGACCACGACGCGATCGCCGGGGTGGGCGAGGCGCAGCGGGCGGCGGAGGAGCTGGGGATCGAGCTGGTGCCGGCGATCGAGATGTCGTGCGTGCACGAGTACGCCGAAGACCTGCACGTGTGCGGGTACTGGATCGACGTCGGGAAGATCGCGGCCGCCTGCGAGCGGGCCCAGCACGAGCGGGTCACCCGGGCCGGGGAGATCGTCGAGAAGCTGCGCGAGCACGGCTTCGACCTCCACCTCGAGGACGCCGTGCGCGAGGCGGGCGACGCGCTCTCGATCGGCCGCCCCCACATCGCCCGCGCGGCCGGCGCGGAGGGGGACCTCGGCCCCTTCTTCGAGGAGTACCTGGTGCCGGGCGCGAAAGCCTTCGTCCCCCGCCGCTGGCCGACCGCCGAACAGGCGATCGAGCTGATCCGCGAAGCCGGCGGCACCGCCGTCATCGCCCACCCCTACTGGGACATCTCCGAGCCGACCGAGGTAGACGACCTGATCCGCTCCCTCAAGGCCGACGGGGTCGAGACCTACTACCCGACCCACTCCAAGGAGCAGACCGAACACCTCCTGAAGCTCTGCGACGAGCTCGCCCTCGTCCCCACCGCCAGCTCCGACTACCACGGCCCCACCCACAAGACCTTCGCCGCGTTCGGCGCCTACGACACCTATGGGCTGGGCGAGCCGCAGGTGCCGGCTAGGCCGTAGTTCCTAACGAGGTTGTTCCCGGGAGCTTTCGTAGCCGCTCTGCCCGCGCCGCTGAACTCGAGCGGCTGCGTCGGCTTTGGATCGGGTTGGCAGCTCATAGCGGGCAATCGTCCTATGCGGTTCAGCCAGCCAGACCGCGTTACCGACTGAGCTGATGATCCTGCCGTGCGCCTTCAGGCGTGCCACGAGCACCGCCCCGGTCCGGGAGGGGTTGAGCTCGTAGACCGCTCGCGAGGGCCAATCGGACAGCCAGACACGCGATCCGCTCACGGCCCTCACCGACAACCGGCCGGGAACCGTGGCGGTGTGCTCGATCCGCCCCGACCGAGGGTCGATCGCGACGATCCCCTTTTCATCGGTGCCGACGTAGCTGCCGCCTGAACCTTCCTGCGCCCAGGCGCCCTCGGCCCACAGAGATCCTTCTGCTTCGAACAGTTCGGAGACCGACAGGCGGCGGCCGGAGGCGTCTTCGATCGGCGCCGGAACGGAGACGCCACCGCTCGCAGTGTCGATCGTCAAGACGCCGTCGAGGTTCGCGGCGACCGCGACCGAGCCCCCGGCGACCGCGAGATCGTCCGCGGGCGCCGAGGTCTTGATCGTTCGCACGACTTCGTTGCTTCGAGGATCGACCTCGGCGACGTAGCCGCGATCCGTTCCCACCCAGACCGAGCCGGCGCCGGCAACGGCGGTGAAGGGAACGAATCTGGTTGCTCCGGCGCCCGTCCCGATCGGAGTCGGCAGCGCCAGGGGGATCGAAGCCACCGGTTTGCCGGTCGCCGGGTCGAACCGTGAAACGGTGTCGTTGAACATGCTGACGACCCAGACGCCGCTTTCGCCGACGGCGAGGCTGTGAGGATCGGTAACCGGGGTCGTACCCTCGATCGATCCGCTCGCGCTGTCGACCTTCACCAGGTCGCCTCTCCCCGCGCCGGCTTCGGCAGCGTTGTCGCAGCTCGTTTCGCAGGTGAGAACCCAGAGGGCTCCCTCTCCGGAGGCGCTGTCGAGCACACGACCCGGCATCGTCAGCTGGACGCTGGCGCTGACCGTCGGTGGGCTGAGGGGATGGTCCGAGGGCGTCAGCGCCACGGCGAACACAACCGCCGCAGCCGTCGCGGCGGCCACTGCGGCAAATCCCCCCAGGCGGCGGCGCCGGCGGCGTTCGGAAACGGCAACGACGCGCTGCGGATCGACATTCCGGGGCTCGAAGTCGTCGAGCCCACGGCGCAGCCACACTGCGATCTCATCTCGGTTGCTAGTCATCTTGTTCCTCCTCGATGAAGGGCTGGACGGTCTGTCGGGCCCGGTGAAGCCGGCTGCGCACCGACACCGGCTTGATCTTCAAGATCCGCGCTGCTTCGCTGACGTCGAGCCCGAGATAGGCGACGAGTAGCAGCGCGTCCCTTTCGCCGGGAGATAGCCGCGCCAGCGCCTTGAGCAGCAGATCCCGGGTCGCCACGACTCGTCCCGGGTCCGCGACGTCGCTTGTCTCCAGCGGCCCCCGCTCCGCACCCAGGTCGCGGAAAGCCAGGTGCGAAGCGCCGCGCCGGAAGCGGCGGCGCAACGAGTTGCGGCCGATCACGTACGCATAGCCGATCGGAGAATCCATCCGCTCGACCCGGCGCCATCGTTCGAAGACCCGCCTCATGCTGTCCTGGGCGGCTTCTTCCGCCGCGTCCAGGCTGCGGGCAGCCGGAATCAGCGCCCTCACCAGGATCGGGTACTCGTGCTCGAAGAACTCGTCGAAGCTGCTGTATCTGCTCTTTGAAAAGGGGTTCACCCTGCTGTCGGCGCTGCCTACCTTCGCCCTCATACCCATATAAGTCACGAGGGCTCGAAAACGTTGCGTCTCAATTAGCTCGAGATGGAGACGACGACCATCGCAACCGCGAGGCCCAGCTCAGTTGCCGCGGTTGTCGCGGTCCTCGCGTTTGCCGATGAGAGGCCCCGACCTGGCCTTCGGGGCTGATAAGCGGTTAGGAGGCCTTGGTGACCGAAATCGCAGATGCGCTGACATGCCCGGGCGCAGCCTTCAAGATGTTCACCCCCCTTGCGATAGGAACTTTCAGATCGTTTTTAGATGGCCTATCCCCGCTTAAAGCTTCATCTGCTCACCCCTGTATTCGCCGGAAAGAGCCGCCCTGGCGTCGCACCACCAGGACGGGCTTAAACTAAATCAGCCGCTCTTGCTGCTCTGAGCGGCCGGGATCGCGGTCGCGATTGCACCAAGCTTCATCTCCTCACCCCCTCTCTTTTCTTGCCTAACCGCAATGAAAGAGCAGGGGAATGAGCAGCGTCTACTCAGGGATGGTAGGCCTATCTGATAACTAATGATGGCTCATGCGCTCAACGGCTGAACACCGCTCATCGAGCCTGAGGTCATCGGCGGCGGGTCGGTCGGGAACGTGCGTTGGCACTTTCGGAAGCTGGCCGAACATGGCTGGCTCCGCAAGGTGAGGACTAGGAAGGGGGCACGAGGGCAGTGGTCGAGGGGTGCTATCAGTCACTTGCCCAAGAGCAGTTGGACGCCAAAGTTCGTATCGCGACTTCAAATGAGCCGACAACCCTGATGATGGTCCCTATCGCCAGCCGTGAGCTGCCCAGCGTGGAACGGCTGGCCCGGCCAAGCCATTCCTCAGCGCCGAAGATGGATCTGAACCCGGCGATCACCCTGGAGACGCGCTTGGCGGTTGTGTTTGGCGACCCAGTGAACGTCAGGATTATCCGCGGGGCTGGGCGAGCCGCAGGTGCCGGTTAGGCGTTGATACCGCTCAGTTGTCCCGGTTGGCGCGGTCCTCGCGGTCCTCGCGTTTGCCGGGGAAATCGCGTGGTGGAAGCAGCGCGAACTCCCGCCCGTTCTCGGTAACCCAGGCACGGAGTTCGAGCCATCCGTGCCGCTCGCAGCCGATCATGAACCTACCGCCCAGGCTCGCCTGTCCTGCGGGTTCCCGCCCGATGTTGGCCCCGCAGTACGGGCACCTCGCGTCGCTCAAAAACTCGCTGAGCGTTTCCGCGCTCACCTGGCCAGAGTAGCCGAGATTCTCCTTCTACTCTACGATTCTTCCTGATATCGTCGCAGCCGCTGTGAGGTATTTCAGCAATGAGAAGCGGGAGGCCCCGGCCTGGCTTCCGGGGCCGGCACCGGGTCAGGTGCCCTTAGTGACCGAGATAGCCGGGACCGTGCTGGTCGAAGCACTACCGTCAAAGTGCTCACCTCCATTCATCTTGCGTTCAGCGGGTCCTGCCGAGGATTGGCCAACGAACGGACGCCAACATGGTTAGAGGGTTCGGCTGCCGCTCGGAGCCGACCCACGCGCACTCAAGGTCCTCGGTCACCCAATCCGCCATGAGATCTTCCTGCGGCTCGGCGAGCGGCCTTGGAGTGGTGTGGAGCTGGAGGAAGAGATCGGGATTCCCTATGACCAGGTTCGGGAACACCTGAAGACGCTGTTGAGAGAAGGGCTCGCCGAATGCGTCGGCTACGAGGGAAGTCCAAAGGGAGGCCGTCGTACCCTTTACATAGCCGAGCGCTTCTACTTCACCGCAGAGGAGTGGGCGGCACTCCCCGGAGAGGTTCGCGAACGCGGCAGCCTCACTTACATCGAACTTATTGCCAAGGACGCAATGGACGCGGCCGAGAGTGGGACGATGGACTCGAGAGAGGATCGCGTGCTCGTGCGTCGTCCCTTGTGGACGGACAACGAAGGCGCCAAGGAAATTGAAGAAATCATGGTCTGGGCCGACCGGAAAGTTGCGGATGTCGAGCAGCGGAGCCTTGAACGACGCCGACTGTCCGGCGAGAAGCCGATCCGCCTTATCACCGCCCAGCTCTCCTTCCCCGCCGCCGAGCGTGGCGGGGGAAATTCCCCCTAGACGCTCCATTCGCTCCTCGGTTGACTGAGTGCACGGCTTGCCCTTAACGGACAGGCACACCACAACACGCAATCGGGGAGAGGGGACAAGAGTGGGGGTCGGGAAAGAATGAAGATTCGTCGCGTCAGGAACCAGACTCCCCAGAGCTCCCCACCGAGAGTGGCCGATGGTGGTGGGACCGCGGGGGACGAGCGCTTCGTTTGGGAGATGCTCGTCCCTCGCCTCGTCCACCCCGGCAAGCTGGCGATCGTCCAGGCGTTGCTGGCGGCGGGCGGCCCCCTGCCATTGGTCGATTTGGCGAAGGCGGTCGACCTCACCGTCGAACACACCCGTTACCACTGCAAAGCAATGCAGACGGCCGGGGTCCTCGAGGTCGTCGGCGCCGTTCCGGGTGATGACGGTGAGAGCGAGGAACCGTCCTACTTCTTTTCGATGCCGGGCCAGGCTCCTCCCACCGAGGCCGCAGCCAAGTGAGCGGGAAGGTCATCATCTCGCGCGCCCACCGGGACGCGCTCTACGGATCGTTCCTCCTCCTTCTCAACCAGTTCAGCGATCTGGAATCCTTCGGGCACAGGAGCGATGAGGAGAGCATCGCGACGTGTGAGCGGGTCGGCAGCCGCCTCACCGGCATGTTTCGCCTGATTCAGGAAGGTGGGCTCGGCTGGGGATACCCTGAGGGCGAGGGGTCGGTGACGATGACGCTGCCGGCCGCGGAGCTGCGCCGACTGATGGTCGAACAGCGACGGGTCTTCGTCGCCCACCAGGAGGCGACACGGTTCGATCGCGAAGAGACCGAAGCCGAATGGAAGCTGTCCGAGGAAGCGCGCGAGGCCTGCACGGCCGTTCTGGAGCAGCTCGGAGAGTGAGTCAGGCACAGGTTTGGTTTTCGCACTACAAGGTTCCAGGCATGTACGTCCTAAGGAACGATTGTAGTCACCGCATGTAGTTGTCTACAACTCTACATACATTTTCACTAACATCGCCGCGTGCCGAAGACGAGTCGAAGCAAGGTCATGAGCCTCCGTCTTCCCGAGGAGCTGGCCGACGAAATCGCCGCCGTGGCGCGCACCGACGACGTCGCCGTGACCGAAGCCATCCGCGAAGCGATCGCCGGTCACATCGCCAGCCGCCGCGCCGACAAAGCCTTCAAGGACCGCCTGAGGAAACGGCTCGAAGAAGACCGCGAGGTACTCGAGCGCCTCGCGGAATAGCCCTGCTCAGCCCGTAAACGGGTGCGTCGGGATCTTGCCTCCGGCTTCCCGAGGAATTGGCAACCGAAATAGCCGCCGTGGCGCGCACGGACGAGATGGCCGTCACCGAGGCCATCCGTGAAGCGATCAGCGATCACATCGCAAGTCGCCAGGCCGACAAGACGTTCAAAGAACGTCTGAAAAAACGCCTCGAAGAGGATCGAGAAATCCTCGAACGGCTTGCTGAATAAGCGAAAACGGCGTCTCACCTCTGGTCGGGGTACCTGCCGTGGATGCGCTTGTGGGCACGCTCGTAGACGCTCCGGGTGCTCGGGTTGCCGGGGTGGCGCTCGCCGAAGGCCATAAAGTTCCAGACGAGGGCGTCGGTATTGGTCTGGCCGAGCCGGAAGATGAAGCCGTACGGCGCGGCCGAGGCTCCATGGAGCCCGAGCGGAACGTAGAGCTTGCTGCACCCAGCGAGTTCGGTCCCATCGTCGCTCGCCGGCTTGCATCTCTTCCATTCCAGTGGGGATTTACCGCCTTCGATTTCCCGGCGGGCGCGTTCAGCCTGAATGCGCCCCATGGACCGGGTGTCGAGGCGCTCGACCTCTTCCTTCCACGCCTCCAGACGAAATGCAACGGATACATCCGGCATGTTTTGTCTTGGGGGAGCCACAGGCGCAGGATATGCGCCGGCCAAGACCGTTGACCGCAGGGGACCAGGGCGAGACCGGTCGCTCGCTGCGTCAGCCCTCGTCGTCCGCGGGGAAATCGCCGGCAACCCGCTCGAAGTCCTCGGCGGAGGCGGGCTTCGTCCCCCATCTCTTTTCAAGCTCGGTCATCGGCGTTATCGGGGGCTCCAGGGTGATCCCACCCTGGCGATCCGGGACCACCTCATAGTGGCGACCGCCGGCTTCAACGATCTCTCCGACCTGCAAGTCGAGCTTCTTTATCGCCGTTGCCATGGCTTGAATGGTAACCCGGACGCGGGTAGACGCAAAGCTGAAGGAAGATCTCTGGGGAGTGACTTCAAAGTCAGCCCGTAAACGGGTGCGTCGGGATCTTGCCTCCGGCTTCCAGGAGGTAATTTATCCGCCATGGGTAGAGCAAGTGAAACAGACTACACAATGTTCCCCACTGAAACGTTGATCCACAGGTCTGACAATTCCTCAAAGGCGATAAGGGCGGTCTTTCAGTCCGTGGCCGCCTTCTGCACCAGCCCAGCGTGCCTACTCACCTGCCCCTAGGCCCAACACCACGGACTTAAGCGCGTGCCGGCTCGATGAGGTTGTGACCTGGGATTTTCGTGCTGGTTTTGGAGCACGGAGGGGACTCCTGGTAGGCGTTTGGGTGTCGAATCCACGCCGTCACAGGAGTCCCTTGTGCGTTCTTATCTGCCTGCCGTCGTTGATGCAAGCCGGGCTGCGGGGTTCCCGGTCGCCGGGACTCCGGCGGGGACGGTCGTGGTGCGGGCCGCTGGCCTGCGGGTTCAGGGGGGGACGGTCACGGCGGGGGATGCGGTGCCGGCGGCGGGCGAGCTGGCGGTGTTCTGCCGCCCGGTGGTGACCGCGCCCGCGGTGGTCCGCCGGGACGGGACGGTGCTGGCGGACGCGTGGCTGCCGGACCTGGTGCGGCTGGGCGAGCTGGAGCGCCACCTCGGCGACGGCGTGATCGAGGCGGTCGTGGGCGCGGCGATCGCAGCAAGGGCGGCTGAAGCCGCGGCAGCGGCGGCGGATCATGTCGTATCCGCTGGTCATCCGGCTGATGATCGCGATGGCCCTGATGCCGGACGCGTCGTACTGCGAGGCGCTGGCCCGCCTGGCCGGGCTGCTCGCGGACATCCCGTTCATCCTGGAATGGCACGTCCCGACGGGGAAAGTCGTCACGGACTGGCGGCTGCCGGTCCCGGCGGACGTGATGGAAGGCCTCTTCTGGCACGCGGCCGGGCCGCTCATCGGCGACGAGGAGCCGTCGGCGGTCCTGCTGGCGGGCATGACGGTGCTCGCCGCGGACGGGATGCTGGTGAACCTGGCGGACACCCCGGCGAACCGGGCCATGTTCGGCTCGACCGGGACCGCGGATGACTCCTCCCCGTTCCCGCAGCTGCAGGATCGTCGCGCTGACTGCCCGCGCGGGCCGCGCGATGCTGGGCGCGATCCTCGGCAGGCAGCGGGCCGGGGAGCAGACCCTGCTGAAGCGGCTGGTGAAGCGCCGCCCGGACCTGTTCGCCGGCCGCGTGACCTGCTTCGACAGGAATTTCCCGGGCTATGACCTGATCACGGCGATCCTGGACGCGGGCGGGCACGTCATCGCCCGGATGAAGGAGGGCATCAGCCTGGACTTCGAGGACGGGCCGGAGCGCGGCTGGCTGCCCGACGGATCCCGCATGACCTGGCTGAACGCCCCGTCCGGGAAGAAGCAGGACCGGCTCCCCGTCCGGGTGACCGAGCACAACGCCATCATGCCCGCCGGCGACGGGACGAGAGGTCTCCGAGACCTGCACCGTGATCACCACCCTGCTGGACCACCAGGCCGCGCCCGCGGACGCGGTGCGGGAGACGTACCTGACCCGGTGGAGCGCGTCGGAGACCACGTTCGGCGAGGACAAGACCACGATCACCGGCGCCGGGAACCGCACCAGCGGCCCGGTCCTGCGGTCCGGCTCCCCGCGGCTGGTCATCCAGGAAGCCTGGGCCTGGCTGACCGCCACCCAGCTGGTCCGCGCCAGCGCCGCCGCCGCGCTCCGCAGCGAAGCTGCGCAGCCCGCGCCCTGCGCCGCAAGGACGGCGCCCCGGTCACCGCCGACGAGGAATCCTTCACCGCCGCCCGGCACCACGCGATCCGCTCGATGACATCCACCCAGGTCACGGCCACATCGTCACTGGACGCGCTCGCCGCCGCGGCGGACGCCGCCGCCCGCGCCGCCCTGCACACCCTGAACATCCCCGGACGGCAGCGGCACTCCAGGCGCGCGCAGAAAGCACGCCCGAAATTCCCGCACGCCACCGCCACCAAGACGACCGTCACCGGGAAACCCCAGGTCACCGTCTTCACGCCCGGCTTCTGCTAGCCCCTGCCAGGACCAGGACCCGCCAGGAAGGAGGAACCGCCCCGGCCGCCGGGGCCGCGGACCGTGGAACCGCGCGCCACCCCCGCCGCGACACGCGGGCTCCGGGCATGCCCTCACACCACCGGGAAACAGACTTCCGCGCACGTACGGAACACAAACACCTCAACACCCCAGGAAAGCCTGAAACACCTAAAGTCCGTGGTGTTGGCCCCTAGGCCACCTGACAGATCACCAGAATCGAGCCAATCGCCGCCAGTCAATGGTCCCCTCCCTGATCTGGCGCCAGAGCCAACTGTCCAGCAGCCGGAAATGCTCAACGGCGCATGTTCGCTCCGGCACGGTGCCGCTACATCTCTGCTCTACACCAAGTCTTGACGCCTTTGAGGCAATTAAGGATGACAATAACCAGAACCTCATGGACCGCGCTCCCCGGAACACCCCTGACATGCCCAGGACCTAGCCTGATGAATACTGGTCGGCGCCACGCCGCCGCCTTGGTCGCCACGGCTACCAACCCCGAATGGGAGCCTCGGGCGCGACGAGCACGTCACGGGCGGCCCGACTGCCAGCCCTTGGCCTCGCGTGATAAGGGCGTCCGATTTCACTCATAAACCGTGGACATCATCCCCATCACCAGGCCGAAGCTGTCCGGCTCGTCGGCAAATACGGCCCGTGGTACCGGCTCCGCGCGGGCTCATTCTGCGCTTGGCACCGCGCCGGAACCCGAGGTCAAGGACATGCTCGTCGGCCAGTGCCATGTCCGCCCGGGGAGCGGTTCGCCGATACCGGGCACGGGCGCGACGGTCAGCAGACGCCTATCCGTCGCCCGCGCCTGACTTTATCCCAGCGGCCACCTATGCGCGAGCATCATCGGCTCCGGGCCAAGTTCCTGATGATCACGGCGGAGCCGCAAAACCTAGGACGGACACCACGAGGCTTATTCACTGGTCTTATATGTTTTGCAAAATTTATCATAGCGGCGGCGTGTCCATGTGAAAGATGGCCCGTTTCTCGAAAGGATTGGGTTACCACACCTTATCCGCAAGAAACGAGCCATCGGAATGCATCATACCACGGGATTCAGCCGCGATGAGATCGTCGATCTCTGCGTACTCATCAATTCTGCTGAGCGTACACCCGCATCCTTGAAATGGCCTCCGATCCTCGGCCTTTTCAAGTCCGTGACGGTGACCCTGGCCTATTTTCGGCACAACCGCACCCAGGCAGAAATAGGCGAGTCATTCGACGTCTCGCAGTCCACTATCAGCCGCGCGATCTCGGCAATAACTCCTTTGATCGAAGAAGGCCTGGCCGGGCAAGCCCCTACGGCCTACGAACTGGACCTGGGCACGCAGTACATCGTGGACGGGACATTGCTTCCCTGCTGGTCATGGGCTGCGCACCCGGAACTCTACTCCGGAAAGCACAAGACCACTGGAATGAACATCCAGCTCGCGTGCACGATTTACGGTCAGCTCGCCTGGATTTCCGATCCCGTCAACGGAGCCCGTCACGATAATTACTGCCTGGGTGAATCCGGCGCGCTGCTGACACTCAACCCGGAGAACTGGATCGGCGATAAGGGCTATGTCGGCAACGAGATGATCACGCCGTTCAAGAAGCCAGCCGGCGCTGAGCTGCTTGACTGGCAGAAGGAATTCAATGCAGAGGTCAACAAGATCCGCTGGGTGATCGAGCAGGTAATCTCGCACTTCAAGAACTGGCGGATCATGCACACCGATTACCGTCGCCCGATAAAGACGTTCGCAACGACCATCTCAGCGGTAGTCGGCTTGCACTTCTACCGAATGGCCTGAATAAGCCTCCACCTACGCTACGGACCGTGCGATCTTCCGGACTAAAGCTCTCGGGACAGTCCGAGTCTGTGCCGCGGGGTTGTCTGTCATACTATGGCGAGCGTGCGGGCATGGATGTCGAGTTCGAGGGTGCCGTAACCGCCGTCTGCGCGTAGCTGGCGCCAGGCCGCGAACCCGGTGATTATGGCCTTCTCCCAGTCGGCGGTGCGCCGGATGCTGACCTCAAGGTGGGAAACCATGTTCCCGATGGTGGTGAGCAGCTCGTTGTCAATGTGGCGGATGTCTTTCAGGTACTGGTGGCGTGCGGCGTAGGAGAATACGAGCGCGGAAATGCCTTCTTCGATGGCGATCGCACGGCCGCCGTCTTCTGCCTCGTCGACTTGCGGATTGCTCTTGCGCTTGCGTTTCATGAGGGACCTGAGGACCGGTGACCACCCGAGTACCGCGGCGTAAGCGATGTGGAAGATGTCGTGGAGCCGATAGTCGTCTTCGATATATGAGGCGTCGGTGAGAGGGTCACCGATCGTCTGGCCATCGCATCGCAGGGTGATGACAGTCCGGCCGTCCTTCCCGGTCTGTGGCGTGAGGGTGAAGCGAGCCGCGCGCGGTAGCTGCTCTCCCGTGGGGTAGTTGTCATCGAACAGGACAGGTTCGCCGGGAGTGGGCTTCCACCGGTCGGCGGCCTTGTACAGGCTGGCGACGGCGATGTCGTCCAGGTCTAGGCCGAACCGGCCTGCCAGCGCCGCAACGTACCACAAAACGTCCCCCAGCTCCTCCCGCAACTGGGCCTTGGCGTGCCCGAACGCGGCACCGTCGCGCATTTGCTTCTTGTAGGCGGTAGCGACAGACCCGGCCTCGCCGAGCAGGCCGAGGAGAGGCACGGTGACGGGATCGGTACCGGGCCCGGGCGGCTGATCAGTCTTGAGGGCCGCTTGCTGGTAACGACTGAAGTCCAACGAACTGCTCCTGTCTGGATCTTCGACTTGCGTGCCGGATAATCCGACACTACCTTTGTAGCATAACCCGACAGAGCGGTCGGATTTCCGGGAGCAGAGAGGACGGCATGACCAGTACCACCGACATCCCGACTGTGGACGACATCATCGACATCGTCATCGGGTTCCTGGCGGCAGAGTCGGACGTGCCTGCCGACCAGCTCCGGGCGGACCTGGAAGCGGCCGGGGAGGGACTGCCGGTTAACTCCCTGCTTGTGGTTGAGGTGCTGACGAAAGTCGAGGCGGCCTGCGGCGTCCGGCTTCCGGTTACCAAAGCAGTGGCCATGTCCACCCGGTCGGTGCTGGCTTTCGCCTGGACCATCCGCAGCGAACTCGATGCGAAAGAGGAAGCCGGAGATGGGGAATGACCTTGAGCAGTCCGCGGACGGTGATGGAGCGTCCGCGCGGCAGCTGGGCAGAAGGCTGAAGAAGCACCGGGAGTACCTCGGCATGTCACAGCAATACGTGGCCGAATGCACTGGCATACCGAGATCGGCGGTCAGCGAGATCGAGCATGGCATCCGGCGGGTCGATGCCGTCGAACTGACCAAGCTCGCGCGGCTGTACCAGGTTCCGGTGAGCTGGCTTCTGGATGAAGACGAGCACGCAAGTGCAGACAAGCACGCCCTGGACCTCTTCACCCGCAAATTCAGCCGCCTGACTAGCGAGGACCTGACGCAGCTGGCGGAGTTCGCGGACTTCCTCGCTGCCCGCCGCGCCGCGCGCGAGCAGGATCGCCCTCCCGAGGAGCGGCGTTGACGCTTCACTGGGCGACTGCGCACCGGATGGCGATGATGGCCGCCAATCATGCCCACAACGACACCGGTGCCGCGCGCAATGAATACATTGACGTGTTCACGGCACTGGGCGGGGCCGGTATCTGCTGCATCGGCAAGCCCTGGCGCAACCTGGCCGGCGCCTACGCCGGAGAGGAGCTCGGCGGCCCGGTGGTCATGGTGAACTCCATGCTCGACGAAGTCGCCCTGCGGCATACAGCCGGCCATGAGCTGGGGCACCACTGCTTTGGTCACGACAGCAGGATGGAAGAGCACTCGACCCTTATGCAGGCAGTCTCGGCAGGCGGCTCCCCGACGAGGAGAAGCTGGCCGAGGCGTTCGCGGCGTGGTTCTTGATGCCGCTCCCGGCCGTCCATACTGTGATGCGGCGCCTGGGAATCAGCAGGCCGCGCGGCCCAGAGGACGTGCACCAGATCGCGTGCTGGCTTGGCACTTCCTTCGCAGGGACCGCGCGCCATCTGGTCAACATACAGCTGGCAGACACGCATGAGGCAGAGGAGTGGGTCCGCGCCTGGCGCAATGGCAACGGCAGGATCCGCGCGGCTATGTGCGGATCACGCACCCCGCCGCCGGGACGGGTGTGGGTTATCCGGCCCGAGGCACACGCCGCGCGGCTGCACGTATTGCCGCGGGATACCCTCGTCTTCCCCGACGGCGAGCTCACCGACCCGCTGCCGCCCGGCCTCACCCCCCGCCCCGACCAGCAGCTAAGCCTCGAGCCCCGGCCTGCCGTGACCATCACCGGCACGGTGCCCCAACCCTGTCAGCTGACCGTGACTACCTCCCGCGACGCGGTCACCCTCACCCTCGTCCTCCCGCCACGGCGCGAGGGCATCGATAGCACCTGGTGCGTGCCGCAATACCCTCCAATCCCTCACCCGGAGGACCAATGAACAGCATCACCGTGACTGGCGCTGATCTCAGTACCGCATGGCTGGCCGCCTGCCGAGCCATGTCCCGCACTGCACCCATCGCTTACCACACAGTGGTCCGGATCAATAATCCGGTAGCTGAAGATCACAGGATCCGGACCGCCGTCGATGAGATCCTCGCCGCGGAGAATCTGCAACCCGCGGAAACCGTGGCCGGCACATCTTCCCCGCCGCGATCGCCGCCACCAGCCGTGACCATCTCGGGCTTACCCGCCGGTACATGGCCATGCTGCCCACCCTGAAGCGGCTTGCGTCAGCGAATGCCCGCGGCACTTACTTCAGCCGCCTGATCGACTTCCCCGGCCGGACGGCCCGGTCAATCAGCTCGATGCAATCATCACCCGGCTCCGTAGCGAGACGGCTAAGACAGGTTCAGGCACCGGCCCCCTTACCGCCTGTTACGAGGCCGGACTCACCGCGCCCGACGCCGACGCCCTCAGCGCAGGGTCCACTGTGGCGGCGCTGGCGCTACCGGTCAGGGCCCCCGGCCCTGACACCAGCATCCTTATGAGTTTCCCGTGCCTGAGCCACTGCTCGTTCCAGCTCGATCGATCGGGAACAGTTCACGCTATGGCGCATTACCGGAGCCAGCTCATGGTCGAGAAGGCCTACGGCAACTATCTCGGCCTGGGACAGCTCCTGAGTTATATCGCCGCTCAAGCCGGGCTGCGACCAGGACAACTGACAGTAACTGCTGGTTACGCTCGGCTTGATCGCAGCCGCCGCCTGTCTGCTCTGCTCGCTGATCCGGCACTCGCCGCTGCCTAGCTGGCGCCCTGCCCGTCCCAGCTATGAAAGACGCTCTCACGCCAGGGCTCTAACAGTCGAACAGGGTGCCCTGGCCTGCTGCGGGCGACACTCCGCCGTTCGTCCCAGCCACGGCCGAGTCCTGGCAGGCAAGGAATGGATCCACAGGCGGGTCACCCTCATTCAGGCGCCACTTCGGCGGGAACCACGCTGTCAGCGGCGCGTGGTCGTGCCGGTAAGCCTGCTTAATCCGGGTCCGGCCGCTAATGCCCGCAACCTCTGGGTGGGCCACTCGAGCGTACTTGTCAACCTCGCAAAACAGGTTCTGGCAATCAATCAGCTGGAGCGGTCGGCCACGCAGGCCCCTGAAGGTAAGGCCAAGCCGCGCGAACTCGTCGGCCTGCGCATCAGCCATGAACCGGATCACTTCGGCCTCGATGCCAGCGGCAGCCGGACCGAAGCACTTGCGGATCCCGTCACGCGCCCCCGGACCCGGCACGACGAACTCCATCTCGCTGAATTCGAGGCCGGCCGCATAGTTCAGGTCGATTAGGTACTGGTAGGCGAGGAACGCGCCAATGCCCGGATAGCTCGCCAAGATACCGAATGCCGCCTCCATCGAGGGCGCATCAGCTACCTTGACCGGTGCCCTGTCCCGCATCATCAGCTCGATCATCCGCAGGTGGTTGCCGTGCTTGCGGATCTCGCCCAGCGGCGGGGGCGGCATTATGTACGCCGCCGATAAACCTATCGCCGCCAGCGAGCCGCCGTTCCAGGATGCGGTCATAGACGGCGTGGTCGTAGCCCTTCCCAGGCCACCTCGCCGAGCTCCCCGGTAAGCAGCCGCCAGGTCGGCACCCGGTTGAAGATCTTGAACATCAAAGTGCGGAAAAAGACCTCATCCCACGACTGGTTCCCGCGGTAGGCACCTGGGTTATCAGGAACTGGCTATTCGGTCCGCAGCCCGGTAGCAGTTGGTGAATCGGTGGGCAGCCAGGATCGGGTCGCCGGTCCATGGTTGGGGCTTCGCCGGCGAGGCGCGCTTCATAGACCCGCTGGCGGGACGCTGCGAAACGCCAGTAGGTGTCGTATACCGCCGTCGGTCCAGCTCCCGGCCCCCGATGGTGATCGTCATCGTGTCGCATGAAGCAGTCGGTTTGCGGCCCCACGCCAGTACAGTCATGCTGGCTAGTATATATTAATTATATATAAATTACAACGGAGGCCAGGGATGACATACCTGTCGGATGCAAGCCGCAGGAAGGCCTTGTTCCCCGTCCCGAGCCTGTTGACGACCGGCTCGAGTCACTGACCCGGATCGCCCGTGCTGGCAAGGTGCAAGTCAGCCGCTCTCAGATCATCGCGGCCCTTATCGCCTCCGCCCCGACCGATCCAAAGCGCCTAGCAGGAGTCGTGCAGAGATACCTGGACAAGCGAGCCGAGGCGTTCGCACAGGAACATCCCGGAGCAGGCCTGCCAGACATTCAGCATCCAGGAGCCAAACGCGGAGCTGCCCACTGGAGTGAGCACAGTAGCACCCAGTCATAAGCGGGCCGGTCACCCGCGAGGACTTCCTCCGCAGGTAGCTACTGGAGTACCTGCCGCTTATCGGGATCGTCCCATCGGGGAAGGGCACCAGGCCTGGCTTGGCAAGGCCGAACTCGCGCGTCGGCCATCTCGCCAAGCCCGGCCAAGATCCCGACGATGTACGTCAGCCGTGCTGGCCCTGCTGCTGGAGGCGTTCTTCCTGTCCGAGGATGGCAAGCCCCGTTTTCCAGTCCCCACAGCCAGTAGTCGATGGTTGGCACGGAACTCCACGTGCAGATCAGTGTGGACCAGGCAGCGTGCTGGATCCCGGGCCAGGTCCGCGGCGAGCCGGGTGGCCAGCGTGACCCACGGGCCTGGCACGGGATCTTGCAGTGAGCGCTGGCGTGCAGCAAAGGTGGTGGCAAGCTGGCGGGCTGCGACCTGCAGCGAGGGGAACGGCCCGGATGCCTGGATCGCCAGCGTCCGCTCCAGGATCCCTGCGATGGCCGCTGACGGCACCTACAGCTTTGCCCTCCGACCTGGCCCTCGGCGCCATCGCGCACACTGCCCACGTGGACGCACCGGCGACGAGGGCGAGTGAGGATCCGCTCGGCCGGTCCAGCCAACAGTCGGCTCGCGATGCTCTGACTAAGCCGGTAACCCGAATGCTTTCGCCATCCTTGACGTCAAACGTCGCTGATGCTCGCCCGCTACCCGCGTCGCGTCGATCCCGGCGCCTTCGCCTGCACCGACTGCGTGCACCCCCGCGACGAGAACATCGCCGGCGACATCCCCGACGATCTCCTTCGTGTCATTCTGGGCCGGCCTGATCCAGGCGCTGGAACTGGTCGCCAGCGCCACCGGACAAGCGCCGACCTGGACCAGGTCCACCCACGTCTGGCCGCTCGGCGTGGACAACCCGCGCGGCATCAACCCGTTCCGCCAGGACGCCTTCGTAAGGTGCCCCGTCGGCCGCCGCGCCTCAGCAGCCCTCCAGCCGGGCACCGGCACCGAGGTGCACGCCGCCACATCGCGGTCGGGCCCGGGCCCTACACTGCGGCGTGGCCAGAATGACAAAGTCCATCACGCCGTGCGTCTTCTGCGGCACGACGGGCTCGCTGAGCACCGAGCACGTGGTGCCCAAGTGGGTGCGCAAGACTCTCCAGATCAGCGAGCCGGTCAAGGAGTTCAGCGGCACCACCTACCTCGGTGCCGCCGAGGCCCTCGCGATCGTATTCCACGAGGTGTGCACCAACTGCAACAGCGGATGGATGGAGCACCTGGAAACGGCCGCGCGTCGCGCCCTGGAGCCGATGCTCCTCGGGGCCGCGGCAGGCACGACGCGCGTGCTGGACCCGGAACAGCAGGCGACCCTCGCCACCTGGGCCGTGAAGACCGCGCTGCTGCTGACTCTCGGTAAGTTCCGCCGCAGCGAACACGGCTGGATACCAGTCAGCACCCTGCAGTGGCTGTATCAGCACCACACCTCGCGCATGCCGCCCCCCGGCACCCGAGTGTGGATGGGCGGCTTCAATACCTCCGACATGCCCGCGTCGGTACAGACCGCCTGCCTCTACGACGTCAGCCGCGAGCCGGTCGCGCAGTGCGTGACATTCACCGTCGGCTGCGTGCTATTCCAGGTGTTCACCACCACGCAGGAAGACGCAGATCTCGCCCCGGACACCGATGCCTGGCTGGCGCCCAAGGGCCCGTACGCCTCGGCCTTGCTGCAGATCGCCCCGTCCAGCTCGCCGCTCTGGTGGCCCCCCGAAGCTGTGATCGGTACCCGGGACCGGGAAGCCCTAGCCGGACGGCTCGGTCAAGGGCTTCCTCCCCGGCCCTGACGAGGACACATCGCCAGCGAGCGCACGCATCCTTTCCGCTGGTCGCGGGACGCCGGGCGCATCCGACCGGAGGGACAGCATGGCCGCGCCGAGGTGGGCCGTTCTTGCTCGCGTTGCTGATCAGGCCAGGCCGGCTTGGACGCGGTGGCGCCCCCGTACCGGATCAGGCAACGGCACGAAGTTTTCCGCTGAACGGCGAAAGCCTGGCCCAGAGATTCACGCGGATGGCGAACCTTCAATTGAACAGGACATGGCCACTCCGGTTTGATCTCCGACTAACACCACCATCTTGCGGCACTTCCTTCTCGCTACTTGCTTTCTCGTTTCTGATCTTGATCGCCCGTTTTGGCACCCTGAATTCATGGTCAGTTCGAGCGTCACACCCATGCACCATGCGATGAGCATGGACAGTCCCGCCGTGCCCGCTGGCGGTGGATTAGCCGTTGGCGGTTGTCGCAACGCTGAGCAAGGGATATGACCTTGACTACATCTGGAAGCAGGTTGACCGCGGCGCGGCCAAGGACGCGGCCAGCTATTACATCCAGGCCAGCGAGACCGGGGGAGAACCGCCCGGCCGCTGGTGGGGACCCGGCGCCAGAGCGCTCGGCTTCGAGCCCGGCCAGACCGTCGAGCGCAAACCGTACGATCTTCTGTTCGGCGAGCGTAAATCTCCCGACGGCACTCAGCTCGGCCGCCCGCCTGGCAACGGCCGCAAAGCCGCCGACCTGTACGCCGCGCTGCTGGCCGCCGAGCCGCATGCCACCGCCGAACGCAAGCGCGAGCTCCGCACCGAAGCCGTCAAGAAAGCGCGGCAGAGCCCGCTGTTCTTCGACCTGACGATCTCGCTGTCCAAATCGATCTCGATCTTCCACGCCTCCCTGGGAGAGAACGCCCGCCTGGCCCGCCAGGCCGGCGACCAGCAAGGCAATGCGTACTGGTCCGCCCTGGTCGGCGAGGTCGACGAGATGATCTGGCAGGCCGTGCACGCCGGGTTCGGCTACTTCCAGCGCGAGGCCGGCTATACGCGCACCGGCTCCCACAACACGCGCGTCCACGGCCGGGAGAGCGGCCAGTGGCACGAGGCCGACCTGGCGGTGGCGCACTGGCTGCAGCACACCTCCCGCGACGGCGACATGCAGTTGCACGTCCACTCCCAGATCGCCCACGTCGCCCGCACCGGCACCGACGGGAAATGGCGCGCCCCGGACTCCCTGGGCTACAACGAGCACATCGGCGCGGTCGCCGCGATCGTCTCCCAGCATCTCGAAGAGGCCCTCACCCGCCGGTTTGGCTTGGAATGGATCGCGCGCGACGACGGCCACGGGTTCGAGATCAAGGGCATCAGCAGCGAGATGATGCGCCTGTTTTCCTCGCGGCGCGAGTCGATCACCGCCGACCTGCGCGCCCGCGCGGCACGGTTCGAGCAGCGGTACGGCCGCGCGCCGTCCCAGCGCGAGCTCGCGCACCTCGCGCAGGCGTCGAACTTCAAGACGCGCAACCCCAAGCACGGCGCGCTGGATCTCGCGCAGGCGCACGCGGGCTGGGCCGACAAGCTCGCGCGCACCCTCGGCGTGCCACTGGCGTCGATCGCACCATCGGTGTGGCACGAGCCGAACGCGGCCGCGCGCGGCGCACCTCACCGCCTGACGCCTGAGCCCTGCCCTGAGCCCGAGCTGCCGCGCGCGGCCCACAAAGCGGTCGCGCTGGCCCAGCAGGAAAAATCCGCAATGGACGCGCGCCGACGTGATAAAGCATCTGGGCCGGCTCCTGCCGCGGACCGGAATGGATCCGGCCGCGGCCGCT
>CAWDAP010000002.1:0-251232 GCA_963800355.1 uncultured Actinomycetes bacterium | reverse complement strand
ACCCGATCCCACTTCTTCCGCTGTTCCTTTGCCCCGCTATGCGAGGCAAAGGAACAGCGGAAGGACCGACGGCTCAGGGGGTCTTGCCCTCCAGGCGGTCGGCGATCCCGCGGACCTGGTCGAGTAGGCCGTCGAGCATGTGGGCGGTGTCGGTGTGGATGCGCCATTCGGCTAGGCGGCGCTCGGCGTCGATGCCGTCGAGGCGCTTCTCCAGGGCCTCGGTGCGGTCCTCCAGGCGGGTGACTCGGCGGTCGGTGCGCTTTTGGGCTTTGCGGATGCGGGTTTTGACGTAGCGGCGGAGGTCCTCCTGCATGGTGTCGAGCTCACGGCGGAGGTCGGAGTTGAGGGGGGAGTTCTGCTCGTCGAGCATCTGCTCGACGCCGCGGCGGACGCGCTCGATCTCTTCGTGGAGCTGGGCGCGGGCGCGCTCGGCGGCGGCGGAGATCGACTCTTCGCCGGGCGGGCGCGACGGCTCGTCTGGTGCGGGATTCACCGCCTGGGATCGTAGGGACGGGGGTGGCGGGAAACCAAGCCAAACCGCGAGTCCGTGAAAAGTCGGCTTGAGGCCGAGTTTTCACGGACTCGATGAAGGTGGGCTCGTCGAGTCTGTCTCAGCGGTCGTTATACGACCGTTTTGACAGACTCGCGCTCAGGCCTGCAGCAGATACAGGCGGTAGCGGCCGATCGTCAGCTCGTCGCCGGGCCGCAGCTCGGCGACCTCCGTCTTCTTGCCGTTGACGAGGACGCCGTTTAGGCTGCGGTCGTCGAGGATCCTGGGCGGCTTGCCGGGGTCGGTGGCGACGATCGCGTGGCGCCTGGAGACGCTGGGGTCGTCGAGGCAGATCTCGGCCGTCTCGCAGCGGCCGATCCGGCTCCAGCCCAGGGCGAGGTGGAAGCTGCGGATCTCGCCGCGCTCGCGCAGCGCCAGGTGGTAGCCGGCCTCGCTCAGCCGCTCGCGCGCCTCGGCGATCCAGGCCGGCTCCTCCCGCTCCTTGGTCAGCGCGAATTCGGCCGTCGGGGAGCCGTGCTCCTGCAGCGAGGCGAAGATCGAGTCGCGGCGGAAGTGGGCGCTGCCGCAGCAGTCGCAGTTGGGAAGCTCGTCGGTCTCCCGCAACGCCACCTGGCGACCGCAGACGACGCAGAAGTACGTCCCCTCTCCGGGCATCGAGCCGCTGGGAATTGCGCCGCCGGCCGGGCGGGTGCCGACGCTGTCGAAGATCGGGGTCGTCTCTCCTCCTGGTCGCATTCGATACTAAAGGGACCCTTTCCATCTGTCACTTGAAATGAATCAAGCAATCGCGGCCCGCGGCGTGCGCTGGCGAGGGCGCCGCGACAACTAGAATCGGCCGCCCGATGGGCCCTGTCAGCTGCGAGATCGAAATCGACGCCCCCCGCGCGCAGGTCTACGAGGCGCTGCTCGACCTCGCCGCGCGCCCCGCCTTCACCGACCACTTCCTCACCGACTTCCACCTGACCCGGATCGACCCGGTTGGGGTCGGCGCCGGCGCCCGTTTCTGCGCCAGGGGGCCGTTCCGCAAGGTCTGGATGGACACGACGATCCTCGCCACCGAGGAGCCCTTCCGGATCGTCGAAGAAGGCGAGGCGGGGCGCGGCAACAGGATCCGCAACCACGTGGTCTGGGAGTTGACCGATGGTCAGGGACCGCTGACGAGCGTCCGCGTCACCCACTGGACCGAACCGGCCGCGGTCGACCGGGCTCTCGAGATCGCCAGCGCCGGTTCCTTCTGGCTGGAGCGCGGCTGGCGCGAGGCGCTGCGTCGCCTCCGCGACCAGCTCGAGTCCGACCGGCCGCTCGACGAGCGCATCGCCGTCGCCGGCGGCAACCGGTACGCGACGGGCATCCCCTAGCGATATATAGACTCCGCGCCGCGATGCACCCCGACCGCCGCACGCTGCTGCCGCTCTTCGCCCTCCTGGCGCTCCTCGCGCTCGCTGCGGGCGTCTCCGCCTGCGGCTACTCCAGCGACTCCAAGCACGTGGAAGAGGGCGAGCCCATCAAGCTCGGGGAACTGAAGTACAACGTCACCTTTTCGCGCTACCTCAACCCGAAGGACAACGAGGACGTCGCCTACCTCGAAGGCCAGCCGGAACCGCAGAAAGGCGAAACCTACTTCGGGCTCTTCTTCGAAGTCCAGAACGAAAGCGGCGAACCGCAGCAGCTGCCCTCGACGCTGACGATCACCGACGCCGAACAAAACGAATACAAGGTGATCCCGAGCGAAGGCATCTTCGCGCTGCCGCTCGGCGGGACGGTCGAACCCGAAGAACAGATCCCGGTGCTCGACTCGGCCGCCCAGCAGGGCCCGATCGAGGGCTCCGTGGCCGTCTTCCTGCTCCCCGAAGAAGCCTCCGAGAACCGCCCCCTGACCCTCCACATAGAAGCCGCGGGAGAAAAGGGCGAAGTAACCCTCGACCTCTAGGTTTTTTCTCTCTTCCAGGTGAACGCCGCCGCCCCGAGCGCGGCGGAACCATCGACCAGGTCTCATCTGGGGGATCGGGGAGCGCTCCCGTCGGGAGACCGGGGCAGTCCCGGAGGAGCCTCCACCTAACTTGCGACGGAGGGACTGCCCCGGTCTCCCCCTATGCCCGGCCCCCGATCCCCCTACCCAAGCCCAGCTTCGAGTACTTCCGCTGCGATCGGGGCCGCGACTTCGCCGCCTGCTGCTTCGGCTTCGATCAGCAGCACCCCGACCGCCAGCTTCGCCTTTTCCGCCGGGGCGAAGGCGGAGAACCAGGCGTCCTTGATCTGCACCGGGTTTTCGGATTCTTCTTCGCCCGGCTTCGGGCCCAGCTCGGCGGTGCCGGTCTTGCCGGCGACCTGGAAGCCGGAGATGTCCGCCGCCGTGCCGGTTCCTTCGTTGACGACGCCGATCATCAGTTCGGTCAGCTCGTTGGCGATCTTCGGCGACATCACCCGCACCGGTTCGGCATCCGGCCTCAGCTTCTTGTTGGCGACGATCGAGGTCGGCATCCGCAGGCCGTCGTTGCCAACCGTCTGCGCGACGTTCGCCATCTCCAGCGGCGTCGCCAGCACTTCGCCCTGGCCGATCGCCGAGACCCCGAGGTCGATTTCTTCGCCGATTTCGGTCGGGATCGACGGTTCCGCCGGTTCGACTTCGCGGACGATCCGCGGCGCGTAGAGGCTCGGCGGCGAGTTGAAGCCGAACCGTTCCGCCGTTTCGACCAGCTTGTCGTTGCCGACCGCCGGCCCGAGCGGGGCGAAGACGGCGTTGCAGGACTCGGCGAAGGCCTGGCGGAAGCTGCCGCCGCAGTACTCGCCGTTGGCGTTGTTGAGAAAGCGGCCGCCGACGTTGATGCCGTTGGTGATTTCGAATTCGTCGTCGAGGCTGACCTTGCCCGCCTCCAGGGCGGCCGTCGTGGTGACGATCTTGAAGGTCGATCCGGGCGGCTGGGGAGCGGAGAAGGCCTGGCCGGCGAGGGCGCGGACGTCGCCGCTCCGGGCGTCGAGGACGGCGACGCCGCCGGCGCGACCCGCCAGCGCCGAGACCGCGACTTCCTGCAGCCCCGGGTCGACCGTCGTCTTCACCGGCGCTCCCTTGCGCGGCTTCGCCTGGGCGAGGGTCCGCACCGAGGAGCCGTCTTCGGAGACCGCCAGCAGCCTGCCGCCGGGCTTTCCCGCCAGGCGCGCGTTGAAGGCGAGCTCGAGGCCGCTGACACCGACCGGCGTTTCGGGCGAGAAGCCGTGCCGGGCGAGCGCCGGCCAGTCTTCTTCGGGCGCTTCGCCGACTTCGCCGGTGACGTCGATCGCGGCGCTGCCGATCGGGTGTTCGCGTTCTTCGGCCGGCCCCTCCGCCAGCGGGGTCCCGTCGCGGGCGAGGATCGGCGCCCGTTCGGCCAGTTCGACGTCGGCGGCGAGTTCCTCGCCCGGCCGCAGGCCCGGGAAGACGAGGCTCGGGTTCCATTCGATGCCGCCGTCGGCGTAGGGGACGACGAGGTCCTCTTCGGCCGTGCCGAAGGCGACGGTCTGCACCGTCATCCCCACCGGGACGACCGTGGCGCCACCGCCCGTTTCGGCGCTGCCGGGCGAGGCAGCTTCGATCGTCCGCGCCGTCGCCGTCTCCTCGGCTTCGCGGTAGGCGGATTCGAATTCCTTCAGCTTCACCCGCTCCCGTGAGGCTTCGTTCAGCTCCGCGTACATCGCCTTGAAGTCCCGCCGCGCCCAGGCGTCGGCGAAGCGGCCGGCGGCGTCCTTCTGCGGCGAGCCCGAGGCGCCCGCGGTGATGCCGACGACGAAGGCGACCAGCGCGATGCCCACCAGCGGCAGGGCGCGGGTGAAGAGGCGGCGGCGGCGCTCCGCGTCGGTGGGCATTCGGTTCACCGGCGAAAGGTAAAGGAGGCTCTCCCGGCATGCTGAAATTTGAGGGGTGACCGTGTTGGACTGGGCGATCCTCGCCTTCACCTTTGCCCTGGCCCTCTGGGGCTACCGTCAGGGCCTGATCGTCGGCGCCCTCACCCTGCTCGGCTTCGCCGCCGGGGCGTTCGTCGGCAGCCGGGTCGGACCGCTGCTGCTGACCAAGGGCGCCGATTCGCCCTACGCGCCGCTCTGCGGCGCGCTCGGCGCGCTGCTGGCCGGCGCGCTGATGGCGGTGACGGTCGAGAGCTTCGCCCTCGGCCTGCGGGAAAAGCTCTTGCGGCGGCCGTTCCTGCAGGCGGCCGACGGCGCCGGCGGGGCGGCGCTGATCGCCGCGGTCGCGCTCGGCCTGGCCTGGGTCTTCGGCGCCGTCCTCCTGCACGCGCCCTCGACCGTGCGCCTGCGCGCCGACATCCAGCAGTCGGTGATCCTGCGCAGCCTCAACGACGTGATGCCGCCGACCGGGCCGCTGCTGAACGCGCTCGACCGGGTCGACCCGGCGCCGACGGTGCTGGGCCCCGCGGCGCCGGTCGCCCCGCCCGACGCGGAGATCGCCTCCGACCCCGACGTCCTGCGCGACGGCGGCTCGGTGGTGCGGGTGCTGAGCACCGCCTGCGGGTTGGGGATCGAGGGGTCGGGCTGGGCGGTCGCGCCGGAAATCGTCGTCACCAACGCCCACGTGGTCGCCGGCGCCGACGACACCACGGTCACCACCCAGGACGGGGTCGAGCTCGAGGCGACGCCGATCTATTACCAGCCCAAGCAGGACCTGGCGCTGCTGCGGGTGGCGGCGGCGCTGCCGGTGCTGCCGATCGAGCCGAACCGGCGGGTGGGGGAGGACGCCGCCGTCCTCGGCTATCCCGAAAACGGCCCGTACACGCTGGAGCCGGCGCGGATCGGCGAAACGCGGGCGACGATCAGCCAGGACTCCTACGGCAACGGGCCGGTGGAACGGACGATCACGGCGCTGAGCGGGGCGGTGCGCAGCGGCAACTCCGGCGGGCCGCTGGTCGACCCGGCGGGGCGGGTCGTGGGGACGGTCTTCGCGGCGACCACCAGCGGGCCGCGCGGGGGGTTCGCGATTCCTTCCGAGCAGGTGTCGGCGGCGCTCGAGCGCACTTCGGAAGGGGTCGGGACCGGGCCCTGTACCGGGTGATTGGGGGGAGGGCCGGTGGTACCTCCCCAGACACCCTCGCCAATGGCTCGGGTTTGAGTGTCTGGGGAGGTACCACCGGCCCTCCTAGCGACAGGCGGTAGAAAGGCCCGGCACTTACGTTCTGTAAGCTCGGTGGCCTGATGGAGGCAGTTGGGTCCACTGAGGTTGTTGGGGGTTCTGGGGCGGTTTGTCCTCACTTCCACCGGGCGATCGAGTTGATCGGGAAGCGGTGGACGGGGGCGATCGTCTGTGCGCTTACCGAGCGGCCGATGCGGTATGCCGAGCTGGGCAAGGCGGTGCCGGGGCTGTCGGACCGGCTGCTCTCGCAGCGGCTGCGCGAGCTCGAGGAAGAGGGCCTGGTCGAGCGCCAGGTCGAAGCGGCAAGCCCTGTGCGGGTCACCTACTCGCTGACCGAGGCCGGGCAGGAGCTGGACCCGGTTTTCAGCGAGCTGAAGACGTGGGCGAAGCGGTGGAAGAAGACCGGGTGAGCGCTGACGGGGCGAGCCGGGCGAGCCTCGCCGGACAACAGCGGGGAGGGTCCGGCGAGGCTCCCCCGGCTCGCGGCTCGGGGCTTCCCGGCCCCTTTCCGGTCGGGGCTTATGCGCGGAAGCTGCAGATGGAGATGCGCAAGCGGGCGCGGGTGCAGCTGGTCGGCGAGGTGACCGGGGTCGGCCGCAGCAAGGTCCAGGCCTACTTCGAGCTGCGCGACGGGGAGGGGGCGGTGCCCTGCGCGATCTGGCTCGACGACCTCGAGCGGGCGGGGCTGGGCGACGGGGCGCTGCGCGACGGCGCCGAAGTGGTGATCGCCGGCGGTCTCGACTACTACCCCGGCGGCGGCCAGGCCTCGCCCAACTTCTGCTTCCGGGCGACGCACGTGCGGCTGGCCGGCGAGGGCGACCTGATCGCCCGCCTCGAGGCGCTGCGCAAGCAGCTGCGGGCCGAGGGGCTGTTCGAGCTGCAGAAGCAGCTGCACCGGCCGGCGCTGCCGAAGGCGATCGGCGTGGTCACGGCCGAGGCCGGGGCGGCGCGGCGCGACCTGCTCGCCGGGCTGCGGCGGCGTGGCTGGGGCGGGACCGTGGTCTGGGGTTTCGCGCCGGTACAGGACCGCCACGCGGCGCCGGCGATCGGCCGGGCGCTGCAGGACCTGGCGGCGCGGCCCGAGGTCGAGGCGATCGTCGTCACCCGCGGCGGCGGCAGCCTCGCCGACCTCTGGGCCTTCTGCGACGAGACGCTGTGCCGAACGGTGGCGCTGCTGCGGGTGCCGGTGGTCAGCGCCGTCGGCCACGAGCGCGACCGCACCCTGATCGACGACGTCGCCGCGGTCGCCTGCTCGACCCCGACCCACGCCGCCGAGGCGGCCGTGCCGCTCGATTGCCTCGCCGCCCGCGCGGGACTCGAGCGCTGCGCGAGCGCGCTGCGTCGGGCGGGGGAGGGGGCGATCGGGACGCGTTCCCGGCACCTGGGCGCGCTGGCGCGGGGACCGGCGCGAGCGCTGCAGCGCCAGCGCACCGACCTCAACCAGAAGATCCGCGAGATCCGCGCCGCCTCCGAACGCGGCCTGGCCGAGCGGGCGGCCTCGCAGCGGCGGATCGGCACCGTGGTCCTGGAGCGGGCGCGGCGGCGCGCGGCCGGCGCCGACATGGAGAAACAGCGCGCCGCCCTGGAGCGGGCGCTGGTGACCCTGCGCGCGCACGAACCCGAGCGCACGCTGGAGCGGGGCTACGCGCTGGCGGAGGGCGCGGACGGGGAGCCACTGACGACGGCCGCGGCGGCGGCCGCCGCCGGAGAGGTCAAACTGCGGTTTGCCGATGGACGCATCAGAGCAAGAGTCGACGGAGAGGTCGAGCGTGAGCGATAGCCCGGTCAGCTACGAGGCCGCGGTAGAGCGGCTCGAGGAGATCATCGACCGCCTCGACTCCGGCCAGGCCGGCCTGCGCGAGACGCTCGACCTCTGCAAGGAGGGCCGCGAGCTGGTCCAGTACTGCGCGGCCGAGCTGGACGAGGTGGGCGAGGGGCTGAAGGAGCTACGTCTGGACGACCTGGCGGCCAAGCTGGAGGCTCCGGAGCTCACCTGAGGCGGCCGACCACCCGCCGACGGGCCGAAACGACGCCCCTCATCTGCCGACGGGACGATTGGACTCACCGAGCGAGACAAATCGGCCCGTCGGCGGGGGGAAGGGGACAAATCGGCCCGTCGCTGAAAGCGCGGTCAGGTGGCGCTGGGGCCGGAGCAGAGACCCCGTAATGCGGGGCAGCCACGGCAGAGGGACCAGTCGCGCTGGTCGGCGGGTGCGACCGGGAAGTCGCCCTGGCCGATGCGGGCGATCGTCCGCTCCAGGGAGGCGCGGGCGGTGGCCATCTCCGCGGGGCCGAGCAGGGTGACGGCCGGCTCGGCGGGGCGCTCGAGGAAGACGTAGGCGACCTCGACCTCCTCGGCGCCGAGCGCCCCGGCGACCGCGAGCGCGTAGATCGAGCGCTGGACGCCGTAGTGGGCGGCGCGCTCGGCCGGCTCGGCGCCGTCGAGCCGGTCGGTCTTGTAATCGACGACCAGCGGCGGCGCCCCCTCGCGCTCGACCAGGAGGTCGATCGACCCGCGCAGGACCGTGCCGCCGATCCCCAGCAACAGCGGCACCTCGGCCCGCACCCGCGTCGCCTCGGCAGTTATCTGCTCCCTCAGCGGCGAGCCGATCCATCGACGCACAGGCTCAAGCAGACTGTCGAGGGGGAGCGGGGAGCGCCTCCCCGGACCCTCCCCGCTGTTGTCCGGGGGGGCGCTCCCCGCTCCCATTCCCACCGCCTCGGCATGCCCCCCCGCCAGCTCCGCTGAGGGCTCCGCCCACCCGTTCGCCTGGCTCCACTCCAGCAGCGCGTGGACCGCCGCCCCGCGTGCGGTCCGCTCCTCACGCGCCGAGGGAGTCGCCGTCTCCGGTGAAAACGCATTTCTCTCCGCTATGCGGGAAGAAGCGGGTTCTCGATCGTGAAGGCCGAGGACGCGCTCCATGTAGAAGCGGTAGGGGCACTCCTCGTAGGCCGAGATTGCGGTGTAGGAGAGGGGGCGGCTGGGGACGATCGGCGGCTTCCGCTCGACCAAGGGCGGCGGGCCTGCGCCGAGCGGGCGCTCGGCGGCGCTCCCGCGGCGCAGCTCGCGCAGCTCGGCGGCGCGCTCCGGGGTGGGGAGACTGACCCGGACGGCGATCTCGGAGGCGCCGAAGCGCGCCTCCAGGCCCGGCCGCGGCGACGGCGGCGCCACCGGCACCGTCGCGTCTTCGTCGCGCTCGAGGCCGAGTGCCTCGCCGAGCCGCTCGACCACCGGCTTCCCCTTCGCCTCGCGCCCCGATTGCGGGGCGACGACGCCGCTGAGGATCAGCCGCTGCTTCGCCCGGGTCGCGGCGACGTGGAAGAGGCGCAGCTCCTCCTCGGCTTCGCGCTCCTGGGCCTCCTCGCAGAGGGCGCGGTAGTCGAAGAGGTCGATCTTCGGGCTCCCGAGCCGCAGCAGGCGCATGCCCACCCGCGGCGGCTCCTCGCGCCCGAGGGTCAGCAGCGGCGAGCGGGCGCCGTTCAGCAGCCGCCGCGAGAGGTCGGGGACGGCGACGACGCCGAACTCGAGCCCCTTGGCGTTGTGGACGGTCATGATCCGGACCCCGTCGTGGCCCTCGGCGGCGGTCGCCGCCTGCGCCTCGGCGTCGCCCTCGGCCCGCGCCGCGAGGAAGTCGAGGAAGCCGCGCAGGTCGCGCCCCTCGCGCGACTCGAACTCCGCCGCCAGCCGTCCCAGCTTGCGGACGTTGGCGAAGCGCGCCTCGCCGGCCGGGCGGCTGAGGACCGCGAGGTCGTAGCCGGTCTCGGTCACGACCGCGTCGACCAGCGCCGCCAGGGCCAGCCGCGGCGCCCGCTCGCGCAGCGAGGCGATCCGCCCGACGAAGGCGGCAAGCAGCTCTCGCTCCGCCGCCGGGATCTCCTCGAGGCGCTCGGGGTCGACCAGCCGCGTCCCCTCCGTTCCGCTGTTCCTTTGCCCTGCATGAGCGGGCAAAGGAACAGCGGAAGGGGTGGTGGCTGCGCGCTCTACCGCGGGCCAGACGTGACGGCGCTTGCCGGCGGTGGCGCGCAGGAGCCAGAGCGTGTCGGGGGCGACCGCGCAGGCGGGGGAGGCGAGGGCGCCGAAGAGCGCGTGGTCGTCCAGCGGGTTGGCGATCACGGCCAGCAGCGCGCAGACGTCGGCGACCTGCTGCTGGGACCAGTAGCCGCGACCGCCGACCACGTAGGGGCGCAGCCCGGCGCGTTCGAGCGAGTCCTCGTAGGCGTCGAGGTGGGTGAAGGCGCGCAGCAGCACAACCATCTCGCCCCGCGGCACGCCCGCGTCGGCCAGGGACCGCAGGCGCTCGGCGACGAAGCGAGCCTCGGCGAGGCAGTTGACCGGGGTGGCGCCGTCGATCGCCGGCTCCAGCTCGATCCCCTCGCCGTCCCAGCCATCGCGGGCGGTCAGCAGCAGCTCGACCGCCGGCTCGGCGGAAGCCGTCGCGCTTCCGGCGTCCGCGCCTTCCGCGGGACCGACGGCCTCCCGGTCGATCACGGCGCCCTGGGCCGCGCTGTCCGACGAGGGCTCCGGATCGAACGCCGCCCCCACCCGCAGCGGCTGATACGCCTCGCCCAGCAGCGCCTCGCCGAGCAGGTTGACCGCGCCGACGATCGCCGGCCGCGAGCGGAAGTTGCCGCTGAGGCGCATCAGCTCGGCGTCGGGGCGGCGGTCGATCTCCTCGCGCCGCTGCCGGAAGACGTCGAGATCGGCGTGGCGGAAGCCGTAGATCGACTGCAGCTCGTCGCCGACCACGACCAGCTCGCTCTTCGGCCCGCGCAGCGCCTCGATCAACCGCAGTTGCAACCGGTTCGTGTCCTGGAACTCGTCGACGAGGATCTGGCGGAAGCGGCCGCGGTAGTGCTCGCCGATCTCGGCCCGCTCGAGCAGCCGCGCCGCGAGGATCTGCAGGTCCTCGAAGTCGATCCCGGCCCGCCGCTCCTTCGCCGCCTCGAAGCGGCCCGAGAAGAGGCGCAGCAGCTCTGCCAGATGGGCGTAGACGACGCCGCCCTCGCCCGCCTCGGCGGCGCGGGCGACCGCCGCCTCGATCGCCTCCTTATATGGAGCGAGCGATTTGGCGCCGCTGTCGACTGCGCCCGCACGCAGCTCGTCCGGGCCCGCTCCCGGTTCCACCTGCTCCAGCCGGGCGAGCGCCCGTGCCAGCAGCTCGCGCTCGCGCTCGGCTCGCTTCCCACTGCGCTCGCGCAGCTCCTCGACGCACCCGGCGCCGACCTCCAGCGCCCGCCGGATCGCCGCCTCCGGGTCCGCGGCCGGCGGCTCCGGCAGGCGCGGCTCGGCGACGCCGCGGCTGCGCAGCTCGTCGTGGATCGCGGCGATCGTCCCCCGCAGCCCTTCGACGTCGTAGGCGGCGACGGTCTGCTCGCGCGCCCCGTCCCCACCCGCGAGGAACTCGACCAGGGCGTCGTCGAAGGCCTCGCGCGCGGCCCGCGCCGCCTCGGGCGCGTCGAGGACGCGGAAGCCGGGGTCGACCCCGGCGGCGACGGGATGCGCCGCCAGCACCCGGTTGCAGAAGCCGTGGATGGTCGTGATCCAGGCGCCGCCGATCCCCGCCAGCGCCGCCGCCGCCCGCTCGGAGCCCTGCTCGGCTCGCCGCGCCAGCTCGGCCCGGATCCGCTGCCGCAGCTCCGCCGCCGCCTTCTCGGTGAAGGTGAAGGCGAGGATCGCGTCGGGGGAGAGGCCGGAGTCGCAGACGAGGCGGCAGTAGCGGTCGACCATCACCCCCGTCTTGCCGGTCCCCGCTCCCGCCTCCAGCAGCAGGTCCCTGCCGCGGGCGGCGATCGCCGCCGCCTGCTCCGGCGTCGGCTCGCGGGTCGGGGCGGCGTCGGCCTGTCGCGTGCTCACCGCTCGTCCTCCTCGCGCTCTTCGAGGTAGCGCGGGGCGCGGTCGCGGCGGCAGATCGAAGCGAAGGTGCAGTAGGCGGGGCAGACGTCGTGGCCGCGCAGTCCCTCGCGCGGGCCGGGGTCGCGCCGGATCTCGCCGCCGCGGATGCGGGCGACGATCGCGCCCGCGCGCCGCCGCGAGTCCTCCAGCAGCTCCTCC
This sequence comes from uncultured Actinomycetes bacterium, assembly GCA_963800355.1. Classification (GTDB taxonomy): domain Bacteria; phylum Actinomycetota; class Thermoleophilia; order Solirubrobacterales; family 70-9; genus VAYN01. Next base: position 239,553 of record CAWDAP010000002.1, on the reverse strand, counting down.
AGCTCCTCCGGCTCGACCACGTCGTTCGAGTAGAGGCCGTAGCCGCCGAGCGCCTCGGCGACAGCGGCCGAGACGACCCCGCGCGGCCGCCGCGAGGAGGTCCCGCGCAGCGGGTGGTAGAGGCCGCCGACCGGCTCGGCGCCCCAGTGCTCGGCGACCGCGAGCAAGTAGAGCTGCAGCTGCAGCTTCGCTCGCTCCTCGAACTTCTCGCGCGGGGTCACCTGCGAGGCGAGCTTGTAGTCGATGACGAGGGCGCGGCCGTCGGCGGCGCGATCGACCCGGTCGACCGCGCCGTGCAGGCCCCAGCCGCCGAGGTCGAGGGCGGGCCGCTCGGCGTCGGGGTGCTCGCCGAAGCGGGCCTCGAGCAGCCAGGGCGTAAAGCCGCCGGTCTCGCGCCCGGCCTCCTCGGCGAGGAAGCGTTCGAGCAGGCGCTCGACCCGCCGCACGATCGCCCGCTCGGCCGGGTGGTCGCCGAGTTCCCGCTCGGCGACGATCGCCGCCACGAGCTCGCGCCCCCGCGCGGTCCAGGCGGCGAGGCTGTCCGGTCGCGGCAGTGGGTCGCCGCCGGGGCGCTCGCGGTAGAGGAGCTCGAGCGCCTCGTGCATCAGCCCGCCCTGGACCAGCGGATCCGGCACCGGGTCGAGCAGCTGCGGGTCGAGCTCGTGGCCGGCGAACCAGCGGTAGGAGCAGAGGTCGAACTCCTCCAGCGTGGTGCCGCCGTAGGCGGGGACGGCGGCGAGCGATGCCAGAGCCGCCGGGTTGCCCAGCGGCCCCGGCGCGCGCGAGGCGGACTCGGCGCGGCGGGCGGCGGCGATGCGCCCCGCGAGCCGCTCCGCGCGCGCCCCCTCGACCCCGAGCCCCCCCAACAGCGCCGCCGCGTCGTCCGCGCTCGGCGACTTCGGGCGGCTATCGGCGCCCAAACTCGCCACAAGCGCCCGGGCCAGCTCGTCCTCGGAGGCCGCCTCGGCCGCCGGCGGCACCACCTCGGCGAGGTCCCGCGTGATCGTGACCGCCGCTTCGACCGGGTCCGGCTCGGCGCCGTCCGGCGCCGGGGCGAGCAGCGCCCGCACGTCCTCGAGCAGCGGCGAGCGGGCGGTCGCGGCGCCGTCCTCGTCGCTGTCGCGGTAGGAGAGGACGAGGCTGCGCCGCGGCAGCGCCAGGCAGGCACCGAAGAGGTAGCGCTCCTCGGCCTCGGTATCGCGGCGGGGGTCGAGCCCGAGCGTCTCCCGCTGAGCGTCGGAGAGGAAGGGGTCGGCGCCGCGGTCGCGGCGGGGGAACTCGCCATCCTGAAGCGAGCCGACGATCGCGTGGTCGACGCGGGCGGCGCGGAGGCGGTAGGGGTCGGCGATCCGCACCCGCCCCTCGACCGGTCCCGACCAGACGCGGAAATCGAGCTCGGCGACCAGCGGCGCCAGATCCGGCGGCTGCGGCGCCAGCGCGCCCAGCTCGGCGAGCTCGGCCAGCGCCGAGGCGACCGCGGAGGCGGCCCGCAGCTCGAGCCCTTCGCCCTGCGGCAGCGCCGGGCCGTCTCCGACGTCGCGCAGCGGTCGCGAGGCCATCCGCGCCGCCAGCGCCCCGACCTCGGCCGCCAGCGCCGCGGGCGAGCGCCGCGCCGCCTCGCGCAGGCGCAGGAGGTCGCGCGGCGGCTCGCCGTCCTCTCCCTGCCAGAGGACCAGCGCGGTCTCGGCGTCGCGGACGCGTCCGCGACGCAGCCTGCGCTCGAACCAGTCGACCCGGCCGGGGGAGAAGCCCGACGGCCCGCGCAGGTAGCGCAGCAGGTCGGCGGCGCGGCCGGCGCCGAACTCGGTCTCGAGCAGGGCGACGAGGGCGCCGCCGACGCTCGTCCCGGCGACCGGCACCTCGGCCTCGAGCGCCGCCGCGATCCCGTTGCGCTCCAGCGCCGCGGCGATCTCGGGCCCGCGGCGGGAGGGGTCGCGCAGGGCGATCGCGATCTCGGCCGGATCGGCGCCGCCGCGGACCAGGCGCGAGACCTGCGCCGCGATCGCCTCCGCCTCGGCCCGGGTCCCGGCCGAGCGGAGCAGGGTGAGGCTGCCGTCGGGCTCGACCCGCTTCGCGCGCGGCCGGCCGAAGGAGACGGTGAGGTGGAAGAGGACGAGGCTCTCGGTGTTGAGCGGGCTGGCCTCGGTCCGCACCTCCTCGGCGGCGCCGATCCGCTCGCGCAGCCGAGCCAGCAGCCGCCCCCGCGCGGCCAGCGCCGGGCTGCCCTCCTCGTAGGGGAGGGCGATCGCGACCGGCGCCCGCGCGGCCAGTGCCGCGACCAGCTCGAACTGGTTCTCGGTGAGGTCGTCGAAGCCGTAGAGGAAGAGCGGCCGCTCGCCCCAGAAGGAGCCGTCGCTGTGAAGGTGGGCGATCGCCTCGCGGGCGATGCCGTGAGCGTCGGCGCGCCCGGTCCGGTGCCGCACCTCCTCGTAGCCGGCGAAAAGGGCGGCGACGTCGCCGAGGTAGGCGGAGCCCTCGAGCGTCGCCGCGCTCGCCTCGACCTCCCGCGGCTCGATCCCCGCCGCCTGCAGCTCGTCGAAGAGCCGCTCGAGGGCGCGGGCGAAGCGCGGCCGGCCGGCGGAGCGCCGCAGCGGCCCCAGACGCTCGCGCTTGCGCTCGACCGCCACCGCGACCGCCCGCAGGCGCTGGGCGGGCGAGAGCTCGGCTCCCGGCGGCGCCCCGGCGGCGCTCAGAACGGTGCGGAAGAGCCCCCCGAAGGTCATCGCCGCGCCGCCGAGCAGGGCGCCGTCGGCGCTGAGCTCGCGCTCGAAGGCGAAGACGTCGTCGACGGTCGGCACGACCAGGATCGGGTCGCGCTCCAGGGCGGCGGTGAAACCGGTGCGCACCACCCCGGCGCGGCCCGAGTTGGGCGGCCCGTAGATCAGCTTCAGAGGCACCCACCCGAGCCTAGGGACGGGTCCGGCGTCGTTCGGGACCGGTTCGGCGCGCGCCCGCTCGGGACCCCGCAAACTGGGGGATTAGCGGGGATGTTTTGGCGTCTTCGAGCGCCTCTACCTTTTCGCCATCGGATGTCACTCTGCTTCGTAGACCCAGCCGACGCGATCCGCGTCATCGCCGACTCGATCGGGCGCGAGGCGCGCCGCCAGCTGCTCGGCGAGGCGGTGCGGGCGTGGGTGGACGAGATCCCCGACCACGAGCTCGAGGTCCACTACGCGAAGGCGATCTCCGAGCTCGACGAGCACGACCTCTCGATGCTCGCCGCCTGGCACGGCTCCCTGGAGTGCGGCCAGCCTGTCCCCAACCGCGACTTCCTCATGGGCGCCTTCAACTCGCTCGGCGAGAACCGCCGCGAGGCCCTCAAGCTCGCCGCCGGCTTCCGCGGCGAGGAGGCCGTCGATTCCGGCGTCACCGAAGACGACGCCCTCGAGCTCGTCCTCGGCCTCCTCGGCCCCCCGCGCCTGATGGAGCTCGCCGCCGAGGCCGTCGAGTTGTACGTCTGGGACAGAGCCGGCTCGGACAACTAACCCCGGGGTCCGGCAACAAAAAGACCCGCCTACGCGGGTCTAGTTGCGAGGTGGGTAATCAGCCCACAAACGCCTGATAAGCCCCTTGATCGTATCAACAGAATATAGATTTTGCAGACAATAAATTTTAAAATCTGTCAGCTGAAGGGTCAGCCTCTCGCGAGCGACAGTCACCGAGGCGGCTAACCTCGTTCTCGTGGACGTTCCCCCGCAGGCAATCGTCATCTTCGGCGCCACCGGCGACCTGGCGCGGCGGAAGCTGCTGCCGGGGCTGCTGCGGCTGTTTCAGGCGCAGATGCTGCCGGAATTTCGGGTGATCGGGGTCTCGATGGAGGAGATCTCCGACGCCGAGTTCCGTGGGATCGCCGAAGCGGCGTGCCGCGAGTTCGCCCGCGGCAGCTTCGGCGGCGAGGAATGGCACGAGTTCTCGAGCAAGCTCTCCTACGTCCCACACTCGCAGGCGCCGGAGGCGCTGCGGGCGGCGGTCGACCGGGCCGAAGCGGAAATCGGTGCCGAGATGCAGCTGTTGCACTACCTCAGCGTGCCGCCCTCGGCCGCCCCCGACGTGATCCAGATGCTGAACAGCTGCGGGCTGGCAGAGCGCTCGCGGGTGATCATGGAGAAGCCGTTCGGCACCGACCTCGCCAGCGCCCGCAAGCTGAACGAGATGGTCCACGAAGTGCTCGCCGACGACCAGGTCTTCCGCATCGACCACTTTCTCGGCAAAGAGGCCGCCCAGAACATCCTCGCCCTGCGCTTCGCCAACGGCCTCTTCGAGCCGATCTGGAACCGCAACCACATCGACCACATCCAGATCGACGTGCCCGAGACGCTCGGGGTCGGCTCGCGCTCCGCCTTCTACGAGCGGACCGGCGCCTTCCGCGACATGGTCGTCACCCACCTGATGCAGATCCTCGCCTTCGTCGCGATGGAGCCGCCGACCGCGCTGGCGCCGGAGCCGATCACCGACGAGAAGAACAAGGTCTTCCGCAGCCTGCTGCCGCTCGACCCCGCCCAGGTCGTGCGCGGCCAGTACGAGGGCTACCGCGACGAACCCGGCGTCGACCCCAACTCCAGCACCGAGACCTTCGTCGCCCTCTGTTGCGAAATCGACAACTGGCGCTGGAGCGGCGTCCCCTTCTACCTGCGGACCGGCAAGCGGATGGGCGAAAGCGGGCGGATCATCTCGGTCGCCTTCCGCGAGCCGCCGCACGCGATGTTCCCGGGCGAATCGCGGGTCGGCCGCTACGGCCCCGACCACCTCACCTTCGACCTCGACGAGTCCTCGCGCGTCTCGCTCTCCTTCTACGGCAAGCGGCCGGGGATGGGGATGGTGCTGGAAAAGGCGAGCATGCAGTTCTCGCTCGACGAAACCGGCTATCGCGGCGAGGCGGTGGAGGCCTACGAGCGGCTGATCCGCGACGCGATGATCGGCGACCGCACGCTGTTCAACACGGCGCGGGGGATCGAGCGGCTGTGGGAGGTCTCCGAACGGCTGTTGCGGGACCCGCCGCCGGTGAAACCGTACCCGCAGGGATCGTGGGGTCCGGCCGAGATCGGCGCCCTGATCGCGCCGCGCAGCTGGCGCCTGCCGTTCGCGCGGCGCTGGCGCGAACCGATCTCACCCGCGAGCGGGAACGGCACCGGCGTGCCCGCCCGCGAGCGGGCGTGACTATGTCGCCTTAGTTACCTAGGGGGTAACTAAGGCGACAGGCACTGTCATGGCCGCGGCGCGCCGCCGAGCGCGGCGCGGATCTCGCCGATCGCCTGCTCGTTGTCGCGGAAGTGGACGGCCCGCATGCCCACCGCTTCGGCGCCCTGGCAGTTGACCTGGATGTCATCGACGAAGAGGCAGGCCTCGGCCGGCAGCCCGATTCGCTCCAGCGTCAGCTCGTAGATCCGCGCTTCCGGCTTGCGGGCGCCGACGAAGGCGGAGTCGACGATCTCCTCGAAGATCTCGTCGACTGGCAGCATCGAGCGCCAGAGCGGCTCCCACTCCTTGACGTTGTTGGTCAGCAGCGCCATCTTCAGCCCGCTCGCCTTCAGCTCGCGCATCAGCGCGATCGCCTCGTGGTTGGGGTGGAGCGCCTCGAAGTAGACCTCGCGAAAGCGGTGGAGGTGGGGGCGATGGCCGACCAGCGGCTCGAGCGCGTCGGCGAGGAGATCGAGGAAGTCGCTCTCGGCAAGCTCGCCCCGCTCCAGCTCGTAGAGCGGGTTTTCGCCCCGCTTCTCGCTCGCGGTCCGCATCGCTTCGCCGAGGTGCTCGGGAGCGATCCCGATCTCGTCCTGGACGGCGACGAAGGAGCGCAGCAGCGGCGTCGTCAGGACGCCGCCGAAGTCGGAGACGATCGCCCGCAGGCCATTGGCCGCGACCTCAGTCACGATGGGTCACCGCCGGCTCACTCATCGACCGTGCGGGCGACCTCGTAGGTTCCGAGCCCCTCTCGCCCCTCGACCGACCAGCGGAAGAAGGCGATCTGCGAGTCGAGCTCGTGGCGGCGGACCCGGACCGAGCTGATCAGGCTGCCGGCGCCGCGGACCGGCCGCATGTCATCGACGTCGGGCCAGAGCTCCAGCGTCGCCCGCCGCTGCACGCCGTCGCCGTCGTATTCGGTCGAGAGCAGCGATTCCTCGAAGGGCAGCGGCTCGCCCTCGGGGTCGCAGAAGACCGCCGAGACCTCCTCGTCGCCATGGGCACGACCGTGCCCGGGCAGGGACGACATGAGCGCCAGCAGTGCCCCGTCGTCGAAGACGATCCCGATCGACCGGCGCACGACCCGTCCCTGCTCGCTCATGCCCCGCAGCCTAGTGATGGGAGCGGTGTGGTTGAGCTTTGGCTCGCTATTCGCCACAAAGCTCAACCACACCCTGCGCGAGCGCGGCTTTCGCATCGCCTGCGCCGGCATCACCCTGCCGAACCCCGCCAGCGAGGCCCTCCACGAGCGCCTTGGCTTCGAGCTGGTCGGCATCAACCGCGAAATCGGCTGGAAGCAGGGCGCCTGGCGGGACGTCGGCTCGTACCAGCTGGAGCTGGCGCCCCCGCCCGCCGGTCCACCCCCGGAGCCCCGTTAGCGCCCGGCTACCATGCATGCATGAGCGACAACCCCGCACAGACCGACGCCGCCACCGAAGAAACCCTGACCGAGGAGGACGTCTACGAGGTCCTCGAGGAGGTCATCGACCCCGAGCTCGGGCTCGACTTCGTCTCCCTCGGCCTCGTCTACGACGTCAACATCGAGAACGACTCCGAGGTCTACGTCACCTTCACCCTGACCACCCCCGCCTGCCCGATCGGCCCCCAGGTCTCCGAGCAGATGAAGGAGTTCGTCGGCGACCTCCCCGGCGTCACCGCCGTCCACCCGAAGATGGTCTTCGACCCCGCCTGGAGCCCGGAAATGATGACCGACGACGCCAAGTTCGCACTCGGCTTCTAGGCACGGTTTGCGGGGTCATAGGGGGTCAATCGGGGTCAGTTTCATCCCCATCCCATCCCCACGGGCATCCCCACGGATCATTTGACCGCAGGCCGATACCCTGATTGAAATGCCAACGCATCCGATCCCGAGATACACGTTCCTCGCCTTCCAGTTCAACCTGCTGCTCGACCAAGGCGAGACGTTGCCCATCGAGGAAGTTCAGGAGAAGATCGAAGACGGCTCTCTGTTTGACTGGCTTGAGGAGCGCTACGGAAAGGACCCCCACTTCCTAGACCTTTCGCTCTACGAGGATCAGGAGCGGGGCACGATCCTGGCGGCGTTTCAAGAACTCCTTGGGGTCAATGCCGATCGCAAGTTCGGCGTTACCCGCAACGGAATCTCTCTCTGCCTGGCTTTTTGCATCGAGGTGTTGCAGCACCCCGACGACTTCCCAAGCTAGGACGCTTGGTCGTCTGCCAGGTAGGTGTCCAGCAGCGCTCGCGCTTCGACCTCACTTCCAGGCATCAGGTGGCCGTAGCGATCGAGCGTGATCGTGATCGTGGCGTGGCCGAGATATGTGCTTAGCGTCTTGGCATTCAGTCCGGCGGCGATCCCGATACTGGCGAACGTGTGACGGCCCTCGTGGAAGCCGAGCGGCTTGAGCCCCGCCTTCTTCCAGCGCTCGTGGGTGCGGCGGCGCAGGATGCCGGGGTCGGTTGGCCACTCGGCGTTGTTGGCGCTCGGGAAGAGCAGTCCCTCGCTCGGATGATCGAGCAGGACGAAATGATCGACCAGGAGGACGGCGAGCTTGTCGATGATTGGCACGCTGCGCGGCTTACGGGACTTCGTGGGGACGAACTGCTTGGTGCCCTTGTCCCAGCTCCGATGAACGTGAATCCAACCGCCGTCGAGATCGACGGCGGTTGCGTCGAGTGCCAGTAGCTCGCCGAGTCGCAGACCGGCGTAAACAGCGAATCCGAGCGTTGCCCGGTCCTTCGGGCGCATCGCGGCGATGAGCTCGGCCGCTTCGGCTGGGGAGGCGATTCGGTCTCGTACTTTCTCGCCGGCTGGAAGCCGTAGTCCGTTGCAGGGATTCACGTGGACCCAGCCACGCAGTTCGGCGAAGCCCACCAATGCTCGCAACGCAGCCACGATGTTCCTGATCGTGGAGGGCGATCTCTCTGGCGTCGTTAGCCCATCAACCCAGCGCTGAAGCTCTGGACGTTGTACGCGACTGATCCGCTTCGATCCCAGCTCTGGTACCGCGTGTTTGGTCAGGTCGCGCTCGTATCCCTGGATGGTGCTCGGCTTATAGACATGCCCGCCCTTCTGCCGGAAGGTGTCGGACTTCATGTCCGCGATGAATTCCTCTGCCGCCTCGGCGAGGGTCGGGCCGGCGGCGGCTGAGAGGGTGCCTGCCTGTAGACGTGCTTGCGCGTCTACGCGCCAGGACCGGGCCTCGGCCAGCGACCCCGTCCACGGGCCCCGGATGTATCTGCCGACGGATTTGTCGTGGGCCGTGCCCCTGTATCGCTTCCGGCCTTTCGCGTCCGTTCGGACTTCGATCCCCTGCAGCGCCGGACTACGCTTCTCGTTGCTCATGGAGTCACACCTCCGTGGGCCATGCCCCCGGCCGCTCCAACGGCGCGGGGGCGCTTTGTAGATGCCTTCATTCTAGAGGTGGCGCTAGTCGTAGCGATCGAGCAAGCGTTGCTTTCCAGCCATCGCTCGATCTCGGGCACCGGGATGATTCTCAGACTTCCGCGTCGGACAATTCGAAGCTCGGGTTGGACGTGGCGCTTGAACGACGACTCGCTCATGCCGACCGCTTTTGCTGCCTCTTCGACGGTCAGCCCGAGGCGAGGAGGCGCAGGCCGGTGATTGTCTGGGTTTCCAGGGATCATCTGTCCTACCCCTACTGTCGCTCGAAAGTGGGTTTTGCATCGGTGTCCCGAAAAGGGTCCGGACAGCGACGGATACTCGGAGACATGGACGCTTTGATCGCGCTCGTCGGTGGCTCGGCTGGCGCCGTGCTCACGCTTCTGTTTCGAGTGCCAGGCGATATCCGCAACCACAACCGGCTTGTCGGGCAAGTCGATGACGATCTGGCGCAATGGGTGGCGGACGATTGCGTCCTTCTCGAACGAGAGCTTCGCGGCAAGATGAATTCAGCAGGACAGCAGTTCACTGCCGGCTCTTACCTGACGGGCATCGCCCATAGCAAGGAGCAGGTGCTTCATCGGTATCGAGATCAGGAACGACAGGCACTGATGCGGGTGGGGGAGTGGCGTGATGCCGAGGGCTTCCTACATCGCTGTCTCCGTCGCCTTCCCGGAGTGAGCTCTTTTCCCGAGCTGCGGACACCGGAGGCCGTGGAGCCGATCCTCGCGGGATGGCGAGAAGAGGTTTCGGCGGAAGGTCATATCGCTCCCGTCAGCGATCCGACCAAGCGACCCCTTGAGTGGGCTGTTCACAAGTACGGCCTGGACGCGAAACCGTGGGATCGGTTTCTCCCGAATTGACCAGCTGCTCGAGGTTGCTCGATGTCACGAGAGCGTGCCAGCATTGAGACATGGATGTCGCTGCTGTTATCGCAATCGCCATTGCGGCTCTATCCGCCGTTGCCGCCGCTGTATCCGCCATCGCAACGCGGCAATCGGTGGATCGGGCGCACCGGCCGTTTGTATGGCCGGCGATTTCCCACGGCAGGGACGGGGATGCAAGGGTCCTGCGCGTTCGGCTTCACAATGACGGCGCCGGCACGGCGTACGAAGTTCGGTGGTCCTTCGGAACCTTGGCCGAAACGCAGGAGGGTGAGTTCGTCGAAGACAGCCAGGGTGCTGGCGAACAGGCATCAATGGCCATCAGGGCAATCAGGGCTGGTGAGAGCGTCCCCCCCGAAGACAGCGGCTGGCTTGAGAAAGCGGTCCATCTACCTCCAGATGACATTGGTTGGATTCTGGTTCGATGGAGCGACGCCGCCGGCACCCGCTGGGAGGTCTCAGATCAAGGCCCTGCAACCTCTCGCGGTAGACCGCGCAGGCTGCGGCGATGGAGATGGCAGTTGTGGCGAGCGCCGGCAGATTGGTAGCCCGTCGCACCAGCGACAGATCAAACGCTGCTTGATCGAGCGCGGCTGGCGCGCTCCGCTGCGATGAGGGCAACCGACCGCTCGGCTTGCTCTTGATCGGGGAGTGCCTGAGCGTGTTGCTCGGCGGTATCGAGATGCGGCAGCGCAAATTCGGGGAGCTTCGTCTTGAGCTGGTCGAGGTCAAGGGTCTCTGCGCCGATCGCGACCTCGGCGGTGAACACAGCGTCGATTGCCGACTGCGAGCGTTCGACGGCAATGCCCGTTGCGTCAACGACCCCCAGGCTCAGGGCGTTGGCCTTGGACATGTATGGGGGCGGCCACTGACCGCAGAGGGCGATGAACGCCTCTTCCATCTCGCGCTCCTCAACTGCTGCCCGTGCGACCGTGGCCGTCTCCCTCCGCTTGCGAAATGGCTTCTTCAAGGCGCCTCCTCGTGATTGTCAGCTGACCGCGAACGTTTGGTGGCGGAGCCCAAGCACCGTCGCCGCGTAAATCTCGAAGACCGCAGCGAGGCGGTTATCGGTGATCTCGACCACCTGGAAGTCCCAGCGGGCGATCCGCTCGCATTGACGGCGAAACTCCTCCATGAAATCGGGGTCCGCGCAGTTCGCCTTTCGGCTGCCGGCGAGCGGCAGCTTTTTGCGGTGGAAGCTCCTCACCGTTCGAGCGTAGGCGTAGGTGCCCTCGTTGTGGCGAGGCCGAACGTGCCCCCGAAGGCGGGTGCGGAAGTTGGAAAATTTCTTGCCCGCGCGCTTCGAGCGCTCCGTCAGCCCGACCCGGCCGACGTAGCGCGGTTTCTCCTTCTCTGAGAACAGATACACGCCGTATGCGGCCGGCGGTAGATCGCGGCCGTCTCCCAGGCCGTAGATCGGCGAATTCAGGAGCCTGGTCAGAAGGCCGGGAAGCTGCCTTGCTACCTCGTCGTCCCATTGACGCTCACGGGCGGCGATCTTGGGATCACTTCGCTCAATCGTCACGGGAGAAGCAATCAGCCAGCTTGGTCGAGAACCGGCCCTGGCTCCTCGACATCTCGCACATACGCGACCTGCGCGGGATTGACCAAGATCACGCCGTCGTCGGTCTGCACATCGATCCAGCCCTCGCCAAGCTGACCGCCGCTGACAAGGCGGATGGGGCCTTCCTTGACGCGATTCAAGGTCAAGGTCAGGGTCTCTGCGTTCGTTCCTACAACGGAAACCCTCTCGCCTCCACTGAAAACCATCTCGGTAGCCATGAGGCAAGAGTAGATGACAAGTCCACCGAAGAGCCTCAGGGACAGAGCGAGCAGCCAGAGCCAGGATCAGCCCTGCCGTGCCCCCACGAAGAGGCAGACAACTACCAACAGCCACCGCCCTCACGCAGTATCACGTCGCCACGTGAGGCGATGCAAAACGCGCCCTCGCTGGACAGCCGGGGTGGATGCTCACGATCGGAAAGCTCGGCATTGGCCAGGAGAACTACTACCTCGACAAGGTCGCCGAAGGCGCCGAGGACTACTACTCCGGTGAGGGCGAGGCGGAGGGCCGCTGGATGGGCGACGCCGCCGAGGAGCTGGGCCTTGAGGGCGAGGTCGGCCCCGACCAGCTCAAGGAGATGCTCACCGGCCGAAACCCGGTCGACGGCGATCCACTCGTCGGAATGCGCGGCGTCCCTGTCAAAGGAGCCGTCCCTGGCTTCGACCTCACCTTCTCTGCGCCGAAGTCTGTCTCCCTGCTCTGGGCGCTCGGCGGAGCCGAGGCCGGGGCCGAGGTCTCCCGCGCCCACGGGCGCTCCGTAGAAGCCGCCATCGACTACATGCAGCGAGAGGCATGTTGGACCCGTCGCGGTGCCGGTGGCTCGGAGTTCGTCAAGGGCAACGGCTATCTCGCCGCCGCCTATGTCCATCGCTCCTCGCGCAACGGCGACCCGCAGCTGCACACCCACGTCTTGATCGCCAACGCGACCAGGGGACCGGACGGGCGCTGGACCCGCCTCTACCACCCGGCGATCTACGACCACGCCAAGACCGCCGGCTACATTTACGAGACCCAGCTTCGCCATGAGCTGTTCCGCAGTCTCGGCCTACGCTGGCAGGAGGTTCGCAACGGCATCGCCGAGGTCGAGGGCTTCGCCGCCGAGCACCTGCGCGCCTTCTCCACCCGCCGCGCCGAAATCCTCGAGGCGGCGGGAGCTGACGCCTCCGCCCGTGCCCGCCAGGTCGCGAACCTGGCGACCCGCGAGACGAAGGAGAAAGGCGTCAGCCGCGAGACCCTCCGCGAGCGATGGCGGACCAAAGCGAATGAGATCGGCTTGGACTGTGTGGAGATCAGCCTCAGCTTTGACGCAAGTGCCCCCGCCGTAGCCCGCACGGTCTCTACCTGGCAGGTAGACCGTGCGGTTACGGCGGGGGTCTCTCACTTCGACCGCCGCGATGCGATTCAGGCGGTGGCCGGGTTGCTGCCCGAGGGAGCCGAGGCTGTCCACGTCGAGCGTATGGCCGACGAATATCTCGCCTCCGATGTGGTGATCCGGATCGGCGAGAGCGCCAAAGGAGACCGCTATACGACGCGCCGAATCTGGGAGCTTGAGCGCGAGGCGCTGGTGGCGGTCGAGCGGATGCGGAGCCAAGGATCGCCCCAGGCCCGCGAGTTGGTCGCGGCGCGCGTGATCGCCGCTCGGCCGACCCTGAAGGAGGACCAGCGGGAGATGGTCCGTCGCCTGCTCGCCGGTTCCGAAGGTGTCGCCGTTGTGATCGGCGAGGCGGGCACGGGCAAGACCTATGCGATCGTCGCCGCTGCTGAGGGTTGGTCGCAGGCTGGGATCGAGTTGCGCGCGGCGGCGCCGACCTGGCGAGGCGCCCACGCCCTGCGCGACGAGGGCCTGCCGGCGACGAGCATCGCCAGCTTGCTGGTCGAACTTGACCGCGCCGAAAGCGAGAGCGGCGACGGGCTGGCGCAGAGGTCGACCCTGTTGGTCGACGAGGCGGGGATGGTGGACTCGGCGACCCTGGCGCGGTTGGTTTCCCACGCCGAGCGAGCCGAAGCGAAGCTCGTCCTCGTCGGTGATCCCGAGCAGCTCGGTGAGATCGAAGCGGGCGGCCTCTTCCGCGCCATTGCCGACCGCACCGACCCGATCCACCTTGAAGAGGTAATCCGCCACGAGGATGAGCTCGACCGCATCGCGGCAAAGCGGATCAGGGAAGGCGACGGGCGCGAGGCGCTCGCCCTCTATGAGTCGGGTGAGCGAGTCACGATCGCTCCCAACGCCGAGGCCCGTCGCGAGGTGATGGTCCGCGACTGGCATGAGTCCTTCGAGGCAGGGGAGGACGTGGTGATGGTCGCCAAGCGAAACGCAGAGGTCGCGCGCCTCAATGCGATGGCGCGTGAGATCCGCCGAGAGTCGGGCGATCTTGGCGCGCAGGAGGTCGAGGTCGGCGAGGCGAGGTTTGCCGCCGGCGATCAGGTCATCACCCGTGTCAACGACCGCCAGGCGGAGATCTACAACCGCGAACGCTGGCGGATCGCCGAGGTCGATGCCGAGCAGCGCCGCGTTGTCCTCGACGGCATCGACCAGGCGCGTCGGGTTGAAGTCGGAGCCGAGTACCTGGCGCGCACCAACTCACACTCCAATGCCCCGGCGCTGGAGCATGCCTACGCAGTGACGACCTACTCGGTGCAGGGCAGCACCGTCGACCATGCTCTCGTCGTCGCCGATCCCTCGATGGACAAGCAGGAGCTCTACGTGGCGACTTCGAGGAGCCGCGGCGAGACCCGCCTCTACGCGACGCCGGAGGTACAGGTCCACCGCGAGGAGATCGCACCCGAGTCCCCCTACCTGCGCGATGGCATCCCGCACATCGCCGAAGCCGCCGAGCGAGACCGAGCCCAGCTCGCGGCCCATGACGAGGCGCTGCGTTCGCAGTTCTCCCGCCTGCCGACGCAGGAGCTGGTCGCTCGGCGCGATGACCTCTACAGCGCAGCGGATCGGGAGGGAGTCCTCGCGGAGAGGCGCGACGCTCTCGCCGAGCGAATCGAAGCCGGCCGCGAGCGACTCGCGGACTTTCAGGCGGAGCGTGAGGCGGCCGAAGCGCTGCCGCGTCGTGAGCGGCGGGAGGAGCTGTCTCGCGTGGACAGCCTCGAAGCACACTCTCGCAACCAGCTAACACGCCTTGAGGACCAGCTGGCGGAGGTGCCGGTTCCCGGTGACGACGCGCGCCGGGAGCTTGCCGTCGCGGACCGGGTTCTCGCGGAGCGGAGGAAGTTGGCGATTACCGCCGCCGGCATCGCCCCGCCTCCCTACATCACGAACGCGCTGGGAGAGAGGCCGAGCGACCCGACGAAACGCGCTGTCTGGGATCGCGGTGTGTCCGAGATCGAGCGCTACCGCCAGCTACACGGCATCCAGGATCCCAGCCGGGCGCTCGGCCGCCAGCGCGAGCGCGAGAGGGAGACGCAGCGCGCCATGCAGCGGCGGCTTAACGAAATCCAGCGGGTGCTGGGGCTAGGACAACACGCCTCGCGGGAGCGCGATCCTGGACGGGGGCTAGGGATCGGGCGGTAACAGAGATTCCGAGGCCGAGCGCAGAAGGGGGGCGGATCAACCTGGTCGTAGGCGATTGCGTCGCTTCTTCAAGGAATGCTGCTTCTCTTGAGCCTTTCGCGGACGCGGCCTCACAACCTCATTCGCCCAACTGCCGGTCGCAGTATTCTTCGACGTAGCCATAGGGGTCGTTTTCAAACGCCACCGAGGGTTGGTCGAACGATTCTTCGGTGGCGAACGCCTTTTCTTCACATTCGACTCGCGCCTTGTCCTTGAGCGTCGAGTGCGTTTCCTCGCCGTTGTCTGAGCCGCCGCAGGCGCTCAACGACAACACCGCCACCAGCGCCAGTAGAGCTAGCATCGCCCCGCGCCTCATCGCTCTCAACCTTGTCCCTTCGCGTAGACAGCTCGACGGCGGGCAGGGTACTAGCCCCAGCGGCGCGGCGGGCGGTTCGACGAGCCAACATCGAGGCAACGGCGAGCGGCCGGAAGCGATACGTTGCTCGCGTCCCATTCGGGCCTCATGGCCTTTGCCGGGACTGAAGCATCCGCAGCACGACATAGAAACCAACTAGCCCTTGTAGGGCGGGAAGCGTGGTTTAGATGAGCAACAGCAACGGCATTCCGGACGGTCTCGTCCGGCGCACCGAAAAGAACGGAGAGCCGGGCAAGGGCGCGGTGATCCGGCCGACGCGGTTCTACGTGTATCCGGACGGGCACGGGTTTTTGTTCTTCAAGAACCCGGTCGAGGGCGAAGACGACGTCTCACTCCCCTTCGACGGTCACTACGACGCGATCACGAAGATCACCGAACTGTTTTACGAGGCGTATAAGGTCGCCTCGGATTAGGGCGAGTCGCCTTGCGGGACGGGCCGCGTTGCGGCTTGTTCCCGCCCCCGACCTTGCACGGCATTTTCGATGCTGAGAGGGAGGCGGCGTTTTCCCTGTCGCCATCGGGAAACGCGATGCCGGAGGAGGGACGCGGACCCCCGACACGTGGATATGAATCGCCAGTATCGATCGCACGTAAATGGCCGGCGCCGTCGGCGGTAGAATCCGGATATGGCTGCATCGCCGACGAAAACGGTCGAAGTAGACGCTGAGCTGTTGGAGCGTGCCCGCCGGGCCGCCGACAAGCGTGGCGTAGCCGTTCCCCAGCTCGTCAAGGAGGCATTGGAGCACGAGTTGAGCAGTGAGGAGCCGCAGCCTCCGTTCTCGCTGATTGGCGCGTTCACGGCCGGGCGCAGCGATCTCAGCGCACGGGCGAGCCGCGACGAGTTCGAACCGCGGCCATTCCGCTGATCTTCGACACCGGGCCGCTCGTCGCCGCGATGGTTTCCGACGACGCGGACCACGAGCGATGCGCGCCATTGCTGAAGGCCGGCTCCGAACGGCGCGTGCTCCCCGCTCCCGTCCTCGTCGAGCTTGACTACATGCTGGAGCGCGAACTCGGAAGCGAGGCGTTCCCTGCCCTGCTGGGCACGATCCGAGCTGGTGAGCTTGATATCGAGGATCTGATCGAGAGCGACTACGAGCGCGCCGCCGATCTGATGCGGACCTACGCCGACCTCGAAGTTGGCTTCGTCGACTGCGCTGTCCTGGCCGTGGCAGAGCGGCTGGGCGAGCCGAAGCTCGCCACGCTCGACCACCGCCATTTCGGCACGATGCGGCCTCGCCACGTAGAGGCGCTTGAGCTGTTGCCCGCAGGGTCCTGAAGCGCAGCCGGGTTGCTGGGCCGACTTGGCGGATAGGATTCCGCGCTGTGCGGGTTGGGGCAACTCTCTTGATTGGGTGTCTTGTCTTCGGGTGCGGGACGCTGCTTGGCTGCGGCGGGGGCACGAAGACGGTGACCGAGACCGTCGAAGTTGAAACGCGGACGACCCATGAAGGGTCGGGCGGTCCGGTCAGTCAGGTGACGGAATTTTGCTCATCACCAGAAGGCGAAGAAATCGACGCAGTCAGCGCTGAAGCTGGTCAGGCCCTAGAAGCGGAAGATGAAGCAGCCCAGCGTGCCGCGATTGAACGGATGATCGAAATCGCCGAAAACGCGCCGCCAGGGGCACGATGTGTTTACGCGCCCCTCGACGCATCGAAGATTGGCACCAGAGACCCCGCTTTGATCCGACGCATCTCCCAGGTTGAGCAGGAGCACGAACTAACCCTGGCCGACGTTGAACGGGTCGAACAGGAAGGGAACGGCGAAGGGTGAGGAGGTGCGCTTCGGCCCGGAGCGGCCGAGGGGGTGTTTCATCCCCATGGTCATCCCCACAGACGTCAGAAGTTGCCGATTTGCAGGGACGTTTGGGTCAGCCTCCCGCGTAATGATGACCGAGGACGCCAAGTTCGCTTTGGGCTTCTGAGGACTGGTGAGTTGACCTCGCTATAGGTCCCGGCGACGGGATTCCCGCGACGCGGCGGCTCAGTCCAGCCGCAGCCGGAACAGCAGGTGGGGCAGACCGGCGTGGATCACCTCGTCGACGTGCTCGAACCCGGCCTTCTCGGCGACCCGCTGCGAGGCGAGGTTGGTGGGGAGGGTGAGGGCGACCACCTCCTCGAAGCCGAGCTCGCGCGCCCAGTCGCAGGCGGCAGTCGCCGCCTCGGTTGCGAGGCCCCTGCCGTGGAGGCGAGGCTCGATGCTCCAGGGCAGCTCGATCTGGGCAGTCCCCTCGATCGAGGTCCAGGCGAGGCCGCCGCGGCCGGCGAAGCTGCCGGTCTCTTTCTCGACCAACACCCAGGGGCCGAAGCCGTTGTCGCGCCAGTGGACGCGGTCGCCGTCGATCAGCTCGTCGAGGGCCTGGGCGGTGAAGGGCGGCAGCGGGGAGGGTCGCAGCCAGCTCTCGACCTCCGGCCGTGTCAAGTGGGCGTGGTAGAGGGCACGGTCCTCGCAGTGCGGCTTGCGGGCGAGGAGGCGCTCGGTATGCCGCTCCCCGTCGCTCATCTCAATGCGGGTCGCTTCGCGGCAGCCGCGGCTCGCCGCCCTCGGGCACCTCTTCGGCGGTCGCCTCGAAGTCGTAGTCGCGGCTCGGGCGTTCCTGGCCCCCGGGTCGGGCGCCCGCCCTCGAGGGTCGCCCGAACGAGCCCGGCCCGCCGACGCCGACCACGGCGAAGCGGCCGATGGTGAACCGTTTCAGCAGCCGCCGCACGAGCGCCCGCGTCGGCGGGATCAGCAGCACCGCGCCGAAGACGTCGGTGATGAAGCCGGGGGTGAGCAGCAGGGTGCCGCCGACGATGATCAGCGCCCCGTCGACCGCCTCGCGACCGGGAAACCGCCCGGCTCGCAGCGCCTCGTTGAAGCGCCGCCACGCGCCCTGTCCCTGGTGTTTCAGCAGCCACGATCCGAGCAGCGCGTCGGCCAGCAGCAGGAACAGCGTCGGCCAGACCCCGATCAGCTCGCCGACCTTGATGATCACGTAGAGCTCCGCGATCGGGATGACGATGAAGAGGACGATCAGCAAAAGCGCCATGCCGAAAGCCTAGGGACGACGATGCCTCGGCTTCTCCGCTACCCGGCGCCGGGCGCGCCTACGCCGCTTTGGCGGCCTTGCCGGCCGCCGCCTCGAGCTCCTCGAGTGCTTCGCCGATTCCGCTGGAGACGAGCTCCACGTCCTCCATGCAGTCGTAGTCGGCGAGCAGGCCGAACCCGACCTTGCCGTTGTAGCTCATGATCGCCACCGCCAGGCAGTGGTTCTGCGGCAGGAAGGCGACCGGGAAGACGTCCTCGAGTTCCTTGCCGAGGACGTAGAGCGGCATCTGCGGCCCGGGCACATTGGTGACGATCAGGTTGAAGAGGCGGGTCGAGAAATTGATCCGCGAGGCCTGCGCCAGGATCGTCGGCGGGGCGAAGTCGTTGAAGCGGGAGATCACTTCCGCGCCGAGCGCCTGTTTGGAGCGCTTCAGTCCGGCCATCGCGTCGCTGATCGCGCGCAGCCGGCGGACCGGGTCCTCGATGTAGACCGGCAGCGGCCCCCGCATCAGGGCGATCCGGTTGCCGAGCTCGCCGCGCTCGTCCTCGCCGCGAATCGAGACCGGCACCAGGGCCCGCAGCTCGAGGCCCTCCGTGCGCACCTGGCGGCGGTGCAGCCAGGTGCGCAGCGCCCCGGTCACCACCGCGAGGACGACGTCGTTGACGGTGCCGCCGAAGGTGTCCTTGATCCGTTTGAAAGTCGCCAGCTCCGAGCGCGCCCAGACGTAGCGGCGGTGCGGCCCGATCGCCTCGTTCAGCGGCACGTCGGGGGCGGGGTCGGCGAAGGCGCTGACGATCTCGCCCACCCCCTCCAGCCCCTCGACCAGCTTGCGGGCGGTCGTCTCCGGGCTGCGGACGACGTCGAGGGCCCGCTCGGCCAGCTTCACCGGGGCGGCGACGGCGTCGGCGACCCCGCGGGCGACCAGCTCGGTGGTCCCCGGTTCGGGGTGCGGCACCCAGTCGTCCTCCAGCCTCAGCGGCTCGGCCTCGCGGTCGACGTCGAAGAGGACGGTGCCGATGTCGACGCCGCTGATCCCGTCGACCATCGCATGGTGGGTCTTGGTCAGGATCGCGAAGCGGTCGCGTTCGAGGTTCTGCACCAGCCACAGCTCCCAGAGCGGCTTCAGCCGGTCGAGCTGCTGGGAAAAGATCCGCCCGGCCAGCTTCTTCAGCTGCTCCTCGCCGCCCGGATCGGGCAGCGCGGTGTGGCGGATGTGGTAGGTGAGGTTGAAGTTGACGTCGTCGGCCCAGAGCGGCCGGCCCGCCTCCAGCGGCGGCACCACCAGCTTCTGGCGGAAGCGCGGGACCAGCGGCAGGCGGCTGCGGACGTGCTCGACCAGGTCGACGTAGCGCGGCGGCGGCCCCTCGAAGACGAGGATCGCGCCCACGTGCATGTGGCTGTTCGAATGCTCGTTGGTGAGGAACGAGGCATCGACGGCGGTGAGACGGTCGAGATGGCGTCCGGAAGTGGCCACCCGAGAAGGCTACTCAGGCCGCAAATTCCGGGCTCTCCCGCCCGTTGTCCCGCAATCTCGCCACCGCCGCCCCGCGGGCAGATGCCCCGGCAACCCGGGCGTGTCTGACTTCCTACCCCTATACGGGGGCGCGAAGTCAGACACGCCCCTCGGTACCCTGGAGACATGCCTGCCACCCTCACCGGCCCGAAACGGGTGCTGCTCGCTGCGCCGCGCGGCTACTGCGCCGGCGTCGACCGCGCCGTGCAGACGGTCGAGCGGGCGCTCGAGCTCTACGGCGCCCCCGTCTACGTCCGCAAGGAGATCGTCCACAACAAGCACGTGGTCGAGGAGCTGGCCGAGCGCGGCGCGATCTTCGTCGAGGAGGAGACCGAGGTGCCCGAGGGCGCGATGGTCGTCTTCTCAGCCCACGGGGTGGCGCCGAGCGTGCACGAGAACGCCGCCGCCCGCGGGCTGCGGACGATCGACGCGACCTGCCCGCTGGTGACCAAGGTCCACGTCTCGGCCCGCCGCTTCGCCGCCCAGGGCTACACGATCATCATGATCGGCCACGAGGGCCACGAGGAGGTCGAAGGGACGACCGGCGAGGCGCCCGACTCGATCGTCCTGATCGAAACCGCCGACGAAGTCGAGAGCCTGCAGGTGCCGGACCCGAGCAAGGTCGCCTTCATCACCCAGACGACGCTCTCGGTCGACGAGACCGCCGAGGTGATCGCCGCCCTGCGGGCCAGGTTCCCCGGCATCGTCGCCAGCAAGTCAGACGACATCTGCTACGCGACCACCAACCGCCAGATCGCCGTCAAGCAGCTCGCCCGCGAGTGCGACCTCGTCCTCGTGATCGGCTCGACCAACTCCTCCAACTCCAACCGCCTGGTCGAGGTCGCCCGCGAACACGGCGCCGCCTCGCACCTGATCGACAACCACACCCAGGTGCGCGAGGAGTGGCTGGAGGGGATCGGGACCGTAGGCATCACCTCCGGCGCCAGCGCCCCCGAGGAGCTCGTCGAGCGCCTCGTATCCTTCTTCCGCGAGCGCGGCGCCGCCGACGTCTCCGAGCTGAGGACCGTCCACGAGGACGTCCGCTTCATGCTCCCGAAGGAGATCCGCGAAGAGGTCGCCGCCAGGGCCTGACGATTGGTGAGTTAACCGTCCTATAGGCAGGTCAACTCTCCGATCGCTCGCCCATGCGGCGCGCGGCGGCGGTGGAAGACGAGTCGTTGTCCGTCAGGGTACGCCGGCGGCGAAGCTGATCGACCAGATCTTGATGGCTGGGGCGGGGCGGATGATCAGGCCATGGGCCTCGTGGCTGGGATGCTCGGCGAGGGTGCGCAGTCCGGGGACGGGATCGGAGGGGAGGGTGGTCCAGCGGCCGTCGATCTCGACCTCGATCTCACCCTCCCCCTCGACCGTCGCGAACGCCCCGCCCGCCTGGTAGTCGAGCGCCAGATCCTCGCCGTCGGAGCTGGCGACCCAGGGCCGCTCCCAGGAGCCGCCGGGGAACTTCTCGGGAGTGGGCGGGATGACCCGGGCGCCCGGCGCGTCGGTCGCCCGCAGCGGCGCCATCGGCTCGGGCAGCTCCCGCAGCGCGTCGATCTCGCGCAGCTCGGCCTGGATCGCTTCCTCGGTCGCCCGGTATTCGCCCTCGCCGAAGTGGGCCCAGGCGAGCGAGCCGCCGAGGCTCCAGAGGAAGAGACTGGGCCAGCCTTCGCAGCCGTAGGCTGCCCAGAGGTCGTGCTCTGCGTCGATCGCGACCGGGAACTCGACCCCCAGCCGCGCCAGGCCGGCCGCCACGTTCTCCGGCTCCCCGGCGAAGGGGAAGCGCGGCGCCTGGACGCCGATCACGCTCAGACCGGCCTCGCGGTAGCGCCGCTGCCACTCGGCCAGGTAGGGCAGGGTGCGGACGCTGTTCGGCTGCCCGTATTCGAAGAAGTGGACGAGCGCCGGCCCGCCCGCGGTCAGCGCCGGCATCGACTCGGGCTCGGCGCCGACCCAGGCGAGGCCGGGCGTCAGGTCGGGGGCGGCGATGTTGTCGCGTCCAGGGCGCATTTAGGGAAATCTGAGGCGGGACAGTATCCTGGCGCGCGTGAGCGACCTCGTCACATTCCTACTGCCGGCGCTGCCGCTGCTGGGATTGCTGGCGGCGCTGCTGCTCGGCCGCTACCCCGGCTGCGAGGCGATCGTTCGCCTCTCGGAGCGGATCGCCGAGCGCGCCCACCGGCTCCGCGCCGCCGTGCGCCGTACCCCGCTGCCCAAGCCGCCCCGCGCCTTCGCGCCGCATGGCGGCCTCCTGATCGCCCTCGGGCTGGCCCAGCGCCCGCCCCCGCTGCCGGCCTAGTCCCACAACAGGCAGTCCTTCCGCTGTTCCTTTGCCCGGTTATGTGAGGCAAAGGAACAGCGCAACGAGCGCGCGCGCCCGAGATGCGCGCGAAAGGAGCATGAGATGAATACGAGAACCGCACTGATCGGCGCCGGCCTGGTCGTGGTGGCCGTCGTCCTCCTGATCGTCCTCAGCAGTGGCGGCAGCGACGAAAGCAAGACCACCGACGCCGGCAAGGTGCCGACGATCGTCGTCGACAAGCAGGGCAAACCGGTGGGCGGGATCCAGGAACTCGTCTACCGCAAGGGCGACCGGATCCACTTCAAGGTCGCGGTCCCCTTCGAAGAAGAGGTTCACCTGCACGGCTATGACGTGATGAAGGAGGTCCCGAAGGGCGGCGGCACCGTCGTCTACGACCTCCCGGCTGAAATCGAAGGCGAGTTCGAGGCCGAGCTCGAGGGCCACAAGGAACAGATCGTCGACCTCAAGGTCGAACCGTGAGCTTTCTCCCGCTCGCCCACGCGCTGGCATCCAGGCAGGATCTTCCGATCCCCGCCTGGCTGTTCGCCTGGGCGGCCTCGATCGTCCTGATCGCCTCCTTCTTCGCTCTCTCGGCCGCCTGGCGCAAGCCTCAGTTCGAGGACGAGCGCCGGCGGCCGCTCGGCGAGCGCCTCTCGGCGGCGCTCGCCGGCCTGCCGGTGCAGACCCTCTGCGGGGCGATCGGCGTCTTCCTCCTCGGCTTCGCGATCTACGCCGGGCTGCGCGGCACCGAAGCGCCCGACCGCAACTTCGCCCTCACCTTCCTCTTCGTCACCTGCTGGCTCGGCTTCCCCTTCTTCTCGGCCTTCCTCGGCGACGTCTTCCGGCCCTTCAACCCCTGGCGCGCGGTCGGCCGCGCGATGGGCGCCGGCTTCCGCGCGATCGCCGGCGAGCGCGCCGCGCACCTGCCATATCCGGAGTGGCTGGGCCGCTGGCCGGCGGCGATCGGCCTCCTTGCGACCGTCTGGCTCGAGGTCGTCTACGGGGCCAGCGGCGGCGTCGCCGTCGGCCTCGCTCCCCACGCCTGCGCCGTTGCCGCCCTCGTCTACAGCGGCTACACCCTGGCGATGATGGCCGTCTTCGGCACCGAGGAGTGGTGCGAACGCGGCGAGGTCTTCTCCGTCTACTTCGGGATGTTCGGCCGCCTTGGCGTCTTCGGCTCCCGCGACGGCCGCCTCTACCGCCGCCGCCCCTTCTCGGCGACGACGAGCTGGGCGACGATCCCCGGCTCGGCCGCCGTGGTGATCGCCTCGATCGCCTCGACCAGCTTCGACGGCGCCCAGGAGGGCGCCTTCAAGAGCGCGATCGAAGGCGTCTTCGAATGGCTCGCCGAACAAGGGATGGAACTGACCGCCGCCCTCCACCTCACCGACACGATCTTCATGGCGCTGACCTTCGCCGGCGTCGGCCTCGTCTACCAGCTCGGCGTCCGCGGGATGCGCACCGTCCCCGGCGCGCCGGCCTTCAAGAAGCTGCGCGCCGGCTTTGCCCACAGCCTGATCCCGATCGCCCTCGCCTACCTGGTCGCCCACTACTTCAGCCTCTTCTTCTTCCAGGAGCAGGCGCAGTTCACCTACATCCTCTCCGACCCCCTGGGCACCGGCCACACCGACCTCTTCGGCACGGCGAACAACCTCGTTGACTACAAGGTTCTCAGCGCCAACGTGATCTGGTATATCCAGGTCGCGGCCCTGGTCGTCGGCCACGTGATCGGCCTGATGCTCGCCCACGACCGCGCCCTCGTCTACTGGCCCGACTACAAGCGGGCCACCGCCTCGCAGTACTGGATGCTGGCGGTGATGGTCGCCTTCACCTGCTTCGGCCTCTACCTGCTCTCGGTCGCGAACGGGTAGGGGCGGACCGGTGCTGCCGCTGGCCCACGTCGGCCACTATCTCTGGATCTTCTACCTGCTCCCGGTATTGATCGTTGTTGCCGGAATCGCCAAGAGCATCGTCTCTCAGCGTCGATCGGCAAGCGATCCTCCCGCGGGTGGCGACGATTCTGAGGGCTCTCCCGGCCGGGAGAGCCCAGAATCGGAGAGGACCCGCGGGCCGAGCGGCTGACTAGAGGATCTCGGCGAGGCGCGTCTCGAGCGCCTCGGAGATGCTGTCGCGGACCGGCCCCTCGGCGAGGCGTTCGACCAGGGACTCGAGGAAGCCTTCGATGATCAGGGACTTGGCCGCGGCGGCGTCGAGGCCGCGGGAGGTCAGGTAGAAGAGCTGGTCCTTGTCGACCTGGGCGACCGCGGCGGCGTGGGTGCAGCGGACGTCGTCGGCGAGGATCTCCAGGCCCGGGATCGCGTCGGCGTGGGCCTCGGGGGAGAGGAGCAGGTTGCGGCTCTCCTGGAAGGCGTCGGTCTGCTGGGCGCCCGGATCGACCTTGATCATCCCGCGCCAGACGGCGGTCGAGCCGGCGGCGAGGACGCCGCGGAAGGCGAGGTCGGAGTTGGTGTTCGGCGCCGCGTGCTCCTGCAGCGTGTCGAAGTCGAGGTGCTGCCCGGCGCCACCGGCGTAGCCGCCGGTGACCCGCGCCTCGGAGCCGGGACCGGCGAGCTTGGTCTCCATCCGCACCTTGCCGCGGCCCGAGCCGAAGCCGAGCGCCGCCCAGTCGAGACGCCCGTCGCGCTCGACCTGCGCCCGCTGGGTGGCGAAGATCCACGCCCCCTCGGAGATGTCCTGGGTGTTGACGTAGCGCAGGGTCGCGCCCTGGCCGACGCTCAGCTCGACCACCGAGTTGAGGATCGCGTCGACGTCGTCGTCCGGCGAGGACCAGTGCTCCCAGACCTCCGCCTCGGCGCCGTCCTCGAGCACGACGAGCGTCCGCCAGTTGACCGCGGCGCCGCGCGCGTCGAGAGGCACCTCGACCTGGATCGGCTCGCTCAGCCGCACCCCGCTCGGAACGTAGACGAGGATCCCGTCGCGCCAGCCGGCCTCGTTGCGGGCGACGAAGAAGTCGTCGGCCGGCACCAGCGAGCCGAGCCGCTCGCTGAGCAAGTCGCCGTGGCTCGTCACCGCCTCGGCCAGGGAGACCACCACCGCGCCCTCGGCGCCGGAGACGACCGGCTCGGCACTCGCCTCCTCGTAAGCGGTCAGGTCCAGGCCCGAGAGGTCCGTGAATTCCCACCCCTTCGCCTTCTGGTCCGGCAGCGGCAGCTCC
The DNA here is from genome assembly GCA_963800355.1 of uncultured Actinomycetes bacterium. Classification (GTDB taxonomy): domain Bacteria; phylum Actinomycetota; class Thermoleophilia; order Solirubrobacterales; family 70-9; genus VAYN01. Next base: position 214,592 of record CAWDAP010000002.1, on the reverse strand, counting down.
TGCGCGAGAGAGGCGCCGCGCCGGCGCCTCTCCTCGAGCCAGGCGGGTGCAGAGGTAGTCAAGTCAGTTGGTGAAGTCATTCGTTCCGTTTCCCTGAGACGAGCGGCTTAAATGGCGAGGTCGCGGGCGGCGCTGGCAAGGACGCAGTGGTGGGGGACAGTGCTCTGCATGGCCCCCACCCGAGGACGCCGCCAGCGTCGTACGCGGGCCGCCATTTCAGCCGATCGAGCCCTCCATTTGGAGCTCGATGAGGCGGTTCAGCTCGACCGCGTACTCCATCGGCAGCTCCTTCGTCACCGGCTCGATGAAGCCGTTGACGATCATCTTCGAGGCCTCCTCCTCGTCGAGGCCGCGGCTCTGCAGGTAGAAGAGCTGCTCGTCGCCGATTTTGGAGACGGTCGCCTCGTGGCCGATGTCGGCGTCGTTCTCGTCGATGCGGATCGTCGGGTAGGTGTCCGAGCGCGAGTCCTCGTCGAGGAGCAGCGCGTCGCAGACGACCTTCGAGCGCGACTCGCTCGCCCCGTCGGCAACTTCGAGCAGGCCGCGGTAGGTCGCCCGGCCGCCGTCCTTGGAGATCGACTTGGAGAAGATCGAGGACGAGGTCCGCGGAGCGCCGTGGATGATCTTGCCGCCGGCGTCCTGGTGCTGGCCCTCGCCGGCGAAGGCGATCGAGAGGATCTCGCCGTGGGCTTCGGGCCCGAGCAGGTAGATCGACGGGTACTTCATGGTCAGCTTCGAGCCGAGGTTGCAGTCGACCCACTCCATCGTCGCCTTCTCGTGCGCGACCGCGCGCTTGGTGACGAGGTTGAAGACGTTCTGCGACCAGTTCTGCACGGTCGTGTAGCGGACCCGCGAGCTCGGTTTGGCGACGATCTCGACCACCGCCGAGTGCAGCGAGTCGCTGGAGTAGACCGGCGCCGTGCAGCCCTCGATGTAGTGGACGTCGGCGCCCTCCTCGCAGATGATCAGCGTCCGCTCGAACTGGCCCATGTTCTCGGTGTTGATCCGGAAGTAGGCCTGCAGCGGCATCTCGACCTTTACCCCGGCGGGGACGTAGACGAAGGAGCCGCCCGACCAGACCGCGCTGTTCAGCGCCGCCAGCTTGTTGTCGTTGGGCGGGATCACCGTCGCCCAGTACTCGCGCACCAGGTCCTCGTGCTCGCGCAGGGCGGTGTCCATGTCGGTGAAGATCACGCCCTGGGCCTCGAGCTTCTCGTTCACCTGGTGGTAGACGACCTCGCTCTCGTACTGGGCGCCCACCCCGGCGAGGAATTTGCGCTCCGCCTCCGGGATCCCGAGCCGGTCGAAGGTGTATTTGATGTCCTCCGGGACCTCGCTCCAGTCGCGGCTGTTCTTCTCCGAGGCGCGGACGAAGTAGTGGATGTCGTCGAAGTCGATCTGGTCGAGGTCGCCGCCCCATTTCGGCGTCGGCCGCTGTTCGAAGTGCTCGAGCGCCTTCAGCCGGAACTCGCGCATCCACTGCGGCTCGTCCTTGAAGTCGCTGATCGTTTCGACGACCTCGCGGGTCAGCCCCTTGGGCGCTTTGTAGGCGTAGCCGGTCTCGGGATCGTTGAAGCCGAACTTCTCCTTGTAGTCGGCGTTGATGCCGGCCAGCTCACGTTTCTCGGCGAGAACCTCGGGCGTTGCCATGTCAGTTGACCTCCAAAGTGATGATGTCGTCCTCGACGCCGACGGGGAACGTCTGGACCGGCTGGAAGGCGGGAAGCGTCCTCGGCCTGCCGCTGGCGAGGTCGAAGAGGGAGCCGTGGCGCGGGCACTCGACCGTGCAGGCGGTGGTGTCGAACTCGCCCTCGGCGAGCGGGCCGTTGTCGTGGGAGCAGCGGTCCTCGATCGCGTAATAGGTGCCGTCGCAGTTGAAGACCCCGATCTTCGTCCCCTCATGCTCGACCAGGCGCATGCCGCCGGCCGGCAGCTCGGCTGCCGGGCAGACGGAGATCTTGGTTCCTGCGGTCTCGCTCAAAGGGTCGTGCTCCTGCGTTCGTCGGGTCGGGCCGGGGCGGATGCTTCGGACACCGCTCCTGCGCACTGCTAGTGCCGCTTGAAACTTAATCCTACTTCCGAAGTCGGATTTTAGCGGCCCGCCCGGCCCGGCCGACCGACGTGTCTGACTTCAGGCGTCCTATATGGCGCCTGAAGTCAGACACGTCTCGGAGATTCACACGGGAGGGATGAATTTGTGCCGCGGCTGTGCTCTTATCAGGGTGGACCTTCTTCGAGAGGAGCAGAGATGAGCGAGAGGACCAGTTACGTGCCCGGCACCCCCTGCTGGGTCGACCTCGGGACGCCGGACGTCGAGGGCGCCGCCCGCTTCTACGGCGAGCTGTTCGGCTGGGACGTGCCGGAGCCCAACTCGGCCGAAACGGGTGGCTACCGCCGGGCGATGAAGAACGGCAGGGACGTCGCCGGGATGATGCCTTTGATGCAGGAGGGCCAGCCGCCCGCCTGGCGCACCTATGTCTCGGTCGACGACGCCGAGGCGATCGCACGGGCGGTCCAGGAAAACGACGGCACGATGCTGACCGAGCTGATGGCGGTGATGAGCCTCGGCCGGATGGCGGTCTTCGCCGACCCGGGTGGTGCCGTCTTCGGTATCTGGGAGCCCGGCGACTTCGCCGGCGCTGCGCTCGTCAACGAGCCCGGCACGGTCGGCTGGAACGAGCTCGGCACCCGCGACCCCGAGGGTGCCAAGGCCTTCTACGGCGCCGTCTTCGGCTGGGAGCCCAACGACCTCGAGATGGAGGACGGCGGCACCTACACCGAGTGGCTGGTCGACGGCGCCCAGGTCGGCGGGATGCTCGACATGCGCGGCCGTATGCCAGACGAGATCCCGCCCCACTGGGGCGTCTACTTCGGCACCGAGGACACCGACGCCACCGTCGAGAAGGTGAAGGCCGGCGGCGGCGAGCTCCTCTTCGGCCCGATGGACATCGAGCCCGGCCGCATGGCCACCGTCCGCGACCCCTTCGGCGCCTCCTTCAACGTCATGCAGCCGAGCGAGCAGCTGTTGGCCCGCATGGCCGAGGAAGGGAAATAACGTCGGCCCACCGAGTCTGTGGAAACCCGTCCTCCGTACGGGTTTTCACAGACTCGCTAGAGCCGGCCGAGGTCGGCGACCGCTTCTGAAGGGTCGCCGACCGCGCCTTCGTCCTCCCATTCGGCGGGCTTGCCGAGGGAGGCGCTCTTGACGATCTTGAGGCCGAGCATCGCGCACTTCATCCGCGTCGCCGAGATCTCGATCCCGAGCAGCTCGAGGACGAACTCTTTCGGCAGCTTCAGCAGCTCCTCGCGGCTCATCCCGACCAGCTCGTCGGTCAGCAGCGAGGTCGCGGCGGTGGAGATCGCGCATCCCTTCCCCTCGAATGCGACCGCCTCGACTCGGTCGTCGGCGCCGAGCTTGATCGTCACGTGCTGCTCGTCGCCGCAGAACGGGTTGGTGTCTTCGAACTCGAGGTCCGGGTGCTCGAGATGGCCGAAGTTGTGCGGCCGCTTGTAGTGCTCGAGGATCTGGTCGCGGTAGAGCTCGTCCATGTCCTTTTTGAGGCTAGCGGAGGCGGCGAGCCGCGACTGTTCAGTTGACCACGCGATAGGTGGGTCAAGTGAACAGTCGTCAGATGCCGAAGACCCCCCGCGCGTCTTCGAGCCCCTCGACGAGGCGGTCGATCTCCTCGGGCGTCGTGTAGACGCCGAAGCTGGCGCGGGCGGTGGCGGCGACCCCGAGGCGGTCCATCAGCGGCTGGGCGCAGTGGTGGCCGGCGCGGACGGCGACGCCGTGGCGGTCGAGGATCTCGCTGACGTCGTGGGCGTGGATGCCCTCGATCTCGAAGGAGACGGGGCCGAGGCGGCCGGGGCCGCGGGGCGGGCCGAAGACGCGCAGGCCGGGGACCTCGGCGAGGCGCGCCAGCGCGTGGTCGGCGACCTGCTCCTCGTGCTCGCGGACCGCCTCCATCCCGACCATGTCGAGCCAGCGCAGCGCCGAGGCCATCCCGATCGCCTGGGCGATCGCCGGCGTCCCCGCCTCGAAGCGGGCCGGCGGGTCGGCGTAGGTCGTGCCCTCCCTGGTCACCTTGCGGATCATCGAGCCGCCGCCGAGGAAGGGCGGCATCTCGCGCAGCAGGTCGAGCCGCGCCCAGAGCGCGCCGATCCCGGTCGGCGCGTAGAGCTTGTGCCCGGTGATCGCGTAGAAGTCGACGCCGAGCTCGGCCAGGTCGAGCGGCATCTTCGGGGCCGCCTGGGCGCCGTCGCAGAGCACCAGCGCCCCGGCCTCGTGGGCCAGCCGGGCCAGCTCGGCGACCGGGTTCTCGGTCCCGAGCACGTTGGAGACGTGAGTGAAGGCGACCAGCTTCGGCCCGCGCTCCAGCAGCGCCGCGTAGGCGCCGAGGTCGAGCCGCCCCTCCTCGTCGACCGGCGCCCAGTCGATCTCCGCACCGGCCCGCCCGGCGAGCTGCTGCCAGGGGACGATGTTGGAGTGGTGCTCCATCTCGGTGAGGAGGATCCGGTCGCCCTCGCCGACGTTGGCGTCTCCCCAGGCGCGCGCCACCAGGTTGATCGCCTCGGTCGCGTTGCGGACGAAGACGACCTCGCGCCGGTCGGCGGCGCCGATGTGATCGGCCACCGTCGCCCGCGCCCCCTCGTAGGCTTCGGTCGCCTCGGCCGAGAGCGTGTGGGAGCCGCGATGGACGTTGGAGTGATGCCGCCGCTCGTAGCGGTCTACCGCCTGGATCGAGGCCAGCACCCGCTGCGAGCTGGCGCCGCTGTCGAGGTAGGCGACCGGACGGCCGTGGACCTCCCGCTCCAGCGCCGGGAAGGCGGCGCGGACCTTCTCGACGTCGAACGGGGCCGCCGGGGCGGAGCTCTCGGTGCTCAGCGGCTCCATCTCACCCGAGGCTAGGCAACCGCGCCCGCCTCGACCTCCTCTTTGATCCAGCCGTACCCCTTTTCCTCCAGCGTTTCCACCAGATCGGGGCCGCCCTCTTTGACGATCCGCCCCTGGTACATGACGTGGACCTGGTCGGGCTTGACCATGTGGAGGATGCGCTGGTAGTGGGTGATGATCAGGACGCCCATCTCCGGCCCGGCGAACCGGTTGACGCCTTCGGCGACCGTGCGCAGCGCGTCGATGTCGAGTCCCGAGTCGGTCTCGTCGAGGATCGCGATCTCCGGCCGCAGCAGCGCCAGCTGCAGCAGCTCCATCCGCTTCTTCTCGCCGCCGGAGAAGCCGTCGTTGAGGTAGCGGCTGGAGAAGTCTTTGGGGATGCTGGCCAGCTCCATCGCCTCCTGGGCGGTCCGGGCGAAGTCTTTGATCTTGATCTGCTCTTCGCCGCGGGCCTCGCGCTGGGCGTTGATGATCATCCGCAGGTACTTGCTGACCGAGACGCCGGGGATCGCGACCGGGTACTGGAAGGCCATGAAGAGGCCGGCCTGGGCGCGGGTCTCGGGGTCGGCCTCGGTGACGTCCTCGCCCTTGAAGACGATCGAGCCCTCGGTCACCTCCAGCGCCGGGTGCCCCATGATCGCGTTGGCGAGCGTCGACTTGCCGGAGCCGTTCGGCCCCATCAGCGCGTGGACCTTGCCCTTCTCGACGTCGAGGTCGAGGCCTTTGAGGATTTCCTTCTCCTCGGCCTTCACGTGCAGGTTGCGGATCTCCAGCTCAGCCAATTTCGCTCCGTTTCTGGGTTTTCAGTTGAAGTCGGGTGATGCGTGTTCTGACTAGGCAGCGGTGCCGATCGCCGCGGCCCGCTCGGGCGCGCTGTGCGCGGAGAACTCGACCAGCTCGGCGAGCGTGGTGCCGGCGAGCGCCTTGTTGACGCCGCTCTGGACGCGCATCCACAGCAGCTTGGTCGAGCAGGCGCTGTCGCCGTCGGACTCGTGCGAGCAGAGGACTTTGCCTTCCGGGGCGTCGTGGAAGCACTCCATCGGCGCGATCTGCCCTTCCAGCGCCTCGACCACCGCGTCCATGGTGATCTCCCCGGCCGGCTTCGCCAGGCGGTAGCCGCCGTGGGCGCCGCGGGTTGAGGTGACGAGCCCGGCCTTGCGCAGTTTCGCCACCAGGTGCTCCAGGTAGGAGAGCGGCAGGTTCTCCGCTTCGGCGACGGAGCCCAGCGAGACCGGCCGCGAGCCGGGCTGGCGGCCCAGCTCGACCATCAGTCGCACTCCGTACTCGGCTTTGGTCGAGAACAGCATCGAGAGCCAAATCCTACTAGAGCGGTCGGTTATGCCGAGTCTGTCTCAGTCCGCCCTATGCGCGGGTTGAGACAGACTCGCGAATCAGGGCTCTATGAGGCCGCGGCGGATCGCGTAGCGGACCAGCTCGACCCGGTCGCGCATGCCGAGCTTGCGCATCGCGTTGGCGCGGTGGTTCTCGACCGTCTTCTCGGAGAGGTGGAGGACCTCGGCGATCTGCCTGGTCGTGTTCGCCTCGGCGACGAGCTTGACGATCTCCTCCTCGCGCGGCGTCAGCTCCTCCTCTCCGGAGGAGCCGCGCTCGAGCACGTCCTTGATCAGCGTCCGCTGCGCCTCCGGCGTGAGGAACGGCTCGCCGCGCTCGACCGCGCGGATCGCCGCCAGCAGGTCGGTGTCCGCCTGCGCCTTCAGCACGTAGCCGGAGGCGCCCGCCTTCAACGCCTCGAACAGGTAGCGCTCGTCGTCGTGCATCGAGAGGATCAGCACCGCGACCTCCGGCGCCTGCTGCTTGATCTCGCGCGTCGCCTGCAGCCCGGTCAGCTTCGGCATCTTCACGTCGAGGATCGCCAGGTCCGGCCGCTCCCGCACCGCCAGGTCCCGCGCCTCGGCACCGTCCGCCGCCTCGGCGACCACCTCGATGTCGGGCTGCCGCTCCAGCAGCAGCCGCAGCCCGGACCGGACGATTCCGTGGTCGTCGGCGATCAGGACCCTCATGCGGGCGATTCTCCCGGTACGACGAGGCGGACCGTGGTGCCGTGGTCGGGGCGCGACTCGATGTCGAGCTCGGCGCCGATCAGGAGGGCGCGCTCGCGCATGCCGCCGATGCCGAGGCCGCGCTGGGACTCGTCGAAGGCGAAGCCGCGGCCGTCGTCGCTGACCTCGAGGACAACGCCGCCGCTCTCGCTGCGCTGCAGCCGCGCCTCGACCCGGCCGGCGCCGCTGTGGCGGGCGGCGTTCGAGAGTGCCTCCTGCGCGACCCGGTAGACGACCAGCTGGGCGTCGCCGCCGAGGTCGGAGAAGTCGCCGTCGACCTCGAGCCTCGTCTCGATCTCGCCGCCGAGCCGGCCCACCTGGCCTTCGATCGCCGCCGCCAGGCCGAGGTCGTCGAGCGCGGTCGGCCTCAGCTGCCGGGCCAGGGAGAGCAGCTCGGTCATCGCCTGGTTCGCCAGCGCTTTGGTCTCGGCGAGTTCGCCCTCCAGCTCCGGCGGCGCCGCCTCGCGCGCCGCCTCCAGCCGCAGCAGCAATCCCGTCAGCGACTGGTTGACCTCGTCGTGGAGGTCGCGGGCGACCCGCGTTCGCTCCTCCTCCTGCGCCCGCAGGGCCGCCGAGCCGGCCCGCCGCCGCTCGGCTTCCAGGCGCCGCATCATCCGCAGGAAGGCGAGCTCGATCCGCGCCACCTCCTCGGTCTCGCCGACGCCGTCGATCGAGGCGGGGAGGAGGGGCCGGGCGCTGGAGAGGTCGACCTTCTCCATCGCCTCGACCAGGTCCTCGAGCGGCGCCAGCCGCCGCCGCTCCCGCGCCAGCGCGAGGATCAGCGCGATCACGACGAGCACGAGCCCGATCACGACGAGCGTCATCCGCTCAGCCTAGGGGCTCGCCCCGGCCTCGAAAGGGGTTGGTCCCTATAGGCGATTTCGCGCTTTCGTCGCATACTTCGACGACCACCCGAACCCGAGGAGCGACTTACGCGATGACCACCACCAAGCATTCCACCTGGGGCGCGACGCTGCGGACCACGATCCTGATGGCCTCCCTCGGCGGCCTCTTGGTCGTCATCGGCGCCCTGATCGGCGGCGCCCAGACCGCGTTGCTGTTCCTCCTCATGGCGCTCGCGATCAACTTCTTCAGCTACTTCTTCAGCGACAAGATGGCGCTGGCGATGAGCCGCGCCAAACCGATCGACGAGGCCGAAGCGCCGCGGCTCTACCAAATCGTCCGCGAACTGACGACCCGCGCCGACCTGCCGATGCCGCGCCTCTACATGATCCCGCAGGACCAGCCGAACGCCTTCGCGACCGGGCGCAACCCGAAGCACTCGGCGGTGGCGGTCACCCGCGGCATCACCAAACTCCTCTCCGAGGACGAGCTGCGCGGCGTCCTCGCCCACGAGCTCACCCACGTCCGCAACCGCGACATCCTGATCCAGTCGGTCGCGTCGGCGATCGGCGCCGCGATCACCTACCTCGCCTACATGCTGATGTGGTTCGGCGACGGCGAAGACAACGGCCCGCTCGGGCTGGTCGCGGCGCTCAGCATGGTCATCCTCGCCCCGATCGCGGCGAGCATCATCCAGCTGGCGATTTCCCGCCAGCGCGAGTTCGCGGCCGACGCCGGCGGCGCCGAAATCTGCGGCAACCCGGAGTCGCTGGCGAGCGCGCTGCTGCGGCTCGAGCAGGGAGCCGAAGCGATGCCGATGCAGGTCAACCAGGCGGCCGAGCCCCTCTACATCGTCGCCCCGTTCAAGGGAAAGGGGATCGCCGGCCTCTTCTCGACCCATCCCCCGATCGAGGAGCGGGTCCGCCGCCTGCGCCAGATGCGCCCGAGCCTCTAAGTACCACCCCTCGCACAGCCGATCACGAGCTCAGCGGCCCCCGGGACCCTTCCACGGGGCCGCTGCCCGGTTCTGAAGCGGCTGATGGCGTCGGCGATGCACCCATCGGGAAGGCGCGCTCCCAAGATACGAACTTTGCAGGGTGGAAATGGGTTCTCAGGTATCCGTCGCTAGGAATCAGTAGGGTCCTCGCGCGTGAGACGGGTCGGGGGAGCTCTAGCGAGGCTGGCTCGATATCTCTTAGAGAACGCCGATGCCGTCCTTGTCATCCTGGTAGGCGCCGGTGTCGCTCTACTTCAAATCTTTGGAGACCCTTCTAAAGAGCTCGTAGATGCTGCGATCTTGGCTCTCCTAGCAGCAACGGCAATCGTCCTGCTCCGTGATCGGGAGGAGCGTCGCACGGACCACCGGGATCTTGCAGCCCTAAAGCAGCTCGCGACTGCCGCCATAAGCGATCGACCTTATGAGGTCGTTTGGCAGAAGAACCACTGGGATATCACTGGACGCAAGGAGGTAGTAGTAACTCAGACCGAGCAGATCCGGATCACTAGGATCGATGTCGCTACGAATTTTCATTGGAGCCGAGGACCTGGGGAGCTCCTGGGCGCTGAAGCCAAGTGGAGGCGCGGGCGGCACGCAAAATGGATTCCCGCAAGGAAGATTTACGACTTTTCGGTCCGGAATGGGACGAAGGAAATCTTCTGCTACGACGAGGAGCACAGCCAGGGTGACGAGCTGGAATGGTGCACTGAGCGGCGCTACCTAGACAGATTTCCGACCAGCCATGAGGGTGTTCAGCTAGAGGCCAGGGTAAAGTCTGATCATCCTCGGACCCTCCGAATTACGTGGCCTGCCGAGCATCCCCCGGCGCACGTCGAGATCAGGCATGGCAATCAGCCTGCGCGCACTCTTTCGCCCCGGCGCAAGGACGGGCGCGTTTTTGTCGAAGAGAAGGTTCCCGGGCTCCAGATCGGGGAAATCGTAAAGATCGACTGGACGTGGTAGCCATAACTACTTTTGACCATTGTTTTCAGGAGTTAGACGACCTAAGCTACGTTGGTGCTACGAAAGGGGTCAACATGAGCAGCCTTGACGAAAAGACGGAGGGTTAGTTCGGAACCACCCCCTGCATTCCAGGCTTTATCGGCCTCCTGCCACCAGTCGGCAGGAGGCCATTTTTGTTGGGCGCTATCATTTTTGAAGTAAAGCTGATCCGATTTCAGGGGATTTACTTCTTATGGCCATCGACACCGAGCGCGTGCAGACGATCGAGGAGATCGAACCCTTCGAGGCGGCGGAGGAGATCGGCGGCGGCGATGTCGTCCTGATCGACACCCGCGAGCCGCACGAGTACCAGGAGGCTCACCTCGAGGACGGAAAGCTGGTGCCGCCGGGGCTGATCGCCGACGAGATCGAAGCGGCGGCGCCGGACAAGACGGCCCGCACGATCCTCTACTGCCGCTCGGGCAACCGCTCCGCGATCGCCGCCGCGCAGCTGCAGCAGCTGGGCTACGAGAACGTCGCCTCGATGAGCGGCGGCATCGTCCAGTGGCAGGAACAGGGCCTGCCGGTGGTCTCGCCCTCGGGGATGACCGCCGAGCAGCGCGAGCGCTACTCGCGCCACACCCTCCTGCCCGAGGTCGGGGTCGACGGCCAGCTGAAGCTGCTGAACGCGAAGGTGCTGCTGCTCGGCGCCGGCGGCCTCGGCGCCCCGACCGCGCTCTACCTCGCGGCGGCGGGCGTCGGCACGATCGGCCTCGTCGACGACGACGTCGTCGACGCCTCCAACCTGCAGCGCCAGGTGATCCACAACACCGAGCGGATCGGGATGCCGAAGACCGCCTCGGCCCGGATCTTCATCGAAGGCCTCAACCCCGACGTCGAGGTCGTCGAGCACAACGGCCGGCTCGACGCCTCCAACATCCTCGACGTCATCTCCGGCTACGACATCGTCGTCGACGGCGCCGACAACTTCCCCACCCGCTACCTGCTGAACGACGCCTCGGTGCGGACGGGCAAGCCGGTCGTCTCGGCCTCGATCCTCGGCTTCGACGGCCAGATCTCGACCTTCGTCCCCTTCGAGGGGCCCTGCTATCGCTGCCTCTACCCGACCCCGCCGCCGGCCGAGCTGGCGCCGAGCTGCTCGGCCAACGGGGTGCTCGGGGTGATGGCCGGGACGATGGGCACGCTGCAGGCCAACGAGGTGATCAAGCTGATCCTCGGCAAGGGCGAGCCGCTGGTCGGCCGCCTGCTCCTCTACGAGGCACTCGGCACCAGGTTCACCGAGCTGAAGGTCCGCCGCGACCCCGAGTGCCCGATCTGCGGCGAGCACGCCGAGGAGATCCCGGAGTCGGAGATGGGCAGGTTCCCCGACTACGACGCTTTCTGCCAAGGCGCCGGCGGGGATAGGTAGAGACCGGGCGCGCTGCCCGCACCGGCTCCACTAGGATCACCGCTCGATGGCGACCGTCCGCATACCTCCCGTCCTGCGCCCGAAAACGGGCGGGCAGCCCGAGGTCGAGGCCGGCGGCGGCAACGTCGGCGAGGTGCTGCGCTCGCTGACCGGCGAGTTCCCGGACACTGCGGAGCAGCTCTTCGGCGAGGGCGGCGAGCTCAACCGCTACGTCAACGTCTACCTCAACGACGAGGACGTGCGAGTGCTGCAGGGCCTCGACACCGCGGTCAAAGACGGCGACACGGTCGTGATCCTGCCCGCGATGGCGGGTGGCGCTTGACGCTTGGCGAGTTAACCTCGCTATAGACGAGTCAACTCGCCAGTCGCGCCCGGCGCTAACGCTCCAGCACCAAGCCGAGGAACTGCTTGGTCCGCTCCTCGCGGGGGCTCTCCAGCACCTGCGCCGGCGGGCCTTCCTCGACGATCACGCCGCCGTCCATGAAGATCACCCGGTCGGCGACCTCGCGGGCGAAGCCGATCTCGTGGGTGACGACGAGCATCGTCATCCCTTCCTCGGCCAGCTCGCGCATCGTGTCGAGGACTTCTTTCACCAGCTCGGGATCGAGGGCGCTGGTCACCTCGTCGAAGAGCATCACGTGGGGGTCCATCGCCAGCGCCCGGGCGATCGCCACCCGCTGCTGCTGGCCGCCCGAGAGCGTTTCCGGGTACTGGCCCAGCTTGTCGCCGAGGCCGACCCGCTCGAGCAGCTCCGTCGCCTTCGCCCGCGCCTCCTCGCCGGAGCGGCCGAGGACCTTTTCCGGCGCCAGGGTGACGTTTTCCAGCGCGGTCTTGTGCGGGAAGAGGTTGAACTGCTGGAAGACCATCCCGACCCGCTGGCGGACGAAGTCGAGCTCCCAGCTCTCCTCGCCGGTGCCCGAGCCCGGCCCCTTGCAGATGTCGTGCCCTTCGAGGAAGACCTCGCCCTCCGCGGGCGGCGCCAGCAGGTTGACGCAGCGCAGCAGCGTGCTCTTGCCCGAGCCGCTGGGGCCGAGGATGCAGATCACCTCGCCCCGGGCGACGTCGATGTCGACGCCCTTGAGGACCTCGAGCCTGCCGAAGCGCTTGCGGACGCCCCTGAGGCTGAGGATCGCTTCCGCCATCAGGCGACCTCGATGTGGGCGCCGCGGGCGACCTTGCCCTGGTTGCGCTTGATCAGGTAGTCGACGAGCCGAGCCAGGGGCAGGACGACGACGAGGAACATCAGCCCCGAGAGCATCACGGCCGAGCTGTTGAAGGTTTCGGCCAGCACTTCGCGGCCGAGCAGGAGCGACTCCGAGTAGGCGATGACGCTGGCCAGGGTGGTGTCCTTCAGCAGCGAGATCATTTCGTTCAGCATCGGCGCCGGGATCTTGGTCACCGCCTGGGGGACGACGATGTGGCGCATCGTCTGACCGTGGCTCATCCCCAGCGAGCGGGCGGCCTCGACCTGGCCGCCGGGGACCGCTTCGATGCCGGCGCGGTAAACCTCGGCCATGTAGGCGCCGTAGACCATCGTCAGGCCCACGACGGCGTACCAGAAGGGGTCGGGCTGGCCGAACCAGTGGGGAATGCGGATGTCCTTCGGCAGGAAGTTGAGGTACGGGATCCCGCCGGAGATGAGGAAGAGGATGATCAGCAGCGGGATCGCCCGGAAGACGTCGATGTAGGCGATCGTCAGCCCCCGCAGCGGCATCAGCTTCTTGCCCGGAAGCTGGCGCAGGAGGGCGAGAAAGAGCCCGAAGGCGAGCGAGAGGACGACGGCGATGGCGAAGAGGAGGAGGTTGCGCAGGAAGCCTTCGAGGATTTCCCCGAAGTGCGCCCCCATGATCTGGAAGTCGAAGTACTGATGGAAGAATTCGCTCATCTCTCGCTCCTGCTGCTCCCCCTGGGAAAAAGAAGGGGCGCCATCATGGCGCCCCTTCCCTTCGGCTTCAAATCAGCAGGCCGCTATTCGGCTTCGTGCGTCGCCGAGAAGATCGCCTGCGGCGGTTCGAGGTTGAACCACTTTTCGTAGATCTTCTTGTAGGTGCCGTCTTCCATCACTTCTTCGAGACCGCTGTTGATTTCTTCGAGGAGTTCGCTGTTGCCCTGGGCGACGGCGATTCCATACTCTTCTTCGGTCGGGACTTTTTCGGCGATCTCGACGCCGCCGGATTTTTCGACCGCGTTCTGCGCGACCGGCGCGTCGATCACCACGCCTTCGACGGTCCCGGACTTGAGCGCGTTGACCGCGTCGGGCCCTTCGGGGTAGGGCCGGATTTCGGCGCCGCCGATTTCTTCCTTGGCGAGTTCCTGCCCCGTCGTGCCCTGCTGGACGCCGACCGTCTTGCCTTCCAGTTCTTCCAGCGACTTGATCGAGCTGCCTTCCTTGACCAGCACCGCCTGTTCGGAGAGGTAGTAGGGGTTGGAGAAGTCGACCGCCTTCTCGCGTTCTTCGGTGATCGTCGCGGCCGAGATCACCGCTTCGAACTTCCCCTGCTGGACGTCGCGGAAGATCGTTTCGAACGAGGTGTCCTGGAATTCCGCCGTGCGGCCGATCCTTTCGGCGATCGCTTCCATCAGTTCGATGTCGAAGCCGGTGTAGTGGCCCGGCTTCCCCTGCTCGAACGGGGGATAGGGGATGTCGGAGCCGACGCTGAGCGGTTCGCCGCCGCCCCCGCCGCCAGCCGCGGTCGATTCTTCACTGCTGCTGCTGCCACCGCCGCCGCAACCCGCCGCGATCACGGCAATCAGGACGATTAGGAAGACCGCCAGGACTGCGGCCGGCCGGAACTTGCTCATCGATCGATCCCTCCTGTCGAGGTTTGGGTAACCCGGGCGAATCTACACCCCGCGCAGCGGAAACCTCACGCCTTGGTGACGAAAAGGCCACTTGCGTCGAACGGCCGGCGCCGCTCCCGGGTCGCGCTGCTAGACGAAAGAATGAACAATTGCCATTGACTACTCGCCTTGACTTCTATCGTGATCTGCCTGTAATGTGCCCACCCACGATGGCGGTTGAAATTGGCGCAACCGGCGGCTTCGGCGAGAGCGTTTCCCTGTCAGGGGAGGACGCTGCGCGCTTTGTGAATGAGGTTGCCCACCCTTCAATGGACGAGCGCCGTCTTTCCCATCTAGAGCGATCTGACCGGGTCTACGAGCACCTTTTCTCGCCCGAGCCGATCAGCGAACTTTCTCCCTCGAAGTAATCCTTGGCTGCTCAGCTACGGCGCTTGGCGCTCCCCGTTGACGAGCAACTTGCCCGAGTAATAGCGGACTTTGACTGCTTGGGCGAGCACGATCAGGACGACCTGGTGGCCAAGAACTGAACGGCTTCTTGTGTGACGGTCGTTGCGAATAGGGGCTGAAACACGGGATCAGCTCCACCTACCTGCTCCTTGACCCTCGCTACACTTTCTGAAGTAAGGGCCGGCCATGCTTCACGACGAGCTACTCAACAAACCCTGTGGCGGACGCTTCGGCGACATCGTCGAGTCGATCGGCAATACGCCGCTGGTGGAGCTGCCGCGGCTGACGCCGAAGCCCGAGGTGCGGATCTACGCGAAGCTCGAGGGGCACAACCCGACCGGTTCGGTCAAGGACCGGGTGGCGCGGTCGATGATCGAGATGGCCGAGGAGGAAGGGGCGATCGAGCCGGGGCAGACGATCCTCGAGCCGACCTCCGGCAACACCGGCATCGCCCTGGCGATGATCTGCCGCCGCAAGGGCTACCCGCTGAAGGTGGTGATGCCGGACAACGTCACCGAGGAGCGGACCCAGCTGCTGCGGATGTACGGGGCCGAGATCGTCTACTCGGAGGGGGCGAAGGGGTCCAATGGCGCGGTCGAGGTGGCGCTGGAGATGGCCCAGGACTCGGGCTACTACATGCCCTACCAGTACGGCAACGAAGCCAACCCGCTCGCCCACTACAACGGCACCGCGGTCGAGATCCTCGACGAGCTCGACGAGGTGACCGCCTTCGTCGGCGGCCTCGGCACCGGCGGCACCCTGATGGGCAACGGCCGCCGGCTCAAGGAGGCCGACCCGGAGACGCTGATCGTGGCCGCCGAGCCGAAACAGGGGGAGATGGTCCACGGGCTGCGCTCGCTCGACGACGGCTTCATCCCGCCGATCATCGACCTCTCCCTGCTCGACCGCAAGATCATGGTCTCCAACCGCGACGCGATCGTCTGGACGAAGAAGCTGCTGCTGGAGGAGGGCGTCTTCTCCGGCGTCTCCGGCGGCGCGATCGCCTACATCGCCCATCGCATCGCCGGCGAGCTCGACGGCGGCAACGTCGTCTTCCTGATCCCCGACGACGGCTGGAAGTACCTCTCCTCCGGCGTCTACACGAAGCCGATCGAGGAGATAGCGAATCTGGACTCGACGGTTTGGTGGTAGGGGCGCGCGTGGCACTGCGCATCTCTGCGTCCTCAGTCGGTCGTGTGCAGAGCACACTTCCCTCCCTGCGTCCTTGACCTGCTTGGCCACGCACGCCCTAATCCGATGAAGATTTCTAAAAAGCTGATCGAGGAGATGGTCGCGCATGCGCGCGAGGACCTGCCGAACGAGTGCTGCGGGATGGTCGGCGGGCGTGACGGGGAGGCGACCCGGGTCGTGCGGGTCGAGAACGCCGCCGCGAGCCCGCTGCGCTACGAGATGGACCCGCAGGGACAGTACGACGCGCTGAAGTCGATCGAAGACGCGGGCGAAGAGCTCGTGGCGATCTACCACTCCCACACCCGCAGCGCCGCCTACCCGTCGCAGACCGACGTCAACGAGGCGGTGATGTGGCCCGAACAGGCCTACCTGATCGTCTCGCTCGAGAACGCCGACGCACCCGACGTCAAGGCCTACTCGCTGAAGGACCTGAAGATCGCCGATGTCGACCTCGACGTCGCGTAGACCTCCCGGCAGCGGCCACCAGCGCGGCGCCCACGGCGGCGGCGGGGCCGGCGGCGGCGAGGAGGGCGGTGGCGGTGGGGGTGGAGGTGGTGGGGGCGACCTGGTCAAGGTCGCCTTCGCCCGCAACCAGGTCGAAGCCGAGATGCTGCAGGGGCTGCTCTCGGAGGCCGGCATCCCCAGCGTCCTGCGGCGGAGCTTCGGCTTCGACAACCCGGACTTCCTCGCCGGCGGCCCGCACGACGTGATGGTGAACCAGGCAGCGGCAAAGCGAGCCCGCGAGGTGCTCGCCGAGACGATGATCGAGGACGAGGACGAAGAGCGGGCCGAGCTGGAAGAGCAGCGCCGCCTCGCCCGCGGCGAAACCGGCGTCACCTCTCCGGCGAGGCTCGCCTTCTGGGTCGGCGTCGCCGCCGTCGGCGCCGCGATCCTGATCTGGCTGCTCTACCAGGCGAGCTGAGGGCGAGACTCGGCTTTTCGGACGTCAGCCGACCGCGACCGGGCCGCGGACCATCTCGCGCAGGTGGCCGCGCCAGGCGTCCTCGATGTCGCGGAAGCGGGCGTCGAAGGCGTCTTCGAGCTGGACGTCGGGGCCCTGAGGGAGGAGCTTGGCGACGAGGCGCTCGCAGGCCTCGGGGCCGCGCTCGTTCTCAAGCAGGTCGAAGATCGTGCCGCCGAGGATGACGGCGTCGCGGCGCGAGGGCGGGAAGGAGGGACGGGCGCTCTCGCGCAGGCGGCGGATCACGGCGGCGCGGTAGAGGCCGACCTGGCGGGAGAAGTACTGCGCGCCGCCTTCGACCAGCCAGGCCCAGTGCAGGTAGCGGGCGAAGCGGCGCGGCGTCCAAGAGGGGGGCAGGTCGGTGTTGTTGTGCGCGATCGTCATCTGTGCGTAGAGGCGCTCGGCGGTGCCGCGCAGGGCTTCGTAGGAGTCGTCGCCCGCGGCCCGTCGTTCCATGTGTGTGTCGTTGAGGACGTGAAGCTCGGTTGACATCGGCCAGCCGGCGAGGTAACGGCGGCCGGCCGGGGCCGCGGACCAGCGGGCGGCGGGGAGGAAGGGGTGCGCCGCGGTCAGCCAGAGAGGGCTGGTGTGGACGACGACCGTCACCTCCTCGGGGATCCGCTCGAAGCGGTCTTCGAGGCGCAGCCGCAGGTGCTCGAGCCGATCCAGCGTCCGCTCCGCGTAGGAGGAGTCGTCGGAGTCGTGCCTGGCGGTGAAGCTGAGCGACTCGGTCTCGACCCAAGACATCTAAGGCCACCTTACCGGCGCATACCGGCGTCCTCGGTCACTCGCGTGCAGAGCACACGCTCCCTGCGTCCTTGGTCTGCTTGGTAAGGAGGCCTTAGACAAGCGCGGGCTCAGCGACCGCACACCTGTCCATGATCTCTTGCCGCGCGCGGTCGAACTCTTCGTCGGCCATCACCGGCGTGCCCTCGAAGGGCAGTTCGCGGTCGATCTCGACCCAGGAGCGGCAGCCGTGGTACTCGTCGCGAACGCGGACGGTGACCGGGCGCGGGATCCGGTGCACCCGCAGCAGCAAGACGTGCAGCGGGTGCCGGCGCTTCCAGGCGAGGCGCTTTTCGGCGTAGTCCGGGGTCCAGATGTAATAAGGAGACAGCGAGTCCAGCGTGCGGCGGTCGGCGATCGTCACGTGGTCGACGACCTCGGCCCAGCAACGCAGACGGACGCGGTCGGGCTGGGGGATGCCGCCGTCCTGGAGCAGCGCCTTCGGCGGCGGCTCCTCGTCGGGCCAGACACCCTCCTCGAGCGCGCGGCGCAGCTCCGGATGGTGGGACTCGCGGACCAGGTCGTTGCGCTGGTGGTCGAAGGTCGGGTAGAGGAAGAAACGCTCGTGCTCGAGCTCGAAGTGCTTGTTCTCCTCGCGGATGCCGCCCTTGCGCATCGTCAGCAGCTGCTCGCCCTCGGCGAGAGCGCGAACGGTTACAGCCCATTCCTTGAGAGCGATCGGCATTGAAGTGGTCCTGCGAAGGTTTCCGTGTTTCGTACTGGGACTGGACGTCGTTGTTCTCGGCCTTTACAGGCCGTCTGCGCCCGCCCGAGGGCGCGCATTCTAGACGAGTGCAGCGAAATCTCAACTAAAAAACCGCGAAATATGGGCGTTTGTCACGTTGAGCGTGGCGAACGTCACATTAGCTGTGCCCGCCACCGCCCGGCGATTCGATTTGCAGGCGGTCGCCGGCGGCAAGCGCGCCACCCGTCTTGCTCGGCAGCGGCTCGCCGTTCAGGAGGTTGGCTCCAGGCGCTCCGTCGCCGCC
This sequence comes from uncultured Actinomycetes bacterium, assembly GCA_963800355.1. Taxonomy (GTDB): domain Bacteria; phylum Actinomycetota; class Thermoleophilia; order Solirubrobacterales; family 70-9; genus VAYN01. The sequence continues at coordinate 196,251 of CAWDAP010000002.1, read as the reverse complement.
GCCGTCGCGGCCACGGGGGGCGTGGCGGCGGCGCTCGGTGATCAGACTGAAGCGCATCGGCGCCAGCGCCTCGATCTCGCGCGCGATCCCCTCGCCGCCGCGGCGCTCGCCCTCGCCGCCGCTGCCCCGGCGCAGCGAGAGCTCGCGCACGCGCAGCGGGAATTCGGTCTCGAGCGCCTCGACCGGGGTGTTGAGGGTGTTCGACATCGCGACGTGGATCGCGCTCGGCCCGTCGGCCCCGGGGCAGGCGCCCTGTCCACCGCCGAGCGTCTCGTAGTAGGTGAACTCGTCGTTGGCGAGGGTGAGGTTGTTCATCGTCCCCTGGCCCTGGGCCGGACCGGGGGTCGCCTGCGTGAGGGCGGCGAGGACGAGGTCGGCGACGCGGCTGGAGGTCTCGACGTTGCCGGCGGCGACTGCGGCGGGGAAGCGGGCGTTGAGCAGCGAGCCGGACGGGGCGAGGACCTCGATCGGCCGGTGGGCGCCGGCCGAGGGCGGCCCTTCGGGGTCGGTGAGGACGCGGACCGCGAAGAAGGCCGCCGATTTCGTCACCGAGAGCGGGCAGTTGAGGTTGCCTTCGACCTGGGCGTCGGTGCCGCCGAAGTCGAGCCGGAGGGAGTCGCCGGCGACCGTCGCCGCGAGTCGGAGGCGGATGTCGCGCTCGGCGCCGTTCCAGTCTCCCTCGAGCACGTCCTCGGCTGCGTAGGTGCCGTCGGGCAGCTCGGCGAGGGCGGCGCGGGTGCGGCGCTCGGTGTAGGCGAGGATCTCGGCCAGGCCCTGGCGGAGCGCGGCGGCGCCGAGCCGCTCGTGCAGCTCGAGCAGGCGCAGCTCGCCGATCCGGTTGGCCGCCTGCTGGGCGCGCAGGTCGGCGAGCCGCTGGTGCGGCATCCGCATCTGCGAGGCGAGGCGCTCGAGCGTCGCCGGGTCGGCCACGGTCGGCGGGATCACCACGCCCTCCTCCGCGAGCGTGGCCGAGAAGGCCGGCATCGAGCCGGGGGTGGGGCCGCCGACGTCGGCGTGGTGGGCGCGGCTGGCGGCGAAGCCGAGCAGCTCGGAACCGGCGAAGACCGGTGCGATCAGAGTGATGTCGGGCAGGTGGGTGCCGCCGCGGTAGGGGTCGTTGAGGATCCAGCTTCGCCCCGGGCGCTGCTCCTCGCCGAGGACGGCGGCGACCGCGTCGGGCATCGAGCCGAGGTGGACGGGGATGTGCTCGGCCTGCATTACCAGCTCCCCGGCCGGGTCGAAGAGCGCGGTCGAGCAGTCGTGCCGCTCCTTGATGTTGGCCGAGTAGGCGGAGCGGATCAGCACCGCGCCCATCTCCTCGCAGGCGGCGCGCAGGCCGCCGACCAGGACCTGCAGGGCTATCGGGTCCATCCCACTCATCCCGCCCCTCCGATGAGTTCCGTGGTTCCTTTGTCCTGTATATCCGGACAAAGGAACCGCGCGACGATCGTGCCGGGGTTGTCGACGCGGCCCGTCCAGCCGGGCGGGAGGACGAAGGTGGCCTCGGGGAGCTCGAAGACGACCGGGCCCTCGGCTTCGGTTCCGGCGGCGGGCTCGCCGCGCAGGACGGGCGTCTCGGTCCACTCGCCGTCGAAGTGGACCGGGCGGGCGCTGCGTTTCAGCTCGCCCTCCTCGGCCGCCGCCGGCCTCGGCGAGGGACCCGGAACCACCATGGCCAGGTCGATGTCGACGAGGACGACCTCGCCGTCGGGGTCGCGGTGGCCGTAGCGCTCCTCGTGCGCCCGCTCGAATCCCTCGATCAGCTCGGCCGGGTCGGGCTCGGCCGAGCCGGGCACCGGCAGCTCGAAGGCCTGGCCGGCGTACCGGAGCTGGTAGACGACCTGCGCTTCGGCCTCGTCCTCCATCCCCGCGCCGACCGCTTCGACCATCGCCCTCACCTCGGTGCCGATCCGCTCGGCGCTCATCTCGCCGCCGCTCAGCATCACCGTCCGCGCGGTGTCTCGACGGCGCTCCGAGGCGCAGAGGCCGAGGGCGGAGAGGACGCCGCCGGCGCGGGGGCAGAGGATGGTCCCGATGCCCAGCTCGGCGGCGATCGCCGCGGCGTGCATCGGCCCGGCGCCGCCGAAGGGCAGGAGGGCGTAGCCGCGCGGGTCGATTCCCCGCTCGACCGTGACCACCCGCAGCGCCCGCACCATCTCCTGATCGGCGACGCGGACGATCCCCGCCGCGGCCTGCAGCGGGTCGAGGCCGAGCGAGCGGCCGAGCCCGGCGACCGCGCGCTCTGCCGCGCCGGCATCGAGGTCGACGCCGCCGGCCAGCCGCGAGTCGCCGGCCAGGCGCCCGAGCAGGAGGTTGGCGTCGGTGACCGTCGGCTCGGTGCCGCCGCGGCCGTAGCAGGCGGGTCCAGGGTCGGCACCGGCCGAGTGGGGGCCGACGCGCAGGGCGCCGCCCGAGTCGCGCCAACCGATCGAGCCGCCGCCGGCGCCGACGGTGTGGACGTCGACCATCGGCAGTTGGATCGGCCGGCCGTCGATCTCGCGCGAGTCGGTGCGGCGGACCTCGCCGGCCTCGACCACGCAGACGTCGCACGAGGTGCCGCCCATGTCGAAGCCGAGCGCGTTGCCGTCGCCGCTCAGCCGCGCCAGCAGCCCGGCGCCGACGGCGCCGCCGGCCGGGCCGGAGAGGACGCTCCAGGCGCCGGAGCGAGCGGCCTCCTCGGCCGGGGCGACACCGCCGGAGGAGCGCATCACCAGCGGCTGCGGCAGGCCGGCCTCGCTCGCGGCCTCGCCGAGGCGGCCGAGGTAGCGGCCGAGCAGCGGGCTGAGGTAGGCGTCGATCACGGTGGTCGAGCAGCGCTCGTACTCGCGGAACCGCGGTAGCACCTGCTGCGAGGCGGAGACGTGGAGGCGGGGGAGGCGGCGGCGCAGCTCCGCGGCGATCCGCTCCTCATGGCTCGGATCGAGGTAGGAGAAGAGAAGGCAGATCGCCACCGACTCGGCCTCGCTCGACTCGATCGCCGCCGCCAGGCGCTCGATCTCCTCGTCGCTGAGATCCTCGATCGCGCCGTTCGGTCCCACCCGCTCGCTCGCCTCGAACTTCAGCGCCTTTTCGACCAGCGACGCCGGCTTCGGCGCGCAGAGCCGGTAGAGGTGAGGCCGGTCCTGGCGGCCGATCTCGAGCAGGTCGGCGAACCCCGCGGTGGCGACCAGCGCGGTCCGCGCCCCCCGTTCCTCCAGCAGCGCGTTGGTCCCGGTCGTCATCCCGTGGGCGAAGGCATCGACGCTGCTTGGCGAAGCGCACGCTCGCTCGAGCACCTCCTCGACCGCCCGCATCACCCCCGCCGACTCGTCCCGCGGCGTCGTCGGCACCTTGGCGGTGTGAATCGCGCCGCCGTCGAGCAGCACGGCGTCGGTGAAGGTCCCGCCGACGTCGACCCCCAGGAGCATGCGGCGACGCTACCTGAGGCCGTCTGACACGGCGCATAGCGGCGTCCTCGCTCGCTCGCGTGCAGAGCACGCCACGCTCACTGCGTCCTTGCTCTGCTTGGTCAGACGGCCTCAGGTCTATGGTCAGGCGGCCTTGGGGTCTATGGCCAGGCGGCCTCGGGTCTAGTGCCACTCCTCCTCGCCGACGCTCCCGTCGGGGGAGACGACCACGTGGATGCCGTCGAGGCGCGGGTCGGTCCGGGGGCAGTCGCGCCGCAGGTGGCCGCCGCGGGACTCGCGGCGATCGAGGGCGCTGGCGCCGACTGCCCGCGCGAGCGGATAGGGGTTGGAGATCAGCCGCGCCAGGTCGTCGGGGTTGCGCATCGGCCCGGCGTAGCGCCAGACCGCGTCGCGGGTCTCGTCGGTCGGCGGCTCGAAGCGCCACTCGGGCGGCCGAGGCCGGGACGCCGCCGCCTCCTCGTCCTGCGCCGCCGCCGCGGCGCGGCTGCCGAAGACGAAGCACTCGCTGAGCGAGTTGGAGGCGAGCCGGTTGGCGCCGTGGAGGCCGGTGCAGGAGCACTCGCCGACCGCGTAGAGGCCGGGCAGCGAGGAGCGCCCGTCGATGTCGACCGCGATCCCGCCCATCGTGTAATGGGCGGCGGGGGAGACCGGGACGGGCCCGGCCTGCGGGTCGAGGCCGGCCCTTGCCAGCGAGGCGAAGACGTTGGGGAAGCGGGCCGGGTCGATCTGTCGCAGGTCGAGACCGACCGCCTCGGTCCCGTCGACCCGCATCTGCTCGAGGATCGCCGCCGTCACCGCGTCGCGCGGCGCCAGCTCGTCGGTGAAGCGCTCGCCGCCGGCGCCGAGGAGCTTCGCCCCCTCGCCGCGGATCGCCTCGGTGATCAGGGCCCCGTCGTGGTCCGTTCCCGGCAGCGCCAGCGCGGTCGGGTGGAACTGGCAGAACTCGAGGTCGGCGAGCTCGGCGCCGGCTAGGGAGGCGAGCACCGGGCCGGCGCCGATCGCCCCGCGCGGGTTGGTCGTCCGACGCCAGAGGGCAGCGGCGCCGCCGGTGGCGAGGATCGTCGCCCTCGCCGCGACCTCGCCGCCGCCGGTGAGGACTCCGTGACAGCGCTCGCCGTCGCTCCACAGCGCCAGCGCCGAGGTCCGCTCCATCACCTCGATCCGCTCCTGAGCGCCGACCATCGCCGCCAGCTTGGCGGTCAGCTCGCGGCCGGTCTGGCTGCCGCCCGCGTGGACGATGCGCCGGTGGGTGTGGCCGCCCTCGAGGCCGAGCGCCAGCCGCCCCTCGTGGTCGACGTCGAAGACGACGCCGCGGGCCAGGAGGTCGCGGACCACCGCCGGTGCCTCCTCGACCAGCGCCCGCACCGCCGAGGTTCGGCAGAGGCCCCGCCCCGCGGCGATGGTGTCGGCGGCGTGGAGGTCGGGGGAGTCGTCCGGTTCGAGCGCCGCCGCCAGGCCGCCCTGGGCCCAGAAGCTGGCGCTCTCCGAGAGCGGGGTGCGGGAGACGACGCAGACCCGGGCGCCGAGCTCTGCCGCCCGCAGCGCGCTCCAGAGGCCGGCGGCGCCGCCGCCGACGACGGCGACGTCGAACTCACCGACCGGCGCTATCGCTCCTCAACCTCCCGGCGCAGCGAGCCGAGCTGGACCTGCAGCCACTGCGCGGCGCTTTCGCGGGCCCGCGCCAGCTCGTCGGCGACCGTCTCCTCGACGGCGGTGGCGCGGCTCTCCGCCGCGGCGACCCGGCGCTCCGCCTCCTCGACCTGGGTCTCGATCGCGGCCAGCTTCTCCTCGGCCGCGGCCAGCGCCCGCTCCTTCTCCTCGCGCTCGCGCTCGAGGTCGCCTTCCAGCGCCCTGATCTCTTCTTCGGCGCGGCGCTCGGCCTCGGCGGCGAGCTTCGCCGCCTCCTCGAGGCGCCGCTCGGCCTCGCGGATCTGGCTCTCGAGGGTTTCGTCGGCGCGACCGGTCTCCGCCATAGGGACGCAATCTAGTCTCTGGGACGCGAGTCCGTGAAAAGCCCTCTTCGAGAACGCTTATTGCGGACCCGGGCGCCGGCGCCGCCGATCACCGCGCGGTAGGCCTCGATCGCCCGCTCGGCCATCGGCCCGGCGGCGAGGGTGGCGGCGCGGGCGGCGCCGGCGACCCGGGGATCCCTTGCCTCCAGGTGACGGCGGGCGACCACCTCCCAGGCTGCGACGCTGAACTCCGCGCTGAGGCAGCCGTCGATCCCGCCGAGGGCGTACGGGGCGATGCCGACCGGGGTGGAGAGGACCGGTACCTCGCAGGTGAGCGCCTCGACCGTCGCCATCCCGAACCCCTCGTAGTCGGAGGTGACGAGGACGGCGTCGGCGGCGTTGATCCAGAGCGGCATCTGCTCGGGCTCGATCGAGCCGCCGGCGAGGAGATCGGCCTCGCAGGCTGCGGCGAGCTCGGCGGCGCGGTCGTGCCGCTTCTCGGGGCGTGCCGGATTTGCGGGGAAGAAGAGGAAGCGGCCCTCGGGGTCGAGCCCGAGCGTCCGCCGCGCCTGCGCCCGGGGGACCGGCCCGAAGCGGCTGAGATCGGGGCCGCAGGGCAGCACCGCCCGGCCGGGGACGGCCGGCAGGCCCGGCCGCCCGTCCTCGGGGTCGAACAGGGCCCGCGAGACCGCGGCGACGAGGTCGACCCGCCAGGCCAGCCGCCGCGAGAGGGGGCCGACGAGGTGGTGGCGGACGTCGGTGCCGTGGTAGGTGACGACCAGCGGCCGCGCCCCGGCCAGCTTCGCCACCCATCCCGCCAGCCCGTAGTGGGCGTGGACGAGGTCGAACCGCTGCCGCCGCAGCAGCGAGCGCAGCCGCCGCGCCGCCGGCAGGTACTCGGCGCGGCCGCGCGCGAACTCGAAGACCTCGACCTCGACCCCCCGCAAGCGGATCTCCTCGACCTGGTCCCGCACCCAGCGCCCGCGCTGCGGCGCCGCGGTATCGGGCATGAAGTTGGTGACGACGAGGACCCGCACCGACGTCAGGGTAGTCGCGGTGAGAACGCCTTTCTCTCCGCCATGCGGGAAGAAGTGCGTTTTCACCCGCCGGCGGCGCTGCGAGAACGCGGCAGATGAAGTCGTCCCGGCAGCGAGGCGCCCGTTGAGTCACGATCCCCAGGGTCAGCAAACCGAGAACGAGAACATCGAGGACGCCAGATGCCATCATCCGCCGCCGCCCCGCCGATCCGCCCCTCCGACTACCTCGCCCTGGACGCCCTCCTCAGCGACGAGGAGCGCGACATCCGCGACACCGTCCGTGCCTTCGTGCGCGACCGGGTGGTCCCGAACGTGGGCGAGCTGGTTCGAGCGGGCGACGGTCCCGCTGGAGGAGCTGGCGCCGGAACTGGGCAGGCTCGGCGTCCTCGGCATGCACCTGGAGGGATACGGCTGCGCCGGGGCGAGCGCGACCGCATACGGGCTCGCCTGCATGGAGCTGGAGGCGGGCGACAGCGGCATCCGCAGCCTCGTCTCGGTGCAGGGGTCGCTGGCGATGTACGCGATCTGGCGCTGGGGCTCGGAGGAGCAGAAACAAGCGTGGTTGCCGCGGATGGCCGCCGGGGAGGCGATCGGCTGCTTCGGCCTGACCGAGCCCGACGCCGGCTCGGACCCCGGCTCGATGCGGACGCGCGCGCGGCGCGACGGCTCCGACTGGATCCTGCACGGGCAGAAGATGTGGATCACCAACGGCTCGGTCGCCGAGGTCGCGGTGGTCTGGGCGCAGACCGACGAGGGCGTCCGCGGCTTCCTCGTCCCGAGGGGGACCAAGGGCTTCACGACCCAGGACATCCACCGCAAGCTCTCGCTGCGCGCCTCGGTCACCTCCGAGCTGCTGCTCGACGACGTGCGCCTGCCCGCCGACGCGGTCCTGCCCGAGGTGAGTTCGCTGAAGGGGCCGCTCTCCTGCCTCAACGAGGCGCGCTACGGGATCGTCTGGGGCGCCGCCGGGCGCGGCGCGTGCCTGCTACGAGGCGGCGCTGGAGTACGCGACCGAGCGGGTCCAGTTCGACAGCCCGATCGCCTCCTTCCAGATCCAGCAGCAGAAGCTGGCCGAAATGGCGCTGGAGGTGAACCGGGCGACGCTGCTGGCGATCCACCTGGGGCGGATGAAGGACGCCGGCACGCTGCGGCCCGAGCACGTCAGCCTGGGCAAGCTCGGGAACGTCAACGGGGCGCTCGAGGTGGCGCGCAGCGCCCGCCAGGTGCTTGGTGCCAACGGCGTGACGCTCGAGTATCCGGTGATCCGGCACATGAACAACCTCGAGTCGGTCGTCACCTACGAGGGGACCGCGGACGTCCACGCGCTGGTGATCGGCGGCGCCGTCACCGGGATCCAGGCCTTTCGTTAGACCTTCGCGTTTCGTTTGTCCAGTCGTGGGTACTTGACTGCTCGGCTTAGCGGCGTCGAGGAGGAAAGATGGAGGAGGCGGCCGGTAGTCCATCGCTGGTTCTCGTCGAGCAGCACGAGGCGCTGCGCGACGGGTTGGCGGTGTTGCTGGAGCGACGCGGTTTCGAAGTTCTCGCCTGTGCGACGACGGCAGCGGGCGGCGAGCAGGCGATCCGGGAGCACGAACCCGACCTCGCGGTGGTCGGGGTCGACCTCCCCGACGAGCGGGGAACCGACCTGGTGCGGCGGATCAGCGGCAACGGCACCGGCTCCAAGTGCGTCATCTACACCGGCCTCAAGGAACCCGACCTGCTCGAGGCGGCCTACCGCAGCGGCGCCCGGGGCCTTGTCGCCAAGCCGGCCGGGCTCTCGGTCCTGGTCGAAGCGCTGCGCGAGGTCTGGCGCGGCGGCCGCTACTTCGACCGCAGCTTTGCCCGCAAGGACGGCGAAGCGCCGAAGACGCTGAGCAGCCGCGAGACCGAGATCCTGGCCCTGCTCGCCGACGGGCTGAGCGGGGAGCAGATCGCCAGGCGCCTGGTGCTTTCGCCGGAGACCGTCCGCACCCACATCCGCAACGCGATGGAAAAGCTCGACGTCCCGACGCGGACGGCGGCGGTGGTGCGGGCGATCGAGCTGGGTGAGGTGCGGCGGGACTGAGGCACCCGTCGGTCGGGTCGGCGAGGCTGAGGGTCAGCGGGCGATCCGGATGGCGGCGTCGAGCCACACCGCGAGGTTCGCGAAGACGACGGCCACCTTCAGCCAGGCGGCGGGAAACGCGCGATGCACACCCATCGCCTGAAGATCGTCGGCGACCGCCGATCGCCGCATCCCCGCTCTGAGGTAGGCGCGAGTGACAACCGAAGTCACACAATCGACCCAAACCGGCGCGCCAATTGGCACTCCCGCGTCTTGTTCCGCGCGTCCCCGCCGCCGAGCATCCGCCCCCAAACCACGAAGGGAGGCATCGATGATCTACCAGCTGATCGGCTACCTGCACGCCCGGGCGTCCTGGCGGGTGCAGGCGATCAGGCGACTGGCCGGGGAGACGGGCCAGGGCACGGTCGAGTACGTCGGCCTGATCCTGCTCGTCTCGCTGCTGATGGTCGGCATGGTCGCGGCGATGAAGGGCTTCAATAGGAACTTGAGTAAGGGGAGATACTAGCGCAAACCCCCTCGATAGGCGTCAGCGCGAAGAACTCGCTTCGGAAACCTCTCTTCTAAGGGTGAGGGCACTCGGGTAGCGCTTGGCCTTTGCCTCTAGGCGTTCATCGAGGAACTCCTCAAGGCCTTCGAAGACACGCTCGGCCCGCTCGGCGTCTTCGTCATTCGGCAGGTAGCCGGTGTGAACAACCCGGATCCTGAGCTGGTAGAGGTCGCTCCAGTAGCGGCCCACCGGAGTTTCGGAGCGCGTCGTGTCCCACGAGCCACCGAGTCGTTGACCGAGCTCCCTCTTAACCAGGGTCCCGAACGGCGTGTCCTGCTGGAGTTCCCGGATTTTTGTCTCATTGAGGCCCTCGTCGACCAGCAGTAGGGCCCAGATCTCGAATAGGAGCACCTCCCCAGCAATCTGGAAGCTGACGACCGCATCCGCGTTGTCGCCCTCATACCGACGCCGCTCGGCACGGGCTTTCCACAGCCAGCTCCGCACCACGGGGTTTCCGCGCAACATCGTCCCTAGCGCCCTGTTGAGACTGTCGACGTGCTCAGTGGCAGACCGCGACGAGAGCTGACGGACCTTGGCATCGGGGTGCATCAACATCGGACCCTCAAGAGTCCACTTGCCGTCAAGGCTCAGCGTCCCAACGATCACTATGGGTCGAAGCTCCCGTGAGCTGATCGGGCGAACTAGGTTGTCGTTGCGCGCCAACGCAAACGCCCGCAGGTATACGTCAAGGGCAGACAGGCAACGGTGGAACGCATAGGCGCCGTCGTTCGGGTCCTCGCCAACGAGCAAGACGGCAGGCGTCTCCAGCGAAACCCACTGCTCATATAAATAGGGATCGCCGTCGTCGGAGGGTCCCAGTTCGTAGTCGGTGCCGTAGAACCTCTGCACCGCTGCCGGCGTATTCGCGGGTGAGAACTTCCTATCGGGGATCGCGGCATTGAACAATCGCAGCCGTACGAACGGCGGTGCTCCAAATCTCTGGCCGTCCTTGGGGTTTTGGTAATCGCTTGGCCAGGCGATCTGCTGCTCGAGGTTGTCGGAGACGCCCAGTCTGAACGGGAGTCGAAACGTGAACGTGAAGACAAACGCGCCCGTCTCGGCAGCATCTCCCCAATGGGGATGGCGCGGATCAGCTTGAGTCTTTTCACGGCGCTTTCTGCGGAAGGCCATGCCGCAGGCATACCAACCACCTCGGACTTTTCATCTCATTTCCGCCTCGCATCGCTCTAGATTTGACTGGTGGGCGGTGGCGCCGTTGGCCATGCGATGGGACGAGTGCTCGGATTCTGGGCACGAAAAATCCTGCCGTGGTTGCTCCGTTATCCATTCATTCTCAGCCGACCAGGCTGGGCACTCGTGCTGCTTCTGGCGGTGTTAGAGATGACCGCTTCCGCCTTTTTGTTTCCTCCTGCCGCCTTCCTCGGGCTGCTCGCGGTTCTGGGGGTAGTGGCCGGACTGATCGGTTGGGGCCGCCTTCGCAAGAAGGGTCGTCGACCCCTTCTTTTCATTTCGCAGTTCCGCCCTGCGACGCCTGGTGCAGAGGAGGCGAGTATTAATCATCAAATCGCCATAAAAAAGCGGCTGGCCGAAAGCGAACAGATCTCTAGCCTCGATCCACCGATAAGCAGCTGAGAAAACCCGCCGGGAACGTCCTCTTGGGTCTTGAGAATGCGGTTTGCCGACCCATTCACAACAACCCAGGAGGACACCCGGAAGGTGAAGACACAAACGACATCCCGAACCGTAGAAGTCAGGGCGGACGGCGAGGGGCTCGTCTCCCACGCCGGTGCCTATCTCCTGGTCGAGCTGTCTGATCGACTCGGCCTTACCGCCGGTCTCTCGGAGGCGATGGCCCCGACTCGCAAGCGCCGCTCCGCCCACGATCCCGGCGTCGTCTTGCGCGACCTCGCCGTCGCGATCGCCGACGGTGGCGATTGCCTCTCAGACCTCGGGATCCTGCGCGGCCAGGAGGCGCTGTTCGGGCCGGTGGCCTCAGAGAGCACCGCCCACCGGACGATCAAGTCGATCGATCCGGTAGTGCGGGAAGCGCTCCGCGCCGCTCGGGCGAAGGCACTGGAGTGCGCCTGGGACGCGGGCACCCGTCCGCAGACGATCACCCTCGACATCGACGCGTCGCTTGTGAGCGCCCACTCCGAGAAGCAGAGCGCCGCCGGCACCTACAAGAACGGCTTCGGCTTTCACCCGCTGCTCTGCTACCTGACGGAGACAGGAGAGCCCCTGGCCGGCGTCCTGCGCCCCGGCAACGCCGGCGCCAACACCGCCACCGATCACTTCGAGGTCTTGCAGCTCGCCCTAGAGCAACTGCCCGAGGCAGACCTCGACCGCGAGATCCTCGTCCGCGCCGACATCGGCGGGCGCACCCATGCCTTCGCCTCAGACTGCCGCGAGGCCGACATCCGCTTCTCGGTCGGCTACGGCGTCGATGAACGGGTGCGGGAGGCGATCCTCGCCCTCCCCGAGGCGGCTTGGCGCCAGGCGATCGATGCCGAGGGCAAAGAGCGCGAGGGCGCCCAGGTCGCAGAGCTGAGCGATCACGTCGACCTCTCCAGCTGGCCTGAGGGCACACGGCTGATCGTGCGCAGAGAGCGTCCCCACCCCGGTGCCCAGTTTCAGGTCTTCGACGCCCAGGGCTACCGCCACACCGCCTTCATCACCGACCAAGCCGACGCCGACATCGCCACCCTGGAGCTGCGCCACCGCCGCCATGCCCGGGTCGAGGACTCGATCCGCATCGCCAAGGAAACCGGGATGCGAAACATGCCCTTCGGCGACTTCGAGCACAACCGGGCCTGGCTGGAGGTCTCGCTGCTCGCCCAGGCGATTCTGCGCTGGGCAGCCCTGCTCTGTCTGGAAGGCGAGCTCGCCCTGGCCGAGCCCAAGCGCGTTCGCCAGCGCCTGCTGCACGTCGCCGGACGGATCGTGCGCTCGGGGCGGCGGGTGATCTTGCGGCTGCCCCGCTCCTGGCCCTGGGCCGAGGCGCTGGCCGCGGCCTTCGCGCGGCTGCGGGCGCTGCCGGTCGCTTCGAGCCCATAGCCGCGCGGCTCGCCCCCCGGTCACAACTCCACTTGACGGACCTGCCCGTCTCGCCTGCCCGCGAACGGCCGCCGACGCTCCGCTTCGCCGGTGAGCACCCTCCAAAGGAGCGCCAGGGTGGTTCCCTGGAACCACCCTGGCGCTGTTACCTATCTCAAGTCGCCCCATCACACCCCGCGAGGTAAAAACGGTGGATCGAGGCTAGTCGTCTGGAGCTGCGAGACATCCCGGCGGCGATCGGCGAAAAGGAATCGGAGCGACTTCTTCGGGCGACTCAAACCGGCCGAGCTGTGGTGAGGGGCGACGTGCAGGCGGTAGCTTCGGCCGGAACCTTCGAAGCTGTCCTCACCTATCGACCAGCGCCACCGCCCGATGTGGTGAGGGAGGACCAGCGGACGCGAGAGAAGACGGCAGACCACCATCAGATGGCTCCGGACTATCAGGTTCAACTAGAGCAGCTCGTCGGACGGCACTTTGAAGCTGAGCATGCGGATGGAATCGAGGCTCTACTTCTCGTCCGACTTGCCGAGGCTCATCTTGAGCGTCGCGAGTACCTTGAGGCAGAGACGTGTCTCGTCACGGCGGAACCGATGCGGTCGCATCTACCCAATGCTGGACGAGTGCATATGACGCTTGCCCGGACGTTTCTCAATCACCGGCACAACCTAAGGAATGCACTTAAAGCCCTCGACTCTGACGAAGACAACCGAAACCATCCCGAAATCCGGAGGGCAGCGGCTTGGATCTCGATGGTCGGCCTCCAAACCGATCAGGTGAAACCGCTCAATGCTGTTAATGAATGTAGGCGAGCGGTCAAGGCAAATCCTGAAGATGAGACCGTTCGTGTTTGGCTGGCCGATGCCCTGACTGCTCATCGTAAGCCGGAAGAAGCCCTAGGAGAGTTGAGAAAGCTCAAAGAGATGAACTTCCTGTTAGAGCACGACTGGCAAATCATTCTGCGCGAGGGAGCGACCGAGTACAACCGGGGCAATTACGAGGCGGCGCGGGACCATTACGAGGATTTAGTGGCGATCCACCCAAGCACCCGCGCCCACCTCTACTACGCGGATGCCCTACTGAACCTCGACGAAATTGACCGCGCCCGCTACCACTATCGCCAAGCGTTGCATCTGCAGCCGGATCTTGTCGATGCACACAGAGGCTATTGGTGGAAAGTCCCCCAGGGACAGGAACCGAAGATGCTGTTCGACCGGCTGTACGGGATCGTCAATCGGATCAAGCCGCTCCCAAAAAGACTTCGGTTCAAGACGCTCTATCGCCTGCTTCTCTGGCACTTCGATAGGCACCCGGAGGATTCGCGAGTCCACTTCATGCTTGGCGCCCACGCTTTGCTGCTAGGAGATCTGGAGACTGCTGAAGAGCGGCTTCTATTTGCGACTGAGGTTTTCGGCGGGATGGATACCGAGGCCATGAATCGACTGGCCATAGTCGCTCTGATGAAAGACGAAATCTCGAAAGCAAGGGAGTGGCTCGAACGCAGCCGGGCTGTTCCCACGTTGGGGCGGTCGGGCCTGTCAGTCCATGAGGAGCTAAAGGGTAGGGCGGTCAACGTCTACCTGCCAGTTCTTGATGAACCGAAGCTTCTTTCGTTTGAACAGGGACAGACGCTGGTGACGTTGATGGAAGCGGTCTATCCCGACATGCCTTAAGTCGAGGGCGATTCGCAGTGACGACACCCCTACCAGCTCGATTCCCGACAGGAATAGAGCGTTCTTGCGATTATCGAGAGAGTTTCTAGCGCCGGTGCGCAGGTTCGACCATGCGGACCTTTGAGAGCGGCGCCAAGACGATCCGCGCCGCGGGGCCCAAGTCGGGCTTGGTGACCTCGATCATCGCCGTGTCGCCCTCGCGCAGCTCAAGGACGCCCCCGCGGGCGCCGGCAGGCGCGTCGTCGACGCGCTCGGTCAACTCGACGATGTCGAAGGCGGCGATTTTGTGAGCTACAGCCATAAGGACATTGTTAGCGGCTCGGGTAGTCGGTGACCAGCCGCGGAGCAGCGCTGAAATCGTCGTAGTGCCAGCTCACGACCACACTTCATCGCCAATCCCCGGCGGTTTGTACGCCGAGGGAAGCGCAAAAAGACTCTCCGTCAGCTTTCTGACCGGAACTCGCCACGCCCGTCACACACTCGTCCAGAAAATTTGGACGAACATCTCTCGTCCAGTAGTTCTCCGCCTGACCAGGGGCGTACCAGAGAAAGGCGGGGGGAACATGGGCGAGGTTCAGCGCAGCGACGTCGGCCGCAGGCTGTCTGGTATCGGGATCTTCTTGATCACGTTGACGATGGGTTTGGTCCTGGCGAGCGGGGCAGCGCTGGCGAAGCCGCGGCGGGCCGCGGAACAGGTCGGGCCGGCATCGGACCTGACGCTCGGCAGCCAGGGAGAGGGGTCGGAAGCGGTCGGCGGGAGCACCCCGTGCGCGACCGGCCCGTTCGCAGCGCTCGGCCAAGGCAATGGGGCCTCGTGCCCGCAGTTGCCGGAGAGGATCGCTCCCTCCTCCCCTGGATCGAAGCGGGCAAAGCGTGGCGGCACCGCCTTCGCCTCCCCCGCCGTCTCCGACGCCTCGGGCGACACCCTGATCGTCTCCAGCGCCCGCCCCGGCACCGTCTGGTACTCCGCGGCCGAAAACGCATGGATCACCGACTGCAGCATGACCAGCCCCTACGCCGGCTCCTTCTACACCCCCTGCGGCTACGTCAGCTTCTACGACGTCGGTTGGGAAACCTCCGAAAAAGCGCCGGGCAAAAACGTCGTCGAAGACGGGATCTACGACGCTTGCGGCACCCTCGTGACCAGCGACAGAAGCGAAAACTGGCACGTCGTAGGCACCGAATACACCCTCTCCGGCTGGCATGCCAGCCATCACACCGAAGCCCCCGCGAGCGAGCCGGCCGAATGCCTCGGGGTGTGGCGGATGATCTACTCCTTCACCGAGACCTTCAGCGACGGGGAATCCCTCACCGACAGCGTCGAAGTGCCCTTCGGCGTCGGCCCCGGCCCGCTCACCGGGCGCGAGGGCTGGGGCGGCGGCAACCCCGCGGAACTTCCCTGCAGGCAGACTTGCCAGGGTGACCCGGTCAACACCGCGACCGGCGAATACTACGAATCGACGACCGACCTGACGCTTCCCGGTCGCGGTCCCGGTCTCACCCAGACCCGCACCTACAGCTCCTTTGCCGCGAAGGCCGGCGTCTCTTCGGCGCTAGGGCTCGGCTGGAGCTTCCCATACGACATGTCGCTGGCGATCGATCCAGAAAGCGGCGACGTCACGGTCGTCAACGGCAACGGCAGCCGGACCCAGTACAGCGCGGGCTCGAAAGGCTATTTCGCGGCTCCGCGGGTGCTGGCGACGCTGGTGAAAAACGAAGACGGGACCTACACCTACACGCTGAAAGCGCGGACGATCTACATCTTCGACAGCGCCGGCAGGCTGGTCTCGATCGCCGATCTCGACGGCGACAAAACGACCCTCGCCTACAACGAAGCCGGCCGGCTCGCCACCGCGACCGACGGCGCCGGCCGCAGCTTCAGCTTCAGCTACAACGAAGCGGGGACGCTGAAAGGTGTCGAAGACTCGACGGGGCGCGCGGTCGGCTACGCCTACAACGAAGCCGGTGAGCTGAGCGAAGTCACCAACGTGCGCGGCGGCCACGAACGCTTCACCTACAACGGCAACGGCGAGATGCTGACTCACGAAGACGCGCGCGGGGACGTCGTCCTCACCAACACTTACGACGAAAGCGGCCGGATCAAAACCCAGACCGACGGGTTGGAAGACGAAACGACCTATGTCTACAGCGAAGAAGAAAACGGCCCGAGCTACACGGAAGTGACCGACCCCCGCGGCTATGTAACCCGCTACCGGTACGTGAGCGGGATGCTGACGAAGCGCACCGACGCCCTCGGCACCAGCGATCAAGCGGTCTGGACCTACGAATACGACCCGCTGACGCTCGGGCTCAGCGCCGTCACCGATCCCAACGGGCACACCAATCGCAGGACCTATGACGAGAGCGGCAGGGTGACCACGACCGAAGACGCGCTCGGACACCGGACGGAATCGGTCTACGACACGCTCGGGGACCTCACGGAATACACGGACGCCGCCGGGGTCAAGACGACCTACGAATACGACGAACGCGGCAATCTGCTGGAGTCCTCCACTCCGCTGGTCGGCTCCGAACCTGCCGAATCGCGGACGACCGAATACGCCCACGGCGATGCGGCCCATCCCGGCGACGTCACCGAAATCACCGACCCCGACGGCCACACGACCAAGTTCAGCTACGACGCGGCAGGGGATCTTGAAAGCACCACGGACGGAGCCGGCGACAGGACCACCTACGTCTACGACGAACGCGGCGACCGGCTGAGCGAAGTCAGCGCCCGCGGCAACGTCGAAGGCGCCGAAGCGGCCAAATTCACGACGACCTTCACCTACGACGCGGCCGGTCATCGCCTGACCCGGACCGACCCGCTGGGCGACGAACGTGAATGGACCTACGACGCCGACGGGAACACCGAAACGGAAACCGACCCCAACGGCCACGCCACCAGCTTCACCTACGACGCGGCTAACCAGCTGACCGCGGTGGAACGACCGGGTGGCATGACCGAACGCACCTCCTATGACCCTGACGGCAAAGTCAAATCCAAGACCAACGGCCTCGAACACTCGACCACCTTCAGCTATGACCCGCTGGGCCACCTCGAAACCAGGACCGATGCGCTAAATCGCAGCACCTCCTACGTCTACGACGGCGCCGGGCAGTTGACCAGCGAAAAAGACCCGATGGGCCGCACCACCACCTACGTCCACGACGCCGCCAACCAGCTGACCCGAGTCGAATACAGCTCCGAACCGGCCAAGGACGTCGAATACGGCTACGACGCTGACAGCCGGCGCACCTCGATGACCGATGCCAGCGGCGAAAGCAATGCCGAATACGACTCCCTCGGCCGCCTCACCGCAACGACCGATGGCAACGGCGACAGCGTCAACTACGAATACGACCTCGCCGGCAACGAGGTCTCGATCACCTATCCGAACGGCAAAACGGTCAACCGGGAATACGACAGCGCCAACCGCCTCGCGAGCATCAGCGACTGGCTCGGCAACACGACCAGCTTCGGCTACGACCCCAACTCGAACGTGACCGCCACGACGTTCCCGGCGAGCACCGGCAACATTGACGAATACGCCTACGACCGCGCCAACCAGATGAGTGGGGTGCAGATGAAGCAGGGCTCGGCGACCCTGGCGTCCCTCTCCTACGCCCGCGACAAAGGCGGTCAGATCGAAAGCCTCACCAGCCAGGGCCTTCCCGGACCGGCGGAAGAATCTTTCAGCTACGACGAAGACAGCCGCCTGACCAAAGCCGGCGCTGAAGGCTTCGCCTATGACAAAGCCGACAACCTGACCGAACTCGCGGGGAAGACGAGCAGCTATGACGCGGCCAACCAGATCTCCAGCCGGGCAGGCGTCAGCTTCGGCTACAACGGCGACGGCGAGCGCACCAGCGAAGCCCTGCCGGCAGCGACTTACGTCTCCTCGTTCGGGAGCAGCGGAACCGGTAGCGGTCAGTTCACCAAACCAACCGGGATCGCTCGCGATGCCAAAGGCAATCTCTGGGTTCTCGACTACTGGGAACCCCGCGTCGAGAAGTTCAACGAAGCTGGCGAATTCCAGTTCTCATTCGGAACGACCGGAACGAAAAACGGGCAGCTCTATGACCCCTCCGGGATCGCGATCGACAGCGAAGGCCATATCTGGGTCACGGATCTGGGAGGCAGCGGTGCTCGCGTTCAGGAGTTCAGCGAAGGCGGCAGCTACGTCAGCAGTTTCGGAAAAGAAGGAAGCAAAGACGGGGAACTCAGCCACCCTGAAGCAATCACCTTCGACTCAAAAGGGAACATCTGGGTCGCCGACTGCTGTGACGGCCGCATCCAGGAGTTCACCACCAAAGGCAAATTCATCAAGAAGATCGGGGTCCACGGGACCGCGGAAGGGCAGATCTGGTCCCCTCTCGGTATCGCCTTCGACACCAGCGGCAACCTCTGGGTCGCCGACTTCGGCAACAAGCGCATCGAGGAGCTCACCGAAGAAGGCGAATTCCTCACGGAGTTCGGGACGAAAGGCACCGGAGACGGCGAATTCAAGGGACCCGGCGCGCTCAGCATCGACTCCGAAGGTCATATCTGGGTCGTCGACGACGAAGGCAACAACCGCGTCGAGGAGTTCACCCAGAGCGGCGAATTTCTCGGCAAGTTCGGATCTCCCGGCTCGGGCGAAGGCCAGTTCGAATTCGAGATCCCGATGGGGATAGTGACCGACGCCGAAGGAGACCTCTGGGTCACTGACGGGGGTAACAGCCGGGTTCAGCGCTGGCTGATAAACGGTCCCAAAGCGACGACCACCTACAAATACGACCAGGCGGGCAATCTCACCGCGGTCGAAAAACCGAAAGCGGGCGAAACGCCGGCGATCACGGAAAGCTACGGCTACGACGGTGGTGGCCTGCGGACCTCGCAGACGGTGTCCGGGACGACTGCGCACCTTACCTGGGACCAGAGCGGCGAACTGCCGCTCCTGCTCAACGACGGCTCGACCAGCTACATTTACGGCCCCGGCGGGCTCCCTGTCGAGCAGATCTCTGGGACGACGCCCAGCTTCTACCACCATGATCAACTCGGGAGCACGCGGATGCTGACCGACGCAAGCGGCGCGGCGAGCGGAACCTTCACCTACAGCCCATATGGCACCCTCTCAGGCAAGACGGGGACGCAGACCACCCCGCTCGGCTTCGGCGGGCAGTACACCAACGCGAGTGGGCTGCAGTACCTGCGGGCGCGGACCTACGACCCGGCAACGGGTCAGTTCCTGTCCAAGGACCCGGCCGCGCAGGCACCTTCCTACGGCTACGCGGAAGAGAACCCGCTTCGCTTCGTCGATCCGAGCGGAAGATGCGGCCTCTCTCCCGGCGAATGGCTCGGCGACGTCACCCCCTGGTCGGAAGACAACTGCGCCTACCAGGGCGCCAAGGCGGCGATCGAACTCCTCGGCGGCGACGCGGCGACGATCGCGACCGTCACCGGCGCCGCCGCCGCGGCGCTCGCCCTGGTGCCGCCCGCCGCCCCGCTGGCGGCTGCGCTCGCCGCCGTCTCCAGCGCTGCCTCGGCCTACGCGGCGGGTCAGGACGCCGGCAACGGCAACGCGCTGCAGGCCGCGCTCGACGGGCTCTCGAGTGTGCTCGGCGGCGAGGCGGCGGCCGAGCGCCTGGTCGGCAAGCTGGACGCCCTGGCGCCCACGCTCGAGGGAGAGAGCGCGGCCCAGCAGCGGGCCAAGCTGGCGGAGACGCTCGACGAACTCGGCTACCAGGCGCTGGCGGCGAGCATCGCCAACTACCTCTGTCCGCTAGCGTGAACGAGGAGCTGGACACCGACGACGATGGCACCGGCAACCGCCCTGCTCGACACGACGGAAGCAAACGCGCGCCGACTCCTGGCGACCGGCCTACTCGCCCTCCTGGCGGGGGTGCTGTTGCTCGTCGGCCTCTCCTCGAGCGCAGCCGCCGTCGTCGCCGGGGCGGTGGTGGTACTGGGCGGGCCGCTGGTGGCCTTCCTCTCGGGCGGGGAGCGAACCGCCAAGCAGGCGCTCCCCCCTTACCTGGCGGCAATCGCCTTGCTCCTGGTCGCCCTGCCGGTCGCCCACCACTGGGGGCTCTCCCACTTCGGGCGGGTCGTCGGCTGGATCGGCCTTCTCGTGGGGCCGGCATACGCCTGGACGGCCTTCCGCTCCTGGCGAGCGCTGGGTCCGGCTCGTAGCGCCCTCGCTGGGCCGACCTTCGACGTTCGCCTCGAGGTCCTGACCCGCACGGGCTATATGGGCGCTCCCTACACCGAGGCCCGGCTCTGGCCGAGCGACTCCGACTCCTGGCCGCCGTTGGTGCGGTTCGGCTGGCACCGGTCCAGCACCGGGACCGAAGCGGTGGACAAAGCGCCGGCGCGGGTGCACGGCGTCCCCGTAAGGGGTGCGGTGGTCGCGGTCTGCAACGCTGACGCCACCCTGATTGGTCGTGTCAGAGCCTCGCGCTTCGGCGAACCGACCACGTCCCCCAAGCCGCCGTCGGCGTTGGTCCGCTGGCTCTGGAAGCCGCGCAGCATGCGGCTTCCCTGAGGAAACTTCGACCTGGGTCAACGGCGGTGACCGAGTGTCCTGATCATCTCGTACCAGCGGGTGGAGACGGCGGCAGCCAGTCCAACTTGCCACTGCCAGGCTCGCCCGCCGCCGGTCTTACCTGACCTTCTCGAAGTGCCGGGCAACCTCAACGATTGACAGGTCCAGTGCCTCAGCGATCGACACCACCGTGCTCCAGGTCGGGTTGCCTCGGCCGCGTTCGATCTTCGACAGGTGGGCGACACCGATTCCAGCCGCCTCGGCGAGGGTCTGCTGCTTCATCTCCTTCTTCTCCCGCAGCGCTTTGATCGCGGCGCCGAGGGCGACCTGAGGACTGCCGGGCGGGCTCATCGGTAGCACGCTTTCACAAGGCTCGGAGGAAATAGCTACTTACTTTCTAGTGCTTGCACTTTAAATCTGGTCCCGCTACTGTCTCGTTCTGCATACGACAAGCGCCCCCGCGCTGCGCAAACAGCCGGGGGCATGGCACAGGAGGTTGAGCTCCCATGCACGGCAAGGATATTGGCGGCGCCGATGAGCGCGCCGCGAGCGTCGCCGATCAGGACGAACGCGACCAGGCGGCGGTGCTGAGAGAGGTCCTGTTTCTCTGTCGGAAGCGTTCACGCTTGAGGAGCTGATCCGCGAGCGCACCGTCGCCTCAGCCGACGTGATCGAGCGCGAACGGGTCGAGCGGGCGGTGCGGGAACTGGTCTGCAGTGGCCTGCTCCACCGGGTCGGCGACCTCGTACTGGCGACCCGGGCCGCGGTCAACTACTACGCGCTGGCCGAAGTCTGATGGATGGCAGGAGGAGGGACGGGGCGGCTGCCGAGCAGCTGGGCCGGAACCTGTTCATGGCCCGCCGCCGTGCCGGCTACTCCCAGGAAGAGCTGGCGGCCCGCTGTTCGCTTCATCGCACCGAGATTGGCTTCGTCGAGAGCGGGCAGCGGTTGCCCCGGGCCGACACTCTCGTCAAGCTCGCCTCGGCGCTCGGCATCGGCGCCGGTGGGCTGCTCGCGGGGATCGAGTGGGTCGTGCCCGCTCCGAGCAGGCCGGGGAGCTTCGTCGTCTCCCCCCGGCCCCCGAGGAAAGGGCTGCCCCGGTGAAAACCAAGGCAATGAGCCTCCGGCTCCCAGAGGAGAAGGCGGCGGACCTTGCCACCGTCGCCCGTGCCGACGAGATGACGATTTCCGACGTGGTCCGCGAGGCCATCGCCAAGCACATCGCCACCCGCCGAATCGACCCCGAGTTCCAACAGCGCGTCCGCGAGCAGCTTGAGGAAGACCGCAAGCTGATGGAGCGCCTCGCGGGGAAGGAGCCTCCGAGACAATTAGCGGGGACAAATCGCCGCCTCGGTTGATGAAGGGGGCATGAAGCAGGGACTCGTCTCTTCGTCCAAAAAGGCTGTCCACTTCGGCGGCTTCCTGCCCTGTTAGGTGATGACTATCTCGTCGTCACCTCTGCTCAGGGCGCCCCGACCCCCCGGCCGGTCCTCGCCCTGGGCCGCGCCGGCAGGCACCGGGCGGCGGGTCGCGTTCCCAGATCGAGGGGTCCACTTTCGGACCTGCGGAACCGCCGCCATCTCGGCTGGGGGATCGAGCGCTTCGGCCCGCTCGTGGCCAAGGCGGTGGAGGTCACCGTGGACCGGGACGCCGAGCCCGACGTGGTCGAGCGGCGGACCCTGGTGGCGCTCGCCGCGATGTATGCGGACCCGCTGCGCCTCCGGCTCGGCGAGGACGAGCCGAGCGCCGAGGGGCAAGCCGCCCTCGATGAGCTTGCCGAGCACCAGCGCGAACGCCAGCTCGAAGAGGTCGCCGAGCTGGCCCGGCGCTTCGGAGACGGGCCGGCGCTGCGCAAGGCCCGCGGCCGCCTACGAGCCGGCGAACTGCTGGCGAAGGTCGACGCCGCCGCGCTGGGTAGGCAAGCCGCTGACGACGGGCGCTCGGCCGAAGAGCGGGAGCGCCTCCGCCTGGCCTACCTCGAGCTGCGCGAGGACGGGGCGCGCTTCCGCTGGAAGTCCCAGCGCCTCGTCACCCGCGCCCGCAACCGGCCGCGGGACTTCCTCGGGGAGGTCGATCGCGATCTGCTGCGCCTCTGCCGCTCCTGCGAGGAGGTTGCCTATCCCGACCCCGACCGCCCGCGCTATGACCGAGGGCGCCGCGACGTCACCAGCCGTTGCCACTTCTGCGGCAGCGAAGACCTTGCGAAGT
Source organism: uncultured Actinomycetes bacterium (assembly GCA_963800355.1). Taxonomy (GTDB): domain Bacteria; phylum Actinomycetota; class Thermoleophilia; order Solirubrobacterales; family 70-9; genus VAYN01. The sequence goes on along the minus strand of CAWDAP010000002.1, from coordinate 173,823 downwards.
GGACGCCTGTGGGCGAAGGCGGACACGAGCATTGACCGCGATTTGCGGACTTCCGGCCACGAAGGCGGGGGAGAGGTTTCCCCAGCCTGGGCTTAGGAGGTTGTGACCGCGTTGCCGTCATCCCCTCCGAAGAAAGGCACCAAGGGAGCCGGTCCCGGTTCCCCTCCCGCTCGCAGAGGGAAAGTCGCCCTCAACCCGAACGCGAAACCGATCGGAATGGCCGGGACGAAAAAACGCCGCGCCGTGCGATCTGGCGGCAGCACCCCGGAGGCGCGAGAGCGCTTCGCCCGCACCTTCGCCGACGTTCTCTCAGGACGCTTCGGCGGGCGGTGGGCGGTGGAGTGGGATAGCTCAGTTCGCCGGGATATACCGGGCGATGGCTAGTCCTCGCTTGGCTTGACCGTGGCGGACGAAGGGGCCAGACACGACGGCACGCCCTTGCGGGTCAAGGAGAAGGTCAGCCCCTCCGGTTAGCGAGGAGAAACCGATCCCCACGGCGCCGCGCCTTCCAAAGCCCGAGTCGATTGTTCCTTTTGGCCCTAGCCGCATAAGCAGGAAAGAAAGGCGGAGCTTTGAGTGATGACCGCGCCCCCGGCCGGTGTGCAGCGTGGCTTTGATTCCAGCGACAAGCACTCTGTTTCGTCTATCGACGGCAATCGACTCCAGGTGCGTTTCTTCATGGCCGGGGAGCTTCAGCGCTATTCGTCCGGCCCGGCCGAACGATTTGGTCAGGACGCCCGTGGATTTGACGCGGATGATTCGGGGGAGAGGCGGTTCTTCCCGATTTGGCTGTTCGAGGAAGACGACCGATCCGTCGGGGGCGGCAGCGGCCGAATAAAGCCTTCCGCGGTTGAGGTGGGCTTCACCCGCGCCGATGGGCTCGCCGAACGAGGTCAACTGAACCTTGCCCGGGAACCCTGCTCCGCGTGGGCAATAGCCCGGTCCGCGCAGGAAGGCCACGCCATTGCTGCTGGTGACGATCGGCTCGGTGGCAACTTCGGACCGCAGCGGATTTTCTGCTGCATCGTGTCCGCCGAAGAGGCCGTCGTCGCCTCCGAAGGAGGGATCGAGGGTCCCGGATTCACCCAGCCGCGCAATGAACGCGGCGTAGGTGAGTACGTTCCAGAACCAGTCATGTGCGCAGCCGCCTCGGAGTCCGACGGCGGCGCCGCCGGAGAGGACGATTCGGTCGGCACCGTCGACTGCCACGCCCGTGAGTTCGACCAGCGCCGTTGGCTCTAGCTGCTTGCCTTCGCTAGTAGGGGGCGATAGACCGAAATCGGTTTCTACGACCCCTTGGTCTCCGAAGGAGGGGTCAAGGGTGCCGCTCGGCAGGTACCGGAGAACCCGCCCGGTCGTTATCGCCGGTTCCCTGAGGAGTTCGAAGGCAGGTGGGGATCGCGACGGTTGCGGGTATTTCGAGGTTCCGGCGACGATGAGGTGGCCCTGCGGATCGACGGCAACTCCCGCGATCTTGAAAACGCCTCCGGCGACAGGGGGAGGCGTCACAATCCCCCCTTGGCCGAATGACTTATCGAGTTGACCGGTTGGAGTCAGGCGCTTCAGGGAATCACTGCTGCTTAGGATAAGCCCACCGTTAGGGGTCGCGGCGGCTACCTTCCAACTCTGAAGCGGGAGCATCGCGCGCCCATGACGCCCGAATGACAGGTCGAGATGGGCGGTCACCGAGCCATTCGCCACCGCTGGCATGCTTCCAAGCGCCAGAAGGCTGAAAGTGCTCGCTAGGAGGCCCATCAGAGCTCGGCTGGTCATCCGACGCTTTCCGCCACCGGGAGCAACTGCCGGTTGAGATCGGATCTGCTTCCGCATTGCAAGGGGAGGGGGCGCCTCAAGGGAAGTGCTCATATCGCAGGGCGTGGATCGGTTCGCCGTGGCCCGGCTTCTCAGCGGCGCGGCGTTGGCTCGATCAGGCGGACCTTGGATAGGGGCGCAAAGACGATTCGCGCCGCAGGTCCAAGCTTTGGCTTGGTGACCTCGATCATTGCCGTGTCGGCGTCGCGCAGCTCTAGGACACCACCCCGCGCGCCCGCAGGAGCGTCATCGACGCGCTCGGTGAACTCGACGATGTCGAAGGCGTTGATTTTGTGGGCTACAGCCATGAGGACATGTTAGGGGCTCGGGTAGGCGGTGGCCAACCGCGGCGCAGCGCCTGAATCCTCGTAGTGCCAGCTCATCGTGACGTTCGCGCTCCGCGTTCCGATCGTCACGCGCTCTTGAATCCCGCAGACCAGCCCATCGCTTCCTCGATCGCGGACCTCCACGATCACGGCGGAGTCTGCTGCCGAGGTGAGCGCCCGCCACACACGCTCTCGGTCTTCCAGCCCGACACCGAAGACCTGCTGCCATTCGCGGCCGTGTCCACGGGGAGCGAGAATCCAATCCTCAAACTTGATCGGGTCGTACCAGCAGGCGCTCGTTCGCGGAAGTATCTCTCCTGGCTGTGGCGACCATCCCATGGCCGCGGCAGCCTAGTCTCCGCTGCCCTCGGAACGTACGGCGATCCTCCATCGGAGGGCATAGGCGCGGTCAGTTCTGCCGTTCGAACACCTCTGGCCCCAGCCGATCCCCAAGGCTCTTGGGTCCCCAGGAGCCTCCGAAGCAGGCCGCGGAGAAGAGGGCGATGACCGCATCGACGCGATCAAAGATGTGGATGAGTTGGGCTGCCGGTATGAGGTCTTGTCCGAAGGCTACGTCGAGGGCGAGTTTCCCTTTTACCTTGACCCGGGGATTAGGCCCAAGAACGGAGATGATGGCGCTCACGATTTTGTCCCCGTCTTCGATGGCCTTGTTGGCCAGCAGTTCGTACTCCTCATCGACCTCAACATCCGAAACGGCTTCGATATCGAGCCGTGGCTCTGCGCTTTCGGGATGGGGGATGGCTGCGAAGCGTTGAAACACAACCCGGTGTTTGTCTTCGTTGGACAGGCCCTGAAGGACGGCAAGTGGATCGAGGTGCGGGCGATCTTGCCTCTTATACGGCTGAACCTTTTCTATGAACCGCCAGAACCTCGGATCAACTCCCCTTAGCCTCGATCCACCGATAAGCAGCTGAGAAAACCCGCCGGGAACGTCCTCTTGGGTCTTGAGAATGCGGTTTGCCGACCCATTCACAACAACCCAGGAGGACACCCGGAAGGTGAAGACACAAACGACATCCCGAACCGTAGAAGTCAGGGCGGACGGCGAGGGGCTCGTCTCCCACGCCGGTGCCTATCTCCTGGTCGAGCTGTCTGATCGACTCGGCCTTACCGCCGGTCTCTCGGAGGCGATGGCCCCGACTCGCAAGCGCCGCTCCGCCCACGATCCCGGCGTCGTCTTGCGCGACCTCGCCGTCGCGATCGCCGACGGTGGCGATTGCCTCTCAGACCTCGGGATCCTGCGCGGCCAGGAGGCGCTGTTCGGGCCGGTGGCCTCAGAGAGCACCGCCCACCGGACGATCAAGTCGATCGATCCGGTAGTGCGGGAAGCGCTCCGCGCCGCTCGGGCGAAGGCACTGGAGTGCGCCTGGGACGCGGGCACCCGTCCGCAGACGATCACCCTCGACATCGACGCGTCGCTTGTGAGCGCCCACTCCGAGAAGCAGAGCGCCGCCGGCACCTACAAGAACGGCTTCGGCTTTCACCCGCTGCTCTGCTACCTGACGGAGACAGGAGAGCCCCTGGCCGGCGTCCTGCGCCCCGGCAACGCCGGCGCCAACACCGCCACCGATCACTTCGAGGTCTTGCAGCTCGCCCTAGAGCAACTGCCCGAGGCAGACCTCGACCGCGAGATCCTCGTCCGCGCCGACATCGGCGGGCGCACCCATGCCTTCGCCTCAGACTGCCGCGAGGCCGACATCCGCTTCTCGGTCGGCTACGGCGTCGATGAACGGGTGCGGGAGGCGATCCTCGCCCTCCCCGAGGCGGCTTGGCGCCAGGCGATCGATGCCGAGGGCAAAGAGCGCGAGGGCGCCCAGGTCGCAGAGCTGAGCGATCACGTCGACCTCTCCAGCTGGCCTGAGGGCACACGGCTGATCGTGCGCAGAGAGCGTCCCCACCCCGGTGCCCAGTTTCAGGTCTTCGACGCCCAGGGCTACCGCCACACCGCCTTCATCACCGACCAAGCCGACGCCGACATCGCCACCCTGGAGCTGCGCCACCGCCGCCATGCCCGGGTCGAGGACTCGATCCGCATCGCCAAGGAAACCGGGATGCGAAACATGCCCTTCGGCGACTTCGAGCACAACCGGGCCTGGCTGGAGGTCTCGCTGCTCGCCCAGGCGATTCTGCGCTGGGCAGCCCTGCTCTGTCTGGAAGGCGAGCTCGCCCTGGCCGAGCCCAAGCGCGTTCGCCAGCGCCTGCTGCACGTCGCCGGACGGATCGTGCGCTCGGGGCGGCGGGTGATCTTGCGGCTGCCCCGCTCCTGGCCCTGGGCCGAGGCGCTGGCCGCGGCCTTCGCGCGGCTGCGGGCGCTGCCGGTCGCTTCGAGCCCATAGCCGCGCGGCTCGCCCCCCGGTCACAACTCCACTTGACGGACCTGCCCGTCTCGCCTGCCCGCGAACGGCCGCCGACGCTCCGCTTCGCCGGTGAGCACCCTCCAAAGGAGCGCCAGGGTGGTTCCCTGGAACCACCCTGGCGCTGTTACCTATCTCAAGTCGCCCCATCACACCCCGCGAGGTAAAAACGGTGGATCGAGGTTAGTTGTCGATTCCATCTATCGACCCCGCCGTTCTTTACCGTCGGTGCCTTGCCCAAAATGGGGAACGCATTACTGCGTCCTGGCTTCTGACCGCTCGCCTGGACGAGTTGCCAGATCAGATGATCGAGCGCGGCCCGAAGGTTCTGCAGAAAATCGCCAGCAATCAGACTCAACTCCGGCGGCGGAGGGTTGTTGATCCTGGCGTAGACGTTGTAGCGGGAGGCTGCCACGTCTATCTCGGCGGTTAGAGAGTGAGGTTCACTGGCGACAAACTCTCCCACCGCAGAGTGCAGCGAGCGGAAATGTTCCGCAGCCCGGTTCAACTTCAGTCCTGAGTCCCGGAATGGGTAATCCACCGGCTCGCTCACTTGTCGCCCGCAGGATCGTTGAGTGGGAGCGTGCGGATGGTCCCCCGCTGCCCTCGGATCGGGACGGGCGGTCCTTCTCCGGCAAGGAATAGACGCGCCCGCTCGGCGATCGGCAGCTTGCCGTTGCGGCCGCTGTCGCTGGTTCGCCACACGAAGACCGAATCAAAGACCGAGTGGAGGACGCGGCGCTGGTCTTCGAGGGTCAGGTCCTCCCAGACCTGCTCTAGGTCGGCCTCGATCTCAGCCGGCTGGCGCTCTTGGTCACGTTCGGCGCGCTCTTCGAGCAGCGCGTCGACCCGCGCCTGGCGGCTTTCGACCGTGCGCAAGTACACGTCGGATTCCGACCCTCCCAGCGCTTCGGCAAGACGCTCGTCCAGGGCAGCGTCTCGCTCGGCTTCGGCGGCGGCGATTTCGGCATCCAGGTTCGAGCCGTCCTCCTCCTGGGTGCGAGCCGTGGCGTCCTTGGCGAAGGTGAACAGGTGGGAGAGGACGAAGGGCTCTATCACGCTGGCCTTGACCGAGGCGGGCGCCCGGCAGCGCCCACCCGCCTTGTCGGGCTTGCAGCCGTATTCGAGGAAGTCTTTGCCATGGCGCGTTTTGCCCATCTTCGGCTTCATCGCGTAGCTGCATCCGGCGCAGCGGAGGACGCCTGAGAGCAGACCCGTTCCCTTGCCTGAGCGGCCGGGGTGGACGCCGCGGGCCTTGTTGGCAGCCTGCCACTCGGCCAGAGTCACGATCGGCTCGTGCGCGTCGGGGTTGACGATTTTCCCGGCCCGCGCCTCGCCGAGGTAGACCCGGTTGCGGACGATCGTGCCGACGCTGGCGACGGTCCAGTGATTGTTGTCCCAGGGCGTCACCACTCCTTCCTCCTCAAGGAAGCGGGCGAGCTGCGTCCAGGAGACGCCGGCGGCGCGACGGCGGAACAGCTCATGGATCACCGGCCCGACCCTGGGGTCCGGTTCGAGCACGCGGTCCTCGTTGCGCCGGTAGCCGGTCGGCACCTTGCCGGAGACGTGGATGCCTCGCGCCACTGCCGACTTGCGGGCGGTGTCCCAATTCTCGCGTATGCGAGCCAGCTCCAGCTCGCCAAGCGCAGCAAAGAGATCGGCTAGGAACTTCCCCATGTAGCCGGAGGTGTCGATTCCCTCGGCAACCGTGCAGAGGACGCCATCGGCGGCGCGGATGCGCGCCAGCAGGTTGGCCGAGTCCTGAACCGAGCGGCCGAAGCGATCAAGGCGAGCGACCACTAGCCCACCCGTCGCGCCCGACTCGATCCTCTTCATCGCGGCATTCAGCCCCGGCCTATTCGCCTTCGATCCCGGCTGATCGAGGTCTTCGTGCCATTTGGCGATCCGGTGGCCTTGCGACTTGGCCCAGGCTCTGACACGCTCCTTTTGCTCTCCGGGCGAGATGAAAGCATCGCCGGAGCGGCCTCCGATACGCGAAACGCGGATATAGCCATCGAGCTTCATTGGGGCGCCCCCCTTACGTTAGAGACTGAATGGCAAGCAGGGCACCGAGCTCGCCGACGTCATCGTCAACAAGATCAAGGAGGCGGTCGACAAAGTCGCCTTCAAATAAAGAACACGGGAGGGGGGCGGCGTTTTTTCCGAAGGGTCCGCCCCCAGCCCGTTCTAAGGGGTGGGGCGCTTCGCGCCCCGATGATCGGACGACTCCGTCACAACCTTCGAGATCACTAGAGTACGCGCGCCCATGCCTCGTTGTTCGTTGAATGTCCGGAGGATTCTCATCTGGCTGCTGGCCACCGCGGCGGCCATGTTCCTTCCGGCCGGTGGCTGGGCCTGCTCTGGGGCTCGGGCTCAACCGACCGCGACGTCGGCTCCGATTCCGAACGCCAGGAAAAAGAAGCCGGAGGCCGACCGCACCGAAGCTAGCGCCGACAAGGGTCTCCGCATCAGCCCCTTCGCACTCAGCCTCCTCATCGGTGTGATGACGATCGGGCTCCAGATACTCCTCAAGCTGATCTCGCGCCAGCCGCCCAGGAACAAGAGCCACGGCCTTATTCGGGAGGATCTGGTCTGGTGGCTCGACTGGGTGATTGCGGCTGTCGTCGCCCTGATGGTGCTGGCTCTCGACCGGGCAGATGGCCGTGGCTCGCTAAGCACTGTGCAGGTGCTCACCCTGATTTTCGTTTTCATCCTCGGACTTTCGGGAATCCCGGCCATGGTCAGGAACTTCGGCTATGACAACGCACACGATCCTCCTGCCCTTCGAACCGGTCGGGGGATCGTCTTGCCTAATCTGGCAGGCGCTGTAATCCTTCTGGGAACGGTTGTCGCGGGAGCGCAGCTAGCGGGGTAGATGACATGACGATGACGCATTTGCAGAGAGCCTTTGCCGTAGCGGCGCCCGTGGGCAGCACGCTGGCGTCTCTCTGGTTGATCGCTGATTTCCTAGGCCCTTCGAGGGCCGTCCTTGCGGGAATCGGCGTTGCGGGATTCGCCGTTGTCGCATCCGCGGCCGGCCTCTGGCTCGTTGGACATCGATTTATTGATTATTTTGCAAACTTCGTTGCATACCGGGCGGAGCGGCAGGTCTTGTACCAAGACCAAAACGAACGAAGAATGACCGAGGCGACGCGGTCCTCCTATCCCCGATTCGATAGTTCGCTTTTCAACACCGAGGTCATCCCGTCCTTTCAGGATGCCGGCGTGGAGAGAACGAGAGCTCGCATGCTCAAGCTGATCGACCGATTAAACCTCCCGCCCCACGACGCCGCGGCGGAGAGGGCCTTTGTCAACAGAATCGCTGGCGATGAGGCTATTCCCCGTGCGCAAAAGATCGATCTGATCGTCCGAGGGGTAGCAAGGTCGGCTGGTGAATGCGGGATCTCGATCGACGAAGACACATCCGACGCGGAGTGAGCCTGCGACCGGCGTGAGCGGCCGGCGGTCAACCTGCCTGCGCTGAAGTCCGGAGCTTCGTGAGCCTGGGGGGTACCCGCGCCCCTCACATGAAACACTCGCCCGATGCCAGCTTCACGCAGTTACGACAGGGCGCCGGCCGACATCCGGCCGGTGACGATCGACGCGGGGTTCGTGGAAAGCGCCGCGGGGTCGGCGTTGATCTCGATCGGGCGGACGCGGGTGATCTGCACGGCTTCGGTTCAGGAGCAGGTTCCGCGCTGGATGACGGGCAAGGGGAAAGGCTGGGTGACGGCCGAGTACGCGATGCTGCCCGCCTCGACCGGGGACCGCAAGGCGCGCGACATCTCGAAGGGCAAACAGGACGGGCGCGGGGTCGAGATCCAGCGGCTGATCGGGCGCGCCCTGCGGGTCGCGGTCGACTTCCGGGCGATGGGCGAACGCAGCGTCTACGTCGACTGCGACGTGCTCGAAGCCGACGGCGGCACCCGCTGCGCGGCGATCACCGGCGGCTACGTCGCCCTGCGCCAGGCCTTCCAGAAGCTGGTCGACAAGCGGGCGCTGCACTCGCTGCCGCTGACCGGCTCGGTCGCCGCGGTCAGCGTCGGCATGGTCAACGGCCGCGCCCTCTGCGACCTCGACTACGGCGAGGACTCCAACGCCGAAGTCGACGCCAACGTGGTGATGACCGGCGACGGCGGCCTGGTCGAGGTGCAGGCGACGGCCGAGCGGACGCCGCTCTCGCGCGCCTCGCTCGACGAGCTGCTGGGCCTGGCCGAGCTCGGGATCGGCCGCCTGCGGGAGGTGCAGGAGCGAGCCGCTTCGTGACGGCTCGCGAAGCGACGTTGCAGCCGGCGCTCGTTCTCGCCACCCGCAACGCGCACAAGCTGCGGGAGATGGCCGATCTGCTGCCGGCGGTCGACCTGCAGCCGCTCCCCGCCGAGGTCGAGCTGCCGCCCGAGACCGGCGACAGCTTCGAGGCCAACGCGCTGATCAAGGCCCGCGCCGCCCGCGCCGCCACCGGCGCGGCGACGATCGCCGACGACTCCGGGATCGAAGCGATGGACCTCGGCGGCGCCCCGGGGATCTACTCGGCCCGCTACGCCGGCGAGGGCGCAAGCGACGAGACCAACCTGGCGAAGCTACTGCGCGAGGTCGACGCTGCCGGCGGCGAGCGCCGCGCCGCCTACGTCTGCGCGATCGCCCTGGTCGACGCCGACGGACACGAGTACGTCTTCGAGGCGACCTGCGAGGGGACGCTGCTGCGCGAGGGCCGCGGCAGCGGCGGCTTCGGCTACGACCCGGCGTTCGTCCCCGACGAGACCGGCCACGGCGATCACCGCACGTTCTCCGAGCTGAGGCCGGAGGAGAAGCACTCGATCAGCCACCGCGGCAAGGCGGCACGGATGCTGGCCCGCCACCTGGGACTGGAGCCCGAGCCGGAGCGATGACCGCCAAGAGCAAGGCCGCCGGCCTCTCGATCGCTTCCAACTCGCTGCTGATCGCGCTCAAGCTCGCCGCCGGGGCGATCACCGGCTCGATCGCGATCGTCACCGAGGCGATCCACTCGCTGATCGACCTCGTCGCCTCGGTGATCGCCTTCGTCTCGGTCCGCAAAGCCGACGCGCCGGCCGACGAGGAGCACCCCTACGGCCACGAGAAGGTCGAGAACCTGGCGGCGGCGATCGAGGGAATCCTGATCCTCGTCGGTGCGGGAATCATCGTCTATGAGGCGACCCGCCGGCTCGTCGTCGGCTCCGCGGTCGAATCGCTCGGGGTCGGCATCGCGGTGATGGGCTTCTCGACGGTCGCCAACCTGCTCGTCTCCAGTTACCTCTACCGCCGCGGCCGGGCGACCGAATCGCCGGCCCTCGAAGGCGACGCCGCGCACCTGCGCACCGACGCCCTCACCTCCCTCGGGGTGCTGGTCGGGCTGGCCCTGGTCCAGATCACCGGCGCCGTCGCCTTCGACTCGATCACGGCGCTGGTGGTCGCCGTCGCGATCGTTTCCGCCGGCCTGACGATCATCCGCCGCTCCTCCGGGGTGCTGATCGACGAAGCCCTGCCGGAGTCCGAGATGGACCGGATCGAGGCGGCGATAGCCGCCGCCCGCACCCCCGAGGTCGCCGGGTACCACAAGCTCCGTGCCCGCCGCGCCGGCAGCCGCCGCCACATCGACTTCCATGTCCAGTACCGCTCCGGCACCACCCTGGAGCGCGCCCACGAGCTCGCCCACGAGATGCGCGACTCGATCGAGGCGGAGATCCCCCAGGCCGAGGTGCTGATCCACGTCGAGCCGGAGACCTCCTTCCGCGAGCGCGAAGAGGGCCCCTACCGGGCGGGTTGAGCCGAAGGCGATCCCGGAGTTCTGTGCTTCCTTTGTCCTGCCATACAGGACAAAGGAAGCACAGAACCGGGCGGTCAGGGCGGGGGGAGGAGGTTGACCGCGCCGGCCAGGCCGATCGCGACCAGGGTGATCGCGTAGCCGGTGTAGCCGCTGAAGGCGAAGAGGACCGCGGCGATCGCGCAGACGACGACGACGGTGATCCAGGAAGCTCGGGCGAGGGTCACGGTCGGTAGTTTTTCGCAGATGGCCGACGCCTCCGCCACCGCCCCCCCGTCCGGGGAGTCCGCGGACGCGGCGCTGGCCTTCCTGACCGAGATGTCGCCCGACCTGCGCGGGGCCGCGATCCTCGGCCCCGACGGGGCGGTTCTGGCCGCGACGGGGGAGGAGCCCACGCGCTGGGCCGAGGACGCCGCCGCCCTCTTCGCCGCTGCCGACGCCGCCGAGGGGATCCCGGTCGAGCAGGTCCACATCGCCACCGAGCAGGGAGAGGTCTTCGCGATCCGCAATGAGGCGCTCGCCGCGGTCGCGGTGACCGAGCGCTTCGCCCTCGCCTCGCTGATGCTCTTCGACCTGCGCTCGATGCTGCGCGAGCTTCGACGGGACGAAATATCGGCCTCTGCGGGCCGGCGGGACGATAGGTCGCCTATGGATGGACAAAACGGCCCGTCGGCGGAGGGGGATGGACGGATCGGCCCGTCGGAGGGAGGGGACGGCTGATGCAGAAGCCGCATCGCATCCTCCTCGACCGCGTCTCCGCCTACGCCGACGAGGCCGCCGCCTACATGCGCCGCCGCCGCGTCGCCCGGCGCCCCTTCGCCCGCCTCTACTACCCGGGCGGCCGCAGCGCCGACCACGCCCAGGACTCCGAGCGCGGCGCCGAGCTCTTCGTCGCCGCCGGGCGCCTGATCGAGGTCGCGGGCAAGGGGGAGCGCGGATGAGCGAGCTGCTCGACGGCGACGTCGCCGCCCGCGTCCTCTCCCGCGCGCTCGCCCACGGCGGCAGCTTCGCCGAGGTCTTCGCCGAACGGCGCCGGGGGCAAACGCTGGCGATCGACGAGCGGCGGATCGAGTCGGTCCAGTCGGGGGCCGAGGAGGGCGCCGGGGTCCGCGTCGTCGACGGCAACACCACCTACTTCGCCCACGTCGACGGCCTCGACCCGGCCGATCTCGAGCGCGCCGCCGACGAAGCCGCCGCCGCGTTGAAGGGCGAGCGCCGCGAGCCGCGGCCGCTGCAGACCTGCCAGACGACGCCGCTGCCGATCGAACGAGCCCCCGAAGACGTCCCCGCCGCCCAGAAGGCCGAGATGCTGCGCGAGCTCGACGAGCGGGGGCGGACGAAGGGCGGCGAGGTCGCCCAGCTGATGGCCTCCTACGCGGAGGCCCGCCGCGAGGTCGCGGTGGCCAACTCCGACGGCCTCTTCACGGGCGAGGACCGCACCCGGGTCCGGATCGGGGTCCAGGTGGTCGCCCGCCGCGACGGCGCGGTCGAGACCGGGGCCGAGACCCTCGGCGCCCACCGCGGCTACGAGCTGCTCGAAGACGAGCCCGGCCAGATCGCCGAGCAGGCGGCGGCGAAGGCCCTGACCCTGCTCGGCGCCGTTCCCGCGCCCTCGGGCTCGATGCCGGTGGTGGTCGGCGGCGGCTTCGGCGGCGTCCTCTTCCACGAGATGACCGGACACGGCCTCGAGGCCGACCACATCGAGAAGGGCGCGAGCGTCTACGCCGACAAGATGGGCGATCGCGTCGCCGAGCCGCTGCTGAGCGCCTACGACGACGGCCGCCTCCCCGGCGAGTGGGGCAGCGACGCGATCGACGACGAGGGCCGGCCGACCCAGAAGACGCTGGTGATCGAGGACGGCCGCCTCACCTCCTACCTCTACGACCACCTCACCGCCGAGCGGGCCGGCGTCGCCTCGACCGGCAACGGCCGGCGCGAGAGCTTCCGCCACCTGCCGATCCCGCGGATGACCAACACCTACATCGCCCCCGGCGACGCCGCCCCCGAGGAGATGATCGCCGAGGTCGAGCGCGGCTTCTACGCGGTTTCCTTCGGCGGCGGACAGGTCGACCCGGCGACCGGCGACTTCGTCTTCGGCGTCTCCGAGGGCTACCTGATCGAGGGCGGCAGGGTCACCAGCCCCTGCCGCGGCGCGACCCTGATCGGCAACTGCCTCGACGCGCTGGCGGCGATCGACGCGGTCGGCAGCGACTTCTTCATGAAGACCGGCATCTGCGGCAAGGGCGGCCAGAAAGTCCCGGTCGGCACCGGCCAGGGCCACGTCCGCCTGCGGGCGCTGACGGTCGGGGGGACGGAACGATGAGGCCGGGGCCGGCGACGAGGCGAGCGGTGTTCCTTATGTTCGCTATATCGACAAAAGGAACACCGCCGGAGCTTCGACGGCGGAGGGCGGCGAGATGACCGACCTGAGCGCGGTCGCCCGCCGTGCCGTCGAGGCCGCGACCGGCGCCGGCGCCGGCGACGCCGAGGCCTACGTCCAGCGCGAGAGCGGCCGCACCGTCCGCGCCCACGCCGGCGAGGTCGAGAGCCTGACCGCGGCGGTGCAGAGCGGCGTCGGCATCCGCGCCTGGACCGGCCACCGGGTCGGCTACGCCTACGGGACCGACCTCTCCGAGCCCGGGGTGGCGGCGATCGCCGCCCGCGCCGCCGAGGCGGCCGAGGTCGCCGACGAGGACGAGTTCGCGGGGCCGCCGCAGCCGGCCGAGTTCGAGGCGCTCGCCGGCCTCGGCGACCCCTCGGTGGGCGAATGGGAGGCCGCGCGGGTGGCAGAGCTGGCGATCGCGGTCGAGCGCGCCGCGCTCGAGGCCGACCCGCGCCTGGTCGCGGTCGAGACCGCCGTCTACGCCGATGCCGACGAGCAGATCGCGATCGCCTCCTCGACCGGGGTCGCCGGCTCGTATGAGACCTCCTCCTGCTACGCCTACCTGCAGGCGCTGGCCGAAGGCGACGGCACCCGCGAGACCGGTCTCGGCTTCGGCCTCGCCCGCGGCCCCCGTGGCCTCGACCCGGAGGCGGTCGGACGCGAAGGCGCGCAGCGGGCGCTGGCGATGATCGGGGCCGGCAAGCCGCAGTCGCGCTCCTGCCCGGTGGTGCTCGACGAGACCGTCGCCGCCAGCTTCGTCGGCCTGATCGGCGGCGGCCTCAGCGCCCGCGCCGTCCAGCGCGGCCGCTCGCCACTCGCCGGCCGCCTCGGCGACGAGATCGCAAGCGGGGCACTCGTCCTCCACGACGACGGCCGCGCCCCCGAGGGCCCTGCCTCGGCGCCGTTCGACGGCGAGGGGGTGCCGCGGCGCCGCACCGCCCTGATCGAGGGCGGTCGCCTGTGCTCCTACCTCTACGACACCTACGCGGCCAACCGCGAGGGGGTCGAGGGGACCGGCTCCGCCTCCCGCGGCGGCTACCGCTCGCTCCCCTCCGCCTCGGCCTCGAACCTGGTCGTCGCCCCCGGCTCGCACTCGCCCGAGCAGCTGCTGGCCGAGGCCGGCGAGGGGGTTTACATCACCGACGTCGCCGGCCTGCACTCGGGCGTCAACCCGGTAACCGGGGTCTTCTCGGTCGGCGCCTCGGGACGGATGATCCGCGACGGCGCCCTCGCCGAGCCGGTCCGCGAGTTCACGATCGCCGGTGAGCTGGTGGCGGTGCTGGGGGCGGTCGCCGCCGCCGGCGCCGAGCCGCGCTGGGTCCCGTTCGGGGGCTCGGTCAGCACCCCGCCGCTGCTGATCGCCGAGCTGGCGATCAGCGGCTCGTGACCGCGGTTCGTGACGTTTGGCTCTAGAGCGCGGGTTCTTACGCCGTGAGCGCTGTTAGGGTGCGCCGATCTTCAAACCCCGAGGAGGACACACGACGTGACCAAGGCTGAGTTTCTTGACCAACTTGCCGGCGACGAGCGGCTGGGCAGCAAAAAAGCTGCCAGCGACGCTGTCGACGCGGTTCTCGAGGCCATCTCCGGCGCCCTGAGCAAGGGCGAGGAGGTCGCCTTCACCGGCTTCGGCAAATTCCACGTCGCCGAGCGCGGCCCGCGCCAGGGCGTCAACCCCCGCACCGGCGAAAGGATCACCATCCCCGGCGGCAAGGTGCCCCGCTTCTCCGCCGGCTCGGCGCTGAAGAGCCAGGTCAAAGGCTAGGGACCAACTGGCCCATTTCGCGGATCGGCTGGCGGCGCTCGTAGAGGAGCGCCGCAGTCAGATCTGCCTCGGCCTCGACCCCGACCCGGCCAAGCTGGGCGGGGACGGGGCCGGCGATCCCGAGGCGCCGGCCGCCGAGCTGGCAGCCGCGGCGGTCGCCGCTCACTGCCGTACCCTGATCGAGCGCGCCGGCCCCGCCTGCGTGGCGGTGAAGCCGCAGCTCGCCTGTTTCGAGCGACTTGGCGCCCCCGGCTGGAGGGCCCTCGAAGAGACCTGCGCCGCCGCCCGCGAAGCCGGCCTCCTTCTCGTCGCCGACGGCAAGCGCGGCGACGTCCCGGTCACCGCCGCCGCCTACGCGCAGGCGCTGGTGGGGGAGACGCCCACTCCCTGGGGCCCCGTCGCCGGGCTCGGCGCCGACGCCTTCACCGCCAACCCGTTGCTCGGCCGCGACGCGCTGGAGCCGCTCGTCGGCGCCGCCGAGGAGGCCGGAGCCGGCGTCTTCGCCCTCGTCCGCACCAGCAACCCGGGCGCCGCCGATCTGCAGGACCTGCCGTCCCCTGAGCGGCCCCTGCACGAGCGCCTCGCGGCGATCGTCGACGAGCTCTCCGGACGGCTGGCCGGGGCCTCCGGGCTGAGCGGGATGGGCGCGGTGCTCGGCGCCACCGAGCCCCAGCACTTCGCCCGCATGCGCGAGCTGATGCCGCGGGCGATCTTCCTCATCCCCGGCGTCGGCGCCCAGGGCGGGAAGCCGGAGCTGCTCGGAGCCGCCTTCTCGGCCGGCCGCGCCGCCGGCCTGGTCGCCGCCTCGCGCGGGATCGCCGCCGACCCCGATCCCGCCGCCGCGGCCGAGCGCCTGCGCGAGGCCGTTTGGGCGATATCGACCACCTGACCCGCCTCGCCTGATTACGATCAAGCCCCCCAACCGGTCCCGCCCCCAGCTCGATGGCCACCCCGATGAAACAAAGCACTAGCGCCGCCGCCCGAATCGTCGCAGTGATAGCCCTGATAGCGGCGGTCGTCGTCGTGGTCGTCGTCGCCTCTTCGGCTATGAACGGCAGCAGCTCGGGCGGCCACCACCACCGCAAGCACCAGGCCCAGAAGGAAGCGAAGAAGAAGCAGCAGCGGAAGACGCCGAAGACCTACACGGTGCAGACCGGCGACACGCTGACGTCGATCGCCCAGCGGAGCGGCGTGTCCGTCTCCGAAATCATGGCGCTGAACCCGGAAGTGGACCCGCAGATCCTCCGGGCCGGCGAAACCCTGAAGCTGAAGTGAGCCGGCGGCGCCATGGCGCCGCGCTGCTGCTCGCGGTCCTGGGCAGCGTGCTTTTCCCTGCCCTCGTCGCCGCCGCACCGCAGCCAGGGCAGCCGCCCCCGCAGCGGGCGGATCCGCCGCCCCGGCTCGAATCCCGCTCCTGGGGCCTGATCGACGCCCGCAGCGGCGACGTTCTCACCTCCCGCGCGCTGAACAAAGCGCTGCCGATCGCCAGCACGACCAAGCTGATGACCGCCTACGTGGCGATGAAGGACATGCCGCTCGACAGGGTCGTCCGCGCCCAGCCCTACAGCCCCGAATACGGCGAGTCGCTGATGGGGCTGCGGGTGGGGCAGCGGATCAGCGTCCGCGATCTCCTCTACGGCTTGATCCTGCGCAGCGGCAACGACGCCGCCCACACCCTGGCGATCGACGCCGCCGGCACCGAAAAGCGCTTCGTCGCCCAGATGAACCGCTACGCGGCCGCGCTCGGCCTCTCCCACACCCACTACGCCAACCCGGTCGGGCTCGACCAGAAGGGCAACTACTCCTCGGCCGCCGACCTGATGGCCCTGACCAGGCGCCTGCTGGCGATTCCCGCCTTCGCCAAGATCGCCGACTCGCGCGAAGCGAGGCTGACCAGCGTCCGCCCGCGGCGCCGGATCGAGTCGATCAACGAGCTGCTGAAGCTGGCGCCCTGGGCGACGGGGGTGAAGACCGGCCACACCTTCGGCGCCGAGTACGTGCTGGTCGGCTCCGGACGCAGGCACGGCATCGGCCTGATCTCGGCGATGATCGGCGCCTGGACCGACGAAGAACGCTTCGACGGCAGCCTCGAACTGCTCGAATGGGGCTTCCGCCGGTACCGCCACGCGCGGCCGATCCGCGCCGGACAGGATCTGGCCGACCCCGCAATCCGCTACTCGGGCGGAAAGCTGCCGCTGCGGGCCGAGCGCTCGCTGGCGGTCGGGGTGCGGAAGGGGCAGCGCCCCGAAGTCGCGGTGCGCGCACCGGCCGAGGTCGAGGGGCCGCTGCGGCGCGGCAGGAAGCTCGGAGAGGCGACCGTCTTCGTCGAAGGAAGCCGGGTCGGCAGCGTGCCCCTGCTCGCCGCCCGCGCGGTCCCGAAGGCGAGCTCCTTCGACCGCGCCCGCGCCTTCCTCGCAGACAACTGGATCCCTATCGCCCTGGGGGCGTTCGTGATACTCATCGGTTCGGCAATTTTGCTGCGCGCACGGGCCCGCAGGGAAGGAAGCGAGGAGCGAACCGGGGTGATGAACAGGTGATTCTCACCGTGACCTTGAACGCGGCGGTCGACCGCACCGTGGCGGTCCCGAACTTCCGCCTCGGGCGCCGCCATCGCTCGGTCGAGAGCCGCACCGTCGCCGGCGGCAAGGGGATCAACGTCGCCCGCGCCCTCAACCTCCTCGGCCGGCCGGTGATCGCCACCGGATTCGTCGGCGGCCCGACCGGGACCCGGGTGCTGGAACAGCTGAACGAGGAATCGGTGCTGACCGACTTCGTCCGGATCGCCTCCGAGACCCGGGTCAACCTCGCCGTGATCGACCCGACCTCGGGCGAACAGACGGAGATCAACGAGCGCGGCCCGGCGGTCAGCCCCGAGGAGGTGAAGCGGCTCTTCGAGCGGATCGCCTACCTGGCCGGCGGCGCCAGGCTCTGCGTCCTCGCCGGCTCGGTGCCGCCGGGGGCCGGCGACGACTTCTACGCGCGCCTGGTCGAGGACCTGGCGCGGCGGGGGGTGCCGGTGGTCCTCGACGCCGAGGGCGAGGCGATGCTGGCCGGGGTGCGGGCGGGCGCTTCGATGGTGACGCCGAACGAGCGCGAGGCGGAGGAGCTGGTCGGCCAGGAGTTCGCCGACAAGGGCGACGTTGCCCAGGGCCTGCTCGAACTGGTCCGCCTCGGCGCCGCCGAGGCGGCGATCACCCGTCCCGACGGTTGCGTCGCCGCCGTCGGCGAGGGAAATTCCCGCAGGTTGCTGGAGGTCCACACCGAGTCGCTGGAGCCGGTCTCGACGGTGGGGTCCGGCGACGCCTTCCTCGCCGGCTACGTCGCCGGCCGCTACGAGGGCCGCTCGCCGGAGGACTGCCTGGCCTACGGAGTGGCCTGTGGAGCCGAGTCGACCCAGCACTTCGGCGCCGGCACGGTCGACCGCAACCAGGTCGAGAGGCTGCTGGGCGAGGTCTCCGTGCACGACTTGGAGGTCCCCGCCGAAGTGTAGGCTGACTGTTTCCACGCAGAACGCCAGCAGCAGCCCTTGGAGGACTAACTTGGAAATCGAAATCGGCCGCGGCAAGAAGGGTCGCCGCGCCTACGGATTCGACGACATCGCGATCGTTCCTTCCCGCCGGACGCGCGATCCCGACGACATAGACATCAGCTGGACCCTCGGCCCCTACCGCTTCGAGCTGCCGCTGGTCGCCTCGGCGATGGACGGAGTGGTGAGCCCGGAGACCGCGGTGCTGACCAACGAGCTGGGCGGGCTCGGGGTGCTGAACCTGGAGGGGATCTGGTCGCGCTTCGAGAACGCCGAGGAGAAGCTGGAGGCGATCGCCGCCGCTCCCAAGCACGAAGCGACGCGGCTGATGCAGCAGATCTACACCGAGCCGGTCAAGGCCGAGCTGATCGCCAGGCGGATCGAGGAAATCAAGGCCCGCGGCGCCGTCGTCTGCGGCTCGCTTACGCCGCAGAAAGTGCGCGATTACTACGAGGTGGCGGTCGAGGCCGGCCTCGACATCCTCGTCATCCAGGGCACGGTGATCTCGGCCGAACACGTCTCGACCACGGTCGAGCCGCTGAACCTGAAGGAGTTCATCGCCGAGGTGCCGGTGCCGACCGTGGTCGGGGGCTGCGCCTCCTACTCGACCGGGCTGCACCTGATGCGGACCGGCGCCGTCGGCGTCCTCGTCGGCGTCGGCCCCGGCGCCGCCTGCACCACCCGCGGCGTGCTCGGGATCGGGGTCCCGCAGGCGACGGCGATCGCCGACGTCGCGGCCGCCCGCGCCCAGCACATGCTGGAGACCGGCGAGTACGTCAACGTGATCGCCGACGGCGGCATGCGGACCGGCGGCGACGTCTCCAAGGCGATCGCCTGCGGCGCCGACTCGGTGATGATCGGCTCGCCGCTGGCGCGGGCCAAGGAGGCCCCCGGGCGCGGCTTCCATTGGGGGATGGCGACCTTTCACCCCTCGTTGCCGCGCGGCACCCGCGTCTCGACCAAGCAGGACGGGACGCTGGAGGAGATCCTCCTCGGCCCGGCCAAGGAGAACGACGGCACCTTCAACCTGATGGGGGCGCTGAAAACCTCGATGGCGACCTGCGGCTACGAGGACATCCGCTCCTTCCAGCGGGCCGAGGTGATGGTCGCCCCGGCGTTGATGAGCGAGGGCAAGAAGCTGCAGAACGAGCAGCACGTGGGGATGGGGTCGAACGGTCGGGCGGCGGTTTCCACGGGGGTCGCCGTTTCGGATGACTAGTGCTTCGAAGGCGTCCGGGCCGGCGGGTCCTGTCACGGCAGGGGACCCACCATGTCTTCCGGTAGCTAAAGCTTCCTCAGACACGGTTCCCCCTACCGTGCCACCCGCCGGAGGGGCGCTGGAGGAGGTACTGGTGCTGGACTTCGGAGGGCAGTACTCGCAGCTGATCGCGAGGCGGATCCGGGAATGCGGCGTGTTCGCGGAGATGCTCCCGGCCTCGACGCCTGTGGAGAAGATCAAAGCTCGGCAGCCCAAGGGGCTGGTGCTGTCGGGGGGTCCCGCTTCCGTGTATGAGGAAGGGGCTCCCGCGTTTCCCACTCAGCTGCTCGACCTCGAGATTCCGATATTGGGGATCTGTTACGGGATGCAGGCGATGGTGCTGGCGCTCGGGGGGCGGGTCGAGTCGGCCGAGACGGGGGAGTTCGGGCGGACCGATCTGGTCCTGCGGGACGGCGGCGGCCGCCTGCTCGGGGGCCTGCCGGAGGAGCAGAGCTGCTGGATGAGCCACCGCGACGCCGTCTTCGAGGCGCCGGAGGGCTTCACGGCGCTGGCCTCGAGCCCGAGCTCGCCGGTGGCGGCGCTGGAGCTGCCCGACCGCGGGCTCTACGGGATCCAGTTCCACCCCGAGGTCGTCCACACGCCCTACGGGACCGAGATCCTCACCCGCTTCCTCCGTGACGTCGCCGGCTGCGCCGAGGAGTGGTCGCCGCGGTCGGTGATCGCCGAGCAGGTCGAGAAGATCAGGGCCCAGGTGGGGGAGGGGCGGGTGATCTGCGGCCTCTCCGGCGGCGTCGATTCCTCAGTGGCGGCGTTGCTCGTCCACAGGGCGGTCGGCGACAGGCTCACCTGCGTCTTCGTCGACCATGGCCTGATGCGGCTCAACGAGGCCGAGCAGGTGGTCGAGGCCTTCAGCCAGTTCGGGATCCCGCTCGTCCACGTCCACGCCGAGCAGCGCTTCCTCGCGAAGCTGGCCGGCAAGGACGACCCGGAGGAGAAGCGGAAGATCATCGGCACCGAGTTCATCCGTGTCTTCGAGGAGGAGGCTGCGAAGCTCGAGGACGTCAGCTTCCTGGTCCAGGGCACGCTCTATTCCGACGTGATCGAGTCCGGCGGCTCCGACCACGCGGCGACGATCAAGTCCCACCACAACGTCGGCGGCCTCCCCGACGACCTCGAGTTCGAGCTGGTCGAGCCGCTGCGGATGCTGTTCAAGGACGAGGTGCGGGCGGTCGGCGCCGAGCTCGGCCTGCCCGAGCGGATGGTCTGGCGCCAGCCCTTCCCCGGCCCCGGCCTGGGGATTCGCATCGTCGGCGGCGAGGTGACGAAGGAGCGGCTCGACATCCTCCGCGCCGCCGACGCGATCCTGCAGGAGGAGATCCGCTCGGCCGAGCTCTACCGCCAGCTCTGGCAGTCCTTCTGCGTCCTGCCGGTGGTGCGCTCGGTCGGGGTGCAGGGGGACGGGCGCACCTACGCCTACCCGATCGTGATCCGCGCCGTCACCTCCGACGACGCGATGACCGCCGACTGGGCGCGCCTCCCCTACGACCTGCTGGAGCGGGCCTCGAACCGGATCATCAACGAGATCCGCGACGTCAACCGGGTCGCCCTCGACATCTCCTCGAAGCCGCCGGCGACGATCGAGTGGGAGTGATGCCGGGGCTTCCCCCCGGCATCACGCCTCCAGCGATCCCGCCGTCTCGAAGGCGGCCTGCCCGACCACGGCCGAGATCGCGGCCCGCCCACCGCTCGCGCTGAGCCGGTCCTGGCTGCGCAGGTGGGCGGCCAGCGTCAACCTGGTCGCCTCTTCCATGATCGCGACCACCTCCTTCCACCCCTCGTCGTCGAGGGAGAGGGGCATCCAGCGCAAGACGGTGTCGGTGCGGTCGTCGAGGGTCCCTGCTTCGAGCGCCGCGATCGCGATGTCGAGGAAGGTCTGCAGCGTCGCCGCCGAAACCCCGCCGAGCAGCGAGGGCGGCAGCTTGCGCCAGGCCGGATCGCCGACGAAGGCGCGCGGCGTCGCCTTGTAGAAGTGCTCGGTCGCGCCGCGCCGCTGCGCCGTGTCAACGAGCTCGAGCGCTCCCAGCCGGTCGAGCGCCCGCGTGTGGTAGGCGACCCCGGTCAGACCCTCGTTGAATTTCTCCGAGAGGGCGTTCGGGCTGGCGACGTGGTCGCTCAGCGCCTCGAGGATCCTGATCCGAAGCGGGTGCGCGACCGACATCACCATGCGCTGGTCGATCGCCTCCGTGCCGGGGCTCATCGTTGCCCCCGGCCTGGATAGCTGCGCTCGGTTCTCATCGTTTCTCCCTTCGGATCACGGATACGTCTCTGTTCGCTGCTACTACGTATAGACGATCTCCCCGTATTAATCTAGAACACTCAATTTCTTTAAAAGAATCGGTGCCTGGGCATGCGGACAACGCGGGCTGCGACTGACTGCGGGCGCAACTTCCAGTTTTAGGTATTGACTTACCAATAGGCGATCAATATTTGTTCCGGCTCATCCAGTCTCTCTAGGTCAAGCGGCAGGGGGCCGTAATTTTGTGATCGGATCTTGGCGGCCCAGGACGAACTGTCTTCGCTGGGCGCTCGTCTTTTCATTGGTCCTCGCCGCGGTAACGGCGGTTCCGGTGCTGGCCGCAGGGCCTGCTGAAGGCTCAGCTGAACAGCCGGCCGCATCCGAGACTCCGGCCCCGACCAGCGCTGAAATTGCTGAGGTGGAAGGACCCAGGCGGGAACACGAAGAATGGCTATCGACGCCGCAGGCCGAACAGGAGCGCGCTCGTTCCAGGACTGCCTTCGGCGAACTGACGGCCGGCGAATCGCGCGATCTCCTGGTCGAATCCTTCCCGGCCCAGCTGTTGAGACGTATAGCTGCCGCATAGCGGGTCTCCGGTGTGGAGCCCTAGGAGCGGCCGGTCAATTGGAGTGGTGAGTGGTGGACCGAACAACGGAAAGTACAAGGACTGGGTAACGCCACTTGTTAGACCGCGAGGTTTCTCTGCGGAAAAGGTACCGGGCGCTCTCGATGCGCCTGGAATGGGTAACTTGCATTTGCAGGAGGGATCGTAATGGCGTCGGTGCGAAAGATATACGTACTTCAGGCATTGAAGGCCGTCCTATTGTGCGGCGGTGCTGCAGGCAGCATGATCGTGGTTCTTCTCGTAATCGGTTGTGGAAGCGGTGCAGCTAGGAGTACGACGCCAGCGCGACAAGCGGAACTGAGGCGCGACACGCCGGGCCATCGCAGAGGGCACGGCTCCGTACGAAAAGTGGGCTGGGGTGGTCAACCGACCGGGCATCGGCGCTTTACGCTGTTTGCCTATCCTCCCTACTGCTCTCATGGGCCAAAGCCCTTTGTGCGTAACGTGGAGGTTAGTCGTATCTCTCGCGGTGCGGTGTTGACCGTGTACATGCACTTTCCACCTCCCGCGCATCCGTGTCTAGGTGAAACTATTGGAGTCAGGAAGGTTTTGCACCTGGATATGCCGGTTAGACGACTCGCGTTTTTTGACGGCTCCCAGACGCCACCCGTGCGACGTTGGCCGTAATGAATCGTGAGGATGGCCCCGGGAGACCGGCCTCGACGCTCTTTTGGCGCCTGATGCAAGAGTCGTAGTTGCCGAAGACGGGATCGATGCCATCGACAGGACCGTGACGTAGATCTCCTGGGCCGGTGGTCGGAAAACTCGTACTCAGATGCCGGCCGCGCGGGTGACGCCGAAGATCAGGGCGAAGCCGAGGGCGGTGAGGGCGACGCGGGGCCAGGAGCCCTGCGCGTGCGCCTCCGGCAGCAGGTCGGCGGCACCGATGTAGAGGAAGACGCCGCAGTAGACGCAGAGGACGTAGCCGAGGGTGTGGTCGGAGATCGAGATGGCGGTGCCGACGATTGCGCCCGCCAGCGGCGCCAGGGCGTCGATCGTCAGCCACCTGACGGCGGCACGGCGGTTGCCGGAGCGGCGCAGCACGTAGCTGACGGTGTTGAGGCCGTCGGCGAAGTCGTGGCTGATCACCGCGAGGAAGACGAGGAGGCCGGTGGTCGAGCCGACGCCGAAGGCGAAGCCGATCCCGAGCCCGTCGATGAAGCTGTGGACCGAGAGGCCGGCGGCGCCGAGGACACCGACGCGCTCGCCGCCGAGGGCGGCCATCGTCTCGGCGCGGTCGTGCATGACGAGCAGCCGCTCGATCAGGAAGAAGCCGAGGAAACCGGCGGCGACGAGGGCGGTGGCGAGGTTGTCGTCGCCGAGTCCCTTCAGCCCCTCCGGCAGCACGTCGAGCAGCGCCACCGCGACCACGACGCCGCCGGTCAGCGCCAGCAGGGTCGGGAGGCGGTCGCTGTAGCGGAGACCGACGCGGCCGCCGATCAGGGTCGCCACCACCGTCAGGCCGGCCAGGGGGATCGCGATCCCGGGCATCGCTCAGTTGTCCCGCTCGCCGCAGCGCGGGCAGACGCCGCGCAGGAGGACGTCGTGGGCGAGGACCTCGAACTCGGCGCGCGCGCCGACCCCCTCGATCGCCCGCTCCAGCGCCGGGTCCGAGAAGGGGACGAGGCGCCCGCAGCGGACGCAGACCATGTGGTGGTGGTGCCCCCCCGGGTCGTTGCGCTCGAAGGCGACGACCTCACCGCCGACGTCGACCCGGTGGACCAGCTGCAGCTGCTCGAGCTGCTCCAGCGTGCGGTAGACGCTCGCCCGGCCGACGCCCGGCAGCCGCCGGTCGATCTCCAGCGCGGTGACCGCGCAGCTCTCGCCGCCCAGCAGCTCGATCACCTGCCTGCGCGCGGCGCCGGCCCGGAAGCCCGCCTCGTTCAGTCGCCTCTTGGCGCGCTCGGCCCAGGCCATCGACCGGAGCCTACATGAAAATGAGACTCGTTCTCGTTAAAGCGCACCCGGCTTACGACACAGCGCAGTGGGCCGGAATCGGGATGCGCCGCTCAGCTGTACCGGTCCCACTTCTCCAGGTAGGGAAGCGGGTCGAACGGAGAGCCGCCCTCGTACCAGCCGGGCGCGCCCCACATCTCGAAGTGCAGGTGGCAGCCGACGGCGTCGCCGGTGTCGCCGACCACGCCGATCGGCTGGCCGGTCCGGACGGTTTCGCCGGTGTGCAGCGGCGAGGGTTCGGCGAGATGGGCGTACATGAAGTCGTCGGGGGTGCCGCGGCCGTCGATGACGATGTAGTTGCCGGCGTTGCCCTCGTAGCCGGCGTACTGCACGGTCCCGCCGCGCGCGGCCACGAGCGGGGTGCCGCAGGCGGCCATCACGTCCTGTCCCTGGTGGGTGTGCCCGGTCCGGGCGGCGCCGAAGCGGCCGGCCCCCATGCCGAATTCGTGCGGTCCGAGGACCGGGAAGGCGTAGCCGTAGAAGGCGAAGCGGAGGCTGAGCGCGGTCGAGGCGGTCGCCTTGCGCGCCGCCGGCGCCGCGGCGCTCGACTGCGGGGAGATCCGGAAGCTGTAGCGGCCGTTGCGGGCCGGCCGGCCTTCGTTGGTGGTCCCGTCCCAGCGGACCCGGTTGACGACTTCGGGGGCGACGTTTTCGCGGTAGAAGGTCTTGACGACTTCGCCGGCGGCGTCGAGGACATCGATCCGCAGGTCGTTCTCCGGCTGGGTGCTGCCGATCGTGAAGGTCAGCTTCGGGTAGCGGTAGCCGAAGTAGAAGGACTTGCGGGGGCTGGTCTTGGCCGCCACCAGGGTCAGCGCCCCGGCGCTCGGGGCGCTGGAGGGAGATCCCGAGGGGCTGCCCTTGACGGTGGGCGCGGCCCCTGGGGTGCCGGCGCCTCCGGTCGTCGCCGCCCCGGCCCTCGCGGCGAAGATCGCCAGCGCTATCGCTACAACCGAAAAGCTCAATTTCCCGACCGCTGCAGGCCGGGCGATCCCGGTGCCGTTCAACCGCTAGCCCTCTCTTTCGTCGCCTGCGGAGTTAGCTGACGGGCTCGCGCTGAAAGAGTCGCGCTACGGACGGTTTTCGTCCGATTCGCCCCTGGGACCTGCAAAGGCCCCTTCGGTTCCTCCGCTCCCGCACAGTGGCCTGCATGGGATTCGGCATTGCTCGGGCGGCAGCATACACCGCGAGATGGCTATCATCCGCCGGCCGCGTCGGTGAATCCGCGCGGTTTTTGCGCGATGAAGACCTTTGTAGCCACTCCCGCCAACCGCCAGCGCGACTGGTACGTCGTCGATGCCGAGGGCAAGACCCTGGGCCGTCTCGCGACCCAGATCGCCGACACGCTGCGGGGCAAGCGCAAGCCCGACTACACGCCCCACGTCGACACCGGCGACTTCGTTGTCGTCGTCAACGCCGAGAAGATCCGGGTCACCGGCGACAAGCTGGCGCAGAAGACCTACTATCGCCACAGCGGCTACCCCGGCGGGATCAAGTCGCGGACGCTCGGCGAGATGCTCGAGCGCAAGCCCGACGAAGTGATCCGCAAGGCGGTGAAGGGGATGCTGCCGCGCAACCGGCTCGCCCGCCAGCAGCTGACCAAGCTGAAGGTGTACGCCGGGCCCGACCACCCGCACGCGGCGCAGCAGCCGAAACCGATGGAGACCGACTGAACTTGATGGACGACGAGCAGAAACAGGACGAGACGCCGCAGGACGAGAGCGCCGGGGCCGCGGGTCCTGTCGCGGACGAGGGCTCTTCGTCCTTGCAGGCTGCGGGCGAAGAGCCCTCATCCGCGCCACCCGCGGCAGAGGCGTCTGCGGCTGACGAGCGGCCGTCCGAGGAGGGTGCAGATTCTGGGCCGTCCGAGGAGCCGGTTGCCGAGGAGCCTGCTGCCGAGGAGCCGGTTGCCGAGGAGGTCACTTCGCCCGAGCCCGAGCAGGAGGTCGGGGAGAGGCCCCGCGCTCCCGAGCCCGAGGCCAAGGAGAAGAAGACGGACGTCATTCCCGGCGCCGATCTTGAGCCGATCTTGGTCGAGCCAGAGGGGCCGGAATTGAGCGCGGAGGAGCGCGCCCGCCTCGAAGCCGAGGAAGAAGAGAAAGCCCGGCGAGAAGCCGCACTCGCCGCCGCCGAGGAGGACGAGACCGCTGCCGCCAGTCGGGCGCCGGCGAAGATCGAGAAAGGCGCGCGCTTCCTCGCTACCGGCAAACGCAAGAGCTCGATCGCCCGCGTCACCCTGCTTCCGGGCAACGGCAAGATCGTGATCAACAAGCGCGAGCTCGAGGAGTTCTTTCCGCGGCCCCTCCACCAGACGATGGTCAAGCAGCCGCTCGTCGTCTCCGGCTACGAGGGCAACGTCGACGTCCGCGTCCGCGTCCACGGCGGCGGCATCAGCGGCCAGGCCGGGGCGGTCCGCCACGGCGTCGCCCGCGCGCTGACCGAGATCGACGCCGAGCTGCGCGGCGACCTCAAGCGCCGCGGCTTCCTCACTCGCGACGCCCGGGTCAAGGAGCGGCGCAAGGCCGGGCTGAAGAAGGCCCGCAAGCGCCCGCAGTTCAGCAAGCGCTGAGGCGGCTGCAAATCTGCGCCTGGCGTCGTCCTCGCTCGGCTGATTCGGTCACGCACTAACTTGTGCGCTCCCTCATCAGCCTCCCTGCGTCCTACCCAGGCTTGATTTTCGCTCGCCTCAGTCACTTGCTCTATGGAAACGACTAAACGAAAGCTCTTCGGAACCGACGGGGTCCGAGGGGAGGCCGGCACCTTCCTGACCGCCGAGCTGGCGACGGCGCTGGGTCGGGCGACCACCGAGGCGCTCGAGGCGGCGCGTCCGCAGGTCCTGATCGTCCGCGACACCCGCGAGTCCGGCCCGATGCTGGAGGCGGCGCTGGCCGCCGGGATCGCCGCCGCGGGCGGTGACGCGCTGCTCGCCGGGGTGCTGCCGACGCCGGCCGCGGCGATCCTCGTCAAGCGGCTCGGCCTCGACCTCGCCGCGGTCGTCTCCGCCTCCCACAACCCCTTCGGCGACAACGGGATCAAGTTCTTCGACGCCGGCGGCACCAAGCTCGCCGACGAGGTCGAGGCCGAGATCGAGGCGCGGATCGACGCCGCTCCGGCGGCGCCCCATCCGGGCCGGGTCCGCGAGCTGAACGGCGGCCTCGAGGACTACCTGCGCGAGCTGCAGGCCGCTTTCCCGCTCGACCTCTCCGGTCGCCGCATCGTTCTCGACTGCGCCAACGGCGCCACTTTCCGCGCCGCCCCGGCGATTTTCGAACGGCTCGGCGCCGAGGTCGAGGCGATCGGGGTCGAGCCCGACGGCCGCAACATCAACGCCGGCTGCGGCTCCACCCACGTCGAGCCGCTGGCCGAGCGCCTCTCCGCCTCCGAGGCGGAGATCGGCTTCGCCTTCGACGGCGACGGCGACCGCGTCCTCGCCGTCGACGGCGCCGGCCGCGTCCACGACGGCGACGAGCTGATCGCGCTGAGGGCCCGCGGGATGAAGGCGCGCGGCGAGCTGGACGGCGGCGTCGTCGTCACGGTGATGAGCAACTACGGCTTCCACCAGGCGATGGCGGAGGCCGGAGTCCAGGTCGCGGTCACCCAGGTCGGCGACCGCTACGTGATCGAGGAGATGCGGCGGCGCGGCTGGAAGCTGGGCGGCGAGCAGTCCGGCCACATCATCGCCAGCGAGTTCGTCTCCACCGGCGACGGCATCGCGGCGGCGCTGATGACGCTGCGGGAGCTGGGTAGCGCCTCGCTCGAGGACGCGGTGCCGATGAGCAAGCTGCCGCAGATCCTGGTCAACGTCGAGGTCGCCGATCGCGAGGCGATCGAGGACGCCGCTGCGGTCTGGGAGGCGGTCGAGCGCGAGAACGCCGCCCTCGAGGGGCGCGGCCGCGTCCTCCTGCGGCCCTCCGGCACCGAGCCGCTGGTGCGGGTGATGGCCGAGGCCCCCAGCGACGAGGAGGCCGGGGCGGTCTGCCGGCGCCTGGCCTCCCTGGTGCGCGACGAGCTGGCCTGAGGCTCGGCTTCTTCCTCTAGCTACCCTTACTCGCCTTCATGTGCGGGATCGTCGGATATGTGGGGGCGCGGCCCTGCGAGGAGCTGCTGCTCTCGGGGCTGGAAAAGCTCGAATACCGAGGCTATGACTCGGCTGGCCTCTCCGTGCTCGCCGACGGCGGGGTCGAGAGCGTGCACGCCGTCGGCAACCTCGGCAACCTGAGGGCGGCGGTCGAGGCCCGGGCCGAGAACGGCGCCGGGCCGCTGCCTGCGGCCGAGACCGGGATCGCCCACACCCGCTGGGCGACCCACGGCCGCGTCACCGAGGAGAACGCCCACCCGCACGACGACTGCTCGGGCCGCGTCCACATCGTCCTCAACGGGATCGTCGAGAACCACACCGAGCTGCGCCGCCGCCTGCAGGAGGAAGGGGAGGCCTTCAGCTCCGAAACCGACGCCGAGGTCGTCGCCCACCTGATCGCCCATCGCTACGAGGGCGACCTCGCCGCGGCGGTGCGCGCCGCCTTCGCCGAGCTGCGCGGCCACTACGCCTTCGTCGCCATGCACGCCGACGAGCCGCAGCGGCTGATCGGCGCCCGCAAGGAGTGCCCGTTGGTCGCCGGGGTCGGCGGAGGGGAGGCCTTTCTCGCCTCGGCGATTCCCGCCTTCCTCGCCGACACCCGCACCGCGATGCCGATCGAGAACGGCGAGATCGTCGAAGTCGAAGCCGGCGTGGTCCGCGTCACCGACGCCGAGGGGACGCCGATCGAGCGCGAGACCGAAGAGGTGACCTGGGACGCCGACGCGGCCGAGAAGGCCGGCTACGAGACCTTCATGCTGAAGGAGATCCACGAACAGGCCGACGCCGTCGCCGAGACGATCACCGACCGCCTCCCGGGGACCGACGGGGTCGATCTCGGAGACGTCGATATCTCGGACGACTTCCTCCGCGAAGTCGGGCGGATCGTCATCGTCGCCTGCGGCACCAGTTACCACGCCGGCCTGGTCGGCCGCTACGCGATCGAGGAGTGGGCGCGGGTGCCGGTCGAAATGGACATCGCCTCCGAGTACCGCTACCGCAACCCGGTGGTCGGGCCACGGGATCTGGTCATCGGGATCACCCAGTCGGGCGAGACCGCCGACACCCTGGCGGCGATGCGGCTGGCCCGCGAGGCGGGGGCGACGGTGCTGGGAGTCACCAACATCATGGGCAGCCAGGCGACCCGCGACGCCGACGCTATCCTCTACACCCGGGCCGGGCTGGAGATCGGCGTCGCCGCGACCAAGACCTTCGTCGCCCAGGTGGCGGCGATGTACCTGCTGGGGCTGCGGCTGGCCGAGCTGCGGGGCACGCTCGATTCCGAGCAGCTCGCGGCGCTGGTGACGGAGATGAAGGCGCTGCCCTCGAAGATGGAGGAGACGCTGGCGGCGTGCGAAGAGCCGGCGCGGGCGGTCGCCGCCAGGCACAGCGGGGAGAACTTCTTCCTCTACCTCGGCCGCCACATCGGCCTGCCGATCTGCCTCGAGGGGGCGCTGAAGCTGAAGGAGATCAGCTACATCCCGACCGACGCCTACGCCGCGGGCGAGATGAAGCACGGCCCGATCGCCCTGCTCGACGAGTCGACGCCGGTGATCTGCGTCGCCACCGCCAGCCCGGTGCTTGAGAAGGTGCTCTCCAACGTCGAGGAGGTACGGGCGCGGGGGGCCCGCACGATCGCGATCGCCACCGCCGGCGACGAGCGGGTCGCCGAGGTCGCCGACGAGACGATCGAGGTGGCGTCGAGCGACTGGATCCTGCAGCCGATCCTCGCGGTTCTGCCGCTGCAGCTGCTCGCCTACGACATCGCCCGCGCCCGCGGGCTCAACGTCGATCAGCCCCGCAACCTGGCCAAGACCGTCACGGTTGAGTGAAGTTGTCCAAACGGAGCGCTAGGATGCCCGCCCTCGTGAAGCCCCGTTTCGTCCTCTCGGCTCTACTCGTCGTTCTCACGACCTCGCTGGTCGCCGGCTGCGGCGGTGGCGGCAGCGGCGGCGGAACCGATCCCGCCTCGGTGGCGCCGGCGACGACGCCGCTCTACATCGATTTCACGGTCAGCCCCGAAGGCGAAACCAAGGCGAACATCGAAGAGCTGGCGCAGAAGCTGGCCGGGATCGACGACCTCGGCGGGTTGATCGTCGCCGAGCTCGAAGAATCGGCCACCGAAGAAGGCGAAGAAGTCGACTTCGAAAAGGAAATCAAGCCGTGGCTGGGCGAACGCGCCGGCTTCATCTACCCGAAGCTCGAAGGCGGTGACTTCCACGACTTCGCGGTGGCGGTCCAGGTCACCGACAGCGGCGAAGCCGAAGCCTTCCTCGACAAGCAGACGTCGAGCGGCAAGGAAAAGTTCGAAGCCGGATCGACCGAAGGCGTCGACTTCGAGGTCGGCGAAGACGGGACCACGGTCGGCGTGCTCGACGAACTGCTGGTGATCGCGGTCGAAGAAGAAGTCTTCAAGGAAGTCGTCGCCGCCTCGCAGGGAGAAGCGCTCGCCGACCAGAGCTCTTACACCGACGCGATCGCCAACGTCCCCTCCGAAAGCGCCGCCGACGTCTACGTCGACATCGGCAATCTGATCGGCGAAGCCGAAGCCGGCGGCGAAATCGACCGGAGCACCAGGCTCTTCTTCGAAAACGTCGGCGTCGAACTGACCGAAGCGTCCGCCGTCGCCAGCCTCGTTCCGGGCAGCGAACAGCTCGAGATCGACCTCAGCAGCAACGCCACCGGCGAAAACCCGCCCTCCGGCGATGGTTCGAAGATGCTCGAATCGCTGCCGCGCGACTCGGTCGCCGCCTTCGCCTCGGCCGAATTCGGCAAGCGCTTCAACGAAGGGATCGACCAGATCGACGAAAAGGGAATTCCCGGTCAGGTGCCGCCGCACCAGCTCAAGCAGGGGCTGAAGCAGTCCGGCATCGACCTCGAATCGATCGCCTCCTCGATCGGCGACGCCGGCGTCTTCCTCGAAGGCAACAGCGAACGGAACATCGGCGGCGCCCTGGTGCTGGCGACCGAAAACGCCACCCAGGCCAGGAACACGGTCTCCAACCTCGGCCTCTTTCTGCGGGCGAGCGGCCTGCCGGGCGTCACCGCGCTGAACGGCAAGGCGAGCGGCTTCTCGGTCCGCAGCCGCGAACTCGGCCGCCGGCCGCTGGTCGTGATCGCCAAGGGCGAGCGGATCGCGATCGGCTACGGCCTCGCGAGCGCAACGGCCGGCGTCGCCGAATCGGGCGAAACGCTCGCCGACTCACCGGCCTATAAGGAAGCCGTCGACGCCCTCGGCGGCACCCCGATCGCCGCCTTCGTTGACGGCCCGGCAGCCCTCAGGCTCGCCTCGGCCCTCGTCCCGCCCGGCGAAGAAGGTTTCCGCGAAGCGAAGCGCTACCTGACGAAGATCGACTACATCGCCGCCGGCTCCGAAGCCTCCAACGGCCTCGCGACCGCGAAGATCATCGTCGGCGTCGGCAGGTAGCCGCAGCAGAAATATCGGACCTCCGGCAGGGTCGGATTAGGCTGGTGACCATGGAGACCTGGTTGAAGCCGCTCTACGACGCCGAGGGGATGCGGGCGGTCGATCGCTGGGCGATCGAGGAGCGGGGGGTGCCGTCGCTGGAGCTGATGGAGGCTGCCGGGAGAGCGGTGGCGGAGGCGGTGGCGGGGCTGGCGCCGGAGGGGCCGGTGCGGGTCGTCTGCGGCAAGGGGAACAACGGCGGCGACGGGTTCGTGGCGGCGCGGCTGCTGCGGGGGATGGGGTTCGAGGTCGAGGCGCTGCTGCTCTGGCCCGCCGACGAGCTGCGGGGGGACGCGGCCGCTAGCTTCGAGCGCTTCGGGGGGGATCTGGTCGAGGGGGACCCGGCGGCGCGGTTGGCCGGGTCGGGTGCGGTCGTCGACGCGATCTTCGGCACCGGGTTCGAGGGGGCGCCGCGCGAGCCGGCGGCGGCGGCGATCGCGGCGATCAACGCCTGCGGCGCTCCCGTGGTCGCCTGCGACATCGCCTCCGGCGTCGACGCCTCCGGCGGCGAGGTCGCCGGCGCCGCGGTCGAGGCCGACATTACCGTCAGCTTCCACGCAGCCAAGCTCGGGCAGCGGATCGCCCCCGGCAAGTGGCACACCGGCGAGCTGCGGGTGGCGCCGATCGGGATACCGGCCGGAGCGCCCGAGGAGGCGCGGGGGGGCGAGATCGACCCCGGCGTGCTCGAGTTCCTGCCCGGCCGGGGCCCGCAGTCGACCAAGTTCAGCTCCGGCCAGGTCGGCATCGCCGGCGGCTCGCGCGGGCTGACCGGGGCGGTGCGGATGGCCTCGCTGGCGGCGATCAGGGCCGGGGCGGGATACGCCACGGTGGCCGTGCCCGCCGACCTCGACCTCGTCTTCGAGATCGCCCAGCCGGAGGTGATGTCGGTCGCCTGCCCCGGCGGCGACGGCTGCCTCGTGCCCGCCTCCGAGAAGGCGGCGCTGCGGGTCTTCGAGAAAGCGGCCGCGGGCGTCCTCGGCCCCGGCCTCGGCCGCGACCCCGGCTCCTTCGAGCTGGCGCGGGAGATCGCCGTGAAGATCGAGGCGCCGCTGGTGATCGACGCCGACGGGCTGAACGCCTTCGCCGGCCGGCTCGACGCGCTCGCCGGGCGCGGGGCGCCGACGGTGCTGACGCCTCACACCGGCGAGCTCGGGCGCCTGCTCGACCGCGACTCCTCGGAGATCGAGGCCCACCGCCTCGCCGCCGTCGCCGAGGCCGCCCGGGCGGCGCGGGCGACCGTCCTCCTCAAGGGCGACGACACGATCGTGAGCGACGGCGAGAGGGTCGCGGTCAACGCACTCTCGGCCCCGGCGCTCGCCACCGCCGGCAGCGGCGACGTCCTCTCGGGGATGACCGCCGCCTTCCTCGCTCGCGGCCTCGACCCTTTCGCCGCGGTCTGCGCGGCCGTCATCGCGCACGCCCGCGCCGGCCGCGAGGCGGCCCGGCGGGTGGGGGCGACGGAGTCGGTGATCGCCACCGACGTGATCGCCGCGATCCCCGCGGCGCTGCGTCCCGACGGGCCGGTCGATTAACCTCGCGCCCGTGAAGACCGCCGGCGAGATCATGGACCGCGACGTCCCGACCGTGAGCCCGGAGGACGACGCCCGCACCGCGATCGACCTGCTGGCCAAGACCGACCTCGGCGCGATCCCGGTGATCGACGCCGACCGTAAGGTGGTCGGCATCGTCAGCGAGTCTGACCTGATCCTCAGCGAGGAGGAGTCCGACCTCCACCTGCCGCACTACCTCAACATCATGGGCGGGGTCGTCTTCGTCGGATCGATGAAGGGGTTCGAGGAGCGGCTCGAGAAAGCCTTCGCGACCGAGGTGGCGGAGCTGATGAGCGCCGACCCGGTCGTCGCCCGCGATTACGAAGCCGCCGATCGGGTGGCGAAGAAGATCGCCGACCATCACCACAACCACCTGCCGGTGGTGGATGCTGACGGCCGGCTGGCCGGCATGGTCACCCGGGCCGACGCCCTCGCCGCAATCGTCGACGGGGAGTAGCCGTGGAGCGGGCAACCGCCCGGATCGACCACGACGCCGTCAGCGCCAACTGCGCGCGGCTGAAGGCGGAGCTGGGCGAGGCCGAGCTCTGCGCGGTCGTCAAGGCCGACGGCTACGGCCACGGCGCCGACGGCTGTGCCGGCGCGGCGCTGGCGGGAGGCGCAACCCGGCTCGCGGTGGCGAGCGCCGGCGAGGCGGAGCAGATCGGCCGTCGCTTTCAGCACGTGCCGTTGCTGACGATGGGGGCGCTGGCGGCGGAGGAGGTCGACACGGTCCTCTCCGCGGGCTCGGAGCTGGCGGTGTGGGAGGAGGGCTTTCGTCGCCTCGTCGCCGACCGTGCCCGCGCCCACGGCCACCCGGCACGCGTCCACGTCAAGCACGACAGCGGCATGGGACGGCTCGGGAACCGCGACCCCGCGGCGGTGATCGAGCTGGCCCGGGCCTGCGCCCTGGACCCCGATCTCGAGCTGGCCGGGATCTGGACCCATTTCGCGACCGCCGACGAACTCGACTCGGACTACTTCGAGGAGCAGCTCGAGCGCTTCGAGCGGGTCGCCACGGTGGTCAAGGATCAGCATCCGGGCGTCCTCGTCCACGCCGCCAACAGCGCCGCTGTCCTGCGCGATCGTCGCGCCCACTTCGGCATGGCTCGCTGCGGAGTCGCGATCTACGGGCTCGACCCGTTCCAGCGCGACCCCGCCGAGCATGGGCTGCGCCCGGCGTTGACCCTGCGCTCGCACGTCGCCGACGTGAAGCGCTTTCCCGCCGGAGCCAGCGCCGGCTACGGGCGCAGGTGGACGGCGGCCGTGGACACCTGGGTCGGCGTGATCCCGCTCGGCTACGGCGACGGCGTCCGCCGCGCCCTCACCAACAACGCCGAGGTCCTGGTCCGCGGCCGCCGCCGGCCGCTGGTCGGGACGGTTTCGATGGACAACATCACGGTCGACCTCGGACCCGAGACCGAGGCGGAGCCGGGAGACGAGGCGGTCCTGATCGGGGCTCAGGGCGAGGAGCGGATCCTCGCCGAGGAGGTGGCCGCGAGGCTCGGAACGATCAACTACGAGGTGACCTGCGCGATCTCCCCGCGGGTGCCGCGGCGACCCGCTTGACCTAGGCGCTTTTCTATCCCCATGGTTGAGAAAAGCGCCACCCCCGCCGAGCGCCTCGCCGCCGCGCCGGTCGTCGCGGCGGCGCGCCGGGCGCTGAGCGAGGGCGCCTGGATCGTCGGCGGCGCCGTCCGCGACGCCGTCCTCGGCCGCGAGGTCACCGACCTCGACCTCGCCGTCGCCGGCGACCCGGGCTCGGCGGCACGGGCGGTCGCCAAGGAGATCGGCGAGCATGCGTTCGAGCTTTCGGCCGAGTTCGGCACCTGGCGGGTCGTCGCTCCCGAGCGCGGCTGGCAGATCGACGTCAGCGCGCTCCGCGGCGAGGGCATCGAGGCCGACCTGGCAGAGCGGGACTTCACCCTCGGCGCCGTCGCGGTGCCGCTGGCGGGCGGCGAGCCGATCGACCCCTATGCCGGCCTCGTCGACCTCGCCGACGGCGTCCTGCGGGTGGTCTCCGAGCGCAGTTTCGGAGACGATCCCCTCCGCCTCCTTCGCGCTGCCCGCCTGGCGGCGGAGCTGCGGCTCGAGGTCGAGCCGCGCACCGTGCAGCTGGCCCGCGCCGCCGCCCCGCATGCCGCCGACCCGGCCGGCGAGCGGCAGCTGGCCGAGCTGCGGCAGCTGCTGGGGGGACCGGACCCGCTCCGCGGGCTGAGCCTGCTGGGCGAGCTCGAGCTGACCGCGGTCGTCCTGCCCGAGGTCGAGACGCTGCGGGGGGTCGAGCAGGGCCCGAACCACCACCTCGACGTCTACGACCACACGATCGCCGTGCTGGAGCACACGCTCGAAGTCGAGCGCGACCTCGACCGCTTCGCCGGCGAGCGCGCCGGCGAGGTGGCGGCGCTGCTCGACGAGCCGCTCGCCAACGAGATGACCCGTCGCACCGCCCTGCGCTGCGGCGCCCTCCTCCACGACATCGCCAAGCCGCTGACCCGCGCCGAACGCGACGGCTTCGTCGGCTTCCGCGGCCACGACGAGCTCGGCGCCGAGGTGATCGGCGGGATCTGCCGCCGCCTGCGCGCCAGCCGCCGGCTGACCGGCCACCTGCAGGGCCTGGCCCGGCACCACCTGCGGCTCGGCTTCCTGATTCCGGAGATGCCGCTGCCGCCGCGGCGCGTCCACGCCTACCTGCGGGCAACCGAACCGGTCGCGGTTGACGTCACGCTGCTGACCGTCGCCGACCGCCTCTCGGCGCGCGGCAAGGGCCCGATCGCGAGCCCCGAGATGGTCGCCGCCCACCTGCAGCTCGCCCGCGAGATGATCGCCGCCGCCCTCGACTGGCGCCGCGACGGGCCGCCGCAGCCGCTGCTGCGGGGCGACGAGGTCATCGCCGAGCTCGGGATCGAGCCGGGCCCGGAGCTGGGCTCGGCGCTGGCCGAGCTGGAGGCCGCGCAGTATGCGGGGGAAGTGACCGATCGCGCCGGGGCCATCGAGCACCTGCGCCGTTAGATACGCTCCCCGCGCATGGCCAAAGAGGAAAAGATCGAAATGGAGGGGGAGATCACCGAGGCTCTCCCCAACACCATGTTCCGCGTCAAACTGGACAACGATCACGAGGTCCTCGGCCACATCTCCGGCAAGATGCGCCGCCACTACATCCGCATCCTTCCGGGCGACCGGGTGAAGATCGAGCTCTCGCCATACGACCTCGACCGAGGTCGCATTACCTACCGCTACAAATAGTCCGCCGGCGGCGTCCTCGGTGTCTCGCGTGCAGAGCACGCCACGCTCCCTGCGTCCTTGCCGGCGAGTCATTTGAAGCGGTAGGCATCGGGATCGGCCAGCTCGGCCGCCAGTGCCGACCAGGC
Organism: uncultured Actinomycetes bacterium; assembly: GCA_963800355.1. GTDB lineage: Bacteria > Actinomycetota > Thermoleophilia > Solirubrobacterales > 70-9 > VAYN01. The sequence goes on along the minus strand of CAWDAP010000002.1, from coordinate 137,305 downwards.
GAAGTCCTTGGCGCCCATGCCCCTGCCGTCGCGGGGGTCGTAGTACTCGCGCAGGCCTTCGCGGGCGACGGCTTCGATGACGCCGTCGGCGAGGCGAGCCGCCTCGTCCTCGTAGCCGAGGCGCCGCAGGCCGAGCCAGACCATCCAGGCCGAGTTGACCCAGGTCGGGCCGCGCCAGTAGCGGCGGATCGGGCCGCGGCCGCCGCCGGGTTCGTAGCCGCGCTCGCCGACGGCGACCGAGGGCGGCGCCACCGGCGTCCAGAACTCGCCCCTGTCGAGCAGGTGCTCCTCGACCAGCCGCCGGCCGATCCGCTCCGGCAGGTCCGGCAGCGCCAGCGGCGCCAGCGAGGCCCAGGTCCTCACCCGGACCGGATCGCCGCCCGGCTGCGCCTCGTCGAAGAACAGCCCGCTGCGCTCGTCCCAGAGCCGCTCGACCAGCGCCGGCGTCGCCGACGGCCGCCCCAGCGCCTGCAGCGAGAGCGACCAGAAGATGTTGGTCAGCACCTCGCAGACGACGGGCCCGCCGGCGTCGCGCACCCGCCGCGCGTCCCATCCGAGGCGGCGGTTGCGCCGGACGAGCAGCGGGAAGCCGAGCCGCCCGTTCGCGCGCCATCCCCAGACCGGGTCGAACTTGGGCGAGGCGTCGAGGCCCGACTCGTCGGGCTGGACGATCCAGAGCAGGCTGTCGCCGTCGAGGTCGCGGTGGTCCCGCAGCCAGTCGGCCTGCCGGCCGATTCGCGGCTCCTCGCCGGGGTCGCCGACCGCGATCCGCCAGGCCCAGGCCAGCAGCGGCGGCTGGATCGACTCGGTCTGAAAGGAGCGGCGCGAGGCGACGTTGTAGAAGAGCAGGCGCGGGAAGGTGACGTTGCAGTGCCAGAAGATCGTGTGGCCGATGAAGCCGTCGGGGCGCTGGGCGGCGAGCAGGCTCTCCAGCTCGGCGCGGGCGCGGGCGCGGTCGAAGCGGCGCCAGACGATCGCCGCGAGGCAGGAGTCCCAGTACCACTGCCAGGGGTAGCGGCCCGGGCTCGGTTCGGTGTAGGCGTAGGCGACGCCGTCGCGCTCGCCGCTCGCCCAGTTCTCCCGCAGCACCCGCTCGGCCTCGGCGAGGACCGCCTCGCGCCGGGGCGGCTCAGACATTGGTGCGGCGCATCGCGCGCAGCGCCAGAGCGCCCAGCACGACCAGCAGGCCCGCAAGCGCCAGCAGCCCCGGCCAGGTGCCGGCCCAGGTGACGCTGCCGACGAACCCCTGCCGCGCCGCTTCGACGACGTGGGTGAGCGGGTTGATTTCGGCGATCTGCCGTAGCCAGGGCTGCAGCAGCGCCAGCGGCGCGTAGGCCGGGGTCAGCAGGACCAGCGCCATCATCCCCGCCTGCATCAGCGGCGCTGCCGACTGGCTCTTGTAGTGGAGGGCGAGCATCGATCCCCAGCAGGCGGCGACCGCCGCCGTCGCCGCGACCATCAGGTAGCAGACGAGGAGCCCGTCGAGGCCGGGCCAGCGGGCGCCGATCGCGAAGGCGATCGCCAGCACGAAGGTGGCCGGGATGAAGGCGCGGGCGGCGGCGGCGAGGACGTTGCCGCCGAGCAGGACCCAGCGCGGGGCGGGGGAGACGAGCAGGCGGTCGACCCAGCCCTGCTCGTAGTCGCGGGCCAGGTTGACCCCGGCGGCGGCGCCGGTGAAGCCCGCCCCCTGCAGCATGCTGACCGGGACGATGAAGCTCTCGTACGAGCTGGTGTCGAACCCGCGCAGGTGGATCAGCCCGCCGAAGACGCCGTTCAGGCCGAGGAAGAAGATCGTCGGCGCCAGCACCCCGGGGATCGCCGCCCCCGGCACCCGCACCAGCTCGTTTTTCGCCCGCACCATCAGGGCGGCGATCGTCGCCAGGTTCGTGCGCCAGGCCGGGTCGGCGCGCCTCTGGGCGGTGAGCGTTTCGGCGGTGGCCTCCATCAGCCCACTCGCAGCCGGTGTCGCAGGGCGCGGGCGCTGAGGCCGAGCCCGAGCAGGACGATCCCGGCGATCGCCGCCACCGCCTCCAGCGTCTGTTCGGCGTGGATCCCGGAGACGATCGGCTCGCGCACGCCTTCGACGATGAAGCTGAAGGGGTTGTATTCGGCGATCGTCTTCGCCGGCTCGATCATCAGCTCCTGCGGGAAGAAGGCCGAGGAGAGGAAGAGGACGACGAGGACCAGCGGGAAGAGCCCCTGGACGACGCTGGCGCTGCCGGTGCGCAGGGCGATCGCGGCGCCGATGCCGCCGACGGCGAGCGCCGAGGCGGTGACCAGCGCCATCGCCAGCAGCGCCCCGGCGACCCCGCCCTCGATCTGGGCGCCGAAGATCAGCCCGATCGCCAGGAACCAGAGCGAGGCGAAGAGGCCGAGCGCGGCGGTCCCGGCCAGGCGGCCGAGGACGATCGCGAAGCGGGGGATCGGCGCGGCGAAGAGGCGGTCGGTGAAGCCCATCTCGATGTCGACCGCGAAGGCGATGCCGCCGCTGTTGCCGGCGAGCATCATCGCCTGCATCATCGCCCCGGCGAGCATGAACTGGAGGAAGCTCTGCACCGGCGGGAAGCCGGGCAGTTCGATCGCGGCGCCGGCGCCGCCGGTCTGGATCGCCAGCAGCAGGGTGGGGAAGACGACGATCGGCGCGATCAGCTGCGGTCGGCGGAAGGTCTGGCGGACCGAGCGCATCCCCAGCGCCCGCACCACCCGCGCGCTGGTCGCAAGCGAGCTCACGCCGGCGTCGCCTCGGGCTCCGGCTCGTCGGCCCCCTCGCCCTCCCCGCGTTCGAGGTGGTGGCCGGTCTTGGCGACGAAGACGTCGTCGAGCGTCGGCCGCACCAGCTCCAGCGACTCGACCGCGACGCCGGCCTCGTCGAGCGCCCGCACCACGCGGGGGATGTCGGCGGCGCCGTTCGCGACCTCGAGCAGCACCCGCTTGCCGTCCTTGGGCGGCAGCAGCCTGCCGACCTCGCGGCAGGCCACCTCGGCTTCGGCGATCGATCCCTCGCCGACCAGCAGCTCGACGTGGGGGTTGCCGACCTCGCCCTTCAGCGCCTCGGGGGTTCCCTCGGCGACGATCCGGCCGCTGTCGATGATCCCGACGTTGTCGGCGAGCTGGTCGGCCTCCTCCAGGTACTGGGTGGTGAGGAAGACGGTGGTGCCGTCGTCGTTCAGCGCCCGCACCTCCTCCCAGATCGTCTTGCGGCTGACCGGGTCGAGGCCGGTGGTCGGCTCGTCGAGGAAGAGGACCCGCGGTTCGTGGACGAGCGCGGCGGCGAGGTCGAGCCGCCGCTTCATCCCGCCCGAGTAGCCGCCGACGCGGCGATCGGCGGCGTCAGCCAGGTCGACCCGCTCGAGCAGGTCGTCGGCGCGCTTGCGCCCGGCCGCGGGCGGCATCCCCTGCAGCGTCGCCTGCAGGCGGATCAGCTCGCGGCCGGTCATCAGCGGGTCGAGCGCCGCTTCCTGCAGGGCGACGCCGATCGAGGCGCGCACCGCCCGCGCCGCCTCGACGACGTCGTGGCCGGCGACCGTGGCGCGGCCGCCGGTCGGCAGCAGCAGCGTCGTCAGCATCCGCACCGTCGTCGTCTTGCCGGCGCCGTTGGGGCCGAGGAAGCCGTAGATCTCGCCCTCCTCGACCCGCAGGTCGATCCCCTGCACCGCGAGCACCTCGTCGAAGGCGCGCTCCAGCCGCTCGACGACGATCGCCGGCATCGCTACGCCTCCGCCGGCTCGCCCTGCGCGAGCGGCGGCAGCGCCTCGACCCAGCGCCGGCCGTTGGCCCGCTCCAGCGCTCTCGGCGGCGTCGAGCAGCAGCTCGTCCCGCCCCCAGGCGGCCTGCAGCTGCAGGCCGATCGGCATCCCGTCGGAGGAGCCGACCGGGACGCTGATCGCCGGGATCCCGGTGAGGTTGGCGAGCGCGCCGCCGCGAACGTTGGCCTGGTCGGCGGTGACGGTGCCGGAGGGCAGCTCGACCAGCGGCGCCTCCAGCGGCGGAGCGACCGCCGGCACCGTCGGCCAGGCGATCACGTCGACCTCGTCGAAGACCGCGGCGAGCCGTGCGCCGCATCGAGCGTGCGCAGCTGCTTCGCCTTCACGGTCGCCACCGCCGGCAGCAGCAGCCGGTACTTGAGCAGGCCGCGCCCGAGCGGGCTCAGCTCCGGGATCGAGCTCGTTGAGGCGCTCGGGGGTCAGCCCGCCGAGCTCTCGCTGTTGGCGATCAGCACGGTCGCCAGCGTCGCCGCCGCCAGTTCGGGCAGCTCGACCTCCCGTACCTCGCCGCCGGTCTCGCGCGCGCAGCGCCTCGATCGCCGCCTCGCAGGCCTCGCGCACAGCCGGCGCGACGTCTTCGGAGACCTCGTCGCGGACTACCCCGATCCGCAGCGGGCCCGTCTCGCCCGCTCGCAGCTCCTCGCCGAACAGGGCCGAACCGAGCGCCGGCAGTCGGCGGCGTCGGCGCAGAGCGGGCCGGAGACGATCGTGGTCGAGACGTCGGCCATGTGGTGGCCGGCCATCGCCGAGCGGCCGAAGGTCGGCTTCAGGCCGGTCAGGCCGCAGTAGGCGGCGGGGTAGCGGAGCGAGCCGACCCCGTCGGCGCCGACCGCGCCGGCGACGAGCCGGGCCGCGACCGCGGCGGCCGGGCCGCTGGAGGAGCCGCCCGGGCAGCGCTCGGGGTCCCAGGGGTTGCGCGCCGGCCCGTAGACCGAGACGTTGCCGGTGCTGCCGGCGCCGAGCTCGTGCATGTTGCCGACCCCGACGATCACGGCGCCGGCGTCGCGCAGGGCCCGGTAGGGACCCGACTCGCCCGGCTGCGGCGAGGCCAGCATGTCGGCGGCGCCGAAGCGCTGCGCCCGCCAGGGCAGCGGCCACTCGTCCTTGATCACGACCGGGACGCCGTGCAGCGGACCGGCGAGGCGCCTGCGCCAGCATCTCGCGCGAGCGCTCCGGGAAGGTCTCGACGACCGCGTTGATCGCCGGGTTGCGCGCCTCGATCCGCTCCAGCGTCGCCTCCAGCAGCTCGGCGGCGTCGAGCTCGCCGGCGGCGATCGCCGCCGCCTGCCCGCGCAGGGTCAGATCGAGCGCGTCGCTCATCGGTCCGACGGCGCCTGCGAGAGGTCGGGATCGCGCTCGGCCGCGGCGGCGCTGGTGTCGAGTTCGAGCAGCTCGAGGATCGGCGGCCAGAAGGTCTCGTGGGCGGCCCGCATCACCGCCAGCTCGATCTCGTCGGCCTCGACGCCGTAGGCCGCGAGGGCCGCCGGGATGAAGTCGTCTGGGTGACCGGAAGCCTCCATCTGCCGCGGCAACCCTACCGGGGTGGCGTTTGGCCGGGATCGTGCAAAACCGCGGCTGGCGGCGCATCCGGCCGCGACGAAAGGCAAGATTGGCGCCGCAACCGGGCTCGCCGGCCCGTGTTGCTGAACCGATGCCAACCGCAGAGACCAAGACCACGCGTCGCGCCTGGGCCCTGCCCGCCACCGCGGCCTGCCTGCTAGCCGCCCTGGTGGCCGTCGCCGCGCCCGGCGCCGCCGATTCGGCACCGCTGCGGGTCCTCGTCCTCGGCCAGACCTCGGAAACGCCGCCGGCCTCCTGCCCGGGCAAGATCGTCAACAACGTCGAGATCACCCCCTGCCGGGTCGAGGGCCACGTCACCGGCTTCCAGTCGATCGCCGGCGGCGTCGCCCGCCCCTACGAGGCGCCCTTCGAAGGCAAGATCGTCGCCTGGTCGATCACCCTCGCCAAGCCCTCGACGCAGGGAAACCGAAGACGACCACCGACGAGGTCGGCTTCTTCAACGACTTCCTCGGCACGCCGTCCGAGGCCCGGATCGGGATCCTGCGCCCGGTCGAAGACTCCAAGCCGCCCAAGTACAAGCTGGTCCGCCAGAGCCCGCTCGAGGTCCTCAACCCCTACTTCGGCAGCACCCCGATCTTCGCCCTCGACCACCCGCTGACCGTGCTCAAGGGCCAGATCGTCGCCCTCACCGTCCCCACCTGGGCGCCGATGTTCGCCTTCAACGTCTCCGCCGAAAACACCTGGCGCGGCAGCCGCCTCCCCGAACACTGCTCCTCCAAGGAAGACATCCAGAACGGGCATCCCCAGCAGGGCGTCGGCAAGACCAAGACCTACGGCTGCTACTACTCGAACGCCCGCCTGCTCTACACGGCGACGCTGGTCAAGAAGCCGTAGTTCGGAGGCTCGCGTTGGTGGGGGCTGGGTAGCCCTCTGCACTTGCCTACCTGGCTCATCGCTGCCTGCCTCCGAGATGGGATAGGGCCAGCGGCACAAAACGTTTAGAGGGCCACCCACCCCCACCTCTCGAACCGCAGTGTGGCTCCGTGTACAAGTAGCTGCAAGAGAGGGCGACTCGGCGAATGGGGTCGCTCGGAGTCCTCGACCTTGAGCCGTTAAGAGCTATTGAGGGGCGTCGGTGGGCCCTTCTCACGTTTTGTGCCGCTGGCCGTATTCAAACTCGGACGACAGCTGCGGACGAGCCAGGTAGGCAAGTGAGAAGGGCCTACCGACGCCCCTCCCAACCGCCGTCTAAAGCGCTTCTTGGCGGAGGCCGCAGTACGGGCAGTCGCTGACGTCCAGCCCGATCAGCTGGTCGCAGCGGCGGCAGGCGCGGAGGTTCTCGGGGCTGCGCGGCAGGGACGAGGCGGAGGGGGCGAGCGGCAGGACCATCGCCACCGGCTCCATCTCCTCGCCGGTCTCGCGGTCGACGTAGACCTGAGCCGGGTTCGGCGTGGGCGAGCGCCTCGCGGCCCGAGGCCGCGGCGCGCATCCGGTAGAGCTGCTTCTCGTTCATCGCCGGGAAGACTATTAGCTTGCGCGGTTGATGAGGGTCCTGATCTTCCACGGCTACATGCTGCGCGGCACCGGCAGCAACATCTACAACGTCAACCTGGCCCGGGCGCTGGCCCGGCTCGGTCACGAGGTGCACCTGCTCTGCCAGGACCGCGAGGTGCGGGTCGAGGGCGTCGGATCAGCAACCCGGACATCGGCGGCCTGCTGCCGGTCTACGTCAAGGACCCCTACGAGGGCTTCGAGGTCAAGGTCTTCCCCGAGATGAGCGAAGACGAGCTCGACCGCTACCTGGAGGCGAACGTCGCCGCGGTGCGGGAGGCGGCGGAGGCGGCCGACGGGATCGACGCTCGCCCTCGCCAACCACCTGGTGATGGGCCCGGCGATCCTCGCACGCGCCGGCGTCGCGCCCTACGCGGTGAAGATCCACGGCTCGGCGCTCGAGTACACGGTCAAGCCGAACCCGCGGTTCCTGCCCTACGCGCGGGAAGGGCTCGAGGGCGCTGAGGGGGTCCTCGTCGGCTCCGGCCACACCGCCGAGTCGCTCTGGGCGACCCTTCCCGACCTGCCGGACCTGCGATCGAAGACCAGGCTCGGGCCGCCGGGGGTCGACGTCGGGGAGTTCGCGCCGGGGAACCGGCGCGAGCCGCTGGTCGCCTTCGTCGGCAAGCTGATCGTCTCCAAGGGCGTCGACCTGCTGCTGGCGGCCTGGCCGCTGGTGTGGGCCGCAAACCCGGAGGTCCGCCTCGAGGTCGCCGGCTACGGCGACTACGAGGAGGCGCTGCGGCGGCTGCTGGCGGCGCTGGAGCGCGGCGATCTCGAGGAGTGCCGGGAGATCGCGCATCGCGGCTGGGCGCTGGAAGGAGGGGAGGCGAGGCCGCTGCCGATCCTCAGCGCCTTCCTCGCCGATCCGCCCCCTGGGTACGCTGAGCAGGCCCGCGCCGCCGCCGGCTCGGTCGAGTTCGTCGGCCGGCTCGAGCACCACGAGGTCGCCGCCTGCTTCCCCCGGGCCGAGGCGATGGCGATGCCGAGCACGTTCCCCGAGGCCTTCGGGATGGTCGCGGTCGAGGCCGCCGCCTGCGGCACCCTGCCGGTCTCGGCCGGTCACTCGGGGATGCTCGAGGTCTCGCGCCGGCTCGCCGCGGCGCTGCCGGACCGGGTCGGCGCGCTGACCTCGTTCCCGGTTGCGGAGGGTGCGGTGGAGGCGATCGCCGAGCGGCTGAACGCCTGGCTCGCGCTGTCGCAGGACGAGCGCGAGGCGGCGCGGCGGACCCTGGTCGAGACCGTCGGCCGGCTCTGGAGCTGGGAAGGAGTCGCCTGCGGCGTGCTCGCCGCGGCCGCCGGGAAGCTCGACGGCCTGCCGGCGGCGACACCCTAGTGCGGTCCGTCACCTGGGACCCGCAAAGCCTCCCGCCGCCGCTTCAATAGAATGCCCGCCGCCCCAATGTACGGCCGCCTGCCCATAGTCAAGATGCTGCTGGCGACGATCGCCCTGACCGTGGCCATCTCCGCGGTGATGGTCTCGATCAACTGGGACGGCCAGGAGGCCTCCACCGCCGCGCCGAAGATCGACGATCTCCTCAACGTGATGATCGTCATCTCCTCGTTCGTCTTCTCGCTGGTGATGGTGATGCTCTTCTACGCCCTCTACAAATTCAAAGCCAAGCCCGGCGACGAATCCGACGGCGAGCCGATCCACGGCAACACCCGCCTCGAGATCGCCTGGACGCTGATCCCGACGATCATCGTCCTCTTCGGCGCCGGCTACAGCTGGAGCGTGCTGAGCCAGATCGAAGAGAAGAAGCCCGGGGCCCTGACCGTCGACGTCTTCTCCCAGCAGTACGCCTGGAGCTTCGCCTACCCCGGCAAAGACTACGTTTGGAAAGAAGGGGAACTGCACGTCCCGGTCAACCGCCAGATCCAGTTCAAAATGCACTCCCAGGACGTGATCCACTCCTTCTGGGTCCCCGAGTGGCGGATCAAGAAAGACAACGTGCCGGGGATCACGACGACCGCGATCGTCACCCCCGACAAGGTCGGGACCTACCAGCTGATCTGCACCGAGCTCTGCGGCTTCGGCCACGCAACGATGCGGGCCAAGGTCGTGGTCGAGCCGGAAGCTAAATTCGACAAGTGGGTCGAAGGCCTGACCCAGAAAGCGCCCCCGGAATTGATGGAGTCGGTGAAGCAGGATTCGGAATCGGGCAATCTGAACCTGAACGCCGGCGGGGCATAATTGGAGAGATCTGATGGCTGCTGCGATTAAAAGACCGGGCTGGGCCCGCGGAATCCTCGGGGCGATCGCCTTCGGCGCGATCGGCTTCGGCCTCGTGATCGCGCTGCGGGCGATCTCCGACCTGCCGCTCTACCAGACCGAACAAACCGGCTACCCGCACGTGATCGTGCCCGCGATCCTCGCTCCGCTGGGCTTCCTCGCCGGCTTCGGCTGCTTCGACTACTGGCTGCGCTGGGCCGCCGGCCTGCCGACGATCCCCGATGACCACTCGCAGCACGGGGCGAAGAGCTGGAAGGACTACTTCCGCTTCAACACCGACCACAAGGTGATCGGCGTCCAATACGTCTGCACCACCTTCTTCTTCTTCTTCGTGGGCGGCCTGATGGCGATGCTGATCCGGGCCGAGCTCGCCCAGCCGGGAACCCAGATCGTCGACGCGGCCACCTACAACAGCCTCTTCTCAACCCACGCGGTGCTGATGATCTTCGTCTTCGTGATCCCGGTCTTCGCCGGGCTCGCGAACTACGTCCTGCCGCTGATGATCGGCGCCCCGGACATGGCCTTCCCGCGCCTCAACGCGCTCAGCTTCTGGATGTTGCCGCTGGCCGGAATCCTCTTCATCGGCAGCTTCCTCGCCCCGGGCGGCGCCTTCGACGCCGGCTGGACCGGTTACGCGCCGCTCTCGACCGGCGCTCCGCTCGGCCAGTCGTTCTTCAACCTCGGCGTCCAGTTCGCCGGCGCCTCCTCGATCGCCACCGCGCTGAACTTCCTGGTCACGATCATCACCATGCGGGCGCCGGGCATGACCTTCTGGCGGATGCCGCTGCTGGTCTGGGCGAACCTCTCGACCTCGCTGCTGGTCGTCGCCGCGACCCCGTTCATCGCCGGCGTCCAGTTCATGGTCCTCTTCGACCGCATCCTCCACACCAACTTCTTCGACTTCGCGGCCGGCGGCGACGTGATCAGCTACCAGCACATCTTCTGGTTCTACTCGCACCCGGCGGTCTACATCATGATGCTGCCCGGGTTCGGGATCATCTCCGAGGTCATATCCACCCATGCCCGCAAGCCGATCTTCGGCTACCGGCTGATGGCCCTAGCGCTGATCGGGATCGTCGTCCTCAGCTACTCGGTCTGGGCGCACCACATGTTCGTCGCCGGGATGTTCTCCTGGCTGCGGGTGCCGATGATGATCACCACGCTGCTGATCGCGGTGCCGACCGGGATCAAGATCTTCTCCTGGCTGGGGACGCTCTACTTCGGCAAGATCCACACCTACTCGACGGCGATGCTGTTCGCGCTCGCCTTCATCGTCACCTTCACGATCGGCGGCATCTCCGGCGTGATGCTCGGCATGGTGCCGATCGACATCCACGTCTCCGACACCTACTTCATCGTCGCCCACATCCACTTCGTCCTCTTCGGCGGCTCGGTCTTCACGATCTTCGCCGGCGTCTACCACTGGTTCCCGAAGATGACGGGCCGGATGTACGACGAGAAGCTGGGACGGGTCCACTTCTGGGGCACCCTGATCGGCACCTGGGGCACCTTCCTGCCGATGCACTGGGTGGGGATGGACGGGATGCCGCGCCGCGTCGCCGACTACGCCGAACAGTTCGGCAACTGGAACCTGCTGATCAGCGTCTTCGCCTTCATGCTCGGCGCCGTCCAGCTCGTCTTCGTCTACAACATGGTCGCCAGCTGGCGCTACGGCCCGAAGGCCTCCGCCAACCCCTGGCGGGCCAACTCGATCGAGTGGCAGGTCTCCTCGCCGCCGCCGATCTTCAACTTCGACGAGATCCCGCGGGTCGTCGGCGGCCCCTACGAGTACGGGATCCCGGGCGCCAAGCACGCGATCATGGCCGGCGAAGGCGCCGAGGTTCCCGCCGGCGAGCCGAGCGTGGTGGGCACCAGCTGATGGCGGTCGAGCAGGCTGACGAGCGCAAGCCGCTGCTGGTCTTCCTCAACGAGGTGGCCGGCGGTCGCAAGCTGCTGCGGGCGGTGCGCGAGCGCCAGGAGCAGGTCTCCGGCGTCGTCGTCGCGGCGCCGCAGAACCAGCCCTCGGTCGGGCAGCTGATCGACACCGGCGAAATCCGCGAGGCCGCTCGCGCCCGGGTCGAGGTGACGATGTCGCTGCTGAGCGAGTTCGGCATCTCGTCGGTCGGTGAGGTCCTCGACCCCGAGCCCGCGCTCGCCCTCGACGACGCCGTCCGTGCGCACCGCCCCGCCGAGGTGCTGCTCTCCTGCCTCTACGACACCCGCTTCGGCTTCATGCGGCGCGACCTGGTGGAGTGGGCGCGCGACCGGGTCGAGCCCGAGGTCCAGCTCACCCACATCCCGGTTCGGATCGAAGACGACGCGATTCGCTGGGACCTCAACCACACGCTCGTAGTCGCGACCAAGACCGTCGCCTCGCCGGACCTGGTGGCGCGGATGAAGGACCGGGCCGGCGTGCGCCCTCACCGCTTCACGATCGTCTGTCCGCGGGCCGAGGACGTCAGCGAGGCGCAGGTCGTCCGCGACCTGGCATCGACCCTGGCCGAGCTCTACCGGGCCGACGTCGACGCCACCGGCCAGCCGATGAGCCCCGACCCCTTCTACGCGGTCAAGAACGCGATCGAGCACTACCGCATCGACGACATCCTGATCTCGACCTTCGCCGGCGAGCGCTCGCAGTGGCTGGAGGACGACCTGATCGGCCGCGTGCGGGAGATCACCGACAAGTCCGTCGAGCACATCGAGGTCGGCCGACCCGCAGCCGCGGTCGCGGCCGCCGTCGCCGAGGAAGGGGCTGCATCCTGATGGAGAGCGCGACCGTCGCCGTCGGTCACGGCCACGCCGACCACCACCACGGCCCGCCCGAGGCCAACCAGAGTTCGCGGATCGACCGCCAGACGCTCGGCATCCTCCTCTTCATCGTCTCCGAGGTGATGCTCTTCGGGGCCTTCTTCGCCTCCTACTTCTTCCTCCGCGTCGTCGTCAACCCGCAGAGCTGGCCGCCGGAACCGTACGAACTGCCGGTCGCGGTGGCTGGGATGAACACGGCGATCCTGGTTTCCTCGAGCTTCACGATCCACTACGCGCTGGAGTCGATCCGCCGCGGCAACCGGGCCGGGATGAAGCTCGGGCTCGTCGCCACCTGGATGCTCGGCGCGACCTTCCTCTTCATCCAGATCAACGAGTACGTGCACCTCGGTTTCAGCGCCCGCGACCTCTCCTTCGGCTCGATCTTCTACAGCCTCACCGGCCTCCACGGCGCCCACGTCTTCGTCGGCCTTATGCTGCTCACGTTCGCGACGATCCGCGCCTTCCGCGGCCACTTCGGCCCCAAGGCGGAGGACCACCTCGGCGTCGAGGTGCCAGGGATCTACTGGCACTTCGTGGACATCATGTGGATCATCGTCTACGTGACGGTCTACATCCTCTGAGGCGGCTGCAAATCTGCGCCTGGGGGTGTCCTCGGTCGGTCGTGTGCAGAGCACACTTCCCTCCCCGCGTCCTACCCAGGCTTGATTTTCGCCGCCTCAGGAGCGCCCGATGAAGATCAGCGAGGCGGCCGTGTTCCGGTGGGTCGTCATCGTCGGGATCGCGGGGGTGGCCGTCATCGCGGTGACGCTGCTGACGCGGCCGCTGGTGGGAGCGCTGCTGGGATTGGCCTTGGTGATCTGGGGCTGCATCCACGCTTATCGGTGGATTTCACAGAAACGGCGCTAAGTTGTTCCGCAATTTTTTGTTTCTACGACAAAAAATTGCATTTTGCTCTGTAGTCTGGAAGGATGCAGACGATGGCTCAGGGGACGACCGACGAACGACTGGATCGCCTCGAGGGGAAAGTCGAGGACGGCTTCGCCGAAGTCGACGAGCGCTTCGAAGAAATCGATAGGCGCTTCGACCAGGTCGATCTCCGACTCGACAAGATCGAAGTCCGCATGGATGCCTTTGGTGAACGGTTGGATCGGTTCGATGAGCGGTTGCAGCGGGTTGAGAACAGCCTCGAGCGGGTTGCCGACGGACTGGCCTCGATCCAGAAGACGATGGTCTTCGGCGCAATCGCTATGTCTTCTGCCATGGTGGCCGGCTTCGGTGCGGTGATTACGCAGCTCTAGTTCGGCGCGGGAGCGCCTCGCTGCACGCCAGCGTCAGGGCGATCGGGACGGTCGACGGCAGCTCGTTGACGGCGAAGAAGAGGAAGTCGAAGGCGACGCAGAGGACGGCGGCGAGGACGGCGCCGCGGAGCTGCGGGCGGCGGCCGAAGGAGGCGAGGAGGGCACCGAGCGTGGCGGCGACGAAGAGGTCGCCGAATCCCATCACCGCGGAGCCGAAGTGGGCGAGCTGGAGGCGGGGCAGGCCAGCGGCGGGCGCGGCGGTGTTGAGCACCGCGTTGGGGGCTTGGAGCAGGTCGGTTGCGACCAGGTAGGTGTCGACGGCGGCCATCGCGTAGATGCCGAGCTTCAGCCAGCGAGGGGGGACGACGCCGGCGGCGAGCCAACCGAGGCTGACGCAGGCGAGGGCCGAGAGAGCGAGCGCGGCCGCCTCACCGCCCAGCGAGCCCTCGGCGACCCAGGCAACGGCGAAGAGGGGGATGGCCAGGAGGGTCAGCGGAGGGCGACCGCCTCGGATCGGCCAGGCGAGGGCGGCGGCGGCCAGCGGCGGCACGGCGATCAGCGCCAGATAGGCGAGGAAGCGGGCGCTGGTCGAGCTGAGCGCGACCGCAGCGACCACGACCACGATCGAGAGTGGCAGCACCAGCGCCCACCAGCGGCTCTGCAGTCGCCCCAGCAGCGCCGGGAGGGGCGGCCTGGGCGCCGCCACCAGGGCGGCCTGAACGAGGCTGAGGAAGCCGATCGAGAGCCAGAAGGGGAGCAAGCCTCAGGAGACGCCGGCGGTGGCGGCCTCGCGCAGGTGTTGCTCTTCCCTCACGTCCGCCGAAGGATCCCCCCGCGGCTCGAGCCGCCCCGCGCTGGCCACGGTCCAGAGCATCGCCAGCCAGTTGCCGGTGGCGACGGCGACGTGGACCCAGACGAGCTCGCCGGGCAGTTCCAGCCACCACTGGACGCCGCCGATGGCGCCCTGCAGGGCGAGCAGGCCGAGGACCACGGTCAGCGGCTTCAGCGCCCGCCTGTCGCCTCCCGGGCGGCGCAGCAGGAACCAGACGGCGATCGCCGCCAGGCCGTAGACGGTGGCGATCGCCGCGTGGCGCTGCACCATCCATTCCAGGGTGCGCGCGCCCTCGAAGTGGAAGCGGTGCACCAGCTGCCCGGCGTGGGCACCGGCGTGAGGCCCGGAAGCGGTGGCAATCGTCCCGGCGAGGATCGTCAGCTGGCCGAGCGGGATCAGCGCCCGCACCGCCCAGACTCCGAGACGGTCCCGCGAGCGCCGCCGCTCCCAGGGTTCGTAGCGCGAGCACCAGGCCAGCGCGAAGGCCGCGTCGAGCAGCATCATCGAGAGGATGAAGTGGCCCATCACCAGGCCCGGCGCCAGGTGGTACTTGACGACGAGGGCGCCGAGGATCGCCTGGCCGATCACCCCGACCGGCAGCAGGCCCCCGAAGAGGGCGAGGTGCCAGCGATAGGGACGGCGGAACCAGGCGAGGAGGGCGGCGGCGATCACGGCGAAGCCGACGATCCCGGTGATCAGCCGGTTCGTGTACTCGATCACCGCGTGCGATTCGAGCGGCGGCGTGGTGCCGCCGTAGCACTTGGGCCAGTCGGGGCAGCCGAGGCCGGAGCCGGTCAGCCGCACCCCGGCGCCGGTCAGCACGATCAGCGACAGGGCCGCGAGTGCGATCAGCGTCACCTGGGCGTAGCGCTCGGGAGAGATCTCGAGACGGCTCTTCAGGCGTTCTCGCATCTGCCCACCATGATCGCAGCGGCCGCGCGGCCGCCTCGGCTCAGCCCTTGCTCTTGTCGCCGGAAGCGCCGGCGCCGGTGCTTTCGCTCAGGTACTTGACCAGCTGTTCGAGTTCTTCTTCGGAGAGCAGTTGTTCGAAGTTCTGCGGCATCACGTTCGGCGGGTAGCCCTTGGCGATCACCTTGTTCGGGTTGACGATCGATTCGTGGATCGTCGCTTCGCTCTGGCCGGGCAGGACTTCGTCCAGGTTCGGCCCGGTGACGCCGCCGGATTCGGCCGCTGCCAGCGTGTGGCAGCCGCCGCAGCCGTTGTTGGCGAAGACCTGGGCGCCGGGGCCGCCGGCGACCTTCGGTGGTGCGGCGCCAGGCACGCCGGCCCATTCGCCGACGTAGGCGGCGACGTCGTCGAGGTCCTGGCCGGTGACGATGTCGGCGGGCATCGAGACGCGGGGATCGCCGTTGCTCGGGCGCGGGAACTCGACCTGGGCCTTGACCACGCCTTCGATCGTGTCGGAGTCGTTCCCCTCTTCGCGCGCGGCGGCGAAGGCGTCGTCGAGGTTGGGGCCGACCTGCGCCGTCGTCCCCGCCTGGGCGAGGGTGTGGCAGACGCCGCACTTCACTTTGAACAGTTCCCTGCCCCGGGCGGGATCGGCGCTGGTCGTGCCGCAGCCGGAGGAACCGACGGCAATCGCGGCCAGCGCGACGAGCGCGAGCAGCGGGACGAGCAGCTTTGAGGGGCGGTTCATGGGGCGCAATGCGAGCGGGAGTCTATATGTCGGCGCCCCGGGTAAGCGTCGCTGTGAGGCATGCACGTCGGGTAGTCTTGAGGCGATCCGCACTAGCTCGAAACCACGGCGATGGGAGGTCGCAGATGCAGGTGAGGGACGGTATGTCGGAGGTCACCCTGACCGTGGGGCCTTCCCACACGCTGCGCGAAGCGGCGGCGAAGATGGTCGAGAAAGGCACCGGCGCGGCGCTGGTGATCGACGGCGAGATGCCGACGCCTTCGGTGGTCACCGAGCGCGATCTGCTGATCTCCGTCGCCCGCGGCCAGAGCCCCGACAGCGAGCGCGTCGCCGACCACATGAGCGAAGGGGTGCTGACCGCCGCGCCGGACTGGAGCCTCGAGCGCGCCGCGGCCGAGATGTCGCGTCGCAACGTCCGCCATCTCGTCGTCTTCGAGGGGAGCGAGGCGATCGGCGTCCTCTCGATGCGCGACATCGTCCGCTGCTGGACCAGCGACGGGGCGACTTCGGAAATGAGCCTCCCCGGACAGGGCCAGGGCTGACGGCTTCTAGCCTTTCGGCGGCGCGGAGATGGTTTCTACGGGCAAGGCCGCGCTGCGGGGCTCCTGGCGGCGGGGCAGCCGGTAGTAGTCGCGGACGGAGCCGCGGACGAGGACGCGGAAGGCGCCGAGGGCGATGATCGCGCCGAGGATCGCGTAGATGTAGGGCGAGAAGATGAAGCCGGCGGCGAAGATCCCGCAGACCAGGCCGACGGCGCCGAGGGCGAAGAAGGCCGGCGCCCAGGAGGGCCGTGGCGTGTAGATCGCCTCGCCCGGCTCGGGGACGTTTCTGTGCTCTGCCATCGTCCTACTGGGCCAGATAGAGGAAGGCTGCGACGAACGAGAGGGCGAAGACCCCGGCGGCGATGCCCCCGGCGAGGAGCCCGGCGCGCAGATTCCGGCGTGCGGTCTCGCGATCCATTGGCCGGAGTTCTATCAGGCCCAGTTAGACGTTGGCCGCGACAGCCATCGAAAGGAACAGCAGGGCCAGGTAGGCGAGCGAGTAGAGGTAGGTCTTCAGCGCCCAGCGTCGGTCGCGGCCGCGGTAGAGGCGGGTCGCGCAGTAGATGAAACCGGCGCCGAGGAGCATCGAGGGGACGAGGTAGGCGACGCCGAGGCCTCCGGCGCAGAAGGGCAGCTGGGTGACCGCGTAGAGGAGGACCGTGTAGAGGAGGATCTGGCGGCGGGTCTCCTCCTCGCCGCGGACGACGGGAAGCATCGGGATCCCCGCCTTCGCGTACTCGTCCTTCATCAGCAGCGAGAGCGCCCAGAAGTGGGGCGGCGTCCAGAAGAAGACGATCGCGAACATGTAGAAGGCCATGCCGCTGAGGCCGCCGGTCACCGCCGCCCAGGCGACCAGCGGGGGCACCGCGCCGGCGGCGCCGCCGATGACGATGTTCTGCGGCGTCGCCCGCTTCAGCCAGAGCGTGTAGACGCAGACGTAGCCGAAAAGGCCGGAGAGCGAGAGCGCCGCCGCGAGCGGGTTCACCGCCAGCGCCAGCAGCAGGAACGAGGCGGCGCCGAGGCCGAGGCCGAAGGTCGTCGCGGCGGCGGCGGAGACGCGGCCGGAGGCGACCGGCCGGTCGGCGGTGCGTGTCATCGTGCGGTCGATGTCGCGGTCGACGGCGTGGTTGATCGCGCCGGCGCCGCCGGCCGAGAGGGCGCCGCCGAGGCAGGTGAGGAGGACCAGTTCGACCGAGGGGTGGCCCGCCACGTACATCGTCGTGATCGTCGTGAAGAGCAGCAGCGACTGCACCTTCGGCTTGGTCAGCGTCAGGTAGTCGCGGAGCGGCGTGGGAAGCGCTCGGCGCCGCGAGAGGGCCGCAGTCGAGGCGCTGCTCATCGGTAGCTCAGGCTACCGGCTGGGACTCGCGCGCCGCCTTCGCCTCTTCGGCACGGCGGGTGCGATGGCCGATCGCCTCGCGGATGTCGCGCAGCGGCTGGGCGCTGCGGACGTCCGGCAGGACGTCGAAGTTGTGTGGCTCCGGCGGCGAGAGCGCGAACCACTCGAGGGTCTCGCCGCCCCAGGGGTCGTGGCCGGCCGCCGGACCGTTGTTGCGGCTGAAGATCGCGTTGAGGATCGTCAGCAGCAGGCCGGCGAAGAGGACGATGACGCCGGCCGAGGCGACCGCGTTGTAAGCGGTCAGGCCGTTGCCGCTGAAGTACTTGTAGGCGTCGACGACCTGGCCCTTGTCGGCGCCGGCGATGAAGAGCGGCACGAAGCCGAGGACGAGGCCGACGACGATCGCCCAGAAGGAGAAGCGGGCCATCGCCTCGCCCATCGTCCGTCCGGTCATCTTCGGGAACCAGTAATGGAGGGCCGCAAAGCCTCCCAGGACGGCGCCCCCGATCAGGGCGAAGTGGGTGGCGGCGGTCGCGGCGGTCGTGTTGTGGAGGTGCCAGCCGGCGGCGACCAGCGATTGCTCGAGCTCGGCCCCGAGGCCGATCGAGATCGCCGAGAGGGCGCCGATCGAGAACAGGACGGGGGCCCGCATCCGCAGCGTGCCGCCGGCGATCGTCGCGATCAGGTTGAAGATGACGAGGCCGAAGGGGACGATCAGCGCCAGCGACATCAGCATCGCGAAGTACATCCAGCCGACCCCGATCGGCGCGGTCAGCATGTTCTGCATCCAGGCCAGGGTGCCGAGCACGGCGATCGCCGCCAGCGAGGCCATCGTCACAGGCCGGTTGAAGAGCGGTTTGCGGGCAAAGGTGGCGAAGATCTCGCCGACCGCGCCGAAGGCGAAGATCAGCAGCAGCATGTAGGCGCCGGTGAAGAAGATCCAGCTCAGGTGCTGCCAGAGGAGGGGGGCGCCGCCGGAGCCGTCGGTGAAGAAGATCCCTTCGTAGTGGCGGTCGATCATCAGCATCGTCAGGGCCGCCAGGAACACCGGCCCGATCACGATCAGCAGCCAGGAGGCGACGGTCGCGGACCAGGCGAAGAGCGGCACGCGCCGCCAGGCCATGCCCGGCGCCCGCATCGTCCGCAGCGTCGAGGCCAGGTCGACCGCCAGCAGGACGAAGCCGAGGGTCGCCAGGCCCGTCGCCGCCACCCAGGCGTCGATGCCGTTGTTGGCGAGGAAGGCGGTCTCGCTCAGTGGCGCCAGCGGGTTGATCCCGGCCTCCGGCGGGGTGAAGAGGAAGGTCGCGTAGAGGATCGTCGCGCCGGCGACCCAGAGGGCGACGCCGGTCTGGCCCAGGCGGGGCAGGGCGGTGCCCCGCGACCCCACCTGCAGCGGCGCGGCGTAGTAGAAGAGCCCGAGCGCCAGCGGCAGGGCGAAGAAGAAGATCGCGGTGGCGCCGTAGAGCGAGAGCATCCGGTTGAAGGCGACCGGCGTGAGGAACGTGTTTTCCGGCACCAGCAGCTGCAGGCGCATCAGGATCAGCTCGATGGCGGCGATGAAGAGGAAGCCGAGGGCACCGCAGATCAGGATCCGGCCGAGGTCCTTGTGGTCGCCGCTGGTCGCCAGCTGGACCCAGCGGGGGCGACGGCTGACGTTGTAGCCGTCGGTGACGAGCTCAGGGCTTGCGGTCGGGCTCATGGCACTTCTCCGTTTTCGATCAGGCCGACCACCCGTTCCTGGGCGGCTTCGATCTCAGCTTGCTGGTTTTCCACGAATTCTTCGTACTTCTCGGGCGAGACCACTTCCACAGCGGTCCGCATCGGCGCGTAGGCCTGGCCCGAGAGGGTGGAGGCGTCGCCTTCGTAGACGCCTCCGTCTTCGGTGCTGAAGACGACCGTGTGCGTCTTGCCGGGCACCGCGTCCGCCTTGGGCGCGAGGTCGTTGACGTTCCAGGTGTGGATGACGTCCGTCGAGACAAGTTCTAGGTCGATCGCGGTGTCGCCCGGCACCACCAGCTTGTAATAGGAGAAGGCGCCGTTGGGGTAGTCGTAGCGCCACAGCCACTGCTGGCCGGTCGCCTTGATCTTCAGCGGTTCGGTTTTCGCCGCGACGAGCCCGGCTTCGCCGCTCGAGGGCGTTTCGCGGGCGCGGTCGGTGAAGACGACGCCGAGGACGAAGAGCGAGGCCGCGAAGATCGTGAGCACGGCGCCGACCCGGAGCTGCAGCCCGCGGCCGCCGAGCAGCCGGCGAGGAGCGGCCCCGCGCTCGGAGCGGAAACGCCGGACCGCGTAGAAGAGCGCGACGTTGATCGCGATCACGAGGATCGCGGCGGCGACGAAGCCGATCCACAGCAGGGTGTTCATCTGGTCAGCGCCAGGGGAGTGCGGCGTCAAAGCGCGGCCATTCTATTCAGGCGAGGCGGCGCCGCGCCCTTTCGGCTGGATCGGCGCCCCCGACCTATACTCGCCGACCTGATGCGAGGGCGCTCCCGACCGCCGAAAGCGCTTCGTCTCGCCGTGCGCGCCGGAGGGGCCGCCGTGCTCGGTGCCGCGGTCGCCGTGCCGCTGCTGCGCAAGCGGCTGCGGATCCCGGCGCCGGTCACGGTTGCCGCCGTTGCCGCCGGCCCGCTGGCGCTGGCGGTGCTGCACCCGCGCAGCAAGCGCCGCGACGTCGCCCTCTTCGCGGCGCAGATGTGGGCCTTCACGGTCGCCCACGAGCTTCCCTACGACGACCCGGCACGGCTGCGGGCGCGGCTGCGGAGCCGCTACCCGATCCGGGCCGACCGCCTGATCGGCGCCGGCCGCCTTCCCAACGCGCGGCTGCAGCGGGCGCTGGCGCGGCTGCCGCGGGTGGGGGCGGTGAACAGGTTCCTCACCTGGGCCCACTGGCTCTGGTTCATCGAGCCCTACCTCTCGCTGGTCGTGATCCTCGTCGGTCACAACGAGCGCTTCCCGCGTGCCGCGCGTCAGATGGCGGCCGTCTTCGACGTCGGCTGCGCCCTGTACTTCGTGGTGCCGACCGCCCCGCCCTGGTGGGCGGCGGAGAACGGGCTGACCGGCGAGGAGGACGTGCGCCGGATCATGGTCGAGGTGGGTGAATCGACCTGGGGCCGCGCCTGGCCGGGGATGTACGCGGCGCTCGGCGGCAACCCCTGGGCGGCGATGCCCTCGCTTCACTTCGCCACCTCGCTGCAGGCGGCGCTCGCGCTCTCCGACGCCGGCAAGGTCGAGGGAGCGCTCGGTTGGGGGTACGCCGGCACCCTCGGCTTCGCCCTCGTCTACCTCGGCGAGCACTACGTCACCGACCTCGTCGCCGGCGCCTTCCTGGTCGCCGCGGTGCGGCGGGGCGAGTCGCTGGCGGAACCCCTCGTACGCAGGGCGAACGCGGCGCTGCGACGCCTGGAGAGGATCGCGAGCGGGTAGTTTCTGAAGAGTGTCTCCGCAGGACTCGGCGAACGACGGCAATCGCATCGCGGAACTGCCGATCTTCACCACGCGGCGGATCGTCCAAACCGTCGTCCTCGTCTTCGTCCTCCTCGTCGCGATCTACTTCCTCTTCCCGAAGCTGGTCGGGCTCGGCGACGCGCTCAGCCACCTCGACGACGCCGATCCGGTCTGGATCGGGATCGCGGTCGTCGCCAACGTCGCCGCCTACGCGACCTACATCGCCCTCTTCAAAGCGGTGGTCGGCGGCGACGCCCTGCGCCTCAGCTGGAGCGAGACCTACGAGATCAACATGGCCGGGGTCGCCGCCACCCTGCTCTTCTCGGCCGGCGGGGCCGGCGGGGTGGCGCTCACCTACTGGGCGCTGCGCAAGGCCGGAATGGGCCGTCGCGACGTCGGCCGGCGGATGGTCGCCTTCGTCTCCCTCCACTACGTCTTCTACCCGATCGCCCTGATCCTCTTCGGGGTCCTGCTGCGGACCGGGGTGATGAACGGGAGCGGCTCGGTCGAGCTGACGATCATCCCGGCCGCGATCGCCGGCCTGCTGTTGATCCTCGGCGTTCTCATCGCCCTGATCCCGGCCGACCTCGACCGGCGCCTGGTTGGCTTCGCGGGCAGCCAGCGGTCCCAGCAGATCCTCGAGAAAATCGGCAAGTTCCCCGCCACCCTGGGCGAAGGCTTCCGCTTCGCGCTCAGCCTCTTCGCCCATCCCTCGCGCGGCGGCCTGGCGGTGCTCGGCGCAGCCGGCTTCTGGGCCTTCGGCATCGCCGTCCTCTGGGCCTCCTTCCACGCCTTCGGCGTCCACGTCCCGCTCGCGGTCGTCGTCCAGGGCTACTTCCTCGGCATGGTCGCCAACCTCGTCCCCCTGGCGCCGGCCGGGGTGGGGGCCGTCGACGCCGGCATGATCGGCGCCTTCGTCCTCTTCGGCTTCCCCTCGGAAACGGTCTTCCCGGCGATCCTGATCTTCCGCCTCGTCTCCTTCTGGATGCCGATCCCGCCCGGCGTCTTCGCCTTCTTCCAGCTCCGCCACACCGTCCATCGCTGGGAAGAGGAGGGGCTGCCGATCGACCGCGGCGGCACCGCCACCTCCGACTTCGAGCCGGCGATCGGATAGTGGGCCAGTTTGAACGGCCGGACGACGTTTGACAGCCGCGGCCTGATCAGCCCGTCTGATCGTGGCCGCTGCGACCATCGACAGCAGCAGAAATGCGAGTGCCCTCCGCCAGTGCTGGCGCTACGCTTTTAGCGCGACCACTCGCGAGCAAGCCGAGCGACTGCTCAAGGAGATGCCCGAGGAGCAGGTGCCTGCTGCTTTGGATGCGTTGCAGGAGGTCGAGCGCTACGCCCACACCCTGAAAGTGCTGCGCAAGCGCCACCCCGAGAAGAGCGAGCGCGATCTGATGGAGTCGCTTGCGACGATCAAGGAAGGCGACGAGGCAATCAAGCTGATCAGGACGCGCTTCGAGGGCATTCCTTCCGAGGAGATCGAGCGCGAAGCGGTCAAAGCCGTGCGCGAGGTGCGCGCAGATGCCATGAGCTAGCAGCGAGCCGCGGATTGAAGCGACTCGTCCTCACCTGCGCGCCGACCACAGGTCGACACATACCACGGGCGCATTGTCCTTCCACCCGACAGCGACGAGGCCAAAACACGGGAGACCTCACTGCACGGCTGAACGTGGGTCCGGCGATCGGTGGTACTATACAAAGTAAAGTAATAGACTCCTAGGCGACGAGGAAGAGATGGGCGAGAGCAAGAAAGTCGAGGACGTGATCATCGTCGGCGGAGGTCCCGCCGGGTATACCGCTGCGCTTTACACCGCCCGCGCCAACCTCGAGCCGCTCGTCTTCGAGGGCTTCCAGTGGGGCGGGCAGCTGCAGAACACGACCGACGTCGAGAACTACCCGGGCTACCCCGAGGGGATCATGGGCCCGGAGATGATGGCCCAGTTCCGCGCCCAGGCGGAGCGCTTCGGGACCCGCTTCGTCACCGACGACGTCGACCGCGTCGAGCTCTCCGACGGCGACGTCCAGAAGGTCTTCCTCGGCGACGAGGAGCACCGCGCGAAGACCGTGATCCTGGCGACGGGGGCGGAGCCGAAACGGCTCGGCATCCCCGGCGAGATGGAGCTCGGCGGCCGCGGCGTCTCCACCTGCGGGGTCTGCGACGGCGCCTTCTTCAAGGACCAGCGGGTGATCGTGATCGGCGGCGGCGACTCGGCGATGGAGGACTCGATTTTCATCTCCAAGTTCGCCTCAGAGCTGACTGTCGTCACCCGCCGCGACCAGTTCCGCGCCTCGAAGATCATGCTGGAGCGGGCGCAGGAGAAGGACAACATCGAGTTCCGCAACCCGCTCGAGCCGCTGGAGTTCCTCGCCGGCGAGAACGGCAAGCTCGCCAAGGTCCGCTTCCGGCATGCCGAAACCGGAGCCGAGGAGGAGATCGAGACCGACGGCGCCTTCGTCGCGATCGGCCACGTCCCGCGCTCGGAGGTAGTCCAGGGCCAGGTCGAGACCGACGAGGACGGCTACATCGTCACCGAGGCAGGCTCGACCCGGACCAACCTGAAGGGCGTCTTCGCGGTGGGCGACGTCGTCGACCACACCTACCGCCAGGCGGTCACCGCCGCCGGCAGCGGCTGCATGGGCGCCCTCGACGCCGAGCGCTACCTGCGCGACGCCGCGCCGCCGGTCGAAGCGCACTGGTTCCCGGGCGGTGAGCCGGCCGAGATCGCGACGGGCAGTGGCTGAGTGCAGCCACCTCGACTCGGTCAACTATCCGAGCTGGTTCCATGTGGACGAGGCGATGATGAGGCTCAGGGCGTGACGATCGGGAAGCTGGGGTCGGGCTCCTCGAGGAGGCCGAGCAGCTCACCCAGCTTGGTGCCGTCGCCCTCTACTCGGAGGCGGCCGGTTTCGGCGAGGGCCGCCAGGTCGGCGGTGCCGGCGAGCATCTCGTTCAGCGCCTGGCGCGCGATCACGAGGGTCGCTTCGGGTTCGGCGTCGGGCGGCCAGGGGCGGTGGTGGAGGACTCCGTTTTCGAGGGTGAGGAGGTGGCGCTCGTCGGGGTCGGTCACCTGCCAGCCGATGGCGAGCCGCGTGCCCCAGGCGCGGGGGCCGTCGAGGCGGACCTTCATCCCGTCGAGGATCTGGGCCACGGAGAGGTTGGCGAGGATGTCGAGGGGGCGTGCCTCGGTGGGGGTGCCGGCGATGCCGCTGCGCAGCTCGGCGGCGCCGGCGAGGTAGAAGTTGCGCCAGGTCGCGTTCTCGGCGCCGTAGCCGAGCTGCTCCAGGGCGTCGGCCTGGAGCTCCCGCGCCGCCTGGTTGCCGGGGTCGGCGAAGACGAGGTGGTTGACGACCTCGGCGACCCAGCGGTAGTCGCCCTCCTCGAACGACTGGCGAGCCTGCTCGAGGAGCCGCTCGGCGCCGCCCATGAACCGCACGTAGCGGCGGGCGGACTCGACCGGAGTGTGCTCCCAGAGATGGGCGGGGTTGCCGTCGAACCAGCCCATGTAGCGCTGGTAGACGGCCTTCGCGTTGTGGCTGACCGAGCCGTAGTAGCCGCGGCAGTGCCACTCGCTTGCGAGCTCGGGCGGCAACTCCAGCTCCTCGGCGATCTCGCGCCCGGTCAGCCCCCGGTTGATCAGGCGCAGGGTCTGGTCGTGGATGTAGGCGTAGAGGTCGCGCTGCTTGCGCAGATAGTCGACGATCCGCTCGCTGCCCCAGCGCGGCCAGTGGTGCCCGGCGAAGAGGACGTCGCTTTCAGCGCCGAAGAGCTCGATCGCCTCGTCGAGGTAGGCGGCCCAGACGTGGGGGTCGCGGACCAGGGCGCCGCGCAGGGTCAGGGTGTTGTGCATGGTGTGGGTCGCGTTCTCGGCGATGCAGAGCACCCGGTGGTCGCGGAAGTGGAAGTTCATCTCCGCCGGCGCCTCGGTTCCCGGCGTCAGCTGGAAAACCATCCGCACCCCGTCGACCGTCTCCTCCTGGCCGGTCGCGGTGACGTTGCGGGTGGGCGGGATCAGCGTCATCGTCCCCAGCGAGGTCGTCTGGCCCAGCCCCGAGCCGATCTGGCCGTCGGGCCCGCGCCGCAGCGCCGCCCCGTACATGTAGCCGGCGCGGCGGCCCATCGCCGTGCCCGCGTAGACGTTCTCGGAGACCGCGTGCTCGAGGAAGCCCTCCGGCGCCAGCACCGGGATATCGCGGTCGCGCACCTCCGCGGCCGAGACGACACCCTTGGCGCCGCCGAAGTGGTCGATGTGGCAGTGGGTGTAGATAAGGCCGGTGACCGGGCGCTCGCCGCGGTGCTCGCGGTAGAGCGCCAGCGCCGCCGCCGCGGTCTCGGCCGAGATCAGCGGGTCGATGACGAGGATTCCGCGCTCGCCCTCGACGATGTGCATGTTCGAGAGGTCGAACCCGCGCAGTTGGTAGAAGCCCGGCGCGACCTCGAAGAGGCCGGCGACGCGGTTGAGGCGGCTCTGGCGCCAGAGGCCGGGATGGGCGGTGTCGGGGCACCCCTCCTCGAGGAAGCCGTAGGACTGGAGATCCCAGACGGCGCGGCCGTCTCCGCCGCGGACGGTCGCGGGATCGAAGCGGGCGACGAGCCCGCGGGTGGCGTCGGCGAGGTCCTCCTCGCGCTCCGGCGGCAGCTCCGCCGCCGCTTCGCGCAGCCGTCGCCGGGTCGCTTCGGTCGCGGCCTTCCGCGCTGCGCTCAAACCGTCGCCCCTTCGGCTTCGGCCAGCAGCAGCGGCGCCGGCGCGTAGGCGTCCCCGTTGGTCGTCCGCAGCCCGCGGAGCACCTCGACCGCGCGGGCGGGACCGATCTTCTCCGTCAGCTTCAGCGGCCCGACCGGCCAGTTGAAGCCGAGCATCATCGCCGTCTCCATGTCGTCGGCCGAGGCGACGGCCTCTTCCCGGGCGAAGCCGGCCTCGTTGGCGATCTGGGCGAAGAGGCGGGTGAGGACCTCCTCGGCGCGCGGGTCGACGCGGCCCAGCTTCTCGGGGTCGAGGGTCGGCGCCAGGATGCCGAGCTCGGGGTCGAGCTCGCGCTCGCGGCCCTCGCCGTAGAGGTGGTAGCCGCGCCCGCTCTTGCGCCCGAGCCGGCCTTCGGCGACGAGCTCTTCCTGGATCGGGCTGGGCCGCCAGCGCTCCGGTTCGCCGCCCTGGACGAAGAAGGAGCGGGCGATTTCGAGGTTGACGTCGAGGCCGATCAGGTCGAGCAGCTCGAACGGGCCCATCCGGAAGCCGCCGCCGAGCCTGACGATGCGGTCGATCGCCGCCGCCTCGGCGACGTCGTCGGCGAGCATCCGCAGCGGCTCAAGCGTGAACGGGCGGGCGAGGCGGTTGGCGACGAAGCCGATGCTGTCCTTGGCCCGGATCGGGGTGCGGCCCATCCGCTCGGCGACCTCGGTCGCCGCCGCCAGCGCCGCCTCCGAGGAGCGCTCGGTCGCGACCACCTCGACCAGCTTCATCAGCGCCGGCGGGTTGAAGAAGTGCATGCCGACAACCCGCTCGGGATGCGGCACGCCGGCGGCGATGTCAGCTACGCGCAGCGAGGAGGTGTTGGTCGCCAGCACCGCCCCCGGGTCGAGAATGCCGGCGAGCTCGACGAAGAGCTCGCGCTTCAGATCCAGCCGCTCCGGCGCCGCCTCGATCACCAGCTCGCAGCCGGCGAGATCCTCGAGGTCGCCGGTCAGGTGGTCGATGCGCTCCAGGGCGGCTTCGGACTCGGCTTCGCTCCAGCGCCCGTGAGACTCGCCCTTGGCGAGATCCTCTCCGAGTCTCAGCCCGCCCCCCTCCAGCGCCGCCGGGTCGGGGTCGTAAATGCTCGTCGTCAGGCCGCCGAGGGCGGCGATCTGAGCGATGCCGATGCCCATCGTGCCGGCTCCGACGACGCCGATCCGGGAGACGCTCATCGGCCCCTGAACCGCGGTTCGCGCTTTTCGAGGAAGGCGGTCATTCCCTCGACCCGGTCCTCGCTCGCCATCGCCTCGTCGAAGAGCGCGCGCTCGGCCCGCAGCCCCTCGGCCAGCGGCGTCTCGGCGGCGGCGAGCACCGCCCTTTTCCCCAGCCGTACCGCCAGCGTCGGCCGCTGGGCGATCTCGCGGCCGAGCTCGAGCGCCTCCTCCAGCCAGGCGCCGCCGCCGGCAACCTTGTTGACCAGACCCCAGCGCTCCGCCGTCCGCGCGTCCCAGCGGCGACCGGTGAGGACGTACTCCATCGCCCGCTGCTTGCCGACGGCTCGCGCCAGCCGCTGGGTGCCGCCGCCGCCCGGAATGATCCCCAGCGTGATCTCCGGCTGCCCGAAGCGGGCGTTCTCGTCGCAGACGATCATGTCGCAGGCCATCGCCAACTCGCAGCCGCCGCCGAGGGCGTAGCCGGAGACGGCCGCGATCGTCGGCGTCGCGATCGCCGCCAGGCGCGTCCAGAATTCCATCCCCTTCGG
Organism: uncultured Actinomycetes bacterium; assembly: GCA_963800355.1. GTDB lineage: Bacteria > Actinomycetota > Thermoleophilia > Solirubrobacterales > 70-9 > VAYN01. The sequence goes on along the minus strand of CAWDAP010000002.1, from coordinate 109,917 downwards.
GTCGGGCGGGGCGTCGAGCGGTCGCTCGGCCATCGCCTTGATGTCGGCGCCGGCGGCGAAGAACTCGTCGCTGCCGGCTACGACGACGCAGCGCACCTCCGGCTCGGCGTCGAGCCGCTCGAGTTGCTCGGCGATCTCGACCCGCATCTGCGGCGAGAGGGCGTTGCGCGCCTCCGGCCGGTTCAGCCGCAGCAGGGCGACGCCGCGCTCGTCGACCGAGACCTCGACCTGCGCCACCGCGTTACTCCGCCTTCAGCGGCGTCATCGCGTTCTCGCCCGTCGCGGCGCGGCCGATGATCAGCTTCTGGATCTGCGAGGTGCCCTCGTAGAGGGTGGTGACGCGGGCGTCGCGCAGGTAGCGCTCGACCGGGTAGTCGTCGACGTAGCCGGAGCCGCCGTGGACCTGGATCGCCAGGTTGGCGCACTCGACCGCCGCCTCGGTCGCGTAGAGCTTCGCCACCGAGGTCTCGGTCGCGTTCGGCTTCTTTTCGTCCTTCAGCAGGCCCGCGCGGAGGACCAGCATCCGGCTCGCGTCGCGCTTGAGGATCATCTCGGCGATCATCTCCTGGACCAGCTGGAAGCGGGCGAGGGGGACGCCGAACTGCTTGCGTTCCTTCGCGTAGGAGACCGAGGACTGGACGCAGCCTTCGCAGATGCCGACGCAGCCGGCAGCGACGCTGTAGCGGCCGTTTTCGAGCGCGCTCATCGCCACCTTGAAGCCGTCGCCGACCTCGCCGAGCAGGGCCTCCTCGCCGACCTCGACCTCGTCGAGCGAGATTTCCGCCGTGTCGGAGGAGCGCAGCCCGAGCTTGCCGTGGATCTCCTGGGTGGTGAAGCCCTCGCTGTCGGTGGGGACGATGAAGGCGGCGAGGCCGCGGTGCTTCTGCGCCGGGTCGGTCTGGGCGAAGATCAGGGCGAAGTCGGAGACGTTGCCGAGGCTGATCCACATCTTCTGGCCGCTGAGCGACCAGCCGCCGTCGGTCCTGGTCGCGCGGGTGCGGAGGTTGGCGGCGTCGGAGCCGGTGTCGGGCTCGGTCAGACCGAAGCAGCCGAGGCCCTCGCCCGAGCAGAGCCGCGGCAGCCAGCGCTGCTTCTGCTCCTCGCTGCCCCACCTCTCGATCGGGCCGGCGACCAGCGAGGTGCAAACCGAGACGACGGTGCGGGCGGAGGAGTCGGCGCGGCCGATCTCCTCGGCGATCAGGCCGTAGCTGACGTAGTCGAGGCCACGCCCGCCGTAGGCTTCGGCGACGGGGGCGCCGAGGAAGCCGACCTCGCCGAGCTTGCGCGCCAGCTCGCGGTCGAAGCGGCCGGCGCGGTCGTTCTCCTTGACGTTCGGGAGGATCTCGCGCTCGGCGAATTCGCGGGCGGCTTCCCGGATCAGCTTCTGCTCGTCGCTCAGCTCGAAGTCCATCTGGTCAGCCCTCCTGTTCTCGGCGTCAGAGCTCGCGTAGCTCTCTACCCAGGGTCTCCGCGAAGGCCTCCTGCGCCTCCCGGGTGCGGGGGCCGGGCGCTGAGCCGAAGTCCCTGCCGTCGAGCGAGGAGACGGCCTGGATCTCGCGCGTGGTCGAGGCGAGGAAGGCCTCGCTCGCGGCGCGCAGGTCGTCGACGTGGAAGCTGCCCTCTTCGACGTGCAGCGCCCTGACCAGGCGGTCGCGGGTGATCGATTCGAGCACGCCGTCGGTCAGCGCCGGCGTCCGCAGCTCGCCTTCGGGCGAGACCCAGAAGACCGAGGAGGTCGGCGGCTCGAGGACGGTCCCGTCGGGGCGGACCAGCACCGCCTCGTCTGCGCCCTGGCTCGTGGCGACCCTGGTCGCCTGCATGTTCGCCGCGTAGGAGAGCGACTTGACGCCGTTGAGGATCACGGTCGGGCAGTAGGTGACGGTGGCGAGGGCGACGGTCTCGCCGTGCGGGGGGATCGGCTCGGTGGCGGCGATGCGGCGGCCGCCCCGGGTGACGATCAGCCGCATCTGTCCCTCGACCGGGCCGGCCTCGGCGAGCAGCGCCGCGATCTCCCGCTCCAGGGCGTCGCGGTCGAAGCCGAGCTCGATCGCCGCGGCCGAGCGCTCGAGCCGGTCGAGGTGGTCGACCAGGGCGAACGGCTTGCCGCCGTAGAGGCGGATCACCTCGAAGGCGCCGTCGCCGCGGTAGAGCCCGTCGTCCTTGAGCCCGATCCTCGCCGCGGCGGTCGGCGCGATCTTGCCGTCGACGCTGGCCAGCTCCGCGAAGCTCTCGCTCACCTGGTCAACCGCGCTTCTTTTGGATCGGGCAGCGGCGGTTGTTGCGTTCGCGCTCGATGCACTTCCGCGCCGCCCATTCGATCCGGTAGTGGCTGTGCCAGGCGACTGCTTCCTGGCGGCGCAGGTAGAAGGGCGAGATCTGGGCGGCGTAGACGTTGCGCCCGTAGAGCCACTCGACCTCGCACTTGTAGGCGCCGTTCCGCGCCTTCCTGCAGCCGCCGAAGATTTCACTGGCGGCTTCGAAGCGCTTGCCCATCCTGTCGTCGAGGGTGAAGACGGTGAACTCTTCGGCGCTTTCGCGGGTCAGGCGCGGCAGCGGCGCATCGGGGTCGACGAGCGGGGGCACCCCGCCGCTTTCGGTGGCGGCGATCCATTCCCCGACCCAGGCGGAGATGAAGTCGGCGCGGGTCTGCACGGTGGGGGTGGCGGTGCTGCATTCGGGACCGCCGGTGCTGGTTATCCCCAGCTGGACCGGGGTGCCGTCGGGCCGCCTGCCGATCGCCGGGCCGCCGCTGTCGCCGAAGCAGCCGCCGCTGGCGCGGTCGGCGGCGAGCAGGCAGACCTGCGCTTCGGGCAGGTAGGGCTTGTAGAAGCGCTTCACCTTCTGGCGGCAGCTGTTCGAGTTCTGAACCAGCATCGTCGCCGCCCGCAGGTTCGCCGGCTGTTCCTTGGCGCCGGCCCTGGTCAGCCCCCAGCCGGTCAGCTGCGCCTGGGCGCCGCCCGCGTAGAGCGCCGCGTCGCCGGCGCCGGCGAGCGCCAGCGGTGGCGCGCTCGTCGGCCTGTCGATCACCAGGATCGCCGCGTCGCCGTGGAGGAGGCCGGGGTCGAAGCCGGGGAACACGTGGGTGGCGACGATGTGGAAGACGTTCGCCTGTTCGGCCTTGGTCGGGTCGGCGACGCCGGTCGAGAGGGCGTACTCCTTCGCCGGGGTGATCGTCCCCTTTTCGATGTTCTCGACGCAGTGGGCGGCGGTGAGGACGATCCGCGGCGCGACCACGGTGCCGGTGCAGGAGAAGCCGTGCTTGCCTTCGACCGCCTCGATGTAGGCGAGCGAGGGGAATTCCTCGATCGTCACCGGGTGGCCGCCGACGATCGAGGCGCCGGCGGTCGGCACGCCGGCCGAGGCGGCGGCCGGGATCGCCAGCAGCGCCAGCAGGCAGGCGAGGACGGCCCCTGCGCTGCGTCTGCGGAGGTCTCCCTGTGCTCTCACCGCAGGAAGGTTATTGATTCCCGCTGAGCGGTCGGCCGGATGCGGACGTCTGGCGGACAGCTAGACGGTTTCGAAGACGGTGGCGAGACCCTGGCCGACGCCGACGCAGAGGGTGGCGATTCCGTACCCGCCGCCGCGCCGCCGCAGCTCGCGGACCAGGGTGCCGGCGAGGCGGGCGCCCGAGCAGCCGAGCGGGTGGCCGAGGGCGATCGCGCCGCCGTTGACGTTCAGCCGCTCCTCCTCGATTCCGAGCCCGCGGGCGCAGGCGAGGACCTGGGAGGCGAACGCCTCGTTGATCTCGACCAGGTCGATCTGGTCGAGCGCGAGGCCGGCGTTGGCGAGTGCTTTCGGCACCGCCATCAGCGGCCCGACCCCCATATAGGCAGGGTCGACGCCGGCGACCCCGGCGGTGACGACGCGGGCGAGCGGCTCGGCGCCGAGCGCTTCGACGCCCTCCTCAGAGGCGAGGACGAGGCAGGCGGCGCCGTCGTTGAGGCTGGAGGCGTTGCCGGCGGTGACGGTGCCGCCCTCGCGGAAGGCGGGCCGCAGCTTCCCCAGCTGCTCCAGCGAGGTGTGGGGGCGGGGGCCCTCGTCGGCCTCGACCGTGACGGTCTCGCGCCCGCGCGGCGCCTCGACGGCGACGATCTCCTCGGCCAGCCTGCCGTCCTCGGTCGCGGCGACGGCGCGCTGGTGGCTGCGCAGGGCAAAGGCGTCCTGGTCCTCGCGGCTCACCCCGTAGCGCTCGGCGACGTTCTCGCCCGTCTCACCCATCGACTCGGTGGAGACGCCGAGCCCGGCCATCCGCGGGTTGATCATCCGCCAGCCGAGCGTCGTGTCGTGCATCGTCTGCGGGCCGCGGGGGAGGCCGCGGTCGGGCTTCTCGACCACCCAGGGTGCGCGGCTCATCGACTCGACCCCACCGGCCAGGTAGAAGTCGCCCTCACCCGCCTTGATCGCCCGGGCGGCGCAGTTGACCGCCTCCAGGCCCGAGGCGCATAGCCGGTTGACGGTGGCGCCGGGGACGCTCTGCGGCAGCCCGGCCAGCAGCGCCGCCATCCGCGCGACGTCGCGGTTGTCCTCGCCCGACTGGTTGGCCGCGCCGAAATAAACATCAACAACTTTCTCGGGATCAAGCCCGCTGCGCTCGACCGCGGCGCCGATCACGTGCGCGGCGAGGTCGTCCGGGCGGACGCCGGAGAGGGCGCCGCGGTAGGCGCCCATCGGGGTGCGGACGGTCTCGACGACGTAGGCCTCTGGCATGGGGACGAACCGTATCCTTCCGGGATGCTCTACCTGCTGGGGACGATCGGAGTGGTGGCGTTCATGGTGGCCGTGCTGCTCGTCGTCGGCCACTTCTACCCGGGCAGCTCGGCCAATCTGGTCGACTGGTTCCCGACCCGCTCGCCCGAGGTCGAGGCGCAGAACGAGATCGATGACGTGCGCCAGATGATGGAGGCGCAGAACGAGATGCGCCGCCGCCGCGGCGCCCCGGAGCTGACCGAGGAGGAGCTGCAGCGCAAGGTCGCCGAAGACGAGCAGCTGCGGCTCCGCGGCCGCGGGCCGTTCGACCCCTCCTAGGCCGGCTGGATGGCGCGCGCGCTGATCGTCGCCTGCGGCTGCCGCGGCCGCGAGCTGGGCGAGAGGTTGCTGGCCGAGGGCTGGGCGGTGCGCGGCACGAGCCGGCGCGAGGACGGGCGGGCGGCGATCGAGGCGGCCGGGATCGCGCCGGCGCTCGCCGACCCCGACCGGCCGGGGACGATCCTCGAGCTGGTCGGCGACGTCGCCGTGCTGGTCCTGCTGCTCGGCAACCTCAGCGGCAGCGAGGAGGAGCTGGCGGCGATCCACGGCCCACGGCTCGAGCGCCTGCTCGAATACCTGGTGGAAACCCCGGTGCGCGGCGTCGTCTACGAGGGAACCGAGGCGGGAGCCGAGGTCGTCGGCGCCGCGAGCCGCACCTGGCGGATCCCGGTGAGGACGCTGGTTCCCGCGAGTCTGTCTCAGCCGTCCTCTGGCGGCGGCGGAGACAGACTCGCCGACGAGGTGAGGGCGGTTCTGGCCGGTGAACGCAAAGAGCTAAACTCCGATGGGAATTCAGGTAATTGAGAGAAAGCGCGAGAGGAGCGGTTTCGATGGGCTTGAACATTGGTGACGTAGCTCCGGACTTTGAGGCCGATACGACCCGAGGCCGGATCAGATTTCACGAGTGGCTGGGCGATTCTTGGGGAGTGCTGTTCTCCCACCCGAAGGATTTCACGCCGGTCTGCACGACCGAGCTCGGCTACATGGCGCGGATCCAGCCGGAATTCGAGCGCCGCGGCGTCAAGATCATCGGCCTCTCGGTCGACCCGCTCGACAGCCACGAGGAGTGGGCGAACGACATCGAGGAGACGCAAGGTGCGAAGCCGGAATACCCGCTGATCGGCGACCCGGACTTCAACGTCTCGAAGCTCTACGGGATGCTCGGCACCGACGTCTCCGGCGATCCGGCCGATCGCACCGCCGTCGACAACCAGACGGTCCGCAACGTCTTCGTCATCGGGCCCGACAAGAAGATCAAACTGATCCTCGTCTACCCGATGACCGCCGGCCGCAACTTCGACGAGGTGCTGCGGGTGATCGATTCGCTGCAGCTGACCGCCAAGCACAAAGTGGCGACGCCGGCGCAGTGGCAACGGGGCGACGACGTGATCATCTCCGGCTCGGTCAAAGAGGACGAGGCGAAGGAACTCTGGCCCGAGGGCTGGGAGTCGCCGAAGCCCTACATCCGGATCGTTCCGGACCCGTCTGAGGCGCCGTAACCGGCGCCTGGCGGCGTCCTCGGTCGCTCGCGTGCGGAGCACGCCACGCTCCCTGCGTCCTACCCAGGCTTGGTTACGCCACCTCAGACACGAGCAAGCAGGTCGCCGAGGATCCGCGCGGTCGCTCCCCAGATCAGCTGGCCTTCCACCTCGTAGGCGGGGGTGTGGATGGGGACGCCGCGGCGGATCAGGCGGCGCATCTCGTAGCCCTCGCGCAGCTTCGCGAGGCTGAAGGTGAGGACGGTCTCGACCTCGCTCGGGTTCGGCCGCAGGGCGAGCTCGCCGGGGTGGGGGACGGTGCCGACGAAGGGGTGGACGCGGTAGCCGGTGACGAAAGTCGAGACCGGCGCCAGCGCCCCGCTCAGCTCGACCGCCGCCGGGTCGAGCGCGATCTCCTCCTCGGCCTCGCGCAGCGCCGTCGCCGCCAGGTCGGCGTCGCCGGGGTCCTGGCGGCCGCCCGGGAAGGAGATCTCGCCGGCGTGCCGCCGCAGGTCGGCCCGCCGCTCGGTGAAGATCAGCCCCGGCTCCTCGGGCCACCCGTACAGCGCGAGCAGCACCGCCGCCTGCGTCCCCCGCCGCCCCGCCATCGCCGCCGCCTCCTCGGGGGTGAGCAGCAGCTCGCTGAGTCGCGTGTCGCTTTGGTTACCCATGAGGTAACAAACTCGACACGCCGTTCAGATGATCACCTGCACGGTGCCGCCATCGACGCTCCAGGCGGCGCCGGCGACGTAGGAGGCGCGCTCGGAGCAGAGGAAGACGATCGCGCTCGCGATCTCCTCGGGCCGGGCGAGGCGGCCGAGCGGGCGCTTTCCGCCCGCTTCGGCGAGGGCGTCGTCCCGGCTCTTGTGGCCGGAGAGCCGCATCGACTGGTCGAGCAGGCCGCCCTCGTCCATCCACATCTCCGCTTCGACCGGGCCGGGGGCGACGGCGTTGACGAGGACGCCGGTCTTCGCGTAGCGGTCGGCGAAGAGGCGCGAGAGCGAGAGCTCGGCGGCCTTGGCGACCGAGTACTCGGCCATCGCCGCCGAGGGGCGCTTGCCGGCGGTCGAGCAGACGTTGACGATCCGCCCCCAGCCGCGCTCGGCCATCGGCGGGATCGCCGCCCGCATCGCCCGCAGCGGCGCCATCACGTTGAGCTCATACTGGGCGCGCCAGTCCTCGTCGGGGACCTCGTCGAGGTCCCGCCACCTTGCGGCGCCGGCGTTGTTGACGAGGACGTCGAGGGAGCCGAAGAGGTCGGCCGCGGTCGCCAGCATCCGCTCGCCGGCGTCCTCGTCGGTGACGTCGAGGGCGATCGCCGCAGCCGTGCCGCCGCTCCGCTCCGCGAGCCGGGTCGCCTCCTCGGTCGCCTCCGCCAGCCGCTGCTCGCCGCGGGCGACGAGCAGCACCTTCGCCCCCTCGGTGCAGAGCTGCAGTGCGGTCGCGCGGCCGATCCCGCTGCTGGCGCCGGTGACGACGCAGGCCCGACCGGCGAGGCCGAGGTCCATCAGGCGGCCTCGAGGCGCTCGACCACGTTGACGTGGGTCTCGCCGGCGAGGAGCTTGTGGACCGGGCATTTGGTGGCGATCACCATCAGTCGCCGTTTCTGCTCGGCCTCGAGGTGCCCCGGCAGCTTCAACCCGACTTCGAAGCTGCTCGGCACCACGCCCTCGTAGGCCACCTCGACGTCGACCTCGAGCGCGCCGACGTCCCAGCCCTTCCGCTCGGCGTACATCTCGACCGTGATCGCGACGCAGCCGGCGAGGCTCGCCCCGAGCAACGTCGTCGGCCGCGGGCCGGTGCCGCTGCCGCCCGCCTCGGGCGGCTCGTCGACCCGCAGCGCGTGCCCGTCGACCTCGACGTCGTGGGCGTAGCCCTCGACTCGGCGGGCGACGATCCGCACGTCAGCTCCGGCGCCGGCCCTCGAACAGGGCGGGGTCGTCGACGTCGGCCCAGCGGGCCATCGCGTAGGCGAGGTCGGAGGCGCGGTTGACGAAGTGGATCACCGTCTCGCCCGCCAGCTCGCCGGCCTCGTTCAGCTCGGAGATGCGGCGCTCGGCGCGGCGGATCACCGTGCGGGCGACGTCGAGCTGGGCCGAGAGCCGGTTGCCGCCGGGGATGACGAACTGGGGCGGCAGCTCGACCTCGTCCATGTAGCGGTCGATCAGCCGCTCCAGCTCGGCGACCATCTCCTCGGTGGTGCGGCTGACGCCGTCCTCGAGCCGCTCGGATGCCTCCGGCGCCGTCGCCAGCTCGGCCCCGGCGATGAAGATGTCGTCCTGGAGGCGGAGGATGTCCCGCGCCAGCTCCTCCTGCTCGGCGCCGCAGAGGGCGCGCGCCAGGCCGAGCTGCGAGCAGGCCTCGTCGAGGGTGCCGTAGGCGTCGGTGCGGCCGTGGTGCTTGGGGACGCGGCCGCCGTACCAGAGCGAGGTGGTCCCGTCGTCGCCCTTCTTGGTGTAGATCTTGACCACGTCAGCGCACCGGGTTGAAGGCGAAGCCGGTCATCACCTTGGGGAAGAAGTAGGTCGACTTCGGCGGCATCACCGTGTCGGTGTTGCAGATCGCCTTCACCTGCTCGACCGGGACCCCGCGCTGGATGAAGGCGACGTCGTAGCCGCCCCCGTCGACCATCTCCAGCGCCGCCGGAACGCTCTTCGCGTATTCGAGCCCGCGGCGCTCGTCGATGTCGTGGTCGCTCATGCCGGCCAGGCCCTTGAGCACGAGCGTCTCGAGGATCGCCGAGTCGAGCCGGCGGTAGGCCTCGGGCTTGCCCTCGAGGCGGCGGTCGAGCTCGGCGACGTCCTTGAGCCGAAGGCGAAAGGCCTGCTTGTGGAAGGAGTCGTAGAGGCCGAAGACGCCGATGCCGTCCTCGCCGCCGGGGTCGATCCGCTCGCGCGCCACCTCCTCGACCTCGAACAGCTCGCGCAGGCCGCTGCCGAGGCGCCCCTGCTTCTCGCTGTCTCCCGCGAAGCCGGAGAGCAGGCGGTGGGTGGGGAAGACGGTGAGGCCGGGGTCGTCGAGCCCGGTCAGCGACATCAGGGTGTAGTTGTGCGGCCCCTCGCCGCCGACCTCGTCGCGGAAGGCGCGGGCGGTCTCGTAGCGGTGATGGCCGTCGGCAATCAGCAGTTGGGCGCCGGCGAGGCACTCGGTCACCGAGGCGTGGACCGCCGGGTCGTCGACCTTCCAGAGCCGGTTGACCGTCCCGTCTTCGTCGCGCGCCTCCCCCCAGGGCTCGTCGGGCAGCGATGGCGCGACCAGCGGCCAGGCGTCCTCGGTCGAGAGCGAGAAGATCGGCGAGAGGTTGTAGCCGGTTGCGCGCGTCAGCTCGAGGCGGTCGAGCAGCGGCCCGGGGTGGGTGCGCTCGTGGGGGCGGACGGTGCCGCTCTCGTAGTCCTCGACCCGCACCCGGACCAGGAGGCCGTTGCGGCTGTAGGCGTTGCCGTCGGGGGCGGTGTAGTCCTGGGTCAGCGCCCAGATCGAGGGTTCGGAGTCCCGGACCAGGGCGCCGTCGCTCCGCCATTGGCCGATCCGTGCCGCCGCCTCGGCATAGGGGTCCCGATCGGCCCCCGGGTCGCTGTCCGGGTCGGCCGGGTCGAACGGCTTCGGCAGGTCGATCGCGACCGCGTTATAGGGGGAGCGCTCCAGCAGCGCCCGGCGCTGCGCCGCGTCGATCACGTCGTAGGGGGGCGCCGCGACCGCGTCGAGCGATCCGACCTTCCCGAGGTCGTAGTGCAGCGCCCTGAAAGGAAGCACCTCCGCCATCGCCCTCAGAACCTACACTTGGCCCTAGTCGGGGTGTGGCGCAGCCTGGTAGCGCGCCGCCTTTGGGTGGCGGAGGTCCCCGGTTCGAATCCGGGCACCCCGATCGTCTCGCCTGCTCCAGGTGAGTTGCGCCTGCGGCATGGGTAGAGGAAGCTGCAGCGAGACGTCAGCGGAGGAGAAGGAGGTTGCAGATGGAGAGTTGGGACCTGAGGACGGTCGAGGTGGAGCCGCACCAGCCGCGGATTCTCGCCTCGGCCGAGGACGCGCGGACGATCCTCCTGCTCTTGCCCGACGGCGAGGAGCTGCAGGAGCACGAGGTGCACGAGCGGGCGCGGGTCTTGGTCGTCGACGGCAACGTCGACGTGGCCGAGCAGGACGGCGATTTCGCCAGCGTCGGTGCCGGGCACCTCCTGGAGTTCGAGCCGGGGGAGCGGCGGACGATCGTCGCCCGCTCCGACGCGCGCCTGCTGATGGTCCTCTCGCCCTGGCCCGGCGACGGGCATCCCGGGGCGATGACGCTGGAGGAGAAGTCCGAAGCGCGGGAGAAGGCGGCTCAGCACGCGCCGCGGTAGGCGCCGGTTACCAGACGACGAGGGAGCGAGGCTGGTCGTGATCGGCGATGCGTTCGTCCTTGGTCACCAGGCTCAAGCCCTGCTCGATCGCCGTGGCGTAGATCAGCCTGTCGGTGGGATCGCGAGGAAAGGAAGCCGGTAGTCCCGCGGCGCTCACGGCGATCGCCGGAGTGATGCCGATGGTCCGCAACCGCTCTCCGAGCGCCTCCAGCCAGGCGCGGATCGGGACGTCGACCCATCGGCGAGGGAAAAATTGCGATCACCTCCTGCCGAGGTTCCGTGGAGTTCAAGTTTTTCCCCTCCGAAAGCCGAAAAACCCCTGTAGGGACTTTTCATGGAGGACGTTCTGCGAAACCAAGGGGTGGATGAGACCGGCAAGCCGTCGCGCCGGCGGGTCGAGCGCGCCGTCTTCGAGACCGACCGGCAGCTCGTCGAGGGCGACCTGACGCTGCCGCCCGCCGGCTATCAGAGCCGCTTCTCCGACTCCCTCAACCGCGGCGAGTTCGAGTTCGTGCCGCTGACCAACGTCAAGGTCACCGGTCTCGACGACGGGCGGGTCAGCGAGCATCCCTTCGTCGTCCTCTCCAAGCGCCACATCCGCGTCGCCTACCCGACCGGGCACTGACGCGCCGCGGCGGCGTCAGCCGCGGCGGGCGCGGTTGCGGCTCGCGTAGGAACCGAGGTCGAAGGCGAAGGCGAGGATGACGATGAACCACTCGAAGCCGTAGACGCGGTTCGAGCTCGACCACATCACCGCGTAGGCGAGCGTCGTCCAGGGCAGCAGGAAGAAGCCGAGGAATGGGACGAGCCAGCTGTCGAAGGCGCGGCTCAGCAGGTCGGAGAAGAGGAAGATCGCAAAGAGGGCCAGCCGCGGCGAGAGGAAGGCGAGAAGGACGACGAGACAGCCCATGCGCGCACGCTACCCCCTCCGGCGGTCAGGGATCTCGATGCATCTTGACTCGGTCTCGCAGGGGGGAGATAGTAGACATGTTGTCTTAACCAAACCGCATCATTGCTCCAGCATGGAGGATGCAGATGGGAGTTGGGGATGGACGAGGTGTTGAGTCCGCAGGGGGAAGCACTGGGGAGCACCGAGCGGAGAGTGGAGCGGGTCGTCTTCGAGACAGACCGGCAACGGGTCGAGGGCGATCTGAGTCTGCCGCCGGCCGGCTATAAGAGCCGCTTCTCGGATCTGCTCAACCGGGAGGATTCGGAGTTCGTCGCGGTGACCAACGCCCGGATCACCGCCCACGGGGACGGCGGCGCGACCGAGCTGCCCTTCCTCGCCCTCTCCAAGCGCCACATCCGCTTCGCCTACTCGCCGGGTGACCGAGGCCGCTGACGATCCAACCCGTTCACAGTCCCGTTATCTCTCTGGCGTAACCTCGTCTGCGGATGTTCGGTGCCGAGAAGACGAGGATGGTCGCGCCGGAGGATGCCCTTGCCGGCCGAAGCGAGCGGCCCTTCGAGGTGCCGGAGGCGCATGCGGTGCTGGGCACGCCGCTGGAGCCGCCGTTCCCGCAGGGGATCGAGGTCGCCTATTTCGCGCTCGGCTGCTTCTGGGGAGCGGAGCGGCTGTTCTGGGAACTCGACGGCGTCTATTCGACGGCGGTCGGCTACCAGAACGGGACCACGCCGAACCCCACCTACGAGGAGGTCTGCAGCGCGAGGACCGGTCACGCGGAGGCGGTGCTGGTCGCCTTCGACCCGCAGAAGGTCTCCTACGCGAACCTGCTGAAGGTCTTCTTCGAGGAGCACGACCCGACCCAGGGGATGCGCCAGGGCAACGACGTCGGCACCCAGTACCGTTCGGGCATCTACTTCACCAGCGACGCCCAGAAGGCGACCGCGGAGATGGCGCGGGAGTCTTATGACCGGGCGCTGCGGGCCGCCGGCAAGGAGCCGGTGACGACCGAGATCGAGCCCGCCGGGCCCTTCTACTACGCCGAGGACTACCACCAGCAGTACCTGCACAAGGTCCCGAACGGCTACTGCGGCCTGAAAGGGACCGGCGTCGCCTGCACCATCCCTGTGGCGGCCTGAGGGCCGCCGGCGTAGCCGCGGCGGTGCCCGCCGGGCGCGCCGAATAGCATCCCGCGCTTCGTGGCACCGTCCTTCGGCTCCTACATAGTCGGCTGCCTCGCCGTGATCGGGATCGTCGCGGCGCTCGGCCTCGGCGCCTACTGGCTGCGGCGCTGGATCGTGCCCGAATTCAGCGGCGCCCTGGCGCGGCTCGCCGACGCGACGATCGCCGTCGCCCTGCTGGTGGTGACCCTGGAGATCCTCGGGACCCTCTCGATCCTGCGGATCGGCTGGGTGATCCTCGGCTGCATCGCGGTCGGCCTCGGCGCCGCCTGGCTCGGGCGCTCGCGGGCGGTCGGGACCTACCGCGAGGTGGCGGCGCCGCCGGTCGAGAACGTCGCCCTGCTGATCGCCCTCGCGGTCGCCTCCTTCACCGTCGCCGAGTGGACTTTCCCGGCCCAATCGAGCCTCGACTTCGGCATGTTCGGCGGCGACACCACCTGGTATCACATGCCCTTCGCGGCGGCGATCGCGCAGACGCATTCGACCGTCCACCTCCACTTCACCGACCCGCTGCGGCTGGCGCCGTGGTTCTATCCGCAGAGCTCGGAGCTGGTCCACGCCGGCGCGATCGTCGTCTTCCGCAGCGATTGGCTCTCGCCGCTGATCAACCTCTTCTGGATCGCGATCGCGCTGCTGGCCGCCTACTGCGTCGGCCGGCCCTACAAGGTCGGGGCGGCGACCCTGGTCGCGGCGGCGATCGTCCTCGACTCCGGGGTGATGATCGAAACCCAGCCCGGCGAGGGGCGCAACGACATCATGGGCCTCGCCTTCCTGCTCGCCTTCGCGGCGCTGCTGATCAACGGCCACCAGCGGCGGGCGCCGGCCGAGGGGGCGGCGGTGCAGGACGCGCCCGAGCGGGGTGCGGCGCTGCTCGACAAGGGGCCGCTGGTGGTGGCAGGGATCGCCGCCGGCCTGGCGGCCTCGGTGAAGACGACCTTTCTGGTGCCGGTGGTGGCGATCACGATCGGCGTGATCGTCTTCAGCGGCCGCGGGCGGCGCTGGACGACGGCATGGGTGATGGGGCTGCCGCTGCTCGTCACCGGCGGCTACTGGTACCTGCGGGCGGCGATCAAGAGCGGCGGCAACCCGATCCCGATCACCAAGTTCGGGCCGCTCAACCTGCCGACGCCCGACCAGATGCCGCTCGACCCGCGGCCGCGCTTCGCCGTCGCCCACTACCTCACCCAGCCGACGATCTACCGCCGCTGGTTCTTCCCCGAGCTCGAGAACGCCTTCGGCCCGCTCTGGCCGCTGATCCTGATCGTCGCGGTCTGCGCCGCCGTCTACGTCGCCTGGCGCTCGCGCAACAAGATCCTGCGGGTCGTCGCGGTGGCCTCGCTGCTGACCGCGATCGTCTACGTCTTCACCCCGCTGACCGCGGCGGGGCAGGAGGGCTCGCCGACGGGGTTCTTCACCAACACCCGCTATCTCGTGCCCGGGTTGGTGCTGGCGATGGCGATGCTGCCGATCGCGCGGCCGCTGCGGGCGCCCGACCGGCGGGCGCGGCTGACGCTCTACTTCCTGACGGCGGTCTACGCGATCACGGTGCTGACGACGCCGCGCTGGTTCACCACCTACATCGTCGGCACCGTGTTCCTGACTCTGGCGCTGGTCTGGGCGCCGGCGGGGCTGTCGCTGGCGCGCAGCCGGATGGGGATGAGCCGGGCGATGGTGACGGGGATCGCCGCCGCCGTGGTGCTGCTGGCGGTCGTGCTCGGGCGGGCGCAGCAGGTCCAGTACGCCGACCAGCACTACAAGAACCCGCTGCCGTTCCTCGGCGAAGGCGGGCCGCGCGAAGCCTACGAGCTGACCCAGAAGCTGCACGACCGCAAGATCGGGATCATCGGCTCGAGCGAGATCATCTTCGGCCAGTACGGCTTCTACGGCAACGACGCCTCGAACCAGGTCGAATTCATCGGGGTGAAAGGGCCGCACGGGGCGAACCGGCTGCCGACGAGCTGCGCCCAGCTGCGCCGCCTGATCGACGAAGGCGCTTACGAATACGTGGTGATGAGCCAGTACACCGAGGACACCGGTCCCTACAACACCGGAACCCCGAACGCCTACCAGTTCCCGATCTACGCCTGGGTGAAGAGCGACCCGGCGATGAAGCTGCTGGTCTCCGAGCCGGGGATCGCTCCCGAGCCCGACTACGTCTTCAAGGTGACCGGCAAGCTCGACCCGGGAGCCTGCAAGCCGGAAAAGCGGCCGTCGGTGCCGGGCGAAGAAGCGATCGAATAAGGGCGAGGCGCTTTCCCCAACCGGTGGTTTGGAAAAGCGACTAGGAGGCCCGGGCGGTGAGCGCGTGCTCGCGGATCAGGTCGGCGGAGACGCCCGGCTGCTCCCACCAGAACATGTGGCCGACGCCCTTGAGGGTCTCGAGGCGGGCGCCTGGGATCAGCGAGGCGACGAGCTCGCCGTTGGGGTGGGGGAGGACACCGTCCTCGCTGCCGTGGATGACCAGCGTCGGCGTTGAGATCCCGCCGAGGCGGCCGCTGGTGTCGTGGCCGAAGATCGCCTGAATCTGCAGCTGGATCGTCTCTCTCGCGGCCGGGACCGAGGTCGCCATCTCATGGAAGGTGGCGAAGCGGCTTGCCTCGGCGCGGAAGCCGGGGGAGAGGTTGACCTCGTAGGCGGCCCGGATCGCCTGCTCGCGATCGCCGGAGGCGAGGCCTTCCATCAGCTTGCGCGCGTTCTCCTCCGGCATCAGCTGCGACCCCGGGCCGCCGCAGTAGGTGCAGCCGAGGGTCAGCGAGCGGAGGCGCTCGGGGCGGGTGAGCGCCAGCTCCTGGGCGATCATCCCGCCCATCGAGATCCCGACCAGGTGTGCGCTCTCCAGGCCCAGCTCCTCCATCAGGGCCGCCGTGTCCTCCGCCATCTCGGCGATCGTGAACGGCCCGTCGACGGGGGCGGAGAGCCCGATACCGCGGTTGTCGAAGGCGGTGACGTCGAAGCGCTCGCGCAGCGGCGCGAGGAACGGCTCTCCCCAGGCGGCATGGGTGCCGCTCATCCCCTGGATCAGCAGCAGCGGCTCGCCCGAGCCTCCGCGCTCGTAATGCAGCTTGGCGTGTGGAGTGGCGACGGTCGGCACGGCTCAGGCGTCGAAGAGCTTGCCGGCGCGGATCTTCGCGGTCATGTCCTTCGACTCCTCCCGGTAGGTGCGGCCGTCCTCGAACTCGATCACCGGGTATTTCGACTGACCCGAGATCTCCTTCACCCCCGAGCGATCCCGCAGCGGCCCCTTGACCACCTCGTACTCGATCCCCTGCTCATTCAGCGCCTTCTGCACGTTCCAGCACGGATGCGCCCCGATCTTCGCCCACATGACCGAGCACCTATGAAGTTTGATTGCCATCACCGCCGATCCTAGCCCCGCCCGACCGCTCCCTGCAACGCTACCCTCGACCCGAGCCCCCGTAGCTCAGCTGGATAGAGCATCGGACTTCTAATCCGACGGTCGCTGGTTCGAATCCAGCCGGGGGCGCTAAGAAATCCGCTTGACAAGCGGAATCAACAAGAGCCAGTTGATACGAACTGGCGAAATTGGTCCCCAATTGGTCCCGAAATCGGCTAGAATGGGGGCATGATCCAGCCTGAGCAACGGCCGATCTCCGGGCACGTCTTCAAGCGCAACGGCAAGCGCGGGGCGGTCTGGTACGCGAAGTACCGGCTTCCCGATGGGCAGCAGAAAAAACGGCTGGGGCCTGCTTGGACCCAGAAGACCCCGCCGCCCGATGGCTACTTCACGAAAGCAACCGCGCAGGCGCAGCTCGACGCGATCCTGCGGCAGGCCCGCGAGGGAACGCTGCCGGGGCTGGTGCAGACCGGCAAGACCTTCCGCGACGCGAGCGCCGAGTGGCTGGCCTACTGCGAGAACGTCCGCGACTGCAAGGCGACGACGCTGCGCGACTACACGGCGCTCGCCGCCGTTCTCGACCGGCAGTTCGGGGATCGCAAGATCGAGACGATCACCGAGCGCGACATCGAGGCTTGGATCAGCAGCTACCCCGGCTCCAACCGGACGCGGCAGAAGTACCTCGTCTGCCTCGGCTCGATCTTCAAGCGGGCGATGAAGGTCTACGGGCTGCCGCGAAACCCGGTCGAGCTGGTGGAGCGGCCACGGGTGCGCAAAGCGGCGACGATCGACGTGCTGCGGCCGGAGGAGGTGATGGCGCTTGTACGGGCGGCAGAGGACGAGCAGGACGCGGCGCTGTTCCATACCGCCGCCTTCGCCGGTCTGCGGATGGGGGAGCTGCTGGCGCTGCGCTGGCGCGATGTTGACTTCACGCGCCGGACGATCCACGTCCGCGAGAACTGGACGCAGGGGGAGACGACGACGCCGAAGGGCGGCAGCGAGCGAGCGGTGCCGATGGCCGAGGAGGTCGCCGAACGGCTGGCGCGGCTCGGCCAGCGCAAGCACTTCACCGCAGACGACGATCTCGTTTTCTGCACCGACCGGGGCCAGCACCTCGGCTACAAGTCGTTGAAGGACCGCTACCGCGCCGCCCTGCGCGCTGCGGACCTCCGCGAGGACTTCCGGTTCCACAACCTCCGCCACACCTTCGGCAGCACGGTCATTCGCCACGCCGATTCGCGCGAGGTCATGGAGTGGATGGGCCACGCCGACCTGGCGACGACGCGGCGCTACCTGGCCTTCGTCGACCGGGAGGACGCGGCGGATCGTGTCTCCCAGGCGTTCCGCCTCGAGGAGCCGAACGCCTCCTCGCCCATCCCCGCTTGACGATCTAGCGTCGTCGCCGCGTCCCATAGGTGTTCTCCGCAATCCACTCGTCCAAGTCGGAGCGGGTGAACCGCAACCCACGCTCGCCGATGCGGATATGGGGAAGGCCGCGGGAGCGGACCAGCTCGTAGAGGGTGGAGCGGGGGACACGAAGGAGCCGCGCGGCATCGTCTGCCGTAAGCAGCGGTTCGGATTGCCTGAGCCGATCCGCAGCGCTCATTGCTTGCTCTCCCCGCCCTCGCCGATCCAGTTCACTGCCTGATCCGATGCCTCCGGTTTGCGGAAGATCGGCGCGTAGGGGCCGCGATCCCTGAGCTCGTCCAGGAAGCAGACGTAGATCGCGACGTTCGGGTTGTCTGCGACCGCAGGGTGCCGGTCGAGCAGGGTGAGCGCCATCGTGCGTCGCCGAGCCAGCGCGGCGCGCGGGGCGCCGGTCAGCGCACAGATCACGGGCGGGAAGACCGGATAGCTGTAGCGCCAAAGCGGCTCCTGTCGGCCTTTGACCCGCGCCTTGTGGAGCTGGCCGTAGCGGGCCAGCTCGGCGACCAGCCGTTCGAGCGAGAGCGTCGCCCGATCCACCTCAAGGAAACGCTGCTCGACCACCCAGTCCCGCTCCTCATGGCGCACGTAGGTGAAGACCGAATCGGCTATCAGCCTCCGGCCAGCGCGGCCGCGGCCGCGGTTGAGTGAATGGGCGACCTCATGCCGCCAGCCGAGCGGCCCGAATTCCTCGTCACGCTCCCGCGCCGCCTGCAGGAAGCCAATCCCGACTTCGTTGACGTCGAGCGTGTGGGAGGCGAGCGGCCCCGCCGCCTGATCGGGGGTGAGGACTTTCGGCCGCTCCTTGACCTCGCCGGCGAGGATCACCGCCTCGGCGCCGGCATCGGTCAGGAACCACACGCGTCGGGGAGAGCGGCGGGTTTCGACGTGGGCGACAAAGCCCGCCCGCTCTAGGTAGGCGAGCGCCTGCTGGGTTCGGCGCGCGCTGCGGTCGGGGTAGTGGATCGCCCGCACCTGGGCGGTGGAGAGGATTCGATGCTCCCCAATCGAGGCGAGTATCTCGCCGCTTGTCTCGGGGATGCGCAGGCGAGCGCCTGCCCGCGAACTCACGCCGACCCCCGGGGCACAGAGCGATTGACGGTGAGGTGCTGCGAGAGCAGCGCCGAGCCGGTGGCGGAGAAGCGTTGCCGAACCAGCGCGGAGGTGTTAGCGCAGGCGTCGAGTGCAAGGGACGCGGATTTGAGATTGATCGAGAACATGACATAGACCTCCTTGGTCTTGTTTTGAATTGGGAGAGGCGTAGGAATGTCGGCAAGGCAGCAGGCCCGCAAACCAGCCTGCGATGCGGGATTGCTGCTCCTCGCCCCGTCCTGCCCGCGAAGCGACAGGGGAAGCGATGGGCGAAGCGACCGCCGAAGCGACAGGCGGCGTGGTGAATAGGACGACTTGCTCACGTAGAAACGGTGCGGTGAGCCGCCGAAGTGGACAGACTTTCTTCGGTTGATTCCGTGCCTCATGCCTCTCTGTCGAACGAGGCGACGAAATCCGCCAAAAGTTTGGGTGACCCTCCCTAGCAGCGGGTCGTGGAGCGGGGGAGAAAATTGATCGGGCATCACTACAACAGGGCGACGAACCCGGAAAGTGGACCCCCTCCATATTCGGTTTTGGCATATGCATGGAGTTGCCATGCACCTGTCGTAGCGCCGAAACCGGCGAAGGTCTACAAAGCCGCAATTGCGCAATTGCGAATAGGCGGCTTTGTAGACATTTCGCGATTTTCTGCTAGTCCGCCGCCAGCTCGCCCATGCGCTCCAAGAACTCGCGCTCTTCGTCCAGCCGCTTCTGCAGCCGCGCCCGAACCTCCGGATCAGCGATCCGGGCGGCGATGAACTGATGGAGCGCCGCCCGGACCGCTTCGGAGGCCGGCACGTCTTCGGCGCGGGCGACAGCCTGTAGTTCGGTCGCCAGTTCCTCGTCTATGCGAACGGTCATGATCTTCATGCGGCCTCACCGCCCAACCCAAGAGCGGCCCGCCTGTCGCCGCCGGCCCAATAATCACCCACCTGGGCCGGTCGAAATCTCACCCACCTGAGGCATAGGGATCTCGTCCGGCGACGCTTCGACCCTCGCCCGGTCAGCCAGACCGAGGCGAGGAGAGGGAGATGCTGGACGTGGAGCAGTGGGCTGAGATCAGACGCATGCACAAGGTCGAGGGCCTCTCGATCCGGGAGATCGCCCGGCGCACCGGCCGCGACCGCAACACGGTCCGCGCCGCTCTGCGGTCGGAGGGCCCGCCGCGCTACCGCCGCGCGCCCAGGCCCTCGAAGCTCGACCCCTTCAAGGAGCAGGTCCACCGGCTGCTGAAGGCCGACGCGAAACTGCCCGGCAAGCGAATCCGCGAGGAGATCGAAGCGGAGGGCTATGAGGACGGCAAGACGATCCTCGACGACTACCTGCGCGAGGTCCGCCCCCGCTTCCAGCCGCCCCGCACCTACCAGCGCACCTCCTACCGCCCGGCGGAGATCTGCCAGTTCGACGTCTGGCAGCCCGCGCGCGAGATCCCCGTCGGTCACGGCCAGACCCGGGCGGGCTTCGTCGTCACCTGCGCCCTCGGCTTCTCCCGCGCCGCCGCCTCGACACTGGTCTTCTCCAAGCAGGGCCACGACCTGCGCTACGGCATCTCGCGCTGCCTCGGCTTCCTCGGCGCCCTGCCGCAGACGATCGTCTGGGACCGCGAGGGCGCCCTGCACGCCGGCGGCGGGCGGCCGACCGAGGAGTTCGCCGCCTTCTGCGGCTCCCTGCCGGTCGGCTGGCACTTCTGCGAAGCGCGCGACCCCGAGGCCAAGGGGATCGTCGAGCGCCACCAGGGTTTCATGGAGACCAACTTCGAGCCCGGCCGCGCCTTCGCCTCGCCCGAGCACTTCCAGGCAGAGCTCGACGGCTGGGAGGAACGGGTGGCCGGGCGCCTTTTGAGGACGATCCGCGCCCGGCCGGCCGAGCGGCTGGCCGAGGAGCGCAAACGGATGCGGCCGCTGCCCGAGCAGATGCCCGATACCGAGGTGCGCTTCGTGATGAGGGTCCCCCCTCAGCCCTACCTGCGCTTCGACACCAACGACTACTCGCTGGACCCGCGCCATGCCGGGCGCCGCGTGGAGGCGCGGATCGGCCAGCGCCGGATCGCCGCCGTGGCGCTCGACACCGGCGAGATCGTCTGCTCTCACCGCCGCTCCTTCGCCAAGGGCCTCAGCTTCACCGACCCCGCCCACCAGGCGCTGCTGGACAAGCTGCGCGGCAACCGACGGCGCGGGCCCGACGTCGAGGTCGAGCGGCGCTCCCTGGCCCGTTATGACCAGCTGATCCCGGCATGACCAAGACCGCCGAGCTCACCCACCTCTTCCGGGCGCTGAAGGCGCCGGCGGCTGCCCGTGCCGTTCCCAAGCTCGCCGAGCGCGCCCGCGAGGAGGAGTGGTCCCACGAGCGCTTCCTGGAGGCGGTGCTCGCAACCGAGGTCTCCTCCAGGGAGTCCCACGGCGGCGAGAACCGGATCAAGGCGGCGCGCTTCCCGGCGCGAAAGACGCTGGAGGAGTTCGACTTCACCTTCCAGCGCTCGGTCAAGAAGCAGGTGGTGGAGCACCTCGGCCAACTCGACTTCCTGCACGGCAAGGAGAACGTCGTGCTGCTGGGGCCGCCCGGCACCGGCAAGACCCACCTGGCGATCGCCCTCGGCATCCGCGCCTGCCTGGCCGGCCAGCGGGTGGCCTTCGCCACCGCGACCGAGTGGGTGGCGAGGCTGGGCGAGGCAAAGCGCCAAGGCGAGCTCGAGGCCGAGCTGCGCCGTCTCTCCTTCGTGCCGCTGCTGGTGGTCGACGAGGTCGGCTACATTCCCTTCGACCCCGAGGCGGCCAACCTGATGTTCAGCCTGGTCTCGGCGCGCTACGAGCGCGCCTCGCTGATCGTCACCTCCAACAAGCCCTTCAGCGCCTGGGGGGAGATCTTCGGCGATGAAGTCGTCGCCGCGGCGATGATCGACCGCCTGGTCCACCACGCCGAGATCCTCGGCCTCAAAGGCGACAGCTACCGACTGCGCGACAAGGACCTGGGCTCTCCACCGCCCAGGGACTGAGCGCCCCCGCCTGCTCCGCCTCGCCCTACGGGCTCGGCTGCGCAGGCGGGACGTCGGTCCCCAGGGCGTGGTCCACTTTTCAACCGGCGCTGATGCCGGGGGTGGGTGAGATTTCAACCGGCGCGAGAGGGTGGGTTTTCAACCGGCCTTGACACCGCCCCCACGGCACCTCGTCAACGAGCGACGTTGCTTCGTAGAAGTGGGCGACTGATCCCCGTCGCTGTTCTTCCTCGACAATCTCGATCGCATCGAATCTCGCCAGCTCGCGGACGTGGTAGCTGACGCTTGAGAGCGGCTGCTTCATCGACGCCGCCAGTTCCTTCGGCCCCAGCGGCTCCTTCGCTTCGAGATAGCGGCGGAGCAGCTCCCTTCGCAGTGGGTGGCGCACTGCTTTCAAGACAGCCTGGTTCGACTCTTCCTCCTTGCCCATCAGAGTTCGAACAGGACGTAGAGCCGCACCGCCGCCCGCGTCGGCAGGACGAGGTCGTCCTTCCTGCGGTGAATCAGGCCGACGGCGGTCAGGTCGCGGATGGCCCGTTCGGTTTGGTCGCGATCTGAGGCCGACGTGACCGTTCTCTCACGGATCAGCTCCTCGCGAGTGACCGTCTCCGGATAGATGATCAGAATGTCTCTCAGGACCGCCGCTTGGTCGCGGTCGTCCTGATCGCCAGTCGTAAGACGTTCGGTGGCGCCTCGACCCGTAGGGTTCTCAATAGCCATGGGGAGTACACGCTCCTCGTGGTCAGGCCCTCGGTTGGCGTTACCGCGCCGCCGGGGGCCCCTTTGTCATTTGCAGCCGAAGCTAGCAGAATACAAGATATATCTCCACTAGCTGACTATCTAGACCCAACTAGCGGAAGCTGAAACGGTCCCGCCCATGGCGCCCTCGGACAAGCCCCAGCCCGCCCTCGGCAAAGCGATTCGACAGATGCGCGAGGAGAAGGATCTGACGCAAGAAGCCGTCGCTCACGACGCTGGCATCACGACCGCTACGCTCGGCGTCATTGAGCGGGGCTTGTCAAATCCGACTTGGGCAACGGTGAAGGCCATTGCCGCGGCGCTGGGCGTTTCGCTGTTGGACATGGTTAGAACGTCGCAAGACTTCGAGAACTAGGCTCTGTCAGCTAGCTGTGATTTCGAATTTTACGGTCTGCCGACCAGCCGCGTATGCACAAGCCCCGTCACAGATGGATTGAGCCGGGTAGCGCGTGGCACTTGATCGGCACCTCTTGGGAACGGATCGATATCCTGCTCCGCCCCTTGATGCGCAACCTTCAATCATGAACCCGTGGGTAAACCCGCTCCTCCGATGGGCAGGCTCTAAGCGCTCGCTCCTCCCCGAGCTGTCTGCACGCTTGCCTCGTCCTCCCAAGGGCCGATATCTGGAGCCCTTTGCTGGGTCAGCATGCCTTTTCTTCGCGGCTCGACCTGAGCAGGCGGTTCTTGCCGACCTCAACGGCGAACTGATCGATACCTATCGAGCGATCCGCTCGCACCCCCGTCTCGTAGCTCGCGCAATGCGCGCCTGGAAGACCGATTCAGATTCTTACTACGAGGTGCGAGCGCTCGATGTCGAGGCTCTGTCGTCGGTACGACGGGCTGCGCGGTTCCTCTATCTCAACCGTCTTTGCTTCAACGGCGTATACAGGACCAATCGCGCCGGCTCATTCAATGTTCCTTTTGGCGTACGCACTGGTGCCCTCCCCACCGAGGCGCATATCTATCGGTGCTCCGTGGCGCTTCGCGGTGTTGATCTCCGAGTGGGGGATTTCGATGAAACGACCTCCGACGTAGGGGAGGGCGATTTTGTTTATCTCGACCCTCCCTATACGCAGGACCCGAAGAGCGCATACGGCGTCTATGGCTACGGATCATTTTCGGCCCGCGATCTTGACCGAGTCCTTGGGGTTCTTGAGCGGATTGATGCCGCTGGGGCGGCCTTCCTCTTCTCTTACGCCGCGATTGACGACCTTTCTGAGCGTCTCCCCCGGGCGTGGTCGATCACGTCTGCAATGGTCCCCGGCCGTGTAGCTGCGGCTACGACTTCCCGCGTACAACGGCGCGAGCTCTTGATTTCCAATGTCCCTGTCCAGACAGACCTCGCAACCGTATGAACTCGATTCACCCCGAGGCCGATGCGGCGGGGCATGCCTCGGCAGACGGGATCATCCGTATGGTTGTCTTAAGCGATATTCATGCAACCCAGGCTGGCGATCCCATAACGAACGTCGCGGAATCCACGGCAGAGCACCCTAAGCTGAACGCCCTCACCGGGGCGCGCGAGTTTTTGGCGAGTGTTGCAGGGGAAGCCGATTGCATTATCTGCCCGGGCGACCTAATTCATCAAGGGCACACGGAGCCGATGGGTTGGGTGTGGAAAGAGCTACAGGACCTGGCGAAAACGCTTGGGGCGCCACTGGTTGCAACTGCAGGAAATCACGATATGGCGCTGGAAGCAAGCGGAGCTGAAAGGCCCAATTCGGCCCTTCGCGACCTTGATCCCCGGTTTCCGTTCCCTGATCAGAGTTGTGTCGACACCTACTGGGCGCATGATTTTGCAATCGTCGCGGGTGACAGCTGGCGGGTGCTCAGTATTAACTCATCCGCTCAAATGAGCTTCTTCGATGAGTCCGAGCGGGACCACGGCAGGCTTGGTCGCGATTGCATGAGGGAACTCCCGAAGCGCCTCGATGCGATTGGACCCGAGAAGGCAATCAATGTTTGCGTTTGCCATCACCATCCGCAGGAGTGGACCGAGGACTCCGATGACGAGACCAGCCACATGATCGAGGGAGATCGGTTGCTCAAATTACTCGAAGAGAGACCTGAGCGTTGGATGTTGATCCACGGCCACATGCATCATCCGCGGCTTGACTATGTAGGACACGGCTCTGGCGGGACGGTACGGTTGGCAAGTGGAAGCATTGGCGCAAATTTGCTTGCAGAGAGCGGCATCCAGTTTCGCAACCAGCTGCATATTGTGGAGTTCGACATGAACGCTCAGAAGTTAGGACTACCGGTTGCCGGCGAGGTGCAGAGTTTCGATTGGGAAACCGGAGAAGGATGGACTACACCGGCTCCCGGCTCAGGCCTTCCTGTATCTGAACCATTCGGCTACCGACGAGACGGTATCGAGCTTGCGGTTTGGCTGCGGGAGGAGGCCCAGCAACTGGGGCGCCGCAGGTGGAGTTGGGAGGAGATCATTGAGCTCGAGCCCCGGTGTAAGTACTTGGCCGAGATCGATCGCCGTTCCTTCTATCAAGGGGTTCGTCGGCTGAAAGGCGGAGTTGTCGAGGCGCGCGAAGAGGTGACTTTCGAATGGTGATGGATGATCCAACCGCCGCCGTTTTCGGGCATCGCAATGCTCGGTCAAAGACGCCGATTGAGGTGGCCCAGGGCTTTGTGGCCCCTCCACAATTCTGGGAAATAGCTCAGCCTGGAAACACGGTGCTCGTTGGGCCGCGCGGCTCCGGTAAGACCACTCTTTTGAAGATGTTGCAGGGACCTGGGCTTGAGCATTGGCAGAGCACTGATGCTGAAAAAGCTCGGGAGCTGGTCACCTACACGGGAATATTCGTTTCTGCCGATCAGTCTTGGTCCGGCCAGGTATCCGCATTTGGCAAACAGCTTGATGACCGGCTTCGCACTAGCTTAGGCGACGCCTGCTATACCCTCCATGCGTTGCGTGCTTTGGCTCGGACGGCCGCGGTTAGGGTAAAGCCCGGTTCTTCCGAGCACAGTCATGATCGGGTCGAGATTGAGCGAGACCTTCAAGAACGCATCGTCGGAGAAACCTGGCGAGGCTGGGCGCTGCGTGAGCCCGTTGGCAGCTTTGCTGGGCTTGGAGAAGCACTGAGCTCCCTCATAACCGAGATAGGCGATCTCGCTCGCCGCGCCGTACGCCATCCTAGTGCGCTCGATGACCTCAGTGAGCATCCAGCGCTCGACCTTGAGCTGGTAGACGCGGTCGTCCCATTCATTGAACGGTTCAACAATGGGGCAGGTGAGGAAGATCATGTGTGGGCGTTCCTCGTCGACGAGATCGAGTTCCTTCCTCCAGGTATCCACGGCACCATCATTAGCTCTATGCGCGGTCGAGACAGCCGCCTCATACGCAAGATCTCTTTGGCTCCTTACAACAGGGTCGCGGCTGAGCTGTCCGCCAATCCACTGGGCGGCTGGGAGGGTCACGATCTTGAGACTGTTGATCTAACGTTTCCGGAGAAGGAGGACGGTTACGGCTTTAGCCGTCAACTGATTGAAAAGGAGCTTGAGGCTCTCTCCTTAGACCTTAGCCCGGCTGCCCTACTCGGAGAGGGGGGATTTTTCGAGAGCACTCCCGGCCGTGACGCTTATGTTCCTAGATCAGAAAACGCCGAAGCGATCAGCCGGCTCTCGGAGAAGGACCCGAGCTTTCACGACTGGCTTGAAAGACATGAGATTGACCCGAAACGGCCGGATCGCACGGTGGGGACCCAGCGGGCCGCAACGCTTCGTAAGGCGATGCCAATCATCTACCTCCGCGATGAGTATCTGCATCGGGTAGGAGAGAAGTTGCAGGTTCGCAGTCGCAAGGCAGCACGAACTTACGTAGGGGAACTTTCCGCCTTCGCGATCTGTGAGAACAATCCACGGTTGTTGCAGACCCTGGTATCGCGACTTCTTCGGAGCTCTCGCGGTCAGCCTTCTGATGGGGGCCGTGTCGAGGTGATAGCCGGCATCGCCGAACAGTTCTCGCTCCATCTACGCGCGATCGAGGTGCCGAACTCGGCGCCTCCGGAGCATCTACCTATGCGGCTTGTCAAGACGATTGGTCGATACTTCGAATCCGGCATTCTCAGTCAGGAGTTCAGCCCGGAGCCGGCTCTGTCCTTCGAAATCAGCGCCGAGCAACCCCCAGAGGACCCTGTCCTCATCCAGGTTCTTTCGCAATTGGTCTTTTACGGGGCGATCGTTTCCCTGGGAGAGAACCGCTTTAGGCTCGCTCACACTTTTGCTCCTCTCTTCACCTTGCCGCTACGCAAAGGCAGACCTATTGCGCTTAACCGCATCCTCGGGAGTGCTGATCGCCCAACCTCACAACAGGTACTAATCGAGGAGCATCAGGCAAATGATTGAGCGGGCGCCGCGGATCAAGCCGTTCTTGCCGCGCAAGTTGGACGATGCCGCGGACCTTTCGTATCGATCTGTCCTTGCAAGCTTAGGATTCGAGCAACGCTGCCGTCAGATCCCGGAAGCTCTTGATGAAAAGGGAGTAGCAATTCCCTTCGATGATCACCATGAGCTCGACTATGTCCAGAATCTGGAGTTCTTCGAGGAGAGCGGTTGGGACATTCCAGCAGTTTCTGACGAGTCCTATTTCGATTGGGTTCTGAACTGGCTACATGAGCTTGTAGCTGACGGTGGACCTGCGCGGATCGCGATCGACGTTTCGTCGACCAGTCGCAAGCGCATTGCGGATGCTGTTGAGGCGATCCTTTCTCTCCCCCTAGACGTCGACCTAGATGTTGACTTCCTTTATACGCCCGCCGAGTACGAAGACTTCAACGAGGCGCTTGAACCTCCGATCTTCTCGGTTGCGCCGGTGAGCGAGTTCTTTGCTGGCTGGTGGAATGCTTTGGACAAGCCGTTATTTGCCGTTGTTGGACTCGGCTACGAGCTAGAGATGGCCTCAAGCGCGCTTGATCTTTTGGAGCCCCAAGTGGCCCAGGCCTTTGTCCCGGAAGGCAGCGACCCCCGCTACCTGAAAGCGGTACGGGAGGCGAATCGAGGCATCGGCGACTGGTGCGGCGTTGATCCAGAGGAGGTCGCCTATGCCGTTTCCGATCCTTTCGCCACGTTCAGGACGCTTGAGGCGCGTGTGGGCCGACTTCGGGAGGACCATCGCATCGCGCTAGTTCCCCTTGGTCCAAAGATCTTCGCTGTGGTCGCGACTATCATTGGCGCACTTCATCCGCGTAGCGCCCAAGTCATCCGCGTGACCGCTGGGAAGCATCGGGAGCCGATTCCGCGGGCCAGCGACGGCGACCTGTTTGGGATTACGCTCTCCCTCTCCCGCCCTCCTTCTCTTGAGCAAGATGCGGCCTAAGGGTCCAGGTCGGTTGACTCCCTATGGTCAATTGTCGATAGATTGAGCCTATGGTTGTGATCGAGGATCGTCAGCAGGATCAATGGGCCGCCCGTCGCTTCGTCCGCTCTCTCGGCGTGAGCGATGAGATCCTGTCGGAGACTCAGAAGACAAATCCCGACCTAGATTGGCTCAATCTGGTCTATGCGCTCGACCGCGTCTTCCTCGCGTACGGCGGAACCATGGCCCAGTCGAGGTTTTTCCGCGAGCCTCAGGATTCTCTCAGCGGCAATGCGCCGATCGAAGTTCTCGCCGCAACTGGAGGCCCCACGCTTGTCTGCGAAGCAGCCCATGTCTTCGCGGCCCAGGGTCGTCAGGCATTGTCGTTAGTGGCGAGCTAGAGGGTTTCCCCGAGGCAGTTGGGCCGGGCCGCCCACCCTGTGTGAAAGGGACTCGTCCCGGAGCACCAGAACTTGGATGGACCAGCCCCTCAAACCGGTCGGCCAGCCTGTTCAAACTTGGTCCCGAAATTGGTCCCCAACTCCAGCGAACTCAGCCGAACTCCTTGGACGTGATTGGCTCTGTCAGGCCAGATTCACGCCCTCAGACACCTTCCGGCTGAACTTCTAATCCGACGGTCGCTGGTTCGAATCCAGCCGGGGGCGTTTCGTCTCGGGGAAGGAATGAGGCGAAGGCCAGACCTAGCCTGCGCGTTGCTCGTGAGAGAACGCCTTACGGCAGTTCTTCCGGCGCTCCGCCTTCACGTTGGCGGTCAACTTGTGTGGCTTGCAGAGGAGGCATCCGCATCGACGATGCTTAGGTCGCTTGCGCTTGTGGTGAGCCATCGGGTCAGGTTAAGTACTCGCCGATCGGTTTGCCACGATCTCCATGTGGAGCAGCCCGATCACGTCGAGACCACCTCCTGGCGGGCGATGCTCGGCAAAGACGAGCGTGAGGTCTCTGACGAAGAGATTGCCGCTTTGGAGGCAGAGCATGGGCCATTCCGGGTCGCAGATGGCGAGGGGTAGGGAGAGTGAGGCCGATCGGTGCGGTGCGGCAGCGGAGCGGATGCGCGGGCCTTTCGCCGGTGTCGCATCAGGGCGCAGCTTGGTGGACGAGTTGATCGCTGATCGTCGAGCAGAGGCAGCAGCCGAGAGTGGAGAGGCGGCAGTTTGCCGACGCTGCGGCGGCTACGATCTAGGTCATGACTGACGAGAGCTTGATTGCCGAGGCGGGTCGCCGTCTCGCTGCGGCAGCTCCAGACGCCACGGTGATCCTTTTCGGCTCTCGTGCCCGGGGAGAGGGTCGCCCCGACAGCGATTTGGATTTGCTCGTCATCGAGCCTGATCTCAAAAGCCGCCGCGCGGAGTTCGTGCGTCTCCGTGAAGCCCTTGGCGATATCGGCGTTCCGGTCGATCTCATCGTTCTCAGCGCGGATTACGTAGATCAGAGGGCTCGGATGCGCGGGACGATGGTTCACGAGGCGATGCAGCGGGGCCGCGTCCTTGCCGGAGCGTGATCCAAGAGCAGAAGCGGAAGTCCTTGTCCGCAAGGCAGAAGACGACGCAAACGCAATGCGTTTGATGGCCGACGCGGAGATCAGCGACGAGATCGTCGGTTTCCACGCTCAGCAGGCAGTCGAGAAGTGGCTCAAGGCTGTGCTCGGGTCTCGAGGAATCGAGTTCGAGTACACGCACGACTTGCGTCGTCTGATCGCGGAGGTGACGGCGGTCGTCGGGGAGTTTCCATTCGACAACGCGCAGGTGGTTGCGCTCACCGAACATGCGGTGCCGCTCCGCTACGACGAGATCCTGGACACCGAGCCAATTGATCGCCAGGCCACCCTTGCGCTGGTCAATGACGTTGGCGATTGGGCAGTTGCCCAGCTTCCTCCCAGCACCCACTAGTTCGGAGCTGAATCGACACCACTCGGGAGCCCGTGGGTCCGCGAAAGCTTGGTCCCGAAATTGGTCCCCGACTCCAGCTAACTCAGCCGAACTCCTTGGACGTGATCGGCTCCATCAGGCCAGATTCGCTGTGCTAGACGCCTTCCGGCTGAACTTCTAATCCGACGGTCGCTGGTTCGAATCCAGCCGGGGGCGCTAGTAGGGCTGAGGGTGGCGGAATCTGGCGATGGTGGTACATGGGTGGTACACTGCCGTTCTATGCCCACGGCCCACCCCCGTATTCAAATCACCGAGGATCGCGAGCTGACCGCGGCGCTGCGCGCCGCTGCACCGCATCTGCCGGCAGGCCTGCCTCGCTCTCGCCAGGTGCGGGAATTGGCGATCGCCGGAGCGCGCCACCTCAGCGGCGAGCTGGTCGAGGAGAGCAGGCGTCAGGAGCTTCTAGAGCAACTGGCTCAGAGCTTCGAGGAGCCCGAGGCGGCAGGCATCGACTGGGACCTCTTGCGCGACGGCAAGCCCCGTGCCTGGCCGCTCCGCTAGCGACCCGGCCTGGGGGGCGCTTCCACTCGTGGTCGACACCTCCGCCTGGGCTCGCGCACATCACCCCGCGGTGCGTGACTCCTGGAAGGAGGCGCTGCTGGACCGGCGTCTGCGTCTTTCCCCCGCTGTGCGCTTCGAGATCTTGTTCAGCGCTCGCGACGGTAGGAGCTTTGACGCCATCGGGGAACAGCTTTCAGCCATTCAGGCCGCCCCGCTCAACACCTCAGTGATTCGTTCCGCCGAGCAGGCGATGCGGGCGCTGGCGCATCGCTCCGCTGGCGCCCAGCGCCTTCCTATCGTCGACTACCTGGTCGCCGCCGCGGCGCTGGAGCTTGGCGCGGCGGTGATCCACTACGACCAGGACTACGACACCCTCGCGGAATTGATGGGATTCGATTCTGTCTGGTTGGCCCCCGCGGGCACACTTCCGTAGGGGACGAGATCTCTGCCGGCCAGCGACCGTCATACGCCCCGAAACTTGGTCCCGAAATTGGTCCCCAACTCCAGCCAACTCAGCCGTGGCTGCAGAGAAGGCATCCGCTTCGGCGATGCTTGGGTCGCTTGCGCTTGTGGTGAGCCATGGGGTCAGGTTAAGTCGTCGCCGATTTGTCTGCCACGATCTCCGCGATGGAGCAGCCCGATCACGTCGAGACCACCTCCTGGCGAGCGATGCTCGGCAAAGACGAGCGCGAGGTCTCCGACGAGGAGATTGCCGTCTTGGAGGCAGAGCATGCGCCGTTCCAGGCGGCGGATGGCGAGGGATAGGGGTCCTGGCCAGCCGATACCATCCGAACATGGCCCACGTGACCAAGCTCACCAAATCCGAGGTTGAACGGCGTCGCGCCGCGGCGGAGCGTATGCGGGGGCTTTTCGCTGACGTTGCGCCTGATCGCAGCTTGGTAGACGAGTTGATCGCTGACCGCCGGGCGGAAGCAGCGGCCGAAAGTGGCGAGTCGGCGGTTCGCCGGCGTCGTAGTGGCTGAAAACAGTCCGGCGTCAGTCCTTGACGCCTCGGCATTGATGGCGGTTCTCCATGCGGAGGATGGTGCGTCGGTGGTCATCGAGGCGATCGGAGAAGGGGCCGCTGTGAGCGTGGTCAACTGGGCCGAGGTTCTATCCAAGCTCGCCGAGGCTGGAAAAGATCCTGAGGTCGCCGCTGCGGAGCTGCGTCGAGCCGAAGGGTCGCGTCGTGCCCTGTCGATCGAGCCGCTGACGGCAGCTGATTGTGTGGCGGTCGCTCGGCTTCGCCCGCTCACGAGACGCCAAGGGCTTTCGTTGGCGGATCGGTCGTGTCTGGCATTGGCGGAGCGCCTCGATGTTCCTGCGTTGACCGCCGATCGCAAATGGCTCGAGGCAGACGTCGCTGCCGACGTTCAGTTGATCCGCTGAAAACTTGGTCCCGAATTTGGTCCCCAACTCCAGCGACCTCAGCCGAACTCC
The DNA here is from genome assembly GCA_963800355.1 of uncultured Actinomycetes bacterium. Taxonomy (GTDB): domain Bacteria; phylum Actinomycetota; class Thermoleophilia; order Solirubrobacterales; family 70-9; genus VAYN01. The sequence goes on along the minus strand of CAWDAP010000002.1, from coordinate 78,456 downwards.
TTGGACCTGATCGGCTCTATCACAGGCACCTTCCGGCTGAACTTCTAATCCGACGCTCGCTGGTTCGAATCCAGCCGGGGGCGCTTACACCTTCATGGGAGCTTGTAGGCACGAGTCGTGCAGATCTGTGCAATCCTTGGTATATGGCTGCCAACCCGAAGCGAATCAACGTGACCTTGGACGAAGATCACGCCTACAAGCTTGCGAAGCTTGCTGAGCGGACCCACGTGCAGGAGGGAACGCTCGCTCGGTCGTTGCTCTCGACTGCGCTGGACGATGCAGACCCGGATGCCAGTCGCATCACGGAGATTCTCGACGCAATCCCTGGCGCTTGGGAGCGCACTCAGGAGGGTCTCGCTCAAGCCAACCGTGGAGAAGGCATCCCGCTCGACAAGCTGGCTTGAGTGGCGCAGATAATCGTCAGCCCGCGAGCGAAGCGGGACGTGGATGAGGCGATTGGAAGACTCAGCCTTCCGGTTGATACCTCGACCCGGATCGCTCGCTCGCTACGGGTGCTTGAAACCTTTCCCGTCTCGGGGCCGGAATTGGGAGGAAGATGGGCGCCGGCTCGATTCGTCCTCGGCTCGTGGTCGTGGATGCTCCTGCTCTATAGCTACGACGAGGCTTCCGATCGGGTCTTCATCGTGTCGATGCATGACGGTCGTTCAGCCACGTCGCCGCGATCCTCTGGCGGCTGAGAAACCTGGTCCCGAAATTGGTCCCCAATCCAGCCGGGGGCGCTGAGCGACGGTGGCCGAGGACCCAGGCAAGGGAGAGGGGCAATCCTCCACCGGGCGCGTGGCCTGCTCGGATTCGCGAACGGCTGATCGTGGACGCTATTTAGCGTCGTCCGTGGTGGACGCCCACCAAGCGTCCAGTGCCGTCTGGGCGCTGGCGGATCTTCGGAAGCTCTGGCAGGCGGTCGGCGAAATAGCCGAGGGCCGCACCGCTGGCCACCGCGACGAAACCGAGGGCGGCTACTGCGATGCCCGCGCTGGCGTCGAGGCTGTTGAGCAGCAAGACCAGCACGACCACGGCTGAGAGAGGGAGGCCGGCGAGGGCGATGCGAAGCACCATAGGTCCAGTGTAGATCACACGAGGGCGTCGATCACCAAAGCCAGCCCTCCAAGGCCGAATCCGAGGAAGAAGCCGATTCCAGTGGCCCGTTCGACCTCGCGTTCAGAGCGGTCTGCCAGGACGGCGGCGTAGTGCGCCGCTCCGCCAAACAGGCCCGTAAAACCGATCAGGGCCGCAACAGCGCCGGAGAGCGCATCGGTGAAGATTCCGCCAAGGACCAAGCCAGCCATCTGTTCGCCAGGCTATGTCCCAATTCGGATGGGAACTGTAAGCGCTTGGTTGCAGCGTTGACGGGTGCGGTGCCAGCACGAGGAGGGGATCGGAGCCCCGGCCCCCAGGCTGGCTCAGCGAGACCTTCCGTCGGCGTCTTTCACGGTGTCGCCATGGAACTCGGCCGACGAAACCGCCTCCGAAAACTTGGTCCCGAAATTGGTCCCCAACTCCAGCGAACTCAGCCAGCCCGCGAGCGAAGCGGGACGTGGATGAGGCGATTGGAAGACTCAGTCTCTGAATGTGGTCACGCTCGGCGCTCATGATCTTCCTCGGCTGCGCGACTTCTACGTCGCGCTTGGATGGGAGCCGGCCATCGAAACCGAGGACTTCTGTGCGTTCCGGCTCGGTGGCGTCTTGTTAGGGCTGTTCCCGTGGGACAAGCTCGCCGCCGACGGGCGGGCCCGGGCCGCGGTCCGCGCCTGGCGACCCGATCGAGTTCGAGGGCCGTAACGCCTACTTCGCCGACCCAGAGGAGAATACTGGGAGGTCGTGGACCTCACGGGCAGCGCCGCGGGGCAACCGGCGACCGTCGAAAGCAATCCCAGGAGGACGCCGATGCCGGACACCACCTGCCATATGTCGATCTCGATCGACGGCTTCGTCGCGGGGCCGGACCAGAGCCGTGAGAATCCGCTGGGGAAGCGCGGCATGGAGGTTCATCGGTGGCACCTCGGCGACGAGCGGGCAAACGACGCCGATGCGAGGGCAGAGGGCTGGTTGATGCGACCGCGCGGGGCCTACGTCATGGGTCGCAACATGTTCGGGCCGATCCGCGGCGGCTGGGATGAGGAGTGGGATGGATGGTGGGGCTCCGAGCCGCCCTACCACGCGCCGGTCTTCGTGCTCACCCACCACGCGCGCGAGCCCATCCAGATGGAGGGCGGCACCAGCTTCCACTTCGTCACCGAGAGCTTCGAGGCCGCCTACGCGCAGGCGCGGGAGGCGGCCGGCGAGGACGGCGTCGACATCGCGGGCGGCGCCTCGACCGTCCGTCAGGCGCTCGCCGCCGGGGTGATCGACGAGCTCACGCTGGACGTGGTCCCGGTCCTGCTGGGGTCCGGCGAGCGGCTGTTCGACGGAGTCGAGTCCTTCGGGTTCGAGCCGGTCGAGGCGCTCCAGTCTCCGCTCGCCACGCACATCCGCTACCGGCGGGCGGGGTGAGGAGTCGATCTTCGGCCGGGGGCTGTAGCGAGGAGACCCGAGGCTCAGCGCAGCTCGAAGCGCATCAGCACGGTGGTGCCGGCGCCTTCCTGGACGATCCGCAGGTCGTCGCAGAGGCGGGCGATGATCGCCAGGCCCAGGCCGAGCCCGTCGCTCGAACCCCGGCCGAAGCGCTCCCCGGTGTCGGTGATGCGGAACTCGAGCGACTCGCCGCTGGCCGCGCCGGCTAGCGCGATGCTGCCCTGGCGAGGCGCCTCGGCGGCGTACTTGACCGCGTTGGTCACCGCCTCGGAGACGGCGAGGTTGATGTCGGCGACCAGCGCCGCGCCGGCGCCCTGGGCGGCGGCGAACTCAGCCGCCCGGTGGCGGAGCGAGGTGACCGAGGCCGGCTCGGACGGGCACTCCAGCTGGATCTGCGCTTGCGAGGACTGGTTCATCGGTACGGGTGAATCGGCGCCACTGCGGGGATCTTTACGCTGGCAACGTGCCGAGCCGCCCGATCAGCTTAGGGCTGGGTCCCGCCACCCCGCCGTGGTGGTCGGGAGTTCTAGCGACCGCCGTGGCCGCCGGCCTCGCCACGCTGCTCGTCTACCCGCTGAAGACGGTCGCGCCCGCGGTCTCGCTCGGCGTCGTCTACATCCCCGGTGTGCTCCTCATCTCCAGCTTCTGGGGCTGGCGGATCGGCCTGCTGGCGGCGATCGCCAGCGCCCTCGCCTTCAACTGGTTCCACATCCCGCCGACCGGCCGCTTCGACGTCGCCGCCAACCGCGACGCGGTGGCGCTGGTCACCTTCGTCATCGTCGCGGTGGCCGGCAGCGCCCTGGCGGAGCTGGCGCGGACGCGCGCGGCCGAGGCCGAGCGGCGCCGGGGGGAGACCGAGCGGGCTCTCGCCGAACTTCGCGAAGTCGCCGCCGAGCGCGACCGGATCGAAGCCGAGGCGATCGAGGCGGGGGCGCTGCGGCGTAGCGACGAGCTGAAGACGGCGCTGCTGCGCTCGGTCTCCCACGACCTGCGGACGCCGCTGACCTCGATCATCGCCACCGGCACCGCACTCGCCTCGCCGAGCCTGACCGAGGCCGAGCGGCACGAGCTGAGCGCGGCGGTGGTCGAGGAAGGGCAGCGGCTCTCGCGCCTGGTCGAGAACCTGATCGACGTCTCCCGCCTGGAATCGGGCAACGCCGAGCCGCGGCGAGAGCCGGTCGACCTCGCCGGACTGCTGGAGGCGGCGCGCGAGTCGATCGGCGGGGACAGGGTGGAGGTGCGCCTCGGCATCGGCCCCGAGACCCCGGCCCTGGTCGCCGACCCGGTTCAGCTCGAGCGGGCCTTCGCCAACCTCTTCGAGAACGCCGTGCGCCACGGCGGCGGCCGGCCGGTCCTGGTGCGCTCGCGCGAGAGTGGCCGGCGGCTGGTGGTGCGGGTGGTCGACCAGGGCCCGGGCATCCCCGAGCAGGAGCGCGAGCGGATCTTCGAGCCGTTCTACCGGCGGGAGGGGGCGAGCCAGGGTTTCGGCCTCGGCTTGGCGATCGCGCGCGGCTTCATCGAGGCCAACGGCGGCGAAGTCGCGGTCGAGTCGATGCCCGGGCAGGGCAGCACCTTCGTCGTCTCCTTCCCGCTCAACGGAGTGGATTCTTGAGCGAGCCGCGCCGCATCCTCGTCTGCGATGACGAGCCGCAGATCCTGCGGGCGCTGCGAGTCATCCTCCGCGACGCCGGCTTCGAGGCGGTGGCGGCGAGCACCGGCGAGGAGGCGCTCGACCTGGCCGCGGTCAAACCGCCGCAGGCGGCGATCCTCGACCTGATGCTGCCCGACGTCGACGGGGTCGAGGTGACGCGGCGGATCCGCGAGTGGAGCGAGATGCCGATCGTCGTCCTCTCGGCGGTCGGAGAGGAGGACCGCAAGGTCGAGGCGCTGGCAGCGGGAGCCGACGACTACGTGACCAAGCCGTTCGGCCCGCGCGAGCTGGTGGCGCGTCTGGAAGCGGCGCTGCGTCGCGCGCAGCCGGAGGCTGGAGAGCCGGCGGTTGCGGTCGACGGGCTCGAGATCGACTTCGCGGCTCGCCTCGTCCGCCGCGACGGCGAGGAGGTTCACCTCACCCCGACCGAGTTCGAGCTGCTTCGGGTCCTCGTCCGCAACCGCGGCCGGCTGATGACCCACCGCTCCCTGCTGGTCGAGGTCTGGGGGGTCGAGTACGAAGACGACCTGCAGGTCCTCCGCGCCCACGTCGCCAACCTGCGTCGCAAGATCGAGCCGGAGGGCGAGCACCGATTCATCCGCACCGACCCGGGGGTGGGATACCGCTTCGCGGCGTGACAAGCACTGCGCTTTATGTCGGCCATTTCGACATAAAGCGCACCTTCACGAAATCTGTATGCGGGGGCGCCGCTTCTTCATGCGGCCTTGACGGGGGCGGGCGCATGATCGCCCTGTGTTCGTCCCAACTTTGAGAGAACGCTTCGGCCTCTCCGCCCTGGTCGGGCGCGAGGCCGAGCGGGCGGTCGCGGGCCGCCGCGCAGGCGCACGGGCGGCGCTGGCGCTCGGTGCCCTCGGCGTCGTCTTCGGCGACATCGGCACCAGCCCGCTCTACGCGGTCGAAGCGGTCTTCAGCCCCGCCGACCCGCACCCGGTGGCCGCGACCAAAGCCGCGATCTACGGCGTCACCTCGCTGATCTTCTGGTCGGTGACGATCGTCGTCACGCTCAAGTACGTGCTCCTGGTGATGCGCGCCGACAACCAGGGCGAGGGTGGGATCATGGCGCTGATCACGCTGATCCGGCGGGCGGAGGTGCCCGGCGGGCGGCGGACCAAGCTGGTCCTCGCCGCGCTTGGGATCTTCGGCGCCTCGCTCTTCTTCGGCGACAGCATGATCACGCCGGCGATCTCGGTCCTCTCGGCGGTCGAAGGGCTGAAGGTCGTCGAGCCCTCGCTCGGCCACCTCGTGGTCCCGATTACCGCGGCGATCGTGCTCGCCCTCTTCGCCTCTCAGCGCTACGGGACCGCCGCGGTCGGCCGCCTCTTCGGCCCGGTGATGATCGTCTGGTTCCTCGTCATCGGCGCCTGCGGCATCTCCGGCATCGCCGTCCACCCGCAGGTCCTCGAGGCGCTTTCGCCGACCTACGCTCTCGCCTTCCTCTTCGGCCACTTCGGCACCGCCTTCTTCTCGCTCGCCGCGGTCGTCCTCGCCTTCACCGGGGCCGAGGCGCTCTACGCCGACCTCGGCCACTTCGGCCGGCTGCCGATCACCACCGCCTGGCTCGGCCTCGTCTTCCCGGCGCTGATCCTCAACTACATGGGGCAGGGCGCGCTCCTGTTCGACCACGGCAGCGCCGACGGCTCCTTCTACCTCCTCGTCCCGGCCTGGGGACGGGTGCCGATGATCTTCCTCGCCACGATCGCCACCGTGATCGCCTCGCAGGCGGTGATCACCGGCGCCTACTCGGTCGCCCACCAGGCGATGCAGCTCGGCTACCTGCCGCGGCTGCGCGTCGTCTACACCTCGGCGAAGACGATGGGGCAGATCTACGTGCCCTGGATCAACTGGCTCTTGATGGCGGCGGTGCTGGCGCTCGTCCTCGCCTTCCGCACCTCGGCGGGACTGGCCTTCGCCTACGGGACGGCGGTGACCGGGACGATCACGATCACCACCCTGCTCTTCTTCTACATCGCCCGCCGGCAGTGGAGGAAGCCGCTCTGGCTCGTCCTCCCGGGCGCGGCCGCGTTCCTCGCCTTCGACTCGCTCTTCCTGGCGGCGAACCTGACCAAGCTCACCCACGGGGCCTGGTTCCCGCTGTTGGTCGGGGTCGCCGTCTTCGCGGTGCTGACGACCTGGCAGCGCGGGAGGGAGCTGGTCTCCGAGCGGCGCGAGCGCCAGGAAGGCTGCCTGCGGACCTTCGTCGAGGAGCTGCACCGGCGCGAGCCGCCGCTGCCCCGCACCCCCGGGACCGCCGTCTTCCTCAACCGCAACAAGGAGACGACGCCGCTGGCGATGCGGGCCACGGTCGAGCACAACCGGACCCTCCACGAGCAGGTCGTGATCCTCTCGCTGGAGACGCAGCCGGTTCCGAGCGTCGCGCCCGGCGAGCGCTTCTCCCTCGACGACCTCGGCTACAGCGACGACGGCGTCAGCCACCTCACGGCCCGCTTCGGCTACATGGAGCAGCCCGACGTGCCGGCGGCGCTGCGCGGCGCCGCCGAAGGCCCGCTGCGGATGGCGGTCGACGTCGATGGCGCCTCCTACTTCCTCTCGACGATCGAGCTGCGCCCCGGCGACGCGCCCGGGATGAGGCGATGGCGCAAGCGCCTCTTCCTGGCCAGCTCGCACGTCGCCGCCGACGCCGCCGACTACTTCGGCCTTCCGCGCGAGCGCACCGTGATCATGGGGTCGCTGATCGAGGTGTAGGCGGCCGCTCGTCGCTTTCGGGGGGGCGGTGAGGTAGAAGAAGCTCAGCATGGGCGACCTGGTCAGCTTCATCGGGCTCTCGCTGACGGCGATGTTCAACCCGACGCTGCTGGCGGCGGTGACGGTGATGATGGTGCTGCCGGAGACCAAAAGGCTGATGCTCGGCTACCTCCTCGGCAGCTACCTGACCAGCATCTCGGTCGGCCTGCTGATCGCCTTCACCTTCCACGACAGCAGCGGCGTCGAAACCGCGAAGACGACGCTGACGCCGGCCCAGGACCTGGTCTTCGGCGCGATCGTGCTGATCACCGGCCTGGTCTTGCGCAGCGACCTCGGCGAGGAGCGGCGCAAGCGGAAGAAGGAAAGGGCGAAGGAACCGTGGGCGCAGCGGATGCTCGGCCGCGGCTCACCCAAGGTCGCCTTCGCGATCGGCGCCCTGCTGAGCTTCCCCGGGGCCTCCTACATCGTCGCCCTCAACCGGCTGGTGCACCTCGACCCCGGCGTCGGCGCGACGATCTTCCTCGTCGTCCTCTTCTGCGTGATCCAGGACCTGCTGCTCGAGGTGCCGCTGGGCGGCTACGCGATCTCGCCCGAGTGGACGCAGCGGGCGGTCGATCGCTTCCGCAACTGGCTCAGCGAGCGCGGCCGGATCGCCGGCGCCAGGGTGGCGATCGGCGTCGGCGTCCTGCTGCTGATCCGCGGTGCCCTCGAGCTGATCCTCACCTAGCCCTCAGCGAGCCTTCCGGTCCGGCACCTTGAAGCAGACCTGCGAGCTGGAGACGCCGATCCCCGGCTCGCCGCTCTCCATCAGGCGGGTAGCGCTGCGGGCCTCGATCTCCATCAGCTCCAGGCGCGTGCGTTCGTGCGCGGTGAGCGCTTCCTGCAGCCCCTCGGCGTCGAGGACGAGCGGCGTGCGGGTCTGGTGGAAGTCCTTGTCCCTGCCGATCAGACCGGCGCGGACCGAGGCGACGAAGTCGTCGAGCATCTTCTGCTGGACTTCGCAGATCATGTCCTCGGCCATCACCGGATCGAGCTCTTCCCAGTCCTCGGTGTCGATCAGGTGCCGCTCGGTGGCGCGGTAGAAATGCTCGAGCGCGCCGCGAACCGGCCGCGTGCTGACCAGCTCTGCGCATTCGAACTCGACCAGCTGTTTGGTGTGGTAGCTGACGTTCGAAAGCTCTTCGTCGAGCTCGCGCGCCATTTCGGCTGGGCTCGCCGTGCGATCGGCGAGAATTCGCAGGACCGCGGCACGCACCGGGTGGCTCATCGCCTTGATGCGGTTCTCGGTGGCTTTACGGCGTTCGGCTTTGGTTGACATTGCTCGCTCTCTCTTGGGGGGCTGATTACTGCCGAGGGATTGATCGTAGTTGACCCTCCGGGCACCGTGTTCGGGTTCAGTCCCCTTTACGGACGGCGTTTTCAGCGGAGCAGAGCGGTGCAGCGGGTCAGAGGCCCGGTGGGTGCCGGGCGACGAAGCCGGCGGTGCTGGTGGGGGCGAGGTGCCAGCGAGGGCCGGTTCCCTGGGCATCGCCGACCGTGTCCCAGCGCAGTCCGGCGATCTCGGCGAAGGTGTGGCCGCCGTTGGCGTAGACCGTGATCCACTTGCCCGGCCCGGGTTCGCCCCAGTGCTCGAGTTCGCCCGAGGCGAGGGGGCGGGGGATCAGGCCCCCGCCGAAGAGGGCGAAGCTGACCGAGCCGGAGCAGTCGTAGCCGCGCGAGTAGAAGGAGGCGTGGCCGCCGCCCCATATATAGGGGCGGCCGATGATCGTGTTGGCGGCGTTGATCGCGCCCTCGACCGCTTCGGGGGCGTCGGGCGGCGCGAGGGCGACGCCGGTGAGGAGGATCGCGGTCGAGTTTGGATCGCCGCCGCGCCGGTGGGCGAAGATCGCGCTGCGGGCGAGGCTCGATTTGTGCGGCACCGCGGTGCCGTTGCTGCCGGCCGAGGCGGGCGGCAGCTTCGAGGGATCGGCGGCGATTTCGGCTTCGCTGGGCGGGGCGGGGGACCTCGCCGGGTCCGGCTTCGCGGGCTGCCGCGGGGCTGGCCCGGGACCGGCCGTCGCCACCCGGTGGCGCACGCTGACGAGGGCCATGCCCTCGCTGACCGATTGCACCGCCCGTTCGCTGCCGCTGACGCCGATCCCGACGTGGCCCAGGGCGACCAGGACGGTTGCCAGTGCTGCCGCCGCTCCCATCTGGCTTGAAAGACTAGAGATCGCGTGAAACTGCTCCTGGTCCCGGTGGCGATCGTCGCCTTCGTCGTCTTCCTCCTCGTGCTCGGGGCGATCGGCCTTGCCGTCGCCTTCGCCGTCCTCGCCGTGCTCGGCCGCGCCTGGCGCCTGGTCAGCGGCGGCGCGGTTTGAGGTGTCGAAGATCCGAGTCGGCGCCACCCCAACACCTCCGAACTTGAGGCCCCTCCAGGGGCCCTAACTTCGTAGGTGTCATCGAGGCGGCGAAGGCTCTGTCCCGCCTTGGACGAAGAGCCGGCACCGGCCCAGAAGCCGCGCCGCCGAAGCGGTTGGTCTTCTCACCCGAGCGGGAACCGAACCGGGACTCGGTAAAAAGCCGCTGGGATCCGGGTCGGTGCCGCGCCGTCTGGGTACCCCTGACCAAGCAACCGAAACGAGGAGAGCCGGTGGAGATCTGCCTGATGATCGAGGGCCAGGAGGACGTGACCTGGGAGGACTGGCTGGCGCTCGCCGAGGCGTGCGAAGCGAACGGCGTGGGGACGATGTTCCGCTCCGACCACTACCTCTCGGTCGACGACCGGCGCGAGCGCGGCTCGCTCGACGCCTGGGGGACGATCACGGCGCTCGGCGCGGTGACCGAGAGGCTGCGGCTGGGGACGCTGGTTTCGCCCGCGACCTTCCGCCACCCGGCACTGCTGGCGAAGGCGGCGGTGACCGCCGACCACGTCTCCGGCGGCCGGGTCGAAGTCGGGATCGGGGCCGGCTGGTGGGAGCGCGAGCACGAGCTCTACGGCTTCGAGCTGCCCGAGGTGGGGCCGCGGATGACGGCGCTCGAAGAGCAGATGCAGATCGTCCGCGGCCACTGGGACGAGGGGCCGTTCGGCTTCGAGGGCGAGCACTACGCGGCGCGTCAGCTCGACGCGCTGCCGAAGCCGGTGCAGCGGCCGCTGCCGCTGATCCTCGGCGCCAAAGGCGGGCCGCGCTCGCTGCGGATCGGCGCTCGCTTGGCCGACGAGTACAACACGGTGATGTCGAGCGCCGAGCCGGTCGCCGACCTGCGGCGGCGGCTCGATGACGCGTGCGAAAAGGAGGGACGCGACCCGGCGACGCTGCCGCTCTCGATGATGACCGGCTGGCTTGTCGGCGCCGACCGGGACGAACTGGTCAACCGGGCGTCCCGCCTCTCGGAATGGAAAGGCGAGGACGGCGATGGCGAGGCCTTCATCGCCGGCCTGCGCGAGAGCACCATCCTCGGCACCGTCGACGAGGCGGTCGAGCAACTGCAGGCGCTCGCCGACGCGGGCCTGACCCGGATCATGGGACAGCACCTGCTCCACCGGGACCTCGACGCCGTCGCCCTGATGGGCCGGGAGGTCGCGCCGCGGGTCAGCTGAAACGAGTCCGTAAAAATGCGGACTCTGTACGGGTTTTTACGGACTCGGCGAAGGCGAAGGGCTCAGCGGGGCTCGGGGGTGCCGTAGATCGCCCGCAGCCAGATATCGACGAGGACGTCGAGGACTCGGTCTTCCGCGAGTGCGGGCTCGTCGCCGGCGAAGGTCGCGTACTGGACCCGCTCGTTCATCTGCACCAGGGCGATCGCGAGCTCGCGGGCGGGCTGGCCGGCGGGGGCCGCCCCGCGGGCGCGCTCGGCTTCGATCACCGCGGTGACGTCGGCGACCCAGCCCTCCATCACCTGCGACCAGAGCTCGCGGGCTTCGGGGTTGCGCAGCCGCAGCTCGGCGGCGGCGAGGGTGACGGCGCGGCGGGAGCGGAAGGCCGAGTAGAGGTTGTCGAGACCCTGACGCAGGCCGGCTCGCAGTTCGCCTTCGGCCATCGTCTTCAGCGCCTCCTCGCGGCTGCCCGCCGCGGCGGCGACCAGGCGGTCGATGATCGTCAGCACCACCGCGTCCTTGGAGGGGAAGTAGAAGTAGAAGCTGGAGCGGGAGATGCCGGCGCCCTTGGCGAGGTCATCGACCGAGATCTCGCTCAGCGGCCGCTCCTCCAGCAGCCGCTCGGCGGTTTCGAGGATCGCCCGCTCGCGGTCGTCGCCGCTGGCGCGGGCGGCGCGGCGGCCGCGCCCGGGCGCGGCGGAGGGGGCTTTGGCGGTCGCCTCCATCGCTCTCACGATACAGTGCGTCGAGAGAATCGACAAGTCGTTGACGTAATCGACACTGTGTTGATAGGCTTGGCCGGTGAGCCAGACGCCCGAGGAGGACCCGATGCCCAGCGAGCACGACCGGCCCGGCAACCGCGAGCACTTCGACGTCCTCATCGTCGGGGCCGGGCTCTCCGGCATCGGCGCCGGCGTCCACCTCCAGAAGAACTGTCCCGGCAAGAGCTACGCGATCCTCGAGGGCCGCGGGGCGATCGGCGGCACCTGGGACCTCTTCCGCTACCCGGGCATCCGCTCCGACTCCGACATGTACACGCTCGGCTACTCGTTCAAGCCCTGGAGCGACGAAGACTCGATCGCCGCCGGCGAGAAGATCCGCGACTACATCCGGCAGACCGCGCGCGAGTACCGGGTAGAGGACCACATCCGCTTCGGCCACAAGGTCCTTGCCGCCGAGTGGTCGAGCGCCGAGGCGCTCTGGACCGTGCGCTGCGAGCACGGAGGCGAGACCGTCGAGCTGACCTGCGACTTCTTCTACGGCTGCACCGGCTACTACCGCTACGACGAGGGCTTCTCGCCCGAGTTCCCGGGCGCCGAGCGTTTCCAGGGACAGATAGTCCATCCCCAGCACTGGCCCGAGGACCTCGACTACAAGGGCAAGCGCGTGGTCGTGATCGGCAGCGGCGCCACCGCGGTGACGCTGATCCCGGCGATGGCGCCGGAAACCGAGCGGATCACGATGCTGCAGCGCTCGCCCGGCTACGTCGTCACCCTGCCCGCCCAGGACCCGATCGCCAAGGCGCTGCGCCGTGTCCTCCCCGACAGGGCCCGCTACGCGGTCGTCCGCTGGAAGAACGTGCTGACCCAGATGGCCTTCTACCAGCTCTCGCGCCGGCGGCCGGGCTTCGTCCGCAGGCTGATCCGGCGCGGGGTCGAGCGGCAGCTGCCGCCCGGCTACGACGTCGACACCAACTTCGAACCGAAGTACGACCCCTGGGACGAGCGCGTCTGTCTGGTCCCCGGCGGCGACCTCTTCGAGGCGATCCGCTGCGGCAAGGCCGACGTCGTCACCGACACGATCGAGACCTTCACCGAGAGGGGGATCGAGCTCAGCTCGGGGCGCGAGCTCGAGGCCGACGTCATCGTCACCGCGACCGGGCTCAACCTGCTGATCCTGGGCGGGATCGAGGTCAGGGTCGACGGCGAGCGCAAGGAGTTCTCCGAGCTGCTCGGCTACAAGGGGGCGATGTTCGGCGGCGTCCCCAACCTCGCGGTCGCCCTCGGCTACACCAACGCCTCCTTCACGCTCAAGTGCGACCTGGTCTCGCAGTACGTCTGCCGCCTCCTCAACTACATGGACGCCCACGGCTACAGGGTCGCGACCCCGCGCGAGCCGGGCCCGTCGATGGCGCGCGAACCCTTCATCGACCTCAAGTCCGGCTACGTGCTGCGGGCGATCGACCAGCTGCCGAAGCAGGGCGCGCGCCGCCCCTGGCGCCTGCACCAGAACTACGCTCGCGATATCCGCCTCTTCAAGCACGGGCCGGTCGACGAGGAGATGGAGTTCTCGCGCGGGCCGGCGGCCGCGGCGACGCGGCGCGACGACGCGGCGGTCGAGGTCGCCGCCTAGCTGGGCCGATGGGAGTCGCGGAGGCCGAAGCGCGCGCGAGCGGTCCGCTCGACCACGGGGAGGCGCTCGGCCTGCCGGCGCCGCCGCTCGTGCAGATGGGAGGGATCTCGCAGCTGCTGCGCTTCAACCAGCGCCAGATCGAGTTCGTCTTCGGCGCGCGGAGGCGGCTCGGCGACGTCTTCGCGATGCGCACCCCCGAACCGCAGCCGCTGGTCATCACCAGCCTGCCCGACGACGTCCGCTCGCTCTTCACCGCCAAGCCCGAGGAGGCGCCCTCGCTGGCGGCCGAGTCGCCGCTGCGGCCGATCGTCGGGCCCGACTCGGTCCTGACCTCGCTGGGCGAGCGCCACATGCGCCAGCGCAAGCTGCTGCTGCCGCCGTTCCACGGCGAGGCGATCCAGCACTACACGGCGGCGATCGCCGAGGCGGCCGAGCGGGAGATCGAGAGCTGGCCGCTGAACGAGCCGCTGGCGCTGGCGCCGCGGATGCAGGCGATCACGCTCGACGTGATCATGGCCGGCATCTTCGGGATCGACGGCCGGCCGGCGCCCGGCAGCGCCGAGGGGCGATTGCGGACGACGATCAAGCAGCTGGTCAACCTCTCGACCAAACCGATCGCCCAGGTCGCCGAGCTGATGAACGTCCGCCGCGAGGAGCCGGTCGGGATCACCCGCCTCGGCCGGGCGCTGATCGACCGCCGCATGGACGCCGTGATCGCGCGGCGGCGCGGCGAGGACCTGAGCGAGCTGCGCGACATCCTCTCGCTGCTGCTGCAGGCGCGCGGGGAGGAGGGCGAGCCGCTGAGCGACGCCGAAATCCGCGACGAGCTGGTGACCCTGGTCCTGGCCGGTCACGAGACGACCGCGAACTCGCTGGCCTGGGCCTGGGAGCGCCTCGTACGCACCCCCGACGCGCACGAGCGCCTGGTCGAGGCGGTCCGCTCCGGCGACGGGGCGGAGGAGGCGATCGAGGCGACGATCACCGAGACGATGCGCTCGCGGCCGGTGGTTCCGATCGTCGGCCGCCGCGTCAAGCTGCCCTGGCGGCTCGGCGACTACGCGGTCCCGGCCGACACCCCGGTCCTCATCAGCATCCTCCTCCTGCACCACCGCGAGGACCTCTACCCCGAGCCCTTCGAGTTCCGCCCCGAGCGCTGGGACGCCCGCAAGCCCGGCACCTACGAGTGGCTCCCCTTCGGCGGCGGCATCCGCCGCTGCCTCGGCGCGGCCCTGGCGATGGCCGAGCAGCGCGTGGTGCTCGAGGCGATGGCCCGGCGCCTGGACATCGAGGCCACCGACCCCGAGCCCGAGCGTGCGCTGCACCGCAACGTGACGATGATCCCGCGGCACGGGGCCCGGGTCGTGATCCGGTCCCGAGCGGTTGCCTGATCGCGGGGCCGGGCCTATGCTCGCCCGGTGAGGACGAAGTACCTGCTCGACGAGTCGCGGATCCCGACCAGCTGGGTCAACCTGCTGCCGGGCCTGCCCGGCGCTCGCAGGCGAGCCACGAGTCCGGCAGCCTCGGGATCGCGATCTCCGAGGCGGTCGAGGTGGCGGCGAAATCGCCGGGCGCGAACTCCGCGCTCGGTTCGGTGCTGAACCACGTCTGCCTGCACCAGACGGTGATCGGTCAGGAGGCGATCGCGGCCCTGGAGGAGGCGGGAGAGTAACCCGACGTCGACGACTTCGTGCCGCCGCCGGTTCACGCCGGCGGCCTGCGCTACCACGGTGACGCGCCCAGCCTCTGCGCCTGGTCAGCACCTAAAACAGGGCGCGACGGCTGGCGAAATAGAGGACCGCGGCACGGACGGCCCTCGTGGCAGCCGATCAGTTCGCCTTCGTCATGCACGTCGGCACGGTCGAATCTGAGTTCAACACCTTCATCGCTCACACCTCCTCGGTCAGATTGCTTTCGAAATCGAAAGCAGGCCATTACGCTGCCTAGGGCGTCTGTTGGTCCTGCGTGCTCCGCGATACCGTGACGGCTTAAGAGTACGAGCCGTCGAAGGGGAAGTGACGGGCGAGGTTATGACTCTGGGTTCGCTCCGATCTTTGCCGCTGGAGGAGCGCCTGGCGAGGACGGCCGCCCCACCGCCGGACCTCGCCGAGTACGACCGGCTGCTGGAGGCAGTCAGGTGAGCGCCGCGAAGAAGGCCTCGACGGCCGCCCTGGAGGCGCTGATCGAAGCCCACGCCGTCGAGCTGAAGCTCCCCACGCTCAAGCGCCGCTTCCGGGCGATGGCCGAGGAGGCCACGCGCGAGCAGCAGAGCGCCGTCGCCTACCTGGGTGCGCTCTTGGAGGCCGAGGTCGCCGAGCGCCGACACGTCAACCATGATGGGGTGGGGCCAGTTCAAGCCGCCGCTCTGGGGCCAGTGCAGGTTGCCGTTCTCACCCTGGTCGCCGGGCACCGGCGCCTTGTGGCCGCGAAGCTCGCCGGCATCGCCAACGTGCCGGTCCACGTCCGCGACGGCGGCAACGCCCGCTCGGCGGCGCTGGCGGAGAACCTCCACCGCGAGGATCTCGACCCGATTCATCGGCTACAACGGCTATCCTCGGTATGGCGATCCCTCTCATGCCGGTGAAAACCCCCACCTGCATGTCTCCTGGAAAAGCTCGGACTACGGCGGCTGCCCTGGCGTGACCTGCGGTCCGAACGCTTGGGTCATGGCCTTCCCGCTGCGGTGAGCATTTGCCGAGGGGGCATCCGCCAGACGGCGAGTAGCCCCCCCGGCATCTCCCTTAGCCCATCTTGGTGAGGCTGGTCGCAGGAACCGTCACGTCCGCGTTTGCGAGCTTCATCTGTCTTCACCCCCTTTGTATTCCGCTTATCGCCCCGATTCAGTTGCTCGGGTCGATGTGAGTTTCGTCAAATCGTTTGACAAGTCAACAGGTTCGCCAAAAAGGCCCTTGCGCAGACGCGATTACCTGAGTACTGTGGGCGACTTCAGTAGGCTGGCGGAACGCGATCCTGAGATGCCCAGAGGAAAAAACGACCCCGGAGAGTCACCCGGTCGACATCGCAGCGGCGGCCTGGACGTGGCCCTCGGTCACCCCTTGCGTGCTTGGTGCCTCGCAAAGCTCAACGAGGGCGAGACCTCCGGGGCCAAGCTCTCACACCTGTCGGGCGAACCACGGAACAAGGTGAACTACCACCTCAGGGTCCTCGCGGAACTGGGGTGTATCGAGTTGGTCGAGGAAAGACGCGTCCGCGGGGTGTTCGAGAAAATCTATAGGGCTGCGGTGAAGGTCGTTTTGGACTATGGGGACTGGGAAAGATTGAGCTTCCAGACGCGATCTGGAATCAGCGTCAAAGCGCTCGGCGAAACTCTCGAGCTCGTTGAAGAGGCGTTTGAAGCCGAAACCTTCGATCGGCGCAGCGACCGGATTGCTGCCAACTACAAACCGAGCCTTGATGAGGAGGGCTGGCGCGAGGGAGTGGAGATTCTCCGCGAGCTTCATCGTCGGCTGGAAGAGCTTGAGCCCGAATCGCTTGAACGGACGCCAGATCCTGCCCTGCGGAGTCGCTTCACGATTACCGTTATGGGCTACGAATCGCCCTCTTCCGCCACTGCCCAACCTCGGCCCCCCGTTCAGCTCGAGCGATGAAGAAACCGAAGGCCGCCGACGCGGCAATTCCCAGTCCGACCGGCCGGCTTGAGATAGCGCTAGGCCACCCGTTGCGTGCTTGGTGTCTGGCCAGGCTAAATGAGCAAAAGGCCTGCGCGGCTCAGCTCGCCCGCGAGTCCGGCGAACCTCGCAATGTAGTCAGCTACCACTTCAAAGTCCTCCGGGAACTCGGCTGCATTGAGCTCGTAGAAGAAAAATCAGTCCGAGGTATACCGGCCAGAATTTACCGGGGCGTTACCAAGGTCCTGCTTGACTACGGAGATTGGGAGCGCCTGAGTTATCCGACCCGCGTTGGCATCAGTCGAAAAGCCGTAGGCGAAACCATTACTCGCGCGCAGCAGGCCTTAGAAGCGGGCACTTTTGATCGACGCGTCGACCGGGTTATTGCAAACTACAAACTGAGCCTTGATGCCGAGGCCTGGCAAAAGGCGGTACGTCTCTTACGAGCCGCGCACGAGCGACTTGACGCTCTTGAGGCGGAGTCGGTCAATCGGAGTCCTCGGTCGAGGCGACGGAATTACACCTTCTCCGCGCTCGGATTCGAAGCGCCGCACGGCTCAAGCCGTGGCTGAGGAGTGGGTTCACACGAGGTACTGGACGCCTGGGTCCTCGGGGTGGCCAACAGTCTCCCGTGCGTCCATGAGCCCACAGGCCTGACCAGTCCATAGACGCGATGCGAGCAGTATGTGCTGACTAGTTAATGTCAAGTCATTTGCCATTTATCCTGATGAGTAATGGCTCAGGGAAATGGAAAGGGAGGCGACGGGATGCCATCGCGAAAGCGGCGGGTTAGGAAGCAAAGTCGGAAGAGGGGGAGGGCTGCTAAATCGCCCCAGGAGGTTCTGGTGAAGGCACTGAACCATCCGGTTCGGGTGAAGGCACTGAAGATCCTCACCGAAAGGACCGCTAGCCCGAAAGAAATCGCCGATGCGATCGAGACTCCGTTGAGCAACGTCAGCTATCACGTGCGGGTACTCAACGAGCTGGGTCTAGTCGAGATCATTGAAGAAGAAAACGTTAGGGGAGCAGTCCAGCATTTCTACAAGGCCCTCGAGCGCCCTATGGTCAGCAACGACGACTGGCTGAAGCTCGACCCCAAGGTCCGCGGTGCTTTCTCCGCTCACCTCATCGACAACGTGCTGAGCGATGCTGCCAGATCGCTGGAGACGGGCTATTTCGACAAACGCGCGGATCGGCAGGCTACCCGCGTCCCCCTTTGTCTAGACGAGCAGGGCTGGCGGGCGGTGCACGCTATCCAGGCCAAGGCGCTCGATCAGGCACTGAAGGAGCAGAGCGCCGCTGCTGAACGAATGAATGGCTCGGGAGAAGGTATCCCCGCGATCCTCGCGATGTTCCTCTTCGAGTTGCCCCCCGATGCGGATCACTGAGGCGGCGGCCCAGGTACCCAAGGGACCCGAGGCAGAGGAGGCGGTGGCAATGAGGTTCGCCGACAACCTAGCTCGATGCAGACAGCAGGCAGGTCTCTCCCAGCATGAGCTTGCGACCAGGGCCGGCTTGCATAGAACCGCGATCGGGATGCTTGAGAGCGGGAAACGTGTCCCGAGGGTCGACACCCTCGTCAAGCTGATGCGAGCTCTGGCCGTGTCTCCCGAAGCGCTCCTTGAGGGGCTCTAGTGGGGTCCAAGGTCGCCCGAGCAGCGAATGGCCGGGGGTGTCCTTCCTCGGACTCCGCATTCGAATCGAAACCGGTCGCAAGGGACAGTTCGGTTTCGCTACGCGGCGACGCTGGTGAGGTCCGAGGCGAGGTCGACGGTTCGGCTGCGGCGCCGGTCTACGTCATTTGCGAACTCCGCGAGGGCCGCAATGGCTCGTGAGCATCGCCGACCGGCCCGCATTGGAGCCGATCAAGGTCACGACCCTGCGACTCAGCGCCGGGCGCAACCTGACCCCTGGACGGCGCTGACCGGGCTCTGCCAGGAGCTCGGGGTGCAACGGTCGACGCTGGTCGCGCGAACCGAGGAGGCCGAGTTGCCTGAGAGCGGGAGAGCGCCATGAACGGCGGTCCGGCAGCGTCGAGGACGAAGGTTATGAGCCTCCGCCTGCCCGCGGAGCTTGCGGCCGAAATCGATGGCATCGCCCGTGTCGAAGGGGTATCGGTGGCAGAGGCGATCCGCGCGTCCATCTACCGGTACATCGCCTGCCGCCGCGCCGACAAAGATTTCCAGCAGCGGCTTAAGAAGCGAGTGGAAGAGGACCTTGCCGTCATCGAGAGCCTTGCGGAGTAGTCCCGCTTTCGTCGCGCAGGGGTGGAGTCTCGCTGCCCGCACCTACGTATAAGACGCCGTTGCTGCCGAGAGACATGGGCGTTTCAACACGGCCGCTTCTCGATCGACCAGCCACTCGCGTTCCTCGCCGTTATTGCCGCGGACTCGGAGCTTCCCTGACCTCCGCTAGCTCGAGCGACGGGCACCGGCGGCCTTCCGCCGCAACTCCCGAGCCGACCCCTCCAGCCGCAACTGCGCCTCCCGGATTCGCTCGACCGTCTGTCGCGACCAGGGACGCAACGGCCCCTTGACCACCTCCGGCACGGCGACGCCTGGGCGTCTCTGACTGGCCATGCGCTCAACCTTCCAGCCCGGCCAGGCCCCCGCATCCGGGAAAACCACAGTCCGACTCCGATCAGATCGAGCCGGTTCGCTGTCGACGAGGACGCCGTCGCAATCGAAGATGAGCAGATACCTTCGGCCATTCGTGTCGGTCACTCGATCCCCCGCTCAAAGCCCTCGACTCGAGCGGCTCCCCATCAGTCGGAAGCGACTGCTCGTCGGCTTCGGCATCGCTGTCGTCGTGTTCGACATCGTCCTCCTCTTGATCGACCAGCGCCTTGAAGCGACCGGCGGACCCTCGATTCTGGGGCTCGAGTTCGCCGGCAGCGCCACCCGCGCCCACCAGATCATGGCCGAATGGGGAGGTCACGGTCGCAACCTGGCCCGGCTCTCGCTCTGGATCGACTTCGGCTTCATGCTGAGCTACGGGACCTTCTTCGCGCTGGCCGGGTTCGCCACTCGCGACTTCGCCGGAGAGCACGGTCACAGAGCACTCGCGCTGGCCGGGGTGGCGGCGCCTTACTGCGCGATCGCCGCAGCAGTCTTCGATGCAGCCGAAAACATCGTGTGGCTCCTCGTCCTCGACGGCCACGGCGGGGACATCGGCCCGCCCTTCGCCACGGCCTGCGCGAGCCTCAAGTTCCTGCTGATCGGCATCGCGATCGTCTACGCGCTGTGGGGGCTCGCCGTTTCGATTCCTCAGCAGGTGTCGCCGCAGAGGTAGGAGTCTCGGTAGGTCACGCTCAATCGCTCGGTTCGAGCTCGCAGACGACCAGCCGCAGCCCTACGTCGAGCTCGTCGGTGTCGCGAAGATGCCCATGCCGCTCGTCCCAGGCGCCGCTGTCGAGGTCGGCCCGAAGCTTGGCGATCGCTGATCGCTCCTGCGCAGCGTCCATTCGCGCAAAGCCCGAAGTCGAAGCCCGAATATCGTCCGCGAGTACCAGCTCAGGCCGAGCCCACAGCGCTCCGAGGAATAGATCGGTGCAGTCGGCCGGAACGTCGACCCCCTCCACCGATCCGCCGCCGAGCCAGTCGAGCAGGGCGTCGAGTGGCGGGAAGCGCTCGGCATCGTCGGTGGCGATCTGGGGGGCGTAGTCGCCGAGCCACCAGCGCAGGACATAGCCGGGGTCATAGGTCAGCACGACGATGCGCCGGCGGGCGACACGGCGCATCTCAGCTACCCCGCGTGCGGGATCGTCCCAGTGATGGATCGAGAGGACGGTCATTGCCGCATCCACGGCATCGTCGGGCAGCGGCAGGCGTTCGGCCGAGGCGCAGATCGCTTGCGCTGCGCTCGGTCCCCGCTGGGCGATCATCTCCCGGGATGGCTCGACCGCGACGACTTCGCGGTGTGCGGGCTCATAGGAGCCCGCCCCGGCGCCGACGTTTACGACGCTCTCGGCATCGGCGAGAGCGAACGGGAGGGCGGGAGGTAGCATGGTGCTTTGATGCGGTAGCATCACTCCGGTGCGAACCACGCTGAACATCGACGACGATGTGGCGGCTGCCGCCCGCGAGCTTGCCTCTGAGGAGCATCGCTCCCTGGGCGCGGTGATCTCCGAGCTCGCCCGCCGGGGACTGACCCCGGCCCGGGTCGAGGTCGCCGGCGGCCTGCCGGTGATCCGCGTCCCCGAGGGAACGCCGCCGATCACCCCGGAGATGGTTCGCCGCGGGCTCGAAGAAGACTGACGGCCCGTAGTGGCCCTGCTCGACGTCAACGCTCTGGTCGCCCTGGCCTGGGACTCTCACGTCCACCACGCCGCGATGCGCGAATGGTTCGCCGCCGAGTCATCGAGCGGATGGGCGACCTGCCCAGTCACCGAGAGCGGCTTTGTCCGCGTCTCCTCCAACCCCAAGGCGCTGCCGAGCGCGATCGGGATCGGCGCCGCCCGCGGCGTCCTCACCTCGCTCCGCGCCCTCGACGGCCACCGCTTCCTCGCCGACGACTTCTCGATCGTCGACCCCGACGTGCCCGAGGTCGCCGGATATCGGCAGGTGACCGACGCGCATCTGCTCACTCTCGCCCGCCGATCCGGGATGCGGCTCGTCACCTTCGACGGCGGCATCAGCACACTCGCCGGCGGCAGAGATGTCGAGCTGCTGAGCGCACTCTGAGGGTCCTTCTCACCACCGGGGAGACTGTCGAGTCTGTCCGGTTTGAACTCAGCCGGCGGTCGGCGTCGGGCTACCTTCCTCGGGCTGCAGCTCAGCCCGATGAGCGCCGCCGGGGGGTAGGCGGGGGACGGTCGCGGGCTGGGGCTACGGTAAATTGGGTCCAGCGCGGTGGCAGTAGCTCAGTTGGTAGAGCTCCGGCTTGTGGTGCCGGCGGTCGCGGGTTCGAATCCCGTCTGCCACCCCTAATCGAATCCCCCGCAAATCGGCATGTCGGGGTTGGCCGGATGGGTTTAAACCGGACCCAAATTTCGCTCCCGATCAGGCAGTTTCTGCCTGATCGATGGTGAATAGGCGGGAATGCGCGGCGATAGGCGCCGATTCCGTGACATAAAACGTCGTTGGCTACGGTGAACGAATGGATGAGTTCCGCGGCATTGTCTTCCGTGATGGTCCCACCGGCCGCCGCGCCGCCTTGACCGGCGGCCCAGATATCTGGGAGCTCATGGCGACGCTCAAGAGCGGCAACACGAGTGGGGAGGAGGCGATCACCGCCACCGCCGAGCTTCTCAACCTCACCGACTCTCAAGTGCGGACCGCGGTCCGCTACTACGGCGCCTTCCCCGACGAGATTGATCAACACATCGCCCTCAACACCGAAGACGCCGATGAGGCCGAAGCAGCCTGGAGGCGCGACCAGGCCGCCTTGGCGTGAAGCTCCTCCTCGACGGGGTGACCCAGCAGTAAGGCCGAGCCGTGGTCACCCCGAATGGATGCTCGGGTTTAGCCGTCCGTGTCCTTCTTGGCTTCCTCGTTGAGGCTTGCAATTTTGGAGTCAGCCCCGGCACCGGGGGGGCAATGCATCTCCGCTGGAAACGCGACCTCGTCAATTTGGATGGTCGGCATTGCTGCCGCCTTTCTGACATCTCCTAAGGAAACCGTCGGGATCGACAGGCGCTGACCATCTTTCGGGATGGGCCATTTCACGTAGCGGATGCGCGCCACCGTCCAGAGTGCATTGAGGAGTTGGGTGCCAACGTAGGCCAGGGTGATGTCAAACTCAAGCGGGATCCAGCGGGTCTTCACAGCCCAAAAGCTTTTCTTTTCCTCATCGCGCGCGCGGTCGAGGTACGCGATCGAGGGCCCGCTGGCCGACAGCTCTTCGATCTCGCGGACCGCAATCGCAGACTCCCCCGCTTCGACGGCCAGCCCGTGCTTTACGGCGTTATAGGTCTGCCCGCGCTGAAGGAGCACTTCTGAGAAATAGTCGAGGTAGTCGGCGACTCTCACAAGAGCCGCTTCGTTCTCGGCGGCCTTCTCTTCACTCCACTCCTGCGGGAATTGTTTGTAACCAAAGAAGACAAGTCGTATCTGAGTCAGCACGCTCTCCTTCTGCCGCTCCTTGCGGAAGGCCTTCAGCCTTCGCGTGAACTCACCCGGTCCTCGAAGTTTCGCCATCTCGATCCAGGGCGCCGGGGCGTTGCACGAGTGAGCGAAATAGAGGCGCATCAACGTCTCGGCTGCATGATGGATAAATAGCTCCGCCTCCAAAAGCACGAAACGCTTATGGGCGTCTTCATCGACCTCACCCTCGGTGACCGATGGGACGGTCATAGAGATCTTTCCGAACTTGTACTCCTTATCTTCGGCTCGAAGCTCTGCATCGCTTTGGCTCGCCTGCGCCAGAAGCAGATGAAAACGGCGGCTGAAATGCTCCGCCGGATCGGTTCCGTAAAAGGCCCAGTCAAGTCGCGAGTTGTGGTGTAACGGGACTCGCCGGCACTTCTCTCATCGCTCCAGCGCAGCCACCTCGCTTCCGGCTTCATCGGTCTGGTCCTCGAGGACCAGACCGATCGACTCCTGGGAGAGGTAGCCGCGGGTAAGCAGCCACTCGTCGTTTTGCTCGATCAGCAGCGACCCGATCAAGCGGATCACCGAGCGGTCGTTGGGGAAGATGCCGACGACGTCAGAGCGCCGGGCGATCTCCTTGTTGACGCGCTCGATGTTGTTGGTCGAGCGCAGCTTCGGCCAGTGGGCAGAGGGGAAGCGGTAGAAGGCGAGGAGGTCGTCCTCGGCCTCGGTGAGCAGCGCTGCCACCTTCGGCGCGACCGGTGAGAGGCGCTCGATGACCGACGCCGAGCGCTCCCGGGCATCGGCGAGGCCCTCGGCGTTGAAGACCTCGCGCAGGGCAGCGGAGACCATGTTGCGCTGGCCCTTCTTGCAGTGGCCGTGCATGTTCCTTATGAAGTGGACGGTGCAGCGCTGCCAGGGGCAGCCGATCACCTTGGCGATCGCGGCCTTGAGGCCCAAGTGATCGTCGGAGACGGCAAGCCTGACCCCCTCCAGGCCGCGGGCCACCAGCTCGCGCAGGAACGCCGCCCAACCGGCCTCGGTCTCCGACTCGGCGATCTCGATGCCGATCACCTCTCTCCTGCCGGACTCGTGCACCGCGAAGGCGACCATCAGCGCCTTGGAATGGACGTGGCCACGGTCTCTGACCCTGAGGTGCTTGGCGTCGAGCCAGAGATAGGGGTAGGCGCCCTCCAGGGGCCGGGTGCGGAAGGCCTCGACCTGACCGTCGAGCTCGCCGCAGATCCGGGAGACCTGGTCCTTGCTCATATGGATGCCGAGCTCGGAGACCAGGTGGTCGACCTTGCGGGTCGAGACCCCGTTGACGTAGGCCTCCATGACCACGCCGAGCAGCGCCTTCTCGCTTCTTTTGCGGGGCTCCAGGAAGCTCGGGAAGTAGCTCTCGCCCGAGCGCTTTCTGGGAACCGCCAGCTCGATCTCGCCGACCCTGGTCGCCCAGGGCCTTTGCCGGTAGCCGTTGCGGTGGGTGGCCCTGGCCTCGCTCACCTCGCCTTTGCCGGCGCCGATCTGGCGCTCGATCTCGGCCTCCATGATCTCGGCGGCGATCATCGTCACCGACTCCCGGAGGAAATCGGAGTGCTCCTCGATCAGCGCCTTGGCTACGACCCCGGCGCTCGTCATGCTTTGGCTCTCGGCCATCGTGGTGCTTCCTTTCGTCAGTCGACTTGCTGGTCAACCGACGAGTCTGGGGCCCGCGGTGGCCGGAACTTCGTTCCGGCCCCAACGTGGCGGTTACACCACTTCTACCGACGTGACCAAAGGCCCTGTTGAGCGCGGCAATCTCACCACCGCTTAGTGGCGCCTGCTGCTTTGACTCCTTGTCGCGACGCTTTCCCATCGGTGCTAAGCATTGCGAACCCTCACGAGAACCGCTCGGCGGAAGCGGGACGAACTGGTCTCATGCGTCGGCGTCGCGAGAAGGAGTCGAGTGACGAATTCAGCAAGACGAGGAAGCAGTCGCTTGCCCTCTGTGCGGGGATGCTTGTTGGGTCGCCGGAGGATCGCGCGCCGGTAGGCGAGAGGAGATACTGCGGCAATGGCAGAAGCGCCAAGAGGCGAACGTGAAGAGATTGGCCTGGAGCAGACCCGGCTATGGCTGGCAGCGCTCTATGGGGCGACGATGATCGCAGTCCAGCGGCTCGAGTTCTCGGTTTCCTTTCTCTACCTAATTGGAAACTACGACCCATCGAAGAGTTCGGGCAGCGCCCGAAGGCAGCTACGCAAAGGGCTAGCCAGGCTGTGGGAATCGCTTAACAAAGGCACCGCGCCTATGAAGCTGAACGACGCAAAGCAGGGAGTCGGCGATCAGCTGGATGAGGAAACCAGGGTGGAGCTGGACAAGTTTCTCGAAGGCCCCCGGAACCGCCTCGCGCACCGGTTCCTGATCCAAGCCATGCCGGCACTCGGCGATGGAGGCGTGGTGGCTATGGCGCCACATGTGATCGAGCTGATCGAATTCACTCAGTCGGCGAGTGGTCTCGCCGACAAGGTCTGGAAGAGGGGGATGGAGCTGGTCGATGAACTGCCTGGTGTTGAGCCGCCCCCTCTGTGGGTGCAAGAGCGGCTTGAGAAGCTCGTCGAAGCGGTCACTTTCAGCGACATGGGTCCCGAGTCATTCACGGGTGACTCCGGAGCATCGCGCTCGTAAATGAAAAGCTGACGCTTGAAGCGTTCAATCACCCAATCGAGATGATGCTGCCATCGCTCATCATCGAGAGGCTGGCAGAGCTGGTGAGCTCCGCGCCAATCAGCTCGGTCGCACGCAGCTCTCCTAAGTCTTCCTCTATGAGCAGCTGGAGTTCGGCATCGATCATGTTGCCTCCAACCCCGGACCAGGTGCCTGGCATTTCCGTATCACGCCGCTGCCAAAACGAATCTACTTCCAGGCGCCAGCGGCTATTCACGGCGAGGACTGCTCGGTCGTCGCGTACATAGCGGTGTTGACTCACGACCTCGAGTAACTCGGCTTTGCTTATCTCGGTGCTGTACCGAAGCTCCGGGTCTTGCTCGATCCAGAGAGCGCGTGGAGGCAAGGGTGAATGTCGCAGGCCCGATTGGATCGAGTTGAAGGCGAGGCTCTGAAGCGAGGGAAGATCCAGGTCTCGATGGGGACCTTGTTCGCCAACTTGTTCGATCAGCTTGGCTGCGTCGTTGTAATAGGTAATTTCTTCGCCCCCTTCAAGCTCTACCTCGCGAACGAGATCGGGGTGCAGCGTGTCCTTGCCATCGGAAAATGCCTTCTTGTCGCCGGAGAGGAGGTGTCCCGGCTCGCCGCGCTCGCGATGGTCGCGCAGGAGGGTCAGCCATACAGCGGCGTCGCGGCCGCCAGCCCCGTGCTTCCCCTTTTCGCGTGGTCGGGCGGGGCGGCGTCCTTCTATCTCGCGCCTGAGGGCGAGCTGGGCATCCTCGTCGGTGAGCGGAAGAATCGTCGCGAACTCCTCCAACCTCTCTCTCCAGACTTCGAGCTGCTCGTCTATGACAGGCATCGGCTCGGGGAAGATCTCGAGATTCTCATGCATGATCCGTTCGAGGCCCGCTTTCGCGCTGTCAAGCTTGCTGAGCTCCTCTTGGATGCGCCGGCGAAGATCCTCTTCGGCCTCGGCCACTGCGACAGATGGAACCAAGACCTCTTGGCCAAGCTGATTGGCGACGATGCTGACAGCAAGTCGCTCCGGCTCCGTAAAACGCAGCCAGGACCACAGCAGATTCGCGTCGAGATAGATGGCCACGGCTATCAGCCGCGCCCCTTGCGGTTCGACGACATAGCTAGAACCCCAATAACGCGCGGATCACAGCGCCGGTCAAGCCACTTGCGGTCCCAACCGCGACATCTCCTGCGCGGATCTTCTCCACCCATCGCCGAAGCCTCGAGCGCTCCTCCTCGTCCTCGGCCTGATCGGCTCGCTGGCTGAGAAGCGCGACAGGATTGCGTACGGCCATTCGGCCCCATGGAGTCGGATAGAACCGGGTCTCGTCCTCCCAACCAATCAGCCCTAGTTCTTCGAGCTGTCGCAGATCATGTAGCCGGACAACCTCGGGGGGGATGCCCCATGTGGGGTGCCGGACGATGTCGACGGAATTGGTGCGTAAAAGTAGTAGCGGGGTGACCGGGTCCTGCTCGAAAGCATCGACGACAGCCTTCAGGATCACGGCGAGTCGCTGGTCGGGGTCCGTTAATGCCTCGGCCAGGGTCTGCTCAGCCGCACCAGCAAAGCGCTCACGCGCTTGCGCCGAAGGCCAGAAGCGCCAGATTGGCTGAGCATCCTTGTCGATTTCGAGGAAGTCGCGATTGACTAGATTTCGGATCTCATCTCGCGTTGGACCTCTTTTGTCTTCTGGCCAGGGCGGTGATCCAAGGCTGTCTGCGCCTGGCGATATCTCGAAGCCCCTGTCTGGGGTGTCTTCAGATAGCTCAACGAGAATCGCCAGTATCTCTTCGTCGCGGTTGGAGAGTTCAGCCATGCCTCAGTTATTAGCTAAATCAGCGGTCGTCAATCCACGGCTCAACGTCTATTAGCTCTGTGCTTGCGGCTCGGATTCCGCCCGCAGCCGCTGATAATGCGGAATCTGGGAAGGGCTCCGCCCGAAGCCGCTTAATTGTGGTGCCGGCGGTCGCGGGTTCGAATCCCGTCTGCCACCCCTCTGCGCTCCGACAAAAGCTTCCGGCCGATCGCCATGATCGGCAAGGCGAAGGAGTGGCTTGAATGGCCAATTACAAGCTTGTTGTCGGAGCTTTCGAGGGCCGAGCGTGGCTGATCAACTCATATCGAATGACGATGTTCTTGCGGAAGAGCTGAAGGGCTGAGCGAGGAGGAGGCGGTTCGGTTGGTGCACGAGCATTGGACAAGGATGGGAAGGTAGCGAGAG
The DNA here is from genome assembly GCA_963800355.1 of uncultured Actinomycetes bacterium. Lineage (GTDB taxonomy): Bacteria > Actinomycetota > Thermoleophilia > Solirubrobacterales > 70-9 > VAYN01. The sequence continues at coordinate 51,078 of CAWDAP010000002.1, read as the reverse complement.
GGCCGATCACTTCGCCCTTCGTGTCGTGGCTGCGCCGGGTTGAAAATGCCGCGCGAAACGATGCACTTCTCACCGAAAGCTCAGCGAAAGTGCCCCGAGGATCTCATATGATGTATACTGTTGCTGTATATGCTGCGCACCCAAATCTACATCACCGAGGAGCAGGAGCGGCGAATCGCGTCACGCGCCGCTGATGCCGGGATGTCGAAGGCGCAGGTGATCCGGCGCATGCTCGATGAGGGCCTGGGGGTCGACGACGGGGCAGAGGAACGGCGGCGGGCGATTCGTGCCACCGCGGGCGTCCTTCCCGACGCCGAGGACTGGAAGTCTTGGTTGTCGCAGGTGCGTGGCGGCGGGGCGGACGAGCGGCTCAAAAGCCTCGAGCATTGAGCACTCTGTTCGACTCGACGATCCTGATTGCGCACCTACGCGGCGACGGACGCGCGACGGACCTGCTGCTTGACGCCTCCGCGGAGGGAGCGCTCGCGAGCGTGATCTCGCGCGCTGAGATCGAGGGTGGGATGCGCTCGGGCGAACGCCGTGACGTCAGTCGCCTGTTCGACGGGTTGCGCCTGCTCCCGGTCACCGATGCGATCGCCCGGCGGGCAGGTCGCCACCTGCGCCGCTTCCGACGCTCTCATCCCGGGATCGACCTCGCCGACTACCTGATTGCGGCCACGGCGGAGGAGGAGGGCGCCGAGTTCGCGACGCTGAATGTGAAGCACTTCCCGATGCTGGAAGGGCTCCGTCCGCCCTGGTCGGCGACGCCGTCCTAGTCGCGGGTGTCGGCTTGGGCGCGGTTGGAAACGGCGCGCGAAGCGAGGCACTGCTTGCCGGGAAGTGCCCGAATCGCCGCTGATCCCCGCGTATCGTCGCACTTCGTGGTGAATAAGGGGGATGTCTGGCGGGGGCAGGTGCCAGAGTCCATTGCCAGCCCGGGGGCTAGCCTCGCTTCTTGCCCTTCGCCTCGCGTTGGGCGGCGTCCGCGCGGCCCACGAGAGCGGCGAGGTTGTCGCCGGGCTCCATCGCTGCCACGCCGAAGGTGATGGAGACCGGAGGATCGAGGGCTCGGAGGTCCACCTCCGCCTGTTCGATGCGAATCCGGGCCTCCGCGGGGATGACGCCGGAGATGGTGCAGACGAACTCGTCGCCGCCCCAGCGGACGATCGGATCGTAGGGACGGAGCCTTGCTTGAAGACCGCTGCAGACCTGGCGAAGCAGGACGTCGCCGGCTGCGTGGCCCGACCGGGTGTTGGTCTCCTTCAGCCGGTCGGCATCGACGAAGGCGAGGGTCAGCGACGCGCCCAGGCGTTTGGCTCGTGCCAACTCATGGCGGAGGAGGATTTCTCCCATGCCCCTCCTGTAGGCGCCGGTCAGCTCGTCCATCTGGGAGCGCTCCATCTCGTCGCGGAGGAACTCGCGGTCGCGCGCCGCCGCTTCGCGGTCGCCCGCCGCCCGTTCGCGGTCGCGCGCCGCTTTGCTGCGGGCGCTTGCGGCGAGGCTGCGTGCGGAGGCGGCAGCCTCCAGCGCCAGCTTGGTGGACGTGTCGGCCTTGCCGATCTCGCGGGCAAGGGCGGCTGCCTCCTGGTCGGCGAGGTCGGCGACCTGGTCGCGCTCCTCGGCGATCAGGTCCCGGTCGCGTGCCTGATTGTCGCGCTGCTCGGCCTGGGCATCGCGTTCGGACGAGATCATCGAGCGAACGGCAGCGGTCGCCGCTCGCGACATCGTCCCTTCGTCGCGCTCGGCGTGTGCCCTTTCATACTCGGGCAACCTGCTGGGCTGCACCGAGGCGTCGGTGGCATCGAACTGGCGATCGGCCAAGGCCTGTTCCCGATCCGAGACCTGCTGGTCGGCCTGCGCCGCCGCTTGGTCGCGATCGGAGAGGCTCTGATCGGAATCGGAGCTGGTCTGATCGGTTTCCGAGAGCGTCTGATCGGCGTCGGAGGCAGCCTGCTCACCCGTTCTCCACAGCATGCGCAAACGGCGAGGGAGCGACGACATCGGTTACAGCTCCTAGGTAGCCGGGTGTCACTTGGAAATACTTGACCTGCCCGGGCTTTCGAGGGTAGCAGCGGCGGCTCGCGGCGCCGCCACGTTGTGGCGGAGTACGGATGGTGGGCGGCGCCGGGGGTGGGAGGTTGGGAGTTGGAAATTCCGAGCAAAGGAGTCGAAATGGAAATGCGAGGCGCAGGACGGGTCGTCTTCGCCGCGATCATGCTGTTGATCGTCGGCACCCTCAACCTCATCTACGGCATCGGCGCGCTGGCCGAAGCCCACATCTACGTCGGCGACACGAGGTACGTGTTGACCAACCTGAACGTTCTCGGGTGGGTGCTGATAGTCCTGGCCGCGATCCAGATCACCGGCGGCCTCTCGCTGATGGCCGGCAACGTCTACGGCCGGGCGATCGGCATCATCGCCGGCAGCCTCGGTGCGATCGGAGCCCTGCTCTCGATCGGCGGCGCATATCCCTGGTGGTCGCTCGGCATCTTCTTCCTCTGCTGCTGGATCGTCTACGGGATCGCGGTCTTCGGCGAGGACGAGGCGGCTCCCCCGGACATCCCGCGAGCGCCCTGAGGGGACCGAACGGCGCGTTCGTCCACGCAGGCAGCCGATGAGTGCATGCGACCCCGGTCTAGCGGAGCTCGTCGAGCGAGCCGACCTGGAGGTCGAACGACTCCTCGGCGGAGCGGCGGCGGCGGTAGGGCGAGACGGTGACGCGGTGGGTTTCGCCGCAGGGGCAGGGGACCTCGATGGGGCTGGTGTCGGGGGAGGGATCCGTGTCGACCTTGAGCCGGCGGAGGGTGCCGGCGTTCTTGCAGCCGAAGGAGATCACCCAACCGTAGTCCTGTGGCTCTCTTCGCTGTCCCTGGCGGCGCGGTTGCGGCATCGGCACATTCTCCCCTGAAGGCGGGTTCGCTGCGGCCCGGCGCTAAGTGACTATCCGAAAACCCGCGCGTGCGGCTGGCGAGTGCCGCACCGAGCGGGGGTAGGACGCAGGGAGGCCGAATGGCAGCGCCATTTGGCCGACCGAGGACGCCGCCCCGCGAAGTGTGTGCGGCGCCGCCAGACGTGCGTGGGGGTTTTCGGATAGTCACTAAGGACCGATCCCGATAGGGAATCGCAATGCCTTCCGCAACGGCGCGGAGAGGTCGCCTTTGCGGCCGACCGAGATGCCGCCGAGGCCGAGCCAGTCGCTGAGCAGGCGGAGTTCCGCCGCCAGCTCCTCGGCGACGCGGGCGGGGTCGGCGCCCGGCTCGGCGAAGGAGCCGCGGACCTGGAGGACGCCGGCCTGGCGGTCGCTCTTGAGGTCGACGCGGGCGACGAGGCGGCCGCCGAGGAGGAAGGGGAGGACGTAGTAGCCGTGGACGCGCTTGGGGGCCGGGGTGTAGATCTCGATCCGGTAGCGGAAGCCGAAGAGGCGCTCGGTGCGCTCGCGCGCCCAGACGAGGGAGTCGAAGGGGGTGAGCAGGGCTCGGGCGTTCGCGGCTTGTCGCAGGCCGGCGGGGCGCTCGGCCGCGAGGTAGGCGGGCTGCCGCCAGCCCTCGACCTGGACCGGGAACAGGTCTTCGCCCTCGGCGAGCTCGGCGACGCGGGCCTTCGACTCGCGGCGGGGGAGGCGGAAGTAGTCGCCGAGGTCGGCCTCGGTCGCGACGCCCAGGCGCGCGGCGGCGATCAGCAGCAGCTGCCGCTGCGCCTCCTCCTGCGAGGGCGTCGGCGCCTCGAGGACGTGGCGCGGCAGCACCCGCTCGGGCAGGTCGTAGTGGCGCTCGAAGTTGAGCCGGTGGGCGGCGCAGAGCCTGCCGGCGTAGAACAGGTACTCGAGCGCGGTCTTCTCTTCGCTCCAGCTCCACATCTCGCCCGGCTCCCGCCGCCGGCCCTTCGCCGCCAGGTCCGAGGCGCGGAGCGGGCCGCGCTCCCGCACCATCCCGAGGACGAACTCGAGCAGCTGCGGTTGCTCGGCGGCGATCCGCCGCACGCCCTTCCATGCCAGCGAGTCCGCCCTGGCCATCCGCCAGCGCAGCAGTGGCTGCAGCTCGACCGGCAGCAGCGAGGCTTCGTGCCCCCAGTACTCGATCAGGTCCCGGCGCCGCGCCCGCCGGCTCGTCCCGTCGCCGTTCTCGTGCCAGGCGAGCGTGTCCAGAGCCTGCCGCGGATACGGCCCCAGGCGCGAGAAGAGCGGCATGTAGTGGGAGCGGCAGAAGACGTTGACCGAGTCGAGCTGCAGCAGCCCGACGTCGTCGATCGCCCGCCGCAGGTGCCGCGCGTCGACCCGGCCGCTCGGCCGCGCCCGCCCGAACCCTTGCGCGGCGATCGCAAGGCGCCGCGCCTCCTCGGCGCTGAGGTCGAATCGAGCGGGACGGTCGGCCACGACCACAGGATGATGCGTTCGAGGTGCCGAGGGAGGAGAGGCGGGGTTTCCGCACGGGGGTCGAACGCCAGGCAGGAAGGGTTGACTGCGGTTCGCACCGCTGGGACGCTGGCGTTCATGGCTCCCCTTGCCAGGAAGCGTGCGGCTGTCAGGAGGTTTGCGGCGGCGCTGGCGGTCGGCACCGGCGCCGCGCTTGCCGTCGTCAGCACCGCGGCCGCGGTCGGATTCGAGCCGATCCCGATCTCGGTTGCAACCGACAGCGCCGGCCATGTGTACGTTTCCAGCCCGCTGACCAGCGGCGCCGTCCAGGAGTACTCGGGCGACGGGACCCTGCTGGCGAACCTGGGGCAGTTCCCGACCTCAGGCAACCCGTTCTTCCCGCGCGGCGTCGCCGCGGACGGGGTCGCCAACCTCTACGTCGACGACGGCGAGGGCGAAACGATCTGGGTGCTGGCGCCCGACGGCAGCGTGCTCCGGCATTGGGCGGCCCGGCAGGGACGCGATCTCGCCGTCGGCCCCGGCGGCAGCGTCTACATGGCCGGGCCGCACGAGGTACTGCGCTTCTCTCCCGACGGCACGCTGCTGACCAGGTGGGGTGAAGAAGGCCCGGCGGGAAAGAGGCTGTTCGGCGAAGTGTGGGGAATCGACACCGGCCCCTCCGGTTTGGTCTACGTCGTCGACACCTACGGCAACCGGATCGACGTCTTCACCCCGGAAGGCGCCCTGGTCCGGCAGTGGGGGAGCTACGGCAGGGGCAAGGGCCAGTTCGTCTACCCCTACGGGATCGCCGTCGGCGGCAGCGGCGAGGTGTACGTCGCCGATACGGTCAACGCGCGGATCGAGCGGTTCAGCGAAGGCGGCGAATTCCTCGGCGCATGGGGCGGCCCAGGTCGCGGTCCCGGCCGCTTCTACACCCCGACCTCCGTCGCCACCGACCCGGCCGGCTACGTCTACGTCGTCGACATGGCCGAACCGTACCCCGGCGAAGGCCACGTCAGGGTGCAGAAATTCACCGCCGAGGGCCAGTTCCTCACCCAGTGGTACGACGGCCCGCCGCCGCGGCTGATCCCCGGGCCGCCGCGCCTCTCCGCCTCGGTCGGACGGCGGACGACGAAGCGCTCCGCCACCTTTCGCTTCCGCTCGCGCCTGCGCGGCGCCCGCTTCTCCTGCCGGCTCAGCGGTGTGCGGGTGCCGCCGCCGCTGCGCCGATGGCGCGCTTGCACCTCGCCGAAGCGCTACGCCCACCTGCGGCCCGGCCGCAAGGTCTTTCACGTCCGCGCCCTCAAGGGCAGCACGGTCGGCTACGAGGCGAGGCACGCGTGGTCGATCGCCTGATTTCCTGACCCTCCCCCCGCCTTCCCGCCTGGGCGCAGGGCAGGTTCCTTGCCCAGCAGGACAGTTTCGCTTAACCTGAGTGAGAGTATTCATAAATACCTCAGCTGCCCCTGGCCATAACTGGCTGCCGAGGGAGGCGAGAGGCGCGGTCTTGGCAAGGTCCTCGGGAGGAGATCGGGAGTGCCGGTATCGGTGTCGCGCGACGATGACGTGAACGGCGCAGCCCTCGAGCACATCGCGGGGGTCACCGGCGACCAGCGGACGAGGTACCACAGCGTCGAGAATGTGAGCCTGCCGCGGCTGCGGAAGCTGGCCCGGTGGCTGGCGCTGGTGTGGGTCAGGGTCGCGGAGCTGGTCGGGGGCGTGTGGCGGCGCCTCACCGATTCGCACAGGTGGCCGGGCCGGTGGGGGAGCCGCGTCAAGCTCTACCACCCGTGGTACACGATCACCCCCTGGGTCCTGGTTTGGGGCGTGCTGGTGGCGCTGTGCTCGTGGGCGCTGTTCACCCCGTCGGCCGTCGGCAAGATCTCCGGCTTCTTCGGGGCCGGTGGGTCCGCGTTTGCCCAGGAATCGGCGAAGTGGATCCTCGGTTGGGCTCTGGGCGGCTCGTTCGCGGCGCTGGTTGCCTCCCTCTGGCACGACGGCCTCAAGAGCCCCTACACGGCCTGGCGGATACGCCGCCGCCTCATCGACGAGCCCGAAGCGCTGCTGCGGATGACGATCGCCAAGCAGGAGAACCAGATCGTCGAGCTGGAACCGCCGGTCAACACGGTCCCGCGCGACGACCTCTACGACGAACTGCTCCCGGGCGTGCTGTCGCGCCGCCAGAAGGACGTGCAGATCATCGTCGGCGTGCCCGGCGGGGGGAAGACGACCGCTCTGCTGGACATGGCGGGGCTGCTGGCGAAGATCGGCTTCGTCCCGGTGCTGCTGGAGCTGCGCGGGCAGACGACGAGCGCGGACCTGTTCGAGGTCGCCAAGGCGCGCTTCGCGCAGCAGGTCCGCCCGAAGCTGCGGGCCGACGGGGAGGCCGACCTCGTCTGGCGCTGGCTCTGCCGGCGCCAGCGGGTGGTGATCCTGATCGACGACGTCGACCAGATCGGCTTCGACGGGGAGCCCGGTTTCGCGATCAGGCGACTGCTCGAGAGCCTCGCAACCGAGGGACAGCCGGTGATCGTCACCGCGCGGCCCGCCGGGGTCCCTGCCGGCATCGCCGCGTCCTCGATCCGGCTCGAACCGCTCGGGTTCGAGACCAGCGTCAAGATCGTCGCCGAACCGAAGCTCGCCGAGCCGGGGACGGAGGCGCCGGCCGAGCCGCCCCAGGGGCGGATCGAGCGCTGGATCAGGGCGGGGAGCCTCGCCGAAGCGCCGCTTTACCTGGAAGCGCTGACGGAGATGACCGCGGCCGAGTCCTGTCCCGATCTGCCGGAAGATCCGGACCGGTGGGGGGAGCCGGAGCGGCCCGGCCGACGCCGCCGGCTCTCCCGGCAGCGCACCGTGTGGAATCCGCTCTGGGTCCGCTACCGGCTCCTCAGCGATTTCTACGCGCAGATCGTCGCCGGCAAGGTGAGGCGCAGCCTGGCGATCGACCCGGAGGACCGCAAGCGGAGCGTCGGCGCCCTCGAAGCGGCCGCTCTCGGAACGATCGCCGCCGCGGCGCTGGAGGCGCGATCGACGGCCCGGCACGGTGAGGAACCGGCGGCGACGCGGATCGGTAGGCCGCGGCGGACGGGGCTCGTCGACTTCATCGACCCCGACGATCGTCGCGTGTTCGTCCCCGGCGCCGGAAACGTCAGGCGCCGCAAGGCGATCTCCCAGCACGAGGCGATAGACACGGGCGAGCGGCTGCGGATCCTCGAGCGGGACCGCGGCGGCGAGCCGCAGTTCCGGCACCGGATCATGCAGGCGTTCCTCGCCGGGCGACGGCTGGCGAGGCTGGGCCGCGACGAGATGGAGGCGCTCGGTGGGCTGGACACCGCCCGCTGCACAGAGGAAACCGAAGTCAAGACCTTCGAACAGTGGCTCACGACGCTGCTCGACAAGCATCACCCCGAGAAACTGACCGCCCACCTCGCCCTCGTCTTCGCCGCCGTCGACGCCGACGAGCGGTCCCGCAAGGACCCGGCAGGCGGCTGGGGTGAGCTGGCCGACCGCATCGTCGACCGCCTCGTCGAGGACGCCCGCGGGGAAGGCCAGGAACGCGCCCTTTGCTGCTCGGATCTGGTCGAACGGCTCCGCAGGGGGTTGTGCGGTGACTCGGACGCCGCACCGGAGGCCGGTCTCGAGGGCCGGGGCCGGAAACCCGGGAAAGGCCGCCGGACAGAGGTCCTCGAACAGCTCGACCCCCTGGCCGCGCCCGATCCGGGGGAGCGCCGTGACCCCGACGACCAGATGATCAAGCTGACCACGGCGGCGAACATCGCGGCGCTGCTGCGGCCTCAGGGCTCTTCCGGAACATCGTCTGAACGGCACAGGAAGCGCGTGAACGAGATCTTGGACGGGTTCGAGGGCAACGAAGGGGCGATGCGCTGGACGAAGCTGGAAGCGCTGCCGGCGATCGCGGCGCTCGGTGGGAGCAGGTGCTGGACCGTCCTGTGGCACTGCTTCACCGTCGACGCCGATTACGAGGTGAGGCGGGCCGCCGGGCGCCGGCTGGAAGAAAGCGCCTGGTTCGCCTTCCCGTCCATCTGCCGGGAGATCGACGAGCTGCTGATGAAGGCGGGTGACCGGACGCGCCGCGGCAAGCCCCTCGACGGCAGCGACGACGATGTGAGCTGGCCCCGGATGAGCGCAAAGCAGTTCGAGGCGCTGGGCTGGGTCCTGCCGGCGATCGTCAGCGGCCTCAGCGAGGAGATGCGGATCGAGGGCTCCGGGGACGGCGACTCCGACTCGATTCCGCCTCCGACCGGCGCCAATGCCAAACGCGGAGACGAGCCTGAGGCTCTGCTGCATAAATCCCGCAACCAGCTCGAGAGCCTCACCGCAATCGCCTACGAAGGCTGCCATCACCCGCTCGAGGACGCGCTCGCCCAGGGGTTCAAGGCGGACGCGATGCGCCACGCGTCGCACCCCGCGAGGGAGATCACCGGCCCCGGCTGGGTGGCGAGCAACCGCCGCCTGGTCGCCGACGTGGCGATCCCCAACGCCGGGTCCTGGTACGCGCGGATGTTGCTGTACCAGGCGCTGGTGCTGTACGCGGTCGCGGGGAAGAGCACCGAGGACACCCTCGACCTGCTGGCCTACCGGCTGCACGGAAGCCGCGAGCGCCACCCGCTGGTGCGCCAGGCGACCAAGCTCGCCCGCAGCGGCCTGCGGCGGGCGCAGATCGGCAGGGATCGCTGGGTCGCTTTCATCTGGAGCGACGACGTCGAGGACGGCGGCCGGCTGCCCGCCTGGCTCGACCACCAGACGGCGCAGCTGCTGGGGGACGTCGCGGTCCTCATCGACCTCAAGGAGGGCAGCCCGCCCGATTGCCGCGGCGGCTTCGGCCACATGGAGGAGTTGCCCTACTGCCTGAGCGGCAGCAAGAACCGGCACGAGATCCTTGGCACCGGCTGTCCGAAGCACTGTGGCTGGGGCTTCTGCCCCTATCGCGCGGCCTCCCCGGACGAGCCCGAAGAGCACCGCGGCGTCGGCCGCGTCTTCGCCCGCGGCCAGCGCCGGATCGCCCACGGCCTGCGGCCCTCCTGGCAGCGCAGCATCAGCCAGCGGCGGATGCGGGAGTTCTGGCGGCAGATGGAGTTCAAGGCCCGCCGCTAGGCGGCCTATCGCCGCCCTTCCTCCCAGGCCTGCGCCATCGCGATCCGCCGCATGATCGTCGGGTGGTTTTCGTAGAGGACGTAGGTCCAGGCCGGCGGGTCGGGGTTGGCGAGGCTCTTGGTCGCCAGCTTGCGCATCACGGCCTTGCCGGTCGCCGGTTCGTCGGTCGCTTCGAGGGCGGCCCAGTCGGCGGCGGCCTCGACCCGGCGGCCGACGATGTTGAGGAGCGGCGTCGCCAGGAGCTGGAAGGCGACGAGGACGAGGAGGGCGACCGGCACCGCCTCGGCGCGGTGGAGGCCGCCGCGGCGGCGGGTGAAGAGGGCGACGAGGGCCCATGCCGGGAGGAGGAAGAGGGTCAGCCAGCCGAGCAGCTTCAGCGGGTCGTCGTGGGCGAGGTGGCCGACCTCGTGGGCGACGACGAAGCGGACTTCGCGGCGGTCGAAGCCGTCGCGCAGGAGGGTGTCCCAGAGGACGATCGTCCGCGTCGGGCCGAGGCCCAGCGCCTCGGCATTGGGCGCGTCGGTGAAGCGGTGGACGTTCTGGACCCGCAGGCGCGCGTGCGGCGCTCCCTCGATCCGCTCCAGCGCCCGCGCTTCGGCCTGCAGCGTCCGGCTGTGGACGGGTTCGGTGTCGGGCAGCAGGTAGGGGCTGGCGAGGCTGAAGAGGAGTGCCAGCGCGATCAGGACCGGCACCGCCGCCAGCCACCACCAGCGCCTCGTCCAGCCCGCCAGGCCCATCACGATCCCGACCCCGAGGCAGACGAAGACGAACTCGCCGCCGAGGCCGAGGAAGCTTTCGAGCAGGTGGCTGAGGTAGCTCTGGTGGGAGACCCCGTAGCGCCGCTGCCACCACAGCGCCGCCAGCCCGAAGGGGACCTCGGCCAGCCAGACGACGGCGAAGCCGAGCATCGCCAGCAGCATCCCGGTGCCGACCCTGCCCGCCGCCGACTCGCGCGCCAGCCGGGCGCCGCGGCGGGCGTAGACCGCGAGCACGGCGACCACGGTCAGCGAGGCCAGCAGCCCCTCGATCGCGAGGAAGCGCTCGTAGGTCGAGCTGCGGGCGAGGAAGGCGTCGCCGAAGTAGCGGTGGGGGTCGAGGTGGGGGAGGGAGAGCGAGGGCGGCGCCGTCGAGTCCCAGAGCGCGCGCGCCGCCCACAGCCAGAGCGCCGCCCCCAGCAGGAGCGCGAGTGCCGCCGGCCACGGCGGCCGCCCCGACCGGCTCATGCAGCCGGGGTGCTCGAACCGGGTGGGGAAGTCGTCGCCGCGCTCGCCGCGGCCGGCGCGGTTTCCAGGCAGGGGCCGCTGTAGGGGTAGGCGCCGGTCAGCAGCAGGAGGTAGGCGTGGGTCTGGGCGTTGTAGCGCAGCGCCAGGGCGCCGAGGTTGCGCAGCCCGAGCGGCATCCGCGCCGTGAACAGGCCGGCGAACCAGCCGAGCACGGCGACCACCAGCAGCAGCTGCGAGAAGGCGCTGCTGAGCAGGAGCGCCGGGATCGCGAGGACGATCCGGAATCCGACCGTCCAGCGGTTCTGCCTCGCCCGGTCGGCGACGTGCAGTTCGATCGGATAGCTCCCGGGCGCGCCGACGAATCCCGGGAACGGGTTGCCGACCAGGTAGAGGAAGGCGAGGACGTGAAGCTCGTAGCGCACGAAGCGGGAAAGGAAGCGGTGCAGCCTCTGCGGCGAGCGGCCGCCGAAGAGCGTCGCGAACCAGTTGACGATCGCCGCGAGCAGCGCCAGCACGCTCCAGAGCGCGAGCCAGACGAGGTGGGGGAAGGCGAGGACGAGCCGGAAGAAGACGGTGAGGCGGCTGCGGCGCAGCTCGTCGCTGACCTCCATCCGCACCGGGTCCGAGCGGGTCGGCAGCGGGCCGATCGCGCTCAGCGGGTCGCTCGAGGGATAGCGGTCGGTGAGCAGCAGCAGGTAGGCCCAGGTCTGGGCGGCGTAGGAGAGGGCGAAGGCGATCAGGTCGCGCAGCCCGCGCGGCATCCGGCCCCGGAACATCGTGTAGAACCAGGCGAAGATCGCGGCGAGGGCGAGCAGCGGCAGGGCGCCCCGTTCGACGTTGTTGACGCTGAGGCTGCTGCCGCCGGCGATGGCGCCGAGCAGCGCCAGCGCCGGGATCGCGAGGACGATGCGGAAGCCGACGGTCCAGCGGTTCTGCCGCTGTGGTGGGTCGATCTCGACGTCGACCGGGTACGTGGACTTGCCGTCGAAGGCGGGCAGTGGCTCGGCGGCGAGGTTGGCGAAGGCGTAGACCTGCGTCGTGTAGCGGACGAAGCGGGCGAGGAACTCGTGCAGAGACTCGGACGATTCGCCCTCGATCAGCGTCGAGATCCAGTTGGCGATCGCGACGAAGAACGCCCCGACCGCCCAGACGGCGAGCCAGATCAGGAACGGCAGGGCGAAGATGACGCGGAAGAAGACGGTGCCGCGGCTGCGCTTCAGGTCGTCGCGGACCAGCAGCCGCACCGGACGGCGGTCCTGCGAAGGCGGGGCGGTCGCGTCCACGGCCAGCATCTTGAGCGATGGATCGGTCACTTGGCAAGCGGCAGCCGCCGCATTATGGTCAGTACTCCTTTATCCATTAAGGCGGGGGAGGAGGCAGTTCAGATGAATTGGAGGCGCATTGCTGTATTCCTCTGCGTGGCGGCGGCGTTCGCCGTCCTCGCCGGGCAGGCCTGGGCGACCAAGTACGTCGCGCTCGGGGACTCGTACTCGTCGGGCGTGGGGACGCGGACCTTCTACGAAGAAAGCTGCAAGCGGTCGGTGTACGCCTATCCGTACCTGCTGCACCAGGCGCACCCGGAATGGACGTTCGTCAACGCGACCTGCACGGGGGCGAAGACCGGGGACATCCTCAACACCCAGGCGGCCAGCCTGACCTCGGACACCAACTGGGTCAGCTACACGATCGGCGGCAACGACGCCGGTTTCTCGGAAGTGATCACCGAATGCGCGCTGCCCGGCTGGATGTCGAACTGCAACGGCGTGATCGACGAAGCCCAGTACTACATCCAGCACATGCTGCCGGGCCGCCTCGACCTGGTCAACAACAAGATCAAGGAAAAGTCGCCGAACGCGACAGTAGTGGTGCTCGACTACCCGAAGCTGTTCAACGGCGAAGATTGCAACGCGTTCACCTGGTTCAGCCCCAGCGAGGAGACCCGGCTGAACGAAACGGCAGACATGCTGAAGAACGTGCTCAGCGCCGCGGCGGCGCGGGCCGGGTCGAATTTCAAATTCGGCAACGTGATTCCGAACTTCATCGGTCACGCGGTCTGCGACGGCGGCGGCGGATCCTCGACCGAGTGGATCAACGGCCTCTCGAATCCGGTGGAAGAAAGCTACCACCCGAAGGTCACGGGTCACGCCAGCGGTTACTACCCGGTCGTGCACGGGATCACCGGCTGAGATCGGCGAAGTTGAGGCGGGCGAGCCGCGGTCGCGGCTCGCCCGCTCATAGAGATTCCAATACTCTGCCCACCTGGTGTGGGTAAGCGGATGGGAGACGGGAACAGGATCAAGAAGCTGAAGCGGTGCGCGTGTGCCTGGGCGCTGCCGCTCATCTGCTTCGTCGTCGGACTCGCCATCGGCGCCGTCGGCGTCTTCGTCCTCCACCAGACGCACCGGCTCCCCGGCGGCGGCACCCGCCAGCCCGAGGCCTTCTCCGAGGTCCCCAAAGAGCAGGCGGGCGAACTCGCCGAACGGTTCCGGCCCTGGCTCGAGTTCGACAGCGGCGAGCGGTGGCGGCCGCTGAACGTTTCCTACCTGCTCGACGAAGGCGACCAGCGCTTCTGCGACCGGGGCGCGAGCGGCCCCGAATGCCAGGCGGTCGAAAACGCCGAAGAGTTCGATCGCCTGACCCGGGAAGCGGGCGCTCTCGGCCCCGCCACCTACCTCGACATCGCCGGCGGGAAGGTCGACCAGTACCACGGCCCCGAACGGTGCGGACGACTGCTCGACTGCGGGACGCCGCCGCGGTCGGCGATCTACTACCACGTGATCGAATCGAACGACCGCTTCTACATCGACTACTGGTGGTTCCTGCGCTTCAACCACTTCCCCCGCTCGCGCCCCTCGCTCACCTGCCGCAGCCAGAAGGCGCTCGAAGCCAGCGTCTGCGACGAGCACGAGGGCGACTGGGAGGGGGTGACGGTGGTGACGCCTCCCGACGAAAAAGACAAGGTCGACTACGTCGTCTACGCGGCGCACAAGGGCACGTTCCGCTACACGGCGAGTCAGCTGCAGATGAGGGGCGCCGCCGAAACCAGGCCGACGGTCTACGTCGCGCAGGGCAGCCACGCCTCCTATCCCCAGCGCTGCGCCGGCGGCTGCTCTCAGCCTCCCGCCTTGGCGGTCGACGGCCTGGTCGACCTGCCGGAGTCGAGCTTCGACGGCGAAGAAGAATGGGCTCGCAACCGGGAAAGCTGCGTGCCCGATGCGCCGGGCAGCTGCCTCGAGTCGCTCACCGGCCAGGCTTGGACGAGCTGGCCGGGCCAGTGGGGGGCGGGCTGCGGCGACGCCTGCGGCAGGTCCGAATTCGACAACTCGCCGCACTCGCCCGGGCTGCAGACCCGCTACCAGACCCCGTGGTGCTCGAGCCAGAACGGCATCCTCACCTGCGACGGCCGGGCGCTGCGCTGCGGCGACTGGCTCGGCCCCCAGGTGGTCGCCGTCGCCTGCGACCCGCTCGCGCTCGCCCGCGCCGCCCAGGCGAGCGAGGCGACCGAGCCCGGCAGGCTCGCCCTCGTCTTCGGCGAACAGGAACGCTCGCTCGCCACCACGCCCGGGGTGGTGCAGGAACTTGGCCGCCCGCTGCAGCCGGGGGACTCCTTCGCCGCGATCGCCGACGGCGCCGCGACCCAGGTGCTGGTCAGGGCCGAAGAGGCCGGCGTCGTCGTCGAGGACCGCTTCTCCGGGCTCGCGCAGAGGCCGGGAGACCGGATCGTCCTCAGCGTCACGCACGGCACGAACGGCCCCACCGTGCTGGCCAACGGACAGCGCCCGGTCGAGGAGCGGATCCTCCAGGAAGCGCCCTAACCGGCAGCGAGCAGGTCCTGGAAGACGGAGGCGCTACCACTCGCCCGCGCGCGCCTTCCCCCAGACGTCGATGCCGGCGTCGGCTTCGGCATGACGGTCGATTTCGGCAAGCTCCTCCTCGGAGAGCTCGAGGTTGTCGAGGGCGGCGACATTCTGCTCCAGCTGCCCGACGGAGGAGGCGCCGATGACGAGGCTGGTGACGCGCTCGTCGCGCAGGGCCCAGGCGAGGGCGAGCTGGGCGAGGGTCTGGCCGCGGCGCTCGGCGATCCCGTTGAGGGCGCGGAGGCGCTCGAGCATCTCCTCGTCGAGCCAGTCGTTGTCGAAGGTCTCTTCGCCGCGGGCGGCACGCGAGTCCTCCGGGATCCCGTTCAGGTAGCGGTCGGTGAGCAGGCCCTGGGCGAGGGCGGTGAAGCCGATCACGCCGGCGCCGAGCTCGTCGGCCGCCTCGAGCAGGCCCTCGGTCTCGATCCAGCGGTTCAGCATCGAGTAGGAGGGCTGGTGGATCAGCAGCGGCGTGCCGAGGTCGCGGAGGATCGCCGCCGCCTCGCGGGTGCGCTCGGCGTCGTAGGAGGAGATGCCGACGTAGAGGGCCTTGCCCTGGCGCACCGCGGCGTCGAGCGCGCCCATCGTTTCCTCCAGCGGCGTCGAGGCGTCGAGGCGGTGGCTGTAGAAGATGTCGACGTAGTCGAGGCCGAGGCGCTGCAGCGACTGGTCGAGCGAGGCGAGCAGGTACTTGCGGGAGCCGCCGCCCTGGCCGTGGGGGCCGGGCCACATGTCCCAGCCCGCCTTGGTGGAGACGATCATCTCGTCCCTATAAAGGGCGAAGTCCTCGCGCATCAGGCGGCCGAAGTTGAGCTCGGCGGAGCCGTAGGGCGGCCCGTAGTTGTTGGCGAGGTCGTGGTGGGTGATGCCGAGGTCGAAGGCCCGTCGGGCGATCGCCCGCTGCGTCTCCAGGGGCCGGTCGTCGCCGAAGTTGTGCCAGTAGCCGAGCGAGAGCAGCGGCAGATCGAGCCCCGAGCGCCCGCAGCGGCGGTAGCGCATCTTTCCGTCGTAGCGCTCGGCCGCGGCCTCGTAGCTCATTCGTGCTGTGCGGCCGCGGGCGAGGCGGCCCAGAAGTCGTCGACCTTCTCGCCCCTGTCGCTTTCGCCGCACCGCGAGATCGCCCACATCTCGACCGCCTCGTCGCCCTCGTTGCGGTGTGAGCGGACGGTCTCCGGCGCCACCCGCACGGCGCTCCCCGGCCCAACCTTCTCGACCTCGTCGCCGAAGCGCATCGTCAGCGTCCCGCTGGTCACCAGGTAGACCTCCTCGATCTCCTCGTGCCGGTGTCCGGACCCCTGCTCGAAGTCGGAGTGGGGCGGGATCCGGATCAGCGTCACCGCCACCTGCTCAGAGCAGAGTGCCTTCGTCAGCGACCGGAACTCCCCCGGCACGTCGCTGTCGGCGTAGGCGTCGGGGGCCTCTTCGGCCCTGACGATCGTGAAATCGGCCATAGCTAGGGATATTCCAGATCCCGGACCGCGCTAAACCTCCGGGCGCCAAACGGGGCGCCTCCTCGTCGGCCGCGGGCGCCGCCCGCGCCTCCGAACTTTTGGGGGCCATAGCCCCCACAACCTCGGAGGCGCGAGCCGGGGAGAGGGACCCCCGGAAGCTCCCGGGCGCGACTCCCTGCACCCTTACCTGCTCAGTGAGGGTGCAGGGAGCCGCGCAGGTGCGCTGCCGTGTTGCGGAGGATGTTCAGGACGTGGCGGGGTTCGTACTTGACCTGCCAATGGGAGAAGCGCAGCGGGGTGCGCCCGGCCGCGGTGTGGACCTGGAAGCGCAGCGCGTCACGGGTCTGGGCGGCGGGCGTGCGGTGGTAGCGCCAGCCATCGGTCTCGACCACGAGGCCGAGGTCGGGCCAGAAGAAGTCGACCTCGAATTCGTCGACCTCGACTTTGGTCAGCGGCACCGGCAGGCCGGCTGCCGTGGCGAGCGGGCGGAAGAGTCGTTCGAGCTCGTCGTCGGAGAGACGGAAGGTGTGCTTGTCGAGGATCCGCCGGAGCGGCCGGGCGCCCCGGGCACCGGGGCGGGCGTCGAGCGCCTTGCGCAGCGCGTCGGGGTCGATCACGTCGTGCTTGTCGGCCTCGTTGATCGCCCGCTCGAGGTCCCGGGGGCCGGTCATCGGCACGAGGTCGAGGAAGGTCTGGACGGGCTCGGTGACGGGGATGTTCCTGTGCGTTATGACGGCGCCGACGGGCAGGGTCGGACGCCGGTGGCAGCGGACGCCGCGAATGCGCGCTTCCGAGTTGCGCCTGACGCTGACGTCGATGTAGTCCTCGTGCTCGGTGCCGAACCGCCAGAGGGCGGCGGCGCTGCGATGGCTCAACGCCGCACCGGGTCCGCAGGCGCGGACGGCGGCCGTCCAGCGCCCCTCGCGGCTCAGGTCTCGGCGGCCGACCGCGTAGACGCCGCGGAATATCGGATGCAGCCGGCCGCTCCGCACGCGGTGCCTGATCGCCTTCGGGCTGAAGCCGAGCCCGACCAGATCGCTGTGCGCGAGCACTCCGTGCTGCCGACGCGCCAGGGTCCAGGCGGCCCGGCTTCGCTGCTCCGAACTCAGAGCCCTCATAGGGGCGTTAAGTTCGGAGGTGCGGATTTTCACCCCCCTCGGGGGGCTCGTGGCGCTCGGGGAACGCCGCGTTCTGCGGGCCCGAGGTCGGGTTTGGGTTGAATGTGGGGGTGGTTCGAGCCGTCACCTTCGACTTCTGGAACACGATCGCGCGGGTGCCGTCGGGGGCGATGACCGAGGCGCGGCGACGGGCGGTGCTGGCGGCCTGCGCCGAGGGCGCGGCGGCGATCGAGCCGAAACTGGTGGCCGCCGCGCTCGAGGAGGTGGGGATGCGCTGGGAGCGCTCCTGGGCCGAAGGCGTCCACCTGCATCCGCGCGAGGGAGGGGAGATGCTGGTCCGGGCGCTGGGGGTCGAGGACGCGCTCGGCCAGACCGTGATCGAGGCGTTCCTCGACGCCGGGAGGGAGGTCGAGCTTGAACTCGCCCTCGACATCGAGCCGGCGCTGGAGGCCCTGAAGGCGAAGCGAATCCGGCTCGGGATCGTCTGCGACGTCGGCTTCAGCGGCGGCGCCCTGCTCCGCGACCTGCTCGCTCGCGAGGGCCTGCTCGAGCACTTCGACGGCTGGGCCTTCTCGGACGAGACCGGCCACTACAAGCCGGCGCCGCAGGCCTTCGAAGCGGCGCTCGCCTCGCTCGGGGCTCAGCCGCGGGAGGCAGTGCACGTCGGCGACCTGCGCCGCACCGACGTCGCCGGCGCCGCCGCGCTGGGGATGGGGACCGTCCGCTACCGCGGAATGCACGACGACGCCGGACCCGGCCCCGAGGCGGACTTCGTGGCCGACTCTCACCTCGTGGCCGCCACCATCGTCGGCCGCGGGCGGTCATAGCCCTCGGCGTCGCCTCCCGAGCAGGCTTCCTGCCGCGGGCGTTGAGATTGCCCGGCGCTCGGGCAGGGCCGGAGCCGTCTCCGGCCCTGCCGCCGATCGCGTCAGCTGGATTCAGCCGATATCGAACGAGATGGGTTCGCCTCCTTCGGTCTTCGCCGTGTACACAGAGGTGCCGGTGTAGGTTGCCGTCCCGCTCGCCGAACCGCAGAGCAGCGTCGACCCCGTGACCAGTTTGTACGGGATACCGGTCAGGTTGTAGGTGAACTTGACCCCGCTGGTCCCGCCGAGGTTTTCGTGTGACACGGTTTCCGTGGTCCCGAGGTCTTCGAGGCTGTAGGCGCATGTGGTTTCGTTGAGGGCGTTTTTCGTCTCAACGTCGTGTGTGTAGCCGCCCAGGCTGGTGCACTGCGCAAATGTCGCCCCAAGGAGCTCCAGGTGGGTATAGGTCCCTTCGCATTTCAGTGTTGTGTTTGACGAATACGAGACGCCGCCGATGGTCTGCGAGCAGTTTTCCTCGGCCACCGTCACGCTGATGCTTTCCGCCGCGCCCCCGAGAACGCCGCTGTTGTTGACGGTTTTGCATTCGATTTTGGGCCCGCCGCTGAAGGTGTAGACGTGGGCGGTGCTCTGTTTCCCGGTGAGGACCGCCGGGTACGTGGCCGCTGTAAAGCGTTCAGCTTGCGCAGCCGAGGCGATCAGGCTGCCGAATGCCATGGTAGCCAGCGTCGCGAGGCCGAGAGCCTTGAGATGCCAAGTCATATTTGGTGCTCCTTCTGGTTGTCGCGCGGCGGAGAGGACCGGTCAGGAAGCTCTCCGCCGTCTTTGTTTAAATAATCAGTAAAGTCTAAGCAAAAAGCTGGGGTTCAGGGGCGAAACCGGATGCGGCTACAGTTGTCGATCCGTGGCCGAGCTGATCCTCTACGCGATCCCCGCCTTCGTGCTGCTGCTGGTCGTCGAGCTGCTCTCCTTCAAGTACGCGCGCGACGAGGAGCTGGTCGGCTACGAGGTGCGCGACACCCGCACCAGCCTGACGATGGGCGCCGGCAACGTCGCCATCAACGCGGTCTGGAAGCTGGTGGCGATCGCGATCTACACCGGTCTCTACGAGCTCAGCCCGCTGCGGATGCCGGCAGATAAGTGGTGGACCTACGTGCTCCTCTTCTTCGCCGACGATCTCGCTTACTACTGGTTCCACCGCATCCACCACGAGGTCCGCGTCTTCTGGGCGAGCCACGTCGTCCACCACTCCTCCGAGCACTACAACCTCTCGACGGCGCTGCGGCAGACCTGGACGCCGATGACGGCGCTGCCGTTCTGGGCGCCGCTGGCGCTGGTCGGCTTCGCCCCGTGGATGATCCTCACCCAGCAGGCGATCAGCCTCATCTACCAGTTCTGGATCCACACCGAGCGGGTGAAGAGGATGCCCGCCTGGTTCGAGTTCTTCTTCAATACCCCCTCGCACCACCGCGTCCACCACGGCTCCAACGAGGTCTACCTCGACCGCAACTACGGCGGCATCCTGATCGTCTGGGACCGGCTCTTCGGCAGCTTCCAGGGCGAGACCGAGCGCCCCCGCTACGGCCTGACCCAGAACATCCGCAGCTTCCGCCCGACCCGCGTCGCCTTCCACGAGTTCGCCGCGATCTGGCGGGACGTGCGCGCCGCGAGCAGCTGGCGCCACCGCCTCGGCTACCTCTTCCGCGGCCCCGGCTGGTCGCCGGACGGCAGCGGCGGCGGCACCCGCGGCTGAGCCGTGTCGCTTTTGTTACCCAGGCGGTAACAAAGGCGACATCGCCCTCTGCGGGGGCGGGCTCAGCCGCCCCGGATCAGGTCGGCGGCTTTCTCGGCGATCATGATCGTCGGCGCGTTGGTGTTGCCGGCGGGGATCGTCGGCATCACCGAGGCGTCGGCGACGCGGAGGTTCTCGACGCCGCGGACGCGGAGGTCGGGACCGACCACGGCGTCGCGGTCCTCGTCGGCGCCCATGCGGCAGGTGCCGACCGGGTGGTAGAGGAGCTCGACGCGGCGGCGGACGTCGGCGGCGATCGCCGCGTCGGTGTCGACCTCGGGGCCGGGGAAGAGCTCGCGCCCGACGACCTCGGCGAGCGGCCCGGCGGCGGCGATCTCGCGGGCGCGTTCGACCCCCGCCCGCAGCGCCTCGACGTCGGCGTCCTCGGCCAGCGAGTTGGTGAGGATGCGCGGCTTCGCGGCCGGATCGGCGGAGCGCAGGCGCACCCAGCCGCGGCTCTTCGGCTTGACCAGGACCGGGCCGCTGGTGATCGCGTGGCCGTCGTATTCCTCGAAGCCGTTGTCGACGAAGTAGGCGGGGGCGAAGTGGAACTGCAGGTCGGGCGCGGGGAGGCCGGGGCGGCTGCGGACGAAGGCGAAGGCCTCGGCGACGGTGGAGGTCAGCGGGCCGGTTTTCCGCAGCAGGAATTCGAGCAGCGCCTTCGGCTTCTCGGCGTCGGCGAGGGAGCCGCCGCCGGGGACGTCCCAGACGCAGCTGACGTAGGGGTGGTCCTGGAGGTTCTCGCCGACCCCCGGCAGGTCGCGGTGCACCGCCAGCCCGAGTTGGCGGAGTTGGTCGGCGGGGCCGATCCCGGAGAGCAGCAGCAGCTGGGGCGAGCCGATCGCGCCGGCGCTGAGGATCACCTCGCGCTCGGCCCGCGCCAGCCGCTCGCCGCCGCGGCGGCGCGAGTAGCGGACCCCGCGGGCGGTCCCGCTCTCGATCTCCAGGCCGGCGACCAGCGCCCCGGTCACCACCTCCAGGTTCGGGCGCTTCAGCGCCGGGCGCAGGTAGGCGTCGGCGGTGCTCCAGCGGCGGCCGCCGCGCTGGGTCACCTGGACCAGCGCCGCCCCGTCCTGCTCGGGGCCGTTGTAGTCGCCGATCCGGGGCACACCGGCCTCGGCGCAGGCGGCGAGGAAGCGGCCGGTGAGCGGTCGCGGCGAGCGCTCGTCCTCGACCCGCAGCGGCCCGCCGGTCGCGTGGAACTCGGAGGCGCCGCGCTGGTTGTCCTCGGCCTGGAGGAAGTAGGGGAGGACGTCGTCCCAGCCCCAGCCGCTCGCGCCCGCCTGCACCCAGCCCTCGTAGTCGAGCGGGTTGCCGCGCACGTAGAGCATCGCGTTCATCGAGCTCGAGCCGCCGAGCCCCTTGCCGCGCGGTATGTAGAGCGAGCGGTTGTCGCAATGCGGCTCGGGCTCGGTCGCCAGGTCCCAGTCGAGCCTGGTCTTGAACTGCTTGGCGAAGGCGGCCGGGATCTTGATGTTGGGATGCCGGTCCCTGCCGCCCGCCTCGACCAGCAGCACCCGCACCGCGGGGTCCTCGCTGAGCCGGTTCGCGAGCACGCAGCCGGCCGAGCCGGCGCCGACGATCACGTAGTCGTGCATCTCCGCTCCCCTCATCCTGTTCGAGAGCCTAACCGCGACGAGCTTGCTCAGGAGGGAGTTTCGCGCCCGAACAGCAGGCGCCAGAGCCGCTTCCAGGTGAGCGGGAGTTCCTCGGCCTGCATGGGACTCGGGTACCTCGGCTCGATCGCGGGTTGCTGGTCCGCCAGGGCGCGGTGCGCCTCGTCGTAGGCAACTCGACGCAGGATGTCGGTGTCCGCGGCCACGCGGCAGATATGCCACATCGCGCGGACGGATCAACGGGTGCTCTGGCTGGCTCCCGCGTCGGCCAAAGGCTCGGGCCGGCGGCCCGCGTCGACGGGTCCGGGTCGGCGGTCCGCATTAATGGGACCGGGCGCATCCACCGATAGAGCGCTCATGCCCACCAGAACCGAGCGCCTCGCCACCCGCCTGCCCCTCTTCCTCCTCTTCGCCCTGCTGGCCGCCGGCCTCCTTCTGGCCGCCGCCGACGCCTCGCCGGCGGCGCCGAAGCCGGCGGTGCTGACCCTGAAGACGGCGCGCGTCGGCGCGCCGGGGAACCCCGCGGTGGCGATCGTGCCCTTCGAAGACGCGGTCTACAGGGGCTGCGGCGAAGCGCCGCAGACGAAGAAAGGCTGCCAGGACGTCGGCGGCGTCCCCTACCGCTACGGGATCGGCGAGCTGGAGGTGACGGTGGCGCAGTGGGTCGCCTTCCTCAACACCGCGGACCCGCTCGGCCGCAACCGCCACCGCCTCTACAGCTCGGTCGAGAGCGGCCAGGCCTGGCCCCGCTTCGGGCAGATCGACTTCGCGGCCGGTGCGCCGCGCGGGCGCCACTACTCGCTCGCCGCCCCCGAATGGGCCGACAAGCCCTACGGCTTCGCCAACTTCCTCCGCGCCGCCCGTTTCGTCAACTCGCTCTACAACGGCAGGGTCCTCTCGCGCAAGCCGAGCCGCGAAGGCGGCTTCCGCTACCTCACCTACCGGGTGCGGCTCTCGCGCCGGACCGAGACCGGGATGTACGACATGCACGAACGGGCCGCAACCCGCTCCCACCGCAGCGGCTTCGTCCTGCCGAGCCAGGACGAGTGGATCAAGGCCGCCTACTACGACCCCAGCGGCGGCGGCACCTACTCCTACTGGAAGTACCCGACCAACCCCGGCAGCTTCGGCGCCGGCGAAGCCGACGCGCCGGCGGTGACGGCGCTCGATCCGAGCAACGGCAACGTCCTCAACGGGGCGACCCAGCCGCTGGCGAACTTCCACTCGATGAGCGAGCCGGCGCCGAGCTGGTGCCCGGCGACCGCGAGCGCCGAAGCCTGCGCCACCGTCAACCCGCTCGGCCTCGACCCCGAAGCCTACGCGCGCGCCTTCCAGGGCAGCCTCGGCAGCGTCGGCCAGGCGCTGACCCGCTCGCCCTGGGGCACCCTCGACCAGGGCGGCAATGCGGTCGAGTGGACCGACACGATCACGCCGCCGCCCTTCGGGGTGAAGGGGGCGCGGGTCTGGCGGCGGCTGCACGGCGGCATCGCCAACGCCCCCGCCTACCAGCTCTGGCTCTCGGCGGTCGGCCTGCAGCCGCAGGACAACGCCTTCTTCACCGCCACCTACCCCTGGCTCGGCTTCCGCATCGGCGTCCTCGGCCGGCCGTAGCCGAGTCGTCCAGCGCCCCTCGTGCTGTCCGAGCGCCGACTGTAGGGTCGGCTCCAGTTCGATGGGCCGAGACCGAGGAAGAGCCGCAGCGCTCCTCGCCGCGTGCGCGGCGGTCGCCGCCCTCTGCCTCCCGGCCGCGGCGCCGGCGCGGCCCGACCGCCCGCAGAGCAAGCACCGCACGCCGCGCTCGCTGCTCGGACGCGGCCGCCTGCGGCAGCTGCCCGGGAGGGCCGGCTGCCTCGCCGCGCGCCCGGGGAAGGCCGGCTGCGCGAAGGCCCGCGCCCTGCTCGGCCCCGGTCCCTTCATGGGCTCGCGGGCGATCGCGGTCAGCGGCGACGGCGAGAACGTCTACGTCGCCTCCTCGCGCAGCGACGCGATCGCCGTCTTCGACCGCGACCCGCTCAGCGGGGCGCTCGTCCAGCCCCGGGGCAGCGCCGGCTGCGTCGCCGCGGGCGGCGCCGAAGGCTGCGGGCGGGCGATCGGGCTCGACCAGCCGAACTCGGTCGCGCTCAGCCCCGACGGCCGCTTCCTCTACGCAACCGCGCGGGCCGGCGCCTCGCTGACCACCTTCCGCCGCAACAAGGAAACCGGCGCCCTGCGCCAGCTCGGGCCGGGGAGCGGCTGCGTCTCCGGGCTGTCGCTGCCGGACTGCGCCAGCGGCCGCGGCCTCAGTGGGCCCGACGTGGTCGTGGTCAGCCCCGACGGCGAAAACGTATACGCCGGCTCCTTCTTCGGCAACGCCGTCGCCAGCTTCAAGCGGGCGAAAAACGGCGTCCTCTACCAGCTGCCGGGGCCGCTCGGGTGCATCGCCGAAGCGATCTTCGGCTGCGCGACGGGCGTCGCGCTCGGCGCCCCCGAGGGCCTCGCGATCAGCCCCGACGGGCAGAACCTCTACGTCGGCAGCGCCCTCTCCAGCGCCGTCACCTCGCTCGCCCGCGACGTCTCCGCCGGCGGCGCCCTCGGCCAGCTTCCGGCGGGCGCCGCCTGCGTCGCCGACCAGCCGCTGGCGAGATGCACCGTCGGCGCCGAGCTGAAGGGCGCCAACGCGGTCGCGACCAGCCCCGCCGGCCGCGACGTCTACGTCACCTCGCTGTTCAGCAACAGCGTCACTTCCTTCGGCCGCTCCGCCGCCGGCCTCCTCACCCAGAAGCCCGGCACCGCCGCCTGCCTGATCTACCTGCGCTCGGCGGGCTGCTCGTTCGGGCGGGCGATGGTGGCGCCCGAGGGGCTCGCCGTCTCCGGCGACGGCGCCAGCGTCTACGTCGCCGCCTTCCGGACCGGCGCGGTCGACGTCCTCGACCGCGAACGCGAAAGCGGCGTCGTCCGCCAGAAGCCGGGCCGGGCGGGCTGCCTGGCTCCGCGCAAGCTGCCGGGCTGCACGCCGGCGCGCGCTCTGGCCGGCGTCAGCTCCCTGGCCGTCAGCCCCGACGGCCGCAACGTCTATGCGACCGCCTTCGGCAGCGACGCGGTCGACGTCTTCAGGAGGAAGCGATGAGCGATTCGGAGCGCCGCGACGGGCTGACCCGCAAACAGCTGCTCGGCACCGGCGCCGGCGCCGCCGCGGCGGCGCTGCTGGCGCAGGGGACGGGGGTCGAGCGGGCACTCGCCGCCGCGGGCGGTGGCCGCCGGGACGTGAAGGGGATGAACGTGATCCTCTTCCTCACCGACCAGGAACGGGCGCTGCAGCACTTCCCCCGCCACTGGCTGCGCGAGAACATGCCGGGGATGCGGCGGCTGCGCCGCCACGGCCTCAGCTTCGAACGCGCCTTCACCAACGCCTGCATGTGCTCGCCGGCGCGTTCGACCCTGATGACCGGCTACTTCCCGGCCCAGCACGGGGTCAAGTACACGCTCGAGGAAGACATGCCCGCCGACGAATACCCGCAGGTCGAGATGCCGCCGCCGAGCGTGCTGGCGAACCCGGCGACGGTGATGCGGGCGGCCGGCTACAACGTCGTCTACAAGGGCAAGTGGCACTGCTCGAAACCGGCGACGCCGGGCGAAGCCAAGCCCTCCGACCTCGCCGAGTACGGCTTCGAGCGCTGGAACCCGCCCGACGCCGGCGCCAACCAGACCGTCCCCGAGGCCGGCGGCGGCTACGTCGACAACGACGGCCGCTTCGTCGAATCGACCGGCGACCCGGCGGCCGGCGAGGAGGGCGTGATGCAATACCTGAGCGCGGCCGCGGCCCGCCAGCAGCCGTTCTTCCTCGTCATCTCACTGGTCAACCCGCACGACGTCCTCTTCTACCCGAGCCGCACCTTCGAAGAAGCCGGCTACGACCCGAGCTGGCTGGCCGGCGACGTCGACGTGCCGCCGACCAACGAAGAAGACCTCTCGACCAAGCCCTCGGTGCAGGAAGAATTCCTCCGCATCTTCAACCTCACCGGCAAGCCGAGCTCGACGGCCGAAAAGCGCGCCTACCTCAACTACTACGGCAACCTGATGCGCTCCTCGGACAGCTACCTGGTCAGCGTCCTCGACAAGCTCGAAGAGACCGGGCTGCTCGACGACACCCTGATCGTCCGCACCGCCGACCACGGCGAGATGGGCCTCGCCCACGGCGGCCTGCGGCAGAAGAACTTCAACTTCTACGAGGAGGCGATCCGGGTCCCGCTCGTCTACTCCAACCCGAAGCTCTTCCCGCGGCCGCTGAGCAGCGACGCCCTGGTCTCCCACGTCGACTTCCTGCCGACCCTGGCGAGCCTGGCGGGGGCGCCGCCCTCGGCCCGCTCGGACTGGCAGGGGGTGGACTACTCGCAGCTGGTGCTGGAGCCGACGAAGGGCGGCTCGGCCCAGGACTACGTCGTCTTCACCTACGACGACTACCAGTCCGGTCAGAACAACCCGCCCTACCCGAAACCACCCAACCACATCGTCAGCATCCGCGAAGGGCGCTGGAAGCTCGCCCGCTACTACGACACGGCTAAACGCAACTCGAAGCGGCCGCAGTGGGAGATGTACGACCTCAAAACGGATCCCGAAGAGACCGAAAACATCGCCCACCCCGGCTACGAACGCTCCGCCACCCAGGAGCGTCAGCTGCAGCGGCTGAAACGCAAGCTGGCACGGGTCGAAGCGAAACGGCTGCAGCCGCTGCCGCGGGTCCCCGCGTCCTAGCGGCACGGCGGGCGACCTATTCTCACCGCATGAGAGCGGTGCGGGCGACCGTTACGGGACGTGTTCAGGGAGTCGGGTTCCGCGACGCGACCCGGCGGCGGGCCCGCGAGCTCGGCGTGCTCGGCTGGGTGCGGAACGCCGAGGACGGCAGCGTCCGGGTCCACGCCGAGGGCGACCGCGAGGCGGTCGATGCGCTCGTCGCCTTTCTCCGCGAGGGGCCGCCTGGGGCGGCCGTCGGCGAGGTCGAGGTCGAAACGGTCAAGCCCGAGGGGCACGAGCAGTTCGCCGTGCGCGGGGTCGCGGCCGGCGTCTTCGTCGTTCAGGAGCACCAGGCGACCGCTCACCACTACGACCTGCGGCTCGAGGTCGAGGGCGCGATGAAATCGTGGGCGGTGCCGAAGGAGCCCTCGATGGACCCGGCGGTGAAGCGGCTGGCGATCGAGGTCGCCGACCACTCGCTCGCCCACAACGACTTCGAGGGCGAGCTCGACGGCGGCTGGGTGAAGATCTGGGACCGCGGCACCTACGAGCAGGGCGGCCGGGTTCCCTGGCCCGAGGCGATGGAGCGCGGCCATGCCGTCTTCGTCCTCCATGGCGAGAGGCTGAAGGGCGGGTTCGCGCTGCAGCGGACCGGCGGCGGCGAGAAGCCGCAGTGGTTGCTGGTCAAGCGGCGGGACGAGTTTGCGAAGGGAACGCCTCCTAAAGGAACGGGTGAATCCCGTCGATGACGCCGTGTGGACACGCCGTCCAAACGCCATTGGCGCGCGCGCAGATTCGCCTTTCTCTCGCTGATACTGCTGACCGGGTTTCTGGCTCTGTATGCGGCTGTCGTTCTCCGGCCCTTCGGCAGCGAAGCGTTCCAGGACGCGATTGGTCGCTGGGTCTATGACGCGGTCGTCCTCGGGGCGGCGCTGATCGTCCTCGCCCGGGCGGCGCTGTTCGGGGCCGAGCGGAGGGCGTGGCTGGCTCTCGGCGCCGGCCTGCTCTTCTGGGCGTCGGGGCAGACCTACTACTCGGTCGTCCTCTACTACGCCAGCCCGGCTCCCTTCCCCTCGCCCGCCGACCTCGGCTTCCTCGCCTTCTACCCCGCCAGCTACCTGGCGCTGGTGCTGCTGCTGCGGGCCCGGGTTCCCCACCTCGACTCGCTCGCCTGGGTCGACGGGCTGATCGGCGCCCTCGCCGTGGCCGGGGTCGCCGCCGTCCTGGTCTTCCCGCCGGTGCTGGAAGCGCTCGCAGGCGAGGCATTCGGCGCCGCCGTCAGCCTCGCCTACCCCTGCTTCGACCTCGTCCTCTTCGGCCTGCTGAGCGGCGCCTTCGCCGCCGCCAGGTGGAGGACCGAAGGGACCTGGCTGCTGATCGCCGCCGCCCTGCTGCTGTTCGGCGCCTGCGACGTCGTCTACCTCTCGGTCGCCGGCCAGTCGACCGCCGCCCTCGACGTCGCCAGCATCGGCTGGCCGCTCGCCTTCCTCCTGCTGGCCGCGGCCTCCTGGCTGCCCGCCGCCGAGGCGGGGGCGACGGTCGGCCGCACCGAGCGGCGCCGGATCGCGCTGCCGCTGGCGATGGGCGTGGTCGGGATCGGCCTGCTCGTCGTCGGCAGCTCCGTCTCGATCGGCGTCGCCGCCATCATCTGCGGCGCCGCCTGCGGGCTCGCCGTCCTCGCCCGGCTGGCGATCACCTTCAACCAGAACACGCGCATCCTCGCGGTGACCGAGACCAAGGCGGTGACCGACGCCCTCACCGGCCTCGCCAACCGCCGCGCCCTGATGGCCGACCTCGAGGCGGCGGTCTCGGCCTCGCCGCCGCGGGCGACAGTCCTCGCGCTCTACGACCTCGACGGCTTCAAGGCCTACAACGACGACTTCGGCCACCCGGCCGGAGACGACCTGCTGCAGCGGCTCGGCGGCAAGCTGGCGGCTGCGGTCGAGCCCTTCGGCCGCGCCTACCGGCTCGGCGGCGACGAGTTCTGCCTGCTCGGCGCGACCCGGGACATCTCGGCCGAAGCGATCTGCGAGACGGCCGAGGAGGCGCTGACCGAACGCGGCAAGGGATTCGCGATCACCGCCTCCTGGGGCAAGGTGCTGATCCCGGTCGAGGTCACCACGTCGACCGACGCGCTGCGTGTCGCCGACCGGCGGATGTACGCGAAAAAGGGCCGCCGCGCCGACTCCGCCCGCAGCCAGACCCGCGGTGTCCTGCTGCGGATGCTGCACGAGCGCGCGCCCGACCTCGAGCGCCATCTCGACGGCGTCGCCCGCCTCGCCGCCGCGTTCGGCAAAGCGCTCGCGCTCGACGCGGAGGAACAGGACGTCGTCGTGCGGGCCGCCGAGCTGCACGACATCGGCAAGATCGCGATCCCCGACGAGATCCTCCACAAGGGCGATGACCTGACCGCGGACGAGTGGGAGCTGATGCGCAAGCACACGGTGATCGGCCAGCGCATCCTCGAGGCCGCGCCCGCCCTGGGCCCGGTCGCCAGCGTCGTCCGCTCGACCCACGAGCGCTGGGACGGCCAGGGCTATCCCGAGCAGCTGGCCGCCACCGACATCCCCCTCGGCGCTCGCATCATCTTCATCTGCGACGCCTTCAACGCGATGACCGAAGGCCGCGCCTACAGGCCCCCGCTCAGCCGCGAGCAGGCGACCGAGGAGCTCCAGCGCGGCGCCGGCACCCAGTTCGACCCCCAGCTCGTCGCCACCTTCGTCGAGCGGGTCGTTCCGGCTGTTGAAAAGGACCCTTTCGAAAGCTACCTTTCGAGAGGTGAAGGAGGAGGAGCATCGGACGGTCCAGCTGACCGAGCCGCGGGCGCTGCGGGCGCTGGCGCATCCGATCCGGCTTGAGCTGATCTCCCGGCTGCGGTTCGAGGGGCCGTTGACGGCGACGCAGGCGGGGGAGCGGATCGGGGAGAGCGCCGCCAGCTGCTCGTTCCACCTGCGCCAGCTGGCGAAGTACGGGCTGGTCGAGGAGGCGGGTGGCGGCCGCGGCCGCGAGCGGCCCTGGCGGGCGACGGCGACGGTGACCGAATGGGACACGGGCGGGCCCGACGAGGACGCCGACGCGGCCGGGACGCTGCTCGCCCGGATCGTCGCCGAGCGCCACTTCCAGACCGTGCTCGACTGGCTGGACCGGCGCGGGGAGGAGGACCAGGAGTGGATCGACGCGTCCGATTTCCGCGACGCCCTCGTCTACATGACCGCCGCCGAGCTGGCCGACTTCAACCGCGGCGTCCGCGCCCTGATCGAGCCGTACCTGCGGCGACTGGAAGACCACGAGCCCCCGGCCGAGGGTGCGCGGCCGGTCGCCGTGATCAGCTTCTCCTTTCCCCGGCCGGGGAAGCCGCCGCCGGAGGCCGACGGGCGATGACCCGGCCCTCGCCACCGCGGCTGCTGCGCGGCAACCCGTCCTTCCGCGACTTCTGGACCGGCCAGACGATCTCGCTCTTCGGCGACCAGGTCTCGCTGCTGGCGATCCCGCTGCTCGCCGCGCTGACCCTGGACGCGGGCGCCGCCCAGATGGGCCTGCTGACCGCGGCGGCGCTGGCGCCGAACCTGTTCTTCGCGATCCATGCCGGCGCCTGGGCGGATCGTCGGCCGCGCCGCCGTCAGTTGCTGGTCGCCGCCGACCTCGGCCGGGCGGCGCTGCTGCTGACGATCCCGGCGGCCTGGGCGCTCGGCGTCCTCACCCTGGCCCAGCTCTACCTCGTCGCCTTCGCCGCCGGCTCGCTCGGGGTGATCTTCAGCGTCGCCTACGACGTCGTCTTCGTCTCGCTGTTGGAGCGCGACGACTACATCGACGGCAGCTCGCTGCTGCAGGCGAGCCGCGCCGCCTCGCTCGTCGCCGGCAGCGGCGTCGCCGGCCTGCTGGTGCAGTGGCTGACGGCGCCGTTCGCGATCCTCCTCGATTCGTTCTCCTACCTCGGCTCCGCCTTCTTCGTCGGCCGCGCCGAGGCGATCGAGGCTGCTCCGGCCGGCAGCGGCACCGCCCGCGAGAACCTCGCCGCCGGCGGCCGCTTCATCGCCCGCACGCCGCTGATCCGCGCCTCGCTGCTGGCCACGGCGACGCTCAACCTCTTCAACACCGCCTTCTACGCGCTGCTGGTCCTCTACGCGACCAGGAACCTGGGGATGAGCGCCGGGGCGATCGGGATCGCGCTGGCGATCGGCGGCATCGGCTCGCTCCTGGGGGCGCTCCTGACGCGGCGCCTCAGCAGCCAGTTCGGGCTCGGCAAGTCGCTGGTGATCGCCTTCGTCCTGATGCCGGCGCCGCTGCTGCTGGTCCCGCTCGCCGCCGGCTCGTCCTCGCCGGCGCTGGTGGTGGCGATCGCGGAGTTCTTCACCGGGGTCGGAGTAATGGTTCTAGACGTCGGCCTCGGCGCCCTCTATGCCTCGGTCGTCCCCGACCCGCTGCGGGCGCGCGTCTCGGGCGCCTTCCTGCTCGTCAACTACGGCGTGCGGCCGATCGGCGCCCTCGCCGGCGGCCTGCTGGCGGCGGTCGTCGGGCTGCAGGCGACGATGTGGGTGACGGCGATCGGCGGGCTCGCCGGGGTGCTCTGGCTGCTCCCCTCGCCGATGCCGCGATTGCGCGACCTGCCGCGGACGGCGGTCGACTACCGATGAGGCCCGCCCGCGCCCGCGCGTAGGATCCAGCCATGGGCGAGTTCGGCTACGAGGGCCACCGGATCTCCTACGACGTCTACGGAGAGGGGCCGCGGCTGCTCGTGCTCGTCCACGGGCTGCTGATGAACCGCCACATGTTCGACCGGCTCGGCCCCGAGCTGGCGAGCCGCGGCAACCGGGTGGTGACGGTCGACATGCTCGGCCACGGCCGCTCGGACCGTCCCGAGGACCTGCGGCTCTACTCGATGCCGCTCTTCGCGCGCCAGGTGGTGGCGCTGCTCGACCACCTGGGGGAGGAGCAGGCGGTGATCGGCGGCACCTCCCTCGGCGCCAACATCGCCCTGGAGCTGGCGGTGCGCTACCCGGAACGGGCCCGCGCGCTGTTCATCGAGATGCCGGTCCTCGATAACGCCCTCTCCGCCGTCGCCGGCTTCTTCGCCCCGGTCCTGCTCGGGCTCAAATTCGGCCGCCCCGCCTTCGAGGGGCTCTCGCTGCTGACCCGGGCGGTCCCGCGCACCGCCTTCCTCGCCGACCTCGCGCTCGACTTCGTCCGCCAGCGGCCGGGCCCCTCGCAGGCGGTGCTCGAGGGGCTGCTGCTGGGGGAGACGGCGCCGCACCGAGAGGACCGGGTGAAGATCGAGCACGAGACCTTGGTCGTCGGCCACCCGCGCGACCCGCTCCACCCCTTCAGCGACTCGGGGATGCTGCTCGAGGAGCTGCCGAACGCGCGCCTGGTCGAAGCGAACTCGATCCTGGAGTGGCGGCTCGACCCCGAGCGGCTGAACGGGGAGCTGAGCGCCTTCCTCGAGGACGCCTGGGCGCCGGACCTGCGCGCGGTCGCCAGCGGCTGAGACGCAAACATCCCACCGACGTTCCGTCGGCGGGTCCCTGTCAGAATCATTGGCCGGTGAGCCAAGTCTCAGGCGACAAGCGGGTCGAACGCGAGGCCGAGTTCTCGACGATCTCCGGCCAGGAGATCGAGCCGCTCTACGAGCCGGGGGACGTAGGCGAGGATCTCGAGGAGCGGGTCGGCGAGCCCGGCCGCTACCCGTTCACCCGCGGCCCCTACGAGTCGATGTACCGGGGACGCCTCTGGACGATGCGCCAGTTCGCCGGCTTCGGCACCGTCGAGGAGACCAACGAGCGCTTCCACTACCTGCTCGACCAGGGGCAGACGGGGCTCTCGACCGCCTTCGACATGCCGACCCTGATGGGCTACGACTCCGACCACGCGAAAAGCCTCGGCGAGGTCGGTCGCGAGGGCGTCGCCGTCGACACGCTTGCCGACATGGAGCGGCTGTTCGAGGGGATCCCGCTCGGCGGCGTCACCACCTCGATGACGATCAACGCGCCGGCGGCGATCCTGCTCGCCTTCTACGTCCTGGTCGGCGAGAAGCAGGGGGTGCCGGCCGAGCGGCTCGGCGGCACGATCCAGACCGACATCCTCAAGGAGTACATCGCCCAGAAGGAGTGGTGCTTCCCGATCGAGCCGGCGATGCGGCTGGTCACCGACATGATCGAGTGGTGCACCGAGAAGATGCCGCGCTGGCACCCGGTCTCGATCTCCGGGTACCACATCCGCGAGGCCGGCTCGACCGCCCAGCAGGAGCTCGCCTTCACCCTCAAGGACGGCTTCACCTACGTCGAGCGGGCGATCGAGCGGGGGCTCGACGTCGACGACTTCGCGCCGCGGCTCTCGTTCTTCTTCAACTCCCACATCGACTTCTTCGAGGAGATCGCCAAGTACCGGGCGGCGCGCCGGATCTGGGCGCGGGAGATGAAGGAGACCTACGGGGCGACCCGCGAGGAGTCGATGCGGCTGCGCTTCCACACCCAGACCGCCGGGGTCAGCCTGACCGCGCAGCAGCCGCTCAACAACATCGTCCGCACCGCGCTGGAGGCGCTGGCGGCGGTGATGGGCGGCACCCAGTCGCTGCACACCAACTCCTACGACGAGGCGCTGGCGCTGCCGACGGAGGAGGCGGTGCGGGTGGCGCTGCGCACGCAGCAGATCATCGCCACCGAGACGGGCGTGGCCAGTACCGCCGACCCGCTCGGCGGCTCCTGGTTCGTCGAGAAGCTGACCGACGAGATGGAGCGCTCGGCGTACGAGTACTTCGCCCGTATCGACGAGCTGGGGGGGATGGTCGAGGCGATCCACCGCAACTTCCCGCAGCGCGAGATCGCCGAGTCCTCGTTCGCCTACCAGCAGGAGCTGAACGAACGGCGGCGGATCGTCGTCGGCGTCAACGACTTCACCTCCGACGACGAGGAGGAGACGCCGATCCTCCGCATCGATCCGGCGCTTGAACGCAAACAGGTCGAGCGCCTGGCGACGACCAGGGCCGCCCGCGACGGCGCCGCCGTCGAGTCCGCCCTGGCCGACCTCAAGCGCGCCGCCGCCGGCGAGGCCAACCTGATGCCCCCGATCGTCGAGGCGGCCCGCACGCAAGCGACCGAGGGCGAGATGATCGCGGCGATGCAGGAGGTCTTCGGCACCTACACCGAGTCCCCGGTCTTCTGAGAACGCCTTTCTCTCCGCTATGCGAGAAGAAAAGCGTTTTCACCCGCCGAGCTACGAAAGGAATTCATGAGCGTCGATGTGGTTGCCCCTGCCTACGAGATTTCCCAGGAGGCGCTTGACCTGCGCGACATGGTTCGCGCCCTGGCGCAGGACAAGATCGCGCCGCGGGCCGGCGACATCGACCGCAAGAGCGAATACCCGTGGGACGTGCGCGAGCTGCTCGCCTCGCACGACGTGCTCGGGCTGCCCTTCGCCGCCGAGTACGGCGGCACCGGGACCGGGACGCTGGTCCTGCAGATGGCGGTCGAGGAGATCGCCAGGGCCTGCGCCTCCTCGGCGCTGATCCTGATGGTCCAGGAGCTGGGGACGCTGCCGATCCAGCTCTTCGGCTCCGAGGAGCAGAAACAGCGCTGGCTGCCGAAATGCGCCAGCGGCGAGTGGTCGCCCGCCTTCGCGCTCTCCGAGCCGGAGGCGGGCTCGGACCCGGCGGCGATGCGGACCAGCGCCGTCCGCGACGGCGACGAGTGGGTGATCAACGGCCAGAAGGCCTGGATCTCCAACGCGACGATCGCCGACTTCTACGTCGTCTTCGCCACCACCGACCGCGAGAACCGGCGGACCAGCGCCTTCGTGGTCGAGAAGGACGCGCCCGGCTTCGACCCCGGCGCGCTCGAGCACAAGCTCGGGATCAAGGGCTCGCCGACCGGCTCGCCGAGCTTCACCGACGTCCGCGTCCCGCACGAGAACCTGATCGGCGAGGAGGGCAAGGGCCTCTCGGTCGCGCTGGGCACGCTCGAGCGCACCCGGCTCGGCGCCGCCGCCCAGGCAGTCGGGATCGCCCAGGGCGCGACCGACTACGCCAACGCCTACGCCGCCGAGCGGGTCGCCTTCGGCAAGCCGATCAACCAGCTGCAGGCGATCCAGTTCAAGCTCGCCGACATGGAGACCGGCACCGCCGCCGCCCGCGAGCTCCTCTACAAAGCCTGCTCGATGGCCGACAAGCCCAAGCGGCCCGCCGACCTCGGCAAGTGGACCTCGATGGCCAAGCTCTTCGCCTCCGACAACGCGATGAAGGCGACGGTCGAGGCGATCCAGGTCCTCGGCGGCTACGGCTACGTCAACGAGTACCCGGTCGAGCGGATGATGCGCGACGCCAAGATCACCCAGATCTACGAGGGCACGAACGAGATTCAGCGCGTGGTGATCGCCCGGGCGATGGCGGGATAGCCTCCGGACGTCGGACCCTGCTCCGCGAGTTCGTGATTTTCCTTGTAGAGCAAGGAAAATCACGAACTCGATGAGCGACACCCGGTCCCTGATCGTCAACGCCGATGACCTCGGCCTCGCTGCGGCGGTCAACGAGGGCGTGTTCGCGGCGCCGCCGCCGAGCTCGGGGTGCCGCTGCGCAACCGGGCGATCCCCTACGAGGGTTCCTTCTTCGGCCGGGACGAGCAGGGTTCCCCGGCCCCGGAGGCGATCTCGGTCGAGCACCTGCTGGCCCTGATCCGGGCGCTGCCCCCGGGCTGGACCGAGATCGGCTGCCACCCCGCCGGCGGCCCCGTCCCGACCTCCTCCTACGACGCCGAGCGCCAGGTCGAGCTGGCGACGCTTCGCGATCCCCGGGTGAAAAGCCTGCTCAACGTGAGCGATGTCCGACTGTGCTCTTTTGCACAGGTGGATCGCAGATAACTCACTAACTTCGGAGCATGATCCGCCCCGCTCCACCCGCTCCTTTCAAGACCGCGTTCCTCGTATTCGCGATCGCTGTCGTAGTCGCCCTACTCGCTTCGCCCCACACCTTCTAGATTCAAGTCTGGCTAGCTATGTACGCTGCCTTGGTGGAGAGGGAGACAGCGAAGATCGGCGTCACTGCGGCAACGGCATTCGCCATCGCGTTTCTGTTTGCCCGGCTTGTCGCCCATCTCGCCACTATTGCCGCACTTCTCCAAGGCCTCCTTTTCTTTCTGCTTGTCGTCGGTCTGGGGCTGATCTGGCTGGATTACCTGGGGTGGGAGGACTGGACTCGCGAGGTGGGACAGTCGCTCTTTGTCGGCGTGCTTGTCGCCATTGCCGTTAGCTGGGCGCAGATTGAGGCCCAGCAGTCGATCAATCGATCCAACGAAGAGCAGACCCATAGAGAAGAAGCGCACATCCGAAAGGAAGCGCGACGCGAAACGGAAAAGCGGCAGCAGCAGAATCTCCAGCTCACTTTGGCCCTGCAGCACAATCTACGAGGAATCGGCCTCGAAGGGGAAAATCTGCGCCGCATGTACCTGCGGGGCAAGGACATGCGGGAAGCGAACCTGATCGAAGCGGAACTGCAGAAGGCGGCACTACCGCGGTCCTTGTTGCAGGGAGCGGAACTCCAGAAGACCCAGCTGGAAGAAGCGAACTTCGAAGGTGTACGCCTCCGGAAAGCCCGTTTCGAAGAAGCCGAAGGCGCGCATGTGCGCTTCAACCATGCCAAGGCGAACTGGGTGAAAATGGCAGAAGTGACGATGCCGGGCGCCGAATTCGCCTACGCCCGGCTTCGCAACGCTTATCTGGCACGGGCGAAGCTGCCCCACGCTTACTTCTATGAAGCGGACATGAGGTCGGCCCAGGCGCCCGAAGCTCGCCTGCGGAAGGCGCACTTCGAAGGAGCGCGTCTCGAACATGCTGAACTGTTCGCGGCTCATCTCGAAGGCGCAGAACTGTTCGATGCGAAGCTCCGGGGTGCGGTTCTCGAATCCGCCGATCTCAGCGGGGCGAACCTGCGCGAGGCGGACCTCCGAGGGGCGGATCTTAGGCGGGCAGACCTGGATGGCGCAAACCTCGCCGGAGCCGAATTCGACCGGCGGACCACGTGGCCCGCTGGATTCGAGCCTCTGAGCCACGGAGCAGTCGCCAGTTCATCGAAGCGCTCAAGCGGGTACGTTTCCCGGTACCGTCCCGGTACCTGAGCAAAGACTCCCTTGAAGACCCATTTCAAGATCTTTATCGTGACTCTCGCCGCTGCCGTCTTCGCAGCGGTTGCCGTCGCCAGTGGCGCGTTCGCCGGCAATGGAGCTTCTGATCGAGTAGCCACCGACTCGGTCTATCACTGCCCTTCCGGGAGCAATCCGTATGACCTCCACCTATGGATCCACGTCAAAAAATGGTGCATCGACCCTGCCGTACGAAAGCAGTACGAGGTCAAGATCCAGATGGAAATCCACAACCGGGACACGCGGCACTGGTTGGATATCAACCAGGACAGGATCTGGTTGGTCGTGACCGCGTTCGATCGTGACCGGTGGTCGCCACCCCAGGACTTCTCAATGTCTGATCGCCCGATTCACACCACCTACGAAGGTCGCAGGGTCTGGGCGATCCCCGCCAATCCCGAAGGGTCTTTTGACTACCTGCCTCATCAGCGGGGTGTCCTGACCTTCGCTACTCATTGGCACGCAAGCCGGGTGGCGCCCGGAGGGACGTTTCACCCGCACTACCATTACGGCGACCTCGTCTTCTACCTGCCCGTGCCGAAAAAGCGGAATAGGCCGGTGATCGAACATGACATCGTCGGTATCGCCTATGTGAAGAACGCCGACATCATCGCCCTTTGCCCTCCCCACACGTGGGAGAAGCACGTCTCGTCCGGGGGCTTCTAATTAGAGGTCTGCTTCAAGCACCAGGTTGCAGTAGCCGGCAGCGATCTCGCTCGGCGTCAGGCGGCCGTTCGGCCGCACCCACTGCGGGGTGTAGTTGACCATCCCGAGCAGGGCGAGGAGGGAGAGGCGGCGGTCGGCGAAGGTCATCGAGCCGTCGGCCTCGCCGCGGGCGAAGACGTCGTCGAGGATCTTCTCGAAGGCTCGGCGCTGGGAGCGGACGCGGCGCCAGCGGGCCTGGCGCTCGATCGCCTGGCGCTCCTGGGTGAAGACGAGCATGTGGTGGCGGTGGGCGACGACGTGGGCGACCCAGGCGGCGACGAGCTCGCGCAGCTGCTCGACCGGCGGCGCTTCGGCGGCGACGATCTCGCGTGCCCGCGCCAGCAGCGGCTCCAGCAGCTCGTCGCAGATCGCGATCAGGAGGTCGTCCTTGCCCTCGATGTAGTGGTAGATGCCGCCGGCGGCGAGGCCGGTCGCCTCGGTCAGCTCGCTGATCGAGGTGCCGTCGTAGCCGCGCTCGGCGAAGAGCTTGGCCGCCGTCGCGACCACCTCGCTGCGGCGGGCCTCGTAGCGGGCGCGGAGCGCCGGCCGGGTCGGAGGGGAGGGGAGCGGCATCGGGACAAGGTAGCCGAAAACCGAACGCTCATTCGAATTCCGAACCAAGATTCGGTAACCTGCCGGGGCCATGGACTTCGAGCTTGGCGACGAGCATCGCCTGATCCAGCAGACCGTCCGCGACTTCGCCGCCGGCGAGGTGGCGCCGGTCGCCGAGGAGCTCGACCGCGAGAAGCGCTTCCCCTACGAGATCGTCGCCAAGCTTGCCGATCTCAACCTGATGGGGATCCCGTTCCCCGAGCAATACGGGGGCGGCGGAGGGGACTCGCTCGCCTACGCGCTGGCGGTCGAGGAGCTGACCCGGGTCGATTCCTCGGTCGCGATCACCCTCTGCGCCCATACCTCGCTCGGCACGCAGCCGATCTACCTCTTCGGCTCCGAGGCGCAGAAACAGGAATGGCTGCCGCGGCTCTGCAGCGGCGAGATTCTCGGCGCCTTCGGCCTGACCGAGCCCGAGGCCGGCTCCGACGCCGGCAACGTCCGCACCAAGGCCCGGCTCGACGGCGGCGAATGGACGATCGACGGAGCCAAGCAGTTCATCACCAACGCCGGCACCGAGATCTCCGGCGTCGTCTGCATCACCGCCCGCACCGGCGAGGACGAGATCTCCAACCTGATCGTCGCCAACGGCACCCCTGGTTACGAGCAGGGCGAGCCGTACCGCAAGATGGGCTGGAACGCCTCCGACACCCGGCCGCTCACCTTCGCCGACTGCCGGGTCCCCGAGGAGAACCTGCTCGGCCCGCGCGGGATGGGCTTCCGCCAGTTCCTGCAGGTGCTCGACATCGGCCGCATCGGGGTCGCCGCGATGGGCGTCGGCCTCGCCCAGGGGGCGCTCGACGAGGCGCTCGCCTACGCCAGGGAGCGGCAGGCGTTCGGCCAGGCGATCTCCCGCTTCCAGTCGATCCAGGCGAAGCTCGCCGACATGGCGACCGAGATCGAGGCGACCCGCCTGCTCGTCTACAAGGCCGCCCGGATGAAGGACCGCGGCGAAAACTTCTCGCTGACCGCGGCCCAGGCGAAGCTGAAGAGCGGCCGCCTCGCCGTGCGCTGCTGCGAGGAGGCGGTGCAGATCCACGGCGGCTACGGCTACATCGAGGAGTATCCGGTCTGCCGCTTCTACCGCGACGCCAAGATCCTGACGATCGGCGAGGGGACCGATGAGGTCCAGCAGATGGTGATCGCCCGGGCGCTCGGGGCTTAGGGGCTTGATGTGGGTTATCCACGCATGCGCCTAACCCAGATCAAGCCTCTGGGCGGGAGATCCGCCCGGTGATCCCCAGGGCCGTCCGCATCCGCGAGGTCGGGCCGCGCGACGGCTTCCAGAACGAGCCGGAGACGATCGCGACCGCGGACAAGGTGCGCCTGGTCGAGATGCTCGCCCGCACCGGCCTGCGCCGCCTGGAGGTGACGAGCTTCGTCCGCGCCGACGTGGTCCCGCAGCTGGCCGACGGCCGCGATGTGCTGGAGCGGGCCGAGGTCCCCGACGAGGTCTCGGTCTCGGTCCTGGTCCCGAACATGCGCGGGCTGGAGGCGGCGCTGGAGGTGCGCGAGAAGATCGACGAGGTCAACATCTTCCTCTCCGCCTCGGAGACCCACAACCGCAAGAACGTCAACCGCTCGGTCGAGGAGTCGCTGGAGGGCCTAGAGCGCGTGCTGGCGCGGGCGACGGACGAGGGGCTGCGCTGCGAGGGCGTTATCTCGACCAGCTTCGGCTGCCCCTACGAGGGCTACGTCCCGGTCGAGCGGGTCTTCGAGATCGCCCAGCGCCTCGCCGCCGCGGGCGCGGTGGAGATCGGCTTCGGCGACACCACCGGGATGGCGAACCCGGTCCAGGTCGGCGAGTTCTTCCGCCGCGCCGCCGAGGAGCTGCCCGAGGTCGAGCGCACCGCCCACTTCCACGACACCCGCGGCCAGGCGCTCGCCAACGTGCTGGCGGCGCTCGAGGTCGGGGTCGACTCCTTCGAGTCGAGCTTCGGCCAGCTCGGCGGCTGCCCGGTCCCGCCCGGCGCGACCGGCAACGTCGCCAGCGAGGACCTGGTCTCGATGCTGCACGAGATGGGGATCGAGACCGGGATCGACCTCGGCAAGCTGCTGGCGGCGGCCGCCGCCGCCCAGGAGGTCCTCGGCCGCCCGCTCCTCTCCCAAACCCTCGTCGCCGGCCCGGTCGAGTGGCACACCGAGCGCGACCCCTTCAAGGCGGGTCCGCCGCGATGAGCTCTCT
Organism: uncultured Actinomycetes bacterium; assembly: GCA_963800355.1. Lineage (GTDB taxonomy): Bacteria > Actinomycetota > Thermoleophilia > Solirubrobacterales > 70-9 > VAYN01. The sequence goes on along the minus strand of CAWDAP010000002.1, from coordinate 11,395 downwards.
GAGCATCGAGTCCGTTAAAACCCGTACACAGGACGGGAAATCACGGACTCGCGCAGGGAGCTCGCGATGAGCGGGGGACGCGAGAAGCACCTGGAGCTGATCGCCGAGCTCGAGTCCGAGCTGGAGCGGGTCCGCGCCGGCGGCGGGCCGAAGGCGGTCGAGCGCCACCGCGGCCGCGGCAAGCTGACCGCGCGCGAGCGGATCGCGGGACTCTGCGACCCCGGCACGCCGTTCCTCGAGCTCTCGCCGCTGGCCGCGCACGGGATGTACGACGACGCGGCGCCGGGAGCGGGGATTGTCGCCGGGGTCGCCACTGTCAGCGGCCGCCGCTGCGTGATCGCCGCCAACGACGCCACCGTCAAAGGCGGCACCTACTACCCGATCACGGTGAAGAAGCACCTGCGCGCCCAGGAGGTGGCCCTGCAGAACCAGCTCCCATGCATCTACCTGGTCGACAGCGGCGGCGCCTTCCTACCCCTGCAGGACGAGGTCTTCCCCGACCGCGAGCACTTCGGCCGCATCTTCTTCAACCAGGCGACGATGTCGGCGCGGGAGATCCCGCAGATCGCCGCGGTGATGGGATCGTGCACCGCGGGCGGGGCCTACGTGCCGGCGATGAGCGACGAGACCGTGATCGTCCGCCACCAGGGGACGATCTTCCTCGGCGGCCCGCCGCTGGTGAAGGCGGCGACCGGGGAGGAGGTGAGCGCGGAGGAGCTCGGCGGCGGCGACGTCCACGCCCGCAAGTCCGGCGTCGCCGACCATCTGGCCAAGGACGACGCCGACGCGTTGGCGATCCTGCGCGAAATCGTCGCCACCCTGCCGCCGAGCCCGGCGCCGCCCTGGGAGCGGCTCGAGCCGCGGCCGCCGGCGGGCGAGGCGGAGGAGATCCTCGACGTCGTCCCGATCGGCTCGCGCGCGCCCTGGGACATCCGCGAGGTGATGCGTCGGATCGTCGACGGCGGCGAGCTGCGCGAGTTCAAGGAGCGCTACGGCAAAACGCTGGTCTGCGCCTTCGCCCACCTCGACGGCCACCCGGTCGGGATCGTCGCCAACAACGGCATCCTCTTCTCCGAGAGCGCGCTCAAGGGCGCCCACTTCGTCGAGCTCTGCGACCAGCGCCGCATCCCACTCGTCTTCCTCCAGAACGTCAACGGCTTCATGGTCGGCTCCAAGTACGAGCAGGGCGGGATCGCCAAGGACGGCGCGAAGATGGTCGCCGCCGTCTCCACCGCCCGGGTGCCGAAGCTGACCGTGATCCTCGGCGGCTCCTTCGGGGCCGGCAACTACGGCATGTGCGGCCGCGCCTATTCGCCACGCTTCCTCTTCATGTGGCCGAACGCCCGGATCTCGGTGATGGGCGGCGAGATGGCGGCGGCGGTGATGAGAGAGGTGGGCCAGCCGGAGACCGCCGAGCTCCTCCACGACCAATACGAAGAGCAGGGCAAGCCCTTCTACTCCAGCGCCCGCCTCTGGGACGACGGCGTGATCGACCCCCGCGACACCCGCCGGGTTCTCAGCGAAGCCCTGGCCGCCTGCGCCTGCGCCCCGCTGGAGGACCGGTCCGCCCCCGTCTACCGGATGTGATGCGCCGCTTCGCCCAGGTCGACGTCTTCGGCAGCGGGCCGTGCACGGGGAACCCGGTCGCGGTGGTGCTCGACGCCGAGGGGATGTCGGGCGAGGAGATGCAGCGGTTCGCCCGCTGGACCAACCTCTCGGAGACGACGTTCGTGCTGTTGCCGAGCGATCCGCAGGCCGACTACCGGGTCCGCATCTTCACTCCGGCGCTGGAGTTGCCCTTCGCCGGGCACCCGACGCTCGGCACCTGCCACGCCTGGCTGGAGGGCGGGGGAGAGGCGCGCGATCCCGGCGAGGTGGTCCAGGAGTGCGGCGCCGGGCTGGTGCGGATCCGCCGTTTGGAGGGTCGAGAACGCAGTTCTCTCCGCATAGCGGCAGTTAGTGCGTTCTCGTTCGCGGCGCCACCGCTGGTGCGCTCCGGCCCCGCCTCGGCGGAGGAGGCGGCGCGGGTCGCGGCGGCGCTGGACATCGACCCGGCCGAGATGCTCGCGGTCGAGTGGGTCGACAACGGGCCCGGCTGGATCGCCGTCCTGCTCGAGAGCGCCGAGCGGGTGCTGGAGCTGCCGCGGCCCCGCCACCTCGACCTCGACCTCGGCGTCGTCGGCTTCCACCGCCGCGGCTCGGAGGCGGCGATCGAGGTGCGCGCCTTCTTCCCGATCGACGGCGTCGCCGCCGAGGACCCGGTGACCGGCAGCCTCAACGCCTCGCTCGCGCAGTGGCTGCTCGGCAGCGGTCGCCTCGCCGCCCCTTACCTCGCCACCCAGGGCAGCGCGATCGGCCGCGCCGGCCGGGTCAAGATCGACCAGGACGAGGACGGGACGATCTGGGTCGGCGGCCGCACCGAAACCGTACTCGGTGGCGAGGCGTCGCTCTAAGCCAGTCGCTTCAGCGACCGCGGCGGGCACCGAAAAGAGCCGGCCCCGACGGGCCGGCTCCGGTGCCGCGACGCTGTCTTCGAGCTAGCCGAAGTAGGCGATCATGATGCCCATCGCGTTGCCGATCGGCATCCCCATCGTGTTGTTGTAGATGGTGTGCAGGCGCAGCGTTTCGCCTTTGCTCACCGAGGTTCGCTCCGCTACGCGGGCGCCGACTGAAATGGCGGGTGGTTGAGCTTCGGCCTCTATAGGAGGCCGAAGCTCAACCACCCGCGTCGAGTTCGGTGACCAGCGACTCGACGCGGCGGGCGATCTCGTCGCGGGTCGCCCGCACCGCGTCGAGCGACTGGCCCTTCGGGTCGGGCAGGTCCCAGTCGAGGTAGCGGCGGCCGGGGATGTAGGGGCACTTGTCGCCGCAGCCCATCGTCACCACGACGTCGGCCCACTCGGCGTCGGCGGTGGTGAGCAGGCGCGGCTTGCGCTCGCCGATCTCGATCCCCAACTCGCGCATCGCCTCGGCGACCTCGGGGTGGACGTGCTCGCCGGGGGTCGTGCCGGCCGAGCGGGCGCCGTGGCGGCCGGCCGCGGCGCGTTCGAACAGCGCCTGGCTCATCTGCGAGCGGCCGGCGTTGTGTAGGCAGACGAAGAGGGCGTTGGCCATCAGGCGCGCTCGCAGTCGCACGACTCCGGCGCGCAGCAGCCGGGCAGCCAGGCGCCGAGCTCCTCCAGCGCGCCGGGGATGACGTAGTAGTAGGCCCAGAGGCCGCGGCGCTCGGAGGCGACGACGCTGGCCTCGCGCAGGACCTTGAGGTGGTGGGAGACGGTCGGCTGGGAGAGGTCGAAGAGGGGGACGAGGTCGCAGACGCAGACCTTGCCGGCGTGCTTGCGCAGGACGTCGACGAGCTGCAGCCGGATCGGGTCGCCAAGCGCCTTGGCGACCGCCGCCATCCGGTCCGCCCGCTCGGGCGAGACGTCCGGATGCAGGAGCGGCTCCGAGCAGCACTCGCCCGCGGCCCGCTTCGTCTTCGGTGCCAGCTCCAGCTCGACGGTCATCTATTCACATATATCTATTGAAGTGATACCTGTCAATGGATAGGGTGGCGGCGATGGATGTCGCCCCGCTCCCCAGGCGCCTGCTGGCCGAGTTCCTCGGCTCGGCCTTCCTGGCGATGACCGTGATCGGCTCGGGGATCGCCGCCGCCTCGCTCTCGCCGGGGGACACCGGGCTGCAGCTGTTCGAGAACGCGGCGGCGACGGCGGCCGGGCTCTTCACCTTCATCCTCATGTTCGGGCCGGTCTCCGGCGCCCACTTCAACCCGGTCGTCTCCCTGGTCGACGCGGCCTTCGGGGGCCTGCGGCCCCGCGATGCGCTCGCCTACCTCCCCGCCCAGGTCGGCGGCTGCATCGCCGGCGCCGTCCTCGCCAACGCGATGTTCTCGCTGGCGGCGATCAGCATCTCGACCCATCACCGCGCCTCGCCGCCTCACCTGCTTGCCGAGGTGATCGCCACCATCGGGCTGCTGCTGGTGATCTTCTCCCTCGCCCGCACCCGCCGCGGCGAGCTGGCGCCCGCCGCGGTCGGCGCCTACATCGGCGCCGCCTACTTCTTCACCAGCTCGACCAGCTTCGCCAACCCGGCGATCGACGTCGGGCGGATCTTCTCCGACACCTTCGCCGGGATCGCCCCCGCCTCGGTTCCCGGCTTCGTCGTCGCGCAGCTGGTCGGCGCCGGCCTGGCGATCGGCTTGATCCGGACGCTCTACCCGGAGCTGACCGCCGCCGAGGCGGCCGATGCGGTGTTCCCGCACGAGGAAGCCGAGGCGGTCGTCTAGACGGCGATCTCCGGCGCCGGCGGGTGCGGCGCCGGCGGGTGCGGCGCCGGCGGGTCGAGCGGCGGCTGCGGTTCCGCCGGCCCCGGGTCGGGCCGCGGCGGCGCCGGGTCGGGCTCGGGCGGCGCCGGCGGTCCCGGCTCCGGTCCGGGCGAAGGCGGCCGCGGATCGGGTCGGGGCGGCCCGGGAATCGGCGTATCAAGTCTTAGGACCTATCCCGATAGGGAAGTCGCACCCCTGGATACGGTTCAGGACCGGCGCGGATTCGGCCCCGTCGCGAATCCCACGTGGCGCTGCCACGCGGAATCCGCGCCGTGACCGCCCCGCTTGGTCCTGAACCGTCCCACGGGCACGCCCCTATCGGGATAGGTCCTTAGCGACGATCCGAAAACCCCCACGCACGCCTGGCGGCGCCGCACACACTTCGCGGGGCGTCGTCCTCGGTCGGCCAAATGGCGCTGCCATTGGGCCTCCCTGCGTCCTACCCCCGCTAGGTGCGGCCCTCGCCAGCCGCACGCGCGGGTCTTCGGATAGTCACTTAGTCCCATGCCCGTCCCTACCCTGCCGGCGGTTTTTCACCCCGAGCCGGCGGGGTAGGCGAGGCGCACCCGAGTTAGGAGGATGAGTCGATGAGCCAGCCGTCTCTGCAGGAAGTGCGCGAAGCAAGCGAATGGCGCCCCGAGCTGGGCGTCCTCTCCGTCTACCTCGGCTTCGACCCGGCCGACCGCACCGGCGCCTGGCGGACCGAGCTGCGCAACGGGCTCGAGGCGATCCTCGACGCCCACAAGGAAGCCGAGCACGACCTGCGGGTGGCGCTGCGGGCGACGGCGAAGCGGGTCCTCGACCGCTTCGAGGACGGCGACCTGCGGCCGCCGCCGCGCGGCGAAGTCGGCTTCGTCGAGGTTGCCGAGAAGGAGGGCGGCGAGCGCTGGTGGGGCACCGGGACGGCCCCGGTCGCCGACGCCTGCGTCGAGTTCGGCCCCGAGCCGGCGGTCGCGCCGGTGCTCGCCCTCTGCTGCCGCGGCGCCGCCCGCGGGGTCGCCCTGCTCTCGTCCGAGCGGGTGCGGCTGCTGCGCTGCGCCGAAGGCGCCCTCGACGAGCTCCAGGACTGGGAGCTGAGCGTCACCAGCCTCGACTGGCGCGAGCGCAAATCGCAGAGCACCGACAACCCCGCCCGCGCCCAGGGCGTCAGCGCTTCCGGGCACGACCAGTACGACGAACGGCTGGAACACAACCGCCAGCGCTTCCTCCACGCGTGCGGCGGACTCGCCGCCCGCGCCCTGGAGGAGAACGGCCTCGAGCAGATCGTCGTCTTCGGCCCGCTGAAAGACGTCGAGGCCTTCAACGCCGGCTTCGGCTCGGCCAAGGCGAAGCCGGAGCTCGGCGGCGAGATGGACCTGATCTCGACCCCGAAGGGGAAGCTGAGCGAGGTGGTCGCCGCGGCGATCGAGCGCCTCGACAACGACCGTGACCGGACGCTCGTAGAACGGGCGCTGGACGAGGCGAAGGGCGGCAGCCACGGCTCCGCAGGGCTGCAGGAGACCAGCGAGGCCCTGCGCGAAGGCCGGGTCGATCACCTCGTCTTCGATGCGGCGATCGACGCCGACGCCGAGGGGCTGATCCGCGCCGCCCTCGCCGGCAGCGCCGAGGTGACGATCGTCCGCGACGAGCTCGCCGAGCCGCTGGCCGAGGCCGAGGGCGTCGCCGCGATCCTCCGCTATTAGCCGCGATCCAGCCGCGGCGTTCGTCCTTTGTACCCGGGGCGAGGGACAAAGGACGAACGCCGGACTCGCAGGCGCCGAATGTGACCGCGCGCACGGTTCGCTCGAACTCGCGTTCGGGTAGCTGGGACTGGATGGCACAGAGAGACCGCAGAGAGACCGAGATGCGAAAGGAGAACCGGCTTTGAGCGAGCAGGAGCAGATCGCCGGCGGCCCCTGGGCAAGGTGGTCGGTCGGGTGAAGAAGCTGGCGGGGTCGGCGTTCGGGCGCGAGGAGCTGGAGCGCGAGGGACGCCTGCAGGAGGTCCAGGCCGACGCCGCGGCGGAGGCGGCCGAGCGGGCCGGCGAGGCCGAGCGCGCGGAGCAGGAGGCCGAGATCGAGGCCGAGCGGGCGCAGACCGAGACCGAGCGGCGCGAGGTCGAGCTGGAGGCGCGGGAGATCGCCGCCGAAGAGGAGGCCGAGCGCAAACGCGCGGCCGAGGAGCGCGAGGCCGCCCGGCGGGCGCAGGTCGAGAAGGCCGCGGCCGAGCGCGAGCGCCTGGCCGGCGAAGCACGGGCGCAGGAGAAACGACTGGAGGCAGGGGCCGAGAAGAGCAAGGCTGACCGCGAGGCCGCCGAGCTCGGGCGCGAAGCTGCCCGGGCCGAAGAGGCCGCCGCGACGATCGATCCCAAGGAGGAGAGCTGATGGCGATGCCGACGATCTCGAAGACGATCTTCAACTCGTCGATGAAGCTGGCGCGGACGCCGCTCGACGTTGCGCTCGGCGCCCTCGGCGGCTCCGACTCGAGCGCCAGGCACCTGCTCGACCGGGCGGAGGCGGGAGCCCGCAGCGCCACCGGCATCCTCTTCCGCGACGATGAGCTGCGGGAGGAAGGCCGCGCCGCGCTGCTGGCGGCCAAAGAGCGCGAGCGGGCGGCCGAGCTGCGTGAGCGGGCCGAGGTCCAGGAGCGCGAGGCCTCCGAGCGACAGGCGGAAGCGGGCGAAGCAGCCTCCGAAGCGGCGACCGAAGCCCGGCGCAAGGCCGCGCAGGACCGGCGCAAAGCCGAGAAGCGCCGCCGCGAACGCGAGGCGCGGGCCGCAAGGGCCGAGGCGAAAAAGAAGAAGGGGGCGGCGAAATCGACCGCCAAAGCCAAGCGCGGCGCAGCCAAAGGGAACAAGGCCGCCCAGCTCGAGAAGCTCGAGGCCAAGGAAGAGAGCATCGAGGCGAAGGAGGAGGCGGCGGCGACCGAGCGCGAGGCCGAGCGGCTGGAGGAGGCCGCGGCGGCGGCGAAGGAGGCGCGGAAGAACGGCGACGCCGGTTAGGACCTTAGCCGTCGCCGGCTGGCTCCGTCGCTCGTCCAGACCCGGCCGGGACCTCGCGCGGCCTTGCGAGCCTTCTTGGGGAATTCTGCGGCAGGCGCTTGCCGGCGTCGACCACGCGGCGCAGCAACCGGTCGCGTTTCAGCGCCGGGCCGAGTTCCAGCTTGCGGATCTCCTTGCTGCCTGCTGCGTCCGTGCTCGAACCTGCTGACTGAGTGTCCATTTCCCCTCCGGCTTCGAAAATCGGGTTTTAGCCTCTCCCAATCTCCGTGCTCGCGCCGTGAGAAGTGAGCGGTTTGCCTCCCGACACAAACGGCGGTGCGGTCGTTGTGCCTGACGGCCGGATTACCCCATGCCGACGGGCCGAAACTTCGTTTGTAGCCGGTGTCAGCCGGGAAACACCCGAGCGAGAGCTAGCGCGATGGAACACGCCTGGGTGCGCCTCGGGGTCGACGGGGCGCCCGTCAGCCGGTCGCCGCGAGCGGCTCTTCGACCTCGTAGCCGAACTCGGCCAGGGCCGGGCCCATCGCCTCGTGCATCGCCCGCTGCTCGGCCGGGCTGAGATTCTCGCGCCAGCCCCCCGGGCGTGCCTGCCGGATGAAGCGCCGCCGCCCCCGCGCCGCCCGCGGCTGCCGCTCGAAGCGATGGGCTTCGACCACCTGCGGGACCCGCACCGGGTCGATCCCGATCATCCCGCAGACCCGGCCGAGCCACTCCTCGGCCTCGGCCCGCAGCTCCTCGTAGCGGATCAGGATCCGGTCCCCCTCGTCGCGGGCCCGGTAGGCCTGGCGGACGGCGCGGCTGCGGTAGGCCCAGACCGCCGAGAGCCACCTGATCAGCGGGATCCGCCCCTCCTCGCTGACCGGGAAGGCGCCGCCGGGGATCGCCCAGGAGCCGTCGCTGTAGGCGTCGAGCCAGGAATCGACGACGTCGCGGCCGTCGCGCAGGAGGAAGATCAGCTTCGAGGCGGGGAAGAGGTCGGTCAGCAGCGGCGCCACGTGCGATCCCGGCTCCTTGACGACGAAGGCCGACGCCTGGGCGGGGTCGGCCAGGCCGGCGTCCGCCGCCTGTGCCTCGAAGCGCGCGACGATCAGCTGCCGCAGCGGCTCCCGCCATGCCTCGCGGTGCCGCTCGGCGAAGAAGTAGCCGGGCTCCTCGGCCTTGAGGTCGAGCAGCGTGCTCAGCTCCGGCGGCTGCTCGCAGGCGGCCCAGGCGAGCGGAATCGGTCGCCACACGCCGAGGTGATGACCGAGGTGCGGATCGTCGACCGGGACGACGCCCTCGAGGTCCGCGAGCATCTTCAACAGCCAGGTGCTGCCGCTCCGAGACGAACCGAAGATCCAGGCGAGACGGGTCTCCTGCACGGTGCAGGGACGGTACCCTCGCCGGCGGCGGGCAAAACCTCAAGAGTTCTTCGTCCGGTCGCTAGCCGAAGCCCTTTTCCTCGGCCGCCTTGTAGGCGATCTGCAGGAAGTCGGAGACCGTCAGCGCGGCGAACAGCGAGGCGACGAAGCGGGTCACCCGCGGCGCGAACAGCAGCCCGACCGAGAAGGCGGCGATCACCCAGAGGCCGAGGCAGAAGGGGCAGATCAGGAGCTCGCCGACCGCCTTGCGCACGCCCGTGCCGCGCGAGCGCTCCTCGAACTCGGCCGGCCCGCCGCTGCCTTCGAGCTCGGTGAAGGGCGCCCGCAGCGGGCTCGTCACCTTGTCCTTGGCGATCAGCCGGGAGAGTTTGTGGGAGGCGGTGCCGACCAGTAGCAGCTGCCCGGCCGGAACCCGCTCCGGCAGCTCCCGCCCCTGCCGCTTCGCCAGCGCCAGGGCCGCGGCGACCAGTGCGCCGAAGGTGGTCATGAAGCTGAGGTAGGAGAGGAACGGCGGTCGCCTCTCCGGCGGCGCGTAGCCCTCGGACGGGTTCGGGATCTCGTTGACGGCGGAGCCGCCGGCGGGCCCATTGTCGCTCACCCTCGGCACCTACCCGTCGCGAAGCCGGTTCCAACCCTCCGTTGCGTCCCTCCAGCTCCAGACGTTAGAATTGCGCCGATGCTTCGGGGCTGCGGCACCGTTTCATTGCCAGAGAAATGCGGCACGGAGGATGGCCAAAGGGTCATCTTGCGGACCCTGACGAGACGCACTCGACACCTCAGAGGTCTGACCATGCGCGATTACCCAACCACCGAATCACGATGATGCAGCGCTTCCATGTGAGCAGCCGCGACCTGCGCCGAGGCGCCCGCGACATCCAGATCGAAGGCGAGCTCGACCTCGCTGTCGCAGGCCAGCTCGACGAGATCCTCCGCGCGGCGGCCGAGGAGTGCAGCCAGGTCGTCCTCGGCCTCGATGGCTGCGACTTCATCGACTCCTCCGGAATCGCGGTGATCCTCCGCGCCCACAACCGGATGCAGGAGGCAGGCAACCGGCTCGTCGTCTACTCGCCGACCGATCAGGTTCTGCGGGTGCTGGCGATGACCGGCCTGACTTCCAACGGCCTCGTCTTCGGCAGTGCCGAGGAGGCGCTCGCGGCCCTCGGCGACGGCGCCTCCTGAGCGACCTTCCACCGGCCGCGGGGGGCGGCGAGCGCCTGGGTGAAGGCGCCCGCCTCCCGGGGACGGTGGCCTCAGGCAGTCGCCTTCGCTTTGACGGCGATCTCGCCCTGCAGCTCTTTCACCTTCTTCAGGGCCGAGTGCTCGGACTCGATGTTGGCCCGCAGCAGCTCGACGACGTCGTCGCGTCCCATCGCGGTGGCCTGGATGATCAGGTTTTCGTAGACGCCGATCTCGTGGTGCTCGACCTCGACCGCGCCCTGCAGGATGATCCCGTCAACGACCTCGTCGTCGGCCTTTTTGACGGTTGCCTTGGCCTCTTTCTCGAGGCCCTCGATCGCCGGGCACGACGAGTCGTCGGGCTCCCAGCCGAACAGCTCGAAGACGCGCTCGACCACCTTCACATGCGCCTCGGACTCGTGCCGGTGCTCCCGCAGGGCCGTCTTGACTTTCTCCTCCTCGGCGTGCTCGATGCTGTCGTCGAGGATTTCGAGGACCTTTTCCTCCATCTTCAGCGTCGCCCCGAGCTTGTAGTTGAAGGCCTCCTCGGGGGTGTGCAGTCGCTCGAACATGTCGCTCCTTTCGTCTCTTACGGGTTCCCTTCCCCCCTACCCCGACGGGCGACATGGTTCAACCTCCGGGTAATTCCCCGAACCGGGTATAGGCGCGGCATGAATTTGCGGCGCGTCGCCAGCGGGCTGGACCACGGAATCCGCACCTCGCTTCGCAACAACGTCTCGGCCTACGGCTTCTCGGTGATGATCACCGCCAGCTTCGGCGCGATCTCGGCGATCGAGGGCCCGCCGACGGTCGGCCGGGTCTTCCTCTTCGTCGCCGGCGCGGTCACCTCCGTGACCCTGATCGACGGGATCAGCTCGAAGGGGTTCCGCGTGCGGTGGCGCGGGGACCCCTCTGACGTGATCGCCCTCGGCGCGGCGCTGGGGTACCTCTCGGTCGGCGGCGGGGTCGGGGGAGCGGCGCTGGCGGCCGAAATCCTCGGCGGCTGGGTCGGCTGGGTGGTCGCGCCGGCCGTCGCCTCCGGCGTCTACGTCCTCCTCTCCGGTGTCGAGATGGCCCTCGCCCGGGCCCTGCAGCAGGAACGCGAAGACGCCGAGGAGGAAGAGGGGGAGGGCGGGCGCGAGGAGGAAGAGGACGTGAACGAGGGCGGGCGCGAGGAGGAAGAGGGCGAGAACGAGGGCGAGAATCCCCCCGACTGAGCCCTCGGGCGAGTCGCGGCGGTGTGTCAGAAAGCGAACATCGAGTGCTCAGGACGTGCCTAGCACTCATTGGGTGCCTATAGGGTGCCGCGTCCTATGCATACCACTAAAGCAGTTCTAACCAGTCGCCCCGGCCGAGGTTCCGGCCGGGCGGCGATTGTCGTCTTGCTCCTTCTCGTCTTCGGAGCACTTTTCCCCGCTGGTGCGGCCGCGAGCTTCCCGTGGTCCAATCAGGCGGCGATGCAATACGAGGAAAGTGGGCTGCTGCGAAGCACGTTCATCATCGAGACCTCGGTTGGGCGGACCATCCCGAGGCATCTGTTCCTCTCGCACCCCT
>CAWDAP010000001.1:0-399834 GCA_963800355.1 uncultured Actinomycetes bacterium | reverse complement strand
GAAGGACGAGATCGGCCGGATCGAACGCGACGTCAACACGACGATCGGCGAGTGGGAGACGCCCGAGGAGCGGCTCGAGCACGCGCCGCGGCCCCGCCGCCGCCGCCGCGAGCGCGAGGAGCGCCCGGAAGGCGAGCGCGGCGAGCGGCGCCGGCGCGAGCCGGCGGCCGAGGCCCCGGCCAACGGCGACGGCGACGGGAAGTCGAAGGCGAAGACCGTGAAGCTCTTCGTCAACCGCGGCGAGCGCAGCGGGATCGGCGAGGAGGACCTGCGCTGGGCGCTGCGCGAGGGCGCGGTTTTGCCCGACGAGGCCGTCCACGACGTCCGCGTCCTCCACCGCTTCTCCTTCGTCGAGGTCGACCCCGACGAGGCCGAGCGCACCGTCGAGTTCCTCGACGGGACGAAGCTGAAGGGCAAGGAGATTCGATTGGAGATAGCCAAGAGTTGAGCGGTGACCTCCGAGCGTGGGGGAGCCGGGGGATGGGGTTCGGCGGACAACAGGCCGGGGGAGCCGTGGGGGTGGGGCTCGGCGGACAACTGCGGGGAGGGTCCGGCGAGCCCCACCCCCACGGCTCCTGTCCGATTCGCGGAACACTGGGTGTGCTGGAAATCGGAAGCGTCACCGAATCGAGGACCCGGTTGCGGGTATGGAGGGGAAGTGCGTCTCGCTCTTGGACTTCTGATCGTCTGCTCGGCAGCGCTGCTGGGCCTGCCCGGCGCGGCTTTTGCCGCCGATACGAGCCCCAGCTGTTCTGAAGGCCCGAGCCGGGTCGGCGGGACGGTTTACGGGACTCCATGCTCGGATGTGATCGTCGCTCCGGCCTCGGTGGAAGACGTCAAGGGCGGGGGCGGCAATGACACGATCGTCGCGGCTTCGCTCGGTGTCGAATCGCCCTGCCCCGCGAGTTGCCAGTTCCTCGGCGTCGGCAGCCAGACCTTCGAAGGCGGCCCAGGCAACGACGTCGTCTTCGGCGAGCGCGGCAACGACACCCTGATCGGCGGCCTCGGCGACGACCGGCTCTACGGCGGCATCGGCGACGACCTCCTGCTCGGCGGTCCCGGCAACGACCTCCTCGCGGGCGGCTTCGGCGCCGACTCGATTGACGGCGGCGAAGGCGACGACTTCGTCCGCGGCGACTCGACGATCGACCGCATCTACGACACCGGCGGCGGCAACGACACGCTCAGCTACGCGACCGGCGTCACGCCGAGCTTCGGCGGCGAAGTCCCGTTCGCGAACTTCCCAGCCCCGGAAGGCGAACGCGGCCTGCGGCTCTTCCTCGGGCAGACGGGCCAGAACGCGAACAACGGGGTGGCCCCGGTGGGCGGTGGGGTCGACGAAGTCGAAGTCGGGGCCTTCGAGACGATCGTCGGCACTCCGTTCTCCGACTACATCGAAGGGACGGGATCGGGAGAGACGATCTACGGCGGCGGCGGCGCGGACGCGCTGGTCGGCGGCGGCGGCGAAGACCACCTCTACGGCGGCGCCGACGGGGATGCCTGTAAGCCGGAAGCGGGCGCCTCGGAATGCGAGTCGGAAGTGAAGGTCGAACCGCGCGAAGCGACCAAGGTCAGCGTCGGCTTCATGGCTCCGCTGGAAGCGACCCCCTACGCCGAGCTCTACCTCGTCGGCAGCAGCGGCGACGACGGCATCACCGCCTCCTACGCGCCGGACAAAGTCACCTTCCAGCTCGCTCCCGGCTCTGAATTCGACCAGAGCGCAAGCGACGAAGGCGGCTGCGAAATCCCGACCGCCCACGAAGCAGTCTGCTCCCTCACGACCCCGGTGGAACGGCCGCTCGACTCGCTGCTGATCGCCGGGATGGCCGGCAGCGACACGATCGCCGCGAGCAACTTCCCGGCCACCGCCTCGGTGGTCGAGATCGGCGGCGAGGGCAACGACACGATCACCGGCGGCGAGGAAAGCGAAGACATCCTCGTCGACGGCCCGGGCGACGGCGCCGACACCCTCAACGCCCTCGGCCGCGACGACGCCCTCCTCCACAACGGCGGCGCCGACACGCTGAACGGCGGCGCCGGCAACGACCTCTTCCTCTCCAGCTCGGTCTGCGACGGCGAGCGGATCGTCGGCGGCGAAGGGCGCGACAACGCCTCCTGGGCGCGCTTCGGCGAAGGCATCGAGGCGAATCTGCAGGCCGGCCTCGCCGGCCGGCCCGGCGGCGGCGAATACCCCGACTGCGGCGGCGAACCGCTCGATTCGATCGCCGAAGTCGAGGACCTCGAGGGCGGCTCCTATGACGACGTCCTCTACGGCGACGCCGGCGCGAACCAGCTGCTCGGCCACCAGGGCGCCGACGTCTTCGTCGCCGGGGCCGGCGAAGACTCGATCCTCGCCAACTCGGGCGACGCCGATCGGACGATCGACTGCGGCCCCGACAGCGACAGCGCCACGATCGACCGACCCCAGTACGGCGATCCCGCCCCGGTCGAGTGCGAGCGCGTCTACGAAGCCGACCCGAACAACTTCCGGACCCGGACCCTGCTGCCCCCGCCGCCGCTGGCCGAACCGGCCCCCACCCCGACCCCAGCGCCGGTGAGGAAGCAGCAGCCGCACGACCGCCGCCCGCCGCGGACCAGGCTTCTCCATCGTCCCCACCGCGTCGTCGGCAGCCACCGCAGGTGGCACCCGGTGTCCTTCCGCTTCGCCTCGAACGAGGCCGGCTCGCGCTTCCGCTGCAGGCTCGACCGCAGGCCGTACCGGCCCTGTCGCCCGCCCCGTCGCTACCACGTCCGCCTCGGACGCCACGTCTTTCGCGTCTTCGCGATCGACCGGGCCGGCAACCGCGACCGCACCCCGGCCGTCTTCAGGTTCCGGGTCCGCCGTCGCTGACTCGCATTGACTCGCCAGGGCGAGAACTATCTCGCCCTCGCCAGGGCGAGGCGCCACAATCTCGGAGTCGCTACCCGGTCAGCGTCGCGATCGTCTCCAGCAGCAGGTCGAAGTCGATCGGCTTTGTGATGTAGCCGTCGATCGCCAGGTCGGTGGGGGCGTCGGCGTCGCCCGGGTTCTGGTGGGCGCTGACGATCAGCGCCGGGATCGCGGCGCCGCCCGCTCGCAGCTCGCGCAGGGCGTCGATGCCGGACTTGCGCGGCATCATCGCGTCGAGCAGGAGCAGGTCGGGCAGGCCGCCGTCGGCGACGGCGTCGAGCACCTCCTGGCCGTCGGCGGCGGCGACGACGGCGTGACCGGCCATCTCCAGCCGCGTCCGCATCAGCAGCAGGATCGTCTCCGAGTCGTCGGCGACGAGGATCCGCGCCATCAGCCGGCCCCCGCCGCCGCCCGGTCCGGGCCGCCACCGGCCGCGGTCCCGCCGGAGACCGGCAGCCGCACGCGGAAGGTCGAGCCCCGCCCGGGCTGCGACTCCGCCGCGATGCTGCCGCCGTGCAGCTCGACCAGCGATTTCGAGATCGCCAGCCCGAGGCCGGTGCCGCCGACCCGCTGGGTGAGGCCGGCGTCGCCGCGGGTGAAGCGCTCGAAGATGCGCTCCAGCTGCTCGGCGGGGATTCCAGGTCCGTCGTCGGTCACGCTGATCTCCACCTCGGCACCGTCGGCACGAGCCGCGACCCCGATGGACGCACCTTCGGGCGAGTACTCATGCGCATTCGTAATCAGGTTCACGAGTATTTGGCGAATTCGGTCCGGCTCGACCTCGATCGACGGCAGGCCGGGCTGGACGTCCACGCCCAGGGTCTGACTGGCTGCCTCCGTCTGGGCGCGCATCGTACGCACCACGTCCTCGACGAGCGGCGCGACCTCGGTCGGCTGCGGACGAATTGCCAGGCGGCCGGCGTCGGAGCGGGCGAGGTCGAGCAGGTCGTTGAGCAGGCGGACGAGGTGGCGGCAGTTGTCGAGGATCACCTCGACCGTCTCCAGCTGCCGCGGGGTCAGCGAGTCCCGTTCGAGCATCAGCAGCTCGGCGAAGCCCTGGACCGAGGTCAGCGGGCTGCGCAGCTCGTGCGAGGCGGTGAGGACGAACTCGTCTTTGAGCCGGTCGAGTTCGTCGCGGCGGCCTTCCTCGATCTCCAGCTCGGCGGCCATCTCGTTGAAGGCGGCGCCGAGGGTCGCCGTCTCGGAGAGGCCGCCGACCTCGACCCGGACGCTGCGGTCGCCGCCCGCGAGGCGCCCGGCGGCGTCGACCAGCTGCTCGAGCGGCCGCCGCATCGAGGAGATCAGGCCGCTGAAGAGGAGCAGCGCCCCGGTCAGGCCGGCGATCAGCCCGGCGGCGACGAGCAGGGCGGTGTCGCGGGTGTCGCCGGAGATCTGGTCGCGCAGTTCGCTGCGGTGGCGGGCTTCGCGGTCGACCACGGCGCGCGCCGCCGGCCCGCCGTTGCCGCGGGCGATCCGTTCCCGGGCCGCCATCTCCACCTGGTAGGAGCGGGCGATCGAGTCCTCGAAGTCCTGGCGCTGCTGGATGAAGCGGCCGACCCCGATCACGGCCATCGCCGTCAGCACGGCGAAGCCGACCGCGAACCCGATGCGCAGCCGGTTGGCGAGCGACGGGCTCAGGCGCCGGCGGGATGGTGAATATGCTTGCGCCGTATGGGTCGAGCCCACCCCCACGAGGCTACCGACGCAAACGGAACCGTCGCCGCCCCGGACGGGATCGAGCGCAAGCCGCTCGAAGCCTGGTTCGGCGAGAACGTGCCGGGGGTCGACCTCCCGCTCTCCTTCGAGCGCATCGCCGGCGGCCACTCGAACCTCACGTACCGAGTCACGGACGCCGCCGGAACGAACTTCGCGCTGCGGCGCCCGCCGCTCGGCAAGCGGCTCGGCTCGGCCCACGACATGGCCCGCGAGCACAAGGTCGTCTCGGCGTTGGGCGGGACCGATGTGCCGGTCGCCCCGGTGCTCGGCCTCTGCGAGGACGAGAGCGTCAACGGCGCGCCCTTCTACGTGATGGAGTTCGTCGAGGGGCCGATCCTGCGCGGCCTCGCCGAGGCGGAGATCTTCCCCGACCAGGCCGACCGGCGGGCGATCGGCGAGCGCGTCGCCGACACCCTGGTGCGGATCCACGCCGTCGACCCCGACGCCGCCGGGCTCGGCGACCTCGGCCGCAAGGAGGACTATGTCGCCCGCCAGCTGCACCGCTGGCACGGGCAGTGGGAAAGGTCGAAGACGCGCGAGCTGGAGCCGATCGACCGCGTCCACGCGGCGCTTTCGGCGCGGATCCCCGAGCAGGGGCCGGCGACGATCGTCCACGGCGACTACCGCCTCGACAACATGATCCTCACCGAGCGCGGCGAGGTCGCCGCCGTGGTCGACTGGGAGCTCTGCACCCTCGGCGATCCCCTCGCCGACGTCGGCCTGCTGATGGCCTACTGGCCCGAGCGCGGCGAGGACGTCGTCGCCCTCGGCATGCCCGCCAACCTCGCCCCCGGTTTCCCGACCCGGCCGAGCTCGCCGCCCGCTACGCCGAGCGCAGTGGCCGCGACCTCTCCGACCTCAACTTCTACGTCGCCCTCGGCTACTGGAAGCTGGCGATCATCCTCGAGGGCGTCTACGCCCGCTACATCGCCGGCGGCTACGGCAAGGTGGACGAGGGCGTCCACGCCTTCGCCCGCCTGGTCGAGCGCCTGGCCGAGGAGGCCGAGCGGGTCGAGGCCGAGCGGGACGCCTGAAGCTCTCCCCGCCCCCCGGCCCTCGACTTTGCGGGTTAGACGCCCTCGAAAATGCGGGTTCAGGGTCCTCCATTTTGCGGGTTCAGAGTCCTCCATTTCGTGGTTTAGGGCATACTGGAGAGGTGCGGGAACCTGATTTCAACCGCCTCCGGCGCTGCCTCGAACCGGTCGTGGAGCGCCTCATGCGCGAGGAGCCGGTGATCGCGGTTCACGGGCCGCGCACGGTGGGAAAGTCGACGATGGTCGGTTCGCTTGCGGAGGCTGCGGGCCGGGCGGTGGTGGACCTGGACGATCCCGAGACGCGCGAGGCGGTCAGCGCCAGCCCGTCCGCGTTCGCCGCCGCGCAGCCGCCGGTCTTCTTCGACGAGTACCAGCACGTCCCGGCGATCCTCGACGCGATCAAGGCGGAGCTCAACCGGCGGTTGAGCCCGGGCCGGTTCCTGATCACGGGCTCGACGCGCTATTCGAGCCTGCCGACGGCGGCGCAGTCGCTCACCGGTCGGCTCCACGTGGTCACGCTCTGGCCGCTGTCGCAGGGCGAGATCGACGGGGTAGCGGAGCGGTTCGTCGCCACGTTGCTCACGGATCCGGCTGCTCTCGTCGCCGCCGGACCCTCGTCGACCTCGCGGATGGAGTACGTCGACCGCCTCCTGCGGGGCGGTTTTCCGCTGGCGGTGGCGCGCGCCGAGGGGCCTGGGAGAGACCGCTGGTTTGACGACTACCTGCGCCTCGTCATCGAGCGCGACGTGGCCGAGCTCTCGAGCATCAGGCAGCGCGAGAAGATGGCTCCCCTGGTCGCGCATCTGGGTGGGCAGACCGCGCAGGTGCTCAACGTCTCCCGGCTCGGCGAGGAGATTCAGGTCGAGCGGACGACCGCTGAGCACTATCTGCAGCTCCTCGAGGCTGCCTTCATTGTCTCTCGCCTGCCAGCCTGGGGGACGACGCTGCGCAGCCGCGCATCCTCGAAGCCGAAGCTGCACTTCGTCGACTCCGGCCTGGCAGGAAGGATGCTGCGACTGTCGAGCTCACGGCTCGCAGCGGCGCAGCCGCAAGCCCTGACGGAGCTGGGCCACCTCCTGGAGACCTTCTGCGTCGGCGAGATCCTCAAGCAGGCGAGCTGGATGGACCCGGTTCCCAAGCCCGGCCACTGGCGCACCCACGACGGGGACGAGGTCGACCTGGTGCTCGAACGGGACGACGGTGCCATCGCCTGCGTCGAGGTCAAGGCCGGCGAACGGGTGGGCGTGCGGGACTTCCGCAGCCTCCGCAAGCTCCGCGAGGCGCTCGGCGAACGCTTCCTCGGCGGCGTCGTCCTGCATCTCGGACGGCACAGCTACACGCAGGAGGACCGCCTTCACGCCGTTCCGGTCGACCGGCTCTGGGCACCATCTCCACTCGCGTGAGGCGGGGCGGAGTGGTCGCCTGACGAGCCTCATCGGCAGCCGGTCGTCCACTCTCGGTTGACAGCATCCGGGTTGCCTGAAAGGGTCAAAATTCTCAAGCAACTGGGGAGACCCGCCGCCGAGGCGACTCCCTTTCGTCCAGATCCTCAAGGGAGAGACCCATGAATCAGATACGCAAGCGGCTCACGTACGCAAACGTGATGTCGTCGATCGCCGTCTTCCTGGTCCTCGGCGGCGCCGCCTTCGCGGCCAGCCAGCTTCCGAAGAACAGCGTCGGCAGCAAGCAGCTGAAGAAGAACGCCGTCAACAGCGCCAAAGTCAAGAACCACTCGCTGAAGGCTGCCGACTTCAAGGCCGGACAGTTGCCGGCCGGCCCGGCTGGACCCGCAGGTCCCACCGGTCCACAGGGCAAAGAAGGGCCACAGGGCAAAGAAGGGCCACAGGGGCCAAAAGGCGCTACTGGCGCCGCTGGTTCCTCGGTTGCGTACGCCCACATCGAGTCGAACGGAACCGTCGACGCCGAAAATTCCAAGAACATCGCACAGGCAAATGTGGAAAGCCCTGCGGCGGGTATCTACTGTTTTAGAAATCTCTCGTTCACCGTCCACGTTGTGACCGTTTCCCCTGATGCATTCGGGCCGGCCGACGGGATCCTGGTGAACCCCACCTTCTCGTCGAGTTCCAGCCTTGCCGGCTGCGAAAACGGCGACTACAGGGTCCGCACCACCACCGTTGGGGAACCGACCACCCCAAGCGCCCACCCCTTCTACATCGTCTTCGAGTAGGAGGATCGCTCACTGGCCCCGGCGGCCCGCGTTGGCGGGCCGCCGGGGCCTTGCGGTTACAAGCCGGGATCGAGCTACGAGATCGTAGGTCCGCTTCGGCACGCCTCGGCAACCGACTGCATCCGGACAAGCAGGGCCGCCGACGGCGTCACCTTCCCGGTCGCGTAGGTCGAGAGGCGTGAGGGGGAGGTGCCGATGCGGGACGCGAACTCAGCGCGGGAGAGGCCGGACTGCTCGATCAGCTGCCGCACTTCGGTTGCCACTGTGGCCCGCTCCGCGGCCTCGGCATCCCGCCGGGCTTCAGCGATGACCCGTTCCATCACCTTCGCCACCCCGTACGGGCGGCTGTAGGTGAGGACTTCTTCGACGTCGCGGGCGACCGGCCCCCATGGCTGGGCTCTGATCGCTGCCCCGAGGCAGCGCCAGTGCTTCAAGCTGCCTCGCTCCAGCGCCGTCTGTATTGCCTCCAGGGGCCACTCCTCGACCGGGTCCTCGGGCGCGGCTTCGACATTGCGGAAGACGAGCTCGGTCATCCGGCAGCCATCCTTGCCGCAACCGCTTGAAGGACGTCCGTCACGGCATCCCAGTCTTTCCACTCCTGCCGTAGCCGGCGATAGGAGGGGAGCTGGGCGATCACCTGGCTGTCCGCCGGCTGCGGGTCGGCCATCTGTCGGGCAAGCTGGCTGGCGACGCCGTCTTCGCTTTCTCCCTGATCGGCGTAGTACTCGTCGATTTGGCTCAGGACAGCCGCAGCCTTCTCGGCACCAAGCATGGCGGCCAGGGCAGCCACATCCAGATAGTCCCGCGTCTGATTGCGTCGGACGATCAGGAATGCCTTGACTCTGAGCGTCTCCTCGAGGGTGGGAACGGCTAACTCGGCACCTGAAGGGAGCTCGACCCTCGTCACCTCGAGCGGCGCCTTCCGGATCATCTGGCGAACGCCCGCTTCGATTCCGTCGAGGTTGCCGAGAATCACCTTGCCGGGCGTCACCCGGTTCGTGGCCCATCCTTCGTCTTCCTCGACCGCTTCGAGCACCATCTCGAAACGGTCTGCCAGATCCGGCAGGACATGGTCGTGATCGCGCGACTCGCGGTGGTCGGCGTAGAGGATCGCTGCGCTTCCGCCGACGAGCACAGCGCCGGGAACCAGGCGCTGAAGATGCGCCGCCGACTCCATCACCGAGATGAACTGCGCGTCTCGTCCTTCCAATCGCTCTGCGCTCACCCCAGAAGGTTATCATTTCCGATAATACCACATTGGGATTATGGCTCCTCCCGATTGGGATCGACCGCCTCTCGGCGCCGGACCTCGTCGAGGCCGTCGCCTGAACCTACGGATCCAGGACAGCGAGGCGGACGCTGTGCTCCGTGCGCAACCCTCGGCGGAGGCCGCTTAGGATCGCCGGCGGCGCAATCACCAGATCGGCTCTATCCCGTAGCTGCTGAACTGGTTGTCGCCGCTGAGCAGGGGGATTTCCTCTAGTTCCGCCTGGGCGATGAGGAGGCGGTCGAAAGGGTCACGGTGGTGCAGCGGCAGGGCGCCGACGCGGTCCGCGTGGCGCGGACTGATCGGGAGCAGATCGACCGCGGCTCGTTCGAGTCGCTCGAGCAGGTCGGCCGGAGCCTTGAGCTTTCCGAGTCGGCGCTTGATCGCCACCTCCCAGATGACCACGGCGCTGACGAGGACGCGGTTGTCGGGCGCTTCGATTGCCTCCCTTGCGTTGGAGGCGATTCGGCCCCTCGTCCCCGCCATCCACCAGATGACGACGTGGGTGTCGAGCAGGAGATTCAGGGGTGCATCCCGAGCGACTCGGCGATGTCGTTTGGCAGCTCGTCGAAGTCCTCGCCGATCTCAACCTTGCCACTCCATATGCCCGCGAGGGACGCGAAGCCGTCCCCGTGTCGCTCGGGGACGAGCCGCGCGGCCGGCTCCCCGTGCCGCGTGATCACGATCTCCTCACCCGCTTCCGCGCGCTCGACCAGCTTCGAGAGCTGCGTCTTGGCTTCATGCATGCCGATCCGGATCACAGGTGGAGGATAGCCGATTTAGCTAAGCATCTAGCTAGATTGGATTTACGCAGCGACAGATCGGAATTCCGTCACGGATCGTGAATTCACACCATCCGCGCTGCGTGCCTGGGCTCGAGGTTGCCTTCGGCTTCGGCCTCGGCTCGCTTCGACCAGCGGTTGAGCTCGCGGCGGGCGAGGACCATCTTGTGAACCTCGTCGGGGCCGTCGGCGAGGCGGAGCATGCGGGAGAAGCGCCACATCACGGCGAGGGGGGTGTCGTCGGTCATGCCGAGGGAGCCGTGGACCTGGATCGCCCGGTCGAGGACGTCCATCACCATGTTGGCGGCGACGATCTTGATCGCCGAGATCGCCTGGCGGGCGGCGCGCTTGCCCTCGGTGTCCATCTTCCAGGCCGCGTAGAGGGTGAGCAGGCGGGCCTGGTCGATCTCCATCCGGCTGGCGGCGATCGACTCCTGGACGAACTGCTTGTCGCCGAGCGGGCCGCCGAAGGCGCTGCGCTCGTTGGCGCGGCGGCACATCATCTCGTGGGCGCGCTCCGCCGTCCCGATCGCCCGCATGCAGTGGTGGATGCGCCCCGGCCCGAGCCGGTCCTGGGCGATCGCGAAGCCGGCGCCGCGCTCGCCGAGCAGGTTCTCCTTCGGCACCCGGCAGCCTTCGTAGCGGATCTCGCAGTGGCCGGGGCCGCCGTCGTGGCCCATCACCGAGATCGGCCGCACCAGGTTGAAGCCGGGCGTGTCGGTGGGGACGCAGATCATCGAGGCGCGCCCGTAGGGGTGGGCGTCGGGGTCGGTGACGACCATCGCGATCGCCAGCTCGGCGCCGATGGCGCCGCTGGTGAACCACTTGTGGCCGTCGATCACCCACTCGTCGCCGTCGAGCACCGCCCGCGCCTGCAGCAGCGTCGGGTCGGAGCCGGAAACCTCGGGCTCGGTCATCGAGAAGCAGGAGCGGATGCGGCCCTCGAGCAGCGGCTCGAGCCAGCGCTCGCGCTGCTCGGGCGTCCCGTGCTCGGCGAGGATCTCCATGTTCCCCGTGTCCGGGGCGGAGCAGTTGAACGCCATCGGCGCCGCCATCGGGCTGCGGCCCATCTCCTCGCAGAGCAGGCCGTACTCCCAGTTGGTCAGCCCGGGGCCGAAGCGCTCGTCGGGCATGAACAGGTTCCACAGCCCCTCGGCCTTAGCCTTCTCGCGGACCGCCGCCAGGTTCCGCGGGTAGGGGACGCCGGGGCCGACCTCCGCGTCGAGCGCTTCCATGATCTCCCGCTCGCGCGGGTAGATCTCCTCGTCGATGAAGTCGAGCACGCGCTCGCGCAGCTCGGCGACCTCGGGGCTGGGGTTGAAGTCCATCGTTCCGCTCCTCCTCTGTTGGCCGGGGGGAACGCTATTCGACCTCGGCCGATCCCGGTTCAGCGCCGGCGGTAGCGGGCGAAGAGCTCGCCGTCCTCCTCCAGCAGCCAGCTCAGCTCGAACTCGACGACCTCCGGCAGCGCGCCCTCGAGGATGGTCGGCCCGGCGCCGCCGCTCAGCTTCGGCGCGACCGTCAGGAAGAGGTCGTCGACGAGCCCCTCGGCCTGGAGCGAGTCGTGCAGGGTCGGCCCGCCCTCGCACATCACCGCCCGCACGCCTTCCTGGCGCAGCGAGCGGAGCAGCTCCCGCAGGTCGGCCCACTCGCCTTCGCCGCTGCGCACCACGACCAGCCGCTTGTCGAGGCCGGCGTAGCGCTCGACGCGTTTCGTCCCGGCGCCGATCATCACCGCGTCGAAGCGCGTCCGCAGGCCGGAGAGCATCGCAGTGTCAGCCGCGGAGCCGATCGGGCCGGAGCGCCCTTCGATCGTCGCCCGCCCGTCGAGCGTGGCGACGAAGTTCATCGCCACCAGGGGCCGGTCCTCCCGCGCTTCCTCCCAGGGGCGGTAGGCCTCCAACTGCTCGGAGACCGTCGTCGGGGCAGGGTCGGGCAACAGACGCCGCATCGCCGCGAGGCTACCCGGTCGTGTTGGGCTTAAGCGCCTTTGGCGGGCCGCTTCCGTTTCGGGTCCGGCATCACGAAAAGCGCGGTGGCTGCCGTTGCGCGGATGGGCTCCTCTCCCGATTTGTTCATCCGTTCTGCGCTCGCAGCTTGCTCCTCGAAGACGATTTCGAGCAGGTCATCCATCGCTTTGCTCAACCGCGCGAATCCCTCGGAATCCAAGAGGAGGGTCGTTCGGGTCAGGTGCCAGTCAGGCCGCGAATGGAAGGTGCCCTTCTCGAGCGCCTCGGTCGCGTCGCCGATCAGCAGGTCCCAGCCATAAGCCGAGAATGCTTTCTGCACCTCAGGCGACATCTGCTCCGACTCCGCCGCTGAGATCAGCGGGCGTTCGACAGCTTTGTAGAAGTGGGCGACGGCGCCGCGGACGGGTTCTTCGCCGACCAGCTCGATCAAGCCGAGCTCGCTGAGCACGCGCACGTGATAGCTGACGTTGCTCAAGTCCTCGTCGAGGGATTCTGCGATTTCCCGCGGACTGGCTACTCGTTCCGCGAGCACGGTCAGGCATTTGGTGCGGAGCGGATGGTTCAGCCCTTTGACCAGCTGCTCGTGAGCCGGCCTCCCGAAGCTTCCCTCTGACTCCTTGGAGCGCTTGCTCGCGTTAGTGCTCCTCCTCGCTGGTCCGGTGCTCATAACGACCTTCCTCCTCCTCTGTAGGGAACTCTCATCCGTTACAGATTATTCCTCCATTTCCTAAGCCGTAAATGGGCGGGTTTGTTAAGCGCTGAAAACGTTCGCAGCAACCGGCCGGGTCGCCTGGTCCCCGCCACCCCAAGGGAAAGGAGGTGAGGCACGTGACCTTCAGCAAGAGCGACCCGGTCTACCCGGCCATCTCGACCGGCAAGACTCAGTAAGGGAGGGAAGGGGCGGGTTGCCACCGCAAGAGCCCGCCCCCCGATATTCGGGAGCGCCTACGAGTAGTCGTGCCAGCCGGCGAACTCGCGGCCGGCGAACTTCTGCAGCTCGGCGACGTCCTCGGTGAAGCGGCCGCGGACCTGCTCGAAGAGATCGTCCGGCAACGTCGGCTTCGGCGCCGGTGGCTTCTCGGGGTCGTGGACGACCTTCTCGACGATCCAGCGCATCGACTCGGGCAGGCGGTCGAAGTTGCGGTCGAAGGAGCGGAAGCCCGGCAGCTTGATCAGCTTCTCCATGAACTGGTATTTGTCGCCCTGCTTGGCGCTCGACTTCTCCCACTCGCGGTCGAACTGCTCGGAGGTGAAGGACTCGTCGACCCCGGCGAAGGCGAAGGCCTTGCGCATCGTCTCCTCGCGTTCGCTCTGCAGCTCCTCCTGGGTGATGACCTCGATCTGGGCGCGGTCGAAGCGCTCGAGGTAGGGCTGCAGCTGCATCCAGTACTTGGAGCGGTTGGTGTAGGAGTTGTCGGGGTTGGAGAGCACCTCGACCAGGTCGCCGGTCTCGTAGCCGGCGCCGGTGGCGTGGACCCAGTGGGAGAGGATCCGCTTGATCGGGTCGCGGACCATGTAGAGCAGCTTCGCGTCGGGGCAGTTCTGCTTGATCCGCTCGGCGACGC
Source organism: uncultured Actinomycetes bacterium (assembly GCA_963800355.1). Classification (GTDB taxonomy): domain Bacteria; phylum Actinomycetota; class Thermoleophilia; order Solirubrobacterales; family 70-9; genus VAYN01. The sequence continues at coordinate 386,422 of CAWDAP010000001.1, read as the reverse complement.
CCTCGAAGCGCGGCAGGTTCGTGTAGTGGGGCGAGGACTCGCCGCGGACCTCGAAGCGGTCGTCGAAGCGGCTCGCGTACCAGTCGAGGCCGAGGTCCCAGTTCAGCTCCCGGGCGAAGAAGTTCAGCTCCTTCGGCTTCGACATCTGGACTTCCGGATGGAGGCCGAGGTAGTGGTGGATGCTCGTCGTCCCGCACTTGAGGCCGCCGATGATGATGAAGTTCGGCAGCTGCGCGTGGCGTTTGCGCCGGCGCCGCCAGCGGCTCTTGCGGTCGGCCGTGTAGCGCTCGCGGGCACGGTCGCACATCGCCGTATCGGCGGGGTCTGGCGGCAGGGCGTGGGGCAGCGTGTGCGTGTCGGGGTCCGGCACGAGCGTGGCTAGTCTAGCTATGCGATGCCGCTCGCCGACCTCCAGGACAACTTCGAAGCGTTCTTCGAACGCAGCGCCGAATTCTTCCGCCACCTCTCGGAAATCCACTGGACGACGTTCGCGATCGCGCTCGGCTGCCTGCTGGGGATGCAGCTGTCCCGCGCCTGGGCCTGGCGCAACGTGCTGCGCGCCGCCTACCCCCGCAAGCGGATCGCCTACCTGCCGCTGGCCGCGGCCTACCTGGCCGGGGCGGGGATCAACGCCGTCCTCCCCGCCCACGCTGGCGACGCGACCAAGGTCTTCCTGGTCAAGCGGCAGATTCCCGACTCCTCCTACCCGGCGGTGACGTCCTCGTTCCTGGTCCAGACCGTCTTCGACACCTCGGTCGGGGTCCTCGTCCTGCTCTACGCGATCACCCAGGGCCTGCTGCCGCCGCTGCCGCAGATCCCCGACCTGCCCGCCTTCGAGATCTCCTTCTGGGCCGACCACCCGAAACTGTTCTTCGTCGTCGTCGCGCTGACCCTGCTGGCGATCGCGGTCGCCATCTTCCTGCTCGCCCACCGGGTACGCCGCTTCTGGGCGCGGGTACGCCAGGGCCTGGTGATCCTCACCGAGCCGCGCCGCTACCTGCGCGAGGTAGCCGCCTGGCAGGGGGTCGGCTGGCTCTTCCGCTTCGCCGCCTTCTGGTTCTTCCTCGAAGCCTTCGGGATCCACGGGTCGATCGGCAACGTGATGCTGGTGATGAGCGTGCAGGCGATCGCCAACGTCATCCCCCTCACTCCCGGCGGCGCCGGCGCCCAGCAGGCGCTCCTCGTCGCCACCCTGCGCGGGCCCTCGCGCACCGCCGTCCTCTCCTTCTCGGTCGGGACGCAGATCGCGATGGCCGCCTGGTCGGTCGTCCTCGGCTTCGCCGCGATCCTGCTCGTCTTCCGGACCACCGACTGGCGCGGGCTGATCCGCCAGGCGCAGGAGGAAGCCGACAGCGAAAAGGCCGCTGAAGCCGTTCCATAGCCGCCATGCGGCGTCCTCGGTCGCTTATGTGCAGAGCACACCGCGCTCCCTGCGTCCTTGCCTGGCGGCTCTGGAACGGCTTCAGTCGTCACGAAGACCAGCCCGGGTAGCGGCCCTCGACCTGCCACTGCCAGGGCGGGCGTTCGCCGGGCGGGAAGGCGTAGTGGTTGCGGCCGGGGAGGGTCTCGAGCGGGACCAGCGCCGGGTCGTCGCGCTCGAGGACCTCGACCCCGGCGGCCGCTTCGACGTCGGCCGCGGTGGCGCGGCGGAGGGCGCTTTCCCAGCCGAGGCCGGGCCGGTAGAGCCAGTAGACGATCTCGACCCAGCCGCTCGAGCCGCGGGGGTCGCGCAGCTCGGTGAAGGCGGTGGTGCGGCGCCCCGAGGCGGTGAGGTGAGGCCCCGCGGCGACGGCGCAGCCTTCCGATCGGCAGCGGCGGAAGTCGACGGGCATCAGCGGCAGCCCGGAGGGACCGGGCAGCGCCTGCGGCGGCGGGGCCAGCGCTCGCGTCAGGCGGGCGAGCGGCCAGCCGTAGGCCGGGACGAGCGGGTGGTGGCGGCAGGCGTCGGGCAGGCGGGGGGCGCAGGCGAGACGGCGCCCGAGCGCCCCCGCCAGCTGCCTGCCCGCGTCGACTTCGCCGCCCGCGGCGAGGGCCGAGATCGCGGCGATCAGCAGCAGAGCGATCAGCGCCGCCAAGGCCGCGTGCTCGACGGTCGCCGAGCCCCGCTCGTTTCGCCTGCATCGCATGGAGGCGACGCTAGGGGGAAAGGACGCGCATGTGGCGCGCAGAAAGTGCCGATTCAGCCACGGCGGTGTGCCGGTTCTGCTTACATGGGGCCGATGGAGGGCTTCAACCTCTTCGGCGACCCAGAGGAGTTCCGCGCGCGGATGGAAGAGCTGTCCGAGCAGATGCAGTCCTCCCAGCGGGTCGCCTGGGCCGACAATGCGATCAAGCTCGCGGTCGAGATGACCGTCGCCTCGATCGGCCGCCTCGACCTGGCCGGGAGCGCCGACGAGCAGGCGATGCAGGTCCGCGACGCGATCCGGGTGCTGTTCCCGGAGGCCGTCACCCTGGTCCGCGAGGCCCGCGAAGGTCTGAGCTAAGGACCTATCCCGATAGGGGCACGCCCCTAGCGGGATAGGTCCTAAGGGTCTTAGCTGTTCCTTTTCCCCGCCTGACCGGGCAAAGGAACAGCTAAAGCAGCTGCAGCTCGATCGAGATCACGGCGCCCCGCTTAAGCGGGGCGGCGAGTAGCTCGACCGGGAGGGCGATCGCCAGGGCCGGGACCGCGAGGACGATCGAGGCCAGGGCGTCGATCCGCCGCTGCCAGGGCCGCTCGGCCGGCGCCGCGGGCTGCTCTCGCAGGGCGCCGAGGGCGACGTTGTGGCCGAAGGTGACGCTGTTCAGCAGCGTCTGCCAGGTCGCCGCCAGGCTGGCGAGCGGCCGCCAGCGGGCCTTCTTCACCACCTGGTCGCGGCGTGCCACCAGGCGCCGCACCGCCTCGACCGTGAACAGGTGCCGGGCCTCGGGGTGCAGACCTGCCCAGCCGGCGCCGCCGAGCGAGCAGGCGAAGCCACCGCGGTTCTCGATCGCGACGGTCTCGCCGTCGCGGCGGCGGTCGAGGTCGCGCAGCGCGACCTCCGCGTCGCCGACCTCACCGACGACCCCGAGCCCACAGCTCTCGCAGCGCCGCACCGGCCCGGCCAGCCCGCGTCGCTCGCCGATCCAGCCGAACAGCGGCTCGCCGCAGGCCGGGCATGGCGGGTTCTCCGGTCCGGCTCCGGCCTCGAGGGGGACGACGGGCGTGGCCTCGGTTCGCTGCAAGCTCGGATAGCGTACGGCCCCGTGAAGCAAGGCGTGATCGAGTGGGAGCGCCGCTGGGCGCCCCTCGTGGCCCTGGCGTCGCTCCTCGCGGTGATCCTGCTGGTCGCCTCGAACGGGGTCAGCCCCGCCGGCGGCAGCGGCGCCGCCGAAGTCCTGCGCTCGGTCGAGCAGCACAAGGGCTCGGTCACCCTCAGCGGCATCCTCCAGGCACTCGGCTTCCTCGCCCTGGCGGCGCCGCTCTTCTACCTCTTCCGCGCCGTGCGCGCCCGCAGCCCCCGGGTCCGCCCGCAGCTGGTCTGGCTGGTGCTCGTCGCTCCGCTCTTCCTCGCGATCTCCGCCGGCCTGACGATCGGCGCCCGCAGCGAAGCGGCCGACCAGTTCGCCGCCGGCGAAGCGAAGTCGACGCTCTCGGCGAGCGAAGCGAAGGAAAACTGCGAAGAAGACCGCAGGGAAGAAGGGGCGAAGGAATTCGCCGAAGAAAACGAAGCGCGCAAGGGGGAGACGCCGCTGGCCGCCTGCGAGCGGCGGAGTACCGCAGACGACGAAGCCGAAAACGCGATCGGCGACGCCTCCCTCGTCCCGCTCGTCACCGGCCTCGGGCTGGCCGGCAGCCTCGGGCTGGTGGTCGCCTTCTTCTACACCGGGCTCTGGGCGATGCGGACCGGCCTGCTGAGCCGCTTCTGGGGTTCGCTGGGGATGGCGGCCGGGATCACCTTCCTGCTCGGGCCGCTGTTCCTGATCGGCCTGATCTGGCTCGCCTACTTCGCGCTGATGGCGATCGGCAAGGTGCCGGGCGGGCGGCCGCCGGCCTGGGAGGCGGGCGAAGCGGTCCCCTGGCCGACCGCCGGGGAGAAGGCGGCCGCCGAACTCGAACCGGGCGAGGGCGCCGGGGCGGACGCCGTCGAAGTTGAAGACGGCGAGGGCGAGGGTTCGGGCGAGGCCGAGGGCCCCGGCGAGGGCGTGGCCCCGGGCGACGGCGACCGGCGCAAGCGCAAGCGGCGCGAGTAGCGCTCAGGCCCGCGGCGGCGGCGCGGCCATCAGCTCGACCCGGTGGCCGCTCGGGGCGGTCGCCAGGGCGCGCGGGCTGCCCCAGTGCTCGCGGCGGCGCTCGGCCTGGTGGCCGCCCTCCCGCAGGCGCGTCAGCGCCTCCTCGAGGTCAGGGAGGACGACGGCGACGTGTCCGACCTGCGGGATGACGGGTTCCTCGCGAGGCATCAGGTGGATCTGGGTCCCCTCCCGTTCGACCCAGGTGTACTCGCGCAGCGTCTCCGGTGGCTCCACCCGCTTGAACCCGAGCAGCTCGAAGAAGCCGACGGTGGCCTCGATCTCGGCCGGTGCGACCTCTATCCCAACGTGGTGGAGCACCGCCGAAGATTTACACAATTGGCACAGAGACGTATGTTTTTGTCTGCTACAGTCGAGCCATGGAGGCAACGGTCGCAGAGAAGGAGGCGGGGATGACGCAATGGAACGAGGGAAGGCTCGACGATCTAAGCGATCGGGTCGACCGGATCGAGAAGAAGATGGAAACCGGGTTCGTCCAGACCTACCAGAGGATGGACACCGGGTTCGCTCGCCTGGACAAGAAGATGGACGACGGCTTCGCCCGCATGGACAAGAAGATAGACGAGGGTTTCGTCCGCGTAGATGCGACGTTCGCCCGCGTGGACGCGAGACTCGACGCGCTCAACGGCACTCTGACGCGCAGCATGTGGACTTTCGGGGTCGGAATGCTGACCTTTGCAGGAACCCTGCTGGGCCTTTTCGCCACGAAGTTCTGATCAGAAAAGCAGCGACAGGAGGGCGCCGAGGATCACGATTGCGGTTGACCAGGTGATCGTCTCGGCGACTATGCGGTTGTCGAGGCCGTAGGCGTGGGAGACGACCAGGGCGTTGATTCCCGTCGGCATCGCTGACATCAGGCGGTAGGCGGAGGGCAGGTCGATCAGGGGCGCGGAGAGCGCCATCAGCAGGGCAGGGGCGAGGGCGAGACGCCCGGCGGTGGCGAGGGCGACGGGCTTGCTGACCGGCGGCGGCAGGGGGAGCTCGCCGTGCTCGGCGCCCTCGGCGAGGGTGGCGCCGACGGCGAAGAAGCCGAGCGGGAGGATCGCCACGGCGAGGACCTGGGAGGCGTCGACGAGGACGGTGGGGGCGAGCGCCTTCGGCGCCAGGAGGCCGAGGATGGCCGCGTAAAGAGGCGGGTTGCGGGTGAAGAAGGTGCGGGCGCGCGCACGCATCCCCTCGCCGGCGCGGGTGCCGAAGGCGGCGCCGACCCCGAAGGCGCCGAACATCAGCGTCGGCCCGCCGACGAGGACGTCGAAGAGGACGCCGGTCGAGAGGTGGTCGCGACCGAGCAGGGCGACCGTCAGGGGATATCCCAGGTAGGTGGTGTTGGCGACGATCGAGGCGCAGATCGCCGCCCCCGTCTGCGGCCGGCCGAGGTGCAGCAGCCGCCCCGCGACGAACCAGACGACCGTCCCGACCAGCGCCATGTTGACCAGCGCGATCCCGATCCCGACCGCGTTGTCAACCGAGATCGAGGCCGCCGCCAGGTTGAAGAAGATCACCGGCGGCACCAGCCCGTAGAGCATCACCAACAGCAGCTTTCGAGCTAAAGCAACGGCCTCTTTCGGCCGCCTCCGCTCGGACTCGACCCCGACGCCCGCGCCGACCAGCATCAACACAAGCGTCAGCAAGACCCCCATTCGGCGCCAGTCTGACGGTACGGGTAAGGGGGCGGGGTGACCCCCTCCGGACACTCAACCGCAAGCCATTGGCGAGCGGTGTCCGGGGAGGGTCACCCCGCCCCCTCCCAGCCTCCCTAAAACAGAGCGCTACCGGCGTGCGACGCGAACTCCACCAGCGGCTGGGGAATGACGCCGAAGAAGACCGTTGCCGCCGCCGCAAGCACCGCCGGCCCGACGAGGTACCAGCGCCGCCCCGCTTCGGGGTCGACCGGGTCGGCCTCGGGGGAGGCGCCGGCGATCGCCGGGGCGCCGCCGGGGACCGTCTCCCGCTCGCCGCCCATCCACATCGCCGCCACCACCCGCAGGTAGTATGCCAGCGAGATCATCGTCCCGACGGCGATGAAGACGGCGAGCCAGGTGTAGTCGCCTTCGACCAGGGCCTCGATCAGGTAGAGCTTGCCGATGAAGCCCGCCGTCGCCGGCAGCCCGGCCAGGGCCAGCATCGAGATCGTCAGCGGCCAGGCCAGCAGCGGCCGCTCGGCGCCGAGGCCCCGTACGGCGCGGATGTCGTCGCCGAAGACGGTCTCGCGCTCGCGGGCGACGATCACCGCGAAGGCGGCGAGGTTCATGAAGGCGTAGGCGGCGAGGTAGAAGACCAGCGAGCTCGTCCCCTGCTCGGAGAAGACGACCACCCCGCCGAGCATGTAGCCGGCCTGGGCGATTCCCGAGTAGCCCAGAAGCCGTTTCAGCGAGTCCTGGCCGAGGGCACCGAAGTTGCCGACGACGATCGAGATCGCCGCCAGGGCGGCCAGCGCCGGCTGCCAGGGGTCGACCTGGGAGCCGAGGGCGACGTCGAAGAAGCGGACGAAGACGGCGAAGGCCGCGGCCTTGGTCGCCACCGCCATGAAGCCGGCGATCGGGGTCGGGGCGCCCTGGTAGACGTCGGGGGTCCACTGGTGGAAGGGGGCGATCGAGGTCTTGAAGGCGAGGCCGACCGCCGCCATCGCGATCCCGATCAGGATCAGCGGGTCGCCGTCGAGGCCGTTGCGGGCGATCCCGGCGGCGATCCCCGCGAAGCCGGTGCTGCCGGTGCCGCCGTAGAGAAAGGCCATCCCGTAGAGCAGCGTCGCCGAGCCGATCGAGCCGACGATCAGGTACTTCAGCCCCGACTCGAGCGAGCCCTCGCGCCGCAGGTTGGTGGCGCAGAGGATGTAGAGCGGGATCGAGAGCGTCTCCAGGGCGACGAAGAAGGTGACCAGGTTGTCCGCCTGGGCCAGCAGCACCATCCCCAGGACCGAGCCGAGCAGCAGCGAGTGGTACTCGCCCGAGCCGGCTTCCCGGGTCGCCCGCTCGCCGACCGAGAGGAGGACGCAGACAGCGGCGGTGAGCAGGGAGATCAGCGAGATCGAGATCGCCAGGTCGTCGAGCCGCAGGCCGTGCGAGAGCAGGTCCCTGGGGTCGTTCCACTGCCAGATCAGCAGCCCGGCGGCGGCGCCGAGCGTCGCCAGGGTCAGCGCCGGCGCCCAGCGCCTGGTCGGCTTGAAGACGGCGCTCAGCAGGACGACGCAGATGCCGACCGTCAGCGCGATCAGCGGCGAGATGCCGGCGTAGTCGATGTTCGGTGCGTTGAAGTTCATTTCCTCGCCAGTTGGGAGTTGGTCGCGGCGCCGCCGGTGACCTTTGCCACCGTCTGCCGAACGCTCGGGTCGGTGCGCTTGAGGATCAGCTGCGGGTAGAGGGCGAGGGCGAGGATGCAGAGGACCAGCGGCGCCAGCACGATCGCGTCGCGCCAGCCGATCTCGCGTGAGGCGATCCCCTCCGGCCGCCGGTTGTGCATCGTCCCCTGGTAGAGGCGCAGGGCGTAGTAAGCCGACATCGCGACGCCGCTGATCGCGATGAAGGCGAAGACGATCTTCGCCTGGAAGAGGCCGTTCAAGATGTAGAACTCGCCGATGAAGTTGGCCGACCCCGGCATCGCAAGGGTCGCCAGGGCGACGATCAGGAACAGCGCCGCCAGGACCGGCGCCCGCACCGCCATCCCGCCCATCTCGCGCAGGTCCTCGCTGCCGGTCCGCTCGACCAGGATCGCGACGATGACGAAGATCGGGGCGACGACGAGGCCGTGGTTGACCATCTGCAGGACGGCGCCGTCGGCGCCGTCGGCGCGCAGGGCGAAGATCCCGGCGGTGATGAAGCCGAGCTGGGCGACCGAGGAGTAGCCGGCGATCAGCCGCACGTTGGTCTGGGTGAACGCCATCACCGAGCCGTAGAGGATCGAGGCGAGGGCGATGACGAGGACGATCTCCTGGAATTCCACCGCCGCTTCGGGGAACAGCGGCAGGACGATCCGCAGGAAGCCGTAGGCGCCGACCTTCGCCAGCACCCCGGAGAAGACCGCCAGGACCGGCAGCGGCGCCGCCCGGTAGGCGTCGGGCATCCAGCCGTGCAGGAGGAAGGCCGGCATCTTGACCAGGAAGGCGGCGGCGAAGAACCAGAAGATCCAGCGCTGGCTGCCGAGTGGGAGGCCCTGTTCCTGCAGCGCCTGGATCGAGAAGGTGACGTGGCCGCCGTGGGCGGAGAGGATCGCGGTGGCGATCGCCGCGACCAGCATCAGCAGCGAGCCGATCAGGGTGTAGACGATCATCTTCAGGGTCGCCGCAGCCGCGGTCGGGCCGCCCTCGGCGCTGCGGTCGTGGCCCCAGGCGCCGAAGAGGAAGTAGAACGGAACCAGCATGAAGTCGAAGAAGAGGACGAAGAGCAGCAGGTCCTGGGCGACGAAGGAGCCGAGCGTCGCCGTCTCGGCCAGCAGCATCAGCAGGTAGAAGGTCTTCGGCCGCTCCCAGTCGCGGAAGGCGGCGAAGGCGACGCCGCCGGTCCACAGCACCGCGGTCAGCGCCACCAGGAAGAGGTTGAGGCCGTCGAGGCCGAGGCTGTAGTCGACCCCGAGGCCGGAGATCCAGGGCGTGTCGACGCTGTACTGGAGGCCCGAGTCCCCGCTGTGGAAGCCGGCGATCATCGCGATCGCGACGCCGAGGGTGACCAGCGTGCCGAGCACCGCCCACCAGCCGACCAGGCCCTTCTCGACCGCAACGCGCGGCAGGAAGAGGCCTACCAGGCCGAAGCCGAGCGGGGCCCAGAGCAGGACGTCGATCATCGCCTCGCCCTCCTCACGAGCTCGAAATCAGGAAGTAGAGGGCGAGCCCGGCGAAGCCGGCGATCAGCAGCAGCGCGTAGCTGCGGACGAAGCCGTTCTGGACGGCGCGGACGATGCCGCTGCCGCCGCGCACCGTCTCCTCGGTGCCGGTGACCAGGCCGTCGACGACGAAGCGCTCGAAGACGCGGTCGGCGAAGCGGCCGGTCGCCAGCGCCGGGCGGACGACGAGGAGGTCGATCGCCTCGTCGAAGTACCACTTGCGGAAGAGGAAGTCGTGCAGGCCCTGCAGCCGCTCTTCCAGCGCCCGCGCCGAGCCCGGCCGGGCGACGTAGAGCAGGTGGGCGACCCAGATTCCGGCCAGCGCGATCCCCGATCCGATCCCGAGCCCGATCCAGCTCCAGCCGGTCGAGGGGTGGATCGCCGCCAGCGGCGAGTCGGCGAAGACCGGGTCGAGCCAGTTGGCGACGACGTTGTCGACGCCCGGCACCTGGATCAGGCCGCCGAGGAGGGCGAGGACGGCGAGCACGCCCATCGCCGCCCGCATCGGCGCCGAGTCCTCGGCGATGTGGTGCTCGGGGCCGGGGAAGCCGACGTCGGTGTCCTCGAGCTCCTCGGTCGCCGGGTTGCGCGGCTCGGCGTGGTGGACGTGGCCGGTCTCGATCAGCTCCCGCGCCTCGTCGCAGGGCTCGCCGCCGAGCACCCGGAAGATCAGGCGGAAGGTGTAGATCGCGGTGAGGAAGGCGCCGAGGTAGCCGCCGATCGTGAAGATCAGGTACATGCCGCCGCGCGCCCCGGCGTAGGCGAGGATCTCGTCCTTGGAGAAGAAGCCCGAGGTGAGCGGGAAGGCGGCGAGGGCGAGGCCGCCGCAGAGCATCGTGATCGAGGTGAAGCGCATCGCCTTCCCGAAGCCGGACATCCGGTCGATGTTCTGCTCGTTGGCCATCGCCGCAATGATCGAGCCGGCCGCCATGAAGAGCAGCGCCTTGAAGAAGGCGTGGGTCATCAGGTGGAACATCCCGGCCCCGTAGGCGCCGATCGAGACGCCGACGACCATGTAGCCGATCTGGCTCATCGTCGAGTAGGCGATCGCCCGCTTCAGGTCGGTCATCACCAGGGCGATCGTCGCCGCCACCAGCAGCGTCGCCAGGCCGACGAAGGCGGCGATGTCGGCGGCGGTCGGGGCGAGGACGAAGAGGGCGTGGGTGCGGGCGATCAGGTAGACCCCGGCGGTGACCATCGTCGCCGCGTGGATCAGCGAGGAGACCGGGGTCGGGCCCTCCATCGCGTCGGGGAGCCAGGTGTGGAGCGGCAGCTGGGCCGACTTGGCGAAGGCGCCGACGAGGAGCAGCAGGCAGATCGCAGTGACGCTCCACTGGTTCGCGGCGAAGATTTCCGGCGCCTTCTGGAAGACGGTGCCGTAGTCGAAGCTGCCGACTTCGCGGAAGATCAGGAAGGCGGCGAGGACGAGTCCTATATCCCCGACGACGTTGATCACGAAGGCCTTCATCCCGGCGCGCGTTGCCGTCTCGCGCCGGTACCAGAAGCTGATCAGCGCGTAGGAGGCGAAGCCGACGAAGGCCCAGCCGACGATCAGCAGGACGAAGTTGCCGGCGAGGACCAGCAGCAGCATCGAGAAGACGAAGAAGTTGAGGTAGCTGAAGAAGCGGTGGTAGCCCTCGTCCGACTGCATATAGCCGAACGAGTAGAGGTGGATCAGGGTCGAGACGCCGGTGACGACGAGGACCATGTAGACCGAGAGCTGGTCGGTGAGGATCCCCAGCTTGATGTCCAGCCCGGCGACGCTGGCGTAGTCCCACAGCGAGGAGGCGTGGTGGCGGGCGTCGGGCGAGTCGCCGAGCAGGCTGACGAGGGCGGCGATGCCGCAGGCGAAGGCGAGGCCGATCGCGGCGGTGCCGATCGCGCCGGCCGCCTTCTGCGGCAGGGCCCTGAAGCCGAGCGCGATGACGATCGACCCCAGCAGCGGGAAGAGCAGGACCAGCCAGCACCACGTCGTCGCGCTCATCCGCGCAGCTCCCTCAGGTCGTCGACGTTGAGCGGCAGCTTGCGGCGGAAGATCGCGACGATCAGGCCGAGGCCGACGACCACCTCGCAGGCGGCGACCACCATCACGATCAGGGCGAAGATCTGCCCCTGCTGGTTGCCGACCATGCGGCTGAAGGCGACCAGGGCGAGGTTGCCGGCGTTCAGCATCAGCTCGAGGCAGAGCAGGATGACCATCGGCGATCTCCTGATCAGGATTCCGAGGACGCCGGTGGCGAAGAGCAGGGACGACAGGACGATGTACCAGGTGACGTTCATGCTGGAGCTCCGGTGGTGGGGGAGGAGGGAGAGGGGTCCTCAAAACGCTCGGCGGGAGCCTCGCTGGAGTGTTTTGAGGACCCCTCTCCCTCCTCCTCGCGGCGGCGGGCGGCTAGGACGATCGCGCCGACCGCGGCGAGTAGGAGGAGGATCGAGCTCGCCTCGAAGGGGAGGAGGAACTTTTCCAGGAGGAGCCTTCCTATGGCGGCTGGGTTTCCGAAGCCGCTGCCTACTTCGGGGCCGTGGGTTTCCAGGGCCTTGAGGGCGGAGCCGAGGACGGCTATGGAGAGCTCGACGAAGAGGGCGACGCCGAGGAGGGGGGCTAGGAGGCGCTGGCCGGGGATCGGCTCCCAGGCGGACTCGCCTCCTCCGCCCACGTAGGCGACGACGAAGACGTAGAGGACCATTACGGCTCCCGCGTAGACGACTACTTGGGCGGCGGCTACGAAGGCTGCCGTGAGGAGCAGGAAGAGGGCCGCGAGGGAGAAGAGGTGGACGATCAGCGCCAGCACCGAGTAGAACGGGTTGCGCAGGGCGATCACGCCGATCGCGCCGCCGAGGGCGCCGATCGCGGCGGCGAAGAAGACGACCGCTTCCACTATTCCCCCTCGCTTTTCAGCGGGGTCCGCTCGACCGGCTCGGCCAGCAGCATCTCCTTGGTGAAGATCAGGTCGCGGCGATCGTAGTCGGCCATCTCGTAGTCGTGGCCCATCGTGATCGCGTCGAACGGGCAGGCGATCTCGCAGTAGCCGCAGAAGATGCAGCGGCTGAGGTTGATCTCGTAGACGGCGGCGTAGCGCTCGCCGGCCGAGATCCGCTCGCCGGGGATGTTCTCCGCCGCGACGACGCGGATGCAGTCGGCCGGGCAGGCGGCGGCGCAGAGCGAGCAGCCGACGCATTTCTCCAGACCGGTGTCCTCGAACTTGTGAAGTTTGTGGCGGCCGCGGAAGCGCGGGTAGACCGGCGTCTTCTCCTCGGGGTACTCGATCGTCATCGGCCCCTCGATCAGCCGCGCCATCGTCGTCTTCAGCCCCCGCAGGGTCTCGCCGAAGGCGCGGTAGGCGCCGCCCACCCCGCCCGGCTCGGGCCCCCTCTGCACCTCGACCACCTCGATCGAGTCGAGGTAGGACGCCGAACGCGAATCCAATTCCCCACCGCTCATTTAGTTGTTCCTTTTGGTCGTAGAACAGCCATAAGGAACAGGTCAGACCCAGACCCTCTCGGCCGGCTGTTCCTTTTGGTCGCAGGGCAGCCATAAGGAACAGAAAAGACGCGGTTGCTCACGTGACCACCACCAGGACGGCGGTGACGAGGACGTTCAGGGTGGCGAGCGGGAGCAGGACCTTCCAGCCGAGGGTCATCAGCTGGTCATATCGCAGACGCGGCAGCGTCGCCCTCACCCAGATGAAGACGAGGACCAGGCCGAGCATCTTCGCCAGCATCCAGATCGGGTCGAGCCAGTCGGGGCCGGGGCCCATCCAGCCGCCGAGGAACATCGCCGCGGCGATCCCGCAGACGACGAGGATCTCCATGTATTCGACCAGCAGGAAGGAGCCGAAGCGCATGCCGCCGTACTCGGTCATGAAGCCCTGGACCAGCTCGGCGTCGGCCTCGGGCATGTCGAACGGGGTGCGGTTGGTCTCGGCGAAGCCGGCCAGCATGAAGATCAGGAAGCCGACGAACTGGGGGATGACGAACCAGATGCCGCCCTGCGAGTGGACGATCGAGACCAGCGACAGCGAGCCGCTCATCATGATCACGCCGAGCAGGGCCAGGCCCATCGAGACCTCGTAGGAGATCAGCTGCGCGGCCGAGCGCATCGCCCCCAGCAGGCTGTATTTGGAGCCCGAGGACCAGCCGCCGAGCAGCAGCCCGTAGAAGGCGATCGAGCCGACGGCGAAGAAGTAGAGGATGCCGATCGGGACGTCGATGCCGTAGAAGCCGACGCCGTCCTTGACGTCGCCCCAGGGGAGGATCGCCAGCGCCATCACCCCGGAGAGGACCGGCAGCAGCGGCCCGAGCACGAACAGGGTCGGGATCGCGTTGGCGGGGCGGAACGACTCCTTGGAGATCAGCTTGCCGACGTCGGCGAGCGGCTGCAGCAGCCCGTAGGGGCCGACCCGGTTGGGGCCGTAGCGGTGCTGGAAGCGGCCGATCAGCTTCCGCTCCAACACGGTCAGCAGCGGCAGGATGCCGAAGACCACGGCGAAGATGACGATCGACTTGACCACCATGATCCAGGTCGCTTCGACGAACTGGGTGTCGGCGAGCGGCATCAGGCGCGAACCTCGCCCAACTTCTCGATCTCGACGCTGACCGGGCCGCCGTTCAGCAGCGCGTTGGCGTTGCCGTCGAGGACCCCCTCGGCCATGAAGGCGACCCCGGCCGGGACCCGCTCCTTGATCTGCACCTCGGCCTCGACCGAGTTGCCGTTCTGGCTGACGCGGACCTTCTCGCCGCTCTTCAGCTGCAACCGCTCGGCGTCGGCCGGAGACAGCTCGACACGCTGCTGGGGCATCAGGAACTTCAGAGGTGGGTTCAGCTCGGTGATCGGGCCGGCCCATAGGTCTCGATACGTCGAGAGCGCGAGGGGGGCGTCCGTGCCTGGGTCGGCGGACGCCCTATCGGGCTGAGTGTCCGGCGACCCTGGACCGGGTGGGGACACCGCCCCTGGGTCGGCGGACGCCGCTCGGCGAGGGACGTGTGCGGCCTCCGTGGTTGCGGTTGGCGCCTCGGGCTCAGTGTCCGGCGACCCAGGGGCGGTGTCCCTGTCGACTCCGGGTGCGTTGGTTGCAGCTGGGCCCTCCTGCCAGCGAATCCCGCGACCGCCGATGTCGGAGTCCTCGATGCCGTTGTAGAAGCTGACCGCCTCGGTGAGGGCGGCGAAGGCGGTTGGCTGGGAGTCGATGCCGGTGTCGAGGCCGAGGGCTTCGGCGAGCTGGGAGAGGACTAGGACGTTGGAGCGTATGTCCCCTGGGCGGGACGCCGAGGGGCGGACGCGTTGGAGGCGGCCGTCGGGGTGGGTGACGGTGCCGTCTTTCTCGGCGTGGGTCTCGAGCGGGAGGACGACGTCGGCCTTGGCGGTGGTGGCGTTCTCATGCATCGAGAAGGAGACGACGAAGCCGGCCGCGGTCAGCGCCTCCTCCCAGGCCGGCGTGTCGGGGAAGTCGCGGAGGGGGTCGGCGCCGAAGAGGACGAGGCCCGCCAGCTCGCCCGAGACCAGGGCGGAGCGGATCTCCTCGGTCGCCATGCCCGTCGCGGTCTCGGCGAGGCCCGGGCCGGCGTCGGGGAGGCAGCCTGCCTCGCGCAGGCCGCGGGCGTTGGCGAACTCGGGGATCTCCAGCAGGCCGGAGCCCTCGGTGCCGGCGAGGCCGAGGGTGGCGGCGACGTCGAGCAGGGCCTTGACCGTGGCGTGGTCCTCGCGGCCGATCCGCTCGCCCCAGAGGACGACGACACTCCCGGCCGCGCGGAGGACCTCGGCGACCTCGCTCTCGGGCGCCTCGGCGGAGCCGTCGCGCAGGGCCCCGGCCAGTCCCATCAGGAACGCGGTGGCGCCGCCGGGCGCGTAGCGGAAGACCGCCTCGGCCCCGCCGTCGAGCGCGGTCGGGCGCTCGGTCGCGACGACGAGCCTGGCGCCGTTGCGCCGCATCGCCTTGCGCACCCGCAGGTCGAGGATCGGCGAGCTCTGCAGCGGGTCGCTGCCGAGCACGAGGATCGCATCGGCCTCGTCGATGTCGCGCACCTTCGCCGAGATGCTCGGCTCGCTCAGTCGCCGCAGCACCTCCGCCTCGGGCCCCCGCGAGGGACGCGAGTCGATGTGAGCCGACCCAAGCGCCTCGCGCAGCAGCTTCTGCAGCAGGAAACCCTCCTCGTTGGAGGCGTCCCCGACAATCGCCGCGACGCCAGGGAAGCCAGGGGTGGTCCTCTCCGGACCCTCCCCGCCGTTGTCCTGCGCAACGCCAGGAGAGCCGGGGGAGGGGTTCGCCGGACCCTCCCCGCTGTTGTCCGCCGAACCCCTCCCCCGGCTCTCCCCGCCTGCAGCAAGAAGCCCCTCCGCAACCTTCGCGATCGCCTCATCCCAACCAATCTCCTGGCCGCCCTTCAGCCGCGGCCCGCGCACCCGCTCGGGCGCGTCGAACATCTCGAAGCCGTAGCGGCCGCGGTCGCAGATCCAGCCGTCGTCGACCTCGGCGTTGTCACGGGTCACGACCCGTTTCACCTTCTCGTCGCGGACGGTGAAGCTGACGTTGCACTGGCTCGGGCACAGGGTGCAGACCGAGCCGGCGTGCTCGATGTCCCAGGGCCGGGCGCGGAAGCGGTAGGTGTAGCTGGTCAGCGCCCCGACCGGGCAGATGTCGGTGATGTTGCCGTGGAAGGGGGCCACGTAGGGGCGCTCGTCGAAGGTGCCGACGTAGGTGCGGTCGCCGCGGTCGAGCAGCTGCAGCTGGGCGTCCTCGGAGACCTCCTGGCTGAAGCGGACGCAGCGGTAGCAGAGGATGCAGCGCTCGCGGTCGATCGCGACCAGCGGCGAGAGCTCGATCGGCTTCTCGAAGTGGCGCTTTTCGTCGATCACCCGGCTCTTGCCGGGGCCCCAGCCGTAGGAGATGTCCTGCAGCGGGCATTCGCCGCCTTTGTCGCAGACCGGGCAGTCGAGCGGGTGGTTGACGAGGAGGAACTCGACGACCGCGCTCTGGGCGTGCTTGACCTGCTCGGTGCGGGTGTGGACGACCATCCCCTCGCGCACCGGCGTCGAGCACGACGTCTGCAGCTTCGGGATCCCCTCGATCTCGACCAGGCACATGCGGCAGGCGCCGACCGGCTCGCCGAGTTTCGGTTCGTAGCAGAAGTAGGGGATCTCGACGTCGCCCTTGCGGGCGGCGTCGTGGAGCATCTCGCCCTCGATCGCGACGACCTCGCGCCCGTCGATCGTGATCGTCACCTCGCGGCCGGCGGGGCTCACGTCGAGGCTCCCAGGGTCTCCGGCGGCGCCTGCACGACGGCGTGGGGGTCGAGGACAAGCTCGGGGTTCTCCATCACGGCTTCGAACTCCTCTCGGAACTTGCGGACCATCGCCCCGACCGGCATCGCCATCGAGTCGCCGAGGACGCAGAGGCAGTGGCCGATGATGTTCTGCTGGACCGAGGCGACGATGTCGAGGTCGAGCGGGGTCGCCTCGCCGCGGACCATCCGCTCCAGCATCTTCACCGTCCAGTTGGTGCCCTCGCGGCAGGGGACGCACTTGCCGCAGGACTCGTGGTGGTAGAAGCGCGCCGTCCGCAGCGCCAGGTGCGGGATCGAGACGCGGTCGTCGGCGACGATGATCGAGCCGGAGCCGAGCATCGAGCCGGCTTCGGCCATCGCCTCGAAGCTGTAGGGGAGGTCGAGCCCCTCCTCGGCCTTGAGCACGGGGGAGGAGGAGCCGCCCGGGAAGAAGGCCTTGATCTCGTGGCCGGGCTCGGGGCCGCCGGCGAGGTCGTAGATCAGCTCGCGGGTCGGGATTCCCAGCTCGACCTCGTAGTTGCCGGGGCGGCGGACGCCGCCGGAGACCGAGACGACCTTGGTCCCGGGCGACTGCTCGGTGCCGAAGCCGCGGAACCACTCGGCGCCGTGGCGGACGATGTGGGGGACGTTCGAGAGCGTCTCGACGTTGTTGATCAGCGTCGGCCCGCCGTAGAGCCCCTGGACCGCCGGGAAGGGCGGCTTCAGGCGCGGGTTGCCGCGCTTGCCCTCGAGCGCGTCGAGCAGAGCGGTCTCCTCGCCGCAGATGTAGGCGCCGGCGCCGCGGTGGACGACCAGCTCGAGGTCGCGGTGGCAGCCGAGGATGTTCTCGCCGAGGTAACCGGCCTCGTAGGCTTCGGCGACGGCGGCGTCGAGGATGTCCGCCTGCTCGTCGTACTCGCCGCGGATGAAGACGAAGGCGTGGCCGGCGTCGGCGGCGAGCGCCGCGATCGCGATCCCCTCGATCAGCTGGTGGGGGTTGCGCTGCATCAGCTCGCGGTCCTTGAAGGCGCCCGGCTCGGACTCGTCGGCGTTGCAGCAGAGGTACTTCTGCATCTCGCCGCGGGGCAGAAAGGAGGCCTTTTTGCCCATCGAGAAGCCGGCGCCGCCGCGGCCGCGCAGGCCCGACTCTTCGAGCTCCTTGAGGACCTCGTCCTGCTCCATCTCGCGGTAGGCGCGCTCCAGCGTCGCGTAGCCGCCGGCCAGGCGCTGGTAGCCCTCCAGCGTGCGCAGCGCCGGGTCCTCGGCGTGCTCGAGCAGGACGCGCTTCTCCAGCTTGTGCGGCATCAGGAATCCCCCGCCAGTCCGCGCTTTGCCAGCGCCTTCTCCGGCAGCACCTCGGCGCCGGCGCGCAGCTGCTCGATCGCGGTCCCGGCCTCGGCCGCTTCCAGCGGCCCGTAGTAGCGCTGGTCGATCGAGGCCATCGGGGCGATGTCGCAGGCGCCGAGGCACTCGAAGCCGGTGACGAAGAAGTCCTCGTCGCCCTCGGCGGCCGCCTCGAAGGCGTCGAGCAGGCGGTCGCCGCCGCGCATCCAGCAGCTGATGTTGGTGCAGACCTCGATCCGGTGCCGGCCGACCGCCTCGGTGTGCAGGAGGTCGTAGAAGCTCGCCACCGACTCCAGGTAGGCCGGCGTCACCCGCATCACCGCGGCGGCCTGCCGGATCCCCTCCGGCGTGCACCACCCGTACCGCTCCTGCACCGCCCAGAGCGCCGGGATCGAGGCCGAGCGCCGGTCCGGATAGCGCCTCATAAGCGTCTCGATCCGCTCCCGCAGCTCGGCCGGACAATCGACCTCGTGCAGCTCGGGAATCTCCTCCTCCGAGCGGCCGGGCACGCGACCCTCACGCACGGCTGGATCGACGGGCAGGTCAGCCATGACGCCTCCATGAAGCGGGACCGGACCCCTCTCGAACGGGCGGATACTCAAATTGTCGGTCCAACTGGACCGGCAATTGTCCGGGCGAGAGGGGTCCGGTCCCGCTCACCGACATCACCGGTCCACCCCTCCCAGGATCGGGTCGAGCATCCCCAGCGAGGCGATCATGTCGGCGACGTAGCCGCCGACCGCCATCTCGCGGAACGCCTGCAGGTTGACGAAGGAGGGGTCGCGGAAGTGGACCCGGGCCGGCTTCGCCGAGCCGTTGGCGAGGACGAAGCAGCCGAGCTCGCCGCGCGGGCCCTCGATCGCGTAGTAGACCTCGCCGGGCCCGACCCGGTAGCCCTCGGTGACCAGCTTGAAGTGGTGGATCAGGCTCTCCATCGAGGTCGAGAGCTCCGAGCGGGGCGGCAGCACGTACTTGCGGTCGTCGGCGATGAACGGGCCCTCGGGCAGCGCTTCCAGGCACTGCTCGACGATCCGCGCCGACTCGACCATCTCCGCCACCCGCACCCGGTAGCGGTCGTAGTTGTCGCCGACCGTCCCGACCGGGATCTTGAACTCGACCTCGGGGTAGGCGAGGTAGTCGAAGGCCTTGCGCAGGTCCCAGGGGTCGCCGGCGGCGCGCAGCAGCGGCCCGGTCACGCCCAGCTCCAGCAGCCGCTCGCGGGGGACGATCCCGGTCCCTTTGGTCCGCTGCAGGAAGACCTCGTTGCGGTCGAGGAGGTCTTCGTACTGGCCGACCCGGACCGGCATTTCCCGCGCGAAGGCCATGCACTTGGCCTCGAAGCCGACCGGGATGTCCTCGATCACGCCGCCGACCTGGAAGTAGCGGGTGTGCATCCGCTGGCCGGTCGCCATCTCGAAGAGGTCGAGGATCTTGTCGCGCTCGCGGAAGCAGTACCAGAGCATCGAGATCGCGCCGAGGTCGAGCGCGGTGGTGCCGAGCCAGACCAGGTGCGAGTGGATCCGGTTGAGCTCGAGGAAGAGCGTCCGCAGGTACTTCGCGCGGGGCGGGATCTCGAGGTCGACGAGGCGCTCGACGGCGCCGCAGAAGGCCTCCATCTGGAAGAAGTAGGAGACGTAGTCCATCCGCTCGACGAAGGGGATCACCTTCCAGTAGCTCTTGTCCTCGCAGGACTTTTCGATCCCGGTGTGGACGTAGCCGATCACCGGCCGGACCTCGCGGACGACCTCGCCTTCGAGGTCGACGACGAGCCGCAGGACCCCGTGCGTCGCGGGGTGGTGTGGCCCGACGTTGACGGTCATCACCTCGGTATCGCGCGTTCCGCTGTTCCTTTGCCCCGATATTTCGGGCAAAGGAACAGCGGAAGCTGCGGGGGCGTGCGGGTCAGTCATAGCGCTGCTCGGAGTAGGTGAAGGTGACCGGCTCGCCGCCGACCGGGAAGTCCCGGCGCTGGGGCCAGCCGGCGTAGTCGTCGGGCATCAGGATCCGGGTCAGGTTCGGGTGTCCGCGGAACACGATCCCGAAGAAGTCATATGCCTCGCGCTCCTGGGCGTCGGCGGTCGGGAACAGGGAAACGCAGCTGTCGATCTCCGGAAGCGCTTCGTCTCCCGGTCCCTCCGCCGGCGCCCCTCCCGCGGGTGGCACGGTAGGGGGGACCATCTCTGAGGAAGCTTTAGCTACCGGAAGAGATGGTGGGTCCCCTGCCGTGACAGGACCCGCGGGCCGAGGCGCTTCGAGCATCGCTTTTACGCGGATGCGCTCGACGCGGTCGCGGTTGATCAGCTCGTAGTGGACTCCGAAGCGCGGTTGGGCCGGGAGATAGTCCGCTACGTGGAGCGACGAGAGGAAGTCGTAGCGGTGCCCCGGTTGGTCCTTGAGCCAGGTGAGCACGTCGAGCACCCGGGAGGGGTCGACGATCAGGGCCGGCTGGGCGCGGTCGTAGGAGGTGGCGAGCACGGCGCCGGGGCGGTCGCGGTCGATTTCGCCCCGGATCAGCTCGAGTCCGGGCGCGTCAGGCAAGGCTGGGCTCCCCGGCTTCGCGCAGCGCTTCGACCGACTCGCGCGCCCGCTCGTAGGCAGCCGCCGCCTCGGGGCTGGGCTCGCTGCGCGGCCCCCCGCGCGCCCACTCCTCGGTGCCGTAGGCGCCGTAGCGGCGGCGCCAGCTCTGGTCGGGGCTGCCCATCACCTTGCGCTGCAGCTTGGTGAAGCCGTAGAGGACCGCCTCCGGCCGCGGCGGGCAGCCGGGCACGTAGATGTCGACCGGCATGAACTTGTCGGCGCCCTGGACGACGGCGTAGTTGGCGAACATCCCGGCCGAGGAGGAGCAGGCGCCCATCGCCATCACCCACTTCGGCTCCAGCATCTGGTCGTAGAGTCGGCGGACGACCGGCGCCATTTTCACGCTGACCCGGCCCGAGAGGATGATCAGGTCGGCCTGGCGCGGCGAGGCCCGCAGGGCCTCGGCGCCGAAGCGGGCGAGGTCGTAGCGGGCGGTGACGATCGAGATCGGCGCCTCGATCGCGCAGCAGGCGAGGCCGAAGGTGAGCGGGAAGATCGAGTTGGCGCGGGCCCAGTTCTGGACCTTCTCGAAGGTCGTGGTGACGACCCGTTCTTCGACGTAGCGCTCGAGGTCGGAGCCCTCGAGGTCGCCGCGCAGCATCGCCGCGGCGTCGATCTGCTTCTCGCGGAGAGTGCGGCGCTCTACCTCCAATCCAGGGCCCCCTTTCGCCAGACGTAGACGAAGGCGACGAGGAGGAGGGCGACGAAGGTGACGAGCTCGCCGAGGACGAAAACCGAGTCGGCGCCCTTGAGGATGACCCCGAGCGGGTAGAGGAAGACGACCTCGATGTCGAAGAGGATGAAGAGCATCGCGATCAGGTAGAAGCTGACGCCGAAGCGCAGGCCCTTCGTCGCCTCGACCGGGATCCCGGACTCGTAGGGCTCCCCCTGGCGCCGGCTCGCCGCGGTCGGCCGCGAGGGCTTCTTCGGCCCGACCAGGTGGTTGACGAGCGCGAAGACGCCCCCGACCGTGAGGCCGAGGAAGGCGAAGACGAGGATCGGTAGGTAGCTCTTCAGCACGGGGAGGTGGTTGTCGCGGTCGCTAACCCGGGTGACAGGTACCCGCGATCAGCCGCCGTAGCCCCTGTTATATACCGACTTTGTGACATGTTGCTACATAGTGCTTTTCCGCATCAGCAAGCCGAATCCCGACCCATGCGGGCGGATTTAGTGGGGGCGCGCTAGCCGTGGTCGGCCTCCACATCGCCGTCGGCGTCTGCCTAATCGCGCTAAATGCGGCCGCGGGCATCGTCGGCGGCATCGCCTGGTACCGAAACCGTCCCTCGATCCCCTTCTGGTACCTCCTCCGCGCGGCCCAGGTCTCGGTCTTCGTCCAGGCCCTGCTCGGCGGCCTCCTCGTCGTCACCAACCACGAGCCGAAGGAAGGCCTCCACTACCTCTACGGCATCCTCCCCCTGCTCGTCTCCTTCATCGCCGAGGGGGCCCGCGCCGACGCCGCCCAGCGCGAGGTCGGCCAGCTCGACTACGAGAACCTCCCCGCCGCCGACCAGGAGGCCCTCGCCCTGGCGATCGTCCGCCGCGAGATGGGCATCATGGCCGTCAGCTGCTGGGTGATCTTCTTCCTGGCGCTGCGCGCGGCGGGGACGAGCGGGCTGTAGGCGCGAGCCGTCGATAGCCCCCCTCACAGGGCGGAAATCATTTATCGACTGTTCAGTTGACCCCCTAATGGGGTGGTCAATTGAACACCGGTCCCCTGCCTAGTCCAGCGGCCGGTACTGGCCGCCGTGGAAGACGAGCGGGTCGCCCTCTCGCGTCTCGAGGGCGCGGACTTCGCCGGTGACGATCACGTGGTCGCCGGCGGCGAGGACGTCGCGGAGGTCACAGGCGATCCAGAGCAGGGCGTCGTCTATGGCGGGGATGCCGTCGCGGTCGGACCAGGCGACGCCCGACCACTTCTCGGCGACGGGGGCCTTGGTGGCGAAGGCGCGGGCGATCGGTTCCTGGCCCTTGTGGAGGACGCTGATGCCGAAGCGGTCGGCGGCCTGGACGGCGAGCAGGGTGCGGGAGCCGCGGTCGAGGCAGGCCAGCATCATCATCGGCTCGATCGAGAGGCTGCAGACGGCGTTGGCGGTCGCTCCGGCCGGTCCGTCGGGGCCGTGGGCGCTGACGATCGTGACCCCGGTCGGCAGCCCCGCCATGGCGGCTCGGAAGCTGGCTGGGTCGGGCGCAGGCATCGCGGGGGAGCTAGACAATATGATGCCCGCCGCATGCGTTCCGCTCTGGTCATAGCTGCGATGCTCGCCGCCGCCCTCGGCCTGGCCGCCTGCGGCTTCGGCTCGGAAGGGATCGCCGTCTCCAAGGGCGACCCCAACTACGACGGCGCCGAGCTCTTCGCCACCCACTGCTCGGGCTGCCACACGCTGAGCGCCGCCGGGACCCAGGGCACCGGCAACCGCGGCCAGCGCACCCAGGGGCCGAGCCTGAACGAACGGACCGAGACCTACGAAGACGCCCTCTTCGCGATCCAGAACGGCGGCTTCTCCGGCGCGATCATGCCGCAGAACATCGTCGTCGGCGGTCAGGCCAAGGCGGTTGCGAAATTCGTCGCCAAGTACGCCGGCGAAGATGCGGAAACCTCGCCGCGGCCCGGCCAGGGATCTCCCTAAAGCCGGGGCGGTCAAATGCTGGACCTGAAGGCGATCCGCTCCGACCCCGAGCGGGTCAAAGCCGCGCTGGCACGGCGCGGTGCCGCCGAGCAGGTCGATGAGCTGCTGGCGCTGGACGCGCGGCGGCGCGAGTTGCTGCCCGAGGTCGAGAACGCCCAGGCCGAGCGCAAGGCCCTCTCCAAGCAGATCGGCGAGCGCAAACAGGCCGGCGAGGACGCCGAGGAGCTGGTCGCCGCGGTCGGCTCGCTGAAGCAGCGGGTCGAGGCGGCCAAGGCCGAGCTGGAGGAGGTCGAGGCGAGGCTGGGCGAGCTGGCACCGAAGCTCCCCAACATCCCCGATCCGGACGCCCCGGAAGGGATGACCGAGGACGACGCGGTCGTCATCCGTGAGGTCGGCGGCCCGACCGAATTCGACTTCGAGCCGCGCGACCACCTCGAGATCGGCACCGAGCTGGGGCTGATCGAGATGGAGAAGGCGGCCGAGCTGTCGGGGTCCCGCTTCGCCTACCTGAAGGGCGACCTGGTGCTGGTCGAGCTGGCGCTGGTCCGCTTCGCGATCGAGACGGCCCGCGGCGAGGGGCACGAGCCGGCGGTGCCCCCGGTCCTGGTCCGCGAAGGGGCGCTGGAGGGGACCGGCTTCCTGCCCGGCGACCGCGACCAGATCTACGAGATCCCCAAGGACGAGCTCTTCCTCACCGGCACCTCCGAGGTCGCCCTCGCCGGCCTGCACGCGGGCGAGATCCTCGACGCGGCCGAACTGCCGCTGCGCTACTGCGCCTTCTCGACCTGCTTCCGCCGCGAGGCCGGCGCCGCCGGTCGCGACACCCGCGGCATCTTCCGTGTCCACCAGTTCGACAAGGTCGAGATGTTTTCGTTCGTCGAGCCGGGCGCCTCGCGGGACGAGCACGAGCGGCTGCTGGCGATCGAGGAGCGCATCCTCGGCGAGCTCGAGCTGCCCTACCGGGTGGTCAACGTCGCCGTCGGCGACCTCGGCGCCCCGGCGGCGAAGAAGTACGACTGCGAGGCCTGGATCCCGAGCCAGGGCCGCTACCGCGAGCTCACCTCCTGCTCGAACACGACCGACTACCAGGCGCGCCGGCTCGGCGCCCGCTACCGCCCGGAGGAGGGCGCCTCGCCGCAGGTCCTGCACACCCTCAACGGGACCGCCTGCGCCGTCGGCCGCACGATCATCGCCCTGATCGAGAACCGGCAGGAAAGCGACGGGAGTTTCACGCTACCCAATTCTTTGCATCGATACGGAGCGCCTGAAAGAATCGCGGCGCAATGAGCCGGGCGAGGCGAGGGCCGTCATGAGCACGGGTGTGCGCGATGCGAAGCGCGTGGTTCTCTGCGACGACCACGAGATCGTCCGCGACGCGATCAAAGCGCGGATGGCGAACTCGAGCACGGTCGACATCGTCGGCGAGGCGAGCAACGGCCGCGACGTCGTCAACGTCGTCAAGGAGCTGGAACCCGACGTCCTCATCATCGACGTCGAGATGCCCAAGCGCGACGGCATCGAGGCGACCCGCGAGGTCCTCAAAGTCCGGCCGCGGACCAAAGTCATCATCTTCACCGCCCACGCCCAGCCCGACCTGCTGGCGCTGGCCCTGCGCGCCGGCGCCTCCGGCTACGTCCTCAAGTCGGCGCCGGCCGAGGACATCGCCAAGGCGGTCAAAGCGGTGACCGGCGGCGGCACCTTCCTCGGCGGCGACTTCGCCGGCGGCAAGCCCTCCGAGGTCGAGAAACTGCTCGAGCTCTCGCCCCGCGAGCGGCAGATCCTCGAGCTGCTCGCCGAGGGGCTGCGGGTGAAAGAAATCGCCGATCGCCTGCAGCTGAGCCCGGCGACCGTGCACACCCACGTGCGCAACGCGATCGCCAAGCTCGAGGTCG
Source organism: uncultured Actinomycetes bacterium (assembly GCA_963800355.1). Classification (GTDB taxonomy): domain Bacteria; phylum Actinomycetota; class Thermoleophilia; order Solirubrobacterales; family 70-9; genus VAYN01. Next base: position 361,638 of record CAWDAP010000001.1, on the reverse strand, counting down.
ACACCCGCACCGAGGCGGTGGCACTGGCGGTCCGGTTCAGCTACCTGGGCGCCGGTGGCGGCGCGCTCTGATCAGTCGCGGCGTCCTCCGCTTCGCGTCCGGGCGCACATCATCAGGGGCGCGTCCTCCGCTTCGCGTCCGGGCGCACATCATCAGGCGCGCGTCCTCCGCTTCGCGTCCGGGCGCCGCTAGTCGCTACTCCTTCTCGAGCGTCAAGGCGCAGCCGTTGATGCAGTAGCGCTTGCCGCCGCGCTCGGCGGGACCGTCGTCGAAGACGTGGCCGAGATGGGCGTCGCAGTGCCTGCAGACGACCTCCGTGCGTCGCATGAAGAGGCTGTTGTCGGGCCGCAGCTCGACGTGCTCGAGGTCGGCGGGCTCGGTGAAGCTGGGCCAGCCGGTGCCCGAGTCGAACTTGGTGTCGGAGGAGAAGAGCTCGGTCCCGCAGCAGACGCAGCGGTACATCCCCTCCGCCTTCTCGTCCCAGTAGGGGCCGGTGAACGCGCGCTCGGTCCCCGCCTTGCGGGTGACCTCGTACTGCTCCGGAGTCAGCCGCTCGCGCCACTCCCGCTCCGACTTCTGAACCTTCGTCGCCATCCTGCTCCTTTCTCTTACAGAAGAGGTTACGCCCCGCCCATTACAAGCCGATGACGCCTCCCACCGCCGACGTGTCTGACTTCATGCCCTCGTAAAGGGGCATGAAGTCAGACACCCCCTCCCGGGGTCTAGGATGCCGGCGTGTTCGAGGCGTTCTACGAGCGGGAGGGGGAGCTCTTTGGCGCTACCGAGTTGACGCGGGGGCCCTGGGACCCGGGGGCGCAGCACGCGGGGCCGCCGGCGGCGCTGCTCGGTTACGCGCTGGAGGGGCTGCCCGAGGCCGGGGATTTTCAGATCGGGCGCGTCACCTTCGAGATCCTCGGGCCGGTGCCGATCGGTCCGGTGCGGGTCGAGGCGCGGGTGGCGCGGCCAGGGCGACGGGTGCAGATGGTCGAGGCCGAGTTGAGCGATGCCGCCGGCCAGGTGCTGATGCGGGCGCGCGGCTGGCGACTTCGCACCGCCCAGCTGGAGCTGCCCGGGGAGGCGCTGATCGCCAGCCAGCCGCCGCCGCTGCCCGAGCAGGGGGAGCCCGCCGAGTTCTTCCCGACCGAGCAGGAACACGGCTACCACTCGGCGATGGAGGTGCGCTTCGTCGCCGGCGGCTTCCTCGAGCCGGGGCCGGCCACCGCCTGGCTGCGGATGCGCCAGCCGCTGGTGGCCGGGGAGGAGCCGACGCCGCTGCAGCGCACCCTGGTCGCCGCCGACGTCGGCAACGGGATCAGCGCCGCACTCGACTTCCGTCGCTTCCTCTTCATCAACGTCGACCTCACCGTTCACCTCGAGCGGATGCCCGAGGGGGAGTGGATCGGCGTCGACGCGGCGACGCTGCCGCGGGCGAACGGAGTCGGGACCGCCGAGTCGACGCTGTTCGACGAAGGCGGCCGGATCGGCCGGGCGCTGCAGACGCTGCTGATCAGCGAGCGCTGAGACGGGGCCGATCTCGTCGGTTGCCCGTTCCTTCTGCGCGCGTAGCGGCCACGACCAACAGGTAACTCAGCCCGGCCGGTGCCCGCGCAGCGTCGTCGCGATCTGCAGCGCCGAGCAGACCGCGACGACGGCGGCGAAGACGAAGGCGCCCTCGTAGCTCGTCAGCGCCGCCGCCAGGCCGGCGAGCGGCGCCCCCAGCCCGACCCCGGCGTCGAAGAAGGCGGTGTAGGTGCCCATCGCCGCCCCCCGCGCCCGCTGCGAGACGCGGCCGACGGCGATCAGCATCAGCGACGGGTTGAGCAGGGAGAAGCCGGCGCCCATCGCCATCCCGCCGATCATTGCCGCCACCAGGCTGTGCGAGAGGGCGATCAGCAGCAGGCCGGCGGCCTCGATCAGGACGGCGCCGACCGCCACCGGCGCCGGACCGTAGCGGTCCGGCAGGCTGCCGGCGAGCACCCGCGCCAGCACGATCATCGCGGCGAAGGCGGCGAAGACGGTGGCGCCGTGGCCGACCCCGCGGCTTTCGAGCAGGAGGACGATGAAGGCGGCGAGGGTCGCGTAGCCGACCGAGGCGAGGCCGACGGCGAAGCCGGGACGGACCGCCTCCGGTGCGATCAGCGGGTGCGGTTCGGCGTGGGCCAGCGGCCGGAAGGGGTCGGGGACGCGGAGCGCGATCGCGGCGCCGAGCAGCGGCAGGACGGCGGCGCAGATCCAGACCGTCGCGTAGCCGGAGGCGTGCAGGACCAGCTCGCCGAGCAGCGGGCCGACGCTGAGCCCGCCCCAGACCGCGAGGCCGTAGAGGCCGAGGATCCGCCCGCGCCGCTCGACCGGCGCCATGTCGACGATCCAGGCCGAGCCGGCGGTGTAGAGGGAGCCCTCGCCGACGCCGAGGACGAGGCGGGCGAAGATCAGGCCCGGAATCCCCAGGTGGGGGAGGTAGAGGAGGCCGCTGAGCGAGATCAGCAGCGCCCCGAGCAGGACCGTCGGCCGCCGCCCGCGGGTGTCGGCTAGCCGCCCCGCCACCGGGCGCAGCAGCAGCCCCGTCACGGCGTAGGAGCCGATCACCACCCCGACCGCGAGGTCGCTCGAGCCGAGCGGGCCCTTCACGTAGCGGGGCAGCACCGGCAGGACCGAGCCGACCGCGATCAGGCCGAGGAAGGTGACGGCGAAGATCCCGGCGAAGCTCAGCCCCGGCCGCCGGTGCCCGGCATCGGCCGCCGCCGTGGCGCCGGCGTCCGCGGCGCTCACTCGAGCAGGCCCGCCAGGTTCTCGAGCACGTGGTCGGGCGGCGGCTCGGCCGCCTCGGCTTCCTCGCGAGAGCTGGTGCCGCTGAGCACCAGCACCGTCGCCAGCCCCGCCCGCCGGCCGCCCTCGATGTCGGAGGCGATCCGGTCGCCGACCATCGCCAGCCGCTCATCCCGTGGTTCCTTTTGCGCGTCATTCGCACAAAAGGAACCACCGGTCGCCTCGACCGCCAGCTCGAACAGGTGCCGCTCGGGCTTGCCGGCGATCGTCGCCCGCTTGCCCGAGGCGACTTCGACCGCCGCCAGCACCGCGCCCGTCCCCGGCAGCGCGCCGCCGGGAAACGGCATCGTCGGGTCGTGGCTGGTGGCGAAGAGGCGGGCGCCCCGGTCGAGGGCGAATTTCGCCGTCCGCAGCTCCGCGTAGTCGAAGCCGGGATGGCCGGAGACGACGACCACGTCGGCATCCTCGGCGGCCTTGCCCTCGAGCAGCCGCGTCCCCGTCGCCGCCACCACCTCCTTCAGCGCCGAGCGGCCGAGCACGAAGGCGCTGCCGCCCTCGCCCGCGGCCTCGCCGGCCAGCCGCGCCACGGCGGTCCCGGCGGTGACGATCTGCTCGACCCCGACCTTCACCCCCAGCCCCCGCAGTCGCTCCGCGTAGGCCTCCGGCAGCCGGCCCGGGTTGTTGGTGACGAAGGCGATCCGCTTGCCCGCCGCCAGCAGCTCTCGCAGCGCCTCGACCGAGCCCGGCACCGGCTCGCCGCCAATCCAGACGACCCCGTCGAGGTCGATCAGAAGTCCGTCGAAGCGGTCGGCGAGCGCCACGGGGCGCACCCTATTCGGCCCGTCCGTTCGGCCGTCTCGATACCGTGCGGGCAGTGAGCGTCAACGGACCAGTCGTGGTCGCCACCGATGTCCGCCGCCGCTACGGCGAGGGGGACGCCGCCGTCGACGCCCTCGCCGGCGTCAGCACCTCCTTCGAGCGCGACCGCTTCACCGCGATCATGGGGCCCTCGGGCTCGGGCAAGTCGACGCTGATGCACATCCTCGCCGGCCTCGACCGGCCGACCGCCGGCACGGTCGAGCTCGACGGCGTTGACATCACCGAGCTCGACGACGCGAAGCTGACCCAGCTGCGCCGCGACAAGCTCGGCTTCGTCTTCCAGTTCTTCAACCTGCTGCCGGTCCTGACCGCCGAGGAGAATCTGGTCCTGCCGCTCTCGATCGCCGGGCGCAAGCCCGACGGGGAGTGGGTGGAGACGCTGATCCGCACCGTCGGCCTCGAGGACCGCCGCACCCACCGCCCGGCCGAGCTCTCCGGCGGCCAGCAGCAGCGCGTCGCCGTCGCCCGCGCCCTGGTCGGCAAGCCGGCCGTCGTCTTCGCCGACGAGCCGACCGGCAACCTCGACTCGCGCGCCAGCGAGGACGTGCTGAAGCTGCTGCGCCAGGCCGTCGACCAGTTCGGGCAGACGGTGGTGATGGTCACCCACGACCCGGTCGCCGCCGCCCACGCCGACCGCCTGATCACCCTGCGGGACGGCAGGATCGTCAGCGACGCCGCCCCCGGCTCGGCCGACGAAGTCTTCGAGCTGCAGAAGCGACTTGACTAGCCTCGCCCTCAAGAGCCTCTGGGCTCGGAAGGTGCGGGCACTGACGACGATCTTCGCCGTCGTCCTCGGCGTCGCCTTCGTCGCCGGCTCCTACGTCCTCACCGACACGATCCTCGCCGCCTTCGACGAAATCTTCAACGAGTCGCTGAAGGGGACCAGCGTCGTCGTCACCGCCCAGAACCCGGTCAAGCAGGAAAACGGCGAAACGCCGACGATCGGCGCCGGTCTGCTGCCGACGGTGCAGAAGACCCGCGGCGTCAAGCTGGCGGCTGGGGCGATCTTCACCCCCGGCGGCTTCTTCGACGAAGAGGGCGAAAAGATCGGCAACAAATTCGCCCCCAAGTTCATCTCCTCGACCCTCCCCGGCGAGCTGGAGTCGCTGAACTACGTCGAAGGGCACAAGCCCCGCGGCCCGCGCGAAGCCTCGATCGACAAGGGCGCGGCCGAAAGCAGCGACCTCCACCTCGGGGAGAGGATCGAGCTGATCGGCCAGGGGAGGGCGGAGAGGTTCCGCCTCGTCGGCTTCACCAAGCTCGGCAGCGCCTCCTTCGGCGGCGCCAGCATCGCCCAGGTGACGCTGCCGGTCGCCCAGCGCCTCACCCACAAGCGCGGCCGCTTCGACCAGATCTCGGTCGCCGGCGCCGGCGGGGTGACGCCGCAGGCGCTGAAACGGCGGATCGCGCGGGAGCTGCCCGGGGGCGTGCGGGTCGAGACCGCGCAGGAAAACGCCGACCGCGCCTCCAAGGAAATCCGCGAAAGCCTCGGCTTCCTGCAGCCCTTCCTGCTCGTCTTCGGCTTCATCGCAGTCTTCGTCGGCTCCTTCCTGATCTTCAACACCTTCTCGATCACGGTCGCCCAGCGGGTCAGCGAATTCGGGATGCTGCGGACGCTGGGCGCCTCGCGGCGCCAGATCCTCACCACGGTGATGTCCGAAGCCGGGGCGATCGGGCTGATCGGGGCGCTGGTCGGGATCGCCGGCGGCTTCGTCATCGCGGCGGCGATCGAGGGCCTGTTCAAGGCCTTCGGCCTGGAACTGCCGACGACCAGCCTGCAGCTCGAGTCGCGGACGGTGATCGTCGGCCTCCTCATCGGCCTCCTCGTCACCCTCGTCGCCTCGGTGGTGCCGGCGCTGCGCTCGACCCGGGTGCCGCCGATCGCCGCCCTGCACGCCTTCAGCCCGGCGCCGACGCGCCGGCGCCGGCTCGCCTACCTGACGCTTTCGATCCTGCTCGGCGCGGCGGGGCTGGCGATGGTCCTGATCGGCCTCTTCGGCAGCGGCAGCGCCGGCACCCGCGCCGGCCTGATGGGCGGCGGGGCCGTCGCTGTGGTCTTCGCCGTCTCGATCTTCAGCCCGCGGCTGGTGCCGCCGCTCGCCACCCTCGCCGGCTGGCCCCTGGAGCGCCTGCGCCGCCTCACCGGCCGGCTCGCCCGCGAGAACGCCCAGCGCAATCCCAGCCGCACCGCGATCACCGCGGCGGCCCTGATGATCGGCGCCGCTCTTGTCAGCTTCGTGCTCGTCTTCGCCACCGGCCTGAAGAGCACCGTCGCCAAGGTCGTCGACGAAAACTTCGCCGGTGGGCTGGTGATCCAGAACAGCGACGGCTTCTCGCCGATCCCCGACGGGGCGGCGATCGCGGCGCGGAAAGTGCCGGGCGTGGCGCTGGTCTCGACGATCCGCGGCGCCCAGGCGAAGGTCCTCGAAGGCGGCGCGGCGGGCGGCACGGTCGAGGTCAACGCCCCGACCCGGGACATCGGCGAGACGCTCAGCATCGAATGGAAGCAGGGTGGCCCGAGCGCCCTGCGCCGGCTCGGCGACGGCGAGGCGATCGTCTCCGACGACTTCGCCGCCTCCCACAACCTCGAGCTCGGCGACAGCTTCCAGCTGCTGACGCAGGCGCGGGCGCGGCCGCGCCTGCGCGTCGTCGGCGTCTTCGACTCGAAGCTCGGGGTGCTCGGCAGCGTCCTCGTCACCCAGGCGGTGATGGCGCGCGACTTCAAACAGACCCAGGACCTGATCGACTTCGTCAAGGTCGAAGCCGGGGCGGACGAAGCGCAGGTGCAGGCGCTCCTGACCAAAGGCTCCGAAGCGCTCTTCCCGGTGACCGAAGTGCTGAACCAGGGCGAACTGAAGGAACAGCGCGAAGAACAGATCAACGGCCTGGTCCTGCTGGTTCTGGCGCTCCTCTTGTTCGCGATCGTGATCTCGCTGTTCGGGATCGCCAACACGCTGGCGCTCTCGATCCACGAACGCACCCGCGAGCTGGGAATGCTGCGGGCGATCGGGATGTCACGGCGCCAGGTGCGGACGATGATCCGCTACGAGGCGGTGATCACGGCGCTGATCGGGGCGATTCTCGGGCTGGCGCTGGGAATCGTCTTCGCCGCCCTGATCGCCCAGCCGCTGAAGGACGAAGGCTTCACCCTTTCCTATCCGATCGGCTGGCTGGTGGCGGTGCTGGTGGTCGCCGGGCTGGCCGGCGTCCTCGCCGCGATCCTGCCGGCCCGCCGCGCCTCCCGCCTGAACGTGCTCGAGTCTCTCCAGTACGAGTAATTCCTGAGGCGATCTGACCGGCGCAGCTCGGCGTCTTCGGTCCCGCAGCCGCGGGTGCGGCCATCCGCCGTGTCCTACGACCTCAACCGCAGCCGGTGTTGTTCCCGCACGAAGGGCAGGTGTAGCAACTGCCCGTTCGCTGCATCATGCCGCCGCACTGTTCGCAGGCCGGGCCGAGCTCGAGGCCCTGCATCTTCGCCGGGCGGACCGGCGGCTCTTCGGTCATCGCCGCAGTCGGCGCGACCGCGGCGCCGTTGCCCCCGTTCGAGCCGCCGTTGCCGTTGGCCGGGCCCGCCGTGTCGGTGGCGATGCCGAGGCCCAGCTGGGAGGTCTCCGCTTCCTTCTTGTTGCGGACCTCCTGGGTCATGATGCCCAGTTCCTCGAGCACCTCGGTGTCCTCGATGAAGCGGCTCGCCAGCCAGCGCATGATGTAGTCCGGCATCGATTTGGCGAAGGGGATCTCCGGGTTGCGCGTCATCCCCTCCGGCTCGAAGCGCATGTAGCTGAACTTCTGGACGAAGGTCTCGAGCGGCACCCCGTACTGGAGCCCGAGCGAGATCGCCGTGGCGAAGGCGTTGAGCAGCCCCCGCAGCGTCGAGCCCTCCTTGCCGATGTCGGTGAGGAAGATCTCGCCGAGGGTGCCGTCGTCGTATTTGCCGGCGGTGATGTAGCCCTCGTGCCCGGCGATGTTGAACTTGTGGGTGATCGATTCGCGCTCCAGCGGCATCTTCTTGCGGACCGGCTCGGCCATCGCGACCTCGGCCGCGGCCGCCTTCTCCTCCTGCGCGTCGGTGCGCAGCGCCTGCGCCGTCTTCGAGCCGTCGCGGTAGATCGCCAGCGCCTTCAGACCGCCCTTCCAGCCGCGCGTGTAGGCGTCGGCGATGTCCTCGACGCTCGCCGACTCCGGCATGTTCACCGTCTTCGAGATCGCCCCGGAGAGGAATGGCTGCGCCGCCGCCATCATGTCGATGTGGCCGGTGTGGCTGATCGCCCGCTCCCCGACCGCGACGTCGAAGACCGGCAGGTGCTCCTCCTTCAGGCCGGGCGCCCCGACGATCGTGCTGCTCTCCTTGATGTGGGCCTCGATCTGGTCGATCTCCGCCTCCGTGTAGCCGAGCGTCTGCAGGGCCAGCGGCACCGAGCGGTTGGCGATCGTCATCTGGCCGCCGCCGACCAGCTCCTTGAACTTGACCAGCGAGAAATCGGGCTCGATCCCGGTCGTGTCGCAGTCCATCAGGAAGCTGATCGTCCCGGTCGGCGCCAGCACCGTCGCCTGCGCGTTGCGGTAGCCGTGCTCGGAGCCGAGCTCGACCGCTTCGTCCCAGGCCCGCTGGGAGGCCTCGAGCAGGTCGCCCTTGATCCCGGTGCCGTCGACCTCGTAGGCGGCGTCGCGGTGCATCCGCATGACGCCGTTGTGCGGCTCGCGGTTGCGCTCGTACTCGTCGTAGGGGCCGGTCGCCCCGGCGGCGATCAGCGCCGACTGGCGGTAGGCGCGGCCGGTCATCAGCGAGGTGATCGCGGCGGCCACGTTGCGGCCCTCCGGCGAGTCGTAGGGCAGCCCGTCGCTCATCAGCAGGGCGCCGAGGTTGGCGTAGCCGAGGCCGAGCTGGCGGAAGCGACGGGCGTTCTCGCCGATCTCCTCGGTCGGGTAGCTCGAGGGCCCGACGACGATCTCCTGGGCGAGGAAGACGACGTCGACGGTGTGCTCGAAGTCAGCGACGTCGAAGCTGCCGTCCTCGCGGCGGAATTTCATCAGGTTGATCGAGGCGAGGTTGCAGGCCGAGTTGTCGACGTGCATGTACTCGGAGCAATTGGCAACGACCAGGCCATCCACGATGTAGGAATGGTGGATCGGCTCGGTGAGGTTGTAGACCACCTCCTGGCCGTCCCCCTCGCGGGCTACGAGGCTGGTGCCGGCCTTGGTGGCGTAGCGCCCGGTCTCGGCCAGCATCGCCTTCAGCGCGGCGGTCTTCCGGGGGGTCGAGAAGCCGACGCGCGCGGCGAAGGCTTCCAGGTCCGAGCCGGTGACCCGCAGGTCGAATCCCTCGCGCGACTCGTACTCGACCGTGGTCCCGTCCCCGCGCGTATGGCTGAACGACGGGGCACCCGACTCCGAGATCCGGTAGATGCGTCCGCGAACGCCGAACGTGCTCAGCATCCGCTGCACGTCCTCGAGCAGTGCCCGGCTGCGGCTGCCGAGGCCGACGTAGCGGCTCGCCTTGCCTGCGGTCTCGACGCGGGAGACGCAGCCATCTGCGCCGTAGAGGCCTCGCAGGAAGGATGCCTGAACCTCTTCGGGCGCCGCGAACACGGCCGCCGGGACGCGCTTTTCGTGCGCCCGGGCGGAGGTGACGCCGATCCCGCGGAAGAACTCACGCACCGCCTCGCTGCCCGCCCGCAGCTGCACCGTGCCGTTCTCCATCTCCTGCCTGGAGACGCCGCCGATCAACTCCGCGAGGATTCCCTCGTGCGAGTCGGCCAGGCCGTCGTCGAGGTCGTCGCCTCCGTAGCACCAGCCGGTCTGCGTGTCGGTCATCCAGCCGTCGCCGACCAGGTGCCCGGTCAGCTCCCCCAATCCCTCGCTCCACCTCTCCGGTAGCTCCTGGTAGGCGACGCTGCCGCCGCGGGCGAACGACTTCGCCAGGGCTTTGACCTTGACCGGAAGCTCCCAGGCCGCCCCCGTGGCCGGGGTCGGGCTGTCGTTCAGCATCACCTCGTCCCGCTCGGTCAGCTCCTCCGCCGACACGTAGCCGCGGTTGAGCGTCCAGAGCTTGTGGTTGGGCGTGCAACGCAGGCCGGCTCCGTTCGAGAAGCGGAGCTGGACGATCGGCTTGACGCCGGTCCGCATCACCCGCAGCGGGCGGCTGGTCAGCACTCCGTCCGCCTTCGGCCGCGGCGCCGAGCCGTTCTCGCCCGCGGTCCGGCGGTGGGTGTAGACCTCGATTCCCTCACCGGCCTGGCTGCGCTCGTAGAGCTCGGCGATCGGCATCAGGCCCTTGGTCGTGTGGACCCGGGCGTTGCCGGGGAAGCACGGATTGGAGGCGTTGATCCGCCCCGACTCGGGGCAGGTGTGCCAGCGGTTGATCGTGGTGTCGTACTGGACGCCCGGGTCGGCGCAGCGCCAGGCGGCGTCGGCGATCTGCTTCATCAGCTCCCGCGCGTCGAGCGTCTTCACCGAGGAGCCGTCGGTGCGGGCGGTCAGGTGCCAGTCGGTGCCGGCCTCGACCGCCTCCATGAACTCGTCGGTGACCCGGACCGAGTTGTTCGCGTTCTGGTACTGGATCGAGGTGAAGCCCTCGCCGTCGATCGACATGTCGAAGCCGGCGTCGCGCAGAGCCGCCGCCTTCTCCTCCTCCTTGGCCTTGCACCAGACGAAGTCCTCGATGTCCGGGTGGTCGACGTCGAGGACGACCATCTTCGCCGCCCGCCGCGTCTTGCCGCCCGACTTGATCGTCCCCGCCCAGGCGTCGGCGCCGCGCATGAAGCTGACCGGGCCGGAGGCGAGACCGCCCTTCGAGAGGTGCTCGACCGAGCCGCGGATGTTGGAGAGGTTGATCCCCGAGCCCGAGCCGCCGCGGAAGATCATCCCCTCCTTCGTGTTCCACTCGAGGATCGACTCCATCGTGTCCTCGACGCTGAGGATGAAGCAGGCCGAGCACTGCGGCTGCTCCTCGAAGCCGACGTTGAACCAGACCGGCGAGTTGAAGGCCGCCTTCTGGTGGAGCAGGATCGCCGTCAGCTCCATCTCGAAGGCCTCGGCGTCCTCGTCGGAGCCGAAGTAGCCGAGCCCGCGTCCCCAGTCGGAGATCGTCCCCGCCACGCGCCCGATCATCTGTTTGACCGAGCTCTCGCGCTCGGGGCTGCCGAGCTTGCCGCGGAAGTACTTCTGGGCGACGATGTTGGTCGCGTTCTGCGACCAGCTCTTCGGGAACTCGACCCCCCGCTGCTCGAAGGCCGGGCTCTCGGGATTGCCGATCACCGCGTCGCGGATCTCCCACTCGATCTGGTCGAAGGGATGCACGCCGGGCGTCGAAAACCTGCGTTCGACCGAGAGGCCCCGCAGACCGTTCTCGGGACTGGCAACGGCGGTCTTGGACATCGAAAAACTCCTCTCGGGCGGGCTTTCAGCGGTAACTACGCAGGATCGCTCAGAGCCAGGACGGAAAAAGTGCCGGAAGGCGCAAATAAGGCGTTCGAGAGCTGCCCGGTCTCTCTCCATATTGTGTCAACTCCGCAAACTCGGCCAAGCGGAATTCGGCATTGCCCGGCCCTCTTCGGGGTACCCTTCGACCATGGACGATCTGCGCAGGGGCGCGGAGCGGATGGGCGAGCGCGCGACCGCCGCGAAAGAGGCGATGGGCGATCGCGCCCAGGCCGCCAAAGACGCGATGGGCGAGCGGGCCTCCGCGGCCAAGGAGGCAACCGCCGAGGCGATCGCCCTGGTCAAGCCGAAGCTGCGCGGCGTCTCGCACGAGTGGGCCTTCTTCCTCTCGCTCGGCTTCGGCGCGACCCTGATCGTCCTCGCGAAGACGCCGAAGGCGACCCTCGCGGTGGCGATCTACGCGCTCAGCCTCTCCGCCCTCTTCGGCACCAGCGCCCTCTACCACCGGGTCAACTGGACCCGGCCGCAGGTGCGCCAGTGGATGCGGCGGCTGGATCACTCGATGATCTTCTTCCTCATCGCCGGCACCTACACGCCCTTCGCGCTGCTGGTCCTGCACGGCACGCTTTCGATGGCGATCCTGGCCGTCGTCTGGATCGGCGCGATCGCCGGCGCGGTCGTCGAGATGATCTGGATCGACCACCCGAAATGGGCCTCGGCCCTGATCTACCTCGCCCTCGGCTGGGTCGCCGTCGCCGCCTTCCCGGAGCTATGGACCTCGATGGGCATCGCCGGCACGCTCCTGGTGGCCCTCGGTGGCCTCCTCTACACGGCCGGCGCCGTCGTCTACGCGACCCAGCGCCCGAACCCGAACCCCGCCGTCTTCGGCTACCACGAGGTCTTCCACCTCTTCGTCATCGCCGCCGCGATCGCCCAGTACGCCGCGATCGCCTTCTTCGCCCTGCCGAAGGGCTGAATCGGAACGCGCCCGATAGGGCCGGGGCCCTGTCCTCGCTCCTGTCAACCAGTGGTTTGCAAAAGCGCGGACGCTGTCGAGCATCTCACGCAGTTCCTCGGCGCCTGCGGGACCAGCTAGGCGCTTTTCGAAACCTCTGGTTGGGAAAGGCGCCTACGCCAGCGCCGCCGAGGCCCGCTCTTTGGCCGACTCGATGATCGCCAGCACCGCGGTCTCCTGCCCTTCGCGGATCAGCTCGATCGGGTCGGGGTCGCCGTTGACGATCCCCTCGAAGAACTCCTTGCGGTCCTGGTAGGTCGGCAGCGTCCCCTTGGCCCAGCCGCGGGCGTCGTTGAGGATCACCGCCAGGCGCGCGTACTCCTCGCCGAACAGCGTCGGAGATCTCGCGCTTCATCCGCTTCGCCAGGGCCGGCGAGGCGCCGGCGGTCGAGATCGCGATCGCCAGCGGCCCGGTGCGGACGATCGCCGGCAGGATGAAGTTGCACAGCGGCGGCACGTCGACGATGTTGACCAGCATCGCCCGCTGCTCGGCGTCGTCGAAGACGCCGATGTTGACCTCGCGAGTCGTCGGTGCAGGCGATCGACCATGAAGGCGCCCTCGAGGTCCTCGGCGCCGGCGTATGGCCGCTTCTCCCACTGGATCGAGCCCTCCTGCGCCAGGTCCTCCAGCTCGGGGTGGGCGACCGGGGCGATCAGGGTCACGTCGCCGTCGCAGGCGAGCAGCCCCTCGACCTTCTCGAGGCCGATGTCGCCGCCGCCGACGACCAGGCACGCCGCGCCGCTCAGTTTCAGGCAGGCGATGTAGAACGGCGTCTCCAGCATGTCGCGCACGCAGGACTGGTCGCAGATCCCCTTGCGGAGCTGGCAGACGCACTCCTTGCCGGCATAGGCCTGGGCTGGCATGGCGAAAGGTTAGTGAGCCGCCTCGCCGCATCGGACCCGAGGCGGAATGCGTCCGCGAATCGGCTCCGCGTCGAGGGCGGCGGTTAGATCGAGTCGAGGGTGAGGCGCAGGCCCTCGTCGAGGCCCGTCTGCGGGCGCCAGCCGAGCTCGCGCTCGGCCCGGGTCGCGTCGAGCGAGATCCGCTGCACCTCGCCGCGTCCGCGGCGGGGCGAACTCGGGCTCGAAGCTCGTCGCGGCCGCTCAGCTCGCCCAGCGTCCGGACAAGCTCCAGCACGTCGGTCTCCACGCCCGGTGCCGATGTTGACCGGCGCCGCTCGCCTCCGACTCGGCCGCCGCCAGCGCCGCCGCGACCACGTCGCCCACATATATGTAGTCGCGGGTCTGCGGTGCCGTCGCCGAAGACGGTCGGGCGGCCCGCCCGACCGCAGCAGGCCGCAGAAGATCGCGATCACCCCGGCCTCGCCGAGCGGGTCCTGGCGCGGCCCGTAGACGTTGCCGAGCCGCAGGGCGACCCCGGAGAGCCCGTAGAGGCGCTCGTAGAGCGCCAGGTAGCCCTCGGCGGCGAACTTGCTCTGGCCGTAGGCGGACATCGGCGCGATCGGCGCGCTCCTCGTCGAGCGGCAGCTGCCTGCCCTCGCCCTCGCCGTAGATCGCGCCGCCGGTGGAGACGAAGCACGACGCGCCGGCGCCGCGCCGCCCGCGCCGCCTCCAGCACGTTGGCGGTGCCGCCGACGTTGATCGAGGCGTCGAAGGCCGGGTCCTGCGATCGACTTGCGGACGTCGATCTGGGCGGCGAGGTGGAAGACCGCCTCGGGCCGGCGCTCGCCGGCCAGGCGCGATCAGCGCCGGCGGCGTCGCGGATGTCGATCTCGACCAGCTCGGCGCCCGCCGCCAGGGCGCCGTCGAGGTTCTCGCGCCGCCCGGTCGAGAGGTCGTCGACGACCGTCACCTCGTCGCCGCGGGCGAGCAGGGCGTCGACCAGATTCGAGCCGATGAAGCCGGCGCCGCCGGTTACCAAGCACCTCATCAGGCGGCGATCCTACGCGTCCGGTGGGACCGCCGGCCCGTGATCCGCCGGCTGTCGCCCCGCTCGCGCAGCCGAACGGCCCCTGCTACCCTCGCCGCCCCATGCGACTGATCGTCACCGAGAAGAACAACAGCGCCAAGAAGATCGCCGAGATCCTCGGCGCGGCAGCCGACGCCGCCGACAAGACCTTCAAAGTCCCCTTCTACACCTGGACCGACGCCGACGGCGAGGAGCAGATGACCGTCGGCCTCAAGGGCCACGTGCTCGGCCCCGCCTTCCCCGAGGGCTACTCGAACTGGCAGAAGACCGACCTCCACGACCTGATCGACGCCGAGCTGATCAAGGAGCCGACCGACAAAAACGTCGTCAAAGCGATCAAGAAACTCGCCAAAGAGGCCGACGAGCTGGTGATCGCCACCGACTTCGACCGCGAGGGCGAGCTGATCGGGCTCGAGGCGCTGGAGGAGATGCTCGACGCCAACCCCGACCTCGGCATCCGCGAGGAGACCGCCGACGGCAGCCTGCGGATCAAGCGCGCCCGCTACTCGGCGCTGACCAAGGAGGAGATCGAGCGCGCCTTCGGCGAGCTCGACGAGCTCTCCTACCCGCTCGCCAACGCCGGCGCCGCCCGCCAGGACATCGACCTGCTCTGGGGGGCGACCCTGACCCGCGCCGTCTCCCTCGCCAGCCGCCGCTTCGGCTCCAACTTCCTCTCGGTCGGCCGCGTCCAGAGCCCGACCCTCGGCCTGATCGTCGAGCGCGAGATGGAGCGCCGCGCCCACGTCGCGAAACCGTTCTGGGAACTGTTCGCCAAGTTCGAGCACCCCGACGGCACCTTCGAGGCCCACCACAGCGATCGACAAATTCTGGGAGAAGGCCGAGGCCGACGCGGCGCTAGCCGGCACCTCCAGCCCCGGCACGGTGAAGTCGGTCACGGCGCGCAAAAACACCCGCAAGCCGCCGACGCCCTACAACACCACCGCCTTCACCACCGACGCCTCCAGCCGCCTCGGCATCACCCCCGCCAGCGCGATGCGGATCGCCGAGGACCTCTACATGGACGGCTTCATCTCCTATCCCGCGCACCGACAACACCGTCTACCCGGTCCTCGCTGCCGGTCCGCGAGCTGGTCTCCTCGCTGGTCCGGATCAAGGAGTTCTCCGCCGCCTCGGGCCTGCTCGAGGGCGAGCTGAAACCGACCCGCGGCAAAAAAGAGACGACCGACCACCCGCCGATCTACCCGACCCAGGCCGTCCACCCGGGCGCCCTCGATGGCTCCAAGCGCCGCGTCTACGAGCTTGTCGTCCGCCGCTTCCTCGCCACCTTCAGCCCGCCGATGATCACCGAGTCGACCCGGGCCGACATCGAGGCCGGCGCGGAGACCTACTTCGTCCGCGGCTCGGTCGTCGTCGACCCCGGCTACGCCGGGATCTACACCTACGCCCGCTCCTCCGACGAGGAGATCCCGAAACTCGAGGAGGGCCAGACCCTGCAGCTCGACGGCGAGCCCTGGCTCGTCGACAAGGAGACGCAGCCGCCGAGCCGGATCTCGCAGGCGAAACTGATCGAGATGATGGAGGAGCGCGGCCTCGGCACCAAAGCGACCCGCGCCGACATCATCCAGAAGCTCTTCGACCGCGGCTACGTCTACGGCAACCCGCCGGTCCCCTCGGAGACCGGGATCGCCCTCTACGAGGCTTCAAGAACTACGTGCCGGCGATGGCGACGCCGGAGATGACGGCGACGCTGGAGGCCGAGATGGACCGCATCGCCGCCGGCGAGATGACCAAGGGAGACGGTCGTCGGCGAGAGCCGCGAGCTGCTCCACAAGACCTGGGACGAAATCGACTCCAGCCGCGAAGACCTGGCGAAGGTGATCTGGAAAGGGATGGACGAGGACCGCATCCTCGGCCCCTGCAAGGTCTGCGAGGAAGCCGGCCGCACCAAGGAGGACGGCTCGCCGAACATGCTGCGGATCATCCGCGCGAAAAAATCCGGCAAACGCTTCGTCGGCTGCAGCGGCTGGACCGCCGACGACCCTGAGTCCTGCGACCAGACCTTCCCGCTGCCCCAGCGCGGCGACGTCTTCCGGCTCGAGGAACGCTGCTCGATCTGCGACCGACCCCGCGGCTCAAAGTCGTCCCCTTCCGCGGCCGCCCCTGGAACCTCTGCCTCAACGACGACTGCGAGTCGATGCAGGAGATGAAGAAACGCCGCGCCGAGCGCGAAGCCGCCAAAGCGGCAAAAGCGGCGATGGAAAAGAAGCCGAAGCCGAAGGGCGACGAGGACGCGGCGCCGGGCAAGGCCGACACGGCAACGCGCGGTCGCAAACGGGCCAAAGCCGAAGCGACGCGACCCAGGTGCTCCGCTGTTCCTTATCCCCACATAAGAGGGCAAAGGAACAGCGGAACGGGGATTGACCGTGTTCATCTCGCTTGAGGGTGTCGACGGCTCAGGGAAGAGCACCCAGGCGCGGCTGCTGGTCGAGGCGCTGGGGGAGGGGACGGTGGCGATCCGCGAGCCCGGGGGCACCGAGGCGGCGGAGCGGATCCGCGAGCTGCTCGCCGACCCGGGTGTCGAGCCGGCGCCGCTGGCCGAGCTGATGCTGTTCCTGGCGGCCCGGGCGGAGGTGACCGAGCGGGTGATCCGGCCGGCGCTGGAGCAGGGCCGCGACATCGTCGCCGACCGCTTCTCCGACTCCAGCGTCGCCTACCAGGGCTCTGCGCGGGGCCTCGGGGTCGGCGAGGTGATCGGCCTCTGCGACACCGCCACCGACGGCCTCTGGCCCGACCTGACCCTGCTGCTGCGGCTCGACCCGGAGGCCGGCTTGGCGCGCGCCGAGAGCGACGACCGCTTCGAGCAGGAGGGACTGGGCCTGCAGCGGGCGGTCGCCGAGGCCTACGACGAGATCGCCGTGATCGCCAGCGACCGGGTAGCCGTCATCGACGCGAGCGGTTCGGTCGAGGAGGTACACGAGCGGGTGATGGAGGCGGTCCAGGAGCGCGTTCCGTGAGCTCAAAACGCACTTCTCGCCGCTATGCGGGAACAAAGGCGTTTTCACCCCGATGATGGGTGCGCTGGAGATCGCGACCGAGCACCAGCCGCGGGCGCGGGTGGCGCTGAACGCCGCGCTCGCGGCCGAGCCCTCCCACGCCTACCTGTTCCGCGGGCCGAGGGGGTCGGGCAAGCGGGCCGCCGCGCGGGCCTTCGCGGCCGAACTGCTGGCCGCCGCCTCCAAGGACCCAGACGACGCGCGGCGCCGCGCCCTGCTGGACCCCTCGCCTCATCCCGACCTCGTCTGGCTGGCGCCGACCGGGGCCCAGCACATGGTCGAGGAGGTGCGCGAGCGGGTGATCCGCGCCGCCGCCTACCGCCCCTTCGAAGGCGGCAAGCGTGTCTTTGTCGTCGAGGCCGCCGAGGCGATGCGCGACGAGAGCCAGAACGCGCTGCTGAAGACGCTCGAGGAGCCGCCCGAGTTCGTCCACCTGATCCTCCTGAGCAGCGACGCCGAGGCCCTCCTGGACACCGTCGCCTCGCGCTGTCAGCAGGTCGACTTCGCCCCGCTCCCCGCCGAGGTGCTGGAACGTGACCTGACTGCCGAGGGCGCGGCACCGGAGGAGGTTGCGGCGGCGGCGCGGCTGGCCGCGGGCGACCTGGAGCGGGGGGGGCTGCTACTGAGCGGGCCGGGGCGGGAGTTACGCTCCGACGTCGAGCGCTGCGTCGCGGCGGCGCTGGAGGGGAGCACCGCGGGCGCGCCCTGGAAAGGGCCGCTCGACCGCGCCAAGGCCGCCGGCGAGGAGGCCGAAGCCGTCGCCCGCGAAGCGCTCGAAGAGGAATCGAAGGCAGGGATCAAACGCAGCGCCAAGGAGATCGGCGACGCCGCGAAACGCGCCGGGCGGCGACGCCGCACCGAGATCCTCTCCCTCGCCTACGAGCTCTGCGCCGCCTGGTTCCGCGACCTCGCCGCGGCCGCTTCCGGGGCCGAGGAGGTCGCCATCAACCGCGACCGCCTCGACCTCCTGCGCGCTCAGGCCGAGGCACTAGTGGCGAGTTGTGGCGGTCATAGCCCCCAAAACTCGCCAACCGCTGCTGCCGCCCGCGCCCGCACCGCCGCGGCGCTCGTCCAGGAAACCCGCCGCGGCCTCGATCTCAACGTCTCCGAGGAGCTGGCCCTCGAAGCTCTGTTCTTCAGACTTGAGCGGACGGTTTCAGACGCCGTTATGGGGCGTCTTCGGGAGGGGAAGTAGCGCTGCTACTCCGGCTCCCTGCGTCCTTTCTCCTTGCTGGCGACCCCTCAGCCTCGTTCTGGGCTTTTTCGAGCGCCCGCTCCTGCGCCAGCCTCGTGATCTGGGCCGCCTGCCGGGACATGATCACGCTGAAGTTGAGCGCCAGGCCGAGCAGCAGCAGCAGCACGATCGAGAAGAGGGCGACGTTGGTGTTGCGGACGCCCATCAGGTTGGCGACCACCTCCAGCGTGCCGGGGAATGCCGCCCCGACCAGCATTCCCAACCCGGCGACGAACCAGATCACGCTGTAGCGCTCCTGCAGGCGGTCGCGGCGGATCAGCTCGAGGATCATCAGCATGAAGAAGAGGGCCAGGACCGCGGCGACGATCCGGGTCTGCGAGGTGAGGTGGACCTGGCCGGTTTCGGCCGCGAAGACGAGCCTCACCGCTCCGCCTCCACGTGCCGGGGCCGGAACTGCCCGACCAGCAGCACGACCATGCCCTTGAAGATGAAGAAGGCCGAGCGCAGCGGGGTGAGGAAGGAGCTGCCGCCGGCCCGCTCCAGCATCCGCACCGGCACCTC
The DNA here is from genome assembly GCA_963800355.1 of uncultured Actinomycetes bacterium. Lineage (GTDB taxonomy): Bacteria > Actinomycetota > Thermoleophilia > Solirubrobacterales > 70-9 > VAYN01. The sequence goes on along the minus strand of CAWDAP010000001.1, from coordinate 342,898 downwards.
CTCGACCCGCAGCCCCTGGCGCACCGCCAGCTGCAGCGACTCGATCTCGGCGAAGTCGGGCGAGTAGTGCCGGCTGAACAGGGCCATCACGCGGCGGTTGGCGGCGCGCATGCCGCTGGTCGTGTCGGTGAAGCGCTGCCGGGTCGCGAGGGTGAGGAAGAAGCGGAAGACGCTGGTGCCGATCCGTCGCGAGATGGTCGGCCGGTAATCGCCGCTTCCGGCGACGGCGCCGGCGTGGTAGCGGGAGCCGATCACCAGGTCGGCGCGGTCGGCTGTCACCTCGGCCAGCAGGCGCGCGACCTCCTCGGCCGGGTGCTGGCCGTCGGCGTCGAGGTGGGCGCAGACGTCGTACCCGCCCCGCAGCGCGTAGAGGTAGCCGGTCTGCAATGCCGCCCCCAGGCCCTGGTTGAAGGGCAGCGAGGCGACGACGGCGCCGGCCTCGCGCGCCCGTTCGGCGGTGGCGTCGCCCGACCCGTCGTCGACGACGAGGACGTCCGCGCCGGGGATCGCCTCGCGCACGTCGGCGATCACGCCGACGACCGAGGCCTCCTCGTTCCAGGCGGGGATGAAGACGAGAGTCCGCACGGAGCGATTCTCCCATGCGCCGCCGAAATCCCCTCTCGCGAGCAGATTCTGCACCGGCGCTTAGAGGAGTGTGTTAGTAAATCTTCATGCGCCTCCCTGATAACCCGGCCGGCCTCCAGCCCGGCGCCGTGAGGATCGGCATGCGGCTGTGGCTGACGGCCGCCTTCGCCGCCGTCAGCTTCATCACCGGCGGCGCCGTCTACTTCTTCGGCGACAACCACCAAGCGCTGATCGGCGCCGTCCTCCTCGGCGTCCTCGCGGGCTTCCTGATCGCGGTGGCGATCTCCCACCGCGTCGTCGGCCTCGCCCGCGCCGCCGGGGAAATGGCCGGCGGCTCCTTCGACGCGCCGCTGCAGACCACCGGCCCCGACGAGATCGGCGACCTCGCCCGCGCGCTCGACTCGATGCGCGCCTCGCTGAAGGAGAGCTTCGGCGTCCTCACCGCCGACCGCAACAAGCTGGCGGCGATCTTCGACGGCCTCACCGACGCGGTGATGGTCGTCGACTTCGAAGGGCCGGTCCGCTTCTCCAACAGCGCCGCCAGCCGCTTGCTCGATCCCTCCGGGCAGCCGCCCGAGGTGATCCTGCCCCAGCTCCACCGCGCTTCCGAGGTCGGCTTCTCGGCCCACCCGGCGCTGCGAATCGGCGACCGTGCCTACGCGATGACCTCCCGCTCGCTGCCCGACGAGCGCGCCGTCCTCGCCGTCCTGCGCGACCGCACCGACGAGCTGCGCCGCGAGCTCGCCGAAGCCGACTTCGTCTCCAACGCCGCCCATGAGCTGCGCAACCCGCTCGCCGGCATCTCCAGCGCGATCGAGGTGCTGCAGAGCGGCGCCAAGGACGATCCGCGCGACCGCGACCACTTCCTCCGCCGGCTCGGCGAAGACGCCGAGCGGATGAACCGGCTGACCCAGTCGCTGCTGACCCTGGCCCGGGTCGAGTCGCGCGGCGCCGCCGAGAGCGAACTCGTCGACGTGCCGCTGGCGATCCGCGACGTGGTCGACGCCGTCGACGCGCCGCCGCACGTCGAGCTGGTCGTCGACGTCGACCCCGACCTGGCCGCGACCGGCGACCCGACGCTGCTGCGGCAGGTGATGATCGGCCTGCTCACCAACGCCTTCAAGAACACGCCGCCGCCCGGCACCGTTACCGTTCGCGGCCGCCACGACGGCGAGGGGAAGGTGATCCTGGAGGTAATCGACACCGGCACCGGCATCCCGGCGGCGGAGATCGAGCGCGTCTTCGAGCGCTTCTACCGCCGCAGCGAGACGCGCAAGCAGGAGGGCTTCGGCCTCGGTCTGGCGATCGCGCACCGGATGGTCGACGTGATGGGCGGCCAGATCGGCGTCGAATCGGTGCAGGGCGAGGGGAGCACCTTCTGGGTCCGCCTCCCGGTCGCGAACCCGAGCCCGACCCCGGTGGCATGAGACGCCCATGAGCAGCGGCCGCATCCTCATCGCCGACGACGAGCCCTCGGTCCGCGACTCCGTCGGCTACGCCCTCACCCAGGAGGGCTTCGAGGTCACCCCGGCCGCCGACGGCGACGAGGCCGCCGAGCTGCTCGGCAACGGCGTTCCCTTCGACCTGCTGATCCTCGACATCATGATGCCGGGGCCGAGCGGCCTCGACATCTGCCGCGACGTGCGCTCGCGCAGCGCCGTGCCGATCATCGTCCTCACCGCCAAGGACGCCGAGGTCGACAAGGTGGTCGGGCTCGAGGTCGGCGCCGACGACTACGTGACCAAGCCGTTCTCGGTGCGCGAGCTGCTGGGCCGGGTGCGGGCGCAGCTGCGCCGCCGCGAACTCGACCGCTCGCCGCTGGCCCAGGCGGTGAAGATCGAGTCGGGCCCGGTCTCGATCGACCTCGTCCGCCACGTCGCCACCGTCCGCGGCGTCCCGGTCAACCTCACCCGCTCCGAGTTCCAGCTGCTGCGCCTGCTCGTCGCCCGGCCCGGCGAGGTCTTCTCCCGCGCCCAGATCATGGAGGAGCTCTGGCAGACCGAGTTCGACGGCGACGAGCGCGCCTGCGACGTCCACATCTCCAACCTGCGCCAGAAGGTCGAGCGCGACCCGCAGAAGCCGGAGCTGGTCCTGACCGTGCGCGGCGTCGGCTACAAGTTCGATCCCGGCAACGAGTAGGCGCGAGCTGCCGGGCCGCCCGTCTCACTACGGTGTAGGGGCACCGCAATCTTCCAAGGGGAGGCCCAATGCCACTGGTACCGATGGTCGTCGAGCAGACCGCTCGCGGCGAGCGCTCCTTCGACATCTACAGCCGCCTGCTCGCGCAGCGGATCATCTTCCTCGGCGAACCCGTCACCGAGGACCTTGCCAACCTGATCATCGCCCAGCTGCTGCACCTCGAGGCCGAGGACCCCGACAAGGACGTCAGCCTCTACATCAACTCGCCCGGCGGCTCCGCCTACGCGGGGCTGGCGATCTACGACACGATGCAGTTCGTCAAGCCCGACGTGCAGACGATCTGTTACGGGATCGCGATGTCGGCCGGCTCGCTGATCCTCACCGGCGGCGCCGAGGACAAACGGATGGCGCTGCCCAACAGCCGCATCCTCATCCACCAGCCGAGCGGCGGCTTCGAAGGCCAGTCGAGCGACATCGAGATCCACGCCAAGGAGATCCTCGAGTTGCGCGAGCGCCTCGACCAGATCTACGTCAAGCACACCGGCCAGTTGGCGGAGCAGATCCACACCGACATGGAACGCGACAAATTCTTCCAGCCCGAGCAGGCCGTCGAGTACGGGCTGATCGACCGGGTGATCGAGTCGCACCAGTTCCAGGCCGGCGAGCCCGCCGTAATCGCCTGAGCACCCCCCGCTACTTCCGCTGTTCCTTTGCCGGATTATTTGAGGCAAAGGAACAGCGCAACGCCAGCCCAGGGCCTCCGCTGTTCCTTTGCCCTGTTATGTGAGGGAAAGGAACAGCGGAAGGCACCGGGACCCTTGGTCAGCGGCCGCTGAGGCGGTGGGCGGCCCAGAGGCCGGCGATCGCGGCGGCGCTGCCGCTGAGGATGCCGCCGATCCCGGCGCGCCGGGTCTGCGGGTGGCGGGCGGAGAGGCCGAGGCCGACCGCGTCGGCGATGTCGCAGGCGCTGGAGGCGACCAGCAGCGTCCGCAGCTCGCGGGCGTCGTCGCGGGCGGCGAGGGTGAGGGCGCCGAGGGCGATGTCGCGGCCGCCGGCCAGCCGCGCCAGCGCCCGGCCGCTCGCTTCGGGCTGCTCGAAGCCGAGCAGCTTCAGCGCCGATTCGGTCGCCAGCAGCGCCCCGGTGCCGATCGCGACCCGGGCAGCGCCGATCTGCAGAGCCACCCGCCGCGCCCGTGGATCGATGCGCTTGCGCCGAAGCATCTGCCTGCGTCTACCCATTTCCCCGAACTGCATCACCTTTTCTATCTCCCGGGTAGAAAAAGCGATGCAGTTCGGGGCGGGGGCGGTTCGAGATGATGAGGGGATGGCGGTGGGGGACACGATCATGCGGCTGGCGCGCCGCTTCGAGCAGGCGATCGTCGGCGAGACGGTGGGTGCGAGCCTGGGGGACGCCAGTCGGACCACCTACTGGTGCCCGCGGTGCCAGGTCTGAGAAGGCGGCGCCGGTCGCCGGCCTCGCCGACCCCGAAGCGGGCGTCGCGGCCGGTCCGCCCGCGCCCCCGCGCCTACTACCTCGTCGCCGGGGCCGCCCTCGACGAGGAGATGGAGCGGCTGCGCCGGCTGCCGGTCTTCGCCGACGGGCCTCTCCCGGACCACCCGCCAGAGCTCAAGGTCCGCCGCGCCCGTCGCAAGCCCAACCGGCTCGGCTTTGCGGTCCCGAGCGAGCACCGCCTCTCGGTCACCGCCTACCCCGGCATCCGCGCCGGCGACGTCCTCGAGACCCTGCTCCACGAGCTGACCCACCTCCACGTCGGCCGCGCCGCCGAAGCCCACGCCTGGCACGGCCCCACCTTCAAGCGCACCCTGGCCCGCGCGATGCGAGAGGCCTACGGCGTCGCCATCCCGCCCCCGCGCTCGACCCTCCACGGCCCCTACGCCGAGGCGATCGAGCGACGAGTCCGCGATATCTCGGCTTGAGGGCGGGTTTTCACAGACTCGCTTCCCGCGGCGCTCTGGCCGGCACTCAGAACTCGGTCGTGAGCCGCCTCCACTCCTTGCGTCCCCGACCGGGCGACTCCACCGATCCTTCGTCTCGTAGCTTCCGCAAGATCGCTCGGATGTGATCCGCGCTGATGTCAGGCAGGGCCTGCCGCACCTCGTCGAAGGTGAAGACATCGGAGGTGCTTAAACGCACGTACTGCTTGATCCGCTTCGCCTTCGAACCGCGCCCACTCGTCAGGTCTCCGGCCCTGGTCTCGAATTCCTTGTGGGCGGCGTTGAGGATCCCGAGGAAATAGTTCAGCCAGGGCCAGATGTCGTGCTCGCCCAGATCCCAGCCGGCGGTCGATTTCTCCAGGCTCTCGTAGTAGGTGTCCTTGCTCTCCTCGACCAGCTTCTCGAGGCTGATGAAGCGGCCCACCTCATGACCGCACTGGTAGAGGAGCAGGAGCGTCAGCAGCCTCGACATGCGCCCGTTGCCGTCGTTGAACGGATGGATCATCAGGAAGTCGAAGACGTAGGCGCCGGCCAGGAGCAGCTGGGCATGGGTTCCTTCGCGCACCGCGGCGGCGTACCGCTCGTGGAGCTCGTTCATCGCGCCCGGCGTCTCTGAGGGAGGGGTTCCCTGGAAGATCACGCCGATCTTCCTCCCCGCGGAGTCGAAGCGTGCCACCTCGTTCTGGCTGCTCTTGAACTGCCCCCCGCGGACCGCGCTGAATGCATAGATGTCCCGGTGGAATTGGAGAACGACGGAGCTCGTGAGCGGGATGTGCTCGGCGCTGGAATGGATCGTCTCCAGGACCTTCCGGTAGCCGGCGATTTCCTCCTCAGAGCGACTTTCCGGAGCAGTCTTGTCCTGGACCAGTTCGGTGACCCGCCCCGGGGCAGCCGTGATCTGCTCGATGGCGTTTGAGGACGCGCTGCTCTGGATGAGAGCAACGGCCCTCAGGCTCTCCAAAACCTGAGGATTCTGCTGCTTGAAGGCGTCCTCGCGTCCACGACCCGCGCTGGCCTGGGCCAGAGCGCTGGCGGACCGCGCGGGGACCAGACCGAGGTGCTTATCGAGATTGCGAAAGGTCTGCATCAAATAGGTATTTAAGCATCTAAATAACCCATTTTCCCCCCGTGCAACCCCTATTTGAAAGCCGACGCCCGGACTTGAACCGGGGACCCCTTCATTACGAATGAAGTGCTCTACCAACTGAGCTACGCCGGCGCGCCTGGGGGATTTTAGGCGCTCGGGCTCTCGGTTCCGTCGCGGCCGCTCGCGATGATCCCGCGGTGGCGCGAGAACGGGCGATGAAGCGGCGCGAGGGGAACGAGATCGAGTTCAGCCGGATCGTCGCCTTCAGCGACGGGGTCTTCGCGATCGCGATCACGCTGCTGGTGCTCTCGCTGCACATCGAAGAGAACCTGGGGGGCGAGAGCCTCGGCCACGCGCTCTGGGAACAGCGACAGGACCTCCTCGCCTACGCGGTCAGCTTCGCGGTGATCGGGCGCTTCTGGGTCGTCCACCACCGCCTCTTCGGCGACGTCGTCGGCTTCGACGGGCGACTGCTCGCCCTCAACATCCTCTACCTCGCCTGGATCGTGCTGATCCCGTTCACCAGCGAGGTCCTCGGCGACCACGGCGGCGACCGTGACGCGGTCATCCTCTACGCGGTCAACCTCGCCGGCGTGGCGGTGCTCGGCTGGGTGATGGCCTTCGACGCCCACCGCGCCGGGCTGGCCCGGATCACTCCCGGCGAGGAGCGAGAATTCCGCACCCGCGCCTTCTTCGTCGCAGCGGTCTTCCTCGCCTCGATCCCCCTCGCCTTCGTCGCGCCCGCCCTGGCGCCGCTGTTCTGGCTGCTGCTCTTTCTCGATCCGATCGCCTGGCGCCGCCGCCGGCTCAGCCGGGCCGGACGATGAAGGCGATCGCCCGGCCGGGCTTGGCGCAGTCGACCGACCAGCCGTGGCCGGTGACGACCGCCTGGCAGCGGTAGGAGCCGACCGAGCAGCTCCAGCGCGAGGCGCCGTGGGGGCGCCTGCAGGCGGGGCTCCGTTCCCATTCCGCGCGGACCTGCTTCGCCGACGCGGCTTCGCCGCCGGGGGCGGAGGTGGTCGCTCCCTCCCCCGAGCCGCCGCAACCGGCAAGCAGGGCGGCGACGAGGAGGAGGATCGCGAGCGGAGCGGCGCGCACGCGCCGAAACCTACCCGGCCGATCCGCCGGCCTCTTTCTCGTTCGGCTTCGGCTCGCGCGGCTGCGGCGGCATCTCGCCGCAGACCGGGCACTCCGGCTCCGGGACCACCGCCTCGCGTTTCACCTCCATCGTCCGCAGGTCGATGATGTGGGCGACCCCCTTCGTCGAAGGCTCCGCCAGCCCGGTCAGCAGGTGCAGGACCTCGAGTGCGACCTGGCCGCCGATCAGCCCGCAGGCGGGGCCGAGCGTCGCCGCCGGGCTCGGTTTCGCCCGCCGCTGCTCGACGGCGATGTCGAAGAGCGGGTATTCGCGCCGGTAGCCGATCTCCTGGCAGGCGTAGCAGCCGGTCTCGCCCGGCACGTAGAGCGGCCCGACCCGGGCGATCGGCGGGAAGTGGCTCATCGTGATGTACGGGATCCCGGCCTCGAAGCAGGCCCGGTTGCACCAGCGCTCGATGTCGTGCGCCGGCCAGTCGGCGGCGTCGATGACGATGTCGGAGCCGGCGATGAACTCGGCGATGTCCTCCTGGCTCTCGAGCCGGCGGTGGTCGGTGGTGATCCGCATCCCGGAATTGAAGGCGGCGAGCCGCGCCGCCGCCCGCTCGACCTTCGGCTTGCCGAGGTCGTCCTCGGTGTAGAGGATCTGGCGGTTGAGGTTGCTGATCTCGACCACGTCGCTGTCGATCAGCCACATCTCGCCGACGCCGGTGCAGGCGAGCGCCCAGGCCGACCAGCCGCCGAGGCCGCCGACCCCGAGCACCGCGATCTTCGCCTCGCGCAGCCGCTCCTGGCACTCCGAGGGCGTGCTCTCGCCGCCGATGTCGCTGAAGTAGCGGAGCTGGCGGTCGAAGCGTTCGAGCTCTCCCGGCTCGAGCCTCTCGTCGTCGGCGGCGTCCTCGACCACCCCCAGCTGCCCCAGCTGCGAGACCACGTCGTCGACGTTCTCGGCGCCGAACTCCTCCCGCAGCTGCTCCAGCGTGTGCTCCCCGTCGATCGCCTCGAGCAGGCGCCGTTCCCCGTCGTCGGGCTTCTCGATCCTGATGTCGTTTTCCTCGCTCGGACGCAGCAGGTAGACGTCGCCCTCGGGCGTTTCGATCTGCTCGGTGGTCCGCTTCAGCCGTGGCTTCTGCACAGTTCCTTCCCCCCTTTAGGTCTTCCCAGCGAAGCAAAGACCGCTGAGCCGATGGGAGAGGTTCCAGGAAACCTCCGGCGGGCGCAAGTAGAGCCTCAGCCCATGAGCGCGCGCGCTCGCCGGAAGACCGCGTCGGTCATGGGTACGGTCAGCTTGCCGGTGAAGGTGTTCTGCTGGCTCGGGTGGAAGCACCCGAGCAGTCGCCAGGGGCCGAGCTCGGCTTCGGCGCCGTGCCCGAACTTCGGCCGCGGCCGCGCCACCTCGACCCCCAGCGCCCGCGCCGCTCGCAGCGCCCCGTCCCAGCCGAAGGAGCCGAGCGCGACCAGGACCCGGCAGCGGTCGAGCAGCCCCAGCTCTCGCTCGAGGTAGGCGAGGCAGGCGTCGCGCTCCTGCGGCGTCGGCTTGTTCGCCGGCGGCGCGCAGCGGACGGTGGCGGTGACGTATGCGTCCCGCAGCTCGAGCCCGTCGCCGCGCCACTCGGAGGTCGGCTGGTTGGCGAAGCCGGTCCGGTGCAGGGAGGCGTAGAGCCAGTCGCCCGAGCGGTCGCCGGTGAACATGCGCCCGGTGCGGTTGGCGCCGTGCGCCGCCGGGGCGAGGCCGACGATCACCACCCGGGCCTCGGGATCGCCGAAGCCCGAGACCGGCCGCGCCCAGTAGTCCTGGCCGCGGTAGCGGCGCGGCGGGTTCGCCGCCTGCGCCTCGCGCCACTCGACCAGCCGCGGGCAGAGGTGGCAGCCGTGCACCTCCTCCGCCAGGGCGGCGAGCGCGCGGCGACGCTCCGAGCTCATAGGCTTGCGCTCCCCCTCATGCCCCCGAACCGAATCATGCGCGGCCCGTTCGTGCGCCGCGCCCTGACGCTGGCGCTCGCCGCCGGCCTTGCCGCGACCGCGCTCGCCGCCTGCGGGGGCTCGGGCGGTGGCGGCGGCGGAGCTTCCGCCGCGGCCGAAGGGGAACGGGACGCAAAGCTGCTGAACGACCTGCTCGGGCGCCAGCTCGCCGTGGTCGCCACCTACCAGCGCGTGCTGCCGCTGCTGCACGGGGCCGACCTCGAAGCCGCGCGGCAGTTTCGCGCCCAGGAACAGGAACATGCCGATGCGACGACGAAGACCCTGCGGGGACTCGGCGCCGACGCCGAACCCAGGGAAGAAACGATCGAAGCGAGCGCATTGAAGACCCGGGCCGATGCCCTCGAATTCCTCTACGAGATGGAAAGCGCGACGATCGACTTCGAGCTCGGCACGGTCGGCAAGCTGAACGGCGGCTCGCCGCGGCCGCTGATCGCGGCGATGGCGGCCAACCAGGCCGAGCGGCTGGTGCTGTTGCGCCGGGCGCTCGGAGCGAAGAGGCTTGCGGCGATCCCCTCGGCCTTCGAGACCGGCGAACTCCCTGCTCCGGAAAGGACTAACGGCAGATGACCGGACCCCTGTACGCGATCGGGCGCTTCAGCTCGCGGCACCACTACCCGGTGATCGCCGCCTGGATCGTGCTGGCGATCGCCCTCGTCGCGATCGGCCAGGCCTCCGGCAGCAAGACGAGCGAAAACCTGACCCTTCCCGGCACCGATTCCACGACGGCGACCGAACTGCTCGAAGACAACCTGCCCGAACAGGCCTACGGCAGCAACCCGCTGGTGCTGGAAGCGACCAAGGGCAAGCTGACCGAACCGAAGTACGCGGCGGCGATCAAAGAGACGACGGAAAACCTGGAAGCGATCCACTTCGTGAACTCGGCCGTCAGCCCCTTGGCCGAAGGGTCCAAAACGCTGAGCAAAGACCTCACGGTCGGCTACATCCCCGTGGTCCTCTCGGTCGGCCCCGGCGAAATCGACGAAGAGCAGGCCGAACGGATCCTCGACGCCGCGAAACCGGCCGAAGCGGCCGGTCTCAACGCCGCCGTCGGCGCCTACGTCGGCCAGCAGCTCTCGAAGCCGGCGACCGAGACCAGCGAGGCGATCGGCCTCGCCGCGGCGGTGATCATCCTCCTCTTCGCCTTCGGCACCGCGACGGCGATGATGCTGCCGATCGTCTCGGCGGTGATCGGCCTCGCCTGCGCGCTCTCGATCATCCGCCTGCTCGAGCACGTGCTCGAGGTCCCCGGCGTCGCCTCGACCCTGGCGACGATGATCGGCCTCGGGGTCGGGATCGACTACGCGCTGTTCATCGTCACCCGCCACAAACTCCAGCTCGGCGAAGGGATGGAGCTGCGCGAGTCGATCGCGCGGGCGACCGCGACCGCGGGCGGCGCCGTCGTCTTCGCCGGCTTCACGGTGGTGATCGCGCTCTGCTCGCTCGCCTTCGCCGGCATCCCGCTGGTCTCGACGCTCGGCTTCACCGCGGCGATCGCGGTCGTGGTCGCGGTCAGCGCGGCGACGACGCTGCTGCCGGCGATGCTCGGTGCACTGGGGCCGCACATCAACTCGCTGCGGGTCAAGCTCGGCAAGACCCACCCGGATGACAAGGAGCCGCACGGCTGGCGCCGCTGGGCCGAACGGGTCAGCGACCGCCCCTGGACGGCCAGCATCGCCGCCCTCGCGGTCCTCGTCGTCCTGGCGATCCCGATCTTCCAGCTCGAGCTCGGCCAGAACGACATCAGCGCCCTGCCGAAGGAAACGACCTCGCGCCAGGCCTACGACGGGCTCGACAAGGGCTTCGGGCCCGGCGTCAACGGGCCGCTGCTGATCGCCTCTGAATTCGCCTCGCCGGCCGAAGCGAAAGCGGTGCTGCCGAAGCTGGAGCAGGCGGTCGGCGGCGCCGGCGACGTCGAAGCGGTCAGCGAACCGTCCCTCGACAAGCAGGGGACCGTCGCCGTCTTCACGGTCCTCTCCAAATCGGAGCCCTGGGCTAACAGGACGGTCGAACTGGTCGAAGACCTGCGCGACACGGTGATCCCGGAAGCCCTGCGGGGAACCGGCGCCCACTCTTACGTCGGCGGCCAGACCGCCGGCTACATCGACCTCGCGACCCAGATCAGCGACAAGCTGCCGTTGATGATCGCGATCGTGGTGATGCTCAGCTTCATCGTCCTGCTCTTCGCCTTCCGCTCGCTGCTGGTCCCGGTCAAGGCCGCGGCGATGAACCTGCTCTCGGTCGCCGCCGCCTACGGCGTCGTCACCGCGGTCTTCCAGCTCGGCTGGGGCGCCTCGCTGATCGGCCTCGACCACTCGATCCCGATCGTCAGCTTCGTGCCGCTGCTGATGTTCGCGATCCTCTTCGGGCTCTCGATGGACTACGAGGTGTTCCTGCTGACGCAGATGCGCGAGCACTTCGAGGAGTACGGCGACGAGAAGCGGGCGGTGGTCGAAGGCCTCGCCAACACCGGCCGGGTGATCACCTCGGCGGCGGCGATCATGGTCTGCGTCTTCACCAGCTTCGTCCTCAGCGGCAACCCGGTGGTGAAGGAGTTCGGCGTCGGCCTCGCGGTGGCGATCGCGATCGACTCGACGATCGTCCGCTGCCTGCTGGTGCCGGCGGTGATGGTCCTGCTCGGCAAGCGCGCCTGGTGGCTGCCGCGCTGGCTCGACCGGGCGATCCCCCACATCAGCATCGAGGGCGAGGAATATTTCGCCAAGCGCGACGCCGAAAAGAGCGCGGCCGAGGCAGGGCCGGTTGGCGCCGGGGGCAGGTAGCGCCCGGCCGGCGCCCGCATAATCACTAGCGGATGTTCCCGCTCAACCTGCCCAACTTCCTCACCCTGCTGCGCATCCTCGCGGTGCCGGTGGTGGTCGTCGCCCTGCTCGGGGAGAGCCCGAACGGCGACGCGCTCGCCGCTGCCGTCTTCGCGCTGGCGGCCCTGACCGATGGGCTCGACGGCTACTTCGCCCGCTCCCGCGATTCGATCACGACCTTCGGCAAGCTGATGGACCCGCTCGCCGACAAGCTGCTGATCACCGGCGCCCTGCTTTCGCTCGTCTCGCTGCACCGGCTCGAACCGTGGATCGCGATGGTGATCATCGCCCGCGAGGTCGCCGTCACCATCCTCCGCACGATCGCCGCCGAGCGCGGCATCGTCATCGCCGCCTCCTGGCTCGGCAAGGCCAAGACCGTCCTCCAGATCGCCGCCGTGATCGCCCTGATCGCCACCAACCCCTCGCCCGCCTGGGTCGACGTCCTCCTCTACCTCGCCCTCGCCGCCACCGTGCTCAGCGGCGTCGACTACTTCTTCGGCCTGCGCCGCCGCATCGAGGCGCTCGAGCGAGAGCGCGCCGCGGCGAAAGCGAAGCCGGCCGCCTGAGAGCTAGCTGCCGGGCGCCTCGAGCCACTCGCGCATCGTCAGGTGGTGCGCGGAGCGCTCGCCGCGGCGCAGCTCGCGGCGCAGGTCGCCGAGGGTGCCGTAACGCTCGGCGACGACGTTGTGGCGGTGGATCGTCTCCAGGTTCTCCTGGCGGGCCATGACGAAGGTCTCCGCCGGCAGGTCGGGGTAGCCCTCGACCACCTGGCGGACCATCTCGCGGACGCAGTCCTCGACGAAGCGGGGGTGCTCGTGCGCCTTGACCACGACCGACATCTCGTCGGAGCGCTTCATCAGCTCGTAGATCTCCGAGCTCATCGAGCTCTCGACGATCCGCAGCAGCTCGGGAGCCTCGATCCAGGCCGGACCGCCCTCCGGGCAGCCGACGTGGAGGGTGCCGATGCCGCGCTGGTTGTGGGTGGCGATCGGGACCAGCTCGACGATCCGCTCGATCTCATCCGCCTCGAAGCCGTCGCCGGCGAGGCGCTCGCGGGCCAGCCCGGCGACCATCTCCTGGGCGCAGGGACAGGCCGTCATCCCCTGCGCCTCGACCCCGGTCAGGGTGCGGGTGCCGCGAGCCGAGGCAACTGCCGTCCCGTAGAGGACGTAGATCTCCTGGGTGCTCTTGCCGGTCTCCGGCGTCTCCACCGTCTCCGGGTAGCGGGCGGCGATCGAGACCTCGGCCCGCTCGCCGGCCTGGCGCTCGCGCACCCTCTCGGCGACGTGGGCGGCCAGAACCTCGGCCTTGAACGCCTCGCCGAGGACGACCTCGTCGATCGCCTCGCCGACGATCTCCTCGAAGCGCGACATGTGGACGCCGGCCTGCTGCGGGTTTAGGTCGACGAAGCACTCGAACTCGGCGTAGAAGAGGTTCTCGTCGCCGTCGGCCTTGACCCGGATCACCTTCTCGACCCCGGTGACGCCGACGCGCGAGAGCCCGACCTGAGTCGCCGGTAGGCCGGCCTGGACGTCGGGCGCGGCGGGGGTGGCGGTGGAGCGGCTGGCCATCGGCTAACGAATAGTAAGCACAACCCTGCTTCCGCTGTTCCTTTTCCTCGTACAGCGATGCGAAGGAACAGCGGAAGGGCCGTTTCGCTGTCGGGCAACTTTTTCTCCCTATAATCCGGCGCGGTCGGAGCTTCGGGGCCGGCCGCCCCTCGAAGGGAGAAGGGAACAGCGAGGGCAAGTGTCTATTGAACCGTTGGAGTCGGCGGCCGAGGTGATCGATCGCGAAGAGGAAGCGAGCCCGATCGGGGAGATCGAGGAACTCCAGGGGCTGATCGCGAAAGGACGCGAGCGCGGCTACCTGACCTTCGAGGAGATCTCCTCGACACTCGAGGAGGTCGAGATCACCAAGGAGCAGGTATCCCAGCTCCACGCCCACCTGGTCGAGCACGGCGTCGACGTGATCGCCGAGGACGGCGTCAGCGCTTACAAGGCGCAGCGGAGCGGCGAGAGCGCCGGCAGCTCGAAAAAAGAAGAGCTCGACCTGACCGTCGAGCCGAGCCTCGACTCGCTGCGGCTCTACCTGCGCGCGATCGGCCAGGTCGACCTGCTGACCGCCCAGCAGGAGGTCGAACTGGCGAAACGGATCGAGCGCGGCGACATGCTCGCCAAGCGGCAGATGGTCGAGGCGAACCTGCGCCTCGTCGTCTCGATCGCGAAAGGCTATCTGGGCCGCGGGCTGAGCTTCCTCGACCTGATCCAGGAGGGCTCGCTGGGGCTGATCCGGGCGGTGGAGAAGTTCGACTTCCGCCGCGGCTACAAGTTCTCGACGTATGCGACCTGGTGGATCCGCCAGGCGGTGACGCGGGCGATCGCTGACAAGGCGCGGACGATCCGGATCCCCGTCCACATGGTCGAGAAGCTGAACCGGGTCGCCCACGTCGAACGGCAGCTGGTACAGAAGCTGGGCCGCGAGCCCGAGCCGGCGGAGATCGCCGAGGAGCTGCGCTGGGCGGTCTCCGACGTGCGCGACATCCTCCGGGTCGCGCAGCTGCCGGTCTCGCTGGAGAAACCGGTCGGCGACGAGGACGAATCCGAGCTCGGCGACTTCGTCGCTGACGACGCGGTCCTGGAGCCCTTCGAGGAAGCCAGCGAGCACCTGCAGAAGGAGGGCGTCAAGCGGGCGCTGGAAGCGCTGCCCGACCGCGAGCGCCAGGTGATCGAGCTTCGCTACGGGCTCTCCGGCGGCGAGCCGCTGACCCTGGAGGAAGTGGGGAAGACCTTCGGCGTCACCCGCGAGCGGATCCGCCAGATCGAGAACAACACGCTTAAGAAGCTGAAGCGCCTCCCCGAGGCGCAAATGTTGCGCGAAGCCAGCTAACGCGGTTCAAGCACGAACACGCTGGGCCGGCGGTCCAGCTTCGACTCGTAGTAGTCCCAGCCGGAGTACTGCTGCATGTGGCGGCGCCAGAGATCGTCGCGCTCCTCGCCCTCGGCCATCCGCGCCCGGACCTTGGTCCGCTTGCCGCCGACCTCGACCTCTGCGTCCGGGTCGGCGCGGAGGTTGAGCGACCAGGCCGGCGTCTTGGCGTTGCCGGCGTTGGTGTTGATGACGACGAAGCGCTCGCCGTCGGCGAGGTAGAGCACGGGCGCGGTGCGGCGCTGACCGGATTTGCGGCCGGTGGTGGTGAGGAGCAGGACCGGGCCGCTGCCCACCTTGCCGCCGATGCGCCCGCGGCTGATCCGATAGAGCGGCACGTTCAGCTTCCCGACCCAGCGCAGCCCGGTGGCTCCGAGGGAGTGGGACATGCGTGAGTAGAAGCGGTCGCTCTGCACGGGGTGAGTATCCCACCGGGCTCACGGAACCGAGCTACAGTGGGCCGATGACCGAGTCGCACCCGTTCCGCCGTGCCGCTGAGGCCAAGGACTTCGACCTGCTGACGGAGACCCTCCGCGAGGACGTCGTCCTCCACAGCCCGATCCTCTTCCGCGGCTTCGGCGGGCGCGACACCGTCGCCACCGTCCTCACCCACGTCGCCGCCACTCTCGAAGACCTTACCTACGTCGACGAGCTAAGCGACGGCAAGAGCGTCTGCCTCCGCTTCAAAGCAAAGGTCGCCGGCACCGATCGCGAGCTGGAGGGCATCGACTTTCTCGAGCTCGACGAGAACGGCCGTGTCGCCGAGCTGACCGTCTTCATGCGCCCCTTCTCCGCCCTCACCGCCTTCAACGAGCAGATGAAAGCGCGGCTCGAGGAGGCGGCGGGCTAGACGGGCGCTTCCGCCGAAGCGGCGTCGTCGGTCTCGATGCCGATCTTCTCGAAGACGATCCGGCCGGGGCCATCCGAGCTAACCCGCAGCCGGTCGCCGGCAGAGATTCCGGCCTCCTCACATGGAGCCTTCGGAAAGGTGGCCTGCCGTTTCGGCCGAAGCAGGATCTGGCGAGTGGCGTGAGCCGACGAAGATGGGGGAGGCAGGATTCGAACCTGCGTAGGCATAGCCGTGTGATTTACAGTCACATCCATTTGACCGCTCTGGCACTCCCCCGGTAATGGTGTGGCGCCAGGGATTGTATTGGCCTCGCCCTTCGAGTAGATCATCGCTTCGAAGGGCGTTCCAGGCTCAATCTCGAACTCGGAGTACTTCGCGCCACCGAGCGTGACCTCGCGGGCTGCCTCGACAAAGCGGGCCGGGATGAACCAGCGCCGACCGTCGCCGACGAGAACGAAGAGGTAGTCCACTTTCGCTGGATCGAACCTCTTCGTCAGCCCGGTCCAACTCTGGTTTCCCCCATTCGTGCAGATCGAGACTTTCCAACGGTCGCCCCCGGCTTTGGGACGCCATTTGTAAGTCGACGTTTTGACTTGAACCCTGACCGGACCCGTGTCCCACTCAGCCATCAGATCCACATGAGGGCTATGGGTGAAAGGGACCCAGACGACAGCATCCTTGCTTGCCAGCCACTCCATCGCTGACAGCTCACCGATATCACCCTGCACCCGGCGGTTCACGGCGCGCTCCCGGCGGTGCGGAGCCCTCGTGGGTGGGGTGTTCTCCATGCAGAAGATCATGGCAGGTTGCGCAGACAGAAAATTTCACACAAGAATCTCATTCCGGCCGCCTGAAAAGATGCCCTCATGCTCAAGGACCATGTGATTGCGATCGCCGGCGTCGGTGGCGGGCTCGGTCCCGTCGTCGCCCAGCACCTCGCCGCGGCTGGAGCGACCATCGCCGGGACCGACCGCAGCCAGGAGCACCTCGACACGCTCGCCGCTGAGCTCAAACTCCCGACCGAGCGCTGGGACGGGCGCGCGGTCGACCTGCTCGACGAGGACGCGACCCGCGCCTGGTGCGCCGCCCTGGTCGAGCGCTTCGGCCGCGTCGACGGCCTCGTCCACCTCGTAGGCGGCTGGCGCGGGGGTCAGCCGCTGCACGAGGCGCCGCTCGCGGACTGGACCCTCCTCCACGACCTCCTCGTCCGCACCGTCCAACACACCACCCGCGCCTTCCACGACCAGCTCGCCGCCTCGCTCCGCGGCCGCTTCGTCCTCGTCTCCGCCATGCAGGCCCAGCGCCCGAGCAACACCAACGCCGCCTACGCCGCCGCGAAGGCCGCCGCCGAGGCCTGGACGCTCGCCCTCGCCGACGGCTTCGAGCCGGGCGGCGCCACCGCCAACATCGTCGTCGTCGAGGCGATCCTCACCCCGCGCATGCGCGAAGAGAACCCCGGCGCCGCGCATCCGACCTTCACGCCCGCCGAGGACATCGCCGACGCGATCGCGTTCCTCTGCTCGGACGCGGCGAAAAAGATGAACGGACAGCGCCTCATGCTTACCATGGGCTGATGCCCCCCCGCAAATCGCAGGCGCCCGCCGGCAGCAAAGGGCAGAAGGCGCCCGCCGGCAAGATGACGATCGGGGAGCTGGCGCGGCGGACCGGAATGACGATCCGCAACATCCGCGCCCACCAGACCCGCGGCATCCTGCCCCCGCCCGAGGTCCACGGCCGCACCGGCTACTACAACGAGGACCACGTCGCGCGGATCGAGCTGACCCGCGAAATGCAGGCCGAGGGACTCAATCTCGAGGCGATCCGGCGGGTGCTGGAGAGCAGCGAGGGATCCTCGCGGGAGATGGTCGACTTCGCCCGCGCGGTCCGCGCCCCGTTCGAGGACGAGACGCCGGAAATCTTCAGCGGCGAGGAGCTGGCGGGCGCCTGGGGGGCGGGGCAGCTCGACGAGAAGCTGCTGCGCCGGATCGAAGCGATGGGGATCGTGCGTCAGCTGCCCGAGGGCAGGTACGAGGTGATCAGCCCCCGCCTGCAGCGCGCCGGCACGGCGCTGGTCGAGCTCGGCGTCTCGCCGGAGGCGGCGGTGAAGACCGCGCAGGAGCTGCGGCGCAGCTCGGAGGTGGTCGCCCGCACCTTCGTCGAGCTCTTCGTCAAGGAGATCTGGGAGCCGTTCGACCGGGCCGGACGCCCCGAGGAGGACTGGCCGAAGGTGCGCGAGGCGCTCGACCGCATGCGCCCCCTCGCTTCCGACGCGCTGCTGGCGATGTTCCAGATCACGATGGGGGAGTCGACCGAGAAAGCCGGCGAACGCACCCTGCAGGAAGCCGGCAAACCGGCGGCGGGCAGCCGCCGCCCCTCGCGCGCCAGGCGCGGTTCGCGCTAGGCGGGGCGCCTTTCCCAACCCCTGGTTCGGAAAAGCGCCTACGGCCGATCGAAGCCAGCGACCTCAGCCGGGGACGATCGTCTTCATCGCCGCTTCCAGTTCGGCCACCCCGTAAGCCCCCTCGATGCGATCGCGCACGACCCCGTGGCGGTCGATCAGGAAGGTCCACGGCTCGGTCGGCAGGTCGTAGGCCTCCAGCTGCGGCCGGATCCCCTTGCCGGGGTCGTTCTGGTTGTAGACCTCCATGTGGATGAAGTCGGCCTTGCCCTTGTACTCGTCCGCCACCTGCTGGGCGACGTCGACGACCGGGCCGCAGACCCGGCTCTGGCAGAGCGCGGGCGTCGCGAAGACGAGCACGACCGGCTGCTTGCCGTCGACTTCGGCGAAGTCGACCCTGTGCATCTGGTCGGGCGGGACCCGCGTGTCGATCTTCGCGAGGTCGCCGCCGACGTCCGCCGCGGTCGGAGTGTGGATCGGCGGCGCCTTCTCGCCGACCTTCGGGATGCCGGGGTACTGTTCAACCACCGGAGTCGGCACCCGCGAGGCTTCGAGCCCGCCCTTCCCCTTCAGCATTGCCACCGCCACCCACGGTCCCTTCTTGTCGAAGTCGACCCCGGGGACGACGTACACCGCCTGCGCAGCGTCGGGGTCGTTGAGCTGCGAACGGTAGGCGGGCCTCACTTCCAGCGAGGTCACCTGGGCCGGGTACGGCCCCTGTGCCGGAGCGCCTTCGCTCCTGGCGAAGTAGAGGGCGACCTCGGCGTCGGTCACCTGTTCGCGCCCCTTGGTGAAGACCCCGAACGGGTAGCGGTTCTCGCCCAGCGCGAACGCCTGCGCCGCGGGCGCGACCACCAGGTCGGTCGGCTTCGCCCCCGAGCTCTTCAGCAGGGCGGCGATCGTCTTCCCCTTGGCGGAGGGGAAGTCCGCCGCCGAAGGGGCCGGGCGCGAGGCCTCTTCGCCGGCGCCTCCGCAGCCACCCAGCATCGCGAGGGTTAGTAACAGCAGGAGTGAGAGGTGGCGCAGGTCGGGCACGAGTCCGGCACGCTACCGATCTCGCCTCCGCAATCCATAAAGTCGAAGACAGACGGGTTCGTTGAACTGTGCCTGTATACTGGCACTCTTGGACCAACGGCCAGAGCTCGGTGGGAGTCGGGAACGGGAGGAACCGATGGCAGGGAAGAAGACGATCGTTTTGCTCGCGGCGCTCGCCATGCTGCTGAGCGCCGGCGCTGCGTCCGCGGCGGGGACCGGCTCGGCCGAATACAAGGAACAGGTCGAACCGATCTGCAAGAAGGACACGGAAGCCAACGAAAAGATCCTCAAGGGGGTGCGCGCCAACGTCAAGGCGGGGAAGCTGAAGAAGGCCTCGCGCCAGCTCTCCTCGGCCGCCAAGGCCCTGAAGCACGCCTACGCGCAGCTCTCGCGGGTGCCGAAGCCGGCCGAAGACGCGGTCCGCCTGACCACGTGGCTGAAGGGGGTCAAGACCGAGGCGGGACTCTTCGAAGCGACGTCGCGCAAGCTCGCGAAGGGCCAGAAGAACGCGGCGCAGAAGATGATCGTGCGGCTGCAGAGCAACGCGACGAAGACCAACAACCAGGTCCTCGACTACGAATTCCGTTACTGCCGGCTGCAGCCGAACAAGTTCATCTAGGCGAGATCGCGAGGGCGCGCGATGACGACCACGACTTTGGCGGCAGAGGCGCCGGAGCAGGTCACCCGCGCCCTCGCCGACTCGGTCTCCCGCGGCAACCTCGAGGCGGCGGCCGCCTGCTTCGCCAAGGACGCCTGCCTGGTCACCCCGGACGCGACCACGGTGCGGGGCCGCGAGGACATCCGCCCGATCCTCCACCAGCTGATCGCCTCCGGCTCCCGGATCGAGGTCCAGGAGAGCTCGATGGTGGTGGCCGGCGAGATCGCCTTCGGCACCGAGCGCTGGCTCCTCACCAGCCCCGGCTCCGAAGGCAGGCCGTTCACCCGCCCGCTGGCGCCGAAGATGGTCCTCCGCCGCCTCGAGGGCGCCTGGAAGCTCGCCGTCGCGCTCCCCTGGGACCGCGGCTGACCGATCCCCCTCGACCCTCTAGAATCGTCCTGAGCGCACGGCCTCCCAGGGAGCCGTTTCCGCCCGGATAGCTCAGTTGGTAGAGCACTTCCATGGTAAGGAAGGGGTCACGAGTTCGAGTCTCGTTCCGGGCTTCATCGAAGTCGCTGGAAATCGGCATTTTCTTCGGCCGGTTCTGTGGCCGTTTGGAGCCCTCTCGAATCCGCCTATCTGCCACTAGTGGCAGATAGCGCCGCGATTGCCCTGGATCGGCCGGGATAGACGGCTCAGGCCGGCAGGAGCTGCAGGGCCTCGACGTGACGAGGCCGCATGACGCCGAAGTGGCGATGGTCGAGCGTCGCGAGCTTCGGCTCGGCGAGCCGCTCCACCACCGCGAGAACCGCACAGTCGACGAAGCCGACCTTCAGATCGCCGTATGTGCGCAGCAACTCGTCGACCCGCTCGTAGTCTTGGGCGATCAGATCCTCGATTACCAGCGCACCGCTTCGAACCTGTTCGAGCACCGCGCCGAAGGAGCCCTCGCGGGTGTAGGAGCCGAGCAGGTGGTCGACCTCGACCAGGACCGGGCCGGGGACGACGCGCGCTCCCGCGTCGTCTCGGCGAGTAGCTTCGCGCAGCGCTCATGCGCCTCGTCGTCGCGGTCGAAGGCACCGACGAGGACCGCCGTGTCAAGGACTAGCGCGATGGCCGGGGCTCGAAGACGTCTTCGGCAGCGAGTCTGCTGAGGTCGCCGCGACCGGAGCTGAACGCGCCGATGCAGGTCAGCGGCGGCTGCTCACCTTCATCTTTCGCCCTCGAGAGGCTCTCGCTCCCAGCGCCGGCCAGCTCGTGCTCCAGCGCCTCGCGCACCAGCTCGGGAACCTCGACGCCTCGCTCGCGCGCAGCGCGCTGCGCCCGCTCCAGGAGATCGGTCTCTATCTCGATGCTCGTCCTCGCGGTGGAAGCCATCGCCAGAAGGGTAGCGTCAGGCTCGATCAACAAGACGATCAAGGGCCTCTCCTGGTTCCTCGGCTTCGCCGTCCAATACAAAGGGCTCTCCGGGAACGCGGCGGCCGGCAAGGAGCGGCTGTTGAAGGCCCGGCGAAAGCCGCCGGTCCCACCTGGACACCGCCGAGCAGATCGAGGCGCTGCTCGATGCGGCCGCCGAACTGGATCGCGATCCGGGGCACCTCTGCGACGAACGCGAAGCGATCGTCGGCACGCTGATCTTCGCCGGCCCCCGTGCCCACGAGATCGGCCACATGCTCGAACGCGACATCGACCTCGCCAACACCCGGATCTTCGTCGGCCGCTCGAAGACGGCGGCGGGCCTGCGCGAGATCCGGACCCCGCCGATCCTCCACGACATCCTCGCCACCCACAAGGCGCGGCCCGCGGCCGGTGGCCCCGACGCCCTCGCCTTCCCGACCGGGACCGGGGGCAGGCGCGACCGCAGCAACCTGCCAGAGCGCGTGCTAGCGGAGGTCTTCGAGCGCGCCGACCAGCTGCTTCGCGAGCGCGGCGAGCTGCCGTTGCCGAAGGGGCTCTCCCCCCACAAGCTGCGCCACACCTTCGCCTCGATCCTGGTCGCCCTCGGCACCGACCCGGCCCAGGTGATGCGCCAGATCGGCCACCGGAGCGCCGCCTTCACCCTCGACGTCTACACCCACATGATGGCCTGCTCCCCTGAGCAGCGCGAGCGGCTGAAGGCGCTGGTCGAGGGAGAGCGCCGCTGGGGCCCCGCGCCGCTCGGGCGACTCGGCGCCGCGGCCTACCAAGAGCCGATTCTGCGGGCGCTGGCGACGCTGGGCGGGAGCGCGAGGCGCAAGGAGGTGATGGCTTCGCTGGAGTCAGAGCTGGCCCCCCGCTTCGGCACCTGCGACCTGGAAATCGTCAGCGGCAGGCCCCGCTGGCAGGCCGACGTCGACGTCTCTCCCGTGGAGTTCGAGGGCCTATACGTTGCCCAGGGGGTCTAACAGAGCTACCAACCAGGAAAAGAGGAAACCACCAATTACGGTCTCCGTGAAACTCGGTCCGGCTCAGGGTGTCGTCTTCTTGTCGTTCTGCGTCCCCGTGGCTTTGGCATCGCCTCGGTGAATCCCTGACGTAGCCGCTCGATATCGATCCCGTCGCGCTTCACCTTGCCCCGACCAAGCACCTCAAGCGTGGCCGGAGGTCCCGGCGCCAGCCTGTCGAGGAAGTCCGCGAGCTCCCAGGCGATTTCGGAGCGCCAGCGCAGGGCCGATATGCCGACCTCCCTGATCTCGAAGCGATCGGGAGTATCCGCGAGCGCATAGCCGGCCAGTTGCCAGAGCTCGCCGCGGCCGACGATGCCTGGCTGCGAGGTCGCCTTCCAGTCGATCAAGCAACGCCCCGCGATCAGGTCCGCGTCGGCGCCGCCTAGCGGGATGCTGAGCTCGAAACTGGGGTTGAGGATCAGCGGCCGCGCGCCCCGAAGCCGGCGGCAGTCCTCCCAGGCAGGCCACCCGAGCTCCTCGAGATCTTGAAGCGTCTGCCGGTTCACGCTAAGCGATAGGAAGTCGTCAAGGTCGGCGCACCGGCTGAGCGGGTCGATCACGAACCTGAAAATGGCGGGATTCATCGGACCAGCGCGGAAGAGCTGCTCGAGGCGCGCCAAAGCCAGGCAGCCTCGGCAGAGCTGCGACCACTCGCCGCCGGTCAGATCCCCCGAGCTGGGGCGGAGCTTCCTGATGGCCCTCACTGCTTCGCTTTCCACCTCGATCGCGCGCCTGCCGATCGGTGACTCCCCGCCGAGCTGCTGGACGGCACGCGAGGCGACCGTCCGTTCGATGGACGTGACACGCAAGCAGGCGCGCAGCAGGTAGTCGACCGCCGTGCCGGTAAGCCCTAGATCCGCACCCGGGACGGGAGGGGTCGGGCAGGTTTCGGCACCGCTTCGAAGTTCACGGTTGGCTTCGGTCGCGAGCCGCCGGGTTTCCGGGAGATTGGCCTCGAGCCAAGCGCGGACCGGGCTTGAGGGGGACTTGATGTGGGAGCTGAGGCTCATCGAGCAGCGAAGAGGAGCTTCGCACGCGCCGCCGGACCCGGAGGAGGACGGTGACGCCGATACCGTTTGCCGATGTCGAAGCACGCAAGCGACTCCAGCGTGCAGATCGCCGCAGAGGCGACGATCCTCGCCGCGCTGAGCAAGGTGATCGGAACCCCTTTTATCCAGGGTGTAACGCTCCCCATCGGCGCCGCCCACGTCCGGCCCGACGGGGTCGCTGCCGACGAATCAGTCTTCGTCGAGGTCTTCGCCCACATCGGCAAGCTGAAGGGCGGCCAGCGAC
This sequence comes from uncultured Actinomycetes bacterium, assembly GCA_963800355.1. Classification (GTDB taxonomy): domain Bacteria; phylum Actinomycetota; class Thermoleophilia; order Solirubrobacterales; family 70-9; genus VAYN01. Next base: position 319,709 of record CAWDAP010000001.1, on the reverse strand, counting down.
ACAAGGTCTCAACCGATGCGCTGAAGCTGCTGGCGATTCGCGAGACCCGCCCGAACGCCCGCCTGATCCTCGCCTTCGCCGACGATGCCGCAGCCGCTTCGGTGTCAGGGTGGCGCGCCGAGACCTTGAGGGCCAACGGCATCGAGATCCACATCGTTTCCCTCTCTGCGGAGGACAGGGCCAAGATCGAGGCCGCACAGGCAAGGCAGAAGATGGTCAATCCACCTGCCGAGTCAGCAGAGCCCGCCGGTGAGGGGTTTTAGGCCAGCATGAACCCGTAGTCGATCCAGAGCTGTTCGCGGTCGTGTCGCTCCCACTTCGCCACTTCCGCGAGATTTCGTCCGCTCGTCCCCTGATCGCCACTCAACTCGAACGCGGAATAGCTTGCCGGGGATGAGGATCGGAAGTAAGGCGTTCGAGGCGTTCGTCGAGGACGTGGTGGTGTTGGAGTTCGCGCCGGGAGACGAGGTGCTGGCGCGGGCGACGGGCCGGTGGGTGGGGGAACGTGTCGGGGGTGCGGCGGCTGTGGCCCGGGGCGGCTTGCTGGCGCCAGCGGCGGTACTTGACTTGGTTTCGCTTGCTCGTTACGCCAGACCGTATGCCGTGCTCGGGCGGCGGCGGAGACTGCGGGTGGCGCGAAGATTCCTACGGACGGAGGCGCCGGTTGTGGGGGATTGGGTGCGGGCTGTGCGCTTGCTGGCCGTGGCCTATGTGTACGAGCGGCGGTTTGGATGAGGGCTGAGCACCTGATCATCGGCTCGGGCGCCGGCGGCGCTTTGACGGCGGCGCTCTTAGCAGAGAGCGGGCAGGAGGTACTGATACTGGAGGAGGGGCCGTGGATCGACGCTGACACGGTCAAGCCGTTCTCGTTGGACCAGATGGTGCGGCAGTGCAGGGACGGGGGTCTGACCGGCGCGCTCGGGCGGCCGCTGGTCGCCTATGTCGAAGGCTGCTGCGCGGGTGGCAGCACGGAGGTCAACGCCGGGCTCTACCGGTTGGCGAGCGAGGAGACTCTGGCGCGCTGGAGCGCCGACTACGGCGTCCGCGACCTGACCCCAGAAGCGCTGGCGTCGCACGCTCGCGAGGTCGAGTCGGCGCTTTCCGTCCAGCCTCTGCCCGGTCCCGCCACCCGCGCCTCGCGGATCCTCGCCGAGGGAGCAGCCGCCATGGGATGGCCGGCGACGGAGGTATCGCGCTGGTGCTCCTACGCCGGCGGCCGCCCCGTCAAGCAGTCGATGTCCCGCACCTACCTGCCGCGCGCCCTGGTGGCGGGGGCTCGATTGGAGACTGGAATCCGAGCTGAGCGGCTCGTCTTGCGCCGGGGCCGCGCGGTCGGCGCCCGCACCGAGCGGGGGCTGGTGAGGGCGGAGTACGTCTGGGTCTGCGCGGGTGCGATTGGCACCGCCGCGCTGCTTCGCCGCAGCGGCTTGCGGCGGGGAGTCGGCGAGGCGCTGCGCATGCACCCGATGGTGAAGCTCGTTGCCCGCTTCGACGAGGAGATGGGCGCCGCCGACGACGTACCGGTCCACCAGGTCACCCCGCCCGGCGGCGCCGTCTCGCTGGGAGGGCTGTTCAGCCAACCCAGCCGGGTGGCGCTCGCCCTCGCCGACGACTGGAGCCACAACGCGCCGGTTGCTGAGGACTGGGCCCGGAGCGCCGTCTACTACGTGAGCCTGACGCCCGAGGGCTGCGGCCGGGTGCGGATCCTGCCCGGCCTGCGCTCACCCTTGGTCAGCTTTCGTCTGACCGACCGCGACATGGCGCGTCTGGCCGCGGGCCTTGCCGATCTCGCTCGCCTGCTGTTCGCCGCCGGGGCGCGGTCAGTCCACCCTGGTGCCCGTGACGGCGGCAGCGTCGATCGCGCCGCCGATGCCGATCGCGCCGCCTACGCCATCACCCGCCGCGATGCCGCGCTGATGTCCCTGCATATGTTCTCGACGACGCCGATGGGAGAAGATGAGGGCCGCTGCCCAGTCGACTCCTTCGGGCGCGTTCGTGGCGTTCGCAACCTTCACGTCAACGACGCCTCGCTGCTGCCCGACGCGCCAGGCGTCAATCCCCAGGCGACGCTGATGGCGATCGCCTCGCGCAACGTGGCCAGGTTCTTCGAGAGTTGAGCCCGGCGGCGTTTTGCGTCTGCGGCCCGACCACCCACGCGAGCATCTCGTGGGCGGTCCCGGCGAGGCTCCTGGTGATCGAGGAGCCAACGCCTGCGGTGAGCGTCTCGTACGACTGCGCCCAGAACCAGACGAACACGGTCGCGACGATCGCGCAAGGCGCGGCAACGAGCAGTGGCTGCTGTGCATCTGCGATCACCCCGAGGGCCGACAGCATCACCACCCCCGTCAGGATCGCCGCCAACCGGGTCAAGGTGGTCCGCGCCGCGACCAGTAGTCCGGTAAGGACGGCGGCTGCCACAGCGGCGGCTACCGTCGCCGCCAGGCGCGAGGTAGGCGGCTGTGCCAGCGACATCCCAGCGATACTTCCGCAGAGGCAGGAGAGCGCAAGCGCCAGGTTCCACGGCGTCAGCAGCCTTGCGTGCTCGCGCAGCCCCTGTACGCGACGACCCGAGAGGAGTTGCCGTTCCTCTTCGCTCTTCGTCGTGGAAAAAGCACCTGGCGCCGGTGTCATGCCCATGAACGCGAGCAGTCGGTAGAGGTGCGGCTTCTCCGGCAACTCTTCGGTGCACCGCACCCCTGACGGGGTCACCTCGCAGTGAGCCAGGGCCTCCAGCGCCCAGGTCATGGTCACGAAAGAAGTGCCGAACGCGGCCAGGGTAACCGCCCCCGCGAGGGTCGCTACCTCGTCCCATGGGAGGCCGCCCGCGACCAGGCCGGAGACGCCCCGGATCGCGTATCCGACCCCGACGAACATCCAGAGAGCGATCACTTTCTTCTGCACCCGCAGCCGCTCGTATGCTGCGGCGGTGAGGAACACGGCGGCGATCAAGCCGCCGATCGGAAGCAGCAGGTGTGGCTGAAGGATCCCGATCCCGACGGCCGCGAGCAGCCGCCCGGCTGCGACGGCGAGGCTGGCGAGGATGATGCGACGCGACTCCTCTGGCGTCGATCCGTGGGGGAGGCGGCCGCGCCCCAGCCAGTCCGGGTGCTTGCCGTCGTCGGCGAACCCGCGGACATCGTTCCATTGGTACCGGGCTGGATAGATCAGGTACTCAAGGGCGACCAAGAGAAGAGCCGCATCGGTGAGTGCGCGACCAGAGACTCCGCCCTCCGCCCAGGCAGCCAGCCCGAACGTAACTGGGAAGAACAGCCACTTGACTAGGTAGCGAGGGCGTGGCATTGCGAGGTAGGAGAGCAGCCCACGACCGTTTCGCGGTGGCTCGTCGGGGGGCCTCTCGGGAGTTACGTCCTTCCTTAGGGAAGCCAGGATCTCCGCGTGCGGGTTCCTCGGCCGCTTGATCGCGAACGAGAACAGGATGGCCACCATCAGCGCGTAGACGGCAACCGTCCCCGCGCGCACCGGCATGGCATCGACTTCGTAGAAGAGGAGAAGTGCCGCTCCTACCGTGGCTCCTGCGGCCACCAGGAGGGCACCGCCGTACATCACGATCTGCACGCAACGGGTATGGAAGAGGTCGTAGAACATGCGGGCGGCATCGGTGCGGGTCGAAGGGTGCAGCGGCCACGGGCCCTCCCTTGAGTTGAGATGGCCGATCTCGAACTCAAGTAGTTCGATCGTTGCCTGTCGTCGCTGCACCCCCTTCAGCGCGATCAGAATCGAGGAGAACAGGAACCAGAGAGGGAGGGGCGCCGCGATCAGTAAGGGGGGCGGGAGCGTGTTGCACGGGTGAGCTGCGGTCGATACCCCACCGTGTCCGCAGAGAGGCTGCTGTGAGGCGATCCCGAAGGCCACCGCGGTCGCGTACGTTATGCAGCCGGCCGCCGCAGCACCCATACGGGCGAAGGAGGCTTGATCCTCCGTGCGCTCGAAAACCCACTGAGTCATCAGCGCAGTGGCGCGCCGCGCCAGACCCGAATCCTGGCCCGCGTCCTGGGGCGGCAGGATCGGAGAAGGCGACTTCGACATATGAAAACCGTAAATCAGCAGAGCTGAGAGAGGATGGCTCCCTCAGGGAAGTATCTCGCGCTTGTCGCAAAGTAAGTGGTTAGAGTCTTCGTTTTGTGGAGTCCAGCGTCTCTGTCAGCCCCGCAGGCGAGTTGATTGGTTTCGTGAAAGAAGTCGTGGATTGGACCCAGCCGGTGTCTGATGCTTACCTTGATGACCGGCAGATCGCGCTTCTGGCGGAGGCCAGAACCGAGATCGAGGCTGTCCAGTTGCCGAGGATCGAACAAGAGCTTCGGTCCATCTCCGACGAGGAGCTGGCTGCTGCGGGCTTTACGGAGGCGCAAACTGCATTCAAGCTTGAAAGCGCACGGACCGCGATGGATGCGGCGGCGCGAGGAGCTGAATCGCCTTGGCCGGGGCGGCGAAAGAAGATCCTCGATGTCCTCGACTTCGTTGTCGAGAATGTCCAGACGATCCTGGGCAGCCTCAAGAGCCTCAGCGTGTGGATCGATGCCGCCTCCGAGCTGGTTGGTGTCGCTGCATCCGGGGCTAAGGCGGCGGTGGCTGAGAAAGGGGTGTTACGGCGGACCTATCGGAAGGTGAAGCGCAGGATCCGCGATCGGCGGGAACGCCAGAAGCCGGAAGAGGAGCCCGAGGATTTGCCGCCGGCAGTTACCGGTTAGGCAGCGATCCTCGGCGAGGCAACGTCACCTGTTCTGAGAACCAACCTCGCTTGCTGGCCGTCGTCGGTTTTCAGTCCCGTGAGACGCGACCTTCTCTTCTGCCACTCGGATTCCGCGAGTGGCAGAAAGCCAGACCAATCGCTGCATATTGCGACATATTCGTGGGCCACTACGCTCCCCGGATTTCCTGCGGCCAACATCACAAAATACCTGCTAATAACTAATTTCTGCCGGGATGACTGTCGCCCAGCGCTCGTGAATGGTGGAAGGGGTCACGAGTTCGAGTCTCGTTCCGGGCTTCGCTTCACGGGCCGCACCGAACGCGGTCGGTAAGGGGTCAAGCGGCTTCGCGGGGCCGGATCTCCGAACGAATTCCGAACACGCGCCGAACATCAGCTCAGGCCCGTGGGGAGCGCGCGGGCCCCGCCAGTGCTTCGTAGCCTGCCGACTCAGCTGAGCTCCGGCTGTCCCGGGCCGCCGAGATCGCCTCGGCGATCGAGGTCGACGGCCGCCCGCGCATCGCTTCGATGCTGTGAGCGTAGGTGCGGAAGACGAGCTCGAGGCTGGTGCCGAGCTGCGCCGCGACGTCAGCCGGACCGACGTGGCGCAGGTCGTAGGGTCGGAAGTCGCCGACCCACGTCTCCGTCTCGGCGTCCCAGTCGAGCAGGCCCGCGGCGCCGGCGGCCTTCGTGAAGCCTCGCTTTCGCCAGTTGTCCCAGTCGGCTTTTGTCCACCTGCGACCGTCGCTCGGCCGCTGGAAGACCAGGCCACCCAACCCTCCGCACGCCAGTCGCCAGCGCCCGAGGTCGGCGAGGATCGGTCTCGGTATCTCCGGCGCGCGCGCCATCCGTCCCTTGGTCAGCTCGGCAGGAAGGATCAGCCGGTCGCGATCGAGCATCTCCCATCTCAGGTCCAGAGCTTCCCTGGGGCGCAACCCCACATAAGCCAGCAGCGAGATCAAGGTCGCGTGGCCCAGGTGTCCGCCCTCAATGAAGCTGACACGCATCGCCTCGACCTGCTCGGGCGCAGCGGTTCTCCCGCGTCGCGCCCGGCGGCGCACGGTCGGCAGCCCGCGGGCTGCGTTCAGCGAGACGAAATCGAGGCGGCTGGCGTCCGCGAGGATCTGGTCGAGCAGCGTCTTTGAGCGATTGAGCATGTAGGTACTGGCGCCGGCGGCTTCCAGTTCGCGGCGCCACTCGTCGAGACGCTGCGGGCTGAGGTCGCCGACCCTCACTCCTCCCAGGTAGGGGTCGAGGTGCTTGTCGAAGATCAGGCCATTGGTCTTCAAGGTCGCCTCCGACAGGCCGGCCGCCCGGCGGCGATCGATCCAGTCGGCGGCGAAGTCCCGGAGAATCGGCGTGTCGCTCGAGCGCCTGACGTGCTCGCCGCGCTGGCGCCTCACTCGCGCCTCGGCCTCGAAGGATCTGGCGTCCTCCTTGAGATCGAATGTCTTGGAGCGGTTGCGCCGGCCTTCTCGGTAGCGGACTTCCCATTTGCCTGCGCTTGTGCGGTGGATGCTCATGGGGATCGGGGTACCGGGCCGAGCACGAGGCGAAACCACCTGAAAGGCCGGACCTCGGCTGAAAGGTTCGCGGTGTCTCGGGATGGGTTCCGGTGCACGATGCGCGGTGCGCTAGCATCAAGCATCATGACCAGGACGACGCTCAACCTCGATCCGTCGGTGTTGAAAGAGCTGCGCGAGCGAAGCGCGCGAGAGCGCCGGTCGATCGGCGAGCTCGCATCGCAGCTGCTGGCCCGGGAGCTGCGCGAGGAAGCCCTGCCGACGCCGCCCTTCTCCTGGGTCAGTCGTGATCTCGGCACGCCTGCGGTCGACCTTGAGGACAAGGAGGCGCTCCGCGCCGTGCTCGACCAGTGAGCGTCACCGTCGACGCGAACGTCCTCGTCTACGCCTCCAATGAGGCCGAGCCGGTTCACCGGTCCGCCCGTCAGCTGCTCGAGCGCTTGGCGGCGGGACCGGAAATCGTCTACCTGTTCTGGCCGGCGATCATGGGCTACCTGCGGATCGTCACCCACCCCTCGCTGCTCCCGCGGCCACTTGGCCCGGCGGAGGCGATTGCCAATGCCAGCGCCCTGATCGCGCTGCCCCACGTCCGCACGCCGGGCGAGGGCGAGGGGTTCTGGGAGCTCTACCTGGCGACCCGCAACGACCATGACCGCGGCAACGACGTTCCCGACGGCCACCTCGCGGCGCTGATGCGCCAGCACGGAGTGCGGACCATCTACACCCGCGACCGCGACTTCAGGCGCTTCGACGGCATCGCCGCGGAGAACCCCTTCGACTGACATCCGTCGCGGTCCCTACCGGGATCAGCTGTGGCAGCGGCCCGAAATGCGCCTTGTTCATGCGGCAGCGGTCGCAAGTACAAGCATTGCTGCCTGGCAGCCGAGAAGCGGGCGGCGAGCGCCGCGCGTTTCGACGACGCGGTCGGCAGGCGCATCCAGGACTGGTCCGCCGAAACCTTCGAAGAGGAGATCGACTGCGCGCTCGAGGAGTACGCGCCCGCCGACCGTGCGTTGCACGACGAGGACCTCCAGATCTTCTCCGTCTGGTTCCACAACGACCGCGAGCTGTCCGGCGGAGGGACCCCGGCGGAGCGCTACGCCGCCCGCCTCGACCTGCGTGCCGAGGAGCGGGAGGCGGCGGAGCGGATCGCTTCCGCAAACCTCGGCCTGCATCGCGTGCTGGCGGTGGAACCAGGACACTGGATCGAACTCGAGAACGTCGTTTTCGGCCGACGCACCCAGGTTCGCAGTACAAGCGTTTCCCGCGACCCGGTTCGCTGGGACATCCTGCTCGGGCGGGTGATGGCCGGCGATCCCGAGAGCCTCTGGGGTCCGGTGAGGCTCTTCGCGCCCGACGAGGAGACGGAGCTGCTGGCCGAGCTGCGGCGTTCGCGGGGGTCGATGCTGCCGGCGCCGATGCGAAGACCGGGTTCGAGAGTGCGTTTCGCGAGCAAGCGCTCGAGCTGATGCGCTTCAGGCCACCGAGCCGCGACATTCAGCCCAGCTACTTCACCCCGGAGGGCGACCTGATGGCGCATGGTCAGGCCGCATGGGAGGTGCGCGAGCACGCCGAGGCTGAGGCGCGGATGCGGGCCCTCGGCGGTCTCGCTCCCGGCGAGCCGCTCGAGATCGATCTCACCGTCCGCCGCGACCGACTCCTCGCGAAGGATCGACCACCACTGCCGAAGGGAGCGCTGGTGATCGAGACCGGACGCGTCGGCGACGACGAGAACGTCCCCGTTGCGACCGTGCGACTTGAGGAGGGACAGCTGCAGGTCGAGGCGATGTCGGAGGAGCGATTGGCGTCGGCGATCGAGACCGTCGATGCCGACTTCGGGGATATCGCTGATCTGGTGAGGCGGGAAGCTACGCCGATCGCGCAGCGCCTTGAGGAACGCGACCATTCCGGGCCGGAAGACAATGTAGATCTCGCGCCGATCGATCCGGCCGAGCGGGCGGACCTGCTGTCCGGCGCCATGACCGAGTGGATGCACCGCTGGCTCGACGAGGCGCTTCCGGCGCTCGGCGGCGAAAGCCCGCGCGAGGCGGCCGGGGGAGAGAGGCGCGGTGAGGTGGTCAGGCTCCTGCGCTGCATCGAGAACCGCGCAGAGCGCTCAGGTCGACAGGGCGAACCGGGAGTTGACGCGGCATGGCTCCGCGCCGAGCTCGCCCTCGACGACGAGCTGGCCGCGTAGGCGTCGGCCGAGCGACTCGCCGTTCTGCCACTCGGATTGCCCGAGTGGCAGAAAGCCAGGTCAATCGCTGCATACTGCGACATATCCGGCGGACTTTCTGCCCCGGATTCCTCGTCGACCAGCAGCATCAATTACCTGCTAATCGACAGCTTCTAGCGGACGCACCGTCGCCCAGCGACCGTGAATGGTAAGGAAGGGGTCACGAGTTCGAGTCTCGTTCCGGGCTTCGCTTCCAGTTCAGAGTCCTCTGGTGCGTGATGCGCTGTGCACCCGAGCTTTCCACCCACTAGGTGGTTGATTCCACGAAATCCTCCCCTGCCAGATAGCAAATCTGATGCACGGTGGTCAGGCGGGGAGGCGCCAGCGGCCGAGCCAATAGCGCTGGTGCAGGCGGCGGCCTTCGGCACTCTCGCTGACGCTGAAGCTCTCGGCCGTCGCCGGCTGATCCCGCAAAAGTCGGGCCACCAGGTCGGCGGCCTCGATGCCGCCCGAGCCTCGCTCCAGCCAGTCGTCGAAGTCGATCTCGATCGGGACTAGCTGCTCTTCATCGAGGACCAAGCCGACGGCTTCGCCCATCGCCCGCAAGCCCTCGGGCGTCTGACAGGCCCAATGGGAGGGGTCGCGCAGCCGCTCGATCTCCTCGCGCCAGGCGTTTGCGTCACGGTCCCGGTCCGCGACGATGTCGCTGACGAGAATCCAACCCCCGGGCCGCACCAAGCGCGCCATCTCCGCCACCACGCGCCCCGGCGCTGGGATGTGATGGAGGCTGAGGCGGGTGATCGCCCCGTCGAAGGAGTCGTCCGCAAAATCGAGCGCTGTGACGTCACCGAGGGTGAAGCCGACGTTTTCGACTCCCTCTTCGCGGGCCCTCCGTTCAGCCTCTTCGATCATCGCCGGCGTCAGGTCGACGCCCTTCACCGAACCGACCCTGCCTGCCATCGCCCGCGAAACGACTCCGGGACCGCAGGCGATGTCGATCCAGTCCGCCCCGGCGTCCAGCCGGTGTCATCCGACTCCCCGCTATTAGGAGCATGTAGCGTTGCCAAGTCGCCGCCAATGAGGTCGATCGTTTGCGAGGAAGAAGGATGTCTGTGGAGACGTCGCCCCTGGGCCTGGTCGCCGAGCTGCATCGGCGGCAGGGCGAGATGTATGCCGGTGGCTCGATCGACTCGGTGGTCGAGCTGCTGGCTGGTGACATCGTCTGGCACGTCCCGGGCCGAAGTCCGATAGCGGGCGACCATTGAGCCATCCCGGCTTTCGCTGAGTACCCTCGTGGAGCATCGCCAAGTTCGACGAGGCTTGACAGTGCCTCGTATCCAGCTGAGCTGATCGCGATTGCAACCACGGCCTTCGCTGGGTGCGCCTACAAAAGCACCTCAGTTAGGAGATTGACTCAGGTGAGCGCCGATCGAATCATCGCCACGGCTGCCTGTCCGGCAAGCTCCACCGGCTCGGTGCTCTGCAGCGCTCGGCTCAGCACGAATGCGCCCTCTAGCGCAGCGAGCATCTGGATCACCAGCCGGCGCGCCTGCTTTCGCGGAACGCCTCCCCCGATGAAGCGCTCTGTGCCACCCTCGATCCACGCGTCGAAGACATCGGCACACGCCTGGCGCAGCTCCTCGTTGGTGCTTGACACCTCCAGGGTGACCGTCGCGATCGGGCAGGCGTCGGCATAGTCGGTTTCGCGCAGCGTCTGCACGGCGCCAGCGAAGAAGTTGTGGACGCCGGTGAGCAGTTCTACGTCCGGTCCGACGAACTCGACGATGAGCAAGCCATCTTGCGAAATTACCTCGACAGCGGCGCTTTCCAGCTCCGCTGAGGCCGCATCCTCAATTTTTCGATTTGGTTTCGTTCCCCCAGCCGTTCCCCCGAGAATCGGGCCAGCTAGGATTTCGCTTGTTGAAGCCCCGGAGGGGTGCCGGAGTGGTTGAACGGGGCGGTCTCGAAAACCGTTGGCGTCGCAAGGCGCTCGTGGGTTCGGATCCCACCCGCTCCGCTTGTAGCGCGGCTGTCCCGCGTCTTACAGCAGCAGCCTGTAATCGATCTCGAGCCGCGCATAGGTCTCGGCGGCGCGCGAGTCGAGGCTGAGAAGCTCCGCACCTGCCCGTTTCGCGGTGAGAGCGACCAGGCCGTCGTAGACGGCGCCGCCGCGGATGCCGCCCTCCTGCATCAGCTCGGGCAGGCGTCGCTGGGCATCGGCCGGCAGGGTCAGCCTGCGGTCTGCGAAGTTCGCGCTCAGGTAGTCGATCACTAGCGGTGCGGGGGCACGAAACGGCTCCGGCAGCCGGGCCAGCACGGAATAGGTCTCCAGCGCCGCGTGTGCGATCAGGGCCGGACGGTCGGCGAGAACGGCGACCGCCGGCTCGTGGAACTCATGCCAGGGGCCGAAGCCGGCGATGGCGACCGAGCTGTCGATGCAGCTTCGGTGGGCTGCGCTCAACGCCTGGTCCGCTCGAGGGTCTCGCGGACGATCTCCTGGGTGAGGGTCGGCATCTCCCGATCGGTCACCGCAACGGTCGCCTTGCCCTGGCGGGCCAGCCGCATCGGCGTCACCGGCGGCTCGATCTCGAGCCGACCGTCCTGACCCACGCCGATCTCCAGCACCTCGCCGCCGCGCAGCCCCAGCTCATCGCGCAGGGGCTTGGGCACCACCAGACGCCCTGCCTTGTCGATGGTAGTTCTCATGGTTTGACGTTACCATCGCCGATGCCACAGGACACGCCGGCCGAGGCAGGTGATCTTGAGGATCACGAGGCCGCCACCCTTGCCCGCCCGCGATGGCGGGGCGTCAATATTGCTTCCGTGCTGCGCTACCGGATGCATGGCTGGCTCACGGCGACGGCGCTCTGCGCGGCCCTGTCGCTGCTCCTTGCCGGCTGCGGCGGCGGCGGGAGCGGCGGGGGCGGCGCGACGAGCTCAGGCGGCGACACGCAGGCAGCCGCGGTGCGGCTGTCGATCTCCCCGGCCGGCGGCAGGACCGACACCAGGCCGGACCGGGGGATCGCGGTCAGGGCCACGGGCGGGACGATCGCCGGTGTGGTCGCCCGCGCCGGCGGCCAGCGGGTCAGCGGCAAGCTGAACGCGGCGGGCACGGTCTGGCACAGCACCTGGGCCCTGCCCGTCTCCCGGCGAGTCACGGTGGCCGCCACTGCGGTCGGCAGGTCGGGCGAGCGGCTCACGCGGAGGAGCCGGTTCCGGACCTTCACGCCGAAACGCACCTTCTCGACCCAGATCATCGAGGGCTACAGGCAGACCTATGGCGTCGGGATGCCGATCATCCTCTACTTCGACCATCCGGTCGCCAACCGGGCGGCGGTCGAGCGGGCGCTCGAGGTCAGGACCTCGAAGCCGGTGGTCGGTGCCTGGCACTGGGACAGCCGCTGCAACCTCGCCGCCGTCTGCCTCTACTACCGCCCGCGGCGCTATTGGCCGGCGCACACGCAGGTGAGCTTCAGCGGGCACCTCGACGGGGTCGAGGCGGCCCCAGGGGTCTACGGGGACCACACCCTTACCCAGCGCTTCGAGATCGGCTCCTCGCTGCGGGTGGTGGCCGACACCGCCGCTCATCACATGGACGTCTACCGCGAAGGGAAGCATTTCGCGCACTGGCCGATCAGCAGCGGCAAACCCGGCGACGAAACCCCGAACGGCACCTACCTGACGATCGAAAAGGGGAACCCGGTCGACATGGTCGGCCCCGGTTACAACATCGAGGTGCCGTGGTCGGTGCGCTTCACCTGGAGCGGCGATTACCTGCACGACGCCTACTGGTCGGTGGGGGACCAGGGGTTCGCCAACGTCAGCCACGGCTGCGTGAACATGTCGCCCGAAAACGCCGAGACCTTCTACAAGATGGCGGTGCCGGGCGATCCGGTGAAGATCACCGGCAGCCCCCGCGCCGGCACCTGGGACAACGGCTGGACGATGTGGTTCCTCTCGTGGAAGCGGTGGTTGCGCGGCAGCGCCCTGCACATGGCGGTTCGCTCGGGTCCCAAGGGCAGTGCCTTCGTCACCCGGTCCTCGCTGGGCCACCATCGCCATCGCCACCGAGCGCGGCGCCGAAATTCGTGAGGTTTGAAGCCCCGCGATCGCGGGAAAAAGGAGTGGTTAGCCAAAATGGACTGGCTGGCCAGCAGGCCAGTTTCCGTTTGGCGATCAAGCGTTCCATAGGCTTGACCGGGCTTGACAATTGGAGGTCTCGCCTCTTACACCGAGCTATACTTCATGTCCAATTTTAGTAATCTGGACTCAGTTGACTGCAAAGGCTTCACCGGCTGCACCATGACCCTCGTACGGAAGCACAACGAAATACATCAGCGAGGGAAGGAGGCTCTCGAGCCGGTCGTGTTCCTGCTTGCAGAGCCGCGAGTACAGGACGGATTCGACACCGCCGACCACACCGGCCGCGGCCACCGAGGTCTGTCCCGAGTGGGGCAGAAGCTCCCGCGCTTGTTCGTCGAGGCACCGGGCGAAGCTGTCCATCAATTCGACGCGCCGATCGACGGCGGCAGCGCTGGCCGCCCGAGCCTCGACGACCATCGCGCGGGCGATCTCGGGCTCGCGGACGGCGAGCCGCAGCAGCGCTTCGAGCCCGTAGCGGACCCGGTCGCGCCAGACGTCCCCGCCTTTGTTGACGGCGAGCTTGATCTTTTTCACCAGCCGTTCCGCGCTGGTGTCGAAAGCGGCCAGGAAGCAGTCCTCTTTGTTGGAGAAGTGTTCGTAGAAGGTCGGGCGGGAGACCCCGGCACGGTCGATCACATCTTGGACGTTGGTTCCGAGGTACCCCAGGTCCGCCACCGCGTTGAGCATCGCCACGATCAGCCGCTCGCGCTGGACCGCCTTGATCAACTCGGCGGGGAGCCTGCGAACCCCCGACGGAAACCTGCCGCTGCTCCCGAGCAGTTCGAGCGCCGCCTCGATCTGCTCCGGGGTCCATTCGTGCCCGATCGCGGCGAGGAGGGAGTCTTGGCTGAGCTGAATTCTCTCGACAGGCACCTAAAAACCTTCAAGTACGAATTAAAAACGAACAGAGTTTCCCTAAGGTACCAGAATAGAGGCGGCTTGCACCAGCCACGGGGGAGGCCTTTCGACGTTCCGGGGGAGTCAGAGATGCCGGGAGGGGTTCCATGACGATTCGACCCGAGTTGCCGCGTGAGTTCGTCGCCGGTCACAAGCGACGTCGGATGATTGACGCGATCGCCGAGCTGACGGCAGAACAGGGGTATGAGGCGACCAAGATCGCCGACATCGTGCGGCGGGCGGCGGTCGCCCGCAAGACGCTCTACGACAACTTCGACGGTAAGGAGGACCTGTTTCTCTCCGCCCTCGACACCACCCAGACGGAGATGCGGGTGGCGGTGGAAGAAGCCTGCGAACGGGAGGATTCCGCTGAGGACAAAATCGTCGCCGGGCTCGAGGCGGTGCTCGAGTACGTCGCCGCGAATCCCGCCGCCTCGCGCATGCTGATGCTGGAGGCGGTCTCCTCCACCCAGAGCTCCGCGCGGCTTTACGACGCAGGTCTGAGGCAGTTCGTGGAGCTGCTGCGCAAAAACGCGCCGGAGGGCGCCGACCTCCCTGAGACGATCGAGGAATCGCTGGTCGGCGGGGCGGCCTGGATCCTGCAGCAGCAGATCCGGCGGGGCAAAGCCGGGACGGCCCCGGAGCTGCTCCCGGAACTGTCGCAATTCGTCCTCGCGCCCTACCTGGGCGTGCGGCCGGTCGGGGCAGCCGGAAGGCGAAAGTAACAGTACGGTGGCAGACTTAATTGGGAAATGCAGAGGTTGCCACGGGGACGCCACGGGCTTTCGCCCGAGTACGTCGCGCGTAATCAGCGCGAACGACTGATCGCCGGCCTGATCGACGGGCTGTACGAAGCCGGGTACCAGAAGACGACCGTCTCCCTGATCGGGCGGCGGGCGGCGGTCTCGAAGAGCGACTTCTACAAGCACTTCGAGAGCAAGGACGACTGCTTCATCGCCGCCTACGACACCGCGGTGGGGCGGATCCGCGAGCGGGTCCAGGCGGGGTGCGCCCCCTTCGCCGGGGATCAGTGGGAGCAGCGGATCGCCGCCGCGATCGACGCCCTGCTGAAGCTGTTCATGGTCGAGCCGGCGCTGGCGAGCATGGCCCTCGTCGAGGGCATCCGTGCCGGGCGGGGGGTCTACGATCGCTATCAGGCCCTCCTCGATTCCTTCGTCGAGGACCTCGGCGAGGGTGCGCCGGCCAGCCCCGCCGGCGGCGAGGTGCCGAAGGCGACGAGCGAAGCGGTCGTCGGCGGGGTGGCGGCGATGCTGGGGCGCCGCATCCTCGCCCGCGAATCCGACCAGCTCCCGCGGCTATTTCCGGAGATTCTCGAGTTCGTCCTCGCCGCCTACCTGGGCGCGGAGGAGGCACGGCGAATAGTCTCCGCCAGATGAGCGAGCCGATCAGCGGGGTCCTGCCCTCGCAGGCCCTGAACGAGGCGATCGAGCGCGAGTGGGTCAGCTCGGGCGACTACCGGATTCGGCCCGAGGCGGTCCAGCCGGCGAGCATCGACCTGCGGCTCGGCGACTTCGCCTGGGCGCTGCGCTGCTCGTTCCTGCCCGACGTCGAATCCACCGTCGAGGAGAAGATCGACGGCCTCGCCTTCCAGCGGGTCGACCTCCGCGACGGCGCTGTCCTGGAGCGCGACCGCCCCTACCTGGTGCCCCTGATCGAGGAGCTCCACCTGCCCGAGGACATGCGCGGCAAGGCGAACCCGAAGAGCTCGACCGGCCGGCTCGACGTCTTCACCCGCGTCATCACCGACCGCCATCACCGCTTCGACGACATCCGCGCCGGCTACGAGGGCAAGCTCTACCTGGAGATCGTGCCGCGCTCCTTCGCGATCCAGGTGCGGGCGGGGTTGTCGCTGAACCAGCTGCGCCTCGCCCGCGGCGAGGTCCGCCTCAGCGACGGCGAGATCCGCGACCTGCAGGACGAGTTCCCGCTGCTCTACCTCGATTCGCACGCGCTGCGGCAGTCGGAGATGGCGGTCAGCGACGGCCTCTTCCTCAGCCTCGACCTCTCCGGCCCCACCGACCGCGTCGTCGGCTACCGGGCGAAGAAGAACAGCCTCCCCGTGGATCTGTCGCGGATCCGCGCCTATCGCTGGACCGACTACTGGGACCCGGTCTACCCGGAGCCGGGGGGGCGGGTGGTCCTCGAGCCGGAGATCTTCTACCTGCTGCTCTCGGCCGAGGGGGTCTGCATCCCGCCCCAGATCGCCGCCGAGATGATGGCCTATGACCCGACCGCCGGCGAGCTGCGCACCCACTACGCCGGCTTCTTCGACCCCGGCTTCGGCTACGACCCGGAGGGCGGTCGCCACGGCAGCCGCGCGGCGCTCGAGGTGCGGGCCCGCGACGTCTCCTTCATGGTCGAGCACCGCCAGCCGGTCTGCAAGCTCGGCCTCGAGCGGATGGCGGCGCCGGCGGAACGCCTCTACGGGAGTGGCCTCGGCTCCAACTACCAGGGTCAGGTAACCATGCTCAGCAAGCACTTCGAGGAGCAGACGGCTTCGCTGGAGGAGGCGGAGACCCCCCTCGAAACGCGCGCCTAACGGCCCGCTTGAGTGTTTCGAGGGGGGTCTCCGCCTCCTCTGACCGACGCGTCTGTCTCCGTCTCACGTAGGAGATGCCGGACCCGCCGCCGGCGGTTGACCAGCTCGGTTTCCAGCTCGGATATCTCGTCGCGGCGGCGGCGCACCAGCTCGAGCTGGCGGGCAGTGTAGGTGAGCGATTGCTCGAGGATCTGGCGGCGGCGGACGGGGTCCTCGACGCCGCCGTGCCACTCGCGGCGCAGCTCCGCCCGCGCCCCCTCGGCCTCGACCAGCTCCTTCAGCTCCTCGAGTGAGAGGCCGAGCAGATCCTTCAGCCGCAGCAGCTCGGTGAGGCGTTCGACGTCGGCCTCGGCGTAGGTGCGGTGGGCGCCGGGCTCACGGCCGCCGCCGGCGGGGAGAAGCCCGATCTCCTCGTAGTAGCGGATCGTCCGCGGCGTCGTCCCGGCGAGCCGCGCAACCTCCCCGATCCGCATCCCCCCGCTCATCGCGCGGTTCCTTTGTCCTGCATATCCGGACCGAAGAACCGCAGGATCATGGGGTGGCCTCGATCTCCTCGGCGATTGCCTCCTCGATTGCGACCGCGGCGCCGGCGTGGCCCGCCGCGCCCTCGTCCCTCGGCCGCAGCAGCGATACACCGGCGCCGATGACCGAGGTCGCCGCGAGGACCCAGAGGGCCTCGTGCATGTTGTGGATGAAGGGATCGAGCTGGGCGCTGGAGAGGCCAGAGGCGAGGCCGGAGAAGATCGCGAAGAGAACCTCTTTCGGGATCGAGTTGGTGACGATCGCCAGCACGAAGGCGATCGAGATCACGGCGCCGGTGTTCTGCAGCATCGTCCGCGCCCCGGCGGCGATCCCGCGCCGTTCGGTCGGCACCGCTCCCATCATCGCCGCCGTGTTGGGCGAGTTGAACATCCCCGAGCCGATTCCGACCAGGGACAGCCAGACGCCACTCTCCCAGTAGGGCGAGCCGGCCTGCAGGGTGGTCATCAGGCCGAGGCCGAGGGCGGTGACGAGCATCCCCGCGGCGGCGAGAACGCGCGAGCCGTGGCGGTCCGCCCAGATCCCGGCCAGCGGCGAGGAGACCAGCATCCCGATCGCCATCGGCGCCAGTTTGATCCCCGCGGCGATCGGGTCGTCGCCCTGGGCGCCCTGGAAGTAGAAGACGAAGATGAACATCAGCGCGAAGCGGGAGAGGCCGTTGATGAAGGCGGCGCCGGTCGCGGCGGCAAAGAGGCGGTTGCGGAAGATCGCGAGGTCGAGCATCGGCGCCTTGCCGCGGTGCTCGATCCAGACGAAGAGGGGGAGGAGGAGCGCGGCGAGGACGAGGCCGCCGATCACCAGCGGATCGTTCCAGCCCGAGATGCCGCCGCGCGAGATTCCGTAGACGAGCCCGGTCAGGCCGACGACGAAGCTCACTGTGCCGGCGAGGTCGAGGCCGCGGACGGTGTCGCGGCTGGCGAGCTCGCGGAGGACGAAGCCGCCCCAGAGGCCGCCGGCCAGGGCCAGCGGCACGTTGAACCAGAAGACCCAGTGCCAGGAGATCGCGACGAGGGCGCCGCCGAGGACGGGGCCGACGACGAGGCCGATCGCTGCCACCATCGTGTTGGTCCCCATCGCCAGGCCGAGCTGCTCGCGGGGGAAGGCGTCGGTGACGAGGGCGGGCCCGTTGGCGAAGATGAAGGCGCCGCCGACCCCCTGCACGATCCGCCAGAGGATCAGCTGGGTGCCGTCGCCCGCGAAGCCGGCGCCGAGCGAGGCGGCGGCGAAGATGACGAAGGCGCCGACGAAGGCGTTCTTGCGGCCGAAGAGGTCCGAGAGGCGGCCGGCGGTGAGCACCAGCACGGTCGAGGAGATCATGTAGGCGAGGATCACCCAGACCAGTTCCAGCAGGCTCGTCCCCAGCGCCCGCTCGAGGTCCGGAAGGGCGATGATCAGCGTCCCCGAGTTGGTCGCGACCAGCAGCATCCCCAGCGAGGTGCAGGAGAGCGCCCACCACTTGTAGTGCTCGTGCGAGGCGTCGACTCCCGCCCGTCCCGAAAACCTCTTTCTTACGTTCACGTCAAATACACTACCAACCTCGCGGCTTCGGCTGTTCCTTTGCCCCGCTATGGCAGGGAAAGGAACAGCGGAACGACTTGGCGGCCGTCGTGTATGCGAACATGTGTTCGTATGCGTTGGAACGAACAGCGAGTCGAGAACGACCTTCGCCTGCCGGGCGTCGGCGACGGGACCGTGATCCGCACCTTCGACGCGCCGGAGGCGATGGGGATCAACTTCCACGAGGTCCGGGCCCGCTCCGCCCTCAACCACGTGCCGGGTAGCCGCTATGGCTTCAGCTGGACCGTCAACCCCTTCAGGGGCTGCACCCATGCCTGCAAATTCTGTTTTGCTCGAAGAACTCATAACTATTTGGACCTAGGTCCTGGTGAGGACTTCGAGCGGGAGATCGTGGTCAAGGTCAACGTGCCGGAGCTGCTGCGGGCGGAGCTGGCGCGACCGAGCTGGCGGCGGGAGCTGGTGGCGCTGGGGACCAATACCGACCCGTATCAGTGGGTGGAGAGCCGCTACCGGATGATGCCCGCGATCCTCACGGCGCTGGAGGAGGCGGCGACGCCGGTCTCGGTGCTGACGAAGTCGCCGCTGGTACTGCGCGACGTCGAGATCTTCGAACGGATGGCGAAGAAGGGCCTGCCGGTCTCGGTCAACCTCTCTGTGCCGACCTTGGACGAGGAGGCCTGGCGGGCGACCGAGCCTCACACCCCGAGCCCGGCGGCGCGCCTCGACGCGGTCGAAGAGCTGCGCGCTCGCGGCGTCGAGTCCGGCGTCCTCGTCGCGCCGCTGATGCCCGGGATCAACGACGAGCCCGCCCAGGTCCAACCCATCCTCGACCGCGCCAAGGAAGCCGGCGCCACCTTCCTAGGCGGCGTACCCCTCCATCTCCGCGGCGAGGTAAAGGACGTCTTCTTCGCCTGGCTGCAAGAGAAACGTCCCGATCTTCTCCCCCGCTACGAGGCCCTCTACGGCAACCGGGCCTACATGCGGCCGGAGCAACGCCGCCACGCCACTCGCGCGGTAAAAGGTTGGGGCCGCTCCCGTGCAACGGCGTCCAGACGAGACGCGCCTCGAGCGGGTGGCACGGTAGGGGGGACCATCTCTGAGGAAGCTTTAGCTACCGGAAGACATGGTGGGTCCCCTGCCGTGACAGGACCCGCCCGCCAGGCGCGCCTGTTCTGACAGCGTCCCGCTACCCGCCTTCATCCAACTGCTCGAACCGGCACTCGGACGGCCGTTTGTCGTCCCGAAACCGGTGGAACCGAGCCCCGTGCCGGATCCGCCCCGAAGCCGCGTGGTCATATCCCACCTCGATCACCAGCTCCGGCCGCAGCTCGACCCACTCGAGATCGCGCCCGCCCGTCCAGCGACTCGGCTCCGCCGTTCCGCTCTCGCCCGTCTCCAGCGGCGCCAGCATCGCCCGCATGCTCTGTTTCGCCTCTTTCGAGAAGCCGGAGATGTGGCCGACGGTGCGCAGCTCGCCGCCGTCATAGAGGCCGAGGATCAGCGAGCCCACCGTGCCCTCCTCCTTGCCCGGCCGCCAGCCCATCACCACGCAGTCGATCGTCCGCTCGCGCTTGACCTTGGCCATCCCCTTGCGCTTGCCCTGGACGTAGGGGGCCCTCAGGTCCTTGGCCATCACCCCCTCGATGCTGCCGAGCCAGCGCTCCGCCTGCCCGGCGTCGGCGGTCAGCGGCGTCAGCTCCAGGCCCGCCTGCGCGGCGATCGCCTCCAGCCGCTCGCGCCGCTCGCGCAGGGGCCGCTCGCACAGCACCTCCTCCCCCTCGGCGAGCAGGTCGAAGACGACGTAGCTCGCCGGGATCTCCCGCGAGAGCATTTCTATCCGCGACCGCGCCGGGTGGATCCGTTCCTGCAGGGCGTCGAATTCCAGGTTCCCCTCCGCATCCCGGATCACCAGCTCGCCGTCGAGGACCCAGCGCCCCGGCGCAAACTCCAGCTCGGGGAAGTACCGATTCAATTCTTTCCCCCCGCGCGACTGGATATACGCCGCATCCCCATCGACGAAGACGATCGCCCTGAATCCGTCGAGCTTCGGCTCGTAAGCCCACCCGTCCCCAATCGGCAGCTCTTTCCGCGTGAGCGCGAGCTGCGGCTTGATCGGCGGCGAGAGCGGCAGGGTCACTCAGCTGACGCTACTGCGTTGGCGGCGCTCCCGGCTCTCTTTCGGGTCCGGGACCGGCACCGCCGCCAGCAGCTTCTTCGTGTAGGCGTCCCGAGGTCGCTCGCAGACCTGGTCGGCGCTGCCCTGCTCGACGATCCTGCCCTGGTTCATCACCGCGATCCGGTCGGAGATGTGGCGGACGACGCCGATGTCGTGGGCGACGAAGAGGTAGGCGAGGCCGAGCTCGTCCTGGAGGTCGTCGAGCAGGTTGACGATCTGCGCCTGGATCGAGACGTCGAGCGCCGAGACCGGCTCGTCGCAGATCACCAGCTTCGGCTTCAGCGCCAGCGCCCGGGCGATCCCGATCCGCTGCCGCTGGCCGCCCGAGAACTCGTGCGGAAAGCGATTGAAATGCTCGCTGGAGAGGCCGACTCGCTCGAGCAGCTCCTGCACCTGCCGGCGCAGATCCGACCCCTTCGCCACGCCCTGGCGACGCAGCGGGTCGCCGACGATCTGGCCGATCCGTTTGCGCGGGTTCAGCGACGCGTAGGGGTCCTGGAAGATCATCTGCATCTCCCGCCGCAGCGGCCGCATCGCCCGGCGGCCGAGGCCGGCGATCTCGCGGCCCTCGAACCTGACCGAGCCCGAGGTCGGCTTGATCAGCTGCAGCACGGCCCGGCAGGCGGTCGACTTGCCGCTGCCCGACTCTCCCACCAACCCCAGCGTCTCCCCCCGGTTGACCGTGAAGCTGACGCCGTCCACCGCCCGCACCTGATCGACCTCGCGGTCGACCAGGACGCCGCGCTTGATCGGGAAGTGCTTGACGAGGTCGGTGACCTCGAGCAGGACCTCGCCGCCGCCCGTCTCGCCGTTCATGCCCGCCGCGCCTCAGCCGGGGCTTCGAGCCCGATCTGCCCCTCGACCTGGCGCCTCTCGCGCTTCTCCGCCGGGCTCAGCCAGCAGCGATCGCGGTGGCCCGGCGCCTCGGCCAGCCGCCCCTCCAGGCCCGGCAGCTGCGGGCACTTGGAGAACTCGTGTGGACAGCGGGGGCGGAACGGGCAGCCCTGCGGCAGATCCAGCAACGACGGCGGCGAGCCGGCGATCTGCGGCAGCCGGTGCGGCCGCGGACGGTCGAGCCGGGTCAGCGACCCCATCAGCCCCCAGGTGTAGGGGTGCTGGGGGTCGTAGAAGATCTCGTCGAGGGTTCCCTCCTCGACGATCCTGCCCGCGTACATCACCAGCACCCGGTCGGCCACTTCGGCGACGACGCCGAGGTCGTGGGTGATCAGGATCGTCGCCAGGCCGCGTTGGCGGTTGAGGTCCTCGAGCAGGTGCAGGATCTGAGCCTGGATCGTGACGTCGAGCGCGGTGGTCGGCTCGTCGGCGATCAGCACCTCCGGCTCGAGCGCCAGCGCCATCGCGATCATCGCCCGCTGCCGCATCCCGCCGGAGAATTCGTGGGGGTAGTTGTCGACCCGGCGCTCGGCGTCGGGGATCCCGACCGCGTCGAAGAGCTCGACCGCTCGCCGCCGCGCCTGCGCCCTGTCGACGTCGCCCTTGTGGGCGCGGATCGCCTCGACGATCTGGTCGCCGAGCCGGTAGACCGGGTTGAAGGAGGTCATCGGGTCCTGGAAGACCATCGCGATCCGCTCCCCCCGCAGCCGCCGCATCGTCGCGTCGTCGGCGTCGATCAGCTCCTCGCCCTCGAGCCGAACCGAGCCCTCGATCCGCGAGTTCTTCGAGCGGGTCAGCCCGATCAGGGTCTGCGCGGTGACGCTCTTGCCGGAGCCCGACTCGCCGACGATCGCCACCACTTCGCCCGGCCGCAGGTCGAAGCTGACGCCGTCGACCGCCTGCAGCAGTCCGCCTTCGGTGGCGAAGCCGACGCGCAGGTCGCGGACCGAGAGCAGCGGCGCCCGGCTCATTGCGCCGAGGCTCCAAGCCGCACCCGCGGATCCAGGTAGGCGTAGGCGACGTCGACCAGGGTGTTGACGAAGACGACGAAGAAGGCGCCGTAGAGGGTGACGCCCATGATCGGCGGCAGTTCGACGTTGCTGATCGCCTGGGCCGCGTAGTTGCCGACTCCGTTGATGTTGAAGAGGACTTCGGTGATGATCGCGCTGCCGGCGATGGTGGCGCCGAAGTCGAGGCCGAAGAGGGTGACGATCGGGATCAGCGAGTTGCGCAGGACGTGGCGGGTCATCACCCGGCGCTCGCTCAGCCCCTTCGCCCGCGCCGTGCGCACGTAGTCCTCGTTCATCGCGTCGAGCATGTTCGAGCGCAGGACGCGGCTGTAGAAGCCGATCGAGAGGACGGCGAGCGTGAACCAGGGCAGGATCAGGTGGGTGAGCCATTCCCAGGGGTCGCTGGTCAGCTTCACGTAGCCGCCGTTGGGGAAGATTTCGAGCTTGTAGGTGAGGAAGTAGATGAGGACCGGCGCCAGCAGGAAAACCGGGATCGAGATGCCGGCGATCGCGACGCCGGTCAGGGCGCGGTCGAGCCATCCTCCCGCCCGCGTCGCGGCCAGGTAGCCGAGCAGCAGCCCGAAGCTGAGCCAGATCACGGCGGCGCCGATGCTGAGCGAGAGGGTCGCGGGGATGCCTTCGGCGATCTGTTCGTCGACCGGGATCCGCGGCGAGTAGGAGACCAGTTCGCCGGTGAAGACGTTCTTCATCATCGTCGCGTACTGGACCGGCAGCGGTTCGTCGAACCCCCATTCTTCTTCGATGCTCTTGACCAGGACCGGCGTCGCGTTCTTGCCGGCCAGGCGCTGGGCGGGCGGCGAGTTCGGGATCACGTTGAAGACCAGGAAGACGAGGATCGAGGCGACGAGGAGGACGAAGACCATCCCGACCAGGCGCCTGAGAATGAAGCGGAGCACTAGACCGCCGCCCCCTCCGGCTCGGTCATCCCGGTGCGGGCCTCGAGCCGCACCTTCGAGCGCGGGTCGAGCGCGTCGCGGAGGCCGTCGCCGACGATGTTCAGCGAGAGCACCGTCAGCATGATCATCACCCCGGGGACGATCGCCAGCAGCGGCTGCGTCTGCAGCAGTTCGCGGCCGATCGCGATCATCGTCCCCCAGGAGGAGTTCGGCGGCTGCACGCCGGCGCCGAGGAAGGAGAGCGCCGCCTCGAACAGCATCGTGTTGGCGATGTTGAGGGTGAAGAACACGATGATCGTCGAGGCGAGGTTGGGGAGGATCTCGGCGAACATCAGCCGCAGCGGCCCGGCGCCCTGGGCGACCGCGGCTTCGACGAACTCCTTCTCGGAGAGGGCGAGGACCTCGCCGCGGATCGGCCGCGCCACGTAGGGGATCGTGAAGACGCTGATCACGAAGATCGGCACCCAGACCGAGCCCCCCGACAGTTCGACGAAGCCGATCTTCAGCCCGCCGATCGCCAGCGAGATCCCGAGGGCGATGCCGAAGAGCAGCACCGGCAGCGACCAGAGGACGTCGAGCGTGCGCGCGATCACGGTGTCGACCCAGCCGCGGTAGTAGCCGGCCAGGAGGCCGAGGACGACCGCCAGGGTGGTGGTGATCAGGCCGGCGACGACGCCGATGAAGAGCGAGATCCGCCCCCCGTACATCAGCCGCACCATCTCGTCGCGGCCGAGGCGGCTGTCGGCGCCGAGGAAGAACCTGCCGCCGGCTTCGAACCATTGCGGCCCGATCGGCTTGCCTTCCGGGGTCACGACTTCGCGCACCTCGCCGTTGACGCGGAGTTTTTCGACCGTGTGGGTCTGGTTGGGACCGCTGTGGGCGACGTGGTGCGCCCACAGCGGCGCCGCCAGGACGAAGGCGACGATCAGGCAGAAGAGGACCAGGAAGGCGACCGCGACGCGGTTGCGCCCGAAGCGGGTGAGCGCCAGCCGCCAGGGGCCGGGCTCACCCGCCGCGCCGCCAGCGCTATTCGTTGAATTCAAAGCTGGTCAGGTACTCGAAGAACGTCGGGCTGGTGATCACGTTTTCGAGGTTGACGTTGCTGGCGACGAAGGTGTCCAGCGTGCGCTGCCCGTAGGGAACCCACGGCGCCAGTTCCATGAATTCCTTGTCCATTTCCGCGTACTTCTTTTCCTGTTCGGGCTCGAGCTGTTCTTCGCTGAGCTTCTGGATTTCCTGGTTCAGGCCCGCTTCGTCGATCTGGGCGAAGTTGCCGTTGTTGGTGTCGAGGATGCTTTCTCCAGACAGCAGCGGCTGGAAGAAGTCGTTCGGGTGCGGATAGTCCTGGAACCAGTCCGACCAGCCGGTGTCGAGGTCGGGCGTCGAGCGGTTGCCGATCACGGTGAAGTAGTTGTCGGCGTTGATCACCTTCAGCTTCGCGTTGAAGCCCATTTCGTTGAGGACGCCTTCGTAGTATTCGCCCGCTTCTTTGTTCGGCGATTCATTGTCGGTCCAGACGGTGATGTTCTTGTCCGACGGGTTCGCCGCTGCCAGCATTTCCTTGGCCTTGGCCATGTTGTGCGGGTAGAGGTCGAAGGCTTCGTGGCCTGGCATCCCTTCGGGCAGGATCTGGTGCAGGGCCTTGAGCTGGCCCGAGTAGATCCGTTCCAGCGCCGCCGGGTCGACCGCGTAGTTGACCGCCTGCCGGACCTTGAGGTCGTCGAACGGCGCCTTCGTCGTGTTCATCCAGAAGAAGTAGGTGCTGATCGTCGGGTTGACCCGGAATTGGCTGCCTTCGAATTTTTCCTTCACCTGGGCGTAGCGCGAGGCCGGCACCGGGTTCTGCATCCAGTCGTACTTGCCCTGTTCGATGTCGTTGACCTGGGCTTCGTCGTTGCGGACGACGGTCACCTTGGCGCTGTCGATCGTCCCGGTCGGGTATTCGGGCATCGCCTTCGAGTTGGCTTTGGCCCAATAGGGGTTGCGCTTGTATTCCCAGCCGTTCTTGCCCCGCACGTCGGTGATCATGTAGGGGCCGGTGCCGGGGGGCGGGTTGGCCGAGAGGTCTTCCTCGGGCGTGCCCTGCGGGACCGGCGCGACGAACATCAGCGCCAGCTCGTTGGTGAAGGTGCCGCTCGGCCGTTCCAGCTCGATCTTGATTTCCCCGGTCTGGTCGTTCGTCTCGATCCCGGGGATGCCGCCGCTCCTGGTTTCGGCGAATTTTTCGCCGCCTTTGATGATCGTGTAGAAGACCGAGCCGCCGGAATTGACCTTGAAGGCGCGTTCGACCGCGTACGTGAAGTCCGAGGCCTTGACCGGCTTGCCGTTGGAGTATTTGAGCCCGGGGCGGAGGAAGAGGGTGTAGGTCTTGCCGCCGTTGCCGATCTTCGGCAGTTCCTTCGCCAGGCCGGGCACGATTTCGGCGCCTTCGGCCCCTTCGGCGTGCTTGTAGGTCAACAGCGGGATGTAGACCTCGCCCATCGCCGTCCAGCCTTCCGCGGTATAGGAGAGCTGGGGGTCCATGTAGTCCGGGAACGATTTATAGGTGGCGTTGAGGGTTCCCCCTTCCTTGCCGCCTCCGCCGCCGGTGGAGCTGCTCCCGCCTCCGCAGGAAACCAGTCCAACTGCTGCGACCGCTGCAACCACGAGAACCGCAATCGATCCCTGGAGCTTCTTCAAGGTCCCTCCTCCGTAGACGGAATGTCTGGATGCTTCCCCGGCAGCAACTCCACCACAACGTCATTGCTGCCGTCAAGCGCCGGGCCTGCCCGCTGATCGCTGTCTGACCAAGTTGCTCCCAGCATCGGCGCCATGACGAGAACTATGGCGATCACCCCGCAGCCGGCGATGAAAAACGTCGCTCGCGGGGAAACGAGGGCGGCGATGAGCCCGCCGAGGGCGAAGCCCACTCCGGGCATCGCCGCCCCGATCGACTCGAGCACGCTCATCACCCGCGCCTGCATCGTTTCGGCGGTCAGCTCCTGCACGGCGCTGATCGCGGCAACCCATTGGATGCCGTTGCCGGCGCCGCCGAGGACCGAGGCGGCGCAGGCCACCGCCAGCGTCGGCGCCAAGGCGAGGCCGAGGTAGCCGGCGCCGACCGCCAGGGTGCTGAAGAGGAGCTGGTAGGCGAGCCGGGTTTCGCGGATGCGAGCGAAGACGAGGCTGCCGAGGACCATCCCGACCCCCCAGCTGGCCAGCATCGCGCCGTAACCGGTATCGCCGGTCCCGAGAGTCTCCTTCGCGTAGACGACCTCGACGGGAAGGACCGCGGCGAAGAAGACGAAGGCGGCACCCTGGGCGGTGAGGATGCGCCGCAGCACGATCTGTTCGCGGATGTAGGCGATCCCGGCGGCGACCCGGTCCCGCATCCGGCCGGGTTCGGGCTCCGCCTGGGGCATGTCGCCGGTGCCGAAGAGGATCCAGGCGACCGCGTAAAAAGACACCGCGTCCAAGAGAAGCGCGGTCTGGACCCCGAAGCCGGCGACGATCAGACCGGCAAGCGCCGGGCCGACCGCCGCCCCGCCGGTGAAGGCGACGTTGAGGACGGCGTTGCCGGAGCGCAGCTCGCCGGTCGGTTCCAGGGCGGTGGCGACGACCGCCCGGGTCAGCGCCCGCCCGGCAAGGGCAAGGGCCCCGTCCACCGCGGCGAGGACGACCACCGGACCCAGCGCGAAGTTCCCGGCCAACAGCGCCAGCGCCCCGAAGGCGGCCGCCTCGCCGCAGTAGATCACCGGCAGCGCGAAACGGGGGGGCGGCCGCTCGGCGTGGGCGACCAGGATCGGGGCGAAAAGGGCTGGAACGAAGCGGGTTCCGAGGAAGAGCGCCGCGGTGGCGAGGGCGCTGTCGGTGCGGTCGAAGACCAGGACCGAGAGGGCGATTATCCCCATCCAATCGCCGAGCTCGTTGACCGCGTAGGAAGCCGCGAGGCGCCGGAAGAGCGGCCGGCGGAGTGGATCGGTCAATCGCGGCTCAGGCATGGCTGGACATGCGTCTTACTGCATTTCTGCACAACTTTTCCTGCAGATGCACAAGTTTCCGCCAACCTGTGCTACAAAATGCCCACAAGTTGTTCATTTCCACGATGCAGCGCACAACGTTGCGGGCTTCAACGACCAGAGAAGGGGCAAGGAAAAATGGGCTTTCGTCACTAGAGACACCAAGGCAGACCGCCACCAGTTGAGGTCTGCAGCAAACTTCTGAAGGGCGTCCCGCAGCTTGGGGCGCCCTTCTTTTTTTGTTTTGGGCGAATTTGGCCATGCGGCTAAAGGTCTTGCCGATGATCTCTTACCGGTCTAACTTTGAAGTTCCCAAATAGCGGACAAGCTGTTCTGGCGGCCCCTGCGCAGGGAAAAGGACGGCCTCCGTGAAGAAGTGGCCAAGGTTCCCGCACGGTTCCCCAGTCGACTTCGACTTGAACATGGCAAAGACCCGACCGACCCGACTCGCGATAGCCCTGATGGTGACCGGCCTGGCGCTGACCCTCGTCGGCGCGGTCCTGCGCTCGCCCGCCTGCGACTGGACCCTGCCTCTGTTCCTCGTCCTGCTTGCCTTCTCGGTCTTCAGCGACCTCACCGCGGTCAGCACCGAGTCGAAGGTGAAGATCTCCGGCAGCTTCCTGGCGCTGGTGATCGCGATGGTCTTCCTCGGCGGCACGCCGGCGGCCGTGATCGGCGTCGCCACGATCCTCACCGGCTGGCTGCGCTGGCGCGACGAGTGGCATTACCTGCTGGACAACATCCTCACCTATGCGCTCTTCCCGCTGATCGGCGGCATCGCCTTCAACGAGGGCGTGCAGGCGCTCGGACTCACCGCCAAGGACCCGTGGTTCTACCTCTGCGTCTTCGGTCTCTTCCAGCTCGCCCTCGCGATCAACTTCCTGATGATCGCCAGCTACGGCTGCTACGTCGAGCGCTCGTCCTTCTCGACCAAGCTGCGGGTGCTGCCGCCGGTGCTGCCGTCCGAGTTCGCCAGCGCGATGCTCGCCGTTGCCGTCGCCTACATCTACCACCAGATCGGGATCTCGGCGATCGCCCTCTTCGGCGTCGTCCTCGTCACCTTCCAGTATCTGCTCGGGCAGCTGCTGCTCAGCCAGCAGCGGGCCGAGGAGCTGGAGCTGCGCTCGAAGCAGCTGGCGAGCTTCCAGGTCGGGATGTTGAGCGCGATGCTGCGCACCCTCGACCTGCGCGATCAGATGACCGCCCGCCACAGCGCCGCCGTCGCCCGCTACTCGCGCGCGATCGCCCAGCGCGCCGGCTACTCGCGGCGCGAGGAGGAGCTCGTCCACATCGCCGCGCTCCTGCACGACATCGGCAAGTTCATCCTCCCCGACCGCATCCTCAAGGCCAACGTGCCGCTCACCGACGAGGACTGGATGCTGATCAAGCGCCACCCGCAGCAGGGAGCCCGCGTCGTCTCCTCGCTCGACGGCTACGGCCCGGTGGCGGAGATCATCCTCGCCCACCACGAGCGGATCGACGGCAAGGGCTACCCGCGCGGCCTCGCCGGCGAGGAAATCCCCGAGCTGGCGCGGATCATCTCGGTCGCCGACACCTACGACGTGATGACCGCCCGCGACTCCTACCGGACGCCGATGTCGAGCTACGACGCGATCGTCGAGCTGCGCCGCGTCGCCGGCAAACAGCTCGACGCCCGCTTCGTCGAGATCTTCATCGAGCTGCTCGAGGGCAAAGACGTCTCCTTCCAGCACGGCGAGGCGGCTGACTTCGAGAAGGAGCTGGCGCTGGAGGCGCGGATCGAAGAAACCGCCAGCCCGGGCGGCGAAAAGAGCCGCTTCCAGGTCGCCGGCGTCAGCAGCTGAGGGCGAGTCGCTTTTCCGAACCGGAGGTTGGGAAAGGCGCCTGGCCGCTTTCGGTAGCGTTGCGCGCTGATGCGCGCGGTCACCTTCCAAGCGCCCGGCGAGGTGCGGATCGAGGCGAAGCCGGACCCCGAGGTCCGCTCGGCCGACGACGCCTTGGTGCGGGTCGAGGCGACCGGCATCTGCGGCTCGGACCTCCACATCTACCACGGCCGCGTCCCGGTCGAGCCGGGCTTCACGATCGGCCACGAGTTCGTCGGCACCGTGGTCGCGGCGGGGGAGGGGGTCGAGCGGGTCGCCGTCGGCGACCGCATCCTCGGCACCTTCCACACGGCCTGCGCGACCTGCGCCTCCTGCCTGCGCGGCGACTACCACCGCTGCCGCGACGGTCGGACCTTCGGCCACGGCAGGAACCTCGGCGACCTGCAGGGCGCCCAGGCGGAGCTGCTGCTGGTGCCGCGGGCGAACGTCGGGCTGCGACGGGTGCCGGAGGGGATGTCCGCCGACGTCGCCCTCTTCGCCGGCGACGTGATGGGGACCGGCTACCACGCGGTCGCCCATGCCGAGATGAAGGCCGGCGACACGGTCGCCGTCCTGGGGCTGGGGCCGGTCGGGCTCTGCGCGGTGCAGGCGGCTCTGGCGGCTGGGGCCGTGAAGGTCTTCGCCGTCGACCAGGTGGAGGAACGCCTGCGGATGGCCGAGCGCTTCGGGGCGACGCCATTGCACCTCAGCGAGGACGAGCCGAAGCAGGCGGTGCGCGCGGCGACCGGAGGTCTCGGGGTCGACGTCGTCGTCGATGCGGTCGGCGACCCGGGGCCGCTGGCGTTGGCGGTCAGCCTCGCCCGCGACGCCGGCACCGTCTCCGGGATCGGCGCCTACGCCGGCAAGGGCGAGGTGCCGCTCGGCCTCGCCTGGCTGAAGGGCCTGCAGCTGCGGCTCGGCCTCGCCAACGTGATCGCCCACGTCGACCGGGTGCTGGCGCTGATGGAGGCGGGCAGGCTCGATCCGACACCGCTGGTCACCCACCACATGCCGCTCGACGAGGCCGCCGAGGCCTACAGGGTCTACGACAACCGCGAAGCGCTGAAGATCGTCCTAACGCCCTGAGCGGGGGCGGGGGGCGGGGTTGGGGAGGTCCCTCCGTCGCAAGTTGGGGAGGCTCCTCCGGAACCTCCCCAATCCCGCCCCCGTTGTCTCGGTTGCGTCGGACTCTAGGGGGAGATAGTGTGTGCTTCAATGGCACAGTCGCTCACGCGCGGGTACGGGATCTTCAGCGCCGTCTTCACCGAGGTGGGGACGATGATGATCCTGACCACGCGGACGATCGTCTCCGCGGTGCGGCCGCCCTACCCCTACGGGGAGGAGCTGGTCGACCAGTTCTACTTCGCGCTGCGCTTGAGCTGGTTCCCGCTGCTGGTCTCGACCTTCGCGCTCTGCCTGGGCGCGCCGGGCCTGCAGGCCGCCGGGCCGCTGCAGATCTTCGGCGCCCTCGACCGGCTCGGCGGCTTCTTCGTCCTCGCGGCGATCCGCTGGATCGGCCCGGTGGTCACCGCCGTCGTAGTCAGCGGCATCGCCGGCACCGCGATCACCGCCGACCTCGGAGCCCGCAAGATCCGGGAGGAGCTCGACGCTCTGCAGGTGCTCGGCGTCGACCCGGTCAAGAACCTGGTTGTGCCGAGGTTCCTGGCGCTGATGCTGGTGACGGCGCTGCTCGACATCTTCGCGATCGTCTTCGGCCTCACCGCGGGGATGACGGCGGAGCTGCTCTACCACGAAAAGCTCGGCGGCTTCTTCGCCACCCTCTTCTCCAACGCCTCGGTCACCGACCTCTGGGGCTCGGTCCTGATGTGCACGATGTTCGGCGCGATCATCGCCGTCGTCTGCTCGTACAAGGGGATGAGCGCTTCGGGCGGGGCGGCGGGGGTCGGCCGGGCTGTCAACCAGGCCGTCGTGATCGCCCTGGTCGGGGTCTTCTTCTTCAACTACGTGTTCACCGCGGTGCTGCTCGCCACCAACCCGGAGCTGCAGACGATCCGGTGAGGGTGCGATGAACGCCTGGCTCGAAGTCCCCCGCGGCTGGCTCGACTCCTTCGGGGAGATCGCCCGCTTCGGCAGCCGCGTCGCCGGCCTCGTCTACTCCGGCCGCGCCTTCCGCTTCTTCGGCGAGGGTCTGCGCCAGGCCGGGATCCTGATCCTCGGTTCGGCGCTGATCATCTGGGCCTTCGTCTTCATCCTCGGCCTGCAGTGCGGCCTGCAGGGCGCCTACTTCTTCCGCGCTCAGGGCGCGCCCGCCTACGCCGGCCTCTTCTCGGCCTTCTGCGACCTGCGCGAGGCGATGCCCTACGCCTTCGGCTACATCCTCTCGGCCAAGGTCGGGACCGGGATCGTCGCCGAGCTCGGGGCGATGCGGATCTCCGATGAGATCGACGCCCTCGAAGTGATGGGCGTGCCGCCGGTCACCTTCCTCTGCGCCAGCCGCCTGCTCGGCGCCTGGATCTCGCTGCCGTTCATCTACCTGGTGGGGATCGGGGTGATGTACGCGGGCAGCTACCTGACCGTGGTCAAGCAGGTGGCCGACGTCTCCTCCGGCGGCTACGAACTGATCTTCTGGATGTTCCAGAGCCCCACCGACCTCGTTTTCAGCGTGATCAAGGGGATGACGATGGCGACCGTGATCGTGCTGGTCGGCTGCTATTACGGCTACACCGCCTCCGGTGGTCCCGTCGGCGTCGGCACGGCCACCGCGAAGTCGATGGTCTTCAACATCGTCGCCGTCCACATCCTCGGCATGCTCGGCACCCTGATCTTCTGGGGCGCGAACCCGAGAGTCCCGATCGGGGGGTGACTCAGCCCCCGATCGGGGGTTAGCCGCCTTTGAGGACGAGCACCATGATCGCTCCGACTACCGTCGCGATCAGGGTGTAGTTGCCGCGCTGGAAGGTGGCGTGGAAGGCCTGAATCTCCTGCCTGAAGCTCTTCAGTTCAGAGGTGTTCTCGTCGATTCGCCGGTTTACGCCCTTGAATTGTTCGCTCACGCTGTCGAATCGCCGGTCCGAATCTGCTCTGCCCTCGGCGATCCGCCGGTCCAGTTCCTTGAACTGTCGGGTCATTTGCTCGTTGCCCTCGGTGATCCGCCGATCCAGTTCCTTGAACTGTCGGGTCATTTGCTCGTTGCCCTCGGTGATCCGCCGATCCACTTCCTTCAGGCGGCGGTCAGTCGCTTTCGCCGTTTCGGCGATCCGCCTGTCGACCTCTACCAGCCGTTCGTCGATGCGATCGAATCTTTCCTCGGTCCGATCCATGTGGTCCCCTTCCCTCGTCTCCCGCTGCGCCACCGTCTGCATGCCTTGCAGACTAACGCATTCAGAAGGTTTTTGTCTTCTAACGGTGGCGCCTGAAGGTTTCTTCGATCCAGCGGTAGGCGCGTCCGGGGAGAGGGGTCCCTCGGGTGGCCGATTGCACGCTCATCGCTCGGCTGCCAGCATAAGCCCGTGGCGTTGCTGAGCGAGACAGAGCTGGAGGAGCGGCTCGCCGGCCTCGAGGGCTGGGAGCGAGCCGGCGAGGCGATCGAGAAGACCTTCAAGCGCGGCGACTTCGTCGGCGCCGTCGATTTCGTCTCCAGCCTGGTCGAGCCGGCAGAGGCGATGAACCACCATCCCGACGTCGCGATCTCCTGGGAGACGGTGACGGTCTCGATCTCCACCCATTCCGAGGGCGGTCTGACCGGCGCCGACTTCGAGCTGGCCGCGAAGATCGACGCCCTGGCGTAGGAGCGGGCGGCCGTGGCGAAGCGAAAGAAGCAGCGGCGCCCGCGCGAGAAGACGCCGACCGTCGACTACACCGACCCGGAGGGCAACATGCTCACCCTGCGGCAGACCCTCAGCGCCGGGACGATCGCCAAGGTCGGGGAGGGGCCGGCGAGCGAGGCGGCCTCGCAGGACGACGCCTGGCAGCGTCGCTCCGAGCTGCTGTTCGAGCGGCTCGCGGTGCGCTGGGAGATCGCCGGGCTGCCGCTCGAGGATCAGAAGCTGCTGCTCGGCCGCTACCGGATGGCCGATGCCGAGACCCAGCGCTGGGTGCGGCAGACGATCGCCCGGCACCTCGAGCAGCACCTCCCCGAGCTTGCCGGGTAGCGGTGGCCGAGGAGCTGCGGATCGACGCGCGGCTCTCGCTGCCGCTGGCAGAGATCGAGCTGCGGACCAGCCGCTCCTCCGGGCCCGGCGGTCAGCACGCCAACGTCACCGCCTCGCGGGTCGAAGCGGTCTTCGACGTCGAGGCCTCGGCGACGCTCGACGAGCGGCAGCGGGCACGGCTGCTGGAGCGCCTCGGTCCCGTCGTCACCGCCGTCGCGCAGGACGCGCGCGGGCAGGCGCGCAACCGCGAGCTGGCGCTCGGCCGCCTGGCCGAGAAGATCGCCGCCGGCCTGCGCGTGCGGCGCAAGCGGAGGGCGACGCGGCCGAGCCGCGCCTCGAAGCAGCGGCGGCTGGAGCAGAAGAAGCAGCGGGGCGAGCGCAAGCGCGGACGCCGCCGCCCCTCGCTCGAGGAATGAGCTGAGGGAAGCTGCGGATGTTCCGGGCGAGGCCGCGGCGGCCCTGCCCGGGAGCGGCGACCGCGCGGCCCTCAGCCCGGCGCCGCGGCGCCGGCGGGCTCGACCACAGCGCCGTTGCGGTTGACCCGGACGACCGGCAGGCCGCGCGGCCACATCGCCAGCGTGGCGAGCAGGCCGACCAGCATCAGCCCGGCCGAGACGTAGGTGCCGGCCTCGGTCGAGTAGCTGGAGTCGAGGCCGCCGACCCTGATCGCGAGGGCGATCAGCCCCCCGACCCAGAGCAGCGAAGCGATCGCCAGCCGGCCCCGGAACCAGCGCTTCAGCGCCAGCTGCCGGGCGCGGCCGAAGACGAGCGGCAGGAGGACCAGGATCAGCGCCGGCCCGACCAGGAAGCCGGGGTCGATCTTGACCGTCTGCAGCGAGTTGCCGGCCAGGTCGAAGAGCCCCGACCGACCCCACCAGGTGAAGGCAGCCCCGACCAGCCCGACCAGCAGCAGCACGGCGCAGGCGGTCGCAACATCGCTCGCCACCCGCACCCGCCGGTCCGGCACGTAGGCCTCGCGCAGCGATTGCGGACCCGGTTTCGTCGCGTCCATGGAACGACGCTAGCCCCGGCCGCCGATCCCGCCATCGGGACCCGGCCACCTGAATCGCGCACCCGACTACGGGGGGAACTCACTGCCTGTTGTGAATAGGCAGCACTACGATTAGGGCAATGTGGGACCTCCACCCCGATCAGCGGATTACTCGCAAGGAGCTTCACAGACGCTTTGGAGGGCAGAGACAGGGCGGAATAAGTCCCTCTGCGCAGTCGCCCAATGTCTTCATCTTTTTCGACCCAAAGTTCGGCGAGCAGCACGAGTCAAGTCGCGAGTTGTGGTGTAACGGGACTCGCCGGCACTTCTCTCATCGCTCCAGCGCAGCCACCTCGCTTCCGGCTTCATCGGTCTGGTCCTCGAGGACCAGACCGATCGACTCCTGGGAGAGGTAGCCGCGGGTAAGCAGCCACTCGTCGTTTTGCTCGATCAGCAGCGACCCGATCAAGCGGATCACCGAGCGGTCGTTGGGGAAGATGCCGACGACGTCAGAGCGCCGGGCGATCTCCTTGTTGACGCGCTCGATGTTGTTGGTCGAGCGCAGCTTCGGCCAGTGGGCAGAGGGGAAGCGGTAGAAGGCGAGGAGGTCGTCCTCGGCCTCGGTGAGCAGCGCTGCCACCTTCGGCGCGACCGGTGAGAGGCGCTCGATGACCGACGCCGAGCGCTCCCGGGCATCGGCGAGGCCCTCGGCGTTGAAGACCTCGCGCAGGGCAGCGGAGACCATGTTGCGCTGGCCCTTCTTGCAGTGGCCGTGCATGTTCCTTATGAAGTGGACGGTGCAGCGCTGCCAGGGGCAGCCGATCACCTTGGCGATCGCGGCCTTGAGGCCCAAGTGATCGTCGGAGACGGCAAGCCTGACCCCCTCCAGGCCGCGGGCCACCAGCTCGCGCAGGAACGCCGCCCAACCGGCCTCGGTCTCCGACTCGGCGATCTCGATGCCGATCACCTCTCTCCTGCCGGACTCGTGCACCGCGAAGGCGACCATCAGCGCCTTGGAATGGACGTGGCCACGGTCTCTGACCCTGAGGTGCTTGGCGTCGAGCCAGAGATAGGGGTAGGCGCCCTCCAGGGGCCGGGTGCGGAAGGCCTCGACCTGACCGTCGAGCTCGCCGCAGATCCGGGAGACCTGGTCCTTGCTCATATGGATGCCGAGCTCGGAGACCAGGTGGTCGACCTTGCGGGTCGAGACCCCGTTGACGTAGGCCTCCATGACCACGCCGAGCAGCGCCTTCTCGCTTCTTTTGCGGGGCTCCAGGAAGCTCGGGAAGTAGCTCTCGCCCGAGCGCTTTCTGGGAACCGCCAGCTCGATCTCGCCGACCCTGGTCGCCCAGGGCCTTTGCCGGTAGCCGTTGCGGTGGGTGGCCCTGGCCTCGCTCACCTCGCCTTTGCCGGCGCCGATCTGGCGCTCGATCTCGGCCTCCATGATCTCGGCGGCGATCATCGTCACCGACTCCCGGAGGAAATCGGAGTGCTCCTCGATCAGCGCCTTGGCTACGACCCCGGCGCTCGTCATGCTTTGGCTCTCGGCCATCGTGGTGCTTCCTTTCGTCAGTCGACTTGCTGGTCAACCGACGAGTCTGGGGCCCGCGGTGGCCGGAACTTCGTTCCGGCCCCAACGTGGCGGTTACACCACTTCTACCGACGTGACCGCAGCACGGGTATTACGACGAATGGCGGGCAGACGGATGTCTCCACTACAGCGGCGAAGGTCGATATGGCGATCAGGAGATGAAGGCGGGTAATGCCGCCATCCTGAATCACAAGACGCAAGGGCGGGCATTGCGAATCTTTGAAGGCGCAGGCGGCACCGTGACCTACGTGGGGGAGTTTGAGCTTGACGATGCCGAACCGTTTCAAAGAGCCGATGCTCCCGAGACCAATGACGGGCCGATTCGACAGGTCTTTGTGTTTCGCCTGCGACCGCTTGACTTTGAGCCCCCGGAGCCCAAATCCAAACTCGATGCAGTCCTCGTCGGCCCTTCCCGGGTTGATGTTCCGATCGAGCGCCTCGAGACTGAGAAGTCGTACATCAATCCCAGTCGAGAGCCATATGAGGCGGAGCGACGTGAGCAAAAGCTGGTCCGCACACTCGAGAAACACCTGACTGGGCTGGGTCATACGGTGAACCGACAGCGATTGCTGCCCTCTGGAGAGGCTCGACCGATCATCACCGATCTCTTCGATGCCACTACCGGGATGCTGGTCGAGGCGAAGGGAACGGTCGAGCGCAACGCGGTACGAATGGCGATCGGACAGCTCTTCGATTACCGTCGACTCTTTCGTGCCGGTGAAGTCCAGCATGTTGCTGCGCTTTTCCCCTCGGAACCCCGCCCCGACTTGTGCGATCTCCTAAGCGAACAGGGAATTGTTGTTATTCACCCCTCGGATGGAGGTTTCGAAGATTCAACCGGCGGCGCCCTCGTCAGCTGAGGATCCGCCACTCTCCCCTAGCGCTCTGGCCCGTGACGGGCAAGTCCGCCGCTTTGGGCACTGGTGCCCAAGCGAATCCGCTGCGGCTAATCGACCGGGGGTAGGTCTTCGTGCCTCGCGGCGCCATCAGCGCCGACCGCGACGCGCTTGTTCAGCATCCACTCTGCGGCGGTTTCGGCCGACGCCGATGCCTGCTGCTCGATGTAGTCGAGCGCTGCTTCGAGTAGAGGCCACTGGCCCTCACGGCTGTCGGTCTGCGGAAGGATGAGCAGGCCCGTATGCAGGTCGACCTCACGGTAGAGGATTGCGAAGTCAGCTTCGTTGTTGGTGGCGAAGACTGCTTCCTCCTCGATGACTATTTCGTGCAGGTGCTCGTCACGGATACCGAGCAGATCCCGATCGCGGTTGCACGTAGCCCAGTAACCGCGCAGATTTGCGCGCTCCACGAGAGTCGGGGAAAGGCACTCGTCGATCCAGAGCTTCACGCCGGAGCGGCGCGATCCAAGCGGGCTCCGCGTTCGCCGGCTGGCCGACCTCGGCGGGGATTCCCCCTGGCCCAGAGGACCGCCACCTCGAAGGCCTCCTCGGGGATATGCGGGAAGTCCTCCCTGAGAGCCTCCCGGCTCTCCCCACCCTCGACCAATTGGGCCAAGGTTCGCACCGGCACGCGCGTACCTCGGATCACGGGCGTGCCCCCCATCTTCCCTGGCCCAGCCTCAATGTATTTCTCGCGCAGCCGGACGTAGTCAAATGCCCGCTTGCCGACGTCGGCGGCGTTCTCGGTCATTGCAATCCGCAGAGCGCGTGAGAGCTCGAACTCCTCCGCCTCGGCGGGGCTGCGCTTGACGATCCAGTCCCGCACCTCGCGCTTGAGCTTGATCGACAGGTTGACTGGAAGTTCCGAGAGCAGCGTCAGCGCCGCAGCCTCGTCGGCCGCCAGCAACGTTCGTCTCCGCTGCCGCCGCGCTTTCGCAACCCGCTGCTCCAGCGCCTTGTTCACAGCATTGATCGAAACGCCGGTGATCTCGGCGATCTCATTTCTCGTCAGCAGGGGAGAGGTCTTTGATTTCGCGTCCGAGTCCATAAGTCGCACCTTGTGAGGAACAGATTAGCGTCTCCGCCGTAGCACGGCCATCGACTCTCCGTGCACAGGGCCAAGATGAGTTCATGGGCGCGGCTGGTTTCGAACCAGCGACCTCTCGCGTGTGAAGCGAGCGCTCTCCCACTGAGCTACGCGCCCTCGGGGCTGATGATACGCGGCGCTTTTGGTCGGAGCTAGCCGACCAGGCCGGGCTCGGGGAGGGGGCCGTCGGGGTCGGCGAAGGGGTCGTCGGTGCCGGGGTGCTTGGACTCCTCCGCGAGGGCGTCCTTGCGCAGGGCGAGGGCGACGAAGGGGAAGACGAGGGTCGAGAGCATCGCGGCGCCGACCAGGCCGGCGGCGGTGGAGGACTTCATGTGGCCGAGCTCGACGGCGATGGTGGTGATCGCGACGACGAGGGGGAGCTCGGTGGTGCCGTAGAAGGCGAGCCCGGCGCGGTCGCGGAGGTTGAGGGTGCCGCGGTAGAGGAGCAGCGCCGGGAGGCCGCGCACGACCATGAAGAGGAAGAAGAAGAGACCGAGCTTGAAGAGGGCGGTGGCCGAGCCGAGGGCGGCGAGGTCGAAGGCGATGCCGCTGGTGACGAAGAAGAAGGGAACGAAGAAGCCGAAGCCGATCGCCGTCAGCTTCGCTTCGAAGACCGCCAGCTCGTGGCCTTTCAGCGCCAGGCGGGCGATCAGCCCCGCGACGAAGCCGCCGGGCAGGATGTCAAGGCCGAGCTTGCCGGCGACCGCGAAGGACTCGGTGTCGACGCGGATCGCGGCGAGGGCGGGGACGACCACGGCCCGCATCCCAGGACCGGCCCGCTACGATCACCGGTGGACCGTGCTAGGTGGGGAATCAGCGGTGCCCTGTCACCCGAAATCCGCTTAGCGGGGCCGACTACCGTTCCGAGGGGCTGGCCGTCGGGGTCAGTGCCGTCGCGGCGGCGATGACGGCCGGGTCCTGCGCGACGTGGGCACGCGAATCAGGTCAGGTCCGGAAGGAAGCAGCCTTAAGCGGATGCCGCGGGTGCCGCAGGAGAGCCCGGCCCGAGCCTGAAGCGGCGGACACGCCCGGTGACCTCGCTTCGAAGGGCGGGCGCACGGTCCATGTATCGCTGGTGAGAACGCTTTTCTCTCCGCTATGCGGGAAGAAACGCGTTCTCAGTCGATCAGGCGCGCCCGCATCCGTGCCACCGCGAAGCGCCAGGTGAGCAGGGCGAAGGCGACGAGGAAGGCGAAACGGGCGATGTCGTTCAACTCGAAGCCGAAGGCGCCCCCGCGGACGAGTTCGACCAGCTGGTGCAGCGGGTTCAGCTGGGCGACGATCTGGAAGCCCTGCGGCAGGCCGTCGATCGGGAAGAAGGTGCCGGCGACGAGGAAGAGCGGCGTCACGAACAGCGCGGTGACGTAGTTGAACTGGTCGATCTTGGCCACGGTCGCCGCCATCGTCACCCCGAAGCCGGCGAAGCCGAGCGCGGTGACGAAGCAGAAGAGCGGCACCAGCAGCATCCCCGGCGCCGGGTCGAGGCCGAAGGCGATCGTCACCAGCAGCGGGACGCAGCCGTAGGTGCCGGAGCGGATCGCGATCCAGAGCATCTCGGCGCTGACCAGCTCCTCGACGTCGACCGGCGCCGCCAGGATCGCGTCGTAGGTGTTCTGGAAGCGGTGCTTGACGAAGGTGCCGAACATCGCCGGCATCGCGCTGGAGAAGATCACCGCCGTCGCCACCATCCCGGTGCCGACGAACTGCACGTAGGGGACGCCGTTGACTTCGTCGACCAGGGTGGCGCTGAGGCCGAGGCCGAAGGCGAGCAGGTAGACGATCGGTTCCAGCACGCTGGAGAAGGTCGTCCCCTTCCAGTAGGTGCGGAAGTTGGCGACCTCGCGGCTCATCACCCCGGCGATCGCCGCCGGTTCGAGCCGCCGCATCTGGCGCCCTTCGGCCGGTCGCGCCGCTCCGGTCGTGGCCGCCATCACTCCGCCTCCTCGCCGGTCAGCAGCACGAAGACGTCCTCGAGCGAGGCGGCGCGGGTGACGGCGTCCTCCGGGATCGCTCCGTTCGCGGCGCGCTCGGAGCCGACGATCGCGATCGCCGGCCCGGCCGGGCGCACCGCCAGCCCCTGCGATTCGGCCTCGGCCCGGGTCGCGGCGAGGCGGTCTGGCGGCCCGTAGACCTCCGCCGTGAAGCGCCCGGCGTGCTCGTCGATCAGCTCGACCGGACGGCCACGGCTGATCACCTTCCCCTGGTGCATCACCGCCACCTCGTCGGCGAGCCGCTCGGCCTCCTCGATGTAGTGGGTCGACATCAGGATCGAGGTGCCGCGCGCTTTCAGCTCGCCGATCAGCGTCCAGAGCTCGGTGCGGATCTGCGGGTCGAGCCCGACGGTCGGCTCGTCGAGGAGGACCAGGCGCGGCTCGTGTACGAGGCCGCGGGCCAGCAGCAGCCGCCGCCGCATCCCGCCCGAGAGCTGGTCGACGGCGTCGCGGCGGCGCTCCCGCAGCCGCGCGATGCCGAGGGCTTTGTCGACCGCGGCGCCGACGTCGGGCACGCGGTAGAGGCGGGCGAAGATCGCCAGGTTGTCTTCGACGGTGACGTCGACGTCGAGATTGTCGAGCTGGGGGACCACGCCCATCAGCCCCCGCGCGGTCTTCGCTTCGGCCGGCAGCTCGTGGCCGAGCACCCGCAGCTCGCCCGAGTCGGCGATCGCCTGTCCGGTCAGCAGCCGCATCGTCGTCGACTTGCCGGCGCCGTTGGGGCCGAGCAGGCCGAGGCAGATGCCCTCTGGCACCTCGAGGTCGAGGCCGTCGACAGCCGTGATCGGCCCGAAGGTCTTGACCACGTTCCTGAGCTCTATCGCCGCCATCTCACCCGATGGTTTCACGGCCGGACCTTTTCCTCCCTGCTGGGGTGGTTGAGCTTTGATGCGCTATTGGCGACAAGGCTCAACCACGCCTCCTGAAAGACTGCGCCGATGCTGGACGAGCGCTGGATCCGCTCACTGCACGTCGAGTCGATGCGCCGCGCCGACCTCCATGAGGAGCGCGAGCCGCACGTCCTCTTCCAGGCCTCGACGATCGGGGCGCTGCTCGACGGCGCCTTCGAGGGCGATCTCAGCTTCGCGGAGCTGGCCGAGCACGGTGACCTCGGGCTGGGGACGCTGAACCACCTCGACGGCGAGATGATCGCGATCGACGGCCGCCGATCCGACCCTGGCCGCGCGGACGCACGCCGCGGTCGAGATGGTCGAGCGCGGCGGCTGAAGACGCGGTTCTCTCCGCATAGCGGAAAGAAACGCGTTCTCAGCAGCGGCGGTAGACGATCCAGGAGCGGTTGCGGGCGACCTCGCGGAAGCCGTGGGGGACCGGCAGCGAGAGCTTCGTCGGGTCGTTGGGGTCGAGGATGAAGTTGTGGATGACGAAAGGGCGGGCGGGCTTGACGAAGTAGCCGTGCTGGGGGACGCCTTCCTCGCTGGCGCTGACGATCTTCGTCGGCTTGACTTCCAGACCGAAGGCGAGGCGGGGGACGGCGCGATGGTTGGGGACCGCGATCTTGCCGCAGAGCGGCTCGAAGGCCCCAGCGTCGACCAGCGAGGTGAGATCGTTCTCGATCCGGCCCTGGTCGGTGAGATCGGTGTTGACGGTCGAGTCGAGGTCCCACTGGTTCGGCAGCCAGATCAGGAACATCAGCGCGACGACACCGGCGAAGAGCCGCCAGGGACGTCGGGCCGGGTGCCCCGGTTCGAGCAGGCGCCAGCCGAGCAGGCCGACGGCGACGAAGATCGCCAGGATCGCCGCCGCCAGCATCGTGTAGCGGGCGAGGATCGCCAGCCCGGCGGCGGCCAGGAAGGCGAAGCCGAGGAGGGCGAGGGCGGCGGCGGCGAGGCCGAGGGCCGAGCGGCGGCGCAGGAAGGCGAAGCCAAGGATGACGCCGCCCAGGGCGCCGACCATCCCCGGCCACTGGAGGACTTCGCCGAGGGCGCGGGGGCCGT
The DNA here is from genome assembly GCA_963800355.1 of uncultured Actinomycetes bacterium. GTDB lineage: Bacteria > Actinomycetota > Thermoleophilia > Solirubrobacterales > 70-9 > VAYN01. The sequence continues at coordinate 278,185 of CAWDAP010000001.1, read as the reverse complement.
AGAGGACGAGGTCGACCGGGCCGGTCTTGCGGTCCAGGGTTTCGACCGTCGATCGGGTGCCGGTCAGCGAGTAGAGGGGGTGGCCGGTGGTGATCGCGTCGAAGGCGATCCACAGGATCGGGGCTGCAAATGCGAGCAGCACAAGCGTTAGAGGGGGGGCGGAGAGGGCACCCCATGCTCGGACAAATGCCGGTCTAATGAGACCGGCATTTTGAGTATCCGCCGGCTCATGAGGTGCCCTCTCCGCCTTCTCGGGGCGCTGGGGGTGGGATCGCTGCAGCTTGGTCGGGGGCGTCGGCTCGAGCGATGCCTCTTCCGTCCCTGCAGGGAGCTGGTGGTCGGTTCGGTTCAGCATGGTCGGGGGCGTCGGTTCGACGGGTGCCTCGTCAGTCCCCATGGAGAGCCGGCGGTTGGGTCCCTGCAGCTTCGCCGGGTCCAGGGAGAGGTAGATCAGGTAGGCGATCGAGAAGCCCCAGGCCTCGGGGCGGAGGAGGCCGGCCAGGGCGAGGAGGGCTAGGACGGGCCAGCCTGCTCTTGGGCGCTTGGCCTCGAACGTCAGGGCTCCCAGGCAGAGGGCGATGTAGGGGAGGTCGACGTAGGCGCGCAGGCCGTTGGAGAGGTAGGGGGCGCGGGTGAGGACGATCGCGGCGGCGACGAGGCCGATCCAACGGTCGAACCAGATCGTCCCGAGGCGGTAGACGAGGTATCCGCAGAGGGCGAGGGAGACGTAGGCGACGACCATCGTCACCGTGATCGCGCCGTCGCCGATCGGCGTCGTCACCAAACCGAGCAGGTCGGCGAGCGGGTGGGGGGTCGGCGGCAGTGCGGCGCCGTAGTCGGGGCTGGCGCCGTGGGCGAGTTCGCGCCCCCAGACCAGGGCGTAGATTGTGTCGTAGTTGGGGAAGCCGACCGGCAAGAGGAGCAGCAGCGCCGCAGTGACCCCGGCCACCCAGGCGGCAGGCGTCAGCCAGTTGCGGGCCCCCTTCGGCACGCGCGGCACCGTATCGCCGCCGCCCCCACAGGGGGTGTCTGACTTCGACCCCCATATAGGGGGCATCAAGTCAGACACGTCCGGGGAGGGCGCTGGGTGGGCGTGGATACACTGGCCGGAGAGCCGATGAGCGAGTCGACTTCCCTCTACCGCCGCCACCGTCCCGGGTCCTTCGACGAGGTCGTCGGGCAGGCCCACGTCGTCCGCACCCTGCGCAACGCGGTCGAGCAGGGGAAGGTCCACCACGCCTACCTCTTCGTCGGCTCGCGCGGCACCGGCAAGACCTCGATGGCGAAGATCCTCGCCCGCTCGCTGAACTGCGAGCGCGGCGGCCCGACCGTGACCCCCTGCGGCGAATGCGAGTCCTGCGTGACGATCGCCGCCGGCACCTCGGTCGACGTGATCGAGATGGACGCCGCCTCCAACCGCTCGGTCGACGACGTCCGCGACCTGCGCGAGCGGGTCGCCTACGCGCCCGCCGGCGGCCACTGGAAGGTCTACATCCTCGACGAGGCGCACATGCTGACCAAAGAGGCCTGGAACGCCTTCCTGAAGACCCTCGAGGAGCCGCCGCCGAACACCGTCTTCGTCCTCGCCACCACCGAGTCGCACAAGGTGATGGCGACGATCGCCGATCGCTGCCAGCGCTTCGACTTCCAGCGGCCCTCGCTGGAGCAGATCTCCGAGGTGCTGGACCGGGTCGCCGCGGCCGAGTCGATCGAGGTCGACGCGGGGGCGGTCGCGATGATCGCGCGCTCGGCCCAGGGCAGCTTCCGCGACGCCCTGGGCACCCTCGACCAGCTGGTCGCCTTCGGCGGCGACAACGTCGAGCTGAAGGACGTGCTGGAGATGCTCGGCGCCGCCGACGCCGATCTCCTCTTCGAGGCAGTCGACGCGGTGATCGCCGAGGATCCGAAGGGGGTCCTGCTCGGAGTCGAGAGGATGGCCCGCTCCGGCCGCGATCCCTCGCAGTTCGCCCGCGACCTCCTCGCCCACCTGCGCCACCTGCTGATCGCCCAGACCACCGGCGAAGTCCCGACCACCTTCGTGGTCACCGCCACCGACACGGCGCGGATGCAGGCCCAGGCGACCGCCATCAAACCAGCCAACCTCTTGCGCACCATCGACGAGCTCGCCGACGCGCTCACCGCGGTCAGAGAGGGCGACGACGCCCGCCTCGCAGTGGAGATAGCCCTCCTCAAGGCCGCTCGCCCCGATCTCGACCCCGACACCGCTGGCTTGCTAAGGCGGATTGAGAGGCTCGAGGAGGGAGGCACTGTGGCGCCCTGGCCCGTGGCTCCTGCCGAACCCGCACCAGCTGACGACCTCCCCCTCGCGGAAGAGGACGAGACCAAGGCACCCCCGACGCCCGAGCCTGAGGCGTCTGCCGACCAGCCCCCTCCAGCGGGTGGCGCGGTAGGGGGGACCATGTCTGAGGAAGCTTTAGCTACCGGAAGACATGGGGGGTCCCCTGCCGTGACAGGACCCGCTGGCCAGCAGCCATCGTCGGCCGACCCCGACGCCCTCTCCCTAGAGGAGATCCAGCAGGTCTGGCCGGCCGTCCTTCAGAAGCTGTCGGAGACCAGTCCTGCTCTCGCAGCCAGCTTCGATGGCGCCCGCCCAGTCAGCTACGACGAGGAATCTGGGCTACAGATCGGATTCCCCGCCGAGATGACGTTCCACAAGAAGAAGGCAGAGGAACCGGAGCGGCGCGATGCTGTTGCAGCTGCCTTCGAGGCGGTTGTCGGTCAGTCGCTTAAACCCAGCTATGTGCTTCAAGAGGGCGAGGCGCCGCCGGACACGCCGGCGCCGGGCAGCGATGAGGTCGACGAGAAAGAGCTGCTTGAGCGGCTGAAGAGCGAGTTCGACGCGGAGGAGGTCAGTTAGTGGCGCGAGGAGGAGGGCCCGGAGGCTTCGACATCCAGGGGCTGATGAAACAGGCGCAGCAGATGCAGGCCGAGATGATGGAGGCGCAGGAGAAGCTGAAAGACGAGGTCGTCGAGGCGAGCGCCGGCGGCGGCATGGTCAAGGTCAAGGTCGGCGGCGACATGACCCTGCGCGAGATCGTCATCGACCCCGAGGCGGTCGACCCCGAGGACGCGGAGCTGCTCCAGGAGATGGTGCAGGCCGCCGTCAACGAGGGGCTGCGCGCCGCCCAGGAGCTCGCCGGCTCGGCGATGGGCGGGATCACCGGCGAGCTCGGCGGCGGTCTCGGCGGGATGCTGGGCGGTTGAGCGAGGGCCCGGCACCGCTCGCGCGCCTCGTCACCGAGCTCTCGCGGCTGCCGGGGATCGGCCGGCGCACCGCCGAGCGCCTCGCCTTCCACCTGCTGCGCGCCCCCGACGAGGAGGCCTTCGCGCTCGGCGACGCGATCCGCGAAGTGAAGGAGAAGGTCGGCCTCTGCGAGGAGTGCTTCAACCTCGCCGAGGGCCCGCGCTGCCGGATCTGCGCCGACCAGAACCGCGACCGGGCGACGATCTGCGTCGTCGAGGAGCCGGCCGACGTGATCCCGATCGAGCGGACGCACGAATACCGCGGTCTCTACCACGTGCTCGGCGGGGCGCTTTCGCCGATCGACGGCGTCGACGCCGAAGACCTGAAGATCGGCGAGCTGCAGCGGCGGGTCGAACGGGGCGGGGTCGGCGAGGTGGTGCTGGCGACCAACCCCACCACGACCGGCGAGGCGACCGCGCTCCACATCGCCGACCTGCTGCGCGGCCAGGTCACCGTGACCCGCCTGGCCAGCGGGCTGCCGGTCGGCGCCGACCTCGAGCACGCCGACGAGGTGACGCTGGGCAAGGCGCTCGCCGGCCGCAGAAGTCTGGAATAAGCGGCGAACCGACATCCGTCCTGGACTGGTGTCAATCTGCAATTAGCGGCATTTTGAAGATCCTGCGTCCGCCGCTTTCGCCAAGGTCCGCCCGTGGCAGACCAGTCGAAAGCCAAGCCAGGAGCGGGGGGCGGTTCGTCCGCGAGCCGGCTCGCGCTCAAGGTCTCGGAGCTGCACGCCGATCTTCTAGGAAGCTTGCACGAGGAGATTGGGAGCAATGGAGAGGATTTCGCCGAGGCGGCGCTGAGGCTCGCGGGTGAGTTCGGCGCGGTTACCGCTGCGGCAGTTGACGCTGCGCAGGGCGGCGGCGGGCGCCTGGGTGACGTTCGGCGGACAAACAGCGGGGAGGGCCCGGCGAACGTCGCCCAGGCGCCCGTGGACGGGAGCGCGGCTGTGGCTCCGGCTCCCGAGCACGTCGAAGAACTGCCGAGCCTTTACCGGCCGGGCCACATGCGGCGGCGGTTGGAGCAGCTGGTGGAGACGAACCGGCGGTACGGGCATCCCTTCGGGCTGGCGGTGTTCGACGCTTCGGGGCCGGGGACGCGGCCGGGCGATCTGGCGGGAGGGCAGGAGACGGTGCTCTCGATCGTCGGCGCCGCGCTGCGCGACAGCATCCGCATCGTCGACGAAGCCTTCCGGCTCGAGGAGCAGGCGATCTGCGTGCTCGCCCCGAACATCGCCACGGTCGAAGGGGTGCAGATGTGCGAGCGGCTGCTGCGGCAGCTCGACGAGCTCGAGCGAGCGGGGGGGCTGCGGATCGCCGTCTCGGCCGGCGTCGTCGCCTGCCCCGATCACGGCGCCGACGCAGAAGAGCTTCTGCACAAGGCCGACGCGGCGATGTGGCGAGCCCGTGCGGTCGGGCAGCCGGTCGGGGTCGGCGCCTTGCAAGATCGCTAACAGTTTCTGCGAAATCTGCCGATAACCGGTGTAAACCCGGAGATCGGGTGGGAGAATCGCCTGCGTCGTCGAAATGCCCCGCACCGGGACCCGTTCGACTTCCCAATCCAAATGCCAGGAATCCGCACCAACGCCGCCGCCGAAGTCCTCGGCGTGAGCCCCAACACTCTGCGTAGCTGGGAGCGCCGCTACGGCTACCCGAAACCGAAGCGGACCGAGGGCAACCACCGCAACTACGAACTGGTCGAGCTGCAGGCGCTGCGCGACGCTCTGGCCGAGACCGGCAACATCTCCTCGGCGATCGAGCTGGCGCGCCAGCGCCAGGCGGCGCCGGCCAGCGACGGCAGCCTGCTCTCCGCTTTCGAGAGCTTCGATGAGTCAGCCGCCGACCGGGCGGTCGAGGAGAGCCTCGCCCTGCGCTCGCTCGAGCGCACGGTCGAGGAGCTGCTGCTGCCCGCGGTCGACAAGCTCGCCGCCGACCCCGAGCGCGAGGCCGAGCTCGAGTTCGCCTCGCGCTGGGCCACCGGCTGGCTGCACGGCGCCCGGCGCCTCGCCTCGGCCGCCTCGCGCCCGGCCGGGATCCTGCTGCTCGACTCGAGCCACGGCCAGGGGGCCGAGGAGGTCCACACCCAGGCCCTCGATCTCGCCCTCCGCCGCGCCGGCTTCCGCGTCCTCGTCCTCTCCAACGAGCTCGGCGACGAGCGGCTCGGCCGCGCCCTCGGCGCGCTGGACCCGACCGCGATCGTCCTCTGCGGCCCCGGCGCCGACACCCAGAGCGCCGTGCGGCTGGTCCGCAAGATCCGCGAGCTCGGCTTCGTCGCCCCGCTCTACGGCTTCCGCGCCGACGGCCTGATCGGCGCCGCGGTGCCCGAGGCCGGCAGCGCCCCCAGCGAAGTGACGGGGATGCTCAACTCGGACTTGCGCCGCCGCGCCGCGTTCGCCTAGAACGGCCTGACCGGCGCATATCGGCGTCCTCGGTCGCTCGCGTGCAGAGCACGCCACGCTCCCTGCGTCCACCGATCTGCTTGGTCAGGCCGTCCTAGGCAGCGTTCCAAGAGAAAACCGGCACCGGGCCGAAACCCGATGCCGGTCGGTGAGGGAGCTACCGCTTCCCTAGAGGGAGGCGACGGCCTTCAGGCCCGCCTGTTTGACGATCTTGGGCAGCGGCGCGAAGTCCAGCGCGGCGCCGTATTTCTGGCCGGTCGTCAGGGCGTACCTGGCGAACTGCTGCAGGAACCCCTTCTGCGGGGCGTCGTGGGGGACGATCCCGTAGGTGAAGGTTGAGATCGGGTAGGCGATCTTGTCCTTCTTCGGGGGGTTGGTGATGCTGACCGCGTTGGTCGAGCCGAGCTTCTTCACGCTCGAGGCGGCGCTCGAGATGTTGGGGATGTTCGGCAGCTCGAACTTCCCGGCCTTGTTCTGGACCGCGGCGGCGTGGACGCCGGCGGCGATCAGGTAGTAGGCCGAGATGTAGCCGATCGCACCCGGGGTCTTGGTCACCGTCGCGGTGACGCCGGAGTTGCCCTTGGCGCCGACGCCGGCCTTGAAGCCGACCGTGGTCGCATAGCCGATTTCGCTCTTCCAGGCGGGGCTGACCTTCGACAGGTAGTCGGTGAACGCGTAGGTGTCGCCGGAGCCGTCGCTGCGGAACACCGGGGTGATGGTGAGGCCCGGCAGCTTCACGCCCTTGTTGATCTTCTTGATCTTCGGGTCGTTCCACTTGGTGATCTTGCCGAAGTAGATGCCGGCGATGACGCTGCCGGTCAGGTTCAGCTTCTTCACACCGGGGACGTTGAAACCGAGCCCGGTGGCCGAGAGGGCCCAGGGGATCTGCACGCAGCTGTTGCAGGCAGACGCCTGTTCGGGGGTCAGCGGGGCGTCGGAAGCGCCGAAGTCGACCGTCCGCGCGGTGATCTGGGCGATGCCGGTGCCGGAGCCGACGGCGGAGTACTTGACGGGGATGCCTTCTTTGATTTCGAAGTTGCTGATCCAGTTGGCCATCAGCGGAGCGACCAGCGTCGAGCCGGCACCCGTGAGGCCGGCAGCGGAGGCTGCGGACGCCGTCACCGACGCCATTGCCCCGACCGACGCGAGCGCCGCGATCAGCAGTACGAGCAACCTATTGCGTTGCAATGCGTTTTCCTTTCCAGCGTGGGATTGACGGGCGCAAGCCTTCCCGGAAAGGATCAAGAAAGTGTGTCAATCCCGTGAATGACACAGGTAACAACTCCGTTACAAGAAGGTGACTGTTACTACCTAGGCTGGCGCGCGTGAGCGCCGTCGCTTCCCCCGCAGCCGCTCGGCCGGCCGGCCGCGGCACCCGGGTCACTCCCCTGCGCAGGCGGGCCGACCGGATCGGCGACCGGGCGATGTTCGGCCTCTGCCTGCTGGCGGCGACGATCGCCGGCGCGACGATCGTCCTGGTCGGCTACCAGATCGTCCACGGGGCCTCGCCGGCGCTCTCGAAGTTCGGCTTCGGGTTCGTCTACGAAACCGTCTGGCAGCCGAACTTCGGCGCCTTCGGCGCCGGCCCGCTGCTGTTCGGGACCGCCGTCACCTCCGCCTTCGCGCTGCTGCTGGGAGCGCCGATCGCGATCGCGATCGGGCTCTTCCTGACCCTGCTGGCGCCGCGGAGGGTGGGCGCGGCGATCGGCCCCCTGGTCGAGCTGCTGGCGGCGATCCCCAGCGTCATCCTCGGCTTCTGGGGGCTGCTGGTCCTGGCGCCGTTCCTGCAGGAGCACATCGAGCCCTTCCTGCACGACAGGCTCGGCTTCGTCCCGATCTTCGGCGAACCGCAGACGACCGGCCTCAGTGTCTTCACCGCCAGCCTGATCCTGACGATCATGGTGGTTCCGATCATCGCCTCGATCAGCCGCGACCTCTTCCGTTCGGTGCCGCGCGAGCTCCAGGACGGCGCCGCCGCGCTCGGCGCCACCCGCTGGGAGGTGGTGCGGGGGATCGTCCTTCCGACCACCTCGAGCGGCGTCGTCGCCGCCTGCATCCTCGGCCTCGGCCGCGCCCTCGGCGAGGCGATCGCGGTCTCGCAGGTGATCGGGGCCGGCTCGGAAATCCAGTCCTCGCTCTTCCGGACCGGCAACACGCTGGCCTCGCAGATCGCCCTGCAGTTCCCGGGCGCCCTGACCGAACTGCACAAAGCCTCGCTCTACTACTGCGGCGTCATCCTGCTGGTCATCGGTCTGGGGGCGAACCTGATCGCGAACTGGATCGGCCGCCGCTTCAGCTACGGCGGCGCCTATGCGGGGGCGGCGAAGTGAGCGGCGAGGGCCTGATCCCCGATCCCGCCGCCCCGCTGACGCCGAGCGGCAACCTGCGCCGCCGCCGCCTCGTCAGCCGCGTGGCCGAGGCCGGGGCGACTGCGGCGGCGCTACTGGCGATCGCGGTGCTGGCGATCGTGGTCTGGACCGTCGTCTCCCGCGGCGCCGGGCAGATCGACCTCGATTTCGTCTTCACCGGCTACCCGACCGGCGTCGGCCCGATGCTGCTGGGGACGCTGGTGATCGCTCTCGTCGCGACGGCGATGGCGATGCCGCTCGGGGTGCTGATCGCGCTCTACCTGACCGAGTACGCGGGGGCGAGGGGAGCGCGCCTGCTGAAGACTACGCTCGACCTGCTCAACGGCCTGCCCTCGATCATCCTCGGGCTCTTCGTCTTCGCCCTCCTCGTCGACCACAGGAAGCAGTCGGGTTTCGCCGGCTCGGTGGCGCTGGCGATAATCGAGCTGCCGCTGATCGCCCGCGGCTCGCAGGAGGTGCTGCAGCTGGTCCCGCAGGGCCTTCGCGAAGCCTCCGACGCGCTCGGGGTCGCCCGCTGGCGCTCGGTTCTCACCGTGGTCCTGCCGAGCGCGCTCGGCGGCATCGTCACCTCGACCGTGCTCGCCGTCGCCCGCGCCGCCGGCGAGACCGCGCCGCTGCTCCTCGCCACCCCGACCTTCGACCCGAAGGCGTTCTCGGTCAACCCGTTCGAAGCCCTGCCGAACGTGCCGACCTGGATCTACAAACTCTCCGAAGAAGGCAACCCCGAAGGGTTCAACGAAGCCTGGGGGATGTCGCTGCTGCTGGTCTCCTTCATCCTCTTCGCGAGCCTCGGCGCCCGGGCGCTGCTGGCCCGCAGCAAACGAAAGCTGAGCTCATCGTGAACAGCCGTCTCGATCTCGCCGACCCCGAAGACCTCGCCGCGCGGGAGCCGCAGGTCCCCTCCCGCGTCCGCGTCCAGCCCCCCGTGCCGGCCGCCCCATCCGTTTCGGCGCCTCCCACCGGCCAGACCGGGACGACGGCCGAGATCAGGCCGCTCGCCGCCCCCGAGCTGGTCTTCGACTCGCGCGAGGTCTCGGTCTTCTACGGCGCCAAACAGGCCCTAGCCGGCGTCAACCTCGGCATCCGCCGCGGCCAGATCACCGCCCTGATCGGCCCCTCCGGCTGCGGCAAGACCACCTTCCTGCGCAGCCTCAACCGGATGAACGACCCGGTCCCCGGGTTCCGCATCGAGGGGCAGGTCCTCTACCACGGCCACGACCTCTACGGCGCCGACGTCGACCGGGTCGAGGTGCGGCGGCGGATCGGGATGGTCTTCCAGAAGCCGAACCCCTTCCCGAAGTCCATCTACGACAACGTCGCCTGGGCGCCGCGCAACCTCGGCCTGCGGCGCGACCTCGACGAGCGGGTCGAGAGCGCGCTGCGCGGCGCCGCCCTCTGGGACGAGGTCAAGGACCGGCTCAAGGACAGCGCCCTCGGCCTCTCCGGCGGCCAGCAGCAGCGCCTCTGCATCGCCCGCGCGATCGCGATCGAGCCCGACGTCCTGCTGCTCGACGAGCCGGCCTCGGCCCTCGACCCGATCGCCACCGGCGCGATCGAGGAGCTGATGCACAGCCTCAAAGGCCGCTTCACGATCGTCATCGTCACTCACAACATGCAGCAGGCGGCCAGGGTCGCCGACCGCACCGCCTTCTTCAGCCTCGAGACCGGCGGCGCCAAGCCGGTCGGCGCCCTGATCGAGGTCGACGAGACCGCGAGGATCTTCGCCGACCCCCGCGACCCCCGCACCCGCGACTACGTAAGCGGCCGCTTCGGCTAGCGCTCAGCGCTTGAGGATCTCCTCACCCGAGACCTGGGCGAGGAGGGGCTTGCCGCACTGCCAGCAGAAGGTGGCGCCGCTGGAGTGGGGGGCGCCGCAGCCGGCGCAGACCCCGGCGGTGCCGGTCTGCTCGGTGCGGAGGATGCGTTCGACCTCGCTGAGCTCGGCGTCGGCGTCCTGCAGCGGGACGGTGCGCTTGACGATCACCTCGGGGTCGAGGCTGTTGCGGACGACCATCTCGTAGACCAAGCCGCCGAGGTCCCACTGCAGCTCGGCGACCCTGGCGACGAGTTGCTCGCGGCGCCGTTCGAGGTCAACGATGAACTCCTCGCCGTAGGCCGAGTTGAGCGAAGGGGCGCCCACGCCCCGGTCGGGCGAAGGCGGCGCCGGCGGTCGCGGGGCCGGCTTGCGCAAGCGGTCGATCAGCCTCATTCGAAAAAGCTCCCGTCGAATTCGCCCTTGCTGTTGCAGCCTTCGGCGCCCGGGTCGCATTTGCCCCCGACCTTCTGTTCGGGTTCGGCCAGCTTCACGCCGGGAGCCGGTTCGTAGACTTCTTCCACCGCCTTGGTGGTGCCGCTGCTGCCCTTCTGAAGCTTCTTCTTCGCCTTCTTCGCGGTGGCGGACTTGGGCTGGTTGGCGGCGGTGTCGCCGCCGACCGAGGCATTGCCCTTCCCGCCCGCCGCCTTGGCGCCTTCGCTTTCGCCGCCCCCGCCGCCGACCCGGATGATCTGCGGGGCAGGGTTGGCGGCGGTGTTCGAGCCGCTCTCGCCGGAGCGGCCGATCAGGACGCCGACCCCGATCGCCAGGACCAGGGTGGCCACCCCGGCGACCAGCGAGGCGTTCGCTGAGATGAAGGGGCGGCGGTCGCCCGGGGCGGCGGCGGCGGCGCCAGCCGGAGCGACCTGCGCGGGGGGTTGCTTCGCCGACTCCATGAAGGTCACCGCGTCCATGAACGGCAGCCGCGGATCGCCGCGGCGCCGGCCGCAGTGCAGGCAGTAGCGCTGATCGGGAGCGAGCGTCGCGCCGCAGCTGGGGCAGCCCTCGCCGCCGCCTGCGAGCGGGCTGTTCAGCTCGGGAGCCGGCGGCGTCACGCGGGCATTCTCGAAGTGGCTCCGCCCTGAGGTGTTGAAGATTTGTGAAAGAAGTGTGTTCGGACCGCCGGTAGCAGGATCTTCACAAATCACGCCCAGGCCGCCCCGAGAATCGCGCCGAGTTGACGAGGAAGACCTGCTCCGAGTGCAGCGCCCCCCGGGCCGCCGATCAGCGCTACTGCATCGCCTGCGGGGCCCGGCTCGGCTCGCTGCCGGCGGCGATTGCGGCGCAGCTCGGTCGAGCTCGCAAGCTCGCCACCGGGCGCTTCCCCGCCGTCAAGGCCCGCGCCGCCTCGGCGGCCGCGAGCGCCGTCGCGAAGCCGGGGAAGCCGGGCTGGCCGTTCGAGCGCTCCGAGTTCATGCCCTCGCCCCGGGCCGCCGCGGCGGCGGTGATCGGGATGCTGGCGCTGGGGGTGGCGCTCGGCTCGGCCACGAACAACCTCGCCCAGAGCGCCGGGCTCAGCACGATCCTGCTCGAAGAACCCGAACCGCCGGCCCGAGAAGCCGCGGCGCCGGCCGCGGCCCCCGCCGCGCCCGAGGTCGCGGAAACCGGCGGGGAACCGGCGCCGCCCGCCGCCCCCGCGGCGGTCCCGCCGCCCGAAGCGGTGGTCGAAGAACCGCTGCCTGGCGAACCCGAACCGGCGCTGCCGCCGATCGAAGAAGAACTGCCCGCCGGGCTGCCGGAAATCAAACACGTCTTCGTGATCATGTTGGGCGAAGGCGGCTACGAAGAAACCTTCGGCGAAGCCTCCGCCTCCACATATATGAGCAGCGAACTGCCGGCGCTCGGCGAGCTCGTCCCGAACTACTTCGCCGTCACCAGGGGAGATCTGGCGAACCAGATCGCCCTGATCAGCGGCCAGGGGCCGACGCCGGAAACCGAGGCCGACTGCCCGAACTACGCCGACCTCGCGCCCGGCACCGAAAACGCCGAGGGGCAGGTCGAAGGCGACGGCTGCGTCTACCCGGCGGCGACCGCGACGCTGCCCGGCCAGCTGGAAGAACGCAAACTCACCTGGCGCGCCTACGTCGACGAAGAAAGCCCGCCGGAAGGGTCTGCGCCGCCGCCCCCGGCGAGCGGCTGCTACGTCAACCGCCGTGACCCCTTCGCCTACTTCCACGCGCTCCTCGACGCCGGCAAGTGCCCCGAAGCCGACGCCGGGCTCGGCCGCCTCGCCAAGGACCTGACCCTGAAGGCGGAAAAGTTCCCGGCCCTCGCCTACATCGCCCCCGACCCCGCGCTCGCCGAAGAAACGCTGAGGACGATCGTCCCCGACATCCAGGAATCCTTCGCCTACAAGGACGGCGGCCTGGTCGTGATCACCTCGGCCGAGGCGCCGCAGGGCGGGGAAGTATCGGACACCAGCGCCTGCTGCGTCTTCCCGGAATATCCGAACCTGGTGGCGGAACCCGAAGAAGAACAGCCGAGCGGCGAAGTGAGGGAAAAGGGGGGCGGCGGCAAAGTCGGCGCCGTCCTGCTCTCGCCCTACATCGAACCGGGCAGCACGAGCGAAGCGAATTTCAACCACTACTCGCTGCTGGTCACGATCGAGGAATTCTTCGGGCTGACCCGGATCGGCTACGGCGCCGAACCGCTGGTCGTCGGCTTCGACGAAGAAATGTTCGCCACCAGCGGCTGAGGCAGTTCTTCGACCGGCGGAGAGGGCCTCATCTCAGGCCGGTTGTTCGACGGCTATCAGTCGAGCAGGATCAGGACCGCGGTCAGCAGGCCGAGGCCGATCCCGGCGACGGTGAGGGCGCGCAGCGGCCAGCGCGGCGCCTCGTGGAAGCGGCCTTCGCCCAGCGCCCGTTGCATCGCCTCGTTGTTGGCCGTCCCGTAGGCGAGCACGAAGATCCCCCAGAGCGCATAGCCGACCCCGGCGACCACGTAGGGCCAGCGGGTCGGGCTGCCGTTCAGCTCCGGCACCACCCGGCCGACCCCGAGCGCCACCGCCATCGCGGTCAGCCCGGTCCGCCACCAGGCGAGCTGGGTCCGCTCGCCGGCCAGGTAGGTGCGGCGGCTGGCGTCGACCAGCTGCGCCGGGTTGGGCTCAGGCTTCAGCGGCTGCTCACCATCGGCCATCCCCCGAACTGCATCAAATTTTCTATCCAGCAGATGTTAAAAGTGATGCAGTTCGCCTATTGCGGCTGGGTTACAGGCTCGGTCTCGCGGATCCCCCAGCGCTCGTGCAGCCGCCGCAGCGGCGCCGGCGCCCACCAGTTCCACTTGCCGAGCAGCTCCATCAGCGAGGGGACGAGCAGCGCCCGGATGATGCTGGCGTCGATCAGCACCGCCAGCGCCGTGCCGACGCCGTTCTCCTTGATGAAGATGATCTTCGAGGTGGCGAAGGCACCCATCGCGACGGCGAAGAGCAGCGCCGCGGCGGTGACGATCCGCCCCGTCCGCTCCAGTCCCATCGCCACCGACTCCGAGTCCGAGGCGCCGTTGTCGCGCGCCTCTTTGATCCGCGAGAGCAGGAAGACCGCGTAGTCGGTCGAGAGCCCGAAGGCGACGGCGAAGAGGAGGATCGGCATCGTCTGCTCGATCGCCCCCGGGCTGTCGTAGGCGAGCAGGCCTTCCAGCCGGCCGTCCTGGAAGATCAGCACCAGCAGGCCGAAGACCGCGCTGAGATTGAGGAAGTTCATGATCAGCGACTTGACCGGCAGCACCACCGAGCCGGTCATCAGGAAGAGGATGACCAGGGTGGCGCCGATCACGATCGCCAGCGCGTACGGCGCGTGGGCGGCGAGGCTGCTCTGGAAGTCGACGAAGTCGGCGGTCGCGCCGCTGACCAGGACGGCGGTGCCCGCCGGCTCGGGCAGGTCGCGGATCGCCCGCACCGTCCTTTCGCTCGCCTCGGAGGCGAACGGGTGGGCGGAAACCGCCTGCAGGGCGGTGACGCCGGGCGCGAGCCGCTGCGGCGGCAGCACCTGGGCGACTCCCGGTACCCCCCGCAGCTCGGCCGCGAAGCGTGCCGCGGCCTTCGGCCCGCCCCCTTCGAGGTCGACCCAGATCGGCGTTTCGCGGTAGGGCGGGAACTCCTCGCTGATCGTGTCGTAGGCCTGCCGGGCCCCGGCCGAGGTCGGCAGCACGGTCGGGTCGACGGTGTTGAACCTGATGCCGAAGAAGGGGAGGCCGAGGAGGATCAGGAAGAGGGCGCTGAGCGTCGCCACCGGGACCGGCCGCCGCATCACGAAGCGCGAGAGCCGGTACCAGAAGCCCGCCTGCGCGGGCCGCGCGTCGGCCTCGGCGCGGCGCTGGAGGAACTTCGGGGCGCCGGCGTTGACGCGCTTCCCGAGCAGGGTCAGGACGGCGGGCAGCACGGTCAGCGAGATCGTCGCCGCGAACAGCGCCACCAGCGCGCCGCCGAGGCCCATCGAGTAGAGGAAGCGCTGCGGGAAGACCAGCAGCGAGGCGAGCGCCGCGGAGACGGTCAGCGAGGAGAAGAAGACGGTGCGCCCGGAGGTCGCGAGCACCCGCCGCATCGCCGCCGGCCCCGGCCCGTCCTTGGCGATCTCCTCGCGGTAGCGGGAGACGATGAAGAGGCTGTAGTCGATCGCCAACCCGAGCCCGAGCGCCGTCGTCAGGTTCAGCGCGAAGATCGAGATCGAGGCGAATTCGCTGGCGACGCGGAGGATCAGGAAGGTGCCGACGATCGCCAGGCCGCCGATCATCAGCGGCAGAACCGAGGCGACGAGGCTGCGGAAGAAGAGCAGCGAGAGCCCGAAGAGCAGCGGGAAGGCCAGCATCTCGGCCATCTGCAGGTCCTTCTCGACCTGCTTGTTGACCTGCTCCTGGGCGACAGCCGGGCCGCCGACGAGCACGCCCTCGTGGGCGGCAAGCTGGTCGGCGATGTTGGCGCCGGTTTCCTGCGCCTGCTTGTCCGCGGTCGACTTCAGGGCGACGGTGAAGTAGGTGGCGTCGCGGTTGCGGGAGACGAAGGCGGGGGAGCGGGTGTCGTAGTAGCCGGTCACCGAGGCGACGTCGCTGCGTTCCCGCACTTCGCCCTCCAGCGCCTCGACCCGGCGCCGCGTCGCCGGCGAGGCGAACGGCGCGTCCTGGACGACGGCGACGACAGCCGGCACCCGCAGCCCGGCTCCCTCGAGCCGGTCCATCGCCTTCACCGTCTCGGTCGCCGGGTCTTCGGCGCCGTAGGGGTCGAGCTTTGAGGCGACGCCGCCGCCGAGCGCCGCGGCGAGGAAGAAGAAGCCGATCGCGACGAGGCCGATGCGGCGGGCGTTGCCGTCGGCGAGCCGGGCCAGTGAGTCGAACATCAGCTGCTCCTCTCCTCGGGCGCGGCGGCGAGGATTTCCTCCTCCATCCGCTCGCACCAGTTCGCGAACCATTGGGTGAACTCGATCCCTCCCCGCAGCACGATCATCGGGTAGGGGTCCTCGATCTCCACATCCGTTTTCAGCGCCTCCAGCGAGCGCAGCTGGGCGTTGACCTCGAGCCGGTGCGCGCGCATCGCCCGCACGATCGCCACCGCCTCGCCGGCCGGCAGGGCGTCGGCGAAGAACAGTTTCAGCAGCCCTTCCTCGCGCATCTCGTAGGTCTGCGGCGGCTGCCGCAGCCAGCTGCGCAGCTCCTCCTCGCCGTCGGCGGTGATCTCGTAGACGGTGCGCCGCCGGCCGCCGGTGGGGGAGTCGGAGCCGACGATCAGCCCCGCCTCGCCCAGCCGTTTCAGCTCGGGATAGATCTGCCCGTAGCTGGCCGCCCAGAAGAAGCGGGTGCTGTTGTCGACCAGCGCCTTGATCTCATAGCCCGAGCGCGGCTCCTTGCGGATCATTCCGAGGATGACGTAGGCGGTCGGGCTCAGCTCCATGTATCGCCACTATATATCAATTCGATATATCTGTCGGAGTGACAGACATCCCGCTGTTGGGTAGCAACCCAACTCGGTCAAGCCGCTTTCCAGAGAGACAGGGAAGCGGACATTGTTCCTGCCCTCCTCGCCCTGTATATTCCTGTTTTCCCAATAGCAGAGACGGATTGAAGGGACGTAAAGGTGGACACGTTGATGGACAAGCCGAGGGATTACATCGGGTCCCATCCCTGGATCTCGTTCAAGCTGGATCTCAAACGCGCACCTTGGGAGTTCTGGAACCAGATAGGCGAAGCGCATTCCAAGTGCCGCCATCTGGCGAGAACCCCCCTTTCTCCTGCGATGGCGCAGGACATGGAACGGGTCTACCTGGCAAAGGGGGCGCGAGCAAGTGCCGCCATCGAGGGGAACAGCCTGAACGAGGAGCAGGCTGTAGCTGCCGTCGAAGGAAAGTTGAAAGTGCCGGAAAGCCAGGAGTATCTGAAGCAGGAGCTGGAGAACGTCGTCGCCGCACTAGCGGAAATCGAAAAAGGGGTTCACCAGACCGGAAGCTTCGATCTCTCTCCGCAGAGCCTTTGCGATCTCAATCGCAAGGTGCTGGAGGGCCTAGAGACCGAGGACCACGTTGTGCCGGGTGGGTTTCGGAGCCAAGGCATCGTTGTCGGAACGGTCTACAGGGGCGCACCAGCCCAGGACTGCGATTACCTCGTGCAGGCCATGTGCGACTGGCTCAATGGGCCCACCTTCAGCCGCGATGGCGGAGCCCACGCAAAGGACTTCCTGCTTGCCGTATTGAAGGCAGTCGTCGCGCATGTCTACATCGCCTGGATTCATCCGTTCGGTGATGGCAACGGCCGAACCGCGCGCCTGGTCGAGTTCGGGATCCTGGCCGCAGCCGGCGTCCCGTCTGTCGCCGCGCATCTGCTCTCGAATCACTACAACCAGACCCGCTCGAACTACTACCGGCAGCTTGAGCACGCGTCGAAGTCCGGCGGCGACTTGATCCCCCTTCTCTCCTACGCGTCCAAGGGGTTCGTCGATCAGCTTCAACAGCAGCTCGATCAGGTGCACGAGTGGATTCTTCAGGCCACGTGGACGAACTACGTCCATTCGCTCTTTCCGGGTGCCACGGCAATGGCCAAAAGGCAGCGGGACCTTGTGCTGGCGCTGCCCGCCGATGAGTTCGTTCGACGGGCCGACCTGACGGCACTGTCCCCGACTCTGGCCGAGGCTTATGCGACCAAGAAGAGCAAGACCGTCACTCGCGATCTCAACGCCCTTGAGCAGATGGGGTTGATCGAACGGAAGCCGAACGGGGTTAGAGCGCGAAGAGAGATCATGCTCTCCTTCATGCCGCGCGTAGCTCCTGGCACCGAGAACGATCGGGACGACCTTTTCCCGGCCATAGCCTGATCAGGGCTCGCTAACGTTGCGTTCCTATGCTGGACAACGTCTTACTCACCCGGCCCCTTCGTGGGCCGGGTTCTTTTTTCCCTTGAAAGGAGCTGGAGATGTCGCTGGACCAGAGCAAGGTCGGCCGGGTGGTGGCCGAACAGATGGAGGCGATCGAGAACGACTACGGCGAGGACTGCGAAATCGGCGACGTCTGCACGATCGTCGAGGTGGTCGGCCCGCACGGCTCCCACGTCCGCGTGCGCAGCAGCGACATGCGCCCCCACAGCGGCCTCGGCCTGATCCGGATGGCCGAACAGGCGATGCTCGGCAACTTCGGCGGCTCGGCGGATTAGGGCGATGAAGAGGGGAATCGGCGTCGTCGCGCTCGTCCTGGCGCTGGCGGTGCCCACCGGTGCGGCCGCCGGCACCCGCTTTGCGGCTCCGGACGGGGGGATGGCCCCGGGGTGTCCGCAGCTGTCCCCCTGCTCGCTCGAAATCGCGATCACCGGCGCCGCAGCGGGGGACGAGGTGATCGTCGCGCCCGGCACCTACGCGGTGGGGACGGCGATCGAAATTGAAAAATCGCTCTATATCCACGGCCAGGAAGACGCGCCGCGGCCGCGGATCGTCGGTGCCTCGGGAGTTACGCCGTTCAAGAGCTTCGCCTCCCAGCGCCTCAGCTACCTGACGCTGGAAGCGACCGACAGCGCCACCGGAGTCCTCTTCACGCCGGGCAAAGGGACCGAACTCGAACGACTCGAACTGCTCGCCCACGGCGAAAACGCCCTCGGCCTGCGCGCGGGCAACGAATTCACCCTCACCGACAGCGTGATCTGGGCAGGCGAATCGACCGGCGCCGCCGGCCTCTTCCTCCAGGGCACCGAATCGGGGGACCCGACGCTCCGCAACGACACGATTGTCGCCGCAGGCCCCGAATCGGTCGGGATCTCCATCTTCGTCACCCAGGAAAACACCGCGATCTCGATGCTGGCGATCAACGTGATCGCCGCCGGGGAATCCGACGCCGCGGCCGCTGTTTCGCCCGAACGGGCCAAATCGTCGGCCGTGATCCACTTCGACCACTCCAATCTCGACACGACCGAAGGTGACGTCGTCTCGACCGCCGGGCAGACGGCCCAACCGGTTGCTCCTGGGACGAGGATCGCCCGCTTCAAGCTGCGCCACCGGCGAGCGACGGTCCGCTTCGTCGCCTTCGGAACCGCCGAACCGGTGACTTTCGAATGCAAGCTCGACCGCAGGCCCTTCCGCGCATGCCGCTCGCCGAAGACCCTCAAGCACCTGAGGTCGGGCAGGCACGCCTTCAGGGTGCGGGCGGTGGCGGCGGGGCTGACCGATCCGACCCCGGCGGTGCGGAAGTTCAAGGTCAAGCGCAAGCATCGCCATCGCCGGGCCAAGGCTCACCGCTAGCTCACTATCCTCAGGGTTCGATGAGCGGGGACGGATCGGACATCGTCGTGATGAAGTTCGGCGGCACCTCTGTCGCCGGCGCCGAGCAGATCAAGCGCGCCGCGGCGCGGATCGTCGCCGCCCGTGAGGCCGGCAACCGCGTCGTCGCCGTGCTCTCCGCCCGCGGCAAGACGACCGACGAACTGGTTGCCCAGGCGCACGAGATATCCGCCCGTCCGGTGGCCCGCGAGATGGACATGCTGCTCTCGACCGGCGAGCGGATCTCCTGCGCGCTGGCGGCGATGGCGATCCACGACATGGGCCACGAGGCGATCTCCCTGACCGGCTCGCAGGCGGGGATCGTCACCGACTCCTCCCACACCAAGGCCCGCATCATCGACGTCCGCGCCGACCGCATCAGGGCGGCGCTGGAGGAGGACCGGATCGTCCTCGTCGCCGGCTTCCAGGGCGTCTCGACCGAGAGCCGCGACGTCACCACGCTCGGCCGCGGCGGCTCCGACACGACGGCGGTGGCGCTGGCGGCGGCCCTCGGCGCCGGCGTCTGCGAGATCTACACCGACGTCTCCGGCGTCTACAGCGCCGACCCGCGGATCGTCCCCGGCGCCCGCAAGCTCGCCAGGGTCTCCTTCGAGGAGATGCTCGAGATGGCCGCCTCCGGCGCCCGGGTGCTGCAGCTGCGCTCGGTCGAGTACGCGCGCAACCACGGGGTTCGGATCCACTGCCGCAGCAGCTTTGAGGACGGTCCCGGTACCCTCGTCGTCTCGGAGGAAGAGAGCATGGAGAACCCTTTCGTCACCGCAGTCACCCACTCGGACGCCGAGGCCCGCGTCACCCTGCACGGGCTGCGCGACGAGCCCGGCGTCGCCGGCCGCGTCTTCGGCGCCCTCGCCGAGGCCAACGTCAACGTCGACGTGATCATCCAGAACGAGCCGGTCGGCGACGACCAGCTGGCCGACCTCTCCTTCACCGTCGACCGCTCCGACCTGCCGACCGCCAAGGACACGATCGCCGCCCTCGGCGACGTCTCGGTCGAGGTCCTCACCGACGAGCAGATCGGCAAGGTCTCGATCGTCGGCGCCGGCATGCGCTCCCACCCCGGCGTCGCCGCCAAGGTCTTCCGCGTCCTCGGCGACGAAGGGATCAACATCGAGATGATCTCCACCTCGCCGATCAAGATCTCGTGCGTCATCCCCGCCGACCGCGTCGCCGCCGCCGTCAACGCCCTGCACAAGGCGTTCGAGCTCGGCGCCGACGCGGTCCAGCCCGAGGACCCGACCGGCCCCGGCCACCGGCCGACGGTCGCCGGCTAGCCCGTCGTTCATACTCGGGGCCGATGGCAGGCGACGGATACAGAGTCGGGGTGCTGGGCGCGACGGGGCTCGTCGGGACGACGATCCTCGAGCTGCTGGCCGACCGCGAATTCCCGGTCGCCGAGCTGCGGCCGCTGGCTTCCGAGCGCTCGGCGGGGAAGGCAGTCGAGTGGCAGGGGGAAGCGCTCAGCGTGCAGGCGGTGAGCGAGGAGGCGATCCAGGGGCTCGACCTGGTGCTCTCCTCGGCGGGCGGCTCGGTCAGCGCCGAGTGGACCCCGAAGCTGGTCGAGGCGGGGGCAACGGTGGTTGACAACACCAGCTACTGGCGGATGCACGACGACGTGCCGCTGGTCGTCTCCGAGGTCAACCCCGACGCGCTTGCCGTGCACAGGGGGATCATCGCCAACCCCAACTGCTCGACGATGCAGATGGTCGTCGCCCTGAAGCC
The DNA here is from genome assembly GCA_963800355.1 of uncultured Actinomycetes bacterium. Classification (GTDB taxonomy): domain Bacteria; phylum Actinomycetota; class Thermoleophilia; order Solirubrobacterales; family 70-9; genus VAYN01. Next base: position 257,878 of record CAWDAP010000001.1, on the reverse strand, counting down.
GCTCCACGACGCGGCGGGGATCGAGCGGCTGGTGATCTCCACCTACCAGGCGGTCTCCGGCACCGGCAAGGCGGCGATCGACGAGCTGCGCTCGCAGGCGCGGGCGCTGGTCGGGGGCTACGAGGTGCCGCCGCCGCAGGTATACCCGCACCAGATCGCCTTCAACGTCCTCGCCCAGGCCGGCAACTTCGCCGACGGCGACGACCACACCGACGAGGAGCGCAAGCTGATCGACGAGACCCGCAAGATCCTCGGCGACCCCGAGATCAGGGTCAGCGCCACCTGCATCCGGGTGCCGGTCGTCACCGGCCACTCCGAGGCCGTCAACGTCGAAACCCGCGAGCCGCTCGAGCCCGCCCGCGCGCGCGAGCTGCTCGAAGCCGCGCCGGGGGTGACCGTCGTCGACGATCCGGGCGCCGGTCGCTACCCGATGGCGGTCGAGGCCGCCGGCCGCGACGACGTCTTCGTCGGCCGCATCCGCCGCGACCCCGGTAACGAGCGCGCCCTCGACCTCTGGGTCGTCGCCGACAACCTCCGCAAGGGCGCCGCCACCAATGCCGTCCAGCTGGCCGAGCTCCTCGTCGAGCGCGGCCTGGTCGGCCAGAAGCAGGCGGCTTAGGGAACAAATTCACCACAGCGTGGGTGAATATCACCCACGAACTGGTAAATTTGTGCCAATGCTGAGGCGTTCTCTAGAGGGAGCGATCCGCACCGCCTTGAGCGACACGCCGGTGGTCATGCTCGTCGGCGCTCGTCAGTCGGGAAAGAGCACTCTGGCCGAGACACTGGTCGGGGGGCGGAATTCGAGCTACACGAGCTTCGATGAGCCCAGGTTGCTCGCCGCCGCAACCGCCGACCCCGTTCAGTTCCTCGAAGAACTTGGCGAAACGGCCGTTCTCGACGAGGTGCAGCGCGTTCCCCAGATCTTCCTGCCGATTAAGGCCTCGGTCGACCGGGATCGCAGGCCCGGTCGGTTTCTCCTCACGGGGTCTTCGAATCCACTCTTCATACCGGAGGTCTCCGAGGCCCTTGCCGGCAGGGTCGAGATCCTGACGCTCTGGCCGCTGGCCGCCGCCGAGCTCGAGGGCCGCGACGAATGGAGGCTCGCCCGCGTGCTGCTCGACCGTGACCGCCATCCGAGGGGCGTTCATCCTGTCGACCGACACGATCTGTCGCTGCGAGTCGTCAGCGGCGGATTTCCCGAGGCGGTCGAACGCGACGACGAGGAGCGGCGCGATCGGTGGTTTTCCAGCTACCTCACCACCATGCTCGAGCGCGATCTCCGTGCCGTCGCCGGCATCAGCCGGATCGAGGAGCTGCCCAACTTGCTTACCGGCGTTGCTCTGCGCTCGCGGGGTCACCTGAACAAGAGCGCGCTCAGTCAGGATCTCGGCATCCCGGTCAGCTCGATCGACCGGTACCTGGTGCTCCTGGAGCGGACCTACCTCGTGAGACGCATGCCGGGCTGGCGCAATCGCCTCGGTCCGAGGCTCGTCAAATCGCCCAAGCTCCTGCTCTGCGACTCGGGCCTTCTATGTCATCTCATGCGCTGGAACCAGAAGCGCCTGCTTTCCGATTCCAGCGCTTTCGGGCTCGCGTTGGAGAGCTTCGTCGGCATCGAGCTCGCCAAGGCCGTCGATCTCGAGAGCAGCGAGCCACGCTTGATGCACTATCGAACCTCCAAGGGCGTGGAGATCGACTTCGTGCTCGAAGGGGCAGACGGACTTGTCACTGCGGTTGAGGTGAAGGCGTCCGGCACGCTCAGTCGGGAGGATTTCCGTCGCTTCGACCGGCTGCGGGAGACGCTTGGCTCGAGATTTGTCAGGGGCGTCGTCTTCTATACCGGCGATAGGGTTCTTCCGTTCGGAGACCGGCTCGAAGGCTGGCCAATTTCGATTCTGTGGGGTGCTGAGTGAGTCTCGATTTCGGCGAAGCCGTTCTGGTCTTCGGAACCCTGCTCGCGGTCGTCGCCGCCCTCTCGGGGGTGATGAAGGGGACGGTGCTGTCGGCCTCGGTGCTCTCGGTGGTGCTCGGCTTCGCGCTGGCGGTGGCCGGCGTCGTCAGCGTCGACCCGACCAGCCGCAGCGTGGTCGAGCTGGTCGAGCTGGCGCTGATCCTGACCCTGTTCAGCGACGGCATGTTCGTCGAGCGGGAGCTGCTGCGGGCGCACTGGGGACCGGTGGCACGGGCGCTGGTGATCGCGATGCCGATCACGATGGCGCTGCTCGGCCTCGGGGCGAAGGGACTCTTCCCGGAGCTGACCTGGGCCGAGGCCTTCCTCCTGGCGGCGGTGCTCTCGCCGACCGACCCGGTCGTCACCTCGGCGGTCGTCACCTCCCGCCTGGTTCCGAGCAAGGTCCGCCACACGCTCAACCTCGAGTCTGGCCTCAACGACGGGCTGGCGCTGCCCTTCGTCCTCTTCTTCCTGGTGCTTGCGACGCCGGGCGGGAGCGCCAGCACCGAAGCGGTGAAGCTGCTCGGCGAAGCCGCGGTGGGGGCGGCGATCGGCGTCGGCCTCGGCGTCTTCGCCGGCCGCCTCCACCTCCACCTCCCCAGCGGGGGGCTGACGCCGCGCTACGAGGGGATATACGCGGTCGGCTTCGGGCTGGTGGCTTTCGGCCTCGCCGAAGTCACGGTCGGCAACGGCCTGATCGCCGCCTTCGTCTGCGGGATCGCGATGGCGGCGAGCGAGCACGAGGTCCACGACGAGTTCGTCGAGTTCGCCGAGAACGCGAGCGCGATCCTCCAGGTCCTCACCTTCTTCGTCTTCGGGGCGCTGATCTACGCGACCGGCTTCCACCACAGCGTGCCGCCGCTGGTCCTCTTCGTCCTCTTCGCGCTTCTCCTGGCCCGCCCCGCGGCGGTGATGCTGTCCTTCATCCGCACCGGGATCCCGAGGTCGGAGAAGCACTTCATGGCCTGGTTCGGTCCCAAGGGCGTCGCCTCGATGCTCTTCGCCCTCTTCGTCCTCAAGTCAGACGTCGGCCACACGAATCTGATCTTCGACACCGCCGCGATCACGATCATCGTCTCGATCGTCGCCCACGGCCTCACCGACACGGTCGGCGCCAAATGGCTGGCGCGCCGGGTGGGGCTGACGAGATAGGTCCGCCGCCGGCGGAGATCACAGACTCTCTAGGAAGTGGCGCGGCATTTTTTTGATTCTGCGCGCCTTCCGTTACAGCCAATACATTACGATATGCTGATGACGGTGACGATGCCGAGAGAAGAGTGGACCGACCAGCGTCTCGACGAAGCCTTCGCGCGCCTCGACGCCGACATCCGGGAACTTCGCGCCGAGATCAAGGATCTAAGGACCGAGATGAACTCCCGCTTCGATGCGATCAACTCCCGCTTCGATGCGATGAACGCCTCGATGAACTCCCGCTTCGATGCTCAGAACCGGCACATGATGGCCGGCTTCTTGATGGTGATCGTCACCGTCCTCGGCAGCAGGGCGTTCTAAGCCAGGACGGCTAGAGGTTTGATGTGGATAACCCGCATCAAGCCTCTAGGCAGTCACGCCCGCCAGGCGGTCCTGGACCCAGGCGGTCGAGGCCACGTGGCGGTTCATGCCCAGCTCCTTCGGCTCGGCGCCGAGGGCGAGGCCGACCAGCTGGGGGAGGTGGAGGACGGCGAGGCCGAGGTCGCGGTTGACGATCTTGGCCGCCTCCGGCTGCTGCATGTCCAGGTTCAGGTGGCAGAGCGGGCAGGGGGTGACGAGGCAATCGGCGCCGGCGTCGATCGCGTCGCCGACGTGGGTGCCGGCCTGGCGCAGCGAGGTGTCGCGGTTCATCGTCACCACCGGGAAGCCGCAGCATTTGCGGGCCCCGTCGTACTCCACGACTTCGCCGCCCATCGCCTCGATCACCTTCTCCAGGTAGATGTCGCGGTCGGGGTGGTCGGCGTAGCCGAGCCGTTCCTTCGGCCGCACGATGTAGCAGCCGTAGAAGGGGCCGACCTTGAGACCGTCGAGCGGGCGCTTGACCTGCTCGCGCAGGCGGTCGAGGCCGTAGTCCTCGACCAGCAGCCAGAGGAAGTTTTTGTTCGTGAACCCGTCCACCCCCTTCTCATAGCTAAGACCCTGACCAGAGAGGGTTTCGTTGATGTGGGCGCGGTAGGCAGAGTCCGCGTCGAGGCGCTGCTGACACTCTGACTGCGCGCCCTGGCAGGTCGAGCAGATGTTCATCATCGCCAGCCCCGTCTGCTGGGCCATCGCGAAGGTGCGGGCGTTGAGGGTGTCGGCGAGCTCCTGGTTGTGCTCGGCGATGACGCCGGCGCCGCAGCAGTTGGCGCGGTCGAGTTCGACCAGCTCGATCCCCAGCTTCTCGGCGACCAGGGCCATCGAGCCGTGCAACTCCGGCGTGAACCCGCGCGAGACGCAGCCGGGCCAGTAGGCGACTTTGATCTTCTCAGCCATTGGTGACCTCCTCGGCCGCGGCGCTGTCGGGCTGGGCGTCCTCGCCCTCCTCGCCCCGGATGTACAGGTTCAGTTCCTCGCTGTGCTCCTCGGTGTGCGCGTAGATCGACTTGACGCCGTCCATCGCGTCCTTGGGCAGGCCGTGGTGCAGGCCGGGGATCGCCTGCCGCAGCTTCACCTTGCGTTTGCGCAGCGGCCGCAGGATCGTCGGCAGCGACTTGATCGTCTCGGTCAGCCCGCGCTTGCTCGGTTTCAGCTTCCCCTTGACCCCGGGCGCGTAGGACTCCTGGACCAGCAGCGCCTCGTCGAGCAGCCCCTTCTTCTCGATCACCTTGACGAAGGCCATCTCGTGGGAGTGGCCGGCGTTGGGGTCTTCGATGCCCTCCTCGCCGGCCTTGCGGCGCAGGCGCATGATCTGGTCCATCGGCGCCACGCCCTTGGGGCAGGCGTCGATGCAGCTGAAGCAGTGGGTGCAGTCGTAGATCCCGTGCGGGTCCTCGGCGAGGTCGTGGAGGCGCTCGTGGGTCTCGGCGTCGCGCGGGTCGCCGACGAAGCGGTAGGCCTTGGCCAGCGCCGCCGGGCCGATGAAGTCGGGGTCGGCTTCCATCGAGAGGCAGGAGGAGACGCAGGCGCCGCACTGGATGCAGGCCATCGACTGGGTGATGTCGATCATCGATTCCGGCTCGACCACGTACTCGCGCTGGGGCGGCTCGCCATGCGGCAGGAGCCAGGGGGTGACCCGGCGGATCTTGGTCCAGTGGGTTGACTCCATGTCGGTGATCAGGTCCTTGATCACGGGCATGTTCCCCATCGGCTCGATCACGATCGGGGTGCCCTCCGAGCTCTCCGTGGGGACCGCTTTCTCCTCGCCGGCCGAGGCGGTCGCCATCTTGTCGGCCTGCTCCTGGGCCTCGCCGATCTGGGTCTTGCAGCCGAGCCCGGACTGGCCGTTGATCTTCATCCCGCAGGAGCCGCAGATCGCCGCCCGGCAGGAGCAGCGGACGGCGAGCGAGCCGTCGTCGCGGTCTTTGGCCTGCAGCAGGCCGTCGAGGACCGAGAGCGAGGGATCGAGGTCGACCCCGAACTCCTCCCAGTAGGGGCCCTCGCCGCTCTCGGGCTGGAAGCGCCGGACTTTGATCGTGTACTCGGCCATGTCAGTACTTCCTCTCTTCCGGTTCCCACTGGGTGATGGTCACCTCGGAGTAGGAGATCTCGGGGCCGTCGTCGGTCCGCTCGAGGTCGATGTGTTTGAGCCAGTCGGTGTCGTCGCGCTGCGGGTAATCGGTGCGGTACTGGGCGCCGCGGCTCTCCTTGCGCTCCAGCGCCGCGACGCAGGTGCACTCGGCGTTGTCGAGCATGTACCCGAGCTCGATTGCGGCAATCAGATCCTGGTTGAAGACGCTGCCGTGGTCGTCGATGTAGGCGCTCTTCGCCTCCTCCTTGAGGCGGCGGACGGTTTCCAGCGCCGCCTGGATTCCGGCCTCGTCGCGGAAGACGGCGACTTTTCCGTCCATCGTCTGGCCCAGCTCGAGCTTGATCTCGGAGATGCGGCGGCCGGAGCCCTTCTCGCGGGAGAGGAGGTCCGCGATCAGCGCCTCCTCCTCGTCGAGCACCTGCTTCGAGACCCGCGCGTAGTCGTTGCGCTTGGCCCGGGCGGCGGCGTCGCGGCCGCTGCGCTTGCCGAAGATCAGCGTGTCGAGCAGCGAGTTGGCGCCGAGCCTGTTGCCGCCGTGGACCGAGACGCAGGCGACCTCGCCGGCGGCGTAGAGGCCGGGGATGTCGGTGCGCCCGTCGACGTCGGTCTTGACCCCGCCCATCGTGTAATGGTTGCCGGGCTTGATCCGGATCGGTTCGCGGGTGATGTCGACGCCGGCGAAGTCCTTGCCGACGAGGACGATCTCGCGCAGCGCCTCGTGGACGCGCTTCTTCGGCACGACGGTGATGTCGAGGGCAACGGTCCCGTCCTCGAAGCCGCGGCCCTCGTTGATCTCGGTCTGCTCGGCGCGGGAGACGACGTCGCGCGAGGCCAGCTCCATCTTGTTCGGGGCGTACTTCTCCATGAAGCGTTCGCCGTTCTTGTTCAGCAGGTGGGCGCCCTCGCCGCGGGCGCCCTCGGTGATCAGGAAGCCCTTGCCCGCCAGCGTCGTCGGGTGGTACTGGATCATCTCCATGTCCATCAGCTTCGCCCCGGCGCGGTAGGCCATCGCGATCCCGTCGCCGGTGCAGATCAGGGCGTTGGTGGTCGGCCGCCAGACCTGGCCGTTGCCGCCGGTCGCGAGGATCACCGACTTCGCGGTGAACAGCTCCATCGTGCCGTCGGCGACGTTGCGGGTGACGACGCCGCAGCACTCGCCGCTCTCGTCGATCGCGAGCGAGCTGCAGAACCACTCCTCGTAGCGGGCGATCTGCTCGGAGTACTTCATCAGCTGCTCGTAGAGCACGTGCATGATCGCCTGGCCGGTGATGTCAGCGACGTAGTAGGTGCGGGCCGCGGAGGCGCCGCCGAAGGCGCGGGTCCCGAGCCTGCCCTCCTCGTTGCGGTGGAAGGTGACGCCGAGGTGCTCGAGGTGGAGGATTTCCTCCGGCGCCTCGCGGGTCATGATTTCGATCGCGTCCTGGTCGCCGAGGTAGTCGGAGCCCTTGATCGTGTCGAAGGCGTGCGACTCCCAGCTGTCGCCGGGGTTCAGCGCCGCGTTGATGCCGCCCTGGGCGGCGTTTGAATGGGAGCGGACCGGGTGGACCTTGCTGATGATCCCGACCGAAACGCCTTCCTCGGCGGCTGCGAGGGCGGCCCGCTGGCCGGCGAGCCCGGCCCCGATTACGAGAACGTCATGGGATGGCACGGCGCGGAAGCCTATACCTGAGGCACCCGCGGGCGTAGTCGTAATACGTCACAGATGGCGCAAGCGCCGGACGGCCCGCTCGCAGAGGCCGACGGAGCGCTCGACCGTGCCGAAGTCGATGTTGGACGAGACGTCCGTGGGCCAGTGGTAGTTGCTGGCCTGCTTGAGGTCGTTGCAGCTGGCCAGGACTGCGGTCTCGTAGCCGGCGGCGAGGGGCTCGAGGCCGTCGGTGCCGTTGCGGAGGCGCAGGTTGGGGAAGAGCCAGATGCCCATCTCCTCGGCGATGCCCTCCAGGTAGGCGAGCGCGCGCGGCGAGTACTCGTTCATCTTCAGGAAGCCCTCGCCGCGGAGGAGCAGCAGGTGGTCGGAGCCGAGCGCCTCGAGGCAGAGGAAGAGCGTGCCCTCGCGCGGCAGCTCGGGGAAATGGCGCTCGCCCCAAGCCTTCATCCCCTCGCTGAAGGACTCCTCCGAGCCCGTCGAGAGGAGAATCACGCGGACGCCGTCGGGAGGTTCGGCGGCGAAGCGCCTGGCCAGGGCGAGGAGGACTACGCAGGCGGCGCCGTTGTCGTTGGCGCCGGGGACGACCGGGCGCAGGCCGATGTCGGCCATCGCCCCGACCGTGCCGAGGCCGAGGAGGAGGCCGAGCTTGGTGAGCGCGCGCCTGCCGGTGATCGCTCCGAGCGCCGCCATCAGCGGCCCCCCGAGCACCGGTGCCATCAGCGGCGGGCTGGTGTCGGTGCGGTCGACCAGGCCGAGCCTGTCGGCGACCTGGACCGGCTTCGGGTGGAAGACGAGGCCGGAGTGGGGGGCGTCGTGGTGGGCGATCAGGACGATCGTGCGCGCGGCCGCCGGCTCGCCGAGCTCGCAGAGGACGTTGTAGGTGGTGCGCTTCGGCAGCAGCCGCCGCAGGCGCCGCCGGCTGGGCGGGAAGTCGTCGGCGATGCCGGCGGCGCCGGCGAGGCCGAGCAGCGCGCCGAGGGCCCGGCGGCCGCGGAGCGCGAGCGCGGCGCCGAGCGCGCCCAGCGCGGCCCCGAGGCCCAGCGACCACCAGAAGGTGCCGTGGGCGCTCTCGGCCTCGATCCGCGCCTCGGCTCCGAGCTCGGCGAAGCGGGCGACCAGCCACTCGGCCGCCTTCCGCTCGCCCTCGGAGGCCGAGGGGCGCTCGATCCGCTCCAGTTCCTCGAGGCGCTCTCGCAGCCAATCAGCTTCGGTGGGCACGGCAGAAGACGCTAGCCGCTTACCATTGGTTGATGCTCGGCGGTGGGTCGATCACCCTCTTCCACTTCCGCGGGATCAGAGTCAGCGTCGACTGGTCCTGGTTCATCGTGCTCTTCCTGGTCATCATCTGGATGACCAACCACTTCGAAACCCTGCTCGGCGAAGGCGGGACCGCGCCGTTCGCCTGGGGGGTGGCCAGCGCGGTCGGTTTCTTCGGCTCGATCCTCCTGCACGAGTTCGGCCACGCCGTCGTCGCCAAGCGCAACGGGATCGGCATCTCCGGGATCCAGCTCTGGATCTTCGGCGGCATGGCGCGGATGGACCGCGAAGCCGACTCGCCGGCGGCCGAGCTGAAGGTGGCGCTGGCGGGCCCGGCGGTGACGCTGGCGATCGTCGTCGCCCTGGCCCTGCTCGGCACCCTGACCGACGGCTGGAGCGCCTTCCGCGAGGCGATCTTCCTCGAATCCCGCACCACCGTCTCGGCGCCGATGGCGCTGATCGCCTGGCTGGTCGCGATCAACGCGCTGATCCTCGGCTTCAACCTGCTGCCCGCCTACCCGATGGACGGCGGCCGCGTCGCCCGGGCGCTTGCCTGGCGGCGCAGCGGCGACCGCGGCTCGGCGACCCGCTTCGCCGCCAACCTCGGGCGCTTCTTCGGCTACCTCTTCATCGCCGGCGGGTTGCTTCTCGCCGCGAGCGGCGACCTCTTCAGCGGCATCTGGCTGGCGCTGATCGGGATGGTCGTCAACGGCTCGGCCCGCGGCGCCGCGATGCAGACGGCGATCAGCAAGCGGATCGGCGACGTCCGCGTCGCCGACGTGATGGACCGCGAGCCGGTCGCGATTCCCGGCGACCTCAGCGTCGAACAGGCGCTCGACGAGTACTTCCTCCGCTACCGCTGGCCCTGGTTTCCCGTCGTCGACGCCGCCCACCGCTTCCTCGGCCTGGTCGAACGCGACCGCGCCGACGAGGTGCCCGAGATCGAGCGCGCCGGCTCCCACGTCTCCGACCTCGTCGACCACGACATCGGCCTCTTCGTCCGCGACGACACCCCCCTCGACTCCCTGCTCGCCAACCAGAACCTCCGCCGCCTCGGCGCCCTGATGGCGGTCGACGCCGAAGGCCGCCTCAGCGGCGTGGTGACGATCGAGCAGGTCGGGCGGGCGCTGAGGGACGCGACTTAGCGGGGGTCGCTGCTGTAAGAGACGGAGCGGTGGCGGATGGCAGCGACGCGAACCGTTTTTCCCCCATCGGTCAACTGATAGAGGATCCGATAGGTCCCGATCCGCAGCGAGTAGAGGCCGCGAAGTTTTCCCCGAAGCGCATAACCGGCAAATGGATCGCGCTCAAGCAGACCGAGTGCATCCTCGATCGCGTCGATCAGCGGCCAGTTCAGGGCAAGCAGATCGCGGCGAGCTCGCCGAGCGAGGACGACTCGGGCCAAGGATCAGTTGGCGGTCGGGCGCTTGTCGGCGAGTTCACGCCGCAGCTCGGTAAGGGTGATCGTCTCCCCGCGCTCGATCTCACCAAGTCCCGCCTCCAAAGCGGAAAGGGCGTCCGGATCAGAGAGAACCTCGGCCGTCTCCTCCAGTGCCTCGTACTCATCAATTGGAACCAGGGCCGCAGCGGGGGTCCCGTTGCGCGTCACCAGCACGTGATCGCGCCGATCGCTGACATCGTCGAGAAGGCTGCTGAGGTTGCTGCGCAGCTCACGGACCGGAACAGTCTTTGGCATGGCAAGAGTGTACGCCATTGAGTACACCCCTGCGCGGGTTAGAGTGCGGGAATGTGGCGCTCGATGATGCGGGTGAAGTCGGCGCCTGCCGGCAGGGTGCCGAAGGCCTGGCCCCAGTTGCCGGAGAGGCGAGAGGCGCAGAAGGCGTCGGCGGTCGCCTCGTCGCCGTAGCGGACCAGGAGGGAGGCCTGGAGCGCGAGGGCCATCTTCTCGACCACGCGGCGGGCGCGGGTCTCGATCGTCTCCAGGTCGCCTGGCAGCTCTTCGCGCAGCTCGGCGGCGAAGGCGGCAAGGCGGGGCTCGGCGGCGGCGCCCTCGGCGACCTCGGCGAAGAAGGCCTCGAGGGCGGGCGGACTCTTCACCATCGCCCGCAGGACATCGAGGCATTGGACATTGCCCGAGCCCTCCCAGATCCCGTTCAGCGGGCTCTCGCGGAAGAGGCGCGGCATCCCCGACTCCTCGACGTAGCCGTTGCCGCCGAGGCACTCGAGCGCCTCGCCGGCGTGCATCACGGCGCGCTTGCAGATCCAGTACTTGAGGACGGCGTTGGCGATCCGCTTGAAGTTCTGGGCGTCCTCGTCGCCGGCGATCGCTTCGTCGTAGGCGCGGGCCAGCCGCAGCGCCCCGATCGTCGCCGCCTCCGACTCGATCGCCAGGTCGGCGAGGACGTTGCGCATCAGCGGCTGCTCGACCAGCTCGCGGCCGAAGACCGAGCGGTGGGAGGCGTGGTGGATCGCCTGGGCGACGGCGACCCGCATCCCGGTGGCGCCGCCGAGAACGCAGTCGAGCCGGGTGTGGTTGACCATCTCGATGATCGTCCGCACCCCGGCGCCCTCCTCGCCGACGAGCCAGGCCGAGGCGCCGTCGAACTCGATCTCGCTGGAGGCGTTGGAGCGGTTGCCGAGCTTGTCCTTCAGCCGCTGCAGGCGGAAGCGGTTGCGAACACCATCGGGGGTCCACCTGGGGAAGAGGAAGCAGGAGATGCCGCCGTCGGCCTGGGCGAGGACGAGGAAGGCGTCGCATTGCGGCGCCGACATGAACCACTTGTGGCCGGTCAGCTCGTACTCGCCGCCGGGGCCGCCGCCGTTCACCGGCCGGGCGAGCGTGGTGTTGGCGCGGACGTCGGTGCCGCCCTGCTTCTCGGTCATCCCCATCCCGGCCAGGGCGCCCGCCTTCCGCGGCGCCGGCGCGTTGGCCGGGTCGTAGGTTGAGGACAGGAATCGCGGCTCCCACTCGGCGGCGAGCTCGGGCTGCGTGCGCAGCGCCGGGATCACCGAGTAGGTCATCGAGGTCGGGCAGCCGACGCCCGCCTCTGCCTGCGAGAAGCACATGAAGGCGGCGCCGCGGGCGACGTGGGCGCCCGGCCGCGGGTCCTTCCAGGGCGAGCAGTGGAGTTCGTGCTCGACCGCGATCCCCATCAGCTCGTGCCAGGCGGGGTGGAAGTCGACGGTGTCGACCCGATGGCCGTAGCGGTCGTGGGTCTTCAGCTTCGGCGGGTTCTCGTTCGCCTGCGCGCCGAGGGTCTGCAGCCGCTCGCTGCCGGCCAGCGCCCCGACCTCGGAGATCCGCTCCTCCGCCCAGTCGGCTCCCTCGCGCCTGACCGCCTCGACGAGGACGCGATCTGCTGCGTAGACGTTGTAGTCGACCAGGGGCGGTACCTGGTTGACGACCTCATGCGTCCGCCCCGGGACCGGTTGCTCGACCGTTGCCACGCGCCGATTCTCGCAGACCGTCCCCGAACTGCATCGAATTGTGGTTGTCGTAGAACGGGAATCTGATGCAGTTCGGCCCGGGTGGGGCGGTGGCGCGGCCGGAGGGGCCGCGTCGATAGCATCGCGCCCCGGTGGCGAAGATCAAGCTTCAGAACCCGGTCGTCGAGCTTGACGGCGACGAGATGACCCGGATCATCTGGGCGTTCATCAAAGAGCAGCTGATCCTTCCCTACCTCGAGGTCGAGCTCGAGTACTACGACCTCGGGATCGAGAGCCGCGACGCGACCGAGGACCGGATCACGGTCGAGGCCGCGGAAGCGATCAAGCGCCACGGGGTCGGCGTCAAGTGCGCGACCATCACCCCAGACGAGGCGCGGGTCGAGGAGTTCGGGCTGAAGGAGATGTACCGCTCGCCGAACGGGACGATCCGCAACATCCTCGGCGGGGTCATCTTCCGCGAGCCGATCGTGATCTCCAACGTCCCGCGGCTGGTACCCGGCTGGACGAAGCCGATCGTGATCGGCCGCCACGCCTTCGGCGACCAGTACCGCGCCACCGACCTGGTGGTCCCCGGCGAGGGGACGCTGACCCTCACCTACACGCCCAAGGACGGCTCCGAGCCCGTCGAGCTCGAGGTCTACGACTTCCCCGGCGGCGGCATCGCGATGGCGATGTACAACCGCGACGACTCGATCCGCGAGTTCGCCCGCGCCTCGATGCGCTACGGCCTCGACCGCGGCTTCCCGGTCTACATGTCGACCAAGAACACGATCCTCAAGCGCTACGACGGCCGTTTCAAGGACCTCTTCGCCGAGGTCTACGAGAACGAGTTCAAGCAGGAGTTCGAGGCCGCCGGCCTCACCTACGAACACCGCCTGATCGACGACATGGTCGCCGCCGCCCTGAAGTGGGAGGGCGGCTACGTGTGGGCCTGCAAAAACTACGACGGCGACGTCCAGTCCGACACCGTCGCCCAGGGCTTCGGCTCGCTGGGGCTGATGACGAGCGTGCTGATGAGCGCCGACGGCAAGACCGTCGAGGCCGAGGCCGCGCACGGCACCGTCACCCGCCACTACCGCCGCCACCAGCAGGGCGAACCGACCTCCACCAACCCGATCGCCTCGATCTTCGCCTGGACCCGCGGCCTCAGCGCGCGCGGGCGGATGGACGGCACGCCCGAGGTCTCCCGCTTCGCCGAGACGCTCGAGCGCGTCTGCGTCGAGACGGTCGAAAGCGGGAAGATGACCAAGGACCTGGCGCTGCTCGTCGGCGGCGGCCAGGAGCACCAGACCACGCAGGAGTTCCTCGCCGCGATCGACGAGAACCTCCGGCGCGCGATGGCTTAGACGCACTTCGAACCGACTTCCAAACCCCCGACTCCGAGGAGAGGATTCAGTGAGCACCCCCGTCAAGGTCACCGTTACCGGCGCCGCCGGCCAGATCGGCTACGCCCTCCTGTTCCGCATCGCCAGCGGGCAGATGCTGGGCCCCGACACGCCGGTCGAGCTGAGCCTGCTGGAGATCCCCCAGGCGATCAAAGCCGCCGAGGGCACGGCAATGGAGCTCGACGACTGCGCCTTCCCGCTGCTGAGCCGGATCGACATCACCGACGATCCCAGGCAGGCGTTCGACGGCTGCAACATCGGCCTCCTGGTCGGCGCCCGGCCGCGCGGCCCAGGCATGGAACGCTCCGACCTGCTCGAGGCCAACGGCGGCATCTTCAAGCCCCAGGGCGAAGCGATCAACGCCGGTGCCGCCGAGGACATCCGGGTCCTGGTGGTCGGCAACCCGGCCAACACCAATTGCCTGATCGCACTCTCGAACGCTCCCGACGTCCCGCGCGAGCGCTTCACGGCGATGATGCGGCTCGACCACAACCGGGGGATCTCGCAGGTGGCGAACAAGCTCGGCAAGCCGGTCAGCTCGGTCACCAACATGACCGCCTGGGGAAACCACTCGGCGACGCAGTACCCCGACCTGGTCAACGCCAAGGTCGACGGCGGCAGCGCCTGGGAGGCGGTCGACGACGAGGCGTGGATCGCCGAGGAGTACATCCCGCGGGTGGCCAAACGCGGCGCCGAGATCATCGACGCCCGCGGCGCTTCCAGCGCCGCCTCGGCCGCCAACGCGGCGATCGACCACATCCACGACTGGGTGCTCGGCACGCCGGACGGCGACTGGGTCTCGATGGGAGTTCCGGCCGACGGCTCCTACGGCATCGGCGAGGGGATCGTCTGCGGCATGCCCTGCGCCTGCAGCGGCGGCGAGTGGAGCATCGTCCAGGGCCTCGACGTCCCCGACTTCTCTCGCGAGCGGATCGACCGCAGCGTGATGGAGCTGCAGGAGGAGCGCGACGCGGTCAGCGGGCTCGGGCTGGTCTGAGGGGTATGTGAAAGGGGGCCCGGGTGGGGTCTTCCAGACGCCCTTCGGGCTTGAGTGTCTGGAAGACCCCACCCGGGCCCCCTCTGCGTTGCGGGGTTCGGCCCGGCCGGCTTCCCTATCGAAAGCTGGTTGGGGTCGAGGTGAAAGTCAGCCGGCTGGGTAGTACTGGCGGCCGTCCTTTTTGACGCGGCCCTCTTTCTCGAGGTCGCCGAGCACGCGGTACAGGTAGTTCGGCTTGATTTTCATCGCTTTGGCGACGTCCGAGGCGCTGATCCCGGGCTGGCCCTCGATCAGTTTCACCGCCTGGTCGGCGCGGGTGCCGCCGCGGCGTTTGCGCCGGCGGCGCGGGGCGCTGGTGCCTTTGGCGCTGCTGCCGCGGGAAGCTTTGCGGCCGGTGCCTTTGGGGCGGCCGGGGCCGCGGCGGGTGGCTCTGCCGCCGAGCTTCTCCAGCGCTTCCTCAGCCTGGGTGAGCTGGTCGCGAAGCTCCTTAACCGTCCGCTCGAGGGCATCGCGCGCCTCATCGAAGAAGTTAGCGGGGGGCATTTAGTTCCTTTCCATCCGTTTTCGAGGGGGTTTCCCTGCAAAGGCAGTCTGCCAGAGTGAAACACACTGTGACAGTCCGCAGCAGTAATTGCTGAGATTTTTCGAACGGACGGCTACGACCCGTGAATCGCAGAGTAATCAGTCTCCGGCGGGAAGCGCTCGGGGTTGTTGAAGAAACGCACTGCCTGAATCTCTCCGTCCACCACTTCGATCGCGGCGATGCTGAGGAACCCTTTTACCGCACTCTCCATCACCACGCCGGGGTCGCCGTTGACGAGGACGGGGGTGTACACGGGATCGGCCGGGAACTGGGGTTTGTTCTGCACCCGGACCATGAAGCGGGCGATCTTGTCCGCCCCGTAGATCGGTTTGCGCGCCGCGGTGACGACACCGCCCCCGTCCGTGTACATGATCGCGTCGGCGGCAAGCAGATCGCGCAGCGCCTGCATGTCGCCTGAGGCGGCGGCGGCGAGGAAGGCGAGGGCGAGGCGCTGCTGCTCCTCTTCGTCGACGTCGCGTCGCCGGGTCGCGTCGCCGGCGTGCTCGCGGGCGCGCCTGGCGATCTGACGGACGTTTGCGGGCGTCTTCTCGACCACGTCGGCGATCTCGGCGTACTCCAGGTCGAAGACGTCGCGGAGGACGAGAACGGCGCGCTCGACCGGGTTCAGCCGCTCCAGCGCCCCGAGCAGCGCCAGGCTCAGGCGCTCGGCCTCGATCGCCTTCGTCTCCGGGGTCTCGCGGTCGGTGACCAGCGGCTCGGGCAGCCAGGGCCCGACGTAGACCTCGCGGCGGGCGCGGGCCGAGCGCAGGCGGTCGAGCGCCAGCCGGGTCGTGACCGTGACCAGGAACGCTTCGGCGTTGCGCACCGAGTCGCGGTCGGCGTCGTGCCAGCGCAGCCAGGTGTCCTGGACGACGTCCTCGGCCTCGGTCAGCTCGCCCAGCAAGCCGTAGGCGATGCCGAGCAGGCGCGGGCGGCAGGCGGCGAAGGCGTCGTCCATCAGGCGAGCGCCGCCACCGGTCTGCGCAACGCCGCGGCCGCGGCCGCCGCGCCGCTGGAGATCGCCGCGTCGACCAGCCAGCCCTCCGGCCCGATCCAGTCGCCGGCAAGGTAGAGACCCTCGCCGCGGTCGACAGACGGCCGGCCGGCGAGACCGCCCGCCGCGGCCGTCGCGATCGCGCTGACCGGGAGCATCCGCGGTAGGAAGCGATCGAAGCTGAGCTGCTCGCGCCAGCCTGGCTGCACGGTGTCGGCCAGAGCCTCCAGCTTCGGGCGCGGTTCCCGGGTGTAACTGGCGAGGCTGAGCAGGGTCCCATCACGATGGTCCCGGGATGAGTGGCGCGAGAGGTAGGTGGGCTGGTCGATGCCGAGCGCGAAGCGACGGGTCCGTCGCGGCAGGCGCCGCAGGCCGAGGTCGAGCACGCTGATCTCGGCGGCGGGCCCCGGCGCGGGCGGGGGGTTTTCCCCGAGCAGCTTCCCGGTCGCCTCGGGGTCGCCGACGGCGAGGACGAGGACGTCGGCGTGGAGCGTCTCCTCGTCCAGCGCCACGGTCCAGCCACCGGCCTGCGGGTGCAGCATCCGCGCCGCCGACCGGGTCCGCACCGTGGCACCCGCGTTCTCCGCTTTCGCCGCAAGCGCGTTAACCAGCGACTGCCAGCCGCCCTCCAGGTAGCGGACGCCCGGCCAGAGGGCGAGCCTGAGCTGGGTGGCGGCGACCTCGGCGCTGAGCGCGTCGTGGTCGGCCACGAAGGTGCTGACGCGGACCAGCGCCGCCGCGGCGGCGCGAGAGCGCTCCGAGCGCAGGTTCGCCTCGAGCCAGGCGCGCGTCGAGAGGCCGGCCAGCTCGGCCGGGTCCCCGCGCAGGAGCGGCCCCAGCAGCCGCAGCAGCCCGAAGGTGCCGCCGGGGCTGCGCCGCGGCTTGCCGCCCCGCGGGAAGACCGAGCTGGCCGAGGTCGGGTTCCACCACTCGAGCTCGACCCCGAGCGCCCGCAGCTCGCGCCGCGCCGGGCCGCCGGCGTAGAGCGCGTGCGGCCCCTGGTTGAGGAAGAAGCCGTCCCGCCGCTCCGAGGCCGCCCGGCCGCCCAGGCCGCCGGCCGCCTCCAGCAGCGTCGTCTCCGCCCCGCCTTCGGCCAACCGGGTCGCGGCAACGAGCCCCGCCGGTCCACCGCCAATGACTATCGCCTTGCGTGAAGTGTCCATGCCCTCTAGACGAGAAAGCATGCCGCTTTGTGACAGGCAGTTCTAGCCGCGGTACTTGCTGCGCTTGCGCGGCTGGGTGCGGAAGGCGTAGTCCCAGAGCGGCGAGGAGACGCCGTAGCCGTAGCGGTGGTCCTGGAAGTGGTGGCGCATGTGGTGTTCGCGCAGCCGCTTCCCGAACTCCGTCCGGGGGACGAAGTGGTGGACGTAGTAGTGGGTGTAGTCGTAGAAGAGGTAGCCGAGGATGAAGCCGGCGAAGGTCGGCAAGGCGGCGTCGCCGAGGAGCGCCCAGAAGCCGAGGAAGAAGAGCGCCGCCAGCGGGATCGAGACCGAAGGCGGCATCACCAGCCGCATCTTGTCGTTGGGGTGGTCGTGGTGGACGCCGTGGATGATGAAGTGCATCCGGCGGCCGAGAGCGTTGTCGGGCTCCCAGTGGAAGACGAGCCGGTGCAGCCAGTACTCGGTCAGGGTCCAGACCCCGACCCCCGCGAGGGTCAGCAGCGCCAGTTGCCAGACCGCGTAGCCGCGGCCGGCTCCGATCCACTCGCCTGCGACGACGACCGGCACGAAGACGACAGCCGGGACCGCGGGGTGGACGCGGGAGAAGTGGTTGAGGAATTCGCTTTTGAAAAGCGGCGGAGAAGCGGAGAGCTTCTCGCTGCGGGAATGACTCTCCATCTGGACCCATGTTAGCGACGGCAGCCGGTGCTCCCGCAAAGCGCGCAGAAGCTGTGACGAAGCTGTTTCAAACTCGTGGCGATTTGCGGAAACGGCCCTCGCGGATACCCGGCGAGATTGCAAACATGCCCGCCGTGCCGCGCAAGCCCAAGCCCCCGACCTGCGAGGACTGCTATTTCCGCAAAAACCTCCTCTGCGCCCTGGAGCTGAACGAGGCCTGCACGACCTTTCGCCCGAACCGACCGGAGGGCCTCGTCCCGCCCCGCCAGCCGGTCCTTCTGATGCGAGCCCCGCGCTGGGCCTCGCGCGCCGCCTGAGCCCCCGACCCTCCGTATTGCGTACCCGTTTCGATGGCGCGAGCCGCCGCTGGACTGGTCAGCGAGCGAAAAGGCGAGCGAGGTGCAGCACCGGCGGGGCAGCCTTCGATGCCTTTTCGATCCAGCCCAGCACGAGCTTTCCGCCTTGCACGGTAGCGGCTGGTCCGCGATCTAGTCTCCGCATCAGCTTCTCCTCCGAGCGGCGGCGGAATGATGGGTCGGGCCGGCCGTCCCTGTGGAACGCGACCACAGCAGGATGGGTCCCCTTCGTCGTTACGAGGAGACGGCGGCCGATGGAAAAGAGGCCGGTGGCGATGGTGGGTCCCCGGGAGAAGTTGCGGTTGATCCCGGAGGTGCCGAAGCTGCGGTCGAGGCTGCCGTCCGGCCTGAACCGCAAGAGCACCCCCTGCGGCCCGTGGGGGGTCGTGGTCCAGCCAGCAACGACGACGCGACCGTGGGTGAGCAGCGCCGCTTTCGCCTCGCTGTGATTCGTCACCCGAGCCGTAACCAGGCCGCCGTGGCCGAAGCTGCGGTCGGGCCGACCGTCGGGGAGGAGGCGGAATAGGGCGATGCGGCTGGCCGCACGGCTGCCGCGCACGGCCTGGCTGGTCGGGCCTTTGATACTGCCGATGAGCAGGATCCGGCCGTTCCCCGGCAGCAGGATTCGGACTGGAACGCAACGTCGGCTGCGATGGCAGCCGACAGTGGCGTAGCCGCCGCGGCCGAAGCTGCGGTCGAGGTGGCCGTCCGGGAGCAGGCGAACGATGCGGAACCGCGCTGGTTCGATGTAGGAGTAGGTGATCCCGGCGATCAGGATCTTCCCGTCGGGCTGGACCGCCAAGGCGCGATAGGCGGGGACTTCGTACGGCTTGAGTTGGACGTACCGGCGACCTTCGTTGAAGCTGGGATCGAGCTCGCCTCTCGACGTGAAGCGGGCTAGTTCGCCCTCATCCGTCAAAAGCAAGGCACGGCTGGCACGGTCCAGTGCGACAGCAGTGGGGAAGCCGACCGGCCCGGCGGCGTAGGCCCGACCGGCGCCGAAGCTGCGGTCGAGCCTGCCGGCGTTCGTGAAACGGACCAGCGCCGCGCCGGAGCCGCTGCCTGCATTGGTTTCGAGCGCGGCGAGAATCTTGCCGTCGGCGGTGGCGGTCATCGACAGCGGCCCCACCTGCACGCTGGGTGCCGGTTCGCTTTCCTCGACGATGCCCCCGCTGCCGAAGGCAAGGTCAAAGCCTCCCTGGGGGAGGAGCGCCGCGAGGAACCGGCTGCGCCCTCCCTCGCCACCGCCGCCAACCGCCAGCAAACCGCCGCCACGGCGGGCAATCAGGTCGAAGACGTCGACGTCGTAGCCCTCGCCTGACAGCCGTTCGAGCCCCAACAACCCGGCGTCGGCGAAGGAGGCGTCCGGCCTGCCCGCCGGGTCGAACCGGGCGACGGCCGGCACCCGCGGGCAGCCGTACGCGTAGAGGCAGGGGCGAGCGACGTCGGAGACCCCGCCGAGCGCGACCGATCCGTCCGCTTCGAAGACCACCGCAGCTGCGACATCTTCGCCTCCGTCGATCCGCGCGAGCCCGCGGCCGTCTGAGTAGGCCGAGTCCAGTTGCCCGTCAGGTGTCAGGTGGGCGACGAAGAAGTCCTCCCTGTGACAGTTTCTCCAGCAGTCGGGTTGGCGGGTGGAGCCTGCCAATACCGCCCCGCCATCCGGGGTGGGGTTGAAGCCCACGATTGTCACGTCACCGACGGGAGCATGGCCTTCTTTCCCGTAGCTCTGGTCGAGCTGTCCTGCGGAGTTGAGCCTGACCAGTCGTTCTGAGACCACCGCTATGAGCCCTTCGTCCGCCTCGGGCGTGACCCCCACCAGGGTTTCTCCCGCGGCATCGGCATCACGGCGGAGTTCGACCATCCCTTCGTCGCCGAAGCCCCTGTCGAGCGTGCCGTCGGGTTCGAGGCGAGCGATGCCGATCTGGCTGATCGCCACTTTGGCGTCGAATTTGTAGCCGGTCAAGCCGGTGACGAGGATTTTTCCGCTGGGCAGGACCAGGATCGTGCTGATCCTGTAGAGATGGAACCTCTGGCTTTCGCCCCCGTTGAAGCTCTCGTCGAGGCTGCCGTCCGGATTCACTCGCTTGATCTTTTCGCCCCCGGAGGGGGCACTCGGTTCGAGCCGCTTGCCGTCGGCCTGGATGGCTTTGGCTTCCACCGGCACCCGTTCGGGCGGCTGAAAGCCGGTGTCGAGCCGGCCGTCGGCGAAGTAGTGCAACACCGGGTGCCAGCGGGGGGTCGCCAGGATCGAGCCGTCGGGCTCTTCGGCAACTTCGATGAAGGAGGTGGCGTCGAAGTGCGGTTCGAGGCTTTCGCCGGCGAACCCGTCCATGCCAAAGCTCGGGTCGAGGCTGCCCGGGGCGGCGCGCGAGGCGGACGGGAGCAGTGCCGGCACTAAAACCGCCGCCAGAAGCACGTACAGTAGCCGGCGGCCTCTCAAGGCCCTCCCCGATCCCAGCCGCATAGCTTCAAGTACAGCACCGCACGGGAGAAGTTGCGGTGACGAAGCGGCAAGCGGGTATTTTTCGCCCGATGCCCCAACGCGATCTCTTCGTCGACTGGAGCCGCACCCGCTACGTGACCCGCCGCTCCTCCGGGTTCACGCCCAACGTCGACGTCTACTACTGCGGCGACCCGCAGCGGGCGATCGTCAAGGTCGACCTCGCCGGCATCGAGCTGAGCCAGGTCGGGATCGAGGTCAGCGGCCGCCGCCTGGCGGTCAGCGGCGAGCGCCACGTGCAGGAGAGCGAGGGCCGGGTCTACCAGCAGATCGAGATCCCCTCCGGCCACTTCCGCCGCGTCGTCGAGCTGCAGGTCGAGGTCGACGCCGACCGCGCCGCCGCCACCTACGAGGAGGGCATCCTGCGGATCGACCTGCCGCTGCGGGACCCCGGCGAGACCACGCGACGCGTGCCGATCGACCGCGGCTGATGGAGGGCGCACCGGTCCTGGAGGTGGTCGACGCCCCGCTGGAGGCGGAGGACGCGTTCCGCGCGGGCGCGCCGCTGCCCGAGGCGCTGCCGGTGCTGCCGTTGCGCGACACGGTCGCCTTCCCAGAGACGCTGGCGCCGCTCGCGGTCGGCCAGGAGCGTTCGATCCACCTCGTCAACGACGTCCTCGGCGCCAACCGGATGCTGGCGATGGTCACCGCCCGCGACCCCGAGAACGAGGAGCCAGGGCCCGACGACCTCTACGACGTCGGCGTAGTCGGCGCAGTCGCCCGCATGGTCAAGGTCCCCGACGGCACCCTGCGCATCCTCGTCCAGGGCATGCAGCGGGTGAAGCTCGGCAGCTTCGTCGCCGAGCAGCCCTACATGGTCGCCCGGATCGCCGAGATGCCCGACGTGATCGAGCCCAGCCCCGAGCTGGAGGCGCTCAGCCGCAACGTCCAGCGCACCTTCTCGGAAATCGTCGAGCAGATCCCCTACCTGCCCGAGGAGCTGCAGATGGCGGTCGCCAACATCGAGGATCCCTCGACGCTCGCCCACCTGATCGCCGGGGCGCTGCGGATCGGCACCGAGGAGAAACAGAAGCTGCTGGAAGAGGTCGACGTCGGCAAGCGTCTCCGCCACCTCTCGCGGATCCTCGCCCGCGAGCTCGAGGTGGTCCAGCTCGGCACCCAGATCCAGACCCAGGTGCAGTCGGAGATCGAGCAGGGCCAGCGCGAGTTCTTCCTCCGCCAGCAGATGAAAGCGATCCAGGACGAGCTCGGCGAGGGGGACGAGCAGCAGGCCGAAGCCAACGAACTGCGGGAGAAAATCGAGGCCGCCGAGCTGCCCGAGCACGCTCTCAAAGCCGCCGAGCGCGAGCTCTCGCGGCTGGAGAAACTGCCGCCGGCGGCCGCCGAGCACGGGGTCATCCGCACCTACCTCGAGTGGCTGACCGAGCTGCCCTGGTCGAAGCAGACGACCGACAACCTCGACCTCGGCCACGCCCGCGAGGTCCTCGACGCCGACCACTACGACCTCGAGAAGATCAAGGACCGGATCCTCGAGTACCTGGCGGTGCGCAAGCTGAACCCGGAATCGCCCGGGCCGATCCTCTGCTTCGTCGGCCCGCCCGGGGTCGGCAAGACCAGCCTCGGCAAATCGATCGCCCGGGCGCTCGGCCGCGAGTTCGAGCGGATCTCCGTCGGCGGCGTCCGCGACGAGGCCGAGATCCGCGGCCACCGCCGCACCTACATCGGCGCGATGCCGGGCACGATCGTCCGCGCCCTTCGCGACGCCGGCTCCCGCAACCCCGTCTTCATGATCGACGAGATCGACAAGATGGGCGCCGACTTCCGCGGCGACCCCGCCTCGGCGATGCTGGAGGTGCTCGACCCGGCCCAGAACGACAGCTTCCGCGACCACTACCTCGATCTCGAGTTCGACCTCTCCGACGTCGTCTTCATCGCCACCGCCAACGTCCTCGAGACGATCCCCGGGCCGCTGCTCGACCGCATGGAGACGATCGAGCTGGCCGGCTACACGCTGGAGGAGAAGCGCCAGATCGCCCGCCGCTACCTGGTCCGGCGGCAGATCGATGCGAACGGGCTGAAGCCCTCGCAGATCGAGTTCGCCGACGCGGCGCTGACCGCGATCGTCGAGGAGTACACGCGCGAGGCCGGGGTCCGCAACCTCGAGCGGCAGATCGGCACGATCTGCCGCAAAGTCGCCCGCCGGGTCGCCGAGGGCAAGGCGAAGGGGAAGGTCCGGATCTCGGGCAAGAAAGCGCGCGAGCTGCTCGGCCGCCGCCGCGTCTACGCCGAGCAGCGGCGCCGGACCAAGGTCCCGGGCGTCGCCACCGGGCTCGCTTGGACCCCGACCGGAGGCGACGTCCTCTTCATCGAGGCGACCGCGATGCCGGGCTCGGGCAAGCTGACGATCACCGGCCAGCTCGGCGAGGTGATGAAGGAGTCGGCGCAGGCGGCGCTCTCCTACGTGCGCGGCCACTGCGGCGAGATCGCGCCGCAGGTCGAGGGCGACTGGTTCGCCTCCCACGACGTCCACGTCCACGTCCCCGCCGGCGCCGTGCCCAAGGACGGGCCCTCGGCGGGGGTGGCGATGACCGTGGCGCTCTCCTCGCTGGTCAGCGGCC
Source organism: uncultured Actinomycetes bacterium (assembly GCA_963800355.1). Lineage (GTDB taxonomy): Bacteria > Actinomycetota > Thermoleophilia > Solirubrobacterales > 70-9 > VAYN01. The sequence continues at coordinate 234,715 of CAWDAP010000001.1, read as the reverse complement.
GGCCCGTGCGCAACGACGTGGCGATGACCGGGGAGGTGACCCTGACCGGCCAGGTGCTGCCGATCGGCGGCCTCAAGGAGAAGTCGCTGGCCGCCCAGCGGGCCGGGATCGGGAAGGTGATCGTCCCCTCGCGCAACGAGGCCGACGTCGCCGAGATCCCCGAGCACGAGCTCGGCAGCCTCGAGTTCGTCTACGTCGACGAGGTCTCGCAGGCGCTGGAAGCGGCCCTCTCCTAGATGGAGGCGGCGAGCCTCCCGCGGCGCCGCGGGCGGTCGATCGGCGCGGCGCTCGCGGCCGCGGTGCGGGCGCGCTCGCGGGCGTTCTGGATCCTCGCCGGGCTCACCGCGCTCGGCGCCGCCCTGCGCTTCGCCACCCTCGGCCTGCAGAGCTACCACCACGACGAGGTCGTCACCGCGAGCCGGGTGCTGCGCCTCGGCTTCGGCCACGCGATGGACGCGGTCGGCTTCAGCGAGTCGGCGCCGCCGCTGTACTACGCGCTCGCCTGGGTTTGGACGCAGGCAACGGGGACGGGGGAGTGGGGGCTGCGCTCGCTCTCGGCGCTGGCCGGGGTGTTGACGATCCCGGTCGCCTACCTCGTCGGGCGGGAACTGCAGGCCCGACGCACAGGCCTGGTCGCCGCGGCGCTCGTCGCCGTCAACCCGATGCTGCTCTGGTACTCCCAGGAGGCGCGCGCCTACGCGCTGCTGACGCTGCTCTGCGCGCTCTCGCTCCTCTACTGCGTGCGGGCGCTGCAGGGAAGCGGCGAGGGGGAGAGCAGGCGCAACTTCTACGCCTGGGGGATCTTCTCCGGCCTCGCCCTCGCCACCCACTACTTCGCGCTCTTCCCGGTCGCGGTCGAGGCCGCCCTGCTGGTCCGCCGTCGCGGACGCGCCGCGTTGCCGGGCCTGGCGATCGTCGCCCTCGCCGGCCTCCTGCTGGTGCCGCTGGTGGTCCACCAGATGTCCTACAACCACGCCGAATGGATCGGCAAGTTCAGCCTCGGCCACCGGGTCTGGGAATCCGCGGGGACCTTCTTCATCGGCGAGACCGGCGACATCATCGGCGGCCCCGAGCGGCCCTCGCTCGCCTACCTTCCGCTGGCGCTCGCGGTCGCCTCCTTCGGGCTGCTGGCGCTGCGCGGGAAGCGTCGGGAGAAGCGGGCCGCCGCGGTGCCGCTCGCCGTCGCCGCGGTCACGATCGGGGTCCCGCTGCTGCTGGCGATCGCCTCGGCGAGCAAGGATTACTTCCTCGCCCGCAACCTGCTCCCGGCCCTGGTGCCGATGCTGCTCGTAGTCGCGATCGGCTCGACGGTGGACCGAGCGCAGCGCCTGGGCGCTGCGCTTGCCGCCGGCCTCGTCGCCTACTCGCTCGCCTTCTGCGTCTGGGTCAGCTTCGACGAAGAGCTGCAGCGACCCGATTGGCGGCGGGTCGCCGCGCGCCTCGGCGAGCCGCGGGCGCCTCGCGCCACCATCCTCTGGACCCTCGGCGAGGCTTCGCTGCGTTACTACCTCTCGACCGGAGCGATCCAGGTCAAGCCGTCGGAACCCTACGACTGGCTGGTCCGCGAAGTCGACTTCGTCTCCGACGGGCAGGCGCCGCCGCCGCGCCGGCTGCTGCCGCCGGGCTTCCGCGAAATCGGCCACGAAGACCTCGGCCGCCTCTTCCTCCGTCGCTACCGGCTGGACGCCCCGGTCCTGGCGCCGCTCTCGCTTCGCGAAGTCCGCGAGGCGCCGCTCAACTGGCGCACCAACGGCATCCTCATCGACGGCGTCGGCCCCGGATGACCGTGACCTGCGCATCCCGGCGTCCTCGCTCGCTCGCGTGCAGAGCACGCCACGCTCGCTGCGTCCTTGGCCTGCTTGGTCACGCCCACCCGGGGTAGGGTTATCCTGAGAACGCCACGGAATAGACGAGGAGAGAGGTATGAGCAAGACCAAGGCGGAGCGAGCCGGCGACATCTACGAGACCGCTCGCGAGAACCCCTATGTCCAGCGTCTGATCGAAGACGAAGATCTGCGCGAAAGCCTCAAGGACGCCTTCGAAGCCTCCAAGCGCGCCTACGGCCGCGCCACCGGCAACGGCAAGGGCACGGTCAAGGCCGTGACCAGCGACAAGAAGGTGCAGAAGGACCTGCGCAAGGCGGCCGAGAACCTGCAGGAGGCCTCCGAGCGCCTGCGCGAGAAGAAGAAGCGCAGGGGCGGATTCGGCCGGCTGCTGCTGATCGCCATCATCGGCGCCGCGATCGCGCTCGCGGTCAGCGAGGGCGCCCGCAAAGCGGTCCTCGACGCGCTGTTCGGGGCCGAAGAGGAGTTCGAGTACACCTCGACCACCAGCATCAACGGGTCCTGACCTGACGGCCTCAGGAGCCGGCATGCTGCGTCCTCGCTCGCTCGCGTGCAGAGCACGCCACGCTCACTGCGTCCTTGCCTGCCGGCCCCTGAGTCTCGTCAGGCAGCAACTAGACTGATTCGAATGGAGGCGGGGACCAAAGAGCGCGAGCTCAGCGGGGACAAGGCACAGCGGATCGTCGACGCGATGCGCGATTCCGTGGCTCAGCGCGGCGCCGCCGGCTCGACCTTCGAGCACGTGGCCCGCGAGGCGGGCGTCAGCCGAGGCCTCCTCCACTACTACTTCGGGACCAAGGAGCAGCTCCTGGTCGAGGTCGTCCGCCGCGACACCGAGCTGCGGGTCGACCGGCTGGACGAGCGGCTGGCCCCGGCGAAGTCGGTCGACGACGTCCTCAACGCGCTCGTCGCCAGCCTCACCGACATGATCGAGAACGAACCCGGCTTCTTCCTCCTCCTCTACGAGCTCTTCAGCGCCGGCCGCCGCAACCCCGACATCCAGAAGGAGGTCGGGCAGCTGTTCGAGAAGACCCGCTCCCACGTCGCCGAGGTCCTCCACAGCAAGGAGGAGGAGGGGATCCTCAGCCTGCGATTCTCCGCCGAGGACGTCGTCTCCTACCTCTTCGCCCTCGGCGACGGCTTCGCCCTGCAGGCGCTCTCGGACCCCTCCCGTGACACCAGCGGCGCCTTCGCCGTAGGCGCCGCCTCGGCCCGCTTCCTGCTCGCCTCCGAGTAGCGAGCGTTCACTTGACCCACCCATAGCGGGGTCAACTGAACAGTCGCAGGGCAACCCGCCGCGGGCGCGTGACGGGACGCACAGACCCTTCCTCCGCCTCGGGGGAGTCTGCGGTGGAGAGACGAAGCTCTGACGAGGAGGCTCGGGATGAAGGACGCGATGGACCGACTGGCGCAGTTTCTGGGGAGGCGGCGTCGGTGGGTGGTCGGGGTCTGGGTGTTGGTGGTCGCGCTGGCGCTGCCGTTTGCCTCCAAACAGACCGACCACCTGACCGGGGGCGGCTTCGACGTGCCGGGCAGCCAGTCGATGAAGGTGAGCGAAGCGCTGCAGGGGGAATTCGGCGACCGGGCCGACGGGATCGCGGTGGTGCTGAAGGCGGCGCCGGGGGCGAGCGCGACACAGCGCGACGCGGCGGTGGCGCGGGTGCGCCGCCAGGTCGCCGGACTGGAAGACGTGACCCTGCCGCCGCCGGCCGCCGCCGGCGCCCGCAGGCAGCTGCGGCGTCAGGACGTGGTGGTGGTGCCGCTGCGCAGCGACCTCTCCTCCGACCGGCTGATCGACCCGGCGGCGACCCTGCGCGAAGACCTCGGCCCTGGGGAAGCTGTCGCCGGCGTCACTCCCTACCTGGTCGGGCAGCCGACGATCTGGGCCGGCATGCAGGAAATCTCCAAGGAAGACCTCGCCAAGGCCGAGTCGGGCGGCTTCCCGATCGTCGCCCTGATCCTCCTCGCCGTCTTCGGATCGCTGGCCGCGGCGGCGCTGCCGCTGGCCCTCGGCTTCGTCAGCGTCCTCGTCACCGGGGCGCTGATCTACTTCATCTCGCTGCAGATGGAGACCTCGGTCTTCGTCACCAACATGGCCTCGATGATCGGGATCGGCGTCGCCGTCGACTACTCGCTCTTCATCCTCGCCCGCTACCGCGAGGAGCGCGAGGCCGGTCGCGAAAAGGGCGAGGCGCGGGCGCGTTCACTCTCGACCTCGGGCCTCGCGGTCACCTTCTCGGGGATGGCGGTGATCATCTCGCTGGCCGGGCTGTGGATGGTCGACAACCAGGCGCTGCGCTCGATGGCGCTGGGCGCGATGACCGTCGTCGCCGTCTCGATCCTCACGGCGACGACGCTGCTGCCGGCGCTGATCGCGCTGCTCGGCGACCGGGTGCTGCCCGGCGGCGTCGTCGGCAGGGTCGAGGCCTTCTTCCGCCGCCGCTTCTACCGGCGCCGCACCGCCGAGCAGGCGGCGGCCGGGCACAACCGCTTCTGGCGCGCCTGGACGGCGCGGGTGATGGCGCGGCCGTGGACGGCGGTGATCGGCGTCGCCGCGGTGCTGCTGGTGCTGGCGACCCCGCTGCTCTCGATGCAGACCGGGACCGAAGCACTGGCGCAGTTTCCGAAGAGCAGCGACGTCCGGGTCGGCAGCGAAATCGCCTCGGCCAGGCTCGGCGGCGGCACCGACCCGGTCCAGATCGTCGCCGCCTTCGACGGCAGGCCGGGGGCGGAAGGGCGGGCCGCGGTCGCCGGCTTCGTGCGAGAACTGCAGGGCACCCGCGGCGTCGCCGCGGTGGCGCCGCCGGCCTTCGCCGCTGACAGCGCCCTGATCCAGGCGACGCCGAGGGCGCCCAGTGAGTCCGACGCGGCGGTGGCGCTGGTCGAACGGCTGCGCGACACCGTCGTGCCGGGCTCGCCGCTGGCGCAGCGGGCCGAAGTCAACGTCGGCGGCGAGACCGCCCGCGGTCACGACGTGCGCGACCAGATCGGCGGCTCGATGTGGAAGATCGTCCTCTTCGTCCTCGCCCTCAGCTTCGTCGTCCTGATGGTGATGCTGCGCTCGCTGATCCTGCCGCTGAAGGCGGTGCTGATGAACCTGCTCTCGATCGGGGCGGCGTTCGGCGTCCTCGTCGCCGTCTTCCAGTGGGGCTGGCTCGACGGCTTCCTCGGCTTCGAAAGCCAGGGGGCGCTGGACACGATCAACGTGCCGCTGGTCTTCGCCGTCGTCTTCGGCCTCTCGATGGACTACGAGGTCTTCCTGATGTCGCGGATCCGCGAGCGCTACATGCTCCACGGCGACAACGAGCGCGCGGTCGCCGAGGGCCTCTCCTCGAGCGCCCGCACGATCTCCTCGGCGGCGCTGATCATGACCGCGGTCTTCGGCGTCTTCGTCCTCACCGGCGTCCCCTCGATCAAGGAGCTGGGTCTCGGCTGCGCGATCGCGATCGCCCTCGACGCCACCCTCGTCCGCCTCATCCTCGTCCCCGCGGCGATGAAGCTGATGGGCGCCTGGAACTGGTGGATGCCCGCCTGGCTCGACCGCGCCCTCCCCGACCTCAGCTTCGAGGGCGGCGAGCCCGAGCCCGAGCCGGCGAAGGCGTAGCGACGGGCCGATAAGTCCAATACCACCCGCCGACGGAACGATATGACTGGCGGAGGGAGTCAATTCGGCCCGTCGGCGTAGGATGCGCGGGTGACTTCGGGTGGAGACGAGCTGGCGTTTGCCGGGGCGGCCCGGCAGGCGGAGATGGTGCGCAAGGGCGAGGTCTCGGCGACCGAGCTCGTCGGTCTGTATCTGGACCGGATCCGGCGGCTCGACCCGCAGCTGAACGCCTTCCGCAAGGTCTTCGCGGAGAAGGCGATGCTCGAAGCCGAGCAGGCCGAGGCGCGGGTGCGGGCCGGGGAGGAGCGGCCGCTGCTGGGCGTGCCGATCGCGATCAAGGACGAAGTCGACGTCGCCGGCGAGGTCAACACCCACGGCACCGACGGCTTCACCGAGCCCGCCAAGGCCGACTCGGAGATGGTGCGGCGGCTGCGCGAGGCGGGGGCGATCCCGATCGGGCTGACGCTGCTGCCGGAGATGGCGATCTGTGGCTTCACCGAGTCGGCGACCTACGGCGTCACCCGCAACCCCTGGGACCCGCAGCGGACCCCCGGCGGCTCGAGCGGGGGATCGGGAGCCGCGGTGGCGGCCGGCCTGGTCCCGATCGCCTCGGCCGGCGACGGCGCCGGCTCGATCCGCATCCCCGCCGCCTCCTGCGGCCTCTTCGGCCTCAAGCCCTCGCGCGGCCGCGCCTCGCTGGCGCCCCTCGCCGAGGGTTGGCGGGGCATGGCGGTGCTCGGCTGTCTCAGCCGCAACGTCCGCGACACCGCCCTCTGGCTCGACGTCATCTCCGGCGGCTCGCGCGAGGACGAGGCGCCGCCGCCGCCCGAGCGCCCCTTCGTAGAGTCGGCGCAGGCCGTGCCTGGCAATCTCCGCGTCGCCTACTCGACCCTGGCGCCGCGGGCGCTGGCCCCGCCGACCGTCTCCGAGGAGGCCAAGGGAGCGGTGCACGAGGCCGCCTCCTTCCTCTCCTCGCTCGGCCACCAGGTCGAGCCCCGTGACCCCGACTGGGGGTCGATCGGCGACACGATCTCCGCCCGCTTCCTCAAGGGCGTCGCCGAGACGGTCGAGGAAGTCCCGCACCCCGAGCGGCTCGAACGCCGCACCCGCGGCTTCGGCCGCCTCGGCGGCATCCTCCCCCAGGCCCTCTACGCGAAGGCGATGGAGCGGCGGCCGGCAGAGCAGGCGCGGATCAACGCGATCTTCGACGATCACGACGTCCTGGTGATGCCGGTGATGGGCGGAACCGCGCTGCCGGTCCGCCGCTGGGAGGGCAAGGGCGCCCTGCAGACCGTGCTCGGGATGAGCCGCTTCTATCCCTACTGCGTCCCCTGGAACCACCTCGGCAACCCGGCGATGGCCGTCCCCTTCGGCTTCTCGCCCGAAGGCATGCCGCTCTCTTTCCAGGTGATCGGCCGCCCCGGCGACGAGGCGACGCTGCTCTCGCTCGCCGCCCAGATCGAGGCCGAGCGCCCCTGGGCGGACCAGCGCCCGCCGATCTCCTGAGGCAACGGCCCCGCCGGGTGGGCGTCTAGCCGAAGACCTTGCGCATCCGCGCCAGGTCGCGGACCTTGCCGCGGGGGCGGAGGCGGCGCTGCAGCATCATCTTCAGCTGGTTGGCATCCGGCTTGCCGGCGGCGATCCAGTCGGCCCAGCTGGTCTCGATGGTGACGTTCGGGCTCGGCGCTTCGCCGGCCTCGGCGCGGGTCGAGCCGTTGTCGAGGACCAGGTGCCACGGTTCGGCGTCGGTGAAGCGCCACTGCAGGACGAAGGGCGAGCCGTTGGCGGCGGCGGGGTCGGCGACGCGGGTGAGGATGTCGAAGTGGATGCGCTGCAGCTCGGGCGAGGCTTCGGGCGTCTTCGCGCCGGGGTTGCCGACGACGCCGGCCATCAGCAGCTTCACCTGCTCGGCGGCGACCTCCTCCTCGGATTTGTCCGGGTCGAAGGGGAAGACGCCGGGGGGCATCTCCTCGGTCGGGAAGCCGATCGTCCGCCAGCGCTGGCGGACCAGTTTGAAGCCGAAGGCGATGATGTCCTCGATCGAGAAGCCGTAGCACTCGGTATAGGCGCGGTCGAGGCCGGGCGGGGAGAAGACGCCTGGCATGTAGGGCATCGTTTCCTTCAGCAGCTCGACGACCGCGGCGCGGTTCTCCTGCCAGCCCGGGGCGCCCTCCTCGAGCAGCTCGGAGAGGACCTTGACCCCGAAGCCGATGTGGCGCTGCTCGTCGCGGGAGACGTTGGCCATCCCCTCGCTGAAGCCGGGCATCGTGTCTTCGGAGGCGAAGAAGTCCTCGATGAAGTGCTGGCCCGGCTGGGCGAGGCTGCCCTCGACGATCAGGTGATAGAGGGTGATCGCCTGCGCGAACTTCGCCACCGAGCGGTCCTTGCGCAGTTCCTCCGCCATCCGGTCGAGCCGGTCGAAGATGCCGCGGTAGCCCCAGTTCAGCTGCGGCAGGGTGGAGGAGAGCGTCTGCTGCACGGAGGTGCCGCCGACGCCGATCACCTCCTTGAAGAAGCGATGGAAGAAGATCGAGTGACGGACCTCGTCGACCTGCTGGGTCGCCAGGAAGTAGGACTGCTCCTCGGTCGGGGCGGCGGTGACGTAGGGGGCGAGGGTGTCGGCGACCCGGTCCTCGCCGTAATAGAACATCGAGTAGATCCACATCGCCGAGCGCCGCTGGACGTCGCTCAGCGACTGCCAACCCTCGCGGTCGGTCGACATGTCGATGTCGTAGGCGCTCCAGTTCCCCTGCTCCCAGCGACGGTAGAGATCCTCGTAGGTGATGTTGTCCATCAGGCGCTGGGAAGCGACGCTCATCTCGTCTCCTTTTGGTGTCGCATGGGGTCGACAGGAGACTAGCGCGATCCTGGCTGACTGGCCAGGATCGCGCTCACTTCAGTCGGGCACTGCTATTTGACGAATTCGCGGACTTCTTCGTAGACCGTTTCGTTCGTGGTCAGGGCGACGTGCGAGATGCACGCCGTTTCGTGATTCGAGGCGCCGCTGAGCAGCACGCTTTCGTCCGGGTTGATGATTTCGTCGCAGGGCGACCACCAGGTCCCGTAGTTGACGGTTCCCGGCGTCTCGTCCCCGGCGTTCAGTTCTTCCAGGAACGTCGAGCCGATCCGCATCTCAGTGCAGGCGGTGCTGAAGCAGAAGTTCGCGGTCGACGTGCCGTGGTTCGGGCCGCCGAGCGAGACCCAGTCGTCGACCTTTTCCTGGCCGCCTTTGACGAACTTGACGTACCACCGCGTGTTCAGGCTCCCCATCGAGTGGGAGATGATGTCCACCTTCGAGGCGCCCGTCGCTTTCAGCAGGCTTTCGACGTGCGACTTCACTTCTTTTTCGGCCAGCGTCTTGTTCGAGGTCGAGGTGTTGTAGCTGTATGCGCTGAGTTCGGAGGACGAGTAGCCGTCCGCTTCGAACCTTTCGATCATCGTGTTCCAGAGCGATGCGCTCTCCGACCAACCGTGCACGAAGAGGATCGGATCGTGCGCCGATGCGGTGGCCGGCAGTGCGGCGGCGAGGCAGATTGCCAGCGCCGTGACAAACGCGGTCAGGCGTCTACTGAACATCTCTTCTCCTTGTCCGAACGCAGGGCGCCTCCCAATGCGCACTGCTGTAACAGCCCAAGCAGACTGGTCCAAGTACTCGGGGAAGGCCGAGTAAATCAGGTCTCAGGCGCTCGCGTCAGGCTCGGCGGGTGACGGCGTCGCGATCTCGCGCTTGAGGATCTTGCCGGTCGGGCCTTTCGGCAGCTCGTCGAGGAACCAGATGATCCGCGGGTACTTGTAGGCGGCGATCCGCTCCTTCACGTACTCGCTCACCTCCTCCGGCGAGAGCTCCTCCCCGTCGTGGAGGACGACGGCGGCGCCGATCTCCTCGCCCCACTCGTCGTGGGGGACGCCGACCACGGCGGCTTCGCGGATCTTCGGGTGCTCGTAGAGGACCTCCTCGACCTCGCGCGGGTAGACGTTGTAGCCGCCGCGGATGATCAGGTCCTTCTTGCGATCGACGATGAAGAAGTAGCCGTCCCCGTCGACCCGCGCCATGTCGCCGCTGTGGAACCAGCCGCCGCGCATCGCCTCCGCCGTCGCCTCCGGCCGCTGCCAGTACCCCTTCATGATGTTGTGACCGCGGATCACGATCTCGCCGACCTCGCCCTGCGGCACCTCCTCGTCGTTCTCGTCGACGACCCTCATCTCGACTTCTTCGAGTGGTGTGCCGATCGAGCCGGGCTTGCGCGGTCGGCCGGGATGGTTGGTGCAGGCGACCGGCGAGGTCTCCGAGAGGCCGTAGCCCTCGAGCACTTCGCAGCCGAAGGCCTGCTCGAAGCCGCGCAGCACCTCGACCGGCATCGAGGCGCCGCCGGTGATGCAGATCCGCAGCGCCGAGGTGTCGTAGCCCTCGCGGCCGGGGTGGTGCAGCAGCGCCCCGTACATCGTCGGCACCCCGTAGAAGTGGGTGACGCGGTCCCGCTGGATGATCTCCAGCGCCTCCCCTGGGTCGAATTTGGGCAGCAGCGTCAGCGTGGCGCCGACACCCAGCGAGGCGTTCATGCTCACGGTCTGGCCGAACGAGTGGAAGAGGGGGAGGGCGCCGAGGACCACGTCGCCGGCCTTGGTTTCGGAGGTGGTGCGGGCCGAGATGTCGGAGTTGCGCGAGAGGTTGAAATGAGTCAGCTCGGCGCCCTTCGGTTTGCCGGTGGTGCCGGAGGTGTAGAGGATGACCGCGGTGTCGTCTTCCTCGGTCTCGGCGATCTCGGTCTCGGGCTCCCGGTCGCCGAGCAGCTCGGCGAAGGCTTCGGGCTCGACCTCGATCAGCTCGGCGCCGGCGTCGGCCGCTCCCTCCCGCGCCTCGGCGGCGAATCCGTGCCAGGCGAGCAGCAGCTTGGCGCCGGAGTCTTCGAGGTAGAAGGCGATCTCGCGCCGCTTCAGCAGCACGTTCATCGGCACGACGACGCCGCCGGCGCGGAGGACCCCGTAGTAGGCGATCGGGAACTCGAGGACGTTGGGGAGCATCACCCCGACCCGGTCGCCCTGCTGCAGTCCCTTCTCGCGGAGCAGGGCGGCGAGGCGGGCGCTGCGGTCGTCGAGCTCGGAGTAGGTGAGCTCCAGGGGACCGAGCCGCACGGCAACCGCCTCGGGCGAGGCGGCGGTGCGTTCGGCGATGATCGAAGCCAGATTCACTACGTGTCCCTCCTTCCCCGGTTGGAAGACCCTCGGCCAGTCTAAGCGCCGACCTTATGCGAGACAGTCCGAGCTTCCGTGGCTCGCCCGTTCCCTACGATCACAGCTGATGAAGAGAAGTCTGCTGATTATTTTACCCTGTCTCGCGATGCTGCCGGGTTGCGGGGGCGGTTCCTCGTCGCCACCGATTTCCACCGGGAAGGCCGGTTCCGCCGTGGCAGGGGACAACGTCACGAAACCACCCCTTTGGCTCTCGGGCCCGCAGGCGCCGATCCGCTACCAGGCCGAATTGAAGATCAAGCCCTCCGGCCTCGCCGGGTCAGAGTCGAAGCCGTTCATCCCCCACGTCCATCCCGAGGACCGGATCGCGATGAAGGACCTGCTCGACGGGATCGGGGCGTACTTCGCCTCGGGCGAACAGGTGACCGTCCAGTACGTGGGCTACGACTACGCAACCGGCAAGAAGCTCGCCTCTTCCTGGGAGAAGGGCCGGCCGGTGACCTTCACGCTCGGCGCCGGCGAAGTGATTCCCGGGTGGGAAGAGGCACTCAACGGGATGGAGATTGGCGACCGTCGCGTCGTGGTGGTGCCGCCGAAGTTGGCCAGAGGTGGCTATCCGCCCGGCGTCCCGCGGGGCAAGACCGTCGCCTTCATCCTCGAACTGTTGCCCAGGAGCTCGGCGAAGAAGGCCGAAAGACCCACCGATCTCCCCCGTTGAAGAAGCTGTCACTCCGGCGGGAAGATCTCTAGGATGGCCAAGATGCGCATGCTCTTTCTGACTATTCTCGTTCTCGTTGTCCTTCTGAGCGGCTGTGGAGGCGGCGGTTCATCGACCACCAACGGCGGGAAGCTGACCCCGTTCCGGATATCTCACGGTACGCCCCCGATCCGGTACGAAGAAAAAATGCACCCGAACGCCGCTGGGCTGGTCGGGAAGGAGCCGAAGCCGATCATTCCGGACAGCCCGCCACCGGAATACCTCGCCTTGACCGACACGATCGAAGGGATCGGCAAGCTCGGTACCCCCGGCAGGAAGCTGACGATCCAGTACGCGGGTTACGAATACGAAACCGGAAAGAAGTTCGTTTCCTCCTGGGACCAGGAAAGGCCGTTCACCTTCACCCTCGGCAAGGGCGAAGTGATTCCCGGCTGGGAAGAAGGCCTCGAAGGCCTCGAGGGCGGCGACCGGCGCGAGCTGGTCCTGCCGCCCGATCTGACGGAGGGCCCTTATCCGCCCGGGATCCCCAAAGGCAAAGCGGTCGTCTTCGTCGTCGATTCGATCCCGTCCTCCAATGCTTCGAAGTCGGCGGCCAAACCGAAATCCAAGTGACTGTCGACTACGTCGGCGACGCGGTTCTGCTCGGCTGGACCGCCCGCGAGGAAACCGTCGGGCCGCACAAGATGCCGGTCACGAAAAAGGGCTTGAGCGCCTCGGCAAGGTCAGCAGGAAGGACGCGCAGGCGCTCGACGAGGATGCCGAGCGCGTGCGCGAGTTCCTCAGTATCAGCTGACGGCGTCGCCCTCGCTGCCCTCCAGCCGCGGCGGCATCTCGCTGCCTTGGGACGGCGGCGGCACCTGGCCCGGCGCCGCTTCGGCCTCCTGCTCCCAGATGTTGTTGAGGGAGACCTGCAGGTAGGCCCAGAAGGCGGGCGAGAGGAGCAGGTAGAGGATCAGCGAGATCCAGCCGCTGACCGGCTCGCGGCCGGCGATCTTCGAGGCGCCCTGGACGCGCTTGGTCCCGCGCCAGTAGCTGACCAGCGCCGGAATGACGATGATCCCGCCCGGGAACAGGGCCAGCAGCGAGGCGGTCGGGTTCTGGCCGAGGTCGTAGCCCTTGGCTTCGCCGTAGGCCTTCAGCTCCTTGTTGATTCTGTACCACCAGACCAGGTGGTAGATCCCGAGCGTGACGATCGGCAGCAGGGCCACGGCCCAGGGGTTTCGCACCTTCACCTCGTGATCGGTGCCGCGCAACTTCATCTCGTAGGCCATGTCTCTCCCTAAATCGGTGGCGGACGAACTCAGACGAACCTAAGCGCCCGCTTCGACGCGATCAAGCGGACTCCGCTTTCCTCAGCCGAGCTTCGCGTTGTGCCGCGGCGTTGACAGGAAGGTTTCAAGCGGGGTACCGTCGCCACCGATCAGGAGCTTGCGAGCAGGCCCGTGGGCGGACTCGAAGGCGCTCATGCCGGGGAGGCCGTCGCGGCGACGGCCGCTCTTGACCTCGATCGCGGTCAGAGAATCGCCGCGGGAGAGGACGAAGTCGACCTCCCTGCCGCGGTTGCGCCGGCGGACGCGTATTTCTCCACGATCTGGCTCGAGTAGTCGCTGACGAGCCGTAACAGACCTCGCAGGAGCGCCGGCTTGTCGACCCTGGTCAGCAGCAGGAGGTCCCGGGACCGTCGTCTCGACGATCGAGTCGAGCACATAGGAGGTCCAGCGCTCCTCGTCGTCGATCAGCGACGCGGCGTCTTGCCCACCTAAGCGAGCTTCGGGGAGCGCCAGGGCGCTTCGAGGCGGCCGACCAGCTCGTCGCCGAGACCGTCGATAGGGACGCGGATCTGCTCGAGGGAGTCGCGGTCGCGGAGGGTGACGGTGTCGTCTTCCATCGTCTGGTGGTCGACGGTGACGCCCCAGGGGGTGCCGATCTCGTCCTGGCGGCGGTAGCGCTTGCCGATCGAGCCGCCTTCGTCGAACTCGGCTGGCAGGCGGCGGCGCAGGTCTCCGAAGATCTCGCGCGCGTTCTCAGGCAGGCCGTCCTTGGAGACGAGCGGGAGGACGGCGACCTTGACCGGCGCCAGGCGCGGGTGCAGGCGCAGGACGGTGCGCTGGCGCCCCTCCACCTCCTCGACCTCGTAGGAGTCGACGAGGAAGGCGAGGGTGGCGCGGTCGGCGCCGGCCGCGGGCTCGATCACGTGGGGGACGTAGCGCTCTTTGGTCTGCTGGTCGAAGTACTCGAGCTTCTCGCCGGAGAACTCGGCGTGCTGGGTGAGGTCGAAGTCGCCGCGGTCGGCGATCCCCTCCAGCTCCGACCAGCCGATCGGGAAGAGGTACTCGATGTCGCTGGTCGCCGAGGAGTAATGGGAGAGCTCGTCGGCGCCGTGGGCGCGGACCCGCAGGTGGTCTGGCCGGATGCCGAGCTCGGTGTACCAGCGCTCGCGCTCGTCCATCCAGTGCTGGTGCCACTTGTCGGCCTCGGCGGGCGGCACGAAGTACTCCATCTCCATCTGCTCGAACTCGCGGGTGCGGAAGATGAAGTTGCCCGGGGTGATCTCGTTGCGGAAGGACTTGCCGACCTGCGCGATCCCGAACGGCGGCTTCTTGCGGGCGAACGCCATCACGTTCTTGAAGTTGATGAAGATGCCCTGGGCCGTCTCGGGGCGGAGGTAGACGGTCGAGCCCTCCTCGGCGACCGGGCCGACGTGGGTCTCGAACATCAGGTTGAACTGGCGCGGCTCGGAGAGCTCGCCGCCGCACTCGGGGCAGCGCAGCTCGGCGCTCGGGTCGCCGCCTTCCTCTTCGACCGCCTCGCGCAGATGGTCCTCGCGCCAGCGCTTCTTGCACTTGCCGAGGCACTGGACGAGCGGGTCGGTGAAGCCGGCGAGATGGCCGGAGGCCTCCCAGACCCGCGGGTGCTGGAGGATCGCCGAGTCGAGGGCGACGATGTCGTCGCGTTCGGTCAGCATCGCCTTCCACCACTCGGCCTTGACGTTGTTCTTCAGCAGGACGCCGTAGTGGCCGTAGTCGTAGGTCGAGCCGAGGCCGCCGTAGATCTCCGAGGACGGGAAGACGAAGCCGCGCCGTTTGCACAGCGCCACGATCTCCTCCATCGTCACCTCGGTCGGGCGGGTCCCCTGCTCGGTAGCCATGGCCGGAACCGTAGCGGCTGCGATAATCGCGGGCCGCGATGCCGATCTACGAGTACAAATGCGAGAACGGTCACGTCTTCGAGGCGCTGCAGAAGATGACCGACGAGCCGCTGCGCGAGTGCCAGGAGTGCGGCGCCCCCGCCTCCCGGGTCTTCACCCCGCCGGCGATCCACTTCAAGGGCTCGGGCTTCCACAACACCGATTACAAGACGAAGCGGGGCGGCGGCAACGGCGGCGCCTCCGAGGGGGGCGGCGAGAAGAGCGGCGATTCGGGCTCCGGCGAGTCGAAGCCCACCTCCGGCAGCGAGTCGAAGCCGGCCGCCTCGGCCGCCGACTGACGACTGGCGAGTTGTGGCGGTTATAGCCGCCCGAAGTCGCCAATCGCCCGCCGCCGCTAGTTGTTCAGGAACCGGTGGAGGGCCTTCTTGCGAAGGGACTCCGGGATTTCGGTCGAGCCTTCGGGTCCGTTGCCGCAGCCGCTCAGCTGCTTGACGCAGAAGACTTCGGCGCTCGAGCCACCGCCGATTCCCGCCGCGAGGATCAGCTGCGGCATCGTGAAGAAGCCCATGTCGCTGACGAACGCTTTCGGCGCCTGCCAGCCGATGAAGGGGCCGTGGATGAAGTTGTAGGGGAGGCGGAGCGGGTCGGTGAGCCGGCTCTTGATCCCGTTGATCACCGACTGCTGGGCCTGCTCGCGGTTGTAGTCGCTGTAGCCGAGGGTGTAGGCGCTCTTGCCGGGGCCGGGGCATTCGACCGGCTCGCGGACCCGCGAGTAGGCCAGCGCCTTTTCGCCGTCGAGGGTGTTCCAGCCCTTGTGCAGGCGGAGGGTGACGCCCCCCTGGCCGTGGCCGGCGCCGCCGGAGATGTCGGCGCAGAGCTTCTGGGGGACGTTGACTTCGACCCCGCCGACCGCGTCGATCAGCTTTTCGAAGCCGCTGAAATCGATGATCGCGACGTGGTCGATCTTCGTCCCGAGGAACTGTTCGATCGTCTTGATCTGCAGGGCGGCGCCGCCGTAGGCGTAGGCGGCGTTGATTTTGGTCGGGGGGTAGCCGGGGATTTCGGCGAAGCTGTCGCGGGGGATCGAGAGTTTGTTGAAGGTGCCGCCGCCGGCCCGGATCAGCATCAGGGTGTCGGCGCGGAATTCGCCTTCGTAACACGGCTTGTGCGGCTTCTCGCCCTTCGACTGCTGTTCGAAGCAGGTCTTCGAGGTGTTGACGTCGCCGCTGCCGGGCGGCCTCGCGTCGGTGCCGAGGACGAGGATCGTCTGCGCGCTCGGCAGCAGGAACGGGTTGCCGTGCAGGGCCTTGCCCGCTTCGCCGGAGAGCTTGAAGGACTGCAGCTGGGCGGAGACGGCGAAGGCGAGGAAGCTGAGCAGGATCCAGCCGAGGGCGGCGAGGGCGACCCATTTGAGCACGCGGCGTGGGGTGACGCGGCCGCGCTCGGGCGGCCGCGTCCCCGGCTCCTCGCGCTTGCGGCGGCGCCATGAAGGCAACCTTGCACGGTCGCTCAGCCCGGAGAGATCGGCGCTCCTCAGGCGCGAAAACAGCCCCCGGCGGGAGCGGTAAACGTTGTACTCGGGCTCGTTTCGGGGCGGCTCGGGAGGCCGCTGCTCGCCGTCGGGCGTCATGAAGGGCTAGAAATCATGGCGATGGAGTCGGTCCTTCGCCTTCCAGCCTCCAGCTCCTCGTGAGCGCGACCGAGACGATCGGCGTCGATCTCGGGGGCACGAAGATGCTCGTCGGCGTCCTCACGGGCACCGAACCCCTCTACGAGCAGCGCGAGGCCTCAAAGGGCCAGACCGAGGACGAGCTCGTCGAGCTGCTGGTGCGCGAGATCGAGGAGGCGCGGGAAGCGCGGCCGCAGGTCGTCGCCGTCGGCCTCGGGATCCCGGCGACGATCGACCACGACCGTGGCGTCGCCGTCGCCGCGGTGAACCTGCCGCTCTCCGAGCTGCCGATCCGCGACATCGTCGCCGAGCGCACCGGCCTGCCGGTCTTCGTCGACAACGACGGCAACGTCGCCGCCCTGGCCGAGTACCTCTACGGGGCGGCGCAGGGGATGCCGCACATGGTGATGCTGACCGTCGGCACGGGGATCGGCGGCGGGCTGATCCTCGGCGGCGAGATCTACCGCGGCTCGACCGGGGCCGGCGCCGAGCTCGGCCACGTCGTGATCCAGGCCGACGGGCCGCCCTGCCAGGGCGCCTGCCCCAACCACGGCTGCGTCGAGGCGCTGGCCTCGGGGACGGCGCTTGGGCGCGAGGGGCTGGCGGCGGCCGAAGCCGCGCCCGACTCGGCGCTCGGCGAGGCGCTCGCCGCCGGCAAGGGGGTCGACGGCCGGGTCGTCACCGAGGCGGCGCTGGCCGGGGACCAGACGGCGATCGACGTCTTCGAGCTGATCGGCGGCAGGCTCGGCGTCGCCTGCTCGAGCTTGGCCAACATCTTTCAGCCGAACGCGATCGTCGTCGGCGGCGGCGTGATCGCGGCAGGCGACCTGCTGCTGGAGCCGGCTCGGCGCGAGCTGCGCTCGCGAGCCCTGAGGCCGATGAACGAAACCCCGATCCTCGCAGCGACCCTCGGCAACGACGCCGGGATGATCGGCGCCGCTGCGCTCGCCCGCGCCGGGCTGGCGAGCGCGGGCGCCGCCGTCACGGAGGCCGACGGCTGATGCCCGGCGCCCTCGTCGTCTGCCCGACCCCGATCGGCAACCTCGACGACGTCTCACCGCGGGTGCGCGAGGCCCTCGTCAGCGCCGACTTCATCGCCTGCGAGGACACCCGCAAGACCGGCGCCCTGCTCGACCGCCTGCGGATCCGCCCGCACCCGCGCCTTGTCTCCTTCCATGAGGGCAACGAAGCCTCGCGGGCGCAGGAGCTGGCGGCGCGGATCGAGCGCGGCGACGTCGTCGCCCTGGTCTCCGACGCGGGCATGCCGGGCATCTCCGATCCCGGCTACAAGCTGATCCGCCGCTGCATCGACCGGGCGCTGGAGGTCACCGTCCTGCCCGGTCCCTCGGTGGTCCCCGTCGCCCTCGTCGCCTCCGGCCTGCCGACCGACAAATGGCGCTTCGAGGGGTTCCTGCCGCGGCGGGCGGGGGAGATGGAGCGGGTCCTGCGCTCGGCCGAGACCGTGATCGCCTTCGAGAGCCCGAGGCGCGTCGGCGAGTCCCTAGCCGCCCTCGCCGCCCTCGCCCCCGATCGCGAGGCCGCCGTCTGCCGTGAGCTGACCAAGGTCCACGAGGAGGTCGCCCGCGGCACCCTCGGCGAGCTCGCCCGCCGCTTCCGCGGCGAGGTCAAAGGCGAGATCGTCCTCGTCATCGCCCCCGCCGCCTCCGCCGAGCACGACCAGGACGTCGGCTTCGCCGTCGACGCCCTGCGCCACCTCGTCCAGTCGGGGGCGCGACCGCGAGCCGCGGCAAGCGTCGTCGCCGCTCTCACGGGCACGCGAGCGAACGATCTCTACAAAGCCCTCACGGGTCGCGAGGCGCGCCGGTGAGGGTGTGTCGCTTTCCTCTCGCTATGCGAGAGCAACCCGACATGCCTTCCGAGATGCCTCGTCCGCGGTGCGGTCAGACATGGTGGACAACGACTTCCTCGAACGAGGAGAAGTCGCTGTCCTGAGTCACCACTGAGGCGGCGTAGCGCATCGCCGTGGCGGCGATCCAGGTGTCGTGGCGGCGAAGGCGGCGGCCGCGAGCAAGCTCAGCTGCGGCGAGACGGGCAAAGCAGCTCGCCGTCTCGGGGTCGACCGGCAGCAACGGGTACGTCGCCTGCACGCGCGAAAGCGTCGCGAGGCGGGTGGCGCGAGCAGCTGGGTCAGCGGCGCAAAGCACCCCCAGCTCGAGCTCGGCGGCGGTGATCACCGAGACGGCGATCTGCTCCGGCAGCTCTCCGAGCTCCCTCCCGGTTTCCTCGGCGATGAAGATCGAGGTGTCGGCGACCGCGCGGCTCAAGCGTCGTCGATCTCCGCGCCGCGGACCTCGGCGAGGTCATCGAGCAGCCCGTGGTCTGCTGGTGCCTCACGGACGATGCGGCGCAGCTCGGCGGAGGGAACCCAAGGGTCGCGCTCGTCGAGGTGGGGGAGGATGTCCGCGACAGGTCGGCGGTTGACGGTCAGCGTCAGCCGTTCCCCGGCTTCCAGCTCCTCGACGACGGCGGCGGTGGAGTTCCGCAACTCACGGATGGAGACGTCTCTGCCCACGTCACGACTGTAGCACCGAATGCTACGAGAACCGAGGCGCCGCGTCTCAGCCGCCCCAAGCCTCCGGAGCGTCTTCGGCTAGCGTGCTTCAGCGGATGAGCCCGAAGAGCTTCTTCATAACCACCCCGATCTACTACGTCAACGCGGAGCCGCACCTGGGGCACGCGTATTCGACGATGGCGGCGGATGTGCTGGCTCGGCACCATCGGCAGCGGGGGGAGGACGTGTTCTTCCTGACCGGGACCGACGAGCATGGAGAGCCGATCGAGAACGCGGCGAAGAAGGCAGGGATCGAGCCGCAGGAGCTGGCCGACCGCAACACCGAGAAGTTCCGTGGGCTGATGCCGACCATCGGGGCGACGAATGACTTCTTCATCCGCACCAGCGATCCGCGGCACGAGGCCAAGGTCGCCGAGATCATGCAGCGGGTCTATGACAACGGCTGGGTGACCAAGGGGGTCTACGAGGGCTGGTACTGCCCCCGCTGCGCCGACTTCAAAACCGAGCGCGAGCTTGGGCCGGGCAATACCTGTCCGATCCACGAGATCCCGTTGGAGAAGGAACGCGAGGAGAACTGGTTCTTCAAGCTGTCGGCGTTCCAGGCGCAGTTGGAAGGCCTCTACGAGGAGCGGCCCGACCTCGTCGTCCCCGACTTCCGCCGCAACGAGGGGCTCTCCTTCATCAAGGGCGGGCTCGAGGACGTCTCGCTCTCGCGGCCCGACCTGAAGTGGGGGCTGCCGCTGCCCTGGGACCCCGAGCAGCGGATGTACGTCTGGTTCGACGCGCTCCTCAACTACGTCACCGCGCTCACCTTCGCCCGCGAGGGCGAGGACCTGACCGAGCGCTTCTGGCCCGCCGACCTGCACGTGATGGCCAAGGACATCCTCAAGTTCCACGCGGTGATCTGGCCCGCCCTCTGCTTCGCCGCCGACCTCGAGCCGCCGCGGCGGATGGTGATCCACGGCTACCTGCTGATGGGTGAGAAAAAGATGTCGAAGAGCCTCGGCAACGTCCTCGACCCGTTCGAGGCGATCGACCGCTTCGGCGCCGACGCGCTGCGCTTCTACCTCTTCCGCGAGGTCAGCTTCGGCCAGGACGGCTCGATCTCCACCGCCGGCTTCGAGCAGCGCTACGAGACCGAGCTCGCCAACGACTACGGCAACCTCGCCAGCCGGGTGCTGGCGATGGTCGACCGCTACCGCGACGGCGTCGTCCCGGCGGCCCAGGTCGACGCCACCCTCGCCGAGGACTTCGAAGGCGCGCTCGCCCGCTTCTCCGAGCTGCTCGACCGGGCCGAGCTGAGCCAGGCGCTCGACTTGGCCTGGGCGCTGGTCCGCCGCCTCAACCGCTTCGTCGAGGAGACGAAGCCGTGGGAGCTGGCCAAGGACGAGGCCGACCCGGAGCGGCTCGACGAAGTCCTCTACAACCTGGTCGAGGGCCTGCGGGTGACGACGCTGCTGCTCGTCCCCTACCTGCCGCAGACCAGCGAGACGCTGCTGGCTGCGCTCGGCGAAGAGGGCCGTGCCCTGGCCGAGCTCGGCTCGCGCCCCGGCGGCCAGCGGGTCGAGCGGGTCGCGCCGCTGTTCCCGAAGATCGAGGCGGCGGCTACCTGATGCGTCGAGGTGCGCCGCGAGCCACCCTCTTCGGGTGGCTCGCGGCGGGTAGCTCAGGTTCCGGTGACGTAGCCCGAGACGAGGCAGTAACCGCCCCTGGTCACATTGCCGACGATCCCCGACATGGTGTTGCCGCCGTTGAGGGTGACAGCGGTGAACATGTTGGATTTACCGGGTTCCTGCAGTTCGATCGAGGCGTTGTGCACGACCACGCCGAAAGAACCGCCCGAGCCGATCGAGACCAGGCTGTCCTGGGCGTCGGTCAGCAGTTTGACGCTTTCGCACCCTCCACCGGGGTTGGTGACCTGCAGCGTGAAATTGCCGATCCTGACTTCCCTCACCTGGAAGGGGCCGAGCTTGGCGTTGAAGTTGAGCGTCAGGCCCGAGCCCGCACCCGCGGGACCCTGCGCACCCGCGGGACCCTGCGGACCGGTGGGCCCGGCCGCTCCTGCTGCCCCGGTGGCCCCGCGCTTCCCGCGCTTGCCCCGCTTGCCGCGAAGGCCCGCCTTCGGGCATTCGACCACCCTCTTGCCGTGGAGCTTGACCAGCTTGCAGACCACGGTATTCCTGCCGGCCGCACTGCCGATGCCGGCTCCTAGCAACAGCGAAACCAGCAAGATCAGTGCTGCAAGTGACATCAAGTGGACACGTTTCATCCAGAACATCCCCTCTGTTTGCGCTCTCCCGCGCTGATTGAGTAAGAAAGGTCGCGCACGCTACCAGGAACTTCATATGGATACTGTGCGAGCGATGAGGTCAGCTATCCCGATCCTGTGCGCGACGGCGATCTTCGTCTTCGCCTGCGGCTGCGGATCGGGCGACGGCTCGGCGCCCGCGGGGAATACGGGGGCGGCAGGCTCAGCTCCGGTCGCAGCCGGACCCCGAGATCCGGCGCGCAATCTCGAGCAGCTCCTGTCCGGCGGTACCTCCGGGCTGGTCGCGGTTTCCGTCCGCTGCCCGTCGGCGGATCCGCCGCGCCATTACCCGTTTCGCTGTCGCCTGACCGCCAGAAAAGGGCGGCACGGCGAAGTCGTGAGCGGCGAAGTGAAGGTGATCGGGGTATACCGCCCCACGTCCACCTATGCGTTCGAGCTCACCTACGGTCCGAGCGGCTCGGGAGGTCGCTGAGCAGCTCCGCCCCGATCTGGTCGACCCGGGTGAGGCCGCAGAGGGCCATCGTCAGGTCGAGCTCGGCGAGGATCATCTTGAGGACGGTTTCGACGCCGGCCTGGCCGTCGAGTGCCAGGCCCCAGATGTAGGGGCGGCCGAGGCAGACGGCGTCGGCGCCGAGGGCGAGCGCCTTGAGCGCGTCGCTGCCGCCGCGGACGCCGCTGTCGAAGAGGATCGCGAGCTGGTCGCCCACGGCCGCGGCGATCGCCGGCAGGGCGTCGAGGGAGCCGATCGCGCCGTCGACCTGGCGGCCGCCGTGGTTGGAGACGACGACGCCGTCGACGCCCCGGCGCGCCGCCTCGCGGGCGTCGTCGGCATGCTGGATCCCCTTGACGACTATGGGCAGCGAGGTCATCTCGCGCAGCGTCGCCAGGTCGTCCCAGCTCAGCGCCGGATTCGTCTGGACGGCGAGGAAGTGGCCGGTCGCCATCCCCGGGTCCTCCTCGGGCGTCTTCTGCAGCGCGGCGCGGAAGACCGGGTCCTGGAAGTAGTTGCCGACTCCCATCCCCTGCAGGAAGGGCAGCCAGGCCTGCTGCAGGTCGCGGGGCTTCCAGCCGGGGATGAAGGTGTCGACGGTGAGGACGATCGCGCCGTAGCCGGCGGCGATCTCCTCGAGCGGGAAGTGGGCGGCGGTGCTGGCGATCATCGGCAGCCCGAGCGCGGCGGCGGCGCGGGCGGTGGCGAGCTCGCCGTCCTCATGGACCACCTTCTGCACTCCGATCGGCGCCAGCAGCAGCGGCGCCGGCATCGCCGTGCCGAGGACGGTGGTCGAGAGGTCGCGGGCGGAGACGTCGCGCAGCATCCGCGGCACCAGCCGGCGGCGGCGGAAGGCCTCGCGGTTGGCCCGGATCGTCTCCTCCGCGCCGGCCCCGGCGCCGACGTAGTTGGCGGCCTTCGGGTCCATCGCGGCCACCGCCCGCTCCTCCAGCTCGGCGACCGCGACGGGGATCGACGGCGTCTCGCCGCCGAGTCCGCGGGCGTAGATCTCGCGGTAGTAATCGGCGGGGTCCGGCATCGGCCGAAGGATAGGCTGAGCCGGGAGATGATCGATTCCCACACGCACCTCTTCCTCTGCGACGGCGGCGAGGACGAGCTGGTTGCCGCCGCGGCCGACGCGGGGGTGACCCGGATGCTGACGGTCGGGATGGACCGGGAGACCAACGCCGCGGCGGTGGCGAGCGCCGATCGCCACCAGGCCGTCTTCGCCGCGGTCGGGCGCCACCCGAACGAGGCGAGCGGCTTCGACGACTCGGTCGCCGCCGAAATCCTCGAGCTCGGCGCGCACGAGAAGGTGCGGGCGATCGGCGAGACCGGGCTCGACTTCTACCGCGACCACGCGAGCCGGGACGAGCAGCGGCGCGCCTTCGCCGCCCAGATCGAGATCGCGATCGAGCTCGACCTGCCGATCGTGATCCACGCCCGCGACCCGGAGAGGGAGACCGGCGCGACCGACGAGATCTTCGCGACGCTCGACGCCCGCGCCGGCGATCAGCCGGTGATCCTCCACTGCTTCTCGGCGCCGCAGCGCGTGGGCGACGCCGCCGAGCGCGGCTGGTACTGCTCGTTTGCCGGCAACGCCACCTACCCCAGCGCCAAGGAGCTGCTGTTCGCGGCCGCGAAGGTTCCGGCCGAGCGGCTCCTGGTCGAGACCGACGCCCCCTACCTGGCGCCGCAGCCGCGGCGCGGCAAGCGCAACCAGCCCGCCTTCGTGGTCGAGACCGCGCGCGCCGTCGCCGAGGTCCGCGGCGTCTCCTACGAGGAGCTGGAGCGGACGGTCGGAGCCAACGCGCGCTCGCTGTTCGGCTGGTAGGAGGATCGTCCGATGGTCCGGCTCGGCCAGAACTTCCTCGCCGACCCCAACCTGCTCGACGCGATCGTCCGCGACGCCGAACTGGAACGCGGGGACGTCGTGCTCGAGGTCGGGGCGGGCGAAGCGGTGCTGAGCGAGCGGCTCGCGGCCGTCGCCGCGCACCTGCACACGGTCGAGATCGACCGCGGCTTGGAGCCGGCGCTGGCGCCGGTCGGGGCGCTGCCGAACGTCGACCTGCATTGGGGCGACGCGATGAAGCTCGACCTCGGCGCGCTGCGGCCGGCGCCGAGCGCGATGGTCGCCAACCTGCCCTACTCGGTGGCGACGCCGCTGATCCTGCGGACGATCGAGCTGCTGCCGTCGCTGCAGAGCTGGACGGTGATGGTCCAGCGCGAGATCGCCGACCGGCTGCGGGCGGCGGCGGGCAGCCGCACCTACGGGGCCCCGAGCGCGGTCGCCCAGCTGGCCTGCGAGGTGGAGCTGGTGCGGGCGGTCGACCCGGCAGTGTTCAAGCCGCGGCCGCGGGTCGACTCGGCGATCCTGCGGCTGCGGCGGACCGGTCCTGGAGCCGACGCCGCGACGCGAGAGCTGATCCGCGCCGCCTTCGCCCACCGCCGCAAGTCGCTGGCCCGCTCGCTCGAGCACGCCCGCCCGGGGTCGCTGGCGCCGGCCCGGTCGGCCCTCGCCGAGCTGGGGCTGCCCGAGGACGCGCGGGCCGAGCAGCTGGCCCCGCGGCAATTCGCCGGCCTCTCCGCGAAGCTGCGCGGCTGATGCTCATCCACGCCTCGGCCAAGCTCAACCTCTGCCTGTACCTCGGGGGCCGCCGCGAAGACGGCCTGCACGAGCTCTGCTCGCTGTTCGAGCCGCTGGCCCTGGCCGACCTGATCGAGGTCACGCCGGCCGCGCGTGACGAGGTCGTCTGCCCCGGCGTCGAGGGCGAGAACCTGGCGGCGCGGGCGCTGGCGGCCCTGCGCGAGAGTGGCTGGGAGCGCGAGCCGCTGCGGGTCGAGATCGAGAAGCGGGTGCCGGTCGCCGCCGGCCTCGGCGGCGGCAGTGGCGACGCCGCGGCGGTGCTGCGGCTGGCAGCCGGGGAGGTTCCCGACCTGCCGCGGCTGGCGGCGGAGCTGGGGGCCGACGTCCCCTCGCAGCTGCGGCCGTCCCTGGCGCTGGTCCGTGGCGCCGGCGAGCGGGTCGAGCCGCTGCCCGAGCCGGCCGCCCACGCGGCGGTGCTGCTTCCGGGCGGCGGCGGCCTCAGCACCGCCGCGGTCTTCGCCGAGGCCGACCGGCTCGGGCTCGGCCGCCCGGCGGCGGAGCTCGAGGCGATCGCCGCGCGGCTGCGCGAGGTCGCCGGCGCCGGCGCCTCGCCGCTCGACTATCCCGAGCTGCTGGTCAACGACCTCGCCGAGGCGGCGCTCTCGCTGCGCCCCGACATCAGCGAGGCGCTCGCGTCCCTGCGCGCCGCCGGCGCGCCGATCGCCATCCTCAGCGGCTCCGGCCCGACCGCCGTCGGCCTCTTTCCCGACCTCGCCGCCGCCCAGCGCGCGGCCGGCGCGCTCGAGACCGGCGAAGCGATCGTCTGCGCCGCCGGCAGCGCCAGGATGGCGCCATGAAGCTGCCCGGGGAGGGCCACGGCGGGGGACGTATCACGCGCAAACGCGTCGTCCTCGCGATCGTCGCCGTCGCGGTCGCGACCGGCTACTACTTCCTCAGCCGCGAGCTCGGCAGCCTCAACCTGCAGAAGCTGCTCGAAGAGATCTCGGAAACGCTCGGCCGGTGGACGTACCTGCTGGTCGGCGTCTTCGCCTTCGCCGAGACCGGCGCCTTCGTCGGCCTCGTGGTGCCGGGCGAGACGGTGATGCTGATCGGCGGCGCCGTCGCCGGCCAGGGGGCGATCTCGATCTACCTGTTGATCGCCATCGCCTGGTTCGCCGCCTGGCTCGGCGACACGACCAGCTTCTTCCTCGGCCGCCGGCTCGGCCGCGGCTTCGTGCTCGAGCACGGCCCGCGGTTCGGGATCAGCCACGAGCGCTTCGAAAAAGTCGAGGACTACTTCGGCCGTCACGGCGGCAAGACGATCTTCGTCGGCCGCTTCATCAGTCTCGTCCGCGCCTTCGCTCCGTTCATCGCCGGCAGCTCGGGGATGCGCTACCGCGCCTTCGTCCCGTACTCGATCCTCGGCACCGGCCTCTGGGCCAGCGCCCACATCCTCGTCGGCTACTTCTTCTCGCGCAGCGTCGAGACGGCCGGGAAGTACGCCGCCAAAGGGGCATTCCTGCTGGCGACGCTGATCGTCGTGGTGGTCGCCGTCGTCTGGCTCTACCGCCACTTCCGCGAGGGGCGCAACCGGCGCTCGGCGGTGCGCTGGATGGAGGGGCACCGGGCGAGCGCCTGGCTGGTCGAGCTGGGGCGCCGGCCGCAGATCCGCTTCCTCTGGGACCGGGTGACGCCGGGCGGGACCTTCGGGCTGGAATTCACCTCGCTGATGGCGACGCTGGCGGTGGGGTCCTTCGTCCTCGTCGCCTACGCCGTCGCCGTCGGCGCCGAACCGGGGCCGACGCCCGGCGACGAAACGGCGATGGAAATCGCCGCCCACCTCCACACCTCGGCGCTGACCGCCGTCGCCAAGGTCGTCACCGCACTCGGCTCGGCGGCGGTGGTCTGGCCGCTGGCGGCGATCTGCGCGGCGCTGCTCGCCTGGCGGCGCCGCTGGGCCGAGTTCTGGGTCCTGGTCGCGGGGATGGCGATCACGCAGTTCGGCATCCACGCGATCAAGGACGCGGTCGACCGGCCGCGGCCGCCGGAACCGCTGGTCGCGACCTCCGGCTCGTCCTACCCCAGCGGCCACGCCGCCCACTCGGTCTTCTACCTCTGGCTGGCGGTGACGATCGTGCTGCGGCTGCGGCCGGGGATGGCGCGCGCGACGGCGGTGGTGACGACCGGCCTGGCGCTGACCGTGCTGGTCGGTCTCTCGCGCGTCTACCTCGACGTCCATTACCTCAGCGACGTCAGCGGCGGCTGGGCGCTCGGCGCCTGCGCCTTCTCGTTTTGCGCGGCGGTGGCGCTGGTCGTCACGCAAGTGCGCCAGAATCCAGTCCAGTGACCGTTTTCGCCCTGGCGAGGATCGACCATCAGTACGTGCTCTACGGGATCGCGGCGGCGATCTGCCTGGTCGTCTTCGTCACCCTCATCCTCACGCCGGCGCTCAGTTCCTACGGGCGCGTCTGGGAGAAGGCCGCGGCCGGCTTCCTCTCGCTCTTCGTGCTCGCGGCCCTGGTGATCGGCGGCGTCGTCGTCGGCCTGATCTTCGTCTACTACTACACCGACATCGTCAACTTCCTGAACGGCACCTGACACTGCGCGGGGCGGCGTCCTCAGTCGGCCGAATAGCGCTGCTATTCGGCCGACCCCCCGCCGAGGGCGGGGGTGCGAGCGCGCAGCGCGAGTTCCTACCCCCGCTTGGTCAGGCGCCGTCAGGGGCGTATCCGGATAATGGCTCGATGCCTGGCTCTGCATCTACCGAGCAAGCGACTCTGCTCGACGCCCTTTCCGAGGCGGTCGAGTCGGGGGCCGGGCTGCCTGCGGTCGCGCGGGCGGCGGCGCGGCTGCTCGACGCCAGCGTCGCCCTGATCGACCGCTCCAGCGCGGTGCTCGCGGTCGCCGGCGCCTCCTCCGACCAGGAGCAGAAGCTGCTCTCCGGCGGCGAGGGCGTGACCAGGGTCGAGCTGCGGGTCGCCGACGCCGTGGTCGGGGAGCTGCGCTACCGGGCCAAGGCGGCGCCCGAGGCGGCGATCGCGCGGATGGTGACGACGCTGCTGGCGCTCGAGCTGGAGCGTTCGCGCTCGCCCGAGTGGGAGAGCGAGGAGGCCGCGGGCGCCTTCGTCGACGCGGTGCTGCGTCGGGAAGTGACCGACCGCGGCGACATCGTCGCCCGCGCCGGGGAGCTCGGCGCCGACCTCGACCGCGGCGCCGGCGCGGTCGTGCTGCGGGCGGCGCCGCGGGCGGCGCAGACGGGCGAGTGGCGCGAGCGGGTCCTGGTCCTGGCCCAGCGGGCGCTGCGCTCGATCGCGCCCGGCTCGCTGGCGGCGGCCGAGGGGGGAGAGGCGGCGGCGGAGATCGCCGCGATCGTCCCCGCCGAGGACGACGAGCGGCTCGCCCGCGCCGCGGCCGGCCTCTCCCGCGAGCTCGCCGACAGCCTCGCCGGCTTCCACCTCAGCGATCGGCCGCAGCCGCCGCTGCGCCGACCCCGTCGACCTCTACCGGGCCGGCAGCGAGGCCCAGCTCGCGGTCAACGTCGGCGAGGCCGAGGGCCGCCCGCTGCTCGCCTTCGAGGACACCGGCGCCTACCGCCTGCTGCTGCCGGCGATGAGCGAGGACCCGGCCGAGCTCGAACGCTTCTACGCCGAGACGGTCCAGCCACTGGTCGAGTACGACGAGCAGTACGAGACCGAGCTGGTCGCCACGGTCGAGGCCTATCTCGACAACGACGGCAACGTCGCCGCCACCGCCAAACAGCTCTTCACCCACCGCCACACGATCCGCTACCGCCTCGAGCGCGTCCGCGAGCTCTGCGGCCACGACGTCTCCGGCACCGAGGGCCGCGAGAAGCTCGGCCTCGGCCTCAAAGCGATGCGCGTCCTCGGCATCGCCTCCCCGCGGGGCCCGGCGATGGAGCCGGGAGCCAAAGGCGGCAAAGTGGCGCGGGCGGCGGAGGAGTAACGCGATCCGGCGGCACTCCGGGAGCCGGCGGCATTTGCGAGCCGCCGGCATTCCGGGGAGAGGGCTCGAACCCCTGCTTCCTGGACCAAAACCAGGCGTGCTAGCCGACTACACCACCCCGGATCGAGACCCGAGCGTAGCGCCCGACTCGCGAGTGACGCACTTATACCCCGTATACGGTGGTGAATCGCACAGGGAGTGGAGTTGACCACCCGCTGAGTCGGGTGTTGCGCGTCGTCCGCCTGCCCGATTAGGTTCTTCTTCATGGAGATCGGTGGCACGTCGCTGGACCCGGAGGTCCGTGAAGGGCTGAGCCGCAGCTGGAAGGGGCTGATGGCGGTCGGGATCGGCGCGATCCTCGTCGGCTGCATCGCGATCCTGGTGCCTGCTGTGGCCTCGGTCGGGACGGCGATCTTCATCGGCTGGATCCTCCTGATCGTCGGCGCCTTCCTCATCGCCGGCGCCTTCACCGCGCACTCGGTGGGCACGCTGCTGTGGCGGCTGCTGTGGGCGGCGCTGACCGTGGTCGTCGGCCTCTGGCTGATCCTCGAGCCGCACAACGGCACGCTGACGCTGACCCTGGTGCTCGGCATCTACTTCCTCTTCATGGGCCTGACCCGGATCATCGATCGCCTTCATCGCCCGCGGCGAGCCGAACGCGGGCTGGCTCGGCCTCAGCGGCGTCGCCGGGCTGCTGATCGGGATCCTCGTCCTCGCCAAGTTCCCAAGCTCGGCCGACTGGGCGATCGGCCTGCTCGTCGGCATCGACCTGATCTTCGCCGGCTGGACGCTCACCTCGGTAGCTCTCCTCGGCAGAGACCTGGCCACGGGCGCCGCAGCCGGTTCTCGGCAATAACCGCCCAGTCGGATACCCGCCGCCGGGCGGGTGACAGGACCCGCCCGCCCGGAAACCTTCGTCTGGCAGGCATTTGCTTCCAGAATAGGATTCCGCAAGTGAGCCAACCTCTGGTGCTCGTCATGGCGGCGGGCGAGGGCACGCGGATGCGTTCCTCGACGCCGAAGATGCTCCACCCCGTCTGCGGCCGGCCGATGGTCGCCTGGCCGATCGCCGCTGCCCGCGAGGCGGGCGCCGGCCGCGTCGCCGCGATCGTCTCGCCCGGGCGTGACCTCTCCTCCGGGCTCCCCGCCGAGGTCGAGACCGTCGAGCAACCGCAGCCCGACGGGACCGGCGGCGCGATCCGCGCCGCCCTGCCGCTGATCGAGCAGAGCGAGACCGTGCTCGTCCTCTCCGGCGACGTGCCGCTTATTTCCAAAGAGGTGATCGCCGACCTGCTCTGCGCCCACCTCTCCTCCGAGGCGGCGGCGACGATGCTGACGATCGAGCTCGACGAGCCCGGCGCCTACGGCCGCGTCGTCCGCGACGCCGAAGGCTGGGTCGAGCGCGTGGTCGAGGCCAAAGCGGCCGGCGACGCCGACGCCGCCCAGCTGGCGATCCGCGAGATCAACGCCGGCACCTACGTCTTCGACGCCGCCCCGCTGGCCACCGCCCTGCAGGGCCTCGCCAACGACAACGCGCAGGGCGAGTACTACCTGCCCGACGTCTTCCCGGCGCTGCGCGCCGCCGGCCTCTCCGTCGCCGCCCACCTCGCCGACGACCTCGCGGTGACGATGGGAGTCAACAACCGGGTCGACCTCGCCGCGGTCGAGGCCGAGGCGCGCCGCCGCCTGCTCGAGGCCCACATGCTCGCCGGGGTCACCGTCGTCGACCCCGCCTCGACCTGGATCGACGCCGGCGTCGAGATCGCCGCCGACGCCCGCATCGAGCCCGGAACGTCCCTGCGCGGAGAGACCAAGGTCGGCGAGGGCGCCGTCGTCGGCCCGCTCAGCACCCTGATCGACAGCGCCGTCGGCGCCGGCTCCCAGGTACTCCACTCCTACCTGGTCGAGTGCGAGGTCCGCGAGGGCTGCTCGGTCGGGCCCTTCGCCTACCTGCGCCCCGGCGCCCTGCTCGAGGACTCGGCCCAAGGCCGGCACCTTCGTCGAGATCAAGAACTCGCACGTCGGCGAGGGCACCAAGGTCCCGCACCTCGCCTACGTCGGCGACGCCGAGATCGGCGCCGGCAGCAACCTCGGCGCCGGCACGATCACCGCCAACTACGACGGCTTCCGCAAGAACCGCACGGTGATCGGCCGCAACGTCCGCATTGGCGTCGACACGATGCTGATCGCCCCGGTAGAAGTCGGCGACTCCGCCTACACTGGGGCCGGCGCGGTGATCAAGACCGACGTGCCCGAGGGCGACCTGGCCGTGAGCGAGAACGCGCAGAGGAACATCGACGGATACGCCGCTCGCAAGGCGGCCCGAATGCGAGAGGACGAGAGCCGGTGAGCATGATCGAGGAGCGCCCACACGTGGGTACCGCCATCGACCACGACTACTCGAAGCGGATGATGGTCTTCGGCGGCCGCTGCTCGATGGACCTGGCCGCCAAAGTCGCCGGCAAGCTCGAACTCGACCTGGGCCAGGTGACGCTGAAGACCTTCGCCGACGGTGAGGTCTACTGCCGCTACGAGGAGTCGATCCGCGGCGCCGACGTCTTCCTCGTCCAGTCGACCTGCGCCAACGAGCAGGAAGGGATGACCCCCAACGACGCCCTGGTCGAGCTGCTGACGATGGCCGACGCCGCCCAGGGCGCCTCCGCCCACCGGATCATCGCCGTCCTGCCCTGGTACGGCTACGCCCGCCAGGACAAGAAGTCCGCCCCGCGCGAGCCGATCACCGCCCGCATCGTCGCCAAGTGCCTCGAGGGCGTCGGCGTCGACCGCGTCCTCACCATGGACCTCCACGCCGGCCAGGTCCAGGGCTTCTTCCACGTCCCGGTCGACCACATGACGGCGATGCCGATGCTGACCCAGTGGTTCATCGACCAGGAAATGAGCGACGAGCTGGTGATCGTCAGCCCCGACGCCGGCCGGGTCAAGACCGCCCGCAACTTCGCCCGCCGGATCGGCACCCAGTGGGCGGTGATGGAGAAGGAGCGCCCCGCCCAGCAGGTGGCCGAGATCGGCTACGTGGTCGGCGACGTCAAGGGCAAGACCGCGGTCCTGGTCGACGACATGATCGACACCGCCGGCACCCTCACCGCCGCCGCCCAGACCGTCCTCGACGAGGGCGCCGCCCGGGTCATCGCCTGCGCCACCCACGGCGTCTTCTCGGGTCCCGCCTACGAGCGGATCGCCGGCTCGGCGATCGAGCAGATCGTCGTCACCGACACCCTGCCGCTCCGCCCCGGCGCCCCGGACAACATCACCGTCCTCTCCACCGCCAGCACCTTCGCCGACTCGATCCGCCGCATCTTCACCGACGACTCGGTGAGCGAGATCTTCGCGGGAGAGAACCAGCTCTTTTAGGCGGGCGGCTGCGGGCAGCTGCGGTGTCTGGACGCCTATAACCGGCGCGGGCTCGCCATCTCCCCGACTCCCCCATAGCGCTGCTTTGGGGGAGTCGTCTCGCCGGCGCCCCGCTTGGTTCTAGGCGCCCAGCCATCCGCATCTGCCCTTGCCGACCGCCTGACCGGAAATTGAAAGGGTGTGAACTGTGGAGGAACGGAAAGCGCTTCGACTCGTCGGCCACAAGGGGGCCGACCTGATCGCGCCGGGCAACACGGTCGAGTCGTTCCGGGCCGCGGTCGAGGCGGGGGTCCAGATGATCGAGATGGACGTGCTCTGGCTGCGCGACGCGCACCTGCCGCTCGAGCAGCGCCATCCGCTGGTGGTCGCCCACGACTGGGAGGACGCGGCGCGGCGGACGCCGCTGAAGCTGACCGAGGCGCTCGACGCCTTCCTCGAGCCGCCGCTGGACCGGGTCGAGATCGACCTCGACATCAAGCTGCCGGGCAGGGAGGAGGAGGTGGTCGAGGCGCTGCGCGAGCGCGACCTGACCGAGCGGGCGATGATCTCGACGATGGAGATGCACACGCTGAAACGGGTCCTCGAATTGGAGCCGGAGCTGCGGCGCGGCTGGACCTATCCCAAGGTCACCAAGGACTGGGCCTCGAAGCGATGGGCGCGGCTGCCGATGTGCGCGGCGCTGGTCGGCATGCGCGCCCAGCTGCCGGGCCTCGCCGCCCAGAAGCTGCCGCAGTTCGGCGTCGAGGCGATGTGGGTCTACCACCCGCTGGTCTCAGCCCGCCTCGCCCGCATCTGCGAGTTCGCCGGCGTCGAGCTGATCGCCTGGACCGTCGACGACGAGCGCCGCATGGAGCGCCTGGTCGCCGCCGGCGTCCACGGCATCTGCTCGAACGACCCGCGCCTGTTCTCGCAGCTCCGAAGTTAGGGCCCCTATAGGGGCCTCAAGTTCGGAGCTGCGAAGTTCGGTCGATTCGCTCAGACCGTTCCCGGCGTCGCCCCGGGCGGGCTTGCCTGGCCGCGGCGGCCTTTCGTCCGCACCGCCGACTCCAGGTCCTCCTGCGTGAACGGGCCGTAGGCCTGGCCGTCGAGCGCGTAGCGGTACAGCGCGACGCCGAAGATGCCGCTGAGCGCCTTCGAGACGAGCAGGGCGATCGCCAGGGCGATCGCGCCGATCACGACCAGGAGCGCCCCGAGGAACGAGGCCGACGACCAGACGGCGATCCCGGCGACGATCAGCAGGACCGCGGGCAGCACGCCGAGCAGGAAGACGGCGCCGTCGATCGCGATGTTGCCGGTGATCTGCTGCCCCCAGCGCTGGCGGAACATCGAGGCCGAGCGCTTGATCGTCTCGAACGGGCCGGTGCCCTCGATCGCGATCACGGGCACCGCCAGGAAGGTGACCAGCGACCAGGCCATCCCGACCAGGCGGGCGGCGATCTGGCCCCCGATCCCGCCCTGGTTCTCGAGCACGCCCATCAGGGCGCTGATCGCGGTCGAGACCGCCGCCCAGCCGCAGATCTGGGCGAAGCGGCTGCGGGCGACCGCGAGCCCGTCGGCGACCGTCGCCTCCTGGCCGCGGAAGATCATGTCGGCGCAGGCCGCCAGGCCGACGCTGAAGTAGAAGCCGACGACGCTGAGCGCATAGACGCCGATCACCACCAGCGGGATCGCGCCGCCGAGCTGGTCCTGATCGAAGAGGTAGAGCCCGGGACCGAAGAAGACGACCGCCGGGACGATCGTCGCCAGCGCCCCGTAGAGCGGGAAGCGGATCAGCTCCCGGTGCCCGTTCAGCAGTCCCCAGCTTTTCTTGGTCAGGCCCCAGCCGCGTTTGATCCGGCTCATTCGTTCTCCCTCCGAGCGTGTCGAGTTACGGCGAGCTTCGCCGACTCAGAGGGTTTCGGCAAGCCCGGGCGTGCGCTTGACCCCGCGCTCCTCGAAGTACTCCCACTCCTGCTCGCCGAGCTCGGTCGCCGGCGGGTCGGCGTAGACCCACTCGCGGAAGATCCGGTGCCAGTTGCGCTTCGCCCGCAGCTGCCCGAGCACGGCGACGACGCCGATTTCCATCCGCCGCCCCATCAGCTCGTCGGCGGGGATCGACTCGCGCCGCATCAGGTCGTAGTACTCCGAGCGCGGGTCGTTGGTCGACTCGATGATCTTCATCACCCGCTCGCCGGTGATCTCGATCTCGCGGTCCTCGATGTACCAGCCGCCGACCGCGCCCATGTGCTCGAGCAGGCGCTCGGCGTCGAGCTTCGACGGATTCTTGATGAAGCCGAGGTCGTGCAGGGCCTGGCGGAAGGCCTCGGGGTCGTTGCGCGAGGCGGCGTCGAAGGCGCGCTGCTCGAGCAGCAGCTGCTCGCGGTCGACCTTCTTCGTCATCCCGAAGTCGAGGAAGGCGACGCGGCCGTCCGCCATCAGGATGTAGTTGCCGGGGTGGGGGTCGGCGTTGAAGTGCTGCAGGTGGAACATCGAGCCGAGGCTGCCGCGGAAGACGATCTCGCCGAAGCGGCTGCGCTCGTCGTGGGGCAGCTGCTTGATCTTCTCGAAGCCGATCCCCTCGACGAACTCGGTCACCAGCACCCGCCGCCGCGACAGCCGCGTCACCACTTCCGGCACGTAGATGAACGGGTGTTCGCGATAGGCGCGGGAGAAGGTGCGCTGGTTCTGCGCCTCGTACTCGTAGTCGAGCTCCTCCATCACCCGCTCGCGGATCTCCTCGGCGATCGCCTTCGCGTCGAGGCCGGGCGCGAGCACCCGCGCCAGGCGGACGATCGTGCCCGCATTACGGAGGTCGGCGTCGAGCGCCTCGGCGATCCCCGGGTACTGGATCTTCACCGCCACCTGGCGCCCGTCGAGCAGCTCGGCCCGGTGGACCTGGCCGATCGAGGCCGCGGCGAAGGCCTCGGTCTCGAACTCGGCGAAGAGCTCCGACAGCGGTTCGCCGTCGTACTCCTCGGCCAGCACCTTCTCGACCTTCTCCCAGGGCATCGAGGGGGCGTCGGTGCGCAGCTTCGCCAGCTGCTCTTGGTAGATCTCGCGGTACTCCTCGGGGATGAACTCGGTGTCGATGAAGGAGGCGAACTGACCCAGCTTCATCGCCGCGCCCTTCATCTGGCCGAGGGCGCCGACCATCTTCATCGCCGTCTCCAGGTGGCGCTCTTCGAGCCGCTCCTTGCCCTGTTCCTCGGAGCGGCCGACGTTGGTCGCTTTGGTGCCGGCGTAGCGGGCGCCCTGGACGCCGACGATCGAACCCAGCTTGGCGGAGCGGCGAATCCGCCCCTTGGGGATCTTCGAGTCCTCGGCCATCTGCGTCCTAGGTTGCCACAGGCGCTTTTCCCGCGGTTTCTCTATTCTCTCCCGTCCGATGGCCAGCGACCGCGCCACGCTCAAAGCTGCTCCCCGCGAGGATTTCGGCTCGCGCTCTTCGCGACGCATGCGCCGCCAGGGCGTCGTTCCCGGTGTCGTCTACTCGGGCGGCTCGGAGGCCAAGCCCTTCCAGGTCGCAGAACGCGACGTCCGCGCCGTCCTCCAGGAGGGCGCCGCCCTCTTCGACCTCGAGATCGAGGGCAGCAAATCGGTCCCGGTCGTGATCAAGGAACAGCAGCACCACCCCGTTCGCGGCAGCCTCCAGCACCTCGACCTGATGCAGGTCAACCTCAAAGAGGCGATCCAGGCCGACGTCGCGATCGAGCTCGAAGGCATCGACGACGCCCCCGGCGTCCGCGGCGGCGGCGTGCTCGAGCACGTCACCCGCGAGATCACCGTCGAAGCGCTGCCGGCCGAGATCCCCGACAACATCTGCGTCGACGTCTCGGCGATGGAGATCAACGACACCCTCTCCCTCGCCGCCGTCGCCGCGCCCGACGGCGTCACCTTCGTCGCCGAGGAGCCGGAGGAGATCACGATCGTCACCGTCTCGCCGCCCCGGGTCGAAGAGGTCGAGCCCGAGGTCGAGGAGGAGACCGAGCTGGTCGGCGAGGGCGAGGGCGAAGAGGCCGCCGAGGGCGAGGGCGAGGCCGGCGGCGACTCGGGCGAGTCCGAAGGGGAGTAACCGCTGATCCTCGTCGTCGGGCTCGGCAACCCCGGGCCCGAGCACGCGCACGACCGCCACAACCTCGGCTTCATGGTCGGTGAGGAGCTGGCCCGGCGCTGGGACCTGGGGCGCCCGCGGGAGAAGTTCCGGGCGCGGCTGTGGGAGGGGCGGACCGGCCCCGGTGGCCCACGCGTCGCGGTGCTGCTACCGCAGACCTACATGAACGCCTCCGGCGATTCGGCCGGGCCGGCACGGGGCTCGCTGAAGGTGCCGCTCGACCGGATCGTCGTCGTGCACGATGAGATCGACCTCCCCTTCGGCGAGATCAAGCCGCGGCTCGGCGGCGGGCTGGCCGGGCACAACGGGCTGAAGAGCCTGAAAAAGGGCTTCGGCGGGGCGGATTTCTGGCGGGTCCGGGTCGGCGTCGGGCGGCCCGACTCGACCGACCCCGAGATCGTCGCCGCCTACGTCCTAGGCCGCTTTCGCGAGTCGAAGGGCGAGGTCGGGGCGCTGATCGATCGGGCCGCCGAGGAGACCGAGCGCCTGGTCGAACGGATAGCTTCCGGCGAAGCATGAGCGCAGAGAACGGCAGCACGTCCGGGGTCGGGCTCACCACCTACTCCGTCGATGAGCAGGGGGTGGCGCTGATCCGGCTGCACCGGCCGCGGGCGCGCAACGCGATCAACACGCAGATGCTGGTCGAGCTGCTCGAGCACCTCGCCGTCGCCCGCGGCGACGAGGCGGTGCGGGTGCTGGCGATCAGCTCCGCCGACCACCTCGGCCTCTCCGCCGGCGCCGACGTCCGCGAGGAGCTGGACGCCGAGGGCAAGGTGCGCCGCATGCAGCTCTTCGCCGACCTCTACGACCAGGTCGTCGCCTTCCCGAAGCCGACCATCGCCGCCTGCCACGGCGACGTCGTCGGCGGCGGCGCCGAGATCGCCGTCGCCTGCGACATGCGGGTCGGCGGCGCCAACCTGCGGATGCGCTTCCCCGGCGCCGCCCTCGGCGTCCCTGTCGGCCCCGCCCGCCTCGTCACCCTCTGCGGCCTCGCCGCCGCCAAGTACCTGCTGCTGAGCTCGCGCACCGTCGGCGCCGACGAGGCCCTGCGCCTTGGCCTCGTCAACCGCATCGCCCCCGCCGCCGCCGCCGAGCAAGCCGCGCTCGAGCTCGCCGTCGAAGTCGCCGCCCACCCCCCCGAGGCGGTCGCCCGCCTGAAGCAGATGCTGCACGAGTGGGACGACGTGGTCGGCCGTTCCGCCGCCGAGGGCGTCGGGCAGGTCGAGTGGCAGCGCAGTGGCCCTGGGCTGCCCGCCCCGGAGGACCAATTGGGGTAATCGCCTGATAATGGGGTAAAAAAGGGATAAAAGGTCCCTGATGCGGTAAGCTCTACCTTTACTTACCCGAATTACGCGATCATTACCCCAATGAAAAGCTTTCAAGATCCCGCCCGGACCTTCGCGGAGATGCCGACCTCGCTCGGAGTCCTGCTGATGAAGGTCGACCAGGGAAGCGGGCGGCAGCAGCTCTACGAGGACCAGGTTCCCGAACTGCTGCGCAGGCTTGCGCGGCAGACGAAGATCGAGTCGATCACCGCCTCGAATGCGATCGAGGGCGTCGAGGTCGACCCCGCCCGCGCCGAGGTCCTCGCGACCCCCGGCGGCGAGCGCTTTCGCAATCGCAGCGAGAAGGAGTTCGCCGGATACGCGGACGCCCTCGACGCGATCGTCCGCGAAGAGGACCTCGAGCCGCTGACGGTTCCCCGCCTGCTCGAGCTCCACCGGAAGATGCTGGCGCACACCGATGGCAGGGGTGGATACCTGAAGCGCGAGGACAACCAGATCGCCAGCCGGGAACCCGACGGCAGTAAACGGATCATCTACCGGCCGCCGCCCTGGCGGGAGACCGAGGGGCTGCTTTCCGGACTGTGCTCGAGCTATGGATACACGCTGGAGGAGCGGTCTGTTCATCCCCTGATCGCCCTCGCCGCCTTCATCCTCGACCTCCTCGCCATTCACCCCGTCCTCGGCGGCAACGGGCGGATGGCCCGGCTGGCGACGACCCACGAGCTGCTGCGGCTGGGCTACGGAGTCGCCCGCTACGTCAGCGTCGAGCAGCGGATCTACGAGTCGAAGAACGCCTACTACACGGCGCTCGAACAGTCGCAGCGGCACTGGTACGAGGGGCGGCACTCGATCTGGCCCTGGACCGAGTACCTGATCAGGGTCCTGGCCGATTCCTACGGCGACTTCGAAGACCGCGTCGCCGCCGGCCGGGGGGCGGAGACCGGAACCAAGCAGGATCGGATCCGCCGCTGGGCGCTGCGCGAAGCCCCGGCGGAGTTCAGGCTCCAGGACGTCCGCCGCGCCCTGCCGGGAGTGAGCGACCCGACGATCCGGCTCGCCCTGCGGGCGCTCCGGGACGAAGGCCGGGTCGAGGCCGAGGGAGTGGGCAGGGGGGCGAGATGGCGGCGACTCGAGGCAAGGACTGAGGCGCCCTAGAATCGATCGCTCCGCCCGGAAGCGCCCTTCCGGGCGTTTTCCCTGCCTATGTCGCTGCGTCCGCTGATCGAGATCGCCGCCGAGAACGAGCGCTTCCACGCGCTCGCCAGCCGCGTGCGCGCGGCCGCCGGGGAGCGGCAGGCGCTTTTCTCAACCGATGGTTTGGAAAAGCGCCTAGGCGGCCGAGGTCCGCGCCTCGGCGATGCTGCGGCCGCTGCTGCTGGCGAGCCTGCTCGAGGACGACCGCGGGCTGGCCGGGCGGCCGGCGTTGCTGGTCGCCGCCGACGACCGCTCGGCCCGCGACCTCGCCGCCGACCTGCGCGCCTACCTGGCGCCGCGCCGCGTCCGCCTCTATCCCTCGCGCGGGACCGGCTACGCCTCGCACGTCAGCCCGCCGCCGCACCTGGTCGGGCTGCGGATCGACGCCCTCGACGCGCTCGGCGGCGAAGCCGAGGCGGTCGTCGTCGCCTCGGCGACGGCGCTGGCAGAGGCGGTTCCCGACGCCTCGCTGCGCCCGGCCGGCTTCGCGATCGCGCTGGGCGAGGAGATCGACCTCGACGCCGTCGCCGGCGACCTCGCCGCCGCCGGCTACGAGCGCGTCGAGCAGGTCGAGGAGCGGGGCCAGTTCGCCGTCCGCGGCGGCATCCTCGACGTCTACCCGGCGACCGAGGAGCGGGCGGTGCGGATCGAGCTCTTCGGCGACGAGGTCGAGTCGATGCGCTGGTTCTCGACCTTCACCCAGCGCTCGCTCGGCGAGGCGGAGCGGGTCGAGCTCTCGCCCGCCGCCGAGATGGACGCCGAGCACCGCGAGCTGGCCGAGCTGGCGGCGATGGCCGCCGAGGAGGAGGGCGCTGAGGCGCCGAGCCTGGCCGAGGTCCTGCCGCTGGAGAGCTTCCGGGCGCCGCTGGAGCTGGTCCCCGACGCGGCCGCGGTGATCCTGGTCGGCTCCGAGGAGATCGAGCCGGCGCTGCGCGACCACTGGGAGGACGCGACGACGGCGATGCACGCCGAGGACGCCCAGCACCTCTACGTCGACGTCGCCGGGCCGCTGCTGGAGCGCGCCGCGCTGGTCCTCGCCGGCGCCGGCGAGCCCGACGGCGAGGAGGCGGGCGAGGGCGCCTTCCGCGCCGCCCGCGCCGAGTCGCCCGCCCGCAGCGTCAAGGAGGCCGAGGCCGAGCTGGAGAAACTGGTCCGCTCGGGCTACCGCACCGTCGTCGCCTTCGACAGCCGCGGCGAGGCCGAGCGCACCCGCTACGGGCTCGACCGCCTCGACGCCCGCCTGCTCGAGGGCGGCCGCCTCTCGCCCGAGCCGGGCCTCGCCTTCGCCGAGGCGCGCCTGCGCGAGGGCTTCGTCAGCCCCGAGCTGAAGCTCGCGGTCTACCCCTTCCGCCGCCTCGTCCACCGCCGCCGCGCCGAGGCGCCCGCTCCCGGCGGCGGCCGCGGCCGGCTCGCCTTCGGCGAACTGCGGGTCGGCGACTACGTCGTCCACGAGGACCACGGCGTCGCCCGCTTCGCCGGCTTCGAGACCCGCGACGTCGGCGGCGTCACCCGCGACTACCTCTACCTCGAATACAAGGGCGAGGACCGCGTCTACGTCCCCACCGAGCAGCTCGCCAAGCTGAGCCGCTACGTCGGCGCCGGCGGCGAACCCACCCTCTCGGCGCTGGGCGGCAAACGCTGGCAGAACATGAAGGCGCGGGCGCGCAAAGCCGCCGGCGCCCTCGCCGGCGAGTTGCTCAACCTCTACGCCGAGCGCCGCGCCCGCCGGGGCCACGCCTTCCCGCCCGACGGGGAATGGACGATCGCCCTGGAGACCGCCTTCCCCTACCGCGAGACCGCCGACCAGATGGAAGCGATCGAGGCGGTCAAGGCCGACATGGAGTCGGAGCGGCCGATGGACCGCCTGGTCTGCGGCGACGTCGGCTTCGGCAAGACCGAGGTGGCGCTGCGGGCGGCGGTCAAGGCCGCCGCCGACGGGCGCCAGGTGATGGTCCTGGTGCCGACGACGATCCTCGCCCAGCAGCACTACGGCACCTTCCGCGAGCGGATGGCCGACCTCCCGTTCCGGGTCGAGGGGGTCTCGCGGCTGCGCCCCGCGGCCGAGGTGAAAGCGGTGCTGAAGGACTTCGAGGCGGGCAACGTCGACGTCCTGATCGGCACCCACCGGCTGCTCTCCCGCGACGTCCGCGCCAAGGAGCTCGGCCTCGTCGTCGTTGACGAGGAGCAGCGCTTCGGGGTCAAGCAGAAGGAGCTGCTGCGCCAGCTGAAGCTGAAGGTCGACGTGCTGGCGCTCTCGGCGACGCCGATCCCGCGCACCCTGCAGATGAGCCTCGCCGGCCTGCGCGACATCTCGGTGATCGAGACCCCGCCGGAGGGCCGGCGCCCGGTCCGCACCTACGTCGGCCCCTACGACGAGGACCTGGTCCGCAAGGCGATCGTGCGCGAGATCGAGCGCCGCGGCCAGGCCTTCGTCCTCCACAACCGGATCGACTCGCTGCCGGAGACGACCGAGCGGCTGCGGGCGCTGGTCCCCGGCGCCCGCTTCCTCGAAGCCCACGGGCAGATGGACGAGGGCGAGCTGGAGGAGACGATGCTGGCCTTCCTGCGCGGCGAGGCCGACTGCCTGGTGACGACGACGATCATCGAGTCCGGCCTCGACATCCCCACCGCGAACACGCTGATCGTCGAGCGCGCCGACCAGCTCGGGCTCTCGCAGGCCTACCAGATCCGCGGCCGGGTCGGGCGCTCCCGCGAGCGCGCCTTCGCCTACCTGCTCTACCCCTCGGCCGAGGCGCTGAGCGAGGAGGCGGCGGCGCGGCTCTCGACCCTCGCCGACCACACCGAGCTCGGCTCCGGCTTCCGGATCGCGATGCGCGACCTCGACATCCGCGGCGCCGGCAACCTGCTCGGCGACGAGCAGTCCGGCCACGTCGCCGCGGTCGGCTTCGAGCTCTACTGCCAGATGATCGACGAGGCGGTGGCCGAGGCCGGCGGCGCCGCCGCCGAGGGGGAGGAGGCGCCCGAGCCGGTCCGTCTCGACGTCCCGGTCGACGCCTACCTGCCCGCCGCCTACGTCCCCTTCGAGGCGGCCAAGATCGACGTCCACCGGCGCGTCGTCGCCGCCCGCGAGCCGGGGCAGCTGCGGGCGATCCGCGACGAGCTCACCGACCGCTTCGGGCCGCTGCCGGAGCCGGCCGAGAACCTGCTGGCGCTGCAGCAGGCGCGGATCCAGCTCGGGCTCGCCGGGGCGCGCAGCGTCGAGTTCCGCGGCGGCCGCCTCAGCGTCACCGGGGTCGAGCTCGACTCCGCCGGCGCCGGCGTCCTCGCCGAGCAGGTCGAGGGGGCGCTCTACGAATGGCGCGAGCAGACCGCGGCGCTGCGGGTCGACGGCGAGCCCGCGCAGCGGCTGGCCGCGGTGCTGGCGCTGGCCGAGGGTCTGCGCGAGGCGCGGCACGCCTCCGAGGCCGCCGCGGCGGCCTAAAGCCTGCTTAAGCGGAGCGATTTGACTATGCTGCCGCCTGCGTGGGAGCGAAAGCTGGGCAGAGAGGGAAACCCGCAGGTAACAGCGGAGCCGGCCGCCGGCGGCTGGCGCTGATCCTTTTCGCTGCCGTTTTCGTCCTCCTCTTCGTCGGTTTCGCGATTGCCCAGGGGATCGGCTCGCCGAGCGTCCCCTCCGGCGACGTCGCCAAGGTCCAGAGCGTCCCCGACGAAGTCGGCGCGATCAGCCGGCAGGACTTCGACCGCGCGATGGAACGCGCGGTCGCCGGCGCGAAACTGAAAAAGCCGCCCGCCCCCGGCAGCAAGAAATACGAAGAAATGAAGGAAGCGTCGCTGAAAGAACTCCTGGAAGCCGCCTGGATCAGGGGTCAGGCCGAAGAAATGGGGATCACCACCACCCCCAAACAGGTCGAAGAAGAACTCGCGGCGATCAAAAAACAGAGCTTCCCGACCAAGGGCTCCTACCAGAAATTCCTCAAGGAATCGAAGTTCACCGAAGAAGACGTCAACGACGTCGTCGAAGTGAAAGTCCTCAGCACGGCGATCCAGACCCAGGTCAACAGCGAAGCGCCGGCGCCCTCCAGCTCCGAAGTGCAGAGCTATTACGAAGCCGAAAAGGCCGCGCAGTTCACCGAAAAAGCGAGCCGCGACGTCCGCCTGATCCTCAACAAAGACAAGTCGAAGGTCGAAGCGGCGAAGAAGATGCTCGAAGGCGACCACTCGCCCGCCGGCTGGAAGAAGGCCGCGACGAAGTACTCGAGCGACCCGACCAGCAAAGCCAAAGGCGGGCTGACCGAAGGGGTCAGCGAAGAATTCCTCCAGGAACCGCTGAAAAAGGCGATCTTCGGCGCCGCCACCGGCGAACTCGTCGGGCCGACGAAATTCGAATCCAACTGGATCCTCACCGAAGTCGTGAAACTGAACCCGGCCAAAGTCAAAAAGCTGCCGGAAGTCAAAGCCCAGATCGAAGAAACGCTGAAAGGCGAAAAGCAGCAGGAATTCTTCTCCGAATTCGTCGCCGACTACACCTCGAAGTGGACCTCGCGCACCTACTGCGCCTCCGGCTACGCGATCGAACAGTGCGCCAACTTCAAGGGCTCGGGCCATCCGAAAACCGCGAACGCCGCCTGCTACGAAGCGAACCCGAAAACGCCGGCGAAAGAATGCCCGGCGCCGGTGACGCCGATCTCGCCGGCCCTGCCCGGCAGCGTCACCCTGCAGAAACCGAAAGGCGAACCGTTCCCGCAGCGGCCGCTGCCCGAAT
This sequence comes from uncultured Actinomycetes bacterium, assembly GCA_963800355.1. GTDB lineage: Bacteria > Actinomycetota > Thermoleophilia > Solirubrobacterales > 70-9 > VAYN01. The sequence goes on along the minus strand of CAWDAP010000001.1, from coordinate 192,035 downwards.
CCTCGGGCGAAGCAGGGGCGCCGACCGAAATCCCCGGCGGCGCTCCGGAAGGCGCGCCCGAAGCGGCGCCCGAAGAAGCCCCCGCGGGCGAATAGCGCACGGCGGACCGCCGCCCCGGCGCAATAGACTGGCGCGCCCGTGAGCACGATCGCCTCGATCCACGCGCGCCAGATCCTCGACTCGCGCGGCAACCCGACCGTCGAGGTCGAGGTCGTCCTGGAGTCGGGCGCCCGCGGCCTCGCCGCGGTCCCCTCCGGCGCCTCGACCGGCGAGTTCGAGGCGGTCGAGCTGCGTGACGGCGGCGAGCGCTGGGCCGGCAAGGGCGTCTCGCGCGCCGTCGCCAACGTCAACGGCGAGATCGCCGCGGCGCTGACCGGCGCCCGCGCCGCCGAACAGGGGGCGCTCGACCGGACGATGATCGAGCTCGACGGCACCCCGAACAAGGGCCGGCTCGGGGCGAACGCCCTGCTCGGCGTCTCGCTGGCGGCCGCCAAGGCCGCCGCCGCCGACTCGCGCCAGCCGCTCTACCGCTACCTCGCCGAGCTCTACGGCGGCGGCGAGCCGAGCCTGCTGCCGGTGCCGATGATGAACGTGCTGAACGGCGGCGCCCACGCCGACAACTCGGTCGACTTCCAGGAGTTCATGGTCGTCCCCGCCGGCGCCGGCAGCTTCTCCGAGTGCCTGCGGGTCGGCGCCGAGGTCTTCCACGCCCTGAAGAAGTCGCTGCAAGCGCAGGGGCTCTCGACCGCGGGCGGCGACGAGGGCGGCTTCGCGCCGAACCTCGACTCCAACGAGGCGGCGCTGCAGGCGGTCCTCGCCGGGGTCGAGGCGGCCGGCTACGAGCCCGGCGCCGACGTCTTCATCGCCCTCGACCCGGCGACCAGCGAGATCTACGAGGGCGGCTCCTACGACCTCGAGCACGAGGGCCGCAAGCTCTCCTCGGAGGAGATGGCCGCCTACTGGCAGGACGCCTGCGAGCGCTACCCGATCGTCTCGATCGAGGACGGGATGGACGAGGAGGACTGGGACGGCTGGAAGCTCCTGACCGAGCGCCTCGGCGAGCGGGTGCAGCTGGTCGGCGACGACCTCTTCGTCACCAACCCCGAGCGGCTGCGCCGCGGCATCGAGCTCGGCGTCGGCAACTCGATCCTCGTCAAGGTCAACCAGATCGGCACCCTGAGCGAGACCCTGGAGGCGATCCGGATCGCCCGCGAGGCCGGCTACACGGCGGTGATCTCGCACCGCTCCGGCGAGACCGAGGACACGACGATCGCCGACCTCGCCGTCGCCACCGGGGCCGGCCAGATCAAGACCGGCGCCCCCTCGCGCTCCGACCGCGTCGCCAAGTACAACCGGCTGCTCCGGATCGAGGAGGAGCTCGGGGCGGCCGCGACCTTCCCGGGCCTGGAAGCCTTCGCCGCGCGCGGCTGGATGACGCGCGCGGCGCGGCGCCAGGCACGCGCTCTTGCGCGATGAAGGAATGTCCTCTCAGACGTAAAAGAGGAAGGCGTGGCAAGACGGCCGGCACCCCGCAGAGCCCGCCCCGCGGCGCGCAGCGGCCCCAGCCGGATCAAGTGGGACCGGGTCGGCCGCATCGCCCTGACCCTGGTCATCGCCGCCGTCCTCTACTCCTACCTGAACCCGGCGATCGACTTCGTCAAGACCTACACCGGGACGACGGCGGCGAAGGCCAAGCTCCACGTCCTCCTCGACGAAAACCGGCAGCTGCACGAGCGCATCCAGTCCTCGGCCGACCCGCTGACCGTCGAGCGCGAGGCGCGCGCCCAGGGCATGGTCGCCGAAGCCGAAACGCCCGCGGTCGTCCGCGGTCGCTCGGGCGGCTGACCCGGCCCCCCGGAGGCCCCCGTGGTTGACCTCGGCTCCTACCTGGTGGGGGCCGTGCAGATCGCCCTGGTCCTGGTGCCGCTTGCCTTCGCGGCGCACCGGCTGCGGCGCAGGCTGCTGCCGGAGTGGAGCGGCGCCCCGGCCCTCCTGGTCGAGTCGATCGCCTTGGTGGCCCTCCTCGTCTGGATCTCCGAGATCCTCGGCGCCGTCGGCCTCTTCTACGCCGGAGCCCTGATCGCGGCCTCGGTCCTGGTCGGTCTCGCGACGTGGTTCCTGCCGGGGGGTGCCGCCGAAGGGGGGACCACCCCGAGGAGCCACCGCAAGGGATGGCGGGCCCCATCCGGTGACAGGACCCGCCGGCCCGGAAATCCCTCGTCTCGCTCCTCGTGATGACCCTGGTCATCGCTGCCACCGTCTTCAGCTGGGCGGTGACGACGAAGCACGCCCTCGACCGGGGCGTCTTCAACTTCGACTCCCTCTGGTACCACCTGCCCTTCGCGGCGGACATGGCGCAGACGCACAGCGTCGTCGGCATGCACCACGTCGAGACGGTCTTCACGAACTGGTTCTACCCGCAGAACTCGGAACTGCTGCACGCGGTGGGGATCCTGCTCGTCGGCAGGGACACCCTGAGCCTGTTCCTCAACTTCGGCTGGCTGGCGATGGCGTTTTTGGCCGCGTACTGCGTCGGCCGGCCCTACGGTCGGGGCGCGGTCACCGCGGTCGCCGCCGCGATCCTGCTCGAGTGCCACACTCTGGTCGTCCGCGACCCGGGCTCCGCCAAGAACGACCTCGCCGCCGCGGCGCTGGTCCTCGCCTCGATCGCGATCCTGGTCGAGGCCTACGCCCGCCGAAGCGTGGTTGAGCTTCGGCGTGTATATGACGCCGAAGCTCAACCACGCGCTTGGAAGCTGGCGCCCTGGGCCGTGGCGGCGGCCGGCCTTGCGGCGGGGCTGGCGGTGGGGACGCGGGTTACCGGGATCGCGATGGCGGCGGCGCTGACCGTCGCCGTGGTCGTGCTGGCGCCGCGGAGGCGGCGAGTCGGCGCCTTCGCCTGGTGGTTCGTGCCGGCGCTGGCGGGCGGGGGGTTCTGGTACCTGCGCAACCTGGTGGTGGCGGGGAACCCGCTGCCGGAGGTCGAATCGCTGGGGCCGATCTCGCTGCCCCACCCGGTGCGGCTGCAGGAAGGCCGGCCCGACTTCAGCATCGCCCACTACCTGACCGACACCGGCGTCTGGCGCCACTACTTCGCGCCCGGGCTGCACGACGCCTTCGGCGTCCTCTGGCCGCTGGTCGTCTTCGGCGCCGCGGCGGCGGCGCTGCTGGCGATCCTCCGCGGCCGCGACCGGATCGTGCGGTGGATCGGCGTCGCGGCGCTGTTCGGCCTCCTCGCCTACCTCTTCACGCCGCTCAGCGCCGCGGGGGCGGAGGGGGCGCCGGTCGGCTTCGGGATCAACATCCGCTACGTGATCCCCGCCCTGCTGGCGGGGATCGTGCTGGTGCCGCTGGACCGCTGGCTGGACGGCAGGTGGCGGCAATGGGGCGTCCTCGCGGCGCTGGTGGTGGCCTTCCTCGTCACGGACCGTCCCGACGACGCGCTCCACGACCCGGCGCGGGTCTTCGCCCTGGCGTTCGTGCTCCTCCTCGTCGGTCTGCCGGCGCTGCTGCTCTACGGGCGCTCGCGCGGCCTCGCCGCCGCGCCGCTGGTGGGCGCCGCCGCTGCCCTCCTCCTAGCCGTGGTCGCGATCGGATACCCGCTGCAGCGCCACTACCTCGGCGGCCGCTTCGCCAACACGGGCAGCAGGGAAGAGCAGATCCCCGGCATGGACCTGAACACGGCCTACCGCTGGGCCCGCGACGTCGACCACGCCCGCATCGGCCTCGTCGGCACCACCGCCGGCTTCGCCGGCTACGGCTTCTACGGCACCGACCTCACAAACTGGGTCGTCTACCTCGGCGAAAAGGGCCCCCACGGCGCTTACAACGCGATCCCCACCTGCGCCCGCTTCCGCGCCGCGGTCAACGCCGCCGACCTCGACTACCTCGTCACCGCCCCCTTCCTCGACTTCCTCCACCCGAGCCGGCCGATCCCCTCGCCAGAGGCCCGCTGGCTGCGCGGCGAGAGCGCCGTCCGGCCGGTCCTTCGCGAAGGCGCAGTCACCGTCTGGAAGGTCCGCGGCCGTCTCGACCCGAGCGCCTGCGGCCCCCGCAACGCCCCCCTGCGCGAAATCCCGAACACCCCGAAGGGCTGAAGGCTCCTTTCCCAACCTGGGGTTTGGAAAAGCGCCTCGCTCGCTTGCCGGCGGAAGCTGCCGGGTACCCTCGACCCGTGACCTATCCGCTCGAGAACGCGCTCTTCCAGTGGGAGGAGGGAAGGCGGGCGCTGCAGGCGATCGAGGACCCGCGCCGGCGCCGGCTCGCCGATCGCGTCATCGAGGCGATCCGCGACGAGCTGCGCCGCCGCATCGGCCCGACCTTCAGCGCCGCCGAGCTGGCCGACCTCTACGGCGAGGGGACCGACTGGTGCCAGCAGGTGGCGATCGACGTCGCCCCGGCGATCGAGGACGACTCGCAGTCGCTGGCCGACGCCGCCTTCTGGCTTTATCTCAGAGGCGCAACGGACTTCGCCGGCGGCCGGCAGCTCGTCTGACCGGCGCATAGCGGCGTCCTCGGTCGCTTATGCGCAGAGCACACCGCGCTCCCTGCGTCCTTTGTCCTTGCTCTGCTTGGTCAGACGAACTGCCGGTTACTCGTCTGGCTCTTCGTCGATGCGTCGTTGCCGCTGGTCTCGCCGGCGCGGCGGATGACGATCTGATCGGCCTCGATGCGGACAGTGACGTCGCGCTTGCCGGCCCAGTGCTCGCTATAGACGGGGTTGTCCTTGACCGAGGCGTCGAGCCAGAGGCCGTAGCCGTCGGTCTCGCCGTGGTCGAAGCTCGCCTCGAGCTCTTTGCGGCGCCCGCGCCCACCGCGGCGGCCGCGGCGACGGCGACGGCGACGGCCGGAGCCCGGCTCCGGCTTCTCCTCGCGCCCCTCGTCCTCCTCGCCCTCCTCCTGCTCGGGCTCCTCCGCCTCTTCGGCCTCGGTCGCGGCTTCGATCTCCGCTTCGATCTCGTCGCGGAGGTCGATTTCGCCGCCGCCGCCGCCCTCGTCGCCGGTCGTCAGGTCGTACTGCTTGCGGAAGTCGCGCAGCTCCTGGGCGCTGATCTCCAGCTGGTGGGCGATCCAGGCATCGGTGCGGCCCTGCTGCACCCAGGCGCGGATCTGATTTAGCTGCGGCTTCAGTGAGCGTCGAGCCATCGGCGCGCGAGTCTATTGAAGGAAGGCATTCGGCTGCGGAGAGGTCCCGGCTTCTACGACATCAGGAAGCTCAGCGCCTCGAACATCGCCATCACGACGACGATCACGGTCGCCGTCAGGCAGACCGCGAGGACGCTGAAGCGGACCTTCCCCTGTTGCTCGACGCGGTTGATTTTCCGCGCCCGCGAGCGGTTGGCGGCGCGGCGGCGGAGCTGCTCGCGCCGGCGTCGCTCGAGGTAGGTCTCCTGCTCGAAGGCCGTCTCGAACTGGGAGATGCTCTGTCGCATTCTCATAACTTGAGGTGGCTCCGTGACGTTGGAACGCCGCGGAACAGCGGGCACCGTAGCAAAAGACCTTGCACGGCTCACGATCCGCTCACATTTCAGCAGGCGCCCCAGAGGCCGCGGCCGCCACGCGCAGCCGCATTCTGCAGCCGTTGGAAGCGAAACGCGAAGCGGTCGTTGGGCGGGATCGTCAGCGTTCGCGCGAGGCCGCGCCGCGCCAGCTCGGCGTTGACGAAGCGGTGGCCGAGGTAGACGTAGGCGAGCAGGCGGCCGTAGACGTCGCGGGGTTCCACGCCGAAGACGAGGCGCACCCGCTTGTGGGCGACGAGGCGGGCGTTGAAGCGGTGCGCCCGCGGCCCGAAGCACTGCACCGGCGTGTCGGGCTTGACCGTCTCGGGCGTGTCGACGCCGATGTAGCGGACGTATTCGTCGCGGCCGTCGAGCCGCACTTCGATCGTGTCGCCGTCCACCGCCCGCAGCACGTACGCGGTCGCGCTGCGCGGCGGCGGACCGCCGAGGTTGACGTGCTCCCACGGCCGCAGCAGCACCAGCGCTGCGAGGCCGAGGAGAACGAGGCTGCCGATATCGCGCCGCACCCATGTCTAAGGGCGCGGCGCGGGCAACCTCTCCCCCCTTACGGGGTACGGCGCACGTTCGAGAGCAGCGTCTCCTTGATCTGGCCGATGATCTCCAGCGCCTCGCTCCACTCGCGCTGCCAGACGTTGCGGCCGAAGATGACGCCGGAGCCGCCGGCCTCCATCACCTCGCGGGTGTTCCGCAGGACGGTCTCGTCGTCGGTCTTGGAGCCGCCGGAGAGGACGACGAGGGCGCGGCCGGCCGATTCGACGCACTGGCGGATCGCCTCGGTCTGGTCGATCTCCATCTCGTTGTAAGGCGCCGGGGCGTCCTTGTCCTTGCCCGCGTCGATCTTCGGCATGTTGAGCTTGACGATGTCGGCGCCCATCTCCATCGCCATCCGGGCGGCGTAGTCGATCGCGTAGAAGCTGTTCTGGCCGCCCTTGGCCTCGACGGCTTCGCCGCGCGGGTAGCTCCAGACGACGAGCGGCATCCCGAAGCGGTCGCATTCCTCGCGGACGTGGCGCAGCTGGGCGAGGTCCTCGTCCTGGCGCGGCGAGCCGACGTAGAGCGTGTAGCCGATCGCGTCGGCGCCGAGGCGGACGCCGTCCTCGACGCTGGCGTTGCAGCTGGAGAAGGCCTTGGCGGAGGAGGGGATGTCGGTCTTGCCGTTGACCTTGAGGATCAGCGGCACACGGCCGGCGTAGTCGGGGTAGTACTTCTCGGCCATCCCGATCTGGCAGGCGAGGGCCGAATAGCCGGCCTCGGCGGCGAGCCGGAACTGGTAGTCGGGGTCCTTGGAGGCGGGGTTGGGGAAGAAGTCGCGCGGGCCGTGCTCGATCCCCTGGTCGATCGGCAGCAGCATCAGGGTTCCGTTGCCGGGACCGAACTCGAACAGCAGGCGGTGCAGGCGCGCCCGTTTGCCGGGCGGCAGAACCTCCAGCAGCGATTTCTGCTCGGTCAGGCTCTTCAACTCCACGTCAATTCCTCCTCGAAAGTGGTTATGGCGGGCAGTATGGCATCGCCCGGGTATCCTCGAATGCATGAGCGAGACTGAGCTCAGCGTCATCTGCAAGAACTGCGGCTCGGAGGTCAGTCCCTACGTAACCGAGTGTCCCTACTGCGGGGCGCGGCTGCGCAAGCGGGCCCCGAAGCTGGAGCGGCGCGGCGACGGGCTCGAGGCCCAGCAGCCGCGGCGACGCCGCCGCCGGATCCCGCGGCCAGGGCGGCCCAGCTTCGCGGTATCCGCCGAGCGTCCCTACGCGACGATCGCGGCGATCCTCGCCTCGGCGGTCCTGCTGCTGATCCAGAAGGCGACCGGGGACGCGCTCTCGAGTCTCGGCGGCCTCGTCATCCCGCTCGAAGGCGACTGGTGGCGGGTCCTGGTCGCGCCCTTCGCCTACGTCGACGTCGGGTACCTCTTCGTCGTCGGGATCGGGCTGGCGATCTTCGCCACCGGGGTGGAGCGCCGCCTCGGCACGTTCCCCACCGCGGTCCTGCTGATCGCCTGCGGCGCCCTCGGGATGATCGCCGCCAGCGTCGTCGCCGACGCGCGCGGCGACTTCAGCGTCGTCGGCGGCGGCAACGGGATGGCGCTGGGCGCCGTCGCCGCCTGGTTCGCGATCCGCCGCGCCGAAGTCCACGGGGCGATCGGCGAGGACTACGACGCGATCGGCGTCGCCGTCGCGGCGGTCGTCCTGATCGCGCTGCCACTCTTCTCCCCCAGCGCCGACTTCGTCGCCGGCCTGGTCGGCGGCGCCGTCGGCGGTCTGGCGGGCGTCGCGACCTCCGCCTTCCACCACGCGGACTGACAGGCCCGATCTCGGGACAGCTCCGTTCCGCTGTTCTTTTGCCTCGCTAGACAGGGCCAAGGAACAGCGGAAGGTGCGCGCCGGCGTTCCACTGTTCCTTTCCAGCAATTGGTGGGGCAAAGGAACAGGGGAGCACAGGGCGGTCGGAGTTTAGGCTTTCGTGTCGTGCCTGACGACCTTGACCTGGAGGCTGCGATCGAGCGGTTGCTGGACCCGGGGCGGTTCTCCGAGGCCGAGCGGGTCGTCGCCCAGGCGGCGCCGCAGCTGCAGAAGGTGCTGGCGGCCGCGCTCGCCGAGGGCGGCTGGTTCGGCGAGCCGCACGAGGCCGAGACGCTGAGGGCCGCGACCATGCCCGACCCAGAGGAGCGCCTCGCCGCCGTCCGCGCCCTGCTCGCCGAGGAGGCGAGGATGGGGATGATGGTTGGGGTCGCGGTCGGCTGGGCACTGAAAGAGGAGCTGAACTCGTCCGAGACGACCACCAGGAGCGAACCCCCACCAGGAGGAGAGAGCTGAGATGGAGATCAAGTACCACGGGCATTCCTGCTTCGAGCTGAGCGAGGGGGAGGCGACCGTGCTGGTCGATCCGTTCCTGAAGCCGAACAACCCCGCCGCCGTCCACACCGGCGAGGAAGTCGAGCCGACCCACATCGCGATCACCCACGGCCACGCCGACCACATGGCCGACGCCGTCCCGGTCGCCAAGCGCACCGGCGCCCACTGCGTCGCCATCGTCGAGCTCGCGGAATGGCTGAAGGGCCAGGGGATCGAGAACGTCAGCGACCCCAACCTGGGCGGCACGGTCGAGTTCGACGGGGGCTGGATCAAGCTCGTTCCGGCCTGGCACACCAGCACCCTCCCCGGCTCCGAAGAGGCGCCGTTCAGCTCCGAGCACGGGATCGTGATCGGCACCGCGGCCGGCCTCCTGATCAACATCGGCGGCAAGACCGTCTACCACGCCGGCGACACCTGCCTGTTCAGCGACATGAAGCTGATCGCCGAACGCAACCCGGTCGACGTCGCCCTGCTGCCGATCGGCGGCCACTACACGATGGACCGCCACGACGGCGTCGTCGCCTGCGAGTTCGTCGGCGCCGGGACCGTGATCCCGATCCACTACGACACCTTCCCGCCGATCGAGACCGACGCCGAGGCGTTCAAGAGCGACGTCGAGTCGCAGACCTCAAGCCAGGTCGTGGTCCTGCAGCCGGGCGAGACGCACACGGCCTGAATAACTGGCTGGCCGGGCAAATCCGCTGCTACCCTCGGTCGGCAGCCGCAAGCCGACCGAGGAGAGGCGACGATGGAGGCCAGAGAGGCAACCGGGACCCAGTCGAGGACCGAGCGGGCCGACTTCCAGGCGACGGCCGATCCGGCGCTGAACGAGGCGGCCGACCGCACGGCCGAGATCAAGCTGCTCAGCTACGGCGAGCTCTATGACCTCTGGGAGCGCCAGCAGTGGCAGACCCAGGAGCTCGACTTCAGCCGCGACCGCGAGGACTGGCACGAGCGGATCGACCCCGAGGAGCGCTTCCAGCGCATGTACGGGCTGAGCTCGTTCTTCATCGGCGAGCAGAAGGTAGCCGAGGAGCTGGGGCCGATCATGCGGGCGGCGCCGACCGAGGAGCAGAAAGTCTTCCTCTGCACGCAGATCGCCGACGAGGCCCGCCACGTGCGCTTTTTCGAGCGCTTCTACCGCGAGGTCGGGGTGCTCGAGTCAGACGAGCTCGGGGCGATGCTGAGCGAGACCTCCTCGCACCTCAACGACAACTTCGGCGCCCTCTTCGACGGGATGCTGAAGGAGCGCACCGACCGCCTCTCGGTCGAGCCGGAGGACATCGAGGCGCTGGTCGAGGCGGTGACGCTCTACCACATGGTGATCGAGGGGATGCTGGCTCTGACGGGGCAGCACTTCATCATGGACTTCAACGAACGCGAGGGGACGCTGCCGGCCTTCGTCGAGGGCTTCTCCAACGTCGCCCGCGACGAGCATCGCCACGTCGCCTTCGGCTCGGTCTTCCTGCGCGAGAAGGCGCGCGAGGACGACCGCTACAAGCGGGCGATCCAGCGCACGCTGGAGCAGGCGCTGCCGCTGGCCGACGGGGTCCTGCAGCCGCCCTGGGCGGAGGGGGCGGGGGACGACTTCGAGCTGTTCGGCTACTCGCTGGAAGAGACCCGGAAGTTCGCCGGCACTTGCCTGATGCGCCGGCTCAAAGTCATAGGCCTTCAGTAGCCGGCGGCGCTTCTTCGGCTTCGGCCGAGGCCGCTTCGCCGTCGCCCTCTTCGGTGGTTTCGGCCGGGGGCGGAGGGGGCGGCGCGGTTTCCGGAGCCGGGGCGGGCGCGGGCGCGGGCGCCGGTTCGGACGCGGGTGCCGGTTCGCTGCTCGGCGGAGGCGGCGGGGTGACTGGGGCGGTCGGGGCGGTGGTCACGACCACGGTGCCGGTGCCGCCGTGGGCCCCGGCGACCGTTTCGGACGGTTTCGCGGCGCCGATCGCCGCGGCCCCGTCGCCGACCGTGACTTCCTCTTCGGCAGCGGACTGGCCGGCGGCATCTTCGCTTTCGGCCGCGGCGGGTGCCGATTCGGGAGCCGGCGTTGCTTCGGCGGCGGGCGGCGCCGGTTCGGGTTCGGGAGCGGGGAGTGGGCTGTTTTCGACCGGTTCGGCCGCCCCCGGCTTGACCGCGTCGGCGATTGCCGGGGCGATGACGGTTTTCGAGACGGCCGCGGGCGCTTCGGCCTTGGACGCCGGCGCCGCCTTCGGCGCGGGGGTGGGCGGCGAGGCGACTTCCTGCTTGACCTCGACCGCGCCGGCGGTGAGCAGCGCCGCGGTGACGACCCCGGCGGCGGCCTTGGTGCCGATCGCGCCACCGATCGCGCCGATCCCGCCGGCGGCCGAGCCGCCGCCGATCGCGGCGCCGACGCCGCCGACGGCACCCGCGCCTGCGCTCGCGGCTCCGGCTCCGGCCCCTGCGGCGCTTGCCCCGGCGCTGCCGGTTCCGAAGCCGAGTTTGGAGAGCGATGAAGCCCTTGAGGGCGAGGAGCGGCCCGACCGGGAAGAGCGCCGCCAGCGCCTTCTCGTTGGAGCGGATCTGGCTGCGGAAGTCGCCGCACTCCTCGCACTCGCGGACGTGGCGGCGGACCGGCGCCGAGACCTTGCGCAGGCCCTCGGCGGCTTCGGAGAGCTCGACCCGGACCTCGCCGCAGGTCAGCAGGCGCGCCTGGCTCGCCTCGGCAAGTGAGATCCGCGCCCGCACCAGCAGCGACTTGACCGACGGCACCGTGGTCTCCATCGCGGCGGCGATCTCCTCGTAGGAGAGCGAGTCCATCTCGCGCAGCAGCAGGGCGGCGCGCTGGGTCTCGGGAAGCTTGTTGACGTCGCTGAGGATCTGGCGGAACTCCTCGCGGTTGTGGACGCGCTCGGCGGTCGAGGCGGCTTCGACTTCAGGCACCATGTCCATCGATTCCTGCGCGTCGGCCTTCGGCTTGCGCAGGTAGTTGAGGCAGCGGTTGCGGGCGATCCTGTAGAGCCAGGGGCGGAGGTTGATCTCGCGCTCGTCGGCCAGCATCGCTTTGTAAGCGTTGACGAAGACCTCCTGCAGGACGTCTTCGGCGTCCTCGGTCGAGCCCAGCATCTGGCGGCAGAAGCCGAGCAGGCGGCCCTGGTAGCGGTCGACGATCGCCTCGAAGGCCCCCGGGTTGCCGGCCCGCGCCATCGCGATCAGCTTCTCGTCGCCCTGCAGCTTGAGCAGCGGCGAGCGGCGGGCGAGGAGCCCGCGGCGACTGGCATGAGTTAGGGCTGAAGCCTCCAAGATCTCCCCCCGGAGTCGACTGGGTCTGCATCTACAGACACCGTAACAAGGGCCGAGTTGCGGCCCTAGAAGATTTATCCCCGTTTTAGGCGTGCGGAAAACCTCCAAAAGCAGGAGAAAGCAGCCTTCGAGTGTCGATTTAGTGGCCCATATGGCCACAAAGTCGACATCAGGTGCCCGGAGCGGGACTCGAACCCGCAAGCCCCATTAGGGGCAGCGACTTTTAAGGCCGCCGCGTTTACCGGTTTCGCCATCCGGGCTCGGCGATGGTAGCCCGGCATGTGCCGCCTGTGTGAACCGCGCGGTCCCCGTATGTGGGGACAATCAATAGGCTGCTCGCATGGCTGAGCACGGCGGCAGGCTGGTCGCGCAGGCGCTGAAGTCGCGCGGCGTCGATCGTCTCTTCACCCTCTCCGGCGGGCACCTGTTCTCGATCTACGACGGCTGCAAGGAGGAGGGGGTCGGCCTTGTCGACGTCCGCCATGAGCAGACGGCGGCCTTCGCCGCCGAGGGGTTCGCGAAGGCGACGCGCCGGGTCGGGGTGGCGGCGCTGACCGCCGGGCCGGGGGTGACGAACGGCATCAGCGCGATCGCCGGCGCTCAGGCCAACAACTCGCCGATCTGCGTCCTCGGCGGCCGGGCGCCGGAGCTGCGCTGGGGCTCGGGTTCGCTGCAGGAGATCGACCACCTGCCCTTCGTCTCGCCGCTGGTCAAGTCGGCGGAGACGGTCAGGGACCCGGCGCGGATCGCGCCGGTCACCGCGGCGGCGCTCGACCGCGCGGCGGCGGCGCCGAGCGGCCCGACCTTCGTCGATTACCCGCTCGACGTGGTCTTCACCGAGGCCGAGCTCGACCTGCCGGGGGTGCCGGAGGGGGGCGAGGCGCAGCCGGCGGCCGGGGTCGAGGAGGCGGCGGCGCTGCTCGCTGCCGCCGAGCGGCCCGCGGTGATGGCCGGCACCGGGCTCTATTGGGGCCGCGGCGAGGGCGAGCTGCGGGCGCTGGCCGAGGCTCTCGGCATCCCGGTCTTCCTCAACGGGCTCGGCCGCGGCTGCCTGCCTGCCGACCACGAGCTCGCCTTCAGCCGGGCCCGCTCGACCGCGCTGCAGGACGCCGACGTGGCGCTGGTGATCGGGGTGCCGATGGACTTCCGGCTCGGCTTCGGCGGCAGCTTCGGCGAGGAGACGAAGATCGTCCGCCTCGACGTCGCCCCCAACGCGCTGACGAAGAACCGTACGGCCGACGTCGACCTGGTCGGCGACGTGCGGGCGACGCTGGCGGCGCTGCGCGAGGCGGCGGGGGAGGGGGGCCGGACGCGGCCCTGGCTCGAGCAGCTGCGCGAGGTCGAGGACGAGAAGCGGGCGGCGGAGCGGGCCGAGCTCGACGACGAGCGCTCGCCGCTGCACCCGGTGCGGGTCTACCGCGAGCTGAACGAGGTCCTCGACCGCGACGCGATCGTCGTCGGCGACGGCGGCGACTTCGTCTCCTACGCCGGGCGGCTGATCGAGACCCATGAGCCGGGCTGCTGGATGGACCCGGGGCCGTTCGGCTGCCTCGGCGCCGGCCCGGGCCAGGCGATCGGCGCCAAGGTCGCCCTTCCCGACCGCCAGGTCTGTCTGCTTCTCGGCGACGGCGCCTTCGGCTTCGCCGGGATGGAGTTCGACACGATGGCGCGTCACGGCCTCGGCGTGGTCGGGGTGATGGGCAACAACGGCATCTGGGGGCTCGAGCATCACCCGATGCAGTTCCTCTACGGCTACTCGGTGGCGGCCGAGCTGCGGCCCGAGACCCGCTACGACGAGCTCGTCGAATCGCTCGGCTGCGACGGGATCCTGGTCCGCGAGCCGGGCGAGCTGAAGCCGGCGCTGGAGCGGGCCTTCGCTTCCGGCCGGCCGACCCTCGTCAACGTCTTAACCGATCCGGCCGTCGCCTACCCGCGCAAGGCGAACCTGGCTTAGCGCCTCCCAAAACGAGAATCGGCCGCCATCGCTGGCGACCGATTCAGGTGGCCCCTCAGGACGGGCAGGGGTACGTCTTCAGGAGCCTTTATTTGGTGGGCCCAGACGGCGGGAGGCGCCATGATGCGGCAGTCGCCTAAGCCCTATATGCCGTGCGCAAGATGAAGCGAACCCCATCTCTTGCCCGGACAGGACCAGTATGTACCCCGATGTCCTTAAGGTCTACCGCTTGAAATAGGGGACTACTGAAATTTCAGTACGGCGGCTAGCGATTTTTCGGCTTTTGGTATGGCAGCTAGCCCATTCGGCTTGTTCGTATAAGACAGTCTGTCCAACTAGTACGTCGAGGAGTTTCGACGAGTCGCGGAGATTGCAGCGCCGTAGAGGATGTCCTGCTCGGAGACCGCGATCTCCTCTAGTCCGAAGGCGCGCATCACCTCGACGAGGATGACCACCCCGGCGACGATCGTCGGCGCCCGGTCGGGATGGAGGCCGGGGATCTCGACCCGCTCGGCGAGGGGCGCTGAGGCGAGCTTGGAGAGCATGCGCTGGATCGAGGGCAGGGCGAGGACGTGGCCGTGGACGCGAGAGGGGTCGTAGGGCTCGAGGCCCAGCTCGACCGCGGCGAGCGAGGTGGGGGTGCCGGCGACGGCGATGCCGCGGTCAGCCTCGACACCGGCGCCGAGCGAGGCCTCGATCAGGCCGCGGACGTCGGCGGCGAGCGCTTCCAGCTCGCCGGCGGTGGGCGGGTCGCCGGCGATGCAGCGCTCGCTGTGGCGGACGACGCCGGCCTGCAGCGAGTCGTGGAAGGAGATCTCGGCGCCCTGCCCGACGATCAACTCGGTCGAGCCGCCACCGATGTCGACCACCAGCGTCGGCTCCACGGGCGGCGACTCCGAGGTGGCGCCGAGGTAGGTGAGCCGCGCCTCCTCCTCGCCGTCGAGGACCCGCGCCGAGAGCGCGAAGCGCTCCCGCAGCTCGGCGATGAAAGCGCTGCCGTTGTCGGCGTCGCGGACGGCGCTCGTAGCGATCGCGTCGACCGCCTCGGCCCCGAGCTCCTCGAGGATGCCGACGTAGTCGCCGATCGCCGCGCACACGTCCTCGATCGCCTCCCCCGCCAGATGCCCCGACAGGTCCACGCCCCGCCCCAGCCGCGTCACCGTGCTCCGCCGGCCCAGCACCGAAACCCGCCCGTCCTCCACGTCGGCCACCAGCAACCGCGTCGAATTCGTCCCGACATCGATCACCGCGACCCTCATCCCCCGGTCAGCCACCCGCCCACTCTAGAGCCCACCGACCCCCGAAGATCCCCGCGCAATCAACCTCCCGCAACCCGCCCACCGCCCCCGCCACCACAGCCAAATTGCTACCATCGACAGTCCGCCGCGGGGTGGAGCAGCCAGGTAGCTCGTCGGGCTCATAACCCGAAGGTCGCGGGTTCGAATCCCGCCCCCGCTATTTCACGAAAGCCCTGCTTAGGCGGGGTTTTTGGTAACCGTTCAGTCGGGCAGGGGGACATAACCTCCGCCCGGCGAACTTTCAGTCGTGGAGCGCGCCGAGGCCGAAGCGATCTACGACGCCGGTCGGGAGTCCGTGGTCGCCGTCCTCTTGCGGATGGACGAGCAGATCCAGCGGCTGACCAAGCAGGTGGAAAAGCAAGGCGAGGAGATCGCGGAGCTCAAGCGACGCCTGAACCGCAACTCCCAGAACTCCTCGGTTCCGCCGAGCCAGGACCCCCCGGGGGCGCCCGAGCGCAAGCGCCCCGATCCCTCCGGACGCTCCCAGGGCGCCCAGCCGGGGCACAAGGGCAAAGGGCGCAGGCTCCTGCCGGCCGAGGCGGTGGACCGGGTCATCGACCACTTGCCGGCGCGCTGCGCATGTGGGCGCTCCTTCGCCGAGGGCGAGGAGGAGGCCGGCGAGCCGGCCCGCCACCAGGTCACCGAGCTGCCCGAGATCGCCGTGGAGGTCACCGAGCACCGCCTGCACCGCCGCCACTGCCCCGACTGCGGGAAGGCGACCCGCGCCGAGCTGCCCGCAGATGTGCCCGTCGGCGCCTTCGGCCCGCGCATGGAAGCCGCGGTGGCGACGCTCGCGATCCGCAACCGCGTCTCGCGCCGCGACACGGTCGAGCTGATGGGCGAGCTGTTCGGCGCGAGGCTGGCGAGCGGCACGGCCGACGCGATCCTCGCCCGAGCGGGCGAGGCCCTGGCAGAGCCCTACGAGGACCTGCTCTCGCATGTCCGCTCTGCACCGGCGCTCAACGTCGATGAGACAGGCTGGAAGCTGCGCGGCGAGGGGCGCACCCTATGGGGCGCCGTGGCCTCGAAGGCCGCCGTCTTTCGCATCGCGCCGGACCGCCACGAGCGCGAGGCCGAGGCGCTGCTCGGAGAGGAATTCTCCGGCATCGTCGGCTCCGACCGCTGGTGGGCCTACCGCGGCTTCGATCCCAAGCGCCGCCAAGCCTGCTGGTCGCACCTGATCAGAGACCTGACCGCCCACTCGGAGGGCCTCGCCGCCCAGAAGGAGTTCGGCGAGGCGGGGCTCGAGATCGCCGAGCGCCTGTTCTCAGCCTGGGATGACTTTCGAGAGCACGGCGACCACCGTCGCCTCAAACGCGAGGCGGCGCCGCTCAAGCGCGAGTTCAAAGCACTGCTCCAGCGCGGCTCCAAGGGCCGGCGCAACAAGCTCACCTGGGGCTTCTCCAAGAACCTGCTGAAGATCTGGCCGGCGCTTTGGACCTTCGTCGAGGTCGAGGGCGTGGAGCCGACCAACAACCGGGCCGAGCGCGCCCTGCGCGGCCCGGTGATCCACCGCAAGCTCTCCCTCGGCAGCCAGTCCGAGCGCGGTGAGACCACGATCCAGCGGCTGCTCTCGGCATCGGTCACCTGCCGCCTGCAGCGTCGATCGCTCTTCGCCTACCTGGCCGACGCGCTCGGCGCGAGGGTTCGCGGTGACCCCGCTCCACTGCTGGCCTGACCTACGGCCCCATGCCGGATGTCGTCGCGATCGCGCCTACCCGGAGGAGGCGACTGAACGCTTACGGTTTTTGTTTACCTGAGAATGCAGACAAAGGGGTGCAAAATTGGTCCTGGGGCAACGCCTGGGGCAACATGAGCTTCGAGACAGGTCATCCTGGGCCTTGAAACCGGCCCTCTCTTCCACCTAGGTTCGCCGCCGAAACCGAAAAAGCGCCCCCGCGCTGGGCAAACAGCCGGGGGCATGGCACAAGGAGGCTGAACTCCCTATGCAGGAGAACCCTATGGGCGCGACCGAGGGCCGCGCCATCACCACCTGGGAGGAGGACGAGCGCGAGCAGTGGGCCGCTCTCTACCGGGTGCTCGAACACCACCCCGAGGCATTGAGCCGCGACGAGCTGGCTCGCGAGCTGACCGGCGGCTCGCGGTCCCTGAGCGAGATCGACGGCGTCCAGCGGGCGGTCAGGGAGTTGGTAGGCGCCGGACTCCTGCATCCCCCCGGCGCCGACGAGCTGGTGCGGCCGACCCGGGCGGCTGTCCGCTACTTCGAGCTGAGCGGGGGTGCGGGCTGATGGGGCCCAACAAGAGGCCCCAGGCGATCGAGGCCGCCCGCCGGTTCGGCCGCGGCGTTGTCGAGCGGCGTCGCCAGCTCGGCCTCACCCAGGAAGGAGTTGCCGAGCGAGCGGGCCTCCACCGCACCCACGTCGCGATGATCGAGCACGGCGAGCGCCTGCCGCGCCTCGACACACTCGTCAAGCTCGGCGGGGCGCTCGAAGTCGAGCCCTGCGCTCTGCTGGACGGGATCGCCTGGAAGCTCGAGCAGCCGAAGGAGGGATCGAGGTGAGGGGGCTGGGCCAGGAAGACGAGTGGGTCGAGAAAGAGTGGACCCTGGCCGAGCGCTTCGCCGCCAACCTGGTCTGGTTCCGCCACGAGGCCGGCCTGACCTAGCAGCAGCTCGCCGACCGGCTCGGGATGCACCGCACGGTCCTCAGCGTGCTCGAACAGGGGAAGCGGCTGCCCCGCCTCGACACGATCCTCAAGCTCGCCGCGGGCCTGGGAGTCGGCACCTGCGATCTGCTCGCCTGGATGTGGTGGCGCCCCGCCTGCCATGAACACCACGAGACGCCGCCCTCGTGCGCCGCGATCGCAGGTAGCGACGTCCTGGACTTCGACCTTCCGGGGCGCCTGCTGGCCTCGCCGGTCGGCTACGAGTCCGATGAGCGCTTCAAAGACCGGCTCAGGCAGCGCATGGAAGAGGACCGCGGTCTCATCGAGGCGCTGGCCGACGACGCTCCCGAGCCACCTCGCCGCAAGCCGCCCGACGAATCCTGGGTGCGGGCCGTGGGGGAGGCGGTGCGGGGTCTCCGCGAGGAGCGGCGCCTGACCCGGGCAGAGCTCGCCGAGCGCGTCGCAACCACCGCCACCTTCATCGAGCAGATCGAGGAGGGTGGGTGCCCACATCCGGCGCCGAGCTTCATGCACCGCCTCCATCTCGGCTTCGGGATCGAGAAGCCGGAGCTCTTCGACCGGATCAACCTGCGAATCCTCAAAGACGAGGTGTAGGGCGCGTGCCGCGCTCGCTCGAACCAGATCCCTGGGTTGACGCACTCGGAGAGGCGGCGAAAGCGCTTCGCCTGGAGCGCGGCCTGACGCAGGCGCAGGTCGCGCAGCGGGCGGGCATCGATGTCACCTACGTCGGCAGGATCGAGCGGGGAAGGCGCAACCCGACCCTGGTCGCTCCTGACCAGGCTCTGCCGTGGGCTCGGGGTGCGGATGACGGTGCTCTCGCGCGGGTCGAAGTAGAGCGATCTCTCGCCGAAGGGAGGAGAGGCTCGTGAGCCGAGGGTCGGTCCCGGGAGGGATTCGGCCGCAATCGCCGGCGCGGCCGACGCCGGGCCGGAGGGGCAGGGCCCCGGCAACGCCGGAGCCTGCCTCTGATGACAGTGGGTGGATCAATCCTCTACCAGCAGATTTCCCCCGTGATCGGATTTCCTTCGAGCACCTGGAAGGTTTCGCCCGGATAGAGATAGAAGGCTCCGCCGACACGCACCACATAGCCGGTGCGGTTGTAGCCCGACCGCAGCTTCGGGTTGCCGGAGTGGTTATGGCAGCCGGTGTTCGATGCGGGCCATTGCGAGAAGTTGCCCGTGAAATTGTTGTTTTCCCAAACGCACATGTAGTTCGAAGAGCACTGCGAGAGGGACAACGGGGAGATTTCACTGGTGCTGGCCGGTTGCACCGAGATCCTGCTGCCTTCGACTTCGATTTCATTGGCAGCGGCGGAAGCCGGGACCACGAGCGCGACAAGCGCCGTCAGGAGGGCGAGAAGCCCGATTACTTTCCTCATATCCGTCAGTTGACCTTTCGGTGATCGGCGGCTCCGGTGTCACGGAGCCGCCTGTTGTGTGGTAGTCGCGAGCTACGGTGACGGCTTTGTTCAAGGAAAAATAAGAAATTGAGAAAACTCTTTTGTTTATGTCTCTTTTCTGACTCCCCAGGAGTTGCGACGCACTAATTCGCGGACCTATGTCCGAGGTTCCTTCCGCTGGACGGGGTCGGAGCAGGTCGCGGGAGGTGTCTCCTGGTGATCGGTGGCGGCCGATTGGCCTCCACCGATCTGCTCCTGGCGATGCTGGGTATTCCTAAGCTGCGACCGGTTCGCACGGGGCGACGGCGCCTTCGGCGAGCTTCACCTGAGCGTCGACGATCGGTTCGGGCCCCGCACCCGGGGATGCGGTGACGACCAAGGTCTGTCCGGTTCCGACCGCATCTCGGCTGACCGAGAAGACGGAAGGGCCGTTCCCAGTCGCCGGTCCGCTGACGATCACGCGGTCGCCTTCCGGCCACGGCACGGACTGGAACCGCGGTTCCTTGCAGGCCATGCCGGCGGCCAGGTAGTTGACGGAGGCGGGGATCCCGGCTTCGCCTAGTGCGCGTTCGAGCCCTTCGGCATCTTTGAGGCTCCGGATTTCGACGCTCACCTGACCTCCGGATTCCGGTTCGACCGCGAAGGCTGCGGGCGTGTTGTCCCCGCTGGCGCTGATCGCCAGCAGCGCCGCCACCACCGATGCGACTGCGGCCAAGCTGCCGAGGGCGAGGCGAGGCGCCCGCTGACGCCACACCGGCGACCTGCTAGCCCCAGCCGCGGGGGCCGCTGCGGCGATCCCGCGTTCGGCCACCTCCGCCTTCAGGCGGGTCAGCAACCGCTCCTCGAAGTTCTCGCCGGGTATCTGCTGCTGGGTCACGATATTTCCTCCTCGTTGTGCGTTTGTCCGTCGGATGCCGCACCGAGCTCGTCGCGGAGCCGGCGCCGGGCGCGGTGCAGCCGCACCCGGGCGGTCACGGGCCGCAGGCCGGCGGCCGCGGCGGCCTCGCCGAGGCTGAGTTCGTCGAGCGCGACCAGTTCGAGCACGGCACGCTCCCCTTTCGGGAGCCGGGTGATCGCCGCGTGGAGCTCCCGGGAGCGCTTGGCGGCATCGATCCGGGCGTCCAGCCGCGAAGCGTCCTCCTCGTCGAGCAGAGCGCTTCCGCGCAGCCGCTCCTCGCCACGCCTGCGGCGCTCGCGTTTGCGGCCCTCGTCGGCGACGACGTTCCGCGCGATTCCGAAAAGCCACGCCCTCGCACTGCCCTTCCGTTCCCGATAGCGCGGCGCCGATTCGACTGCGGCGAGAAAGATCTCTGCGGTCAGGTCCGCCGCGCGATCCCGGTCCCCGATGCGGCGGACGACGAAGCGCTGGACCTGCTCGACGTGCTCGCGATAGAAGGCTTCGAAGATGTCGGGGTCGGTCGCGATCAGACGCACCAGCTGAGGGCCGACGCCCTGCTTGCGGGCGGCGACCACGCTCAGCCGGTGGCTGAGGGCGCTGGGCGGTCTGGGCATCGCGTGCTCGGTCTCCATGTCCCTAGTTGGTAGCGGACGACGGAAGTGTTACCGAGGCTGCGAGACCTTGGCGCGGGCCAAGGGCCGTCTCGCTCGTAGGGTTATCGATCTGCCGAAAGTGGCGAGCGCAGGCTTTTTCGCTGGTCTGGGTATAGACGGTGACGCAACTATCGCCGGGAAACTGGATCTTTGATGAGCATGAGCACACTTCGGAGAACGTCGCTTGGCGCTGGAGCGATCATGGCGCTCCTGGCCTGCATGCTGGTCAGTCCGATCAGCTCAACTGCCTCCCACCCCGCCGCCAAGCGGTACTACCTCAGCAGGAGGCCGGTTCTGAAAGTCACGCTCACGGTTTACAGACACCATGTCTATCGTGCAAGCGTCAGCGCTGAGGGCGTCTGTTCAAACGGCGAACAGGCGAATGGGCTCGGCTACGGCATCGTCGGCGGGCACGGTCTGCCGATCCGCGGCAGGGCCTATCGCTTCGGAAAGACCATAGTGGGAACCACCAACAGAATGGTCTTCCGCGGTCGCGTCGAGGGGAACAGGGTTGTGGGCGTGTTCAGTCGAATGTACCGTGAAGAATCGCCTCAGCCTGGCGGCAAAGAAGAAGTTCCTGGGCCGCAGTGTGGCACCGGCTCCTCCCCGAGGGGGCGGTACCTGCACTTCGTCGCCAGGCGAGTCGGCGGACGATCTCGGCCATAGCTCGGCGTTTGGGCGGATTGTTCGTCACAGCCACCGGACAGCCTCCCAGGCAGGATCAGCTGGCGCAAACGCATGGTCGATGCGTGTGAACCCTCGGCATCCGCTACGACGACAAAACATTGATCCGAACGCGGAGCTAGGTCGCCGGAATGGCGCCGCAGGCGAAGATTTGGTTCGTCGATTTTGACGCTGACGCGGCCATCGACTTCGAGGACGTGAAGTCGCGCGGGCATCGCAAGGCGGTCTTCAACGTCGTGCAGAAGCTAAAGGACCTAGGGCCGAACTTGCCGTCGCCGCACATGAAGTCGCTGAAGGGTGAGGCGAATTTGTTCGAGCTGCGGCCGAAGCAGGGGGCGTGTGAGGCGCGGCCGATCTATGCGCGGTTTGGCGACCGATGCGTAGTACTGGCGGTAGCTGCGAAGAAGAAAGACTTCGATCGAGCGGTCGTGGCGGCGGGTGATCGCCTGAAACGGCGCAATTGACTCTGATAATAAATTTATTATCATGAGGCCGCAATGACGAACCCAGATAAGACCTTCGATGTCCTGGTGGCAGAGGAACAGCTTGCCGATCCGAGCTTTCGGGCCGAGTGGCAAAGGCTCGCTCCTGCGCGGGAGTTCGCGGCAACGCTGCTGCGTTATCGCGTCGAGCACAAACTGAGCCAGAGGGACTTGGCGAAGAAGCTGGGCGTTTCGCAGCCTCGCGTCGTCAAGCTCGAGTCCGGGGAGCACAACCCGGACGTCGACACGATCATTAACGCGGTCAGGCGGCTAGGGATCGAGTTCGTGCTCGACGTGGCGCCCGCGGATCGCAAGCCGACGCTGGTGACGGCACGAGCTCAAAAGGGCGGGGCGATCGCCCACGATGATGTTTCCGTCGTGGCGGCTTCATCGGTGTAGTCCTTCTGGGGCAACGAATGGGGCTACATGACCCACAGATTCCAGCCGATCTCCACGTAGTTCGATCCCGCGAAATCAGCCTCACACCTAGCTCCACGTAGTCCAGCCGAGCCAGCGGATCAATCTCATAATCGGACCGTCCATGTGGGAACCCGAAGGGCATAGGGATCCCACCCGATTCGTGGTCCACACCTCGTGCAATCCCTCCAATCAAGGTGGCGCAGGACGGCCGCTGGCAGCTAGCGCCCGCCCCAGCCCGCGATCACCCTTCGAGGAAGGGTTCGATTCGCGTCGGCCCGCGAAGCTCGCCGAAGTCGCCGCTGTCGCGCAGTCTCTCCGCCACGTCGAGCATGGCCTCCGCGGCGGCGAAGGCGAGGCGGCCGCCCACGCTGATCCGCTGTGCTCCGGCTTCGACCAGGGAGTCCCAGCTGAGCCCCGGGTACGCGAGCACGTTGACCGGTTTCGAGACTGCCTCACAGATTGCGCGGACGTCATCCACGCTCTCCAGCCGAGGGGCGTAGAGCACGTCGGCGCCCGCCTCTTGGTAGGCCCGCAGGCGGGCGATCGTGTCGTCGAGATCGGGGTTGTCGCGGACGAAGTTCTCCGCTCGGGCAGTGAAGGTGAAGGGGAAGTCGAGCCCCCGCGCCGCCTCGGCAGCGGCCGCCACGCGCTCGGTGGCGTGCTCGATCTCATAGATGCCGAGCTCTGCATCCCAGTCCTCGATCGATCCGCCTACCGCTCCCGCCTCGGCAGCGCGAGTGATCGCCAGCGCCGCCTCCTCGGGTGAGGCGCCGTAGCCGTTCTCCAGATCGGTTGAGACCGGTAACGGCGTCGCCTCGTCGAGCGCGCGGATGTGGTCAGCGACCTCGTCGAGGGTGACGCTGCCGTCGGGCCGCCCCAGCGTGAACGCGAATCCGGCGCTGGTGGTGGCGAGGGCCTTGAAGCCGAGCCCCGCCAGGATCTTGGCCGAGCCGGCGTCCCATGGGTTCGGGATCAGGAACGGCTTGCCCTCATGGAGTGCCTGGAACGCCTCGCCCTTCGCCTGCTGCGTCCCCATGGCTCCTTGATATCAGCCTTGCCCGACGTGCTGGCAACTGGCTGGCCGCGTGGAGGTGGTGGGTGACTTCCCCTGTGCCCCTTTGCGCGAAGAGCGGGAGCGCAGCACCCGGCCAGTCATCCGTCGAGGGGTAGCGCGGCGGTGGGGGCGCCGTCTGAGGACGGACGCCGCGGGCGGATGTCCGGCCGCTTGCCTCGATATAGACCGTCTTGGTCGACGCCCGCGTGGCCGCTACGCTTGATCCGTGACCGCGAAGGAGAAGCTGCTGCGCGAGATCCTCGACCTCGATGAGGCCGAGGCTGCGCGTGCGCGCATTGTTGTTTCCACCGGGCCTGCTGAGGAGCCAGAGATGGCGCCGCTGCCGGCGGGTTGGGGGGAAACGCTGACCGGCGAGCCAATGCCGAATGTCGCCGCCGCGGTGCGGCGCTCTCGCGAATCCCACTGAGCGTGCTGGTCGTAGACGCGAGCTTGGTGGTCGAGCTCTCGCTCGACAGGATCGGCGAGCAGGCCGGCGCCGATCTCGACCGGGGCGGCCAGCTGATCGCGCCGCCGCTCCTTTGGAGCGAGGTTCCTTCGGTCCTTCACGAGATGGCCTTCCGTGGCGAAATCTCCAACGCTCTCGCGGAGCTTGCGCTGCAGCGCTTCCTGTCCGGCAAGCTGCCGATCGGCGAGCAACGCCCGGAGGGTCTCGCAACAGCGGCCTGGGAGGTGGCCGAGGAATTCGGCTGGGCGAAGACCTACGACGCTGAGTACGTTGCCCTTGCGAAGGCCGAAGGCTGCCGCCTCGTCACCCTCGACACCAGACTGCGCCGGGGCACGGATCGGCTGGGATTCGTCGTTACGCCGGATGAGCTCGCCTGACCCGACAAGAGGCTGACGTCTCAGTCGCCCGTGCTGCGAGGCCGCGTCCGCTTCACCTGCTCGGCGGCGTCGCCTCCATGGGGGCGGGGGTGACGCAGCAAGGTCCGCATCTCCGTCGCACGGCTGGCTCGGCGGCTGAGGATTGACAGCTTTGCGTTGGGATTGCCCTCGTGGATCTCGACCTGGGCCTGGTCCAACTCGGCGTCGAAGTCGCCGGGCTGGGGATCGGGGTCTTTCCGGAGATCCTTGGCCATCTCGAGATTTATGTTTGCGGTTCCGGTCTCCTGGGGCAAGAAATGGGGCAACGTGCCCCACAGATTCCAGCCGATCTCCGCGTAGCTCGATCTGGCGAAATCGGCTTGAAACCTAACTCCACGTAGCCCAGCCGATCTGCAGGCCAAGGCTCATAACCC
This sequence comes from uncultured Actinomycetes bacterium, assembly GCA_963800355.1. Classification (GTDB taxonomy): domain Bacteria; phylum Actinomycetota; class Thermoleophilia; order Solirubrobacterales; family 70-9; genus VAYN01. Next base: position 167,671 of record CAWDAP010000001.1, on the reverse strand, counting down.
GAAGGTCGCGGAGCCGCATCCCGCTCCCGCTGTTCAGAGCCAGACCTCGTAAACCGGCCTCCCCGCTGCCGCCGTGCCTGGATTTGTCGGGCTGCTGACAATGCCTCCGGCCTTCGCTCTGTGCGGGTAGTCGCGGGGGCATGGGACTTCCCGGCGCCGCCGCGACCCAGACCGGGTCGGCCGCCTGGCTCGTGATCGGCTGGGTCTCGCTGGCGGTCGCCTTCGCCTGCGCCGGGGCGATCCTCTGGGACGTCCTTGTCCGCGGCGATCGCTCGGAGATGACGATCATGAACTGGGTCTGGCCGATCACGGCCCTCTACTGGGGCCCGGTCGCGCTCTACTTCTTCCGCACCCGCGAGCGCGAGCGCGGCGAGTGGTTCTCGGTCGCCAAGGGGGTCTGCCACTGCGGCGCCGGCTGCACGCTGGGCGACATCGTCGGCGAGTGGGTCGTCTACCTGACCGCCTGGTCGATCCCGCTCTTCGCCGCCGAGGACGCGAACACGCTGATGGCGATGTTCGCCGCCGACTTCACCCTGGCCTGGAGCTTCGGCATCGCCTTCCAGTACTTCTCGATCGTGCCGATGCGTGAGGAGGTCGGCAGGCTCGAGGGCGTCTGGGCGGCGATCAAAGCCGACACCCTCTCGATCGTCGCCTTCCAGCTCGGACTCTTCGGCTACATGGCCCTCTACCACCTCGTCTTCTGGCAACCGCCCCTCACCACCGCCAGCCCCACCTACTGGATGATGATGCAGATCGGCATGATCGCCGGCTTCTTCACCGCCTGGCCGGTAAACGCCTGGCTGATCCGCAAGGGGTGGAAGGAGCGGATGTGAGCGGCGCGCTCGTCGCCTTCCGGCTCGGAGGCGCCTTTCCAAGCCACCGGTTGGGGAAAAGCGCCTTGTTACCCCTTCAACAGCGACCGCAGATCCTCGAGCTTGTCGAAGAGGTGCCAGACATAATTCCCGCCGCCGGATTCACGGTGTGGGTGGAGGTCCGCCAGCTCGGGATCGTCGCGGTAGGAGTCGAAGTGGGCGCGGCTCTGCCACTCGACCAGGATCAAGACCTGGCGCGGTTCCATATCGCCGACGATCGCCTCCGAGAAGCTGCCCAGAGCGATCACCCTGCCGCCATGTCGGGCGACCTCCGCGGCGGACCGTCTCGAGTAGGCGAGGTACTCCTCCCGGTCGGCGAGGTCGAAGAGGTTGAGGGCGTAGACCGGTCCTTTGTCGGGCACGGGACGATCCTGCCAGGCCCAGGCGGAAAAGAGCACCCCCCTCGCTTCCTGAACGAATCTCGGACCCGTCCCAGGTCATCGGTCTGACGGCAGGCTTGCCGGACGGGCCCGGCGGCGGGATCATCGAAACATGGTCACGCCAGTAGTCATCGGTGGGTTTGCGACGCTGGACGGCATGCTCCTCGGCCAGTTCCTCTACGCGGTATCTCACTACCACGAGGAGGATCACGACGGCAGGGGCCGGCGCCCTCGCTGATCGCTCAGCCTCCGAGCGAAAGGAACGCGAACGCCGCGCCGCTCGATTCGACCCCTGCGCCTCAGCACGGTGGGCCTCAGTCGCACCACCAGTCGCGCTCTCCTTCGACGTCCTCGCGCGGATCCTCGCCGAGGTTGGGGGCGCCGATGACGAGGATCTCCATGCCCTCGGGTCCGGCCTCGTAGCCGCGCCAGGTTCCGGGTGCCACGCGCACGGCGTCCCATTCCCGCAGCTCGACGATCTCGCGGTCGAGCTTCATCCGGCCGCCACCGCGCAGGACGACGTAGACCTCCTCCTGCGTCTTGTGGGTGTGGCCGTAGGGGAAGCGGTAGTTGGGCGGGATCTGCTGGTAGCCGAGGCCGGCCTGTTCCAGCTCGAGCGCCCCGGTCGCGAGGCGGAACTCGAGGTCTGGCGCGCCGTCGAAATTGGAGCCGAGGTCCTCCAGGTCCCGCTTCAGGTTCCTGCGGGTGAATGGCACGGGTCGATCCTAGAGGCCTGATGTGGGTTAGGCGCGTGCGCGGATAACCCACATCAGGCCTCTAGGGTGGTAAGAAAGCGGCATGGGATCCGAGGGGACCGATCCGGCCCGCTTCCGCGCGGCGCAGCACCGCAACTGGGATTCGGCGGCGGTGGGGTGGATGGAGTGGAGCGAGTTCAACGACCGCGCTGATCGGCACATCAGCGAGCGGCTGGTGCAGCTCGCCGGGGTGCGGCCGGGGAGCCGGGTCCTCGACGTCGCCGCCGGCTACGGCGAGCCGGCGCTGACGGCGGCGCGTAAGGCCGGGCCGGAGGGCCGCGTGGTGGCAACCGACATCTCCGCCGAGATGCTCGGGTTCGCCCGCGAACGGGCGGCGGCGGCCGGCCTGGGCAACCTCGAGTTCGTCGAGGCCGATGCCTCCAGCCTCGACTTTCCCCCGGCGAGCTTCGACGCCGCCGTCTCGCGCTGGGGGATCATCTTCGAGCCCGACGCCGAGGCCGCGGCGGCGCGGATCCGGGGCTTCCTCGAGCCCGGCGCGCGGATCGCGATCGCCTCCTGGGGCGAGCCCGACGAGGTCCCCTTCCTCTCGATCCCGATGAAGACGACGCGGGAGCGGCTGGGCGTGCCTCCGCCGCCGCCCGGAACGCCGGGGCCGCTCTCCCGGCCTACCCCCGAGGCGCTCGGCGGGCTGCTCGAAGGGGGCGGCTTCGCGGAGGTCGAGGTGGAGCGGGACGAGGTCGTCTTCGAGTTCGACTCGCCCGCGCACTTCACCGCCTACGTGCGGGCGATCTCGGCGCCGATCCGCTCGATGATCGAGCAGCACGCGGGCGAGGCGCAGGAGGAGGCCTGGGACGCGATTACGCAGGCCGCGGCCGACCTCGGCGGCGGCTCGGGACCCCTGCGCCTCGCGAACACGGTTCTCCTGGCCTCGGCGAGCGCCGGCCCCCCGGCGGACCGCCGGTAGCCTCGCTCCATGGCCTGGGGCCCGCTTCACGCCGAGGGACACCTCAGCCTCCGCTCGAACTGGCTGCGGGCGGCGGTCCTCGGCGCCAACGACGGCATCCTCTCGACCTCCAGCCTCGTCCTCGGCGTCGCCGCCGCTGGCGCCTCGCGGAGCGCGATCGTCACCGCCGGCATCGCCGGCCTGATGGCCGGCGCCGGCTCGATGGCCGCGGGCGAGTACGTCTCGGTCAGCTCCCAGCGCGACACCGAGAACGCCGACCTCCGGCTCGAGGAACGCGAGCTGGCGACCGACCCCGAGGGCGAGCTGCGGGAGCTCGCCGGAATCTACGAAGGCCGGGGGCTGGAGCCGGGGCTCGCCACCGAAGTCGCCCGCGGCCTCACCGCCCACAACGCGCTCGAAGCGCACGCGCGCGACGAGCTCGGCCTGCCCGAGGACCGCCGCGCCCGGCCGCTGCAGGCGGCCGGCGCCTCGGCGCTCTCCTTCGCGGTCGGCGCCCTCCTGCCGCTGCTCGCGATCGGCCTCTTCGGCTCGACGATCCGGGTTGCGGCCTGCATTCTCGTCACCCTGCTGGCGCTGATCGTGCTCGGCGCCCTCGGCGCCCGGCTCGGTGGCGCCCACGTCCCGCGCGCCGTCCTCCGCGTCGTCTTCTGGGGCGCGACCGCGATGGCGGTGACCGCGGGCGTCGGCGCCCTGGTCGGGACCGCGGTGTAGCCGCCTAAGGTTAGGGCTAGGCGACTTTGCCAACCATTGGTTTGCAAAAGCGCCTACGAACGAGCGATGTGCGCGACCGAAGGAGTCGGTGAGGCGACTATCCGCCGCGCGCGCGGGCGGTGAGGGCGCTCGGCGAGGGCAGCTGGCCCTCGGCGAACATCGCCGCCAGGCCGGTGCGGGCGAAGCCGAGGGGGCCGCGCTCGAAGAGGAGGTAGCGGGGCTGCCAGCGGGGGGAGAACTTGGCGTTGAAGCGGTAGAGGCTCTCGATCTGGAAGTAGGGGTTGGCGAGGGCGACGACCCGGCCAAGGGTGCGCTCGACGAGGCCGCTCGGGTTGCGCAGCCAGCGGGCGAAGGCGGCGAAGTTGAGCGACATCTCCTCGATGCCGCGCTCGCGCAGCATCTCGATCGCGCTGACGACGAGGTACTCCGTGAGGCCGTTGACGGTGTCGCGGTCGCGCCGCATCAGCCCCAGCGAGACGACCGGTCGCCCGTAGCAGGGGGCGAAGTGGAGGAAGCCGCGCACGGCGCCCTCGGGGTCGCGGGCGACCACGACCAGGCTCTCGTCGAGGTGGTCGCCGCGGAGGCTGTCGATCGCCATCGAGAAGCCGCGCTCGGGGTCCTCGCCGCGCCAGCGGTCCGAGACCTCCTCGAGCTCGCGCAGCTCCGCCTCGGAGAGCTCGCCCATCGGCCGCAGCGCCACCGTGTAGCCGGCCCTGCGGACCCGGTTCACCGCCTGGCGCAGCTTGCGGATCGCCCGCCCCTCGAGCGAGAAGCCGGCCAGCTCGACGATCGCCTCGTCGCCTATATAGAAGGAGCCGAGGCCCGCGCCCGCCGCCAGCTCGGCGAACTCCTCGCTGGCGCCGACGACGCCGAGCGACAGCCCGCGCGCCTCGGCGAAGCCGCAGAGGTCGCGCAGCAGCCCGGGCACCGCCTCGGCCGGGCCGACCGGGTCGCCGGAGACGAGCAGCACGCCGGTTTCGATCCGGTAGCCGACGAAGGCCCGGTGCGAGCGGTCGAAGAAGTGCTGCTTGTCGGTCCGCAACTTGAAGAAGCTGAGCGTGTCGGTGCCGTGCGAGGCGACCAGCTCGCGGGCGAGCGGCCGCAGCTCTCCGGGCGGCAGGCCACGCGGCCCCGCCAGCGGCCGGAACAGCTGCCAGGCGATGGTCGCGAGGCCGCCGGTCCAGAGGACGACGAGCGCCCCCGGCACCCACTCGAAGTGGTCGCGGTAGTGGACGGGGCCGGGGGAGAGGGTCAGCGCGGCGCCGAGCTCGGCCAGCGTCCGGCCCGGGTTCAGCCCCGGAGTGCCCCAGTGGGAGACCGCGAGCAGGGTGGCGATGCTGGCGGCGAGGACGCCGCCGAGGACCGCGGCGCTGCGCAGCAGCGGCCCGCGCCAGCCGCTCTCCTCGTGGACGACGGTGAAGGCGCTGCGGCCGGCGAGGAGCAGCGCGGCGAGGCCCCAGCAGGCGAAGGCCTCCTCGACGTCGAGCCCCTTCAGCAGGTTGAGCGCGCCGGCCACGGCCAGGACCGCGACGGCCAGCGCCCAGGCGCGGCGGCGGCGGCGCATCAGGTAGACCCCGAGGATGATCAGCGAGACCCCGGCCGAGAGCGCCAGCGCGTGCGCTGCCACCGGCACCTCGTGCGGCACCAGTTCCAGCAGCAGCCGCATCCGCGAGTGCAGGCCCGGGGTCAGGGCGGAGCCGACGTTGACGAGGCCCATCGCGATCGTGCAGGCGCCGGCCAGCGGGGCCAGCCAGTGGACGCGCCTGCGCGCGCGGAGCGGGGCCCGGCGCCCGGGCAGACTCAGCCGCGGGCCCGGCCGTTGGGGATCGGCGAGGAGCAAGACCGGTGGAGTATCGCGCCCGAACCTAAGCGGGGCCTAACGGCGGCCGGGGGTGGGGCGGTCGAAGCCGAGGACGAGTTCGGCGGTGCGCCGCGGTTTCTCGACGTTCGGCGAGTGCCCGGCGCCCTGGATCATGGCCGTCCGCGCCCCCGGCACCTTCGCATAGGTGGCCAGCGCCGGTTGGGATTCGTAGATCTGGTCTTCGGCGCCGAAGATCGCCAGCATCGGGATGCCGGTCCGTGCGATCCGGCGGTCGAGCGGCTGGGCGGCCATGTATTCGGCCTCCTCGTCGTCGGAGCTGTAGGAGGTGTAGGTCATCCGGTCGGATTCTTCGACGAAGCGGTCGGGCGCTTCGTATCCCCCCGGCGCGAACGCGATTTCCAGCCCGTCCTTGACGACGAAGTCGGGCGTCAGCTGCCACAGCGCCGGGCCGAGCACGGGGGCGGTGGCGAGCTCGGCGGTGAAGCCGAATTCCTTGGCGAAGCTTTCGTCGGGGGCCTGGTCGATCAGCACCAGCCGGCCGACGTAGTCGCCGGGTGCTTCGGCGAGCGCCGTCGCGACCGTGCCCCCCAGCGAGTGGCCGACGACGGTCGCCCGGCGCGCGCCCAGCCGCTTCAGAGCTTCGGCGACGAAGGCCGCCTGGTCCTCCATCGAGTAGCCCGAGTCGGGCTTTTCGGAGCCGCCGAACCCCCGCAGGTCGAGGGCGATGACCCGGTGATCGCGGTCGAGGAACGGGATCATCCGCTGCCACCAGACCAGAGAGCAGGCGAAGCAGTGCAGCAGGACGATCGGAGGTGCGCCCCGCGGCCCCCTTTCGAGCACCTGCATCTCTCCGCCAGGCAGCCGCAGGAGCCGCCCGCCCGGCACGGTCACCGCCGCCGGCTTCGTTTCCGCCTCGACGACCAGCGTGTTGACCGCCAGCGCCACGCCGAGCGCGGCGGCGGCGGCGATCAGGATCTTCCACTTCCCCCTCAAGCTGGTGCCAACCTAGCGATGCCCGCGCGCGGTCATACGATCCTCGCCAATGCTGCACGTCGACACCGACTCCTTCTTCCTCATCGTCCTCAGCGCCGCCGTCGCCGCGATCGTCGTCGTCGTCCTGCCGCCGCGGATCGCGCCGCCGGTGGTGGTGCTCGAGCTGGCGCTGGGGATCGTGATCGGGCCGCACGGGTTCAGCCTCGCCTCGACCGACGAGTTCAGCCTCTTCTTCTCCAACCTCGGGCTGGGGATGCTCTTCTACTTCGCCGGCTACGAGATCAACTTCGAGCGCATCCGCGGCGCCCCGCTGCGGCTCGGCGGCCGCGGCTGGCTGCTCTCGATCGCGATCGCCTACGCGGCCGGGGGCGTGCTCGCCCTGCTCGGGGTCGTCGACTCGCTCGTCTACACCGGCTCGGCGATGGCGACGACGGCGATCGGGACGCTGATCCCGATCCTCCGCGACACGGGAGAGATGCGGACCCGGTTCGGCACCTACCTGCTCGGCGCCGGCGCGGTCGGCGAGTTCGGCCCGATCCTCCTGGTCACCCTGTTCCTCTCGACCGGCCACCCGCTGCGCGAGGCGGTGATCCTGATCGCCTTCATCGCGGTGGCGGTCTCGATCGCGCTGATGTCGATGGGCGTCGTCCTGCGCGAGCTGCCGATGATCGAACGGACGATCGAGGCCAGCGACCAGCTGGCGGTGCGGGTGACGGTGGTGCTGATCTTCGGCCTGGTCGGGCTGGCCGGCCACCTGCACCTCGACATCCTCCTCGGCGGCTTCGTCGCCGGGATGATCACCCGCGCCGCCCTCCACGGCCAGGAGGTCTCGACCTTCGACTCGAAGCTGACCGCGGTCGGCTTCGGCTTCTTCGTCCCCTTTTTCTTCATCTACAGCGGCATGAACTTCGACCTCGAGGCACTCGGCAGCCTCGGCGCGATCCTCAAGCTGGCGATGTTCTTCGCCCTCTTCCTGGTCGTCCGCGGGGCGCCGGCGCTGCTGCTCTACCGCCGCGCCCTCGACGCCCGCCGGCGCGCCGCCCTCGCCTTCTACTCGGCGACCGAGCTGCCGCTGGTCGTCGCGATCACCACCCTGGCGATCGACGCGGGCAGGATGAAAACCTCGACCGCCGCCGGTCTGGTCGGCGCCGCGATGCTCTCGACGCTGATCTTTCCCTTCGTCGCCCGCGGGCTGCTGGAAGCGGAGCGAAGCGGGCCCCGGGCAACCGCGTTTTAGCCCTCTTAGGACTGTCTCGACGCTACCCTGGGACCATGACCCCGGAGCAGCGCGAGAGCCCGCGGCAGGACCCCTCGCGGCTGATCGACGGCCGGATCGAGGAGCTCGGCGATTGGCGCGGCGAGACCCTCGCCCGCGTTCGCGCCCTGATCCACGAGGCCGACCCAGAGGTAGTCGAGGAGTGGAAATGGAAAGGCACCCCGGTCTGGGAGCACGACGGGATCATCTGCACCGGCGAGACCTACAGGGGCAAGGTGAAGCTGACCTTCGCCAAGGGCGCCTCGCTCGACGACCCCGCCGGCCTCTTCAATTCCAGCCTCGACGGCAACGTCCGCCGCGCGATCGATATCGGCGAGGGCGAGGAGATCGACGCCGAGGCCCTGAAGGACCTGATCCGAGCCGCGGTCGCCCGCAACGGTTCGTAGGCGCGCGGCGTACCATCCATCTGTGGCTTCCACTTCCCGCAAGACGCTGATGGAACCCGGCCACGATGCCGAGTGGGCTCGCCTGGGAGCCGAGAAGCGCCGTGCTCTGACTCCCTCTCCCGATACGCCGATCGGTGAGCTTCTGCGCCGCGGCCAGGATCTGTCGGCCCAGGCAGTCGCTCTCCTGCGAGCGGTGGAGCGGGGCGGTGGCTCCACCCGAGCCTAGGCTCGACGAGGCGGCGGCGGCCCTCCTCGCCGCCGATGCTCGATTCGTCGTCATCGGGGGTTTCGCGGTGATCGCCAATCGATTCGTGCGGGCGACCGAGGACGTCGATTTCCTCGTGCCGGACGACCCGGACAATGACCGTCGGGTTCTCGCGGCTCTCCGCGAGCTCGAAGGCGTGAGGATGCGCGACGCCGGGCGTCCTCGCGACCGCAACGATCTGCTCGGCCTCGAGGAAATCCATGGCGATCTCCCCGATGACCCGCTCCCGGGTCTCGAAGGCTGAAACCCAAAGGGGTGCGGGACATCGCCACCGACGCCTTCGACGCTTCGCTCTTCAGGAGCCTCTACGTGAAGACGATCTGGCCGCCGGCCGCGAGGCCGTAGAACTCGCCGACGGTGATCACCTCGGAGACCTCGTCGATGAAGTCGTCGCGGTCGAGGCCGAAGAGGTCGACGGAGGCCTTGCAGGCGTAGAGGCCGGCGCCGGATTCGGCGATCATCTCGACGAACTCGGGGATCGGGGGGATGTCGAGCTTCTCCATCTCCTGGGCGAGTTTGTGGGTGACGAGGGAGGAGACGCCGGGGATGCCGCCGGCCCAGGTCGCGAGGTGGAGGCCGGGGTTGCCGACGGTCGCGACCTTGACGTGCTCGTGCTTGGCGCGGTTGACCGCGTCGAGGCCGAAGAAGGTGAAGAAGAGGTTCGCCTCGATCCCCTCCATGCGGGCGCCGTTGGCCATGATCAACCCGGGGTAGACGCCCTCCAGCGAGCCCTTGGAGACGACGATCGAGACCTTCTCGATCGGGGCCGGGGCGGCGTCGCCGGGTGCGGGTCGGTTCGCGTCGCTCATCGGTTTGCTCCTAGATGCAGCCGCGGGGCTTGGGGATGCCGGCGACCTTGGCGGCGAGCTTCGCCGGGCCTTTCGGGAACAGCTGGTAGAGCTCCTTGATCGGGACGCCGGAGGCCTTGCCGAGGGTGCGGATCGAGGGCGCCGTGCCGGTCTCGAGGTAGGTTCTGCGCATGAAGTCGACGACCAGCCAGTGGCGGTCGTTCAGCTCGCCGATCCCGGCCTCGGCGGCGATCGCCGCGGCGACCTGCTCGTTCCACTGCGCGGGGTCGGTCATGAAGCCCTCGGCGTCGACGTCGACTTCGGCGCCCGCGTAGGTCGCCGTGCTCATCGGTCTCCTCCCTGGGCGGCCGGCGCCCGCTTGCCCGCCATCGAGAACTCGGAGCCGAGGCCGGGGACGTCGCGGCCGGGCAGCAGCACGTGCCAGTAGACGGGCTGGAAGGCGAGCTTGCCGAGGTGGTTCAGGCGCGACTCGCGCAGCAGCGGCAGCGGCCCCAGGCGCCCCGCCGGGTAGCGGCCGGGGAGCGGCTCGACCTCGTAGTCGAAGTCGATCAGCAGCGCCTTGTGGAAGCCGCTCTCGATGAAGCAGTTGACGTGGCCGTCGTAGCTGCCCCGCGGCTCCTCGCCGGCCAGCGCGCGCTCGACGTTGGCGCAGAGGGTCTCGGCCTCGAAGTGGGTCGCCGAGCCGGCCTTCGAGGTCGGCAGGGCGGCGGCGTCGCCGATCGCGAAGACGTTCGGGGCCGCTTTCGCCCGCAGGGTGTGGATGTCGACGTCGACGAACCAGAGGTCGTCGCCCAGCTCCGGCGAGCGGCCGACGAAGGGCGGCCCGCCGTGCAGGGGGATGACCACGGCGAGCTCGAAGGGCACCTCGCGCTCGTCCCAGCTGATCAGCCTGCGCCCGGTGCCGTCGACGCGGCCGGTGGCGAACTCGGTCTCGAGCCCGATCTCCCGCTGCTCCAGCATCCCCGCCAGGTGCTCGGCGGCGACCGGCTTGGTGAAGGCGCCGTCGAGCGGGGTGACGAGGGTGATCTCGACCTGGTCGCGGACGCCGCGCTCGCGCAGGAACCAGTCGGCGAGAAGGCAGAACTCGAGCGGCGCCACCGGGCATTTGATCGGCAGCTCGATCATGTTGACGACGAGCCGGCCGCGCTCGAAGCCGGCGAGGGCGTCGCGCAGCGCGGTGGCGTCGGCGAGCGAGTAGAAGGAGAAGACGCTCTCGCCCCAGCCGGGGCCGCACAGGCCCTCGGTCTCGTGGTGGAGGAGCGAGGCGCCCGCGGCGACCACCAGGGCGTCGTAGTCGAGGCGCTCGCCGCCGCTGAGGTGGATGGCGTTCTCCGCCGCCTCGACCCGCTCGACCTCGGCTTCCCGGAACTCGATCCCGTCATGGAGCTGCTCGCGGCGCGAACGGACGATCGCGTCCGGCCGCGCCATCCCGAACGGCACGAAGAGCAGGCCGGGCTGGTAGACGTGGCGGTCGTCGCGGTCGACGACGACGATCTCCATCTCCTCCGCCGGGTGGTGGCGGCGCAGCCGGTTGGCGACGAGGGTGCCGCCGGTGCCGCCGCCGATGATCGCGACTCGCTCCATTGCCTCCGAGGATGCGCCACGTCAGCGCGCCCGCCATCCGGGGAAAGCCGCACCCCGCGCGGGGGTTTAGGGTCGAAGGCGATGGCCGAGGCCGAATCCCAGACCCAAGCGCCCGGCAGCGGCTCGTCGGCGGCGATCTCGCCGACCGCCCACTACACGGGTGAGACCTGGGTCCGCAACGGGCTCTCTCACCCCCGGCTCGCGACCTGGCAGGGCCGTCTCTTCCACACCACCCTCGCTCTGCCGAACGCGGCCAGCAGGATGCTCGGCGGGCCCACCCTCGACGGGCTGCTCCTGGCGCGCCACCGGATCATCGACGCTCTGCTCGAGGAGGCGATCGAGGGCGGGGTCAGCCAGGTGATCGAGGCCGCCTGCGGGATGTCGCCGCGCGGCTGGCGCTTCAGCGAGCGCTATGGCGACCGCCTGACCTACGTCGAGGCCGACCTGCCGGGGATGGCCGCCCGCAAGCGCGAGGCGCTGGCGCGGATGGGCTCGCTCGGCGAGCACCATCGCGTCGTCGAGCTCGACGTCCTCCGCGACGGCGGCCCGGATTCGCTTGCGGCGCTGGCGGCGACGATGGACACCGAAGCGAGCCTGGCGATCATCACCGAGGGCCTGCTGGTCTACTTCGACGACGCCACGGTCGAGGCGCTGTGGGCGCGGCTGGCGAAGGTGCTGCAGCGCTTCCCGACCGGGGTTTACCTGGCCGACCTGCGCATCGCCCGCTCGCGTCGCGGCGTCGCCGAGCAGGCCTTCGAGCTGCTCCTCGGCACCTTCGTCCGCGGCAGGATCCACCCCTACCCGGGCGACGAGGCAGCGGCCGAGGCCGACCTCCGCGCGGCTGGGTTCAGGGAGGCCCGGCTGCACCGCGCCGACGAGCACCCGGCGGCCGCCGAGGCCGGCGAGGATGCCGGCGCCGGGATGCTCAGCATCATCGAGGCAGCCGTCTAGAGGAAGCCCCGGCCGGGTCGAGCGCGCCGGCGAGCAGCTCGACCGAGCGCAGGCGGTTGGGGCGGCCGTCCGGCGGGCGGCCTCGAACTGGGCGGCAGAGGCGCTTTTGCAAACCAGCGGTTAACAAAAGCGCCTCGACTCCGTCCTGCCGGTGGTGTTCCATCTGCCCTGAAGAGGGTTAGTCACCTGGTGCCCGTCAAGCTGCCATCCCGCTCCGTCGAGCCGCTCGCCCCGGCGAGGCCGCTGGTCGAGCGGCGGCGCCTCCGCCTCCGCGACGGGGCCGAGACGACGCTCCACGTCGCCCGCTTCGACCGCCGCGAGTGGTGCCCGCGGGTCGCCGTCTTCGACCCGCCGGCGACGGTGCGGAGCTGGTGCGAGCGCAGCGGTGCCGCCCACGCGATCGTCGGCGGCTTCTACCTGCGCCCGGGCGGCCCGGCGCTCGGCGACCTCTGGGTCGACGGGCGAGCCCTCGACAGCGAGCCCTTCGACGCGCCCTGGCACGAAGCCCGCGCCTGCGTCCACGTCGAGGCGGGAGAGACGAGGCTGGCGGCGCGGCGAGAGCTCGGGGACGACCCACGCGGCGACCTGCTCCACGCCGGACCGATGCTGCTGCGCGGCGGCCGCTCGCTGATCCGAGCGGGCCTCGACAGCGAGGGCTTCTCCGCCGGCGCCCGCCAGTTCGACTCCGACATCACCGCCGGTCGCTACCCGCGCGCCGGCCTCGGCCTCAGTCGCCGCGAGCTGATCGCCGTCGCCTGCGACGGCCGCGCCGACGAGGAGGCCGGGCTCTCGATGGCGGAGCTGGCGGCGGCGATGCTCGGCCTCGGCGCGAGCGAGGCGATCAACCTCGACGGCGGCGGCTCCGCTTCCCTGGTCGTCGACGGCGTCCTGCTCAACACCCCCCGCGAGGAGCACGGGATCGAGCTGCTCGACGGCCGCGCCGTCGCCACGGCGCTGCATTTCGCCCCCCGCGACGCCGTCTGAGCCGGCGGCGGCGGCGCTAGCCTCAGCGGGTGACCGCGGAGGCGACGAAGCTGCTGATGGGAATCTACTTCTATCCCCGCGGCGGCTCCGCCCACGTCTGCCGCTCGATCGCCCGGCAGCTCGGTCGCCACGGGGTCGAGGTGACCCTGCTCTCCGGCTCGCGCTCCGACCTCGGCGAGGCGGGGCTGGCTTCCGCCTTCTACGAGGGGCTCGACGTCCGCGCCGTCGACTTCACCCCGGCGCTTCGCTCGGGCGACCCGGTCCACTACGAGGGCGGCCTCTGGACGGCGCCGATCCACGGCTCCTACGAGGACCGGCCCGGCGCCGATGACCCGGTTCTGGCCGCCCTCGACGACGCGGAGCTGGAGCTGCAGGTGCGGACATGGGCGGCGGCGCTGGAAGCCGCCGCCAGCGGCGGCGTCGACGCCCTCTACCTTCACCACCTGACGCCGCTGAACGAGGCGGCGGCGCGGGTGCTGCCGGCGGTGCCCGCGATCGGCCACGTCCACGGGACCGAGCTGCTGATGCTCGAGCGGATCGAGGCGGGGGCGCCACCCGGCTGGGCGCACGCGAGGGAGTGGGCGGAGCGGATGCGGGCTGGGCCGCGGCCTGCGAGCGGATCGTCGTCAACGACCCCGCCGGCCTCACCCGCGCGGCGGCGCTCCTGCGCCTCGACGAGGACCGCTTCGCCTATGTCCCCAACGGCTTCGACGAGGGTTTCGCCCCCGGCCCCGTCGACCGCCGGGCCCACTGGCGCCGCCACCTGGTCGAGCGCCCGCGCGGCTGGAGGCCGGGCGGCCCGCCCGGCGGCGTCGCCTACGAGGAGGCCGACCTCGACGCCCTCGAAGGGGTCGTGCTGCTCGCGGTCGGTCGCTTCACCGAGGTGAAGCGGCTGCCGCTCCTGATCGAAGCCTTCGTCCGCGCCCGGCCGCGCTTTGCCGCGCCGGCGGCGCTGGTCGTGATCGGCGGCCACCCCGGGGAGTGGGAGGGGGAGCACCCCTGCGAGACGATCGAGCGGACCGGCGCCCGCGACGTCTTCCTCGCCGGCTGGCACGGCCACGGCGAGCTGCCCTCCTTCCTGCGCGCCGGCGACCTGCTCGTCCACGCCTCGGTCCGCGAGCAGTTCGGCACGGTCCTGATCGAGGCGATGGCCTGCGGCCTGCCGGCGATCGCCGTCAACCGCGGCGGCCCGGCGACGATCGTCGAGGACCCCGCGACCGGCTGGCTGGTCGAGCCGGATGACCGCGACGGACTGACCGACGCGATCACCGCCGCGGTGAACGATCCCGCCGAGCGCCGCCGCCGCGGCGAGCGCGCTCGCGAGCGCGCCGTCGCCCGCTACTCGTGGCGGCACCTGGGTGCGCAAATTGCGGAGCTGGTTTCGGGTGCAGGGGGGAGAGACCTTCGCTCCCAGTCCCTACCAGGAGCATGAACGCCATCATCGAGCTGTCACCGCCGTCGCATCGAAAGCCGAATGGCGAAGATGCTACTTTTATGTACATGAGCGACACGGTCGGTATCGCGGAGCTGCGGCAGAACCTCAGCAAGTACCTGCGCAAAGTGGCCGAAGGCGAGCGGCTGGTCGTGACCGACCGCAACCGACCCGTGGCCGAGCTGGCGCCGCCGCCGAACCAGGGGAGCCGCCTGGACCAGCTGATCGCGGAAGGCAAAGTGAAGCCGCCGAAACGGCGGGGTCCGTTGCCGCCGCCGCTGAAGCTCGATCTCGGTGACGATCCCGAACCACTGAGTCGCGCGCTCGAAGAAGTCCGCGGCTACCGCTGAGCCGATGCCACTCGTCTATGCCGACGCGTCGGCGCTCGTCAAGATCGTCCTCGAAGAGGAGAACTCGGCCGCCGCCCGCGCCTATCTGACGGATCGAGAGCTCGTCAGCAGCGAACTGGTGCTCGCCGAAGTTCCACGAGCCATTCGCCGAGCAGCCGATCGCCGGGCTGACGTCTCTCTCGAGTCATCGTTGTGGCGGGCCGAAGAGCTCATCGACTCGATGGGCCTGCGTGGCGTCGAAGAAGCTCTCCTGATCGGCGCCGGACTCCTCGCCGAGCCGACTCTGCGCAGCCTCGACGCGATCCACGTCGTCACCGCCCTATACCTCTATCCGATCGATGCCTTCGTCACCTATGACAAGCGGCAGGCTTCTGTGGCGCGCCTCGCCGGGCTGAAAACGGTCGCGCCCGGTTTTGAATAGCCAGGCCCCGCTGTAGCGTCCCGGCGATGAACGTCGTCTGGACGGTTCTCGGGGTGCTTCTGATCGCGCTGGCGCTGCGCGACATCTTCGACGTCCTCTTCCACCCGCTGGGGCGGGGGATGATCGCGCGGCGGGTGGTGCGGGCGGTCGCGGCGGCCGCGCGGCGGGCGCCGCACGAGAACGGCACGCCCGGGCTCCTGGCCGGCCCGGTCAGCTACATCGTCGTCGTCGGCACCTGGGCGGGACTGCTGGTGGTCGGCTGGGCGCTGGTCTTCATGCCGCAGATGCCGCAGGGGTTCCACTACGGGCCGGGGCTCGATCCGGCCCGGCACGCCGGCTTCCTCGACGCGGTCTACGTCTCGCTGGTCAACCTCACCAGCCTCGGCTACGGCGACATTTCCCCGATCTCCGCGGGGATGCGCCTGCTGGGGCCGATCGAGACGATGTTCGGCCTCGGCCTGCTCACCGCCAGCATCTCCTGGCTGATCTCGATCTACGGCTCGATCTCCCGTCGCGACTCGCTCGCCCACGAGGTCCACCTCGCCAGGCAGGCGGAGGAGAAGCTCGGGGAGAAGCTCGCCGACGCCGACCCGGAGCTGCTGGAGGGCATGCTGGCCGGCTTCTCCGAGCAGCTGATCCGCACCCGCCGCGACCTGATCCACTTCCCGATCGTCCACTATTTCCGCACCGAGGACGAGGAGCGGGCGCTGGCGGGGCTGCTGCCGTTCCTCGGCGATCTCGCCGCCGAGGCGGCGGAGGAGGGGCGGCCGCACGCGCTGCGGATCCGGGCCGAGATCCTGCAGATGGCGATCGACGATTTCGCCGAGACGTTGCGCTGGCGGCTGCTGATCGGCGGCGAGAGCACGGACGAGACCCTGCGCCATTACCAGAGCGATCATGGACCGGTCAAACCCTGAGCAGCGTCATTCGGCTGCAAACGCGATAGATTGCAGCCGCGTTTCGCGACGAAGGGGAATGTGGTGAACAAGCTGTCGCCAGTCGCAAGCCTGGGGATCATCGGGGTGATCGTGCTGCTGCTCGCGGGCTGCGGCTCCAGCGGCGAACCCAAGGGCGGGACCCTGACCGGCACCTACACCGCCTTCCCGGAATCGCTCGATCCCGGCCTCTCCTTCACGCTCGAAGGCGCGACCGCGCTGCAGAACGTCTACACGCCGCTGCTGACCTACGCGCACGCGAACGGGGCCGCCGGGACCAGGCTGATCCCCGGCCTCGCCAAGGGGCTGCCGCGGGTCGACCAGGGCGGCAAGCGCTACACGCTCTACCTGCGGCCCGGCCTGGAGTACTCCGACGGCACCCCGGTCAAGGCCTCCGACTTCCGCTTCGCGGTGGAACGGCTGTTCCGGATCAACTCGGTCGGCTCGACCTTCTACACCGGCATCGTCGGCGCCGAGGCCTTCGCGAAGACGAAGAAGGGCGGCATCCCCGGGATCGAAACCGACGACCGCAGCGGCAAGGTCGTCATCCACCTGGCCGAACCGAGCGGCACCTTCGAATACATCCTCGGGCTCGAGTACGCGGCGCTGCTGCCGCCGGACACCCCGGACGAAGACCAGACCGCGCATCCGCCGCCCGCCACCGGCCCCTACGCGATCACCCGCGTGCGCCCCGGCCGCGGCTGGGAATACGAACGCAACCCCGCCTGGGCGAAGGCCAATGGAGCCGCCCTGCCGCAGCTGCCCGGCGGGCACGTCGACAAGATCGTCTTCAAGGTCCAGACCAACCCGACCACGCAGGTGGACGAAGTCGAACAGGGCAAGGTCGACTGGATGAAAAACCAGCCGCCGCCCGAACGCTACGCGGCGCTCGCCGGCCGCTACGAAGGCACCCAGTTCAGGCAGATGCCGACGATCAGCGTCTACTACTTCTGGCTCAACACGCAGCGCCCGCCGTTCGACGACGTGCGGGTGCGGCGCGCCGTCAACTACGCGGTCGATCCCGCGGCGCTGGAACGGATCTACGGCGGCACGATCAAGCCCACGCAGCAGGTGCTGCCCTCGCAGATGCCCGGCTACGAGAAGTTCGTGCTCTACCCGCACAACCTGGCGAAGGCGAAGCAGCTGATCGCCCGGGCGCACCCGGCCGACCGCCGGGTGACGCTCTGGACCAACAACCTGCCGCCCAACAACGAAGCCGGCGAATACTTCCAGCAGGTGCTGGAGGAACTCGGCTTCTCGGCCAAGCTGAAGAAGATCAACGGCGCCAGCTATTTCACCCTGATCAGCAACTCCAGCACGCCCGACCTCGACGCCGGCTGGAGCAACTGGCTGCTCGACTACCCGCACCCGAACGACTACTTCCAGCCGCAGCTCTCCGGCGAAGCGATCCTGCCCGAGGGGAACAGCAACTGGGCCCGCTTCGACGATCCGAAGGTGAACGCGAAGATCCGCGAGCTGGCGCTGCAGCAGCTCGGGCCGAAGCAGGAACGCGAATACGCCGCCCTCGACCGCGAGGTGATGGAGCAGGCGCCCTGGGCGCCGTTCGGCACGCTCACCCTCGGCACCTTCGTCTCCGACAGGGTCGACCTCGACAAGCTGATCGTCAGCCCGATCTACGGCCAGGACCTGACCAGCTTCGAGCTCAAGTAGGACGGTGGAAGGCGAACGGGTCGCCAGCCCTCGTTTCGTCTCCTGGGCGCCGCTTCGGCCCTACGCGCTGGCGCTGTACTTCCTCGCGCTGATCGCCTGGAGCGCCCACTACGGGATCCCGGTCCAGCGCGAGCTGGTGGTCCTCTGGACCTGCGGGGCGCTCGCCTGCGCCTCGATCGGACGGCCGCCGCGGGAAATCGGCCGGCTCGTGCTCGACTGGCTGCCGGTCGTCGTCGTCCTGGCGGCCTACGACCTCAGCCGGGGGGCGGCGGACTCGCTGGGGATCGGCGTCCACTACCACTCGATGGTCGGCTTCGACCGCTTCCTCTTCGGCGAAGTGCCGACGGTCTGGCTGCAGCGGCAGCTCTACGATCCGGGGGTCGTCCACTGGTGGGACGTCCTCTTCACTCTCGTCTACACCTCCTATTTCGTCGTCCCCTTCGCCCTCGCGGGCTGGCTCTGGGCCCGCGATCGGCTCGGCTTCCAGCGCTTCATCCGGCGCCTGGTGACGCTGGCCCTCGCCGGGCTAGCCACCTACATGGCCTTCCCGGCGGCGCCGCCGTGGCTGGCAGCGGAAGCGGGCCTGATCGGCGAAGTGCACCGGACCACCTCGCTGGGCTGGGACGTGCTCGGGGTCGGGACCGCCGAGCTCTTCTCCGAGGGCCAGGCGGCGAGCAACCTGGTCGCCGCCGTCCCCTCGCTGCACGCGGCCTTCACGATGCTGGTCGCCCTCTTCCTCTGGGGCCGGGTTGGGGCGAGGCTGCGGCCGCTGCTGCTGCTCTATCCGGCGGCGATGGGCCTGACCCTGGTCGCCACCGGCGAGCACTACGTGTTCGACGTCGTCCTCGGCTGGCTCTACGCCGGCGCGGTGACGGGCGGCTGGGCCTGGTGGGAGTGGCGGCGTTCGGCGCGGCTGCCGCCCGGTTCTTCGCGGACCGGCAGCGCCAGTTGCAGCCCGGAGACGACGATCGGCGCCTGCAGGTTCGACGGCCGCGCGTAGGGCGCGTCGGAGGGAAGCAGCTCCAGCTTCACGGTGTCGCCGCCGGCGAAGCGGTAGCCCTGCGGGTGCAGCTGGAAGGTGATGTGGCCGCCGCTTGCCGGCCGCAGGAGGCCGCGGGCGACGAGCCGCTCTTCGCCGCTCGGCAGCACGTCGAGCAGGCGCGCCGCCAGCTCGGAGCCTTCGTTCGCGGTGGCGAGGTCGGCGGCGATCGTCGGCGAGCCGAGCAGGGTGAAGCCGGGCGCCGGGACCGGCAGGCGGTAGGTGGCGACGCCGGCCTGGTCGGCGCCGGAGGCGGTGGCGCAGGCGCCGCTGCCGGCGATCGGGTCGAAGGCGGCGCCGACCACGGGGTTGCCGGCGCCGGGGACGATCGTCTGCGCCGCCGGTCCTTCCAGCCGCACGACGCCGTTGGCGAGCTGCTTCCAGCCGGCGGCCCGGTAGGGACCTTCCGAGGGGCCGCCGCAAACGGTGGTCAGCGCTTCCGCGCTCGAGCTCGGCTCCGGGCCGGCGCCCTTGAGGTAGTGGTCGAACCAGGCGTTCTCGCGTTCGAGGAAGAGCGCCTCGTCGGCGGGCTTGTTCTGGCTGCGGGCGTGGCCGTCGTCCATCAGGAAGAGCGAGATCGGGTCGCCGGGGTACTGGGCGCGGGTGCGGTTGTAGAAGCGGACCGCCTCGTCAACCGGGAAGAGGTCGTCGTTCCAGCCGTTCTGGATCAGCAGCGGCGCCGGCGGCTCGGAGTGGTCGATGTAGTAGGAGGAGTGGTAGGTGGTGATCTGGTCGACCATTTCCGCCGCCAGCGGGTTGGAGTCGTATGGCTCCCCGGCGTCGATCAGCGCGTACCAGCCGGTCAGGTCCGCTTCGGGGTCGGTCGAGGAGTAGTTGCTGGTCGCCAGGCCGGTGCCGTAGAGGCCGCTGACGAAGGAGGCCTTCTCGATTCCGATCCTGGCATTGCCTTCGGGGCCGCGGTAGGGCGAATCGGTCGCGGTGTCGAGGGTGCTGCCGTTCGGCATCAGCGAGTAGGCGAGGTCGGTCCAGGGCCACTGCGGCACCGCCGCCGCAAGTTCCATTTCCTTGCCCTCCGGGCTTTCCCAGGGGACGAGGGTGCCGTCGGCGTGCATCGTGCGGTTGCGCAGCGCCGCCAGCGCCATCGACATGCCGCCGCCGTAGGAGACGCCGGTGGCGCCGATCCTCTTCGGCAGGGCGACCCCCTCGTCGGCGAGGACCGAGATCAGGTACTGGGCGTCGCGGACTTCGTAGCGGTCGTCCATCAGGTGGTTGTAGCCCTGCGCGCAGGCTGCGCTCAGCAGTTCCGGGTCGCCCTTGCCGCAGGAGTTGCCCCAGCCGCGGTCGCTCATGCTGAAGACGGCGTAGCCGTGTTCGGCCCACTGCCGCACCCGCGGGTCTTCGAGGCCGATCTTGTGCCCGCCCCAGCCGTGGAAGAGGCCGATCAGCGGGTGGGGAGCCTCTTCGCCGAGGCCGCCTTCGGGCTGCGGCGGCAGGACCACGGTGACGTCGATCTTCGTCGTCCCGTCCCAGGTCGTCGTTTCGCCTTCGCAGAGGCGGACGCCGCCGGCTTCGGGCCGCGGCGCGCAGGGAACGTCGCCGCCGAAGAGCACGCCCGGCGCGGCGTGCGCCGCCGGCACCGCCGTCAGGGCGAGGAGCAAGGCGACTGCCGCCGCGCCCAGCAGCCACCTGACCCGCTCGATGCTCAACCCCGCGCTCCCATTGCGACGCACAGCTTCTACCCCGCTGGAAACGGCGAAAACGCAGTTGTTCCCGCATAGCGGGAAGAAACGCGTTTTCGTCAGGCGAGCCGGCGGGAGAAGCTCTCGCGCAGGGCGTCCTTGCCGCTTTCGCCCGGAACCGTCTTGTCGAGGCGAGCCCAGGCGCGGCGGCCGTCGAGGTGGAGGGTGGCGACCTGGTTGTCGAAGAAGGGGCCCTCGAGGGTGCGCCAGCGGATCCCCGGGTCCGGCGCGCCGGCGGCGCGGGCCAGCAGCCGGGCGAGGGCGGTGAACGGCCTGCCGAAGGCGGCGCGGACGACCCGCCGCTCGTTCTCGTCGAGCGGGTTGCGGTAGGGGGAGCAGACCGCCTGGTAGACGGGGCTGCGCCGCGCTCCACCCGAGCCCTCGGCCTTTCCGTCGGCTGGGCGCGGGAAGCCGGCCTCGCTGAGGTAGGCGTGGTGGACGTCGCCGGAGAGGACGACGATCGAGGCCGGCGCCTTGCCGCGCCTGCCTCTCGCCACCTCGTCGAGGAGGTCGCGAAGCTTCGCGAACGACTCGCCGAAGGCGGCCCAGTGGTCGAAGTCGACTGCCCGCCGCAGCTTCTCGCCGGCCCGTGCCGGCGCCCTGCCCCAGGCGCCGTCGCAGAGCCGCTCGTTCCAGGCCTCGAGCCGGTCGAAGGCGGGGGAGAGCAGCCAGGGGACGGTGGTCGCGACCAGCAGGTGGTCGAAGTCGCCGCTCGCCCGCTCGACGATCCACTCCCACTCCTCGTCGTCGACGATCGCGCGCCGGTCCTCCTCCAGGACCCGCCCGGCGCGGGAGTCGATGAAGATCGCCCGGGTGCGGCCGAAGTCGCGGCAGAAGCTCCAGCGCGTGCCCGGACCCGGCCGCCTGGATCCGGTGCGCCCAGGGGAAGAGCTCCTCCTCGGCCGCCTGGTTGCCGCGGACCCGCTGGTAGAGGTCGTCTTCGGCGAGCTCGCGCGGCGAGAGGTTGCCGAGGTGCTGGTAGATCCAGTAGCTGGCGATGCAGCCGACCGCGCGCCGGTGCCACCAGGACCGCTCGCGCATCTCCGCGCAGCCAGCCGCGGGAGATGTTCCAGTCGTCGCTCATGTCGTGGTCGTCCCAGAGCATCGAGAGCGAGACGTTGGAGAAGAGCCAGCGGATCAGCGGCTCCTCCCAGCTCTCCTGGTAGAGCCAGGTGTACTCCTCGAAGTCGGTCACCTCGTCGCCGGGCGGGGTGCCGGTGCCGCGCCGCTGCCTGATCCTCGCCCGCGTCCGCGGCGAGCCCTCGTCGACGTAGACCTGGTCGCCGAGCAGGAAGAGCTGGTCGGGCCAGTCGTCGCGGTGGCCGGCGGCCATCTGCTTGGCCAGGACCCAGAGCGCGTCGACCTCGTGGCCCGCTTCGGTCTCGTCCTTCGACTCGGTGAAGGGCGCCTCGTGGGGGCCGCGACCCGGCAGGAGCCGAAGCAGACGTCGAGGTCGGAGTCGGCGTCGACGGTGCGGATCGAGCTCGGCGGCAGCCCCGAGCCGGCCTCGGGCCAGCGCCGCTCGCCGTCGAGCTCGACCTCGTACTCGTAGCGCGAGCCGCGCTCCAGCCCCTCGATGCAGACCAGCGCGTAGTGGTGGCCCTCGACCCGGAAGGTCGGCTCGCGGTGCCCGAGCACCTCGACCTCGCAGGCAGCGTCGGTCTCGACCCAGACCGTCGCCTCCGTCTCGGAGACGTAGCGCAGCAGCGGGCCGAGGAGGAGGTCGGGCATCGCCCCGGTGCTACCCAGTTGGACAGGTTTTCAGATGCCCTCCGTCTCGATTCCCGGGAAGGCGCTGACATTCGTCATCTGCTCTCCGTTTAGGAGATGCCGGGAATGCCCATATCTAGAAACAGATGGCCCGGAATGGGAAGATCGTGCAATGAGCGAAGCGGCGACCGCGGGCTTTGTCCGCCTGCTCTCCGACGAGAAGCTGACCCGGCGGGCGGTCGGTGGGGACGAGCGTGCCTTCGCGGCGATCTTCCGCCGCTATCACCAGAGCCTCTACCGCTTCTGCCTGGCGATCGTCGGCAACCCCGAGGACGCCCAGGACGCCCTCCAGAACACGATGGTGAAAGTGATGCGGGCGCTTCCGGGCGAGGAGCGCACGATCGACCTGAAGCCGTGGCTGTACCGGATCGCCCACAACGAGTCGATCGACCTGCTGCGGCGCCGGCGGGAGAGCCGCGAGCTCGACGTCGAGCAGGTTGCCCCGGGCTACGGGCTGGCCGAGGACGCGGCGACTCGGGAGCGGCTGCGACGGCTGGTCGCCGACCTGAAGGAACTGCCGGAGCGCCAGCGCGAGGTGCTGGTGATGCGCGAGCTGAGCGGCCTCGAGTTCGACGAGATCGCCGCGGCGCTCGACACCTCCGGCGCGGTGGCCCGGCAGACGCTCTACGAGGCGCGGCAGAGCCTGCGCCAGATGGAGGAGGGGCGTGAGATGAGCTGCGCCACGGTCACCAGAGCCCTCTCCGACGGCGACGGCCGCGTCACCCGCCGACGCGACGTCCGCGCCCATCTGCGCGCGTGCGAAAGCTGCCGTGCCTTCCGCGAGGAAGTCGCCGGCCGCGAACGCGACCTCGCCGCCCTCTCGCCGCTGCCGCTGGCGGCCGCGGCCGGGATGCTGCACGGCCTGCTCGGCGGCTCGCCGGGTGCGGGCGGCGGCGGCCTGGCGGCGACGCTCGGCGGCGGCGCGGTCAAATCGATCGGCTCCTCGGCGGCGGCGAAAGGGCTGGCGACCGCAGCGGTGGTGGCGGCGATCGGCATCACCGCCGCCGACCGGACCGGCGCGATCCACCTCGGCCTCCCGGGCGAGCGCGCCCCGACCCCGGCTCAGCAGGCGCCCGCCACCCCGGGCGGACGCGCGGCGATCCGGGCAGGCGGCGCGGCGGACGCGGCCGCCGGGTCGCGGCGAGGCCGAGCTGCCTCCGCCGCGGCGAATTCGAGCAAGCCGGCGGGCCGGGCGAACGCCCACGATGGAACCGCGGCCGCCGGACACGGCACCGCCGCCTCCCATGCCCAGCATGGCCAGGCGGGCGAACTCCCCGGCTACGGCCCCGGCAGCGAACACCCGAGCGGCCAGGGCCACGAAAAGCAGTATCCGCCGGCGGCGGCGAAGGGACAGGAAACCGCGGCCGGCCACCAGCCGAGCGCCCCGGCCTCGGGGGGAGGCGGCGGCAGCAGGGAACACGCAGCGACGCCGCCCTCCCATCCATCCGGCCCGGCTCAGCCTCCCACCGTCGCCGCGCCACCGGAGGAAGCGCCGGCAAACCCTCCGCACCCGGCGCCGGCGCCGGGGCCGCCGGCGTCGGTTCCTCCGCCGGCCGCTGAAGCGGGTCCCGCCGAACAAACGCCCGCGAGCGGCAGGCCTGAAGGCTCGCCAGGGCCGCGCGGCTAGCCGGCGGCGCGGGCGCTCGCCTCGCCGGCGAGCTCGTTGAAGAAGGGGGTGAGGAAGCGCCCGATCAGCTTGCTCGGGTTGTCGATCGGCCACGGGGGGCGGTCGCTGGCGACCGACGTTTCGCCGTGGCCGCCGCCGAGCCAGCCGAACAGGTAGCGGGGTTTGGAGCCGGTCCAGAGGACCCCCCGCAGGACCGGGTCGAGCGGCTTGGCCTCGACCTCGCAGCCGAGGTCGGCGGCGATCGCTTCGACCGCGACGTCGGCCTGCTGGGTGGCGATGCCGCCCTGCTTGACCGGGAAGCTGGTGACGTCGCCGACCGCGAAGAAGCTCTCGAGGCCGACGATCCGCGAGTGGTCGTCGACCGGGATGAAGCCCGCCGGGTCGTAGGGGAGGCCCTCGATCCGCCGCCCCTCGAGGCGGGGCAGGGCGACCACGGCGTCGGCTTCGATCTCCTCGCCCGGGACGATCGCCAGGGCGCCGTTCTCGTACTTGACCGGGTGGGTGCCGGTCACGACGTCGACCCCGCTCTCGGCCAGCAGCTCGGCGACCTGCTCGGAGGCGCGCCGGCCGAAGATCTGCAGCGGGCCGTCTTCGGGCGTGACGATCGTCAGCTGGGTCCCGGCGATGCCCGAGCGCCTCAGCTCGGTCGCCGCCAGCAGGGCGAGCTCGTAGGCGGGCAGGGCCCAGCCGTGCCCGCCCGGCACCGTGAAGACGAGGCGGCGCAGGCGGCCTTCGCGCAGGCGGCTGACCACCTCCTGGACCTCGCCTTCGTCGGCGACGCCCCAGAAGGTGGTGGCCCCGGGCACCGACCAGAGCAGCCGCGAGCCGCAGGCGACGATCAGGAAGTCGTAGGGGATCTCGCTGCCGTCGTGGGTGTGGGCGCACTTGAGCGCGGGGTCGATCCAGCCGATGTTCTCGAGACGGAAGCGGGCGCCGCAGCGTTGGGCGATGCCCTCGAGGTCGTAGCGGAGCACCCGGGAGGCGCCGTAGGGCTCGCCGACGGCAAAGGGCCGGTAGACGAAGTCGCCGCGGCCGGCGCAGATCTCGACCCGGGCCCTGTCCCCGGCAAGTCGCCTTCAGGGCGATCGCCGCCTCGACGCCGCCGACCCCGCCGCCGACTATCAAGACCCTCGCCGCTCCTGCCCCGTTCCTAGCCAAAGTGTCCAGTCAGAGCCCCGTCGCCCCATCCGGGGAAAGCCACAGAACCGATGTGGTCTGTGCCCTTCCCAGCGGCGAAGGCCGACCGAGGACGACGCCCCGCGAAGTGTGTGCGGCGCCGCCAGGCGTGCGCGGGGTCTTCGGATAGTCACTACGGTTCGGCGATGTCGCTCGGACAGCTCGCGATCGCGCTCGGCGTCGTCTTCGCCGTCAACCTGCTGCCGGCCTTCGGGCCGCCGACCTGGGCCGTGCTGGTCTTCTTCAGCCTCGACTTCGACCTGCCGGCGGTGCCGCTGGTGCTGGGCGGGGCGCTGGCCGCGGCGAGCGGGCGCTACCTGCTCGCCACCGGAGCCCGCCGGCTGCGGTCGCGGCTCTCGCCGGCGCGCCTGGCCCACCTCGGCCGGGCCGAGGCGGCGCTCGATGCCGACCGCCGCCGCACCGCCGCCGGGCTCGGCCTCTTCGCCCTATCGCCGGTGCCCTCCGGCCAGCTCTTCGTCGGCGCCGGGCTGATGACGGTGCCGCTGCTGCCGCTGACGGCGGCCTTCTTCGCCGGCCGCCTCGTCTCCTACTCGATCTACGTCGGCCTCGCCACGGTGGCCGAGAAGAACCTCGGCGACCTCGCCCTCGACGCCCTGACCTCGCCGCTGGGGATGGCGCTGCAGGTGCTGATGCTCGTCGCCCTGGCGCTGCTCCTGGGCGGGTTCAAGCCCGAGTAGCGCCTGGCGCGCCTGGGCTCGAGAGCCTGCAGCACCCGGTTCACGTCGCTGATCGAAAGCCGCGGCGGGGGCGATCCCCGGCGCTTCGTCGGGGTGGTAGACGGCGCCGAGCATCCAGGTGACCAGGGCGACGATCGCCAGCCATAACGGCTGGACCCCGATCGGGATCCCGGCGAGACGGCCGACCCTGATGCTGCGCATGCCCATCGTCCCCCGCTTTTGAGCCTCGAGAGGCCGGGTACCCAGTGGGGAAGACCGCTCGCCGGCCTGTGGGCTTCTGCGGATGGATCGCCCCGGAGCCGGACCTAGTGTCGCTGCAAGTGAAGCTTCTGGCCGGATACGACGGCAGCGAGGGAGGGCGCGACGCGCTCGAGCTGACCCGCGTGCTCGGCGAAGCGTCCGGGGCCGCGGTCCTGGTCGTCACCGTTCTGCCCTACGGGCCGCTGCCGATCCCCTACGAAGCCCTCGAGGCCGACGAGGCCGAGCGGGCCGGGCCCCTGTTCGCCGAGGCGAGGGAGCGGTTGGGCGGCCTCGAGGTGGAGACCCGCGCCTTCGGCGGCGGCACTCCGGCCGGGGTGATCGACGACCTCGCCGAGAAGGAGGAGGTCGCGACGATCGTTGTCGGCTCGCCCCACCGCGGCGCGGTCGGCCGGGTCGCCCTCGGCAGCGTCGCCGACGGCCTCCTGCACGGCGCCCCCTGCGAGGTGATGCTGGCGCCGAGCGGCTACGCGGGCGAGGAGCACGGCCCCTTCCGCACGATCGCCGTCGCCTACGACGACACGCCCGAATCGAAGGCGGCGCTGGCGCGGGCGGAAGCGATTGCCCTCGCCTGCCGGGCGACGATCGTCGTCTACACCGTCTCGGCGCCGCCGGCGGTGGTCCCGGGGGCGGCGGGGTACACGCCGGCGATCCCGCCCGAGGCGGGCGCGATCGTCACCCGCGCCGTGAAGGCGGTCGACGAGCGGCTCGCCGCGACCGGCCGGGCGCTGAGCGGCGTCCCCGGGCCGGCGATCGCCGCGGCCTGCGAGGAGATCGGCGCCGACCTGCTGGTCGCCGGCTCGCGCGGCTACGGGCCGGTGTTGCGGGTCCTGCTCGGCTCGGTCTCGACTCAGCTTGCGCACAAGGCGCCCTGCCCCGTGCTGGTGGTGCCGCGACCCGGAAAGGACGCGTGAGGCGATGGACTCGAATGGATCTGCGACGAAGGCGGCCGAGGCCGGAGTGGGGGCCAAGCCGGTTCTCAGCTTTGAGCAGCTGCGGCGCGGCGACGTCGACTTCGCCGGCGGCAAGGGCGCCAACCTGGGAGAGCTGACCGCGGCCGGCCTGCCGGTCCCGCCCGGCTTCGTCGTCGGGGCGCCCGCCTACGCCGCCTTCTGCGAGGAGACGGGGCTGCGGGGGCGGATAGCCGCCCGGCTGGAGAGCCTCGACGTCGAGGACACCGCGGCGCTGGAGCGGGCCTCGCGGGATGTGCGCGCCGAGATCGAGCGCGAGCCGATCCCCGGCTGGCTGACCGAGCGGATCCGCGGCGCCTACTCCGACCTGGTCGGCGAGGCGGGCGACGCACCGGTCGCCGTCCGCTCCTCGGCCACCGCCGAGGACACCGAGTCGGCCTCCTTCGCCGGGATGAACGAGACGCTCTTGAACGTCCGCGGGGCGGACGCCCTGCTCGACGCCGTCCGCGCCTGCTGGGCCTCGCTGTTCGGCGGCCGCTCGGTGTACTACCGCGCCAAGCGCGGCTTCGGCCAGGCCGACATGGACATCGCCGTCGTTGTCCAGCGCCAGATCCAGTCGACCCGCTCCGGGGTGATGTTCACGATCGACCCGGCCAGCGGCGACCGCGACCGGCTCGTGATCGAGGGCGCCTTCGGCCTCGGCGAGGCCGTTGTCTCCGGCTCGGTCTCGCCCGACCGCTACATCGTCCTCAAGGACGGCCTCCACATCGACCGCCGCGAAGTCCACCGCAAGGAGCTGGCGATCGTCTCGCTGCCCGGGGGCGGGACCGAGACCCGCGAGCTGAGCGAGGCCGAAGGGAGGCGCCCGGTCCTGAGCGACGAGGAGGTGCGCGAGGTCGCCGCGCTCGGGGTGCGGATCGAGGAGCACTACGGCTCGCCGCAGGACACCGAGTGGGCCTTCAACGAAGAGGGCTCGGCCTGGATGCTGCAGTCGCGGCCGGTGACCACCGCCGGCGGCGAGGCGATGGGCGGCGGAGCCGGCGAGCGCGGCCGCGGAGCCGGCGAGCGCGGCCGCGAGCTGGTCCACGGGCTCGGTGCCGCCCCCGGCGAAGCCGCCGGCCCGGTGCGGGTGATCTCGGAGTTGGAGCAGGCGGGCGATCTGCGCGACGGGGAGGTCCTCGTCACCCACATGACCGCGCCCGACTGGGTGCCGCTGATGCGCCGCGCGGCGGCGATCGTCACCGACTCCGGCGGTATGACCTGTCACGCCGCGATCGTCTCCCGCGAGCTCGGCATCCCCTGCGTGGTCGGCACCGGCGAGGCGACCAAGGTGCTGCGCGGAGGCGAGGTCGTCACCGTCGACGCCGGCGCCGGCGTCGTCACCGAGGGCGACTCCGCAAAATCGGCCAAAACCGATTCGGCGTTCGTCCTTTCCCATGAATATGAGGGGGAAAGGACGAACGCCGCCGTGGTTACGGGGACGCGGGTCCTCGTAAACCTCTCCGAGCCCTCGCAGCTGGAGCGCGTCGCCGACCTCGACGTCGACGGGGTCGGGCTGCTGCGGGCCGAGCTGATGGTCGTCGAGGCTCTGGAGGGGACGCACCCGCGGGCGCTGCTCGAGGCCGGTGAAGGCCACCGCTTCGTCGAGCGGATGGCAGACTCGCTGAACCGCTTCGCCGCCGCCTTTGCGCCGCGGCCGATCACGTACCGGACGATCGACTTCCGCAGCAACGAGTTCCGCGGGCTGAAAGGCGGCGAGCGCTTCGAGCCCGAGGAGGCGAACCCGATGATCGGCTACCGCGGCGCCCTGCGCTACATGCACGAGCCCGACCTGCTGAAGCTCGAGCTGGAGGCGATCGACCGGGTCTGGGCCGCCGGCCACGAGAACCTGCACGCGATGCTGCCCTTCGTGCGGACCCCGCGCGAAGTCGCCGCCTGCCGCGAGATGTTCGAGCGCGCCGGCCTCTTCGGCCGCCGCGGCTTCGAGCTCTGGGTGATGGCCGAGGTGCCCTCGGTCCTCTTCCACCTGCCGCGCTACGCCGAGCTCGGGGTCGCCGGGATCTCGATCGGCTCCAACGACCTGACCCAGCTGCTGCTCGGCGCCGACCGCGACTCCGAGCTGGTCGCCGAGGTCTTCGACGAGCGCGACGGCGCCGTCACCGAGTACATCTCGCGCCTGCTGGCGCGGGCGCACGAGCTCGGCCTGCGGACCTCGATCTGCGGCCAGGCCCCGTCGGTTTACCCGGAGTACGCAGAGCTGCTGGTGCGCGGCGGGATCGAGGCGATCTCGGTCAACATCGACGCCGTCGACCGCGCCCGCCGCCTCGTCGCCGCCGCCGAGCGGCGCCTGCTGCTCGAACACGCACGAAACGAAGGAGCGCCGCGATGAAGGCCTACCAGTTGACCGAATGGGAACACCAGCCCGAGCTGCGGGAGGTCGACGTCCCCGAACCGGGGGCGGGCCAGGTCCTGGTCAGGATCGGCGGCGCCGGCGCCTGCCACTCCGACCTGCACCTGATGGAATGGCCGCCGGGGACGCTCGGCTTCGACGTGCCGTTCACGATCGGCCACGAGAACGCCGGCTGGGTCGAGGCGCTCGGCGCCGGGGTCGAGGGCGTCGAGGTCGGCGAAGCCGTCGCCGTCTACGGCCCATGGGGCTGCGGGCGCTGCCGCGCCTGCCGGCTCTCGGCCGAGAACTACTGCGAGCACCAGGCGGAGATCGGCGCCTTCGGCGGCGGCCTCGGCCTCGACGGCGGCATGGCCGAGTACATGCTGGTCCCGCACCCGCGGCTGCTGCTGCCGCTCGGCGACCTCGACCCGCGCGAGGCGGCGCCGCTCTCCGACGCGGCGCTGACCCCCTACCACGCGATCAAGCGCTCGCTGCACCTGCTGGTGCCGGGCTCGACCGCGGTGGTGATCGGGGTCGGCGGCCTCGGCCACATGGGGGTGCAGATCCTGCGGGCGCTGTCCCCGGCCCGGATCGTCGCCGTCGACGTCTCCGAGGAGCACCTGAAGCTGGCGCGCGAGGTCGGCGCCGACGAGACGGTCGAGGCGGGCGAGGGAGCGGCAGAGGCGATCCGCGAGATCACCAAGGGCCGCGGCGCCGAGCTGGTCGTAGACATGGTCGGCTCCGACGACTCGATCGCCACCGCCGTGGCGGTCGGCCGCTTCGAGAGCGACCTGACGATCGTCGGCCTGCACGGCGGCAAATTCGAGTTCGCCTTCGGCGCCCTGCCCTTCGAGGCCGAGCTCTGCATCCCCTACTGGGGGACGGCGGTCGAGCTCGAAGAGTGCCTGGAGCTGGCGCGCCAGGGCCGGATCAGGGCCCACGTCGAGCACTTCACCCTCGACGAAGCCCCCCAGGCCTACGAGAAGCTGCGCGCCGGCGAGCTCGACGGCCGCGCCGTGATCAGCCCCAACGGGGCGAGCTGACCCTCGCTTCTTCCGCTGTTCCTTTGCCGGGTTATTCCCGGCAAAGGAACAGCGGAAGAAGCGAGCAGCGAGCCGCTCAGGCGATCAGGTCGCTGAGCAGCTCGACGTATTCGCGCAGGCGGTGGATCGCCAGGTAGCGGTCGATCACCCGCTGCCTGGCGGCCTCGCCCATCGCCTGGGCCCGGGGCGGGTCGGCGAGGATCTCGGCGATCCCGGCAGCGAAGCCGGCGAGGTCGCGCGGGTCGTCGATCAGGATCCCCGTTTTGCCGTCGAGGACCTGGTCCTGGATGCCGCCGACCCGGCTGCCGACGACCGGCCGCCGCTTCCACATCGCCTCGGCGACGGTCAGCCCGAAGCCCTCGGCGAGGCTCTTCTGGACGACGACGTCGGCGCGGCGCTGGATCGCGTTGACCATCGCTCCGTTTTCTTCGATGTCGTGCATCGGCAGGCTGAGCAGGTGGGCGCGGCGGCGGTGCTCGGGGTCGAGCCGGCGCCAGGTCTCGGCGACATCGCCGTAGACGGCGGCGCCCTCGGGGTCGTCGGCGACGCCGCCGGTCTCGGGGCCGGCGAGAACCAGGTGCAGCCGCGGGTCGTCGAGGTGCTCGGCCAGCATCCGCAGCATCCCGTGCGGGTCCTTGAGCCGGTCCCAGCGCGAGACCTGCGCCACGACCCTGGCATCGACGGGGACCCGTTCCTCCTGCAGCAGCGTCGCCCGGCGCTCGATCCGCCCCGGCGTCCCGTCGGCGCGTTCGAAGGTCGGCGCCGCTTCGTGGCCGTCGGGGATCAGCTCGATCGCCTTCAGGATCGAGGCGGTGACCGCGGGGTCGAGGTCCTGGTTCTTCGGCGAGAAGGGGTCGATCACCGGTGGCATGCACCAGACCTTCGCCCGGTCGAGGCCGTCCCAGACGTACTCGCGGCGGGAGAAGACGTAGGCGTCGGCCTGCGCGACGTAGGGACGCAGGAAGTCCCAGGTCTCGCGGACGAGCTCGTCGGGCCGGTCGACGCCGACGTGGCAGCGCCAGACGACCTTGACGCCGCGCTCGCGCAGCAGCGGCACCATCCCGGCGGTCTGCGGGTCGTGCAGGTAGACGACGTCCTCGCCCTCCTGCATCAGCGAGCCGAGCGCGTCGCTGTTGGCCCGCAGCACCGACTCGTAGAGCCGGCGCTCGTCCTCGCCGAGCGGGCCGCCGTCGCCGGGGTCGCCGTGGAGGCGGTTGTGGATGCGCTTGGTGACGGCGAAGAACTCGGGTCCCTCGCGAAGGACCACCCAGCGCACGTCGACGCGGGCGTCGCGGGCGTAGGGGAGGAGGCAGTGCAGCAGCTCGGCGACGCCGCCGCCGCGGGCGGTCGAGCTGATGTGCCAGATCGCCCGGCCGGCGAAGCGCTCGGCGGCCCGGCGGCCGATCTCCAGCAGGCGGTCGAGCTCTTCGTCGCCGAGCAGCGGCCGGTAGCGCTCGAGCGGCTCCGAGACGAGCGGGATGAATTTCGGGTTCGCCACCCCTCAGAGCTCCCAGTAATGGCCGACGTGCGAGGCGGCGCGGGGGGTGACGATCTGCTCGGGCGCGGCGGAGGGCGCCTCGCCCTCGCCGGCCAGGGCGGCCATCGTCGCGACCGTCGACTCGGACAGGGCGGCCAGGTCGTAACCGCCCTCGAGCACGGCTCCCACCGGGGCGCCCCATCCCTTCGTCGCGTCCCTCACCTGGCAGGCCATCCGGGCGAAGGATGACGCCTCCAGCCGGCAATCGGCGAGGGGGTCGTCGCGATGGGCGTCGAAGCCGGCCGAGATCAGCACCAGCTGCGGCTCGAACTCGGCGGCGGCGGCGAGGACGATGTGCTCGAGCAGCGAGAGCCAGACCTCCTCGTCGCTGCCGGCCGGGACCGGCAGGTTGATCGTGTAGCCCTCGCCCGGGCCCGAGCCGGCGTCGCCGACCGCGCCGGTGCCGGGGAAGATCCCGCCCTGGTGGATGCTGGCGAAGAGGACGTCGTCGCGGCGGCGGAAGACCTCGGCGGTGCCGTTGCCGTGGTGGACGTCCCAGTCGACGATCAGGACCCGCTCGAGGCCGAGCTCGGCGAGCGCCAGGGCGGCTGCGATCGCGATGTTGTCGAAGAGGCAGAAGCCCATCGCCCGCTCGGGCTCGGCGTGGTGGCCCGGCGGGCGGACGGCGCAGAAACCGGCGTCGGCCTCGCGGTGGACCAGGCGGCGGACCATCTCGCAGGCCCCGCCCGCCGCCCGCAGCGCCGCCTCCCAGGAGCCTTCGCCGGCGAAGGTGTCGCCGTCGAGCGCGCCGCCGCCGGACTCGCAGAGCGCCCGGATCGTCTCGACGTGCGCGCGCGGGTGCGCCAGCCCCAGCTCCGCCTCGGAGGCGCGCGGCGCCTCGCGCCGCTCCCAGCCGAGCCAGTCGCGTTCGGCCAGCGCCGCCTCGATCGCCGCCAGCCGCTCCGGCCGCTCCGGGTGCCCGTAGAGCCCCTGCCGCGGATCGTGCTCGAGGCAAGCGGGATGGCTGAAGTAGACGCTCGCCCCCACGGCCGCCACTGTAACCCCCGCGCTCCCGGGGCTTCCGCTGTTCCTTTGCCCTACGGGACGGGGACAAGGAACAGCGGAACGGGACGCCGGGGCTTGCGCTGTTCCTTTGCCCGATTATGTGAGGCAAAGGAACAGCGCGGCGAGGGGGGCGACCGCCGGGGCTAGGATCGGAGAGTGAGCGACGGGTATCCCGCCAACCGCGAGGCCGACGTCGTCCTCCACGACGGCTCGACCGTCCACCTGCGGCCGGTGCGGCGCGAGGACGAGGCGGCGCTGCGGGAGTTCTTCGAGGGCCTCAGCGTCGAGTCGCGGGCCTTCCGCTTCTTCTCCGGCGCGGTCGACGTCGAGCGGGCGGCGTCGACCCTGGCGAGCGTCGACTACGCCGACCACTACGGCCTCGTCGCGGTCCGCGGCGGCGGTCGCATCGTCGGCCACGGGCTCTACGTCGGCGGCCCCGACCGCCGCGCCGAGGTCGCCTTCGCCGTCGCCGAGGAGATCCAGGGACGGGGGCTGGGGACGATCCTGCTCGCCCACCTGGCCGAGGTCGCCGAGGAGCACGGCTACCTGACCTTCCTCGCCGAGGTGCTGCCGCAGAACCACCGGATGATCGAGATGTTCCGCGAGAGCGGGCTGCCGACCCAGGTGCGCGCCGAACCCGGCGTGTTGCGGGTGGAGATGCCGGCTTCGCTCTCGGCCGCCGCCCGCGAGCGCTTCGAGAGCCGCGACCGGCTGGCGGCGCAGGCGGCGGTGCGGGCGATCCTGGCGCCGCGCTCGCTGGCCCTGGTCGGAGCCTCGCGCAAGCCCGGCAGCGTCGGCGCCGAGGTCCTGCGCAACCTGGTCGAGTCGGGCTACGGGGGCACCCTCTATCCCGTCAACCCGAGCGCCGGGGAGCTCGGCGGCTTGCAGGCCTACCCGAGCCTGGCGGCGCTGCCGGGCGAGGTCGAGCTGGCGGTGATCGCGGTGCCGGCGGTGGCCGTCGTCGAGGCGGCGCGCGAAGCGGCGGCGCGGGGGGCGCGGGCGCTGGTCGTCCTCTCGGCCGGCTTCTCGGAGACCGGGGAGGAGGGGACGCGGCGCGAGCGCGAGCTGCTCGCGGTCTGCCGCGAGAGCGGCATGCGGCTGGTCGGGCCCAACTGCCTCGGCGTCCTCGCCACCGAGGCGGAGGCGCCGCTGAACGCGACCTTCATCCCCGACCCGCCGCCGGCCGGCAGCGTCGCCTTCGCCAGTCAGAGCGGGGCCCTCGGCCTCGCTCTCGCCGAGTTCGCCCGCGAGCGCCTGCTCGGCGTCTCCTCCTTCGTCTCGCTCGGCAACCGCGCCGACCTCACCGCCAACGACTTCCTCGAGTTCTGGGAGGAGGACGGGCGGACCCGGGTCGCCCTCCTCTACATCGAGTCCTTCAGCAACCCGCGCCGGTTCTCGCGGCTGGCGCGGCGGATCGGCCGCGAGCTGCCGGTGGTGGCGATGAAGAGCGGCCGCTCCGCCGCCGGCGCGCGGGCGGCGAGCTCCCACACCGGCGCCCTCCTCGCCGCCTCCGACCGCACCGTCGACGCGCTCTTCGAGCAGTCCGGCGTGGTGCGGGCAGAGACGCTGGCGGAGATGCTCGACCTGGCGGCCCTGTTCGGTGGCCAGCCGCTGCCCGAGGGGCGGCGGGTCGCGATCGTGACCAACGCGGGCGGCCCTGGGATTATGTGCGCGGACGCCTGCGAGGCGGCCGGGCTGGAGGTGCCGGAGACGCCCGAGGAGGTGCGGGCGCGGCTGCGCGAGTTCGCCAACCCGGCGGCCGGGCTGGGGAACCCGGTCGACCTGATCGCCTCGGCGACCCCGGAGGAGTTCCGCCGCGCGATCGTCGCCGTCTCGGCCTGGGAGGGGATCGACGCGATCGTCTCGATCTTCATCCGCCCGCTCGCGACCAGCACCGAGGAAGTGGCAAGCGCGATCGGCACCGCCGCCGGGGAGCTGGCTCGGCCCGTCCCGCTGCAGGCGGTCTTCATGACCACGGGAGAGCGGGCGCCGCTGGCCGAGGCGGCGGGGGTGCCGATCCACGTCCAGCCCGAGGGCGCGGCGCGGGCGCTCGGCAAAGCGGCCGCCTACGCGGAGTGGCGCCGCAAGCCGCCGGCGCGGCCGCCGGAGCTCGAGGTCGATCGCGACGGCGCGGCGGCGACGATCGCCGAAGCCCTGGCCGCGGAGCGAGAGTGGCTGAGCGCGGAGGAGTGCGAGCGGGTCCTGCGCTGCTACCGGGTGCCGCTGCCGGGGTCGCGGATCGCCGGGGACGAGGCGGAGGCGGGCGAGGCCGCCGCGGCACTGGGGGGACGGGTGGCGCTGAAGGCGCAGGGACCGGGCATCCTCCACAAGTCCGAGCTCGGCGCCGTCGCCGTCGGCCTCGAGGGCGCCGCGGAGGTGACGGCAGCGGCCGAGCGGATGCGCGCCGGGCTGCTCGAGCAGGGATTGGAGCCGGAGTCGTTCCTCGTCCAGCAGATGGTCGAGGGCGGGACCGAGCTCTTGGTCGGCGTCGCCACCGACCCCGTCTTCGGCCCGGTCCTCGCCTGCGGCGCCGGCGGCACCGCGGTCGAGCTGCTCGGCGACGTCGCGCTGCGGATCTGCCCGCTCACCCGCGCCGACGCCGCCGAGATGATCCGCTCCCTCCGCAGCTTCCCCCTCCTCACTGGCTTCCGCGGCTCCCCGGCCGCCGACCTCGATTCCCTCGAAGACCTCGTCCTCCGTATCGCCGCCCTCGCCGCCAACCACCACGAGCTGGTCGAGCTCGACCTCAACCCCGTCCTCGCCACCCCCACCGGCGCCCTCGCGGCAGACGCAAGGATCCGCATCGCCCCGGCGCCGCCCGAGCGGCCCTGGCCGCGGACCTGGTCTTAGGGGGTGCGGGACGAAGCGGGCGGTGGGGGAGGGGTGGGTGTCCCTCTCGCTCCCTGGGTTGCTCGCCTGGATCGTCGCCGGCTGACCGCGAACGTCTGCGGTGCGAGCAAGAGGACGCCGGTCGCGAGAGGGACACCCATCCCTCCAAACCACAGCCTTGGCAAGACTTCTCCTTCGGAGCTGTGCTTCGTTCGAGGAGTTCCGTGGTTCCTTTGTCCGGCCATACACGACAAAGGAACCACGGAACTACTTGGCGCTCGCGCGGAGGGGTCCGGTCACCCTCTCCGCGGCTTGTACTTTTTCGGCGCCCACGCCGGCGGCAGACAGCTGCGGCCTCACCGAAACAAGTTGAGCGGAGAGGGTGACCGGACCCTCTCCCCGCCCCCTCAGGTGTCGATCAACCCGTTGGCCAAGGCGTAACGCGTCAGCTCGGGACGGCTCGAGAGCCCCAGCTTCTGCTGGATGTGGGCGCGGTGGGTCTCGACGGTGCGGACGCTGAGGTCGAGCTGCTCGCCGATCTCGCGGTTGGTGTGGCCGAGGGCCATCAGCTTCAGGACCTCGGTCTCGCGCGGGGAGAGGAGCGGGCGCTCCTCGTCCTTGCCGCCGTTCTTGAGCCCGGCGGCGACGGCGGGGGCGAGGTGCCGCTCGCCGGCGGCGACGGCGCGGACCGCCTCGATCAGCTCCAGGTGGGCCGAGTCCTTGAAGAGGTAGCCGCCGGCGCCGGCGTCGAGGGCCCGGCGGGCCAGCGTCAGGTCGCGCTCCATCGTCAGCAGCACGATCGCGGTCTCCGGCGAGGCCTCGCGCAGCCGCGGCACCGCGTCGACCGCCAGCCCGTCGGGGAGGTTGACGTCGAGCACCAGCACCCGCGGCCGCTTCTCGGCGACGACGGCCCGCGCGGCGCCGATCTCGCCCGCCTCGCCGACCACCTCGAGGTCCTCCTGGCCTTCGAGCAGGGCCTTCAGCGCCCCGCGCACGACCGCGTGGTCGTCGACGAGCACGACCGTCGTCTTCGCCTCCGCTGCGCTCACGCAGCGAGCGTAACGAGTTGCGGCAAGGCCACACCGTTTCCTGTGGAGATCCCGGATGCCGACCTGACGGCCAGCGGAGACGATGAGGTCGGCTATTTCGACGCTTGGAGCGGCCGCCCAAGCGAGGAGAGAGACGAAAAGGCAAGCTTCAAAGCTCATCGTGGCGCCGGCACCAGTCCGCTCTCCGGCCGAGGGAGCGCGGTGTCGCGATGAAGGAGTCCCCGGATGACGGGCTTCTCCGCTCCCGCCGAGGTCCCCGCGCCACCCCCTGCCGGCGCGGGGGCCCTGCGGGGTCGCGCCGACCCTGGCCCCGCCAGCGGGTAGAAGAGGCAGGTGCGCTCAGAAGCCCCAGCTGGTCAGAGGGCAGAGGCGGGGCTCTCCAGCCGCGAGGCTGAACGGCGGCTGCTCCACCACGGGCCGAACCGGCTCGAGCGGCGCCACGGCCGCCGCTGGCCGAAGCAGCTCGCCCGCCAGTTCACCCACCCGCTGGCGCTGCTGCTCTGGGGGGCGGCGGCGCTGGCGGCGATCGCCGGAATCGCGCCGATCGCGATCGCGGTCGTCGTCGTCATCGTCCTCAACGCCGCCTTCGCCTTCGTCCAGGAGATGCAGGCCGAGCGCGCGGTCGAGGCGCTGCAGAGCTACATCCCGCGGCGGGCGCGGGTCCTGCGCGACGGCCGCGAGGTCGAGGTGGACGCCGTCGACCTCGTCCCCGGCGACCTGCTGCTGATCGCCGAGGGCGACCGGGTCTCCGCCGACGCGCGGTTGATCGACGGCGCGATCGAGGTCGACCTCTCGACCCTGACCGGGGAGTCGGTGCCGGTCTCGCTCGCCCCCGGGGAGGCTCACCCCCACACGCCCCGCCTGCAGCGCCGCGACCTCGCCTTCAGCGGCACCGCCTGCACCGGTGGCGAGGCGCGGGCGCTGGTCGAGGCGACCGGGATGGGGACCGAGCTCGGCCGCATCGCCTCGCTCTCGCAGCGGGTCGAGGTCGAGGAGAGCCCGCTCGAACACGAGGTGCGCAGGGTCGCCTGGCTGATCGCCCGGATCGCGATCGCGATGGGGGTCGCCTTCGTCCCGATCGCCATGCTCGGGGCGGGCCTGCCGCTCGGCGACGCCGTGGTGCTGACGATCGGGCTGATCGTCGGCAACGTCCCCGAGGGCCTGCTGCCGGTGATCACCCTGGCGCTGGCGGTCGGGGTGCGGGGGATGGTCCGCGAGGGCGCGGTGGTGAAGCGGCTGAGCGCGGTCGAGACCCTCGGCTCGACCGACGTCATCTGCACCGACAAGACCGGCACCCTGACCGCGAACCGGATGCGGGTGAGGGAGCTGTGGACGCTCGGCGCCGAGCGCGAGCTCGCCGCGGCGATGTTCGCCTGCAACAACGCCCGCCTCGGCGAGGACGGTGGTCCGGTCGGCGACCCGACCGAGGCGGCGATGGTCCTCGCCGCCGCCGAGCGCGGGGTCGACACCGACGCCGCAGGCCGCGGCGCCCGCCGCAGCGCCCAGTTCCACTTCGACCCGGGCCTGAAGCTGATGTCGACGGTCGACGAGGCGGAGGCCGGCCCCGAGGGCGATCCGGCAGCCGGCGCGCTCTGGCTGCACACCAAGGGCGCGCCCGAGTCAGTGCTGCCGCGCTGCACCGCGATCGCCGACGCCGACGGCTCCTCCCGCCTCCTCGACGACACCGCCCGCGCCCGCGTCCACGAGACCACCGACCGCTTCGCCGACCAGGGCCTGCGGGTGCTGGCGGTCGCCCACCGCCGGCTCGGCGCGAGCGTCCCGCAGCAGCGGGCCGAGGCCGAGCGCGACCTCACCCTGCTGGGGCTGGTGGCGATGATCGACCCGCCGCGGCCCGAGGTCGCGGCGGCGGTCGCGCGCTGCCACCGGGCCGGGATCCGGATCGTCGTCGTCACCGGCGACCACCCGCGGACCGCGGTCGCGATCGCCAACCAGATCGGGATCGCCGGCGGCCACGCCCGCGCGATCTCCGAGGACCGACTGGAGAGCATGAGCGAGGACCAGCTCGATGCCGCCCTCGCTGCCGGCGGCGAGCTCGTCTTCGCCCGCTCGACCCCGGAGGCGAAGCTGCGGATCGCCGACGCCCTGCGTGACCTCGGCCACGTGGTCGCGATGACCGGCGACGGCGCCAACGACGCGCCCGCCCTGCGCCGCGCCGACATCGGCGTCGCGATGGGCCGCTCGGGCACGGACGTCGCCCGCGAGGCGGCGACGATGGTCCTCACCGACGACAACTTCGCGACGATCGTCTCCGCGGTCGCGGCGGGGCGGCGGATCTACGACAACATCCGCAAGTTCATCCTCTACATCTTCGCCCACCTGACGCCGGAGCTGGTGCCCTACCTCGTCTTCGCGCTGGGTGGCGGCGCGATCCCGCTGCCGCTGACGGTGCTGCAGCTGCTCTCGGTCGACGTCGGCACCGAGACGGTGCCGGCGCTGGCCCTGGGGCGGGAGGCGGCCGAGCCCGGGATCATGCGCCGCCGGCCGCGACCGCGCTCGCAGGGGATCATCGACCGGGCGCTGCTCGTCCGCGCCTGGCTCTTCCTCGGCCTGATCTCGGCTGCACTGGGCATGGGCGCCTTCTTCTACGTCCTCCTGCGCGCCGGCTGGAGCCCGAACGACCCGACCGGATCCGGGACGCCGCTGCACCACGCCTACCGGCAGGCGACGACGATGACCTTCCTCAGCACGGTCGCCTGCCAGGTCGGCACCGCCTTCGCCGCCCGCACCGAACGCGCCTCGCTGCGCTCGATCGGCGTCTTCTCCAACAAGCTGCTGCTCTGGGGGATCGCCTTCGAGCTCGCGCTCACCGCCCTCCTCATCTACGTTCCGCCCTGCCAGGACCTGCTGGGGACTGCGGCGCTGCCCTGGGACTACCTGCTGCTGGCGGCGCCGTTCCCGTTCATCGTCTGGGGAGCCGACGAGCTGCGGCGATGGCTTGTTCGGCGGCGGGAGCCAGAACCTGCGTCCCGGCCTCGCCCCGCGCTACCCGCGCCAGGTCGGTGAGGGCGCCGATCGCGGCGCGGCGGCCGGTGGTGGCGGCGAAGCGGCAGGCCGCCTCGACCTTCGGCTCCATCGAGCCCTTGGCGAAGCTCATCCCGCGCAGCTCGGCCGGGTTGGCGCTGGCGATCGGCCGCTGCTCGGGGCCGCCCCAGTCGCGGTAGACGGCCTCGACGTCGGTCAGCATCAGCAGCGCGTCGGCGTCGAGCCGCCGCGCCAGCAGCGCCGCGGTCAGGTCCTTGTCCATCACCGCCTCGACGCCGTGCATGGCGCCGTCGCCGTTGATGACGATCGGGATGCCGCCGCCGCCGGCGCAGATCACCAGCGCGCCGGAGTCGACCAGCACGCGCAGGCTGCGGATCTCGGCGATCGCGTTCGGTTCGGGAGAGGGGACGAGGCGGCGGTACCCCGTGCCGTCGTGGCCGAGGGTCCAGCCGCGGTCGCGGCGCAGCCGCTGCGCCTCCTCCTCGCAGTAGACGGGGCCGATCGGCTTGGTCGGCCGCTGGAAGGCGGGGTCGTCGCCGGCGACGATCACCTCGGTGAGGACGCTGACGACGTCGCGTTCGGGCAGGCGGTTGCGCAGCGCCAGCTCGAGCATGTGCCCGACCATCCCCTCGCTCTCGGCCCCGAGCAGGTCGAGCGGGTAGGGCGGGACCGCGGGGAAGGCCTCGCTCTGCAGCGCCAGCAGGCCGACCTGCGGGCCGTTGCCGTGGGTGACGACCACCTCGTGCTCATGGGCGAGCTCGGCGAGCGCGGCGGCGGCGTTCTCGACGTTGCGGCGCTGGTTCTCCGCCGAGGCGGCCTCGCCAGGTCGCAGGAGCGCGTTTCCGCCCAGCGCGACAAGGATTCTCATGAGCAGAGGGTCGCGCGATCCGGCTCTTTTCCCATCGGCCGAAACCCACACTTGCCGGTGCGGGGTTTCGCCCGGCCCGGGAGCCGTGCGAAACTGCCCCGCGAGAGTCGATGGAGAGCGGGGAGAAGCAGGAGATAACGGTCGTCCTCGCCGACGACCACAACGTCATCCGCACCGGCCTGCGGGCGATGCTGGAAGCCGAGGACGACCTGCGGGTGATCGGCGAGGCCTCAGACGCGCCCGCGGCGCAGAAGCTCGTCCGCGACCGCCGGCCGCGGGTGCTGGTCCTCGACCTGCAGATGCCCGGCGCCGACCCCTCCAACGACGTGCCGGCGCTGTGCGAGGCGGTGCCGGAGACGGCGATCGTCGTCCTCACGATGCAGGCCGACCCGCGCCGGGCACGCGAGCTGCTGCGCGCCGGCGCCTCCGGCTACGTCCTCAAGCAGGCGGCCGAGCGGCAGCTGACCGCGGCGATCCGCGCCGCCGCCGCGGGCGGCTCCTACATCGACCCCGAGCTCGGCGCCGAGGTCGTCCAGCTCGGCCCCGACCCGCTCGAGTCCCTCGCCGAGCGCGACCGCGAGCTCCTCCGCCTGCTCGCCCTCGGCCACACCAACCGCGAGATCGGCGAGAAGCTCTACCTCAGCGTCCGCGCTGTCGAGGTCAACCGCGCCAAACTGCTCGAGAAGCTCGGCCTCGAGTCCCGCCCCGACCTCGTCCGCTTCGCGATCGCCAACGGCGTCATCGAGGCGGGCGGCGAGGATTCCTAGCTGGACGGAGCGGTTGGTGGGGGAGGGGTGGGCGTTCCCTCTCCTACCTAGCCTTCGTGCAGCGGCACGCGGGCGGTGATCTGGGTGCCGGTGCCGGGGGTCGAGCTGACGTCGATCTCGCCGCCGAGGAGCGCGATGCGCTCGCGCATGCCGGTGAGGCCGCGGCCGGATGCGACGGCGGCGGTGTCGAAGCCCTCGCCGTCGTCGCTGACGCCGACCCGGATCGCATCGTTGCCTTCGGCGACGTCGATCTGGACCTTCGTGGCGCGGGCGTGCTTGATGACGTTGGTCAGCGACTCCTGGACGAGGCGGTAGACGATCCGGTCCTCGTCGCCGCTGCGCTCTTCGGCGAGCTCGATCTCGGCGGCGATCTCGACCCCGCTGCGGGCCGAGCCCTCCTCGGCGAGGGCTTCCAGCGCCCCGGCCAGGCCGAGTCGCTCGAGCGCCGCCGGGCGG
Organism: uncultured Actinomycetes bacterium; assembly: GCA_963800355.1. Taxonomy (GTDB): domain Bacteria; phylum Actinomycetota; class Thermoleophilia; order Solirubrobacterales; family 70-9; genus VAYN01. Next base: position 126,024 of record CAWDAP010000001.1, on the reverse strand, counting down.
AGGTCGTTGATCAGCCGGTTGAGCTCGGCGATCTGGCTCTCGAGGTGCCCCAGCGCCTCCCCGGCCGCGCGCTCGATCCGCTCGTTGCGATCGCTGCCCTTGCCCTGCAGCGCCGTCGCCAGGGCGATCCGGATCGCGGCGAGGCTCTGCAGGGTGTCGTCATGCAGCTCCCGCGCCCAGCGCTTGCGCTCTTTCTCGGCGGACTCGACCTGCTGGCGCAGCCGCTCGGACTCGACCGTCTGCGCGGTCGCCACCGCGGTCGCGGCGCTGGAAGCGAACGACTGCAGGAGCCGCAGGTCCTCCTGGTCGAACTCGACCCCGCCCGCTTCGCGATCCAGGGCGACCAGGCTCCCGACCGCGCGGCCGCGAAAGAGCATCGGCACGACCAGCGCCGTCTCGGCCCCCACCCTCTCGCGCAGGCGCCCCATGGTCGGGGGCGAGCCCCGATCGAGCCGCTGCGACACCCGTTCCTCCATCGCCGCGCCGAAAACCGAGTCCTCGATCGGGATCGTCAGGCCGGTGATGTCCTCCTCGATCCGTCCCGCGCTGGCGGCGACGAAGAGCCGGTCCTCGCGGCGCAGCAGCACCAGCAGCGCCCGCGCGTCGACCAGGGCCCGGGCGCGCTTGACGATCAGGTCGAGGACGCGCTCGACGTCGGTCTCGCCGCCGACGGTGTGGGCGATGTCGACCGAGGTCTCGGCCCGGCGCAGCGCCTGCTCGACCTCCGCCTCGCGTTCGCTCAGGGTGGTGTAGAGGCGGGCGTTCTCGATCGCGATCCCGGCCCAGCCGGCCAGCGTCACCGCCGCTTCCTCGTCGGCCTCGTCGAACTCCTCGGCGCCTCGTTTCTCGGTCATGTAGAGGTTGCCGTAGGTCTCGCCGCGGACCGTTATCGGCACCCCGAGGAAGGAGTGCATCGGCGGGTGGCCGGGGGGATACCCATAGGCGTGGGGGTGGGCGTTGACGTCGCGCAGGCGCAGCGTTTTCGGCTCGCGGATCAGCTCGCCGAGGACGCCGCGGCCGCGCGGCAGGTTGCCGATCTGGCGGCGGGCCTCCTCGTCGATGCCGACGTTGATGAATCGTTCGAGTTCGCGCCGCTCGCGGTCGAGCACGCCGAGCGCCGCGTAGCGGGCGCCGGTCAGCTCCCGGGCCGCCTCGACGACCGAGCTCAGCACCGCCTCGAGGTCGAGCTCGGCGAGGACTTCGTTCCCGACGTGGATAAGTCGCCGGAAGCGCTCCTCGTCGGTTCGCTCCCCGAACTGCTCTGAAGACTCCATCTCGGACACATTCAAGCGCGCATTCCGGGCCGGGGCAAGCAGGGTCGAGCCCCGGGACGTAGAAGCCCACTGCATGGAACGACGACTAGGCGTTGGCGCCACCCTCAGCGAGGTCTTCGACATCTACCGCGACCAGGCGGGCGTGCTGCTGCCCGTGGCCTTCTGGCTTTTCCTGGTCGTGGCCATCGTCAACGGCTTGACCGAAGGCAACCTCTCCCTCTTCTGGCTCTCGATCGTGGTCAGCCTCGCGGTCGGCACCCTTTACCAGGGGATGGTCGTGGAACTGGTGAAGGACATCCAGGACGGCCGTCGCGACTCCTCTGTCGGCAACCTGATGCGCTCCGTCCTGCCGGTCCTCGGGCCGCTGATCGGGGCCGGCATCCTCGCCGGGCTCGGGATCGGCGCCGGCTTCGTCCTACTGATCGTCCCCGGCCTGATCCTGCTGACGATCTGGGCGGTGATCGCCCCGGCGATCGTGGTCGAGCGCCGCGGCGTCTTCGACGCCTTCGGCCGCTCCCGCCAGCTCGTCAAGGGGCAGGGTTGGCCCGTCTTCGGCACCGTCGTGATCGCCTACCTGATCGCCTTCGTCGCCGAGATCGTTTTCGTCGCGATCGCCAACGGGATTGCCCACGGGGCGCTGCTGCGGATCGTCTTCAGCGCCCTCGCCTCGACCCTGGCGGCGCCGATCGGCGCCCTGGTCGCCTCGGTCCTCTACTTCCGCCTCGTCGCGATCAAGGGAGAGGTGACGCCGGCGCCGACGCAGGCACCGCCGCCGTCGCACGTACCGCCGCCCGCGGATCCACCGCCCGCGGCCTGATCGCGAATCCGTAAAAACCCGGCCTCAGACCGGGTTTTCACGGACTCAGTGCTGAAGCAGGCCGGCGACGGCCTTCGCCAGGCGCGCCCCCCGCGGGGTCAGCGTGTACTCGGCGTGGGGCGGGCGCCCCGGCACGAGCGTGCGCTCGACGATCCCGGCCCGCTCCAGCTGCTCGAGGCGGTCGGAGAGCGTGGTGGGGGAGACGCCGGGGAGCGCCTGGCGGAACTCGTTGAAGCGGACGGCGCCGCTGGAGCAGGCGTAGATCGTCGCCATCGTCCAGCGGCGCTCCAGGAGCCCTGCGGCGGCGCGGAGCTCGGGCGGGACCGGGGCGCAGTGGCGGCAGCGGGGGGACATCGCGGTCTCCTTACGCCGCCAGCGCCTCGTGTCCCTTCTCGGCCGGCTCCAGCGCCAGGCCCAGCACCTCGTCGATGCTCATCACCGGGTGGAACTTCATCTGCTCGCGCACCTCCTCGGGGACCTCGTCGAGGTCCCCGCGGTTGCGCTCGGGCAGGATCACCTCGCTCAGCCCGGCGGCGTGCGCCGCCAGCACCTTCTGCTTCAGCCCGCCGATCGGCAGCACCCGGCCCTGGAGGGTGACCTCGCCGGTCATCCCGACCGTGTGCTTGACCGGCCGGCCGGTGAGCAGGCTGACCAGCGCCGTGGTCATCGCCGTGCCGGCGCTGGGGCCGTCCTTGGGGATCGCCCCGGCGGGGACGTGGAGGTGGAACTCGCGCTGGAAGGCCTCGGCCGGGATGCCGAGCTCCTCCCGGTGGGCGCGCACGTAGGAGAGGGCGATCCGCGCCGACTCCTTCATCACGTCGCCGAGCTGGCCGGTCAGGACCAGGCCCTTGTCGCCGTCCATCGCCGTCGCCTCGATGAAGAGGATGTCGCCGCCGGCGCCGGTCACCGCCAGGCCGGTGGAGACGCCGGGGATCGCGGTTCGCTCGACCGACTCCTGGAAGTGCTTCTGCCGGCCCAGCGCCTCGCGCAGGGCGTCGGCGTCGACGACGATCCGGCCCTCGACCGCGCCGGAGGCGATCTTCGTCGCCGCCGAGCGGATCAGCTTGCCGATCTCGCGCTCGAGCCGCCGCACCCCCGCCTCGCGGGTGTACTCGGCGATCGTCATCCGCAGCACCTCGTCGGGGACCTCGACCTCCTCCGTCCGCAGCCCGTTGCGCTTCAGCTGCCGCGGCAGCAGGTAGCCGCGGGCGATCGCCAGCTTCTCCTCGGTCGTGTAGCCGTCGAAGGCGATCGTCTCCATCCGGTCCAGCAGCGGCGCCGGAATCGTGTCGACCATGTTCGCGGTGGCGATGAAGACCACCTCGGAGAGGTCGACCTCGACGTCGAGGTAGTGGTCGCGGAAGCTGTCGTTCTGGGCCGGGTCGAGCACCTCGAGCAGGGCCGCGGAGGGGTCGCCGCGCCAGTCGGCACCGACCTTGTCGACCTCGTCGAGGAGGATCACCGGGTTCATCGTCCCGGCGTCGCGCAGGGCGCGGACGATCCGGCCCGGGAGGGCGCCGATGTAGGTGCGGCGGTGGCCGCGGATCTCGGCCTCGTCGCGGATGCCGCCGAGGCTGATGCGGACGAACTCGCGCCCCAGGGCGCGGGCGATCGACTCGCCGATCGAGGTCTTGCCGGTCCCGGGCGGCCCGACCAGGGTGAGGATCGCGCCGTTGGCGCGGCCCTCGTCCTCGATCTGGCGCTCCTCGCGCAGCTTGCGCACGGCGATGAACTCGACGATCCGCTTCTTCACGTCGTCGAGGCCGGCGTGATCGGCGTCGAGCACCTCGCGGGTGTGGGCGGGGTCGAGCGGCTCCTCGGAGCGCTCGCTCCACGGCACCGCGATCAGCCAGTCGAGGTAGCTGCGGATCATCGAGCTCTCCGGCGAGGACTCGCCCTGGCGCTCGAGCCGCCGCAGCTCTTTCCCGGCCTGCTCGGCGACCGCCTCGGGCATCTGCGCCTCGGCGATCTTGCGCTCGTACTCGCCGATCAGGTCGGCCTCGTCCTCGCCCAGCTCCCTGCGGATCGACTCCATCTGTTTGCGCAGGAAGTAGTCGCGCTGCTGCTTCTGGGCGCCGGACTCGACGTCGTCGCGGATCTTCTCGCGCACCTGCAGCTCGGCGAGGCGCTCGCGCTGCAGCTCGACCGCGAGCTCCAGGCGCCCGGTCACGTCGACCGCCTCCAGCAGGCGCAGCTTGCCCTCGTCGGGGATGTCGGGCGAGAGGCCGGAGGTGTCGGCCAGGGCCCCGGGCTCGTCGACCGAGCGCAGGAAGGCGGCGATGCGGCCGTCGTCGCCGCGCAGCTCGAGGATCTCCTCGACCACGGCGCGGTATTCGCGGCTCAGCTCGCGGGTGTGCTCGTCGTCGGGATGGCCGTCGCGGATCTCCTGCACCTCGACCCGCAGCTCGTCGCCCTCTCCGGGCTGGGCGGAGCCGGCGATCAGCCCGCGGTGCAGGCCGACGACGGTGGCGACCGGGCGGCCACGGCGCGAAAGCCCGGTCTCGATCACCTCGGCGACCACGCCGACCCGCCCGTACTCGCCGTCCCGGCGCGGGATCAGGAAGACGCGCTCGTCGGTGCCGACGTCGATCGGCAGCGTCGCGGTCACGGTGGGAAAGACGATCGCCTCGTCGAGGGCTATCAGCCGATAAGTCATAACCAAGTCCACTTTCTGTAGTTAGTCCTCAACCAGGATAGCGCCCGCCCTCCTCGGCCACAAAGCGAGCCGAAATGCCGCTCTCCGCAGGGGGTGTCTGACTTGACACCCCTATATCGACGGCTGAAGTCAGACACCCCCGGTGCGGGGAGGCCTGGGATGGGAGCGGACCCGGGGTCGTCGAAGGACCCGAAGCCGCCCGCCTCTCCTACTCGCTGCCGCGCTGACGGCGCCCGGTCAGCTGCCGAGGATCTTGGCCTTCTGCGCCGCGAACTCCTCCTCGGTGAGGATGCCCTGGGCTTTCAGCTCGCCGAGCTCCTTCAGCTGGTCGATCGTCGAGCTCCCGCCGCTGGCCGGCGGCTCCGCGGGCGGCGGCGCCTGCTGCATCGGGGCGGCCTGAGCCTGGACCGCGGCCTCCCGTTCCTGGTCGGCCCAGCGCTCCCCCTGGCGTTTGGAGACGCGGTTGCTGACGGCGGTGGCGGTGCCGGCGACGACCGCCGTCCGCGCCATCCCTCGCAGTAGTCCTGGCATGACCTCTCCTCTCTAAGCGTTGGCCTCGGCGGCGTCGAGCGCCGCGAGGACGTCTCCGGCCGGGATACGGCCGCTGGCGACCAGCTCGCCGTCGGAGCGGCGGACCGCGCCGACGAACGGCGCCGCCCAGCTGTTCTCGAAGACAAGCAGCGCCGCCGAGGTGCCCGGCTCGAGCACCTCGCCCGCCCGCTCGACGTCATCGTCGCCCAGAAGCCCCGAGGAGGCGCCCTCGAAGACCGCCAGCTCGGCCACCTCGCTGCCGAGGTCGGCCAGCTCGAGCACGGCGACGCCGCCGTCCTCGTCCTTGGCGACGAAGAGGAGGTCGAGGACCCGGATAAGGCCGCGGTCGACGAGGTCGACCAGGTGCGGCGCCACCTCTCCGTTCGGCTGCCTGCCCGGCCACTCGACCAGGATGTAATCGATCGGGCCGATCGCGACGCTCTCGTTCATCGTTCCCCTCTCCGGGCGAAAGTCGGTTGCAGCGCGAACGTATTCCGACGCTCGCCCGCCTCCATCGGGGTTGATCCACACTCCTTGGTGCGCTGATTGCGTTGTCGGGACGGGGTGCCGCGGTTAGTCTCGCCCCTCGACCCCGACGAAGGAGCGCAGCGAGAGATGAACCAGCCCTCGAGTCCCGAAGAGGCCGCGAACCTTTACGGCAACCGCTTCCTCGTCGAGGACGCGCCGGACAAGGAGTTCCCCCAGAGCGGGATGCCGGCGCTCGACGCGATGCGGCTGGTCGACGAGGAACTGGTGCTGGAGGGCGACCCCTGGCGTAACCTCGCGACCTTCGTCACCACCTGGATGGAGCCCGAGGCGAAGCGGATCGTCGCCGAGAACCTCCACCGCAACTTCATCGACCACGCCGAGTACCCGATCACGGCCGAGATCGAGCAGCGCTGCATCCGCATGCTCGCCGACCTCTACAACGCCCCCGGGGAGACGACCGGCTGCCGCACCCAGGGCTCCTCGGAGGCGATCATGCTCGGCGCCCTCTCGCTGAAGTGGAAGTGGAAGCAGCGCCAGGAGAAGGCGGGCCGCCCGACCGACAAGCCGAACCTGGTCTTCGGCGGCGACGTCCACGTCGTCTGGGAAAAGTTCTGCCGTTACTTCGACGTCGAACCGCGGATCGTCCGCCTGCGCGAGGACAAGTACGTGATCGGGCCCGAGGACGTCGAGCCGCAGGTCGACGAGAACACGATCGGGGTGGCCGCCGTGCTCGGCACCACCTTCACCGGCCACGCCGACGACATCACCGGGATCAACGACCTGCTGCTGGGGATCAGGAAGGAGCGGGAACTCGACGTGCCGCTGCACGTCGACGCCGCCAGCGGCGGCTTCGTCTGGCCCTTCCTCTACCCGCACTCCGAGTGGGACTTCAGGCTCGAGCAGGTGCGCTCGATCAACGTCTCCGGCCACAAGTTCGGCCTCGTCTATCCGGGGATCGGCTGGCTCGTCTTCCGCGAGAAGGCCGACCTGGCCGAGGACCTCGTCTTCTACGAGAACTACCTGGGGAAGACCGACGCCACCTTCACCCTCAACTTCTCGACCGGCGCCTCGATGGTGCTGGCGCAGTACTACAACCTCGTCCGCCTCGGCCGTGACGGCTACGAGCACGTGATGCGGGCGATGGAGGAGAACGCGAAGGCGCTCGCCCAGAAGCTCGAGGCGAACGGCAACTTCGAGCTGATCGGGGCCGAGGAGGAGCAGCTGCCGCTGGTCGCCTTCCAGCTCACCGGCGAGCGCGACTACGACGAGTTCGACGTCTCCTGGCAGCTCTCGGCCGAGCGCGGCTGGATGCTCCCCGCCTACACGATGCCGCCCGACGCGCAGGAGGTGAAGATCATGCGGGCGCTGGTCAAGGAGACGCTGAGCCGCGCCCAGGTCGACCGCCTCGCCGACGACATCCACCAGGCGATCGCGACCCTCGACGAGAAGGGCGGCGCCCACCCGCATGAGCGCAAGCAGATGAAGCGCTCGCCGGGCTACTGATCAGGTCCGGGACTGCCACCAGGCGCGGTCGCCGATCGCAGCCTGCCGCGCGCTGACCGGACCAGCGCGGTTTCGCCTCGCCGATCGCGGGTAGGGCAGGGGCGATGGGATTGAAGCCGCTGCTCGCCGCCGCAACGGTCGCCCTCTCCCTCGACCTTGTTGACCGCGGCGGCAGCGGCTCTGATTCTGCCTCTGCATAGAGAGCACACGATGCCCGCCTGGCTCGCACGAAAAGCCGCGCCTCACATCTGGAAGCGGGTCCCCTGGAAAACGGTCTGGGTGGCGACGCTTTGGCTGGTCAACCAGGGCCGCGATCGGGTGGAGCGGAACCTGAACCAGCACGAGCGGACCGAATTCCGGAACCTGGTCGAGAAGTCGAAGGGTCGGCCCGGCAACCTCACCCAGCGCGACCGCACGCGGGTCAAGCACATCGTCGGCAAGGCGATCCGCGGCTGACCTCTCGCCGGCGCCAGGAGGGGGCGCGCGGGACCGTCCTGTCCTCTCCCCGTAGGATCGACCGGTGAAGCCGGTCAGCGTCGAAGCCGAGGTCGCGAAGCCGCCCGCCGAGGTCTTCGAATTCCTCGACGCGCTCGCCAACCACGAGCGCTTCCTCGACCACTACCTCAAGGATTGGACCTTCTCGGGCCCGCAGCGCGGGGTGGGGGCGAAGGCGCGGGCGCGGGTCGACGCGCCCGGCTCCCAGGACCGCTTCGAGTTCGAGGTGGTTGAGAGCGAGGCGCCCTACGAGATCGTCGAGCAGGGAATTTCCTCGGGTGGCAAGCGCAAGACCAGGGGCACGTACCGGCTCGAGACGCTGCCCGGCGGTGGCACCCGGATCGAATTCGACCTCATCTTCGAGGAGGTGCCGCGCAGCGAGCGCATCGCCCCTTTTCTCACCCGCACCTTCGCGAGGCGCATCAACTCCAAGGCGATGCGCCGCCTCGCCAAGCAGTTGGGTGGTTGAGGCGGGCCCGGGTGGCCTCCCAAAACGCTCGCTGCGCTCGCTTGAGTGTTTTGGGAGGCCACCCGGGCCCGCATCGGAGGCGCTTCTAAGATGCGGCGGTGCCTGAGGGGGAGAGAGTGGATCTGCAGGAGTTGCTGGCGCGGCGGGGGCTGACTGAAGATGCGGCCCGGCCTGATGCGGTCGACCGGCGGCACGCTGCCGGTGGGCGCACCGCCCGTGAGAACCTTGCCGATCTCGTCGATCCCGGCTCCTTCGTCGAGTACGGGCGCTTCGCGATCGCCGCCCAGCGGGGGCGGCGCGAGGTCGCCGAGCTGATCGCCCGCACCCCGGCCGACGGCCTGATCGGCGGCACCGCCCGCGTCAACGGCGACCTCTTCGACCCCGAGCGCGCCGCCTGCGCCGTCCTCTCCTACGACTACACCGTGCTGGCGGGGACGCAGGGTGCCCTCGGCCACCGCAAGAAGGACCGCCTCTTCGAGCTGATCGAGCGTATGCGGCTGCCGGTCGTCTTCTACGCCGAGGGCGGGGGAGGGCGGCCGGGCGACACCGACTATCCCGTCGTCTCCGCCCTCGACACCCGCGCCTTCGCCCTCTGGGCGAAGCTCTCGGGGCTGGTGCCGCGGATCGCGATCGTCCACGGCCGCTGCTTCGCCGGCAACGCGGTCCTGGCCGGCTGCTCGGATCTGATCGTCGCCACCGAGTCGAGCTCTCTCGGGATGGGCGGGCCGGCGATGATCGCCGGCGGCGGCCTCGGCGACGTCCCGCCCGACGAGGTCGGCCCGATCGGGATGCAGGCGCCGAACGGGGTCGTCGACGTCGTCTGCGCCGACGAGGCCGAGGCGACGGCGGCGACGAAGAAGCTGCTCGCCTATTTCCAGGGCGCGACCGCTCCCGGGCCCGAGCCCGACCAGGCGCGGCTGCGCGAGGCGGTCCCCGAGCGCCGCCGCCGCGCCTACGACCCGCGGCCGATCGTCGAGACCCTCTGCGACGAGGGCTCGGTCACCTTCCTGCGCGAGCGCTTCGCCCCGGAGATGGTGACCGCGCTGGCGCGGATCGAGGGCCGCCCGCTGGGCCTGATCGCCAACGACACCCGCCACACCGCCGGCGCCGTCACCAGCGACGCGTCGGACAAGGCGGCGCGGCTGCTGCAGCTCTGCGACGCCTTCGGCCTCCCGGTCGTCTCGCTCGTCGACACGCCCGGCTACATGGTCGGCCCCGAGGCCGAGGCGACCGGGCTCGTCCGCCACGCCTCGCGCCTGCTGGTCGCGGGCGCCGCCCTGCGGGTGCCGCTGGTCGCGGTGATCCTGCGCCGCGGCTACGGCCTCGGCGCCCAGGCGATGGTCGGCGGCAGCCTGCACGAGCCGCTCCTCACCGTGGCCTGGCCGAGCGCCCACCTCGGGCCGATGGGCCTGGAGGGGGCGGTGCGGCTGGCGCTGCGCAAGGAGCTCGAGGCGATCGCCGACGAGGCCGAGCGCGAGCAGCGCGTCCGCGACCTCACCGCTCAGGCCGAGGAGAACGCGAAGGCGCTGAACGCGGCGGCGCTGTTCGAGCTCGACGACGTGATCGATCCGGCCGAGACCCGCGGCCTGATCGCCTCCACCCTGGTCGCCGCCGCCGACGCCCTGGTCGCCGCCGCCGACGCCCGTCCCCCGGGCGCCCATCGCTTCGTCGACACCTGGTAGGGCTGGGGCGGGGCCGGTCCGGTGTCCCCTCTCCGGACACCACTCGCCAATGGCTCGTGGTTGAGTGTCCGGAGAGGAGACACCGGACCGGCCGTCGACAGTGTTCGTCGACTCGTAGCGGACGGCGTGGGAGACTCGCACTCGACCGACCGACGAAGGGAGAGAGATGGCCGACTACAGCGACCTGAAGGCGCTGTTCGTCAACTGCACGCTGAAGCGCAGCCCCGAGACCTCGAACACGCAGGGCCTGATGGACAAGTCGATCGCGGTCATGCGGGCGCAAGGGGTGGAGGTCGACTGCATCCGGGCGATCGACCATGACATCGCGATCGGCGTCTGGCCGGACATGACCGAGCACGGCTGGGAGCGCGACGAGTGGCCGGCGATCTACGAGCGGGTGCTGGCCGCCGACATCCTCGTCCTCGGCATGCCGATCTGGCTGGGGGAGAAGTCCTCGGTCGCGACGCACGTGATCGAGCGCCTCTACGGCAACTCCCACCTGCTCAACGACCGGGGGCCAGTGGGCCTACTACGGTCGCGTCGGCGGCTGCATCGTCACCGGCAACGAGGACGGGATCAAGCACTGCGCGATGAACGTCCTCTACTCGCTGCAGCACCTCGGCTACGCGATCCCGCCCCAGGCCGACTCCGGCTGGATCGGCGAGGCCGGCCCCGGCCCCTCCTACCTCGACGAGGGCTCCGGCGGCCCAGAGAACGACTTCACCAACCGCAACACCACCTTCGCCGCCTGGAACCTGATGCACCTCGCCCGCATCCTCAAGGACGCCGGCGGCATCCCCGCCCACGGCAACCAGCCCGAGGAGTGGGAGGCGGGCTGCAGGTTCGACGAGCCGAACCCGGAGCACCGGAGCTAGCGACTCCGAGCTTGACCTCGCTATGGCGGGGTCAAGCTCGGAGTCTCACCAGACGGCGTCGTGTTCCTCCATCACCCCGAGGCCCGCAGCTAGCTCGAGGCCGCCGAGAGTGCCGGCGAAGGTGCCGAAGCGGTGGCGGTAGCGGGAGCGGACCAGGAGGTAGTTGTCGTCGCGCGCGTGGTCTGACTCCGGCGTGAAGTCGAGGGAGCCGGCCTCACCGAGGTCGACGCCGTCGCTGCCGCGGAAGCCGACCGGCGGCGGCTCGCTCGGCTCGCCGTCGACCCAGATCGCCCGCTCGCTGTCGCGCGGCGGGTCGTTGATCCCCTCGACCAGGTTCCAGGCGAGGTTCGCGACCCTCGACCGAGCTGCCGACGCCGGCCGACCAGCGCCAGTGGGTGCGGCGCTGGTGGTGGCCGGCCGACTCGTCGTCGATGCCGCGGCCGACGACCTCGATGCGACGACCGGGAACCTCGACGATCCCCTCGACCGGCATCCCGGCGCGCTTACGCGTCCAGGCGAGGCTCCTGCCGCTGGGGCAGGTCGCCTCGATCTCGGCGGCGTCGCCCAGCTCGAGGCCGGCGCGCAGACCGGGACCGTCGATCTCGCAGCGGGGTCCGTCGAAGCTCACCTCGCGGCTGCCGGGGAGCGGGTTCGTGTGCGCCCATTGCCGGCGCCCCTCGCGGTCCCAGAGGACCCAGAAGCACTGAGTCGTCGGCCCCACCTCCGCCCGCGCCGCGCAGAGCATCAGCTCCGCGGCGAAGACCGCGACGTAGCGCCAGCGCTTGCGCAGCTGGCCGTGGTCGAAGAGCGGAAGCGAGTCCGGGTCCACCCGCGCGACGGTACTAGAGGCCTGGTGCGGGTTATCCACGCACGCGGATGACGCCCGCGCACGCGCCTAACCCACATCAAGCCTCTAGGCATGTCGACTTGGTTGCCTCTGCGGTAACCAAGTCGACACGCCGCAGGCTCGTTCGACGGCTCCGGGCCGATCTCGAAAAAGTTGAGAGAACCCCCTACTGGGCCCGGCCCTCCAGCCGCTCCGCGAGTTTGTTCATCCCGCGCTCGCGTGCCCCCGCAGCCGCCCCGAGCCAATCCGTCGGCGCGTCCGGCGGCCGCTTCGCCTTCGCGTCGCGCAGCGTCGCGATGTCCTTGAAGGCGAGCAGCTCCTCGCGACCCTCGATCAGCGCCGCGCGCAGCGCCGGTCGCCGCTCGCGGATCGCGTTGTCGAGGATCGCCTCGAGCGAGCCGTGCTTGCGCAACAGCTCCGCCGCGGTCTTCGGGCCGACGCCCTTGGCCCCCGGCAACCCGTCGGAGGGGTCGCCGCGCAGGGCGATGAAGTCGGGGACCAGCGCGGGATCGATCCCGTAGCGCTCGCGCACCTCGTCCGGCCCGACCTCTTCGGCGCCTTTGCCGCCGCCGGTTTTCACGTAGAGGACGGTGACGTCCTCGTCGGCGCACTGGTACATGTCGCGGTCGCCGGTCAGCAGCAGTGCCCGGCCGCCCGCCTCGGCCTCCAGGCGCGCGTAGGTCCCGAGCAGGTCGTCGGCCTCGAGCTCCTCGGCCGTCGTCACCGTCCAGCCGAAGGCCTCGAAGAACGGGCGCGAATCGGCGAACTGGTGCGGCAGCTCGTCGGGCATCGCCGCCTCGCGCTCGGCGTGGTAGGCGGGGTAGAGCTCGGTCCGGTAGGCGGCGGCGTCGGGGCCGAAGCAGAGCACCACCGCCCGCGGATCGTAGACCGCTCGACCTCGCGCAGGATCAGGTTCGCCGCCCCCAGCAGCGCGTTCACCGGTCGCCCGTCCGGCCCGACGATCGTCTTCGGCAGCGCGTAGAAGGCGCGGAACAGCATCGACGGCGCATCGACGGCAAGCAACGGGGCGGAGGAGGGCACGCCCGCACTTATACGCGACGTGTCTGACTTCAGGCCCCCCTACTGGGGGCTGAAGTCAGACACCCCCTGCGGGTCGGCGGGCGCGGGTGGCTAGAGTCGCAGCCGGCATGAAGGCCCTCGCGATCGAGAACCTGGAGAAGCGATACCCGACCGGGGTGGAGGCGCTGCGCGGGGTATCGCTCGACATCGCCGAGGGCGAGTTCTTCGGCCTGCTCGGCCCCAACGGCGCCGGCAAGTCGACGCTGATCCACTGCACGACGGGGCTGGCGCAGCCGACCGGCGGCTCGATCTCGATCTTCGGCCACGACGCGATCGGCAACTACGCCGAGGCCCGCCAGGCGGTCGGCCTCGCCCCGCAGGAGCCGAACGTCGACTGGTTCCTCACCGTCGAGGAGACGCTCGACTACCACGCCGGCTACTTCGGGATGCCCAAGCGCGAGCGTCGCGACCGCGCCAAGGAGCTGCTGGAGACCTTCTCGCTGACCGAGAAGCGCAACGAACGCACCCGCACCCTCTCGGGCGGGATGAAACGCCGGCTGATCCTCGCCCGCGCGGTGATGCACCGGCCCCGCCTGCTGATCCTCGACGAGCCGACCGCCGGCGTCGACGTCGAGCTCCGCCTCGAGCTCTGGCACTACGTCCAGAAAATCAACCAGGAGGGAACGACGATCCTGCTCACCACGCACTACCTGGAGGAGGCCGAGCAGCTCTGCGACCGGATCGCCTTCATCGCCGCCGGGCAGATCGTCGCCGAGGGGACCAGCGGGGCGCTCGCCGAGCGCTTCGAAGTGCCGAACCTCGAGGACGCCTACCTGGCCCTGGTCGGCCGCAAAGAGCTCTCGCGCTCGCACATCGAGCTCGCCGCCGACGAGGTCGAGGCATGAACGGCTCGCGGCTGAGCGCCGCCCAGATCCGTTTCGCGACGCTCTGGCGTCGCGAGTGCAACCGCTTCCTCAAGATCAAGAAACAGACGATCGGAGCGCCGCTGCTGGAAACCTTCCTCTACATCACGATCTTCGGCGCCGCGCTCGGCTCGCGGATCAAGCACCTGCACGGGATCGACTACATCCTCTTCGTCATCCCCGGCCTGATCATGATGGCCTTCTCGACCAACTCCTTCACCAACAACAGCTCCTCGATCCTCCAGCAGAAGTTCCAGGGGGCGATCCAGGACCAGCTCTCCTCGCCCGCCTCGCCGGCCGAGCTGCTGCTCGCCTTCTCGCTCGGCGGCTTCATGCGCGGCCTGATCGTCGCGACGCTGACCTTCCTCGTCTCCGTCGTCCTCGTCGGCCTGCCGGTCGACCACGTCGTCGTCCTGGTCCCCTCGCTGGTCCTGGTCGGCTTCTTCTTCAGCCAGCTCGGGGTGCTGATCGGCGTCCGCGCCGAGCAGTTCGACGACGTCGCCTTCGCCCAGACCTTCGTCCTGCAGCCGCTGATCTTCCTCGGCGGCGTCTTCTACTCGGCGGCGCTGCTGCCGCAGCCGTGGGAGACCCTGACCCGCTTCGACCCGATCTTCTACATGATCAACCTGGTCCGCTACGGCTTCGTCGGCTTCACCGAAGTCAGCATCGCCCTCTCGCTGCTGGCCCTGACCGCCGCCACCGCCGCCCTCTTCCTCTTCAACCTCCGCCTTTTCAGCCGCGGCTACCGCCTGCGCTCCTGACGGCTGTTCAGTTGACCACCTATGGCGGGGTCAACTGAACAGCCGGTGCGGTTCGCTCAGCCCGGGTCGGCGACCGGCACCGCGACTTTGCCGACGTCGTCGGGCAGCAGCAGGATCGCGCCCTCGCCGGTGACGTAGGCCTCCTCGCCGTGCTGGACGACGTCCATCCCCATCGCCTCCTCCCGGTCGCTCGCCCGCAGCGGCATCACCGCGCCGATCAGCTTCAGCAGCGCGAAGGTGGCGAGGAAGGCGTAGGCGGGGGCGGCCAGCGCCGCCAGCGCCTGGTCGCCGAGCTGCGCCGCGTTGCCGTAGAAGAGGCCGTCGGAGACGCCGTTCCAGCTCGCCTGGGCGAAGAAGCCGATGAAGAGGATCCCGAAGAAGCCCGCGGTGCCGTGGGCGGCGAGCACGTCGAGGGTCTCGTCGACCCGGGTCCGCGTCCGCCAGACGATGATCCCGTAGCTGGGGAACGCCCCGAGCGCGCCGAGCAGCATCGCCCAGCCGGGGCTGATGTAGCCGCCGGCGGGCGTGATCAAGACGCAGCCGACGATGATCGCGGTGGCGGCGCCGATCGCGGTGACCTTCCGCCCGCGGATCAGGTCGAGCGCGAACCAGACGACGAGCGTGGTCGCCGGGCAGAGCAGCGTGTTGGTGAAGGCGAGGACGCTGTTCTGGCCGGTCGAGAAGCCGCTGCCGCCGTTGAAGCCGAACCAGCCGAACCAGAGCAACCCGGCGCCGAGCAGGACGTAGACCGCGTTGTGGGGGAGGAGGGCCTGGCGGCCGTAGTCCTTGCGCGCGCCGACCACCACCGCCGCCGCCAGGGCCGAGAAGCCGGAGGCCATCTCGACCGGGACGCCGCCGGCGAAGTCGAGGGTACCGCCGGAGATCAGCCAGCCGCCGCCGAACGCCCAGTGGGCGAGGACCGCGTAGACGACCACCGACCACAGCGCCGCGAAGACGAGGAAGGCGCCGAAGCGCATCCGCTCGACCACGGCGCCCGAGATCAGCGCCACGGTGATGATGCAGAAGGTCGCCTGGAAGGCGAAGAAGACGAGCTCGGGGATCGCGGTCCCTTCGCGCGGCGCGAAATCGACGCCCTGCATGAAGGCGTTGCCGAGCCCCCCGACGAGATCGCCACCGCCGTCGAAGGCGAGCGAGTAGCCGACCGCGGCCCAGGTGACCGCCGCGACGGCGATCGCGGCGATGCTCATCATGAAGGTGTTGAGGGTGTTCTTCGAGCGCACCAGCCCGGCGTAGAAGAGCCCCAGCGCCGGCGTCATCATCAGCACCAGCGCCGTGGCGATCAGCATCCAGGCGGTGTCGCCGGTGTCGATCCCGGCGTTCATCGGCTCACCGGCGTCACGGCGCCCTCGTCCTCGTCGCCGGTGCGGATCCGCACCGCGTGGTCGAGCGGCACGACGAAGATCTTGCCGTCGCCGACTTCGCCGGTGCGGCCGCCCTCGCAGAGCGCCTGCACGGTGCGGTCGACGAAGCCGTCGGAGACGGCGACCTCGAAGCGCACCTTCTCCGAGAGCCCCATCTGCACCGTCGTTCCGCGGTAGGTCTCGACCCGCTCGACCTCGCCGCCGTGGCCCTGGACGCGGCTCATCGAAAAGCCCCGGACCTCCGCCCGGTGGAGCGCCTCCAGGACCTGGTTCGCCTGCTCGGGGCGAACGATCCCGATCACCAATTTCACTTCCTCTTCCTCTCCCTAGATGCCGCCTGCGGCCCGAGACTATCGGGATGGCAACTGGCCTTGCGCGTCGCCCGTGCGCCGGTGCCGCCGTCAGCGCCTCCCTACAATTCGATCCGAATGTCCTCGCGGCTCCGCAGGCGCCGGCGCAAGCCGCGCCATCCCCTCTGGCACAAGTTCGCGATCCCCCTGGGGGTCTTCCTCGCGCTGATGCTGGTCGCCGGCGGCATCGCCGTAGCCTGGGCGATCAACATCTACAACTCGGCGCCGCCGCTCTCCAGCCTGAAGCCGGTGCAGAAGGGCCGCTCCTCGGCGATCTACGCCGCCGACGGCAGCCTGATCGGCTTCATCCGCTCGGAAAACATCCGCCAGCCGGTCAAGGGCAAGGAGCTGCCCGAAGACCTCAAAGACGCCACCGTGGCGATCGAGGACAAGGGCTTCTGGCAGCACGGCGCGCTCGATCCGCAGGGGATCGCCCGCGCCGCCGTCAAGGACATCGAGGCGGGGGGCAAGCCGGTGCAGGGAGCCTCGACGATCACCCAGCAGCTGGTCCGCAACCTCTACATCCAGAACCCGCAGGACACGCTCGAAAGGAAGATCAAGGAAGCGGCGCTCGCCAACGAACTCTTCGACAGGCACACCCGCTCCTGGATCCTCACCCAGTACCTCAACACGGCGCCTTACGGGACGGTCGAAGGGCAGACCGCGGTCGGCGCCGAGGCGGCCGCGCAGACCTACTTCGGCAAGCCGGTCAAGGAACTGGGGCTGAAGGAAGCGGCGCTGCTGGCGGGCCTGCCGCAGGCGCCCTCCGAATACAACCCGTTCCTCGACCCGAAGGCGGCGCTGAAGCGGCGCAACGAGGTCTTGAACTCGATGCACGAACAGGGCTACATCACGGCCGAGGAATACAGCACGGCGCGGAGCGAAGGCCTCGGCCTGGAACCGGGGCACAAGTACCAGGTGATCAAGGACCCGTTCCTCTTCGACCTGGTGCAGAACGAACTGATCCAGAAGTATGGGATCAACACCGTCCGCAACGGCGGCCTCAAGGCGTACACGACGATCGACCCGAGCCTCCAGGAAAAGGCGGAATACGCCGTCGACAACTACTGCGGCGTCTGTTACCCGGGAGGCGGCCCGGCCGCCGGCCTCGCCTCGGTGAACCCGAAGACCGGCGCGATCGTCGCCCTCGCCTCGACCGAAGGCTCAGAAGACGAAAGCCAGTTCAACTACGCTTGGCAGGCGCACCGCCAGCCGGGTTCGTCTTTCAAGACCTTCGTCCTGACGACGGCGATCAAGGAGGGGATCGACCCGGCGACCACCTACTACAACGGCACCTCGCCGATGACCCTGAGCATCCCCGGCGGAGGCACCTGGACCGTCAACAACGCCGAGCCCGGCGGCGGCACGATGAGCCTCGAAAGCGCCACCTGGGCCTCGGTCAACGTCATCTTCGCCCAGCTCGACCTCGACGTCGGCCCCGAAAGCGTGACCGAAACCGCGCACGAAATGGGGATCGAATCGCCGCTTGAATCGGTGCCGGCGGAGGCGATCGGCGGCCTCGCGGTCGGCGTCACGCCGCTGGAAATGGCCGACGCCTACGCGACCCTCGCCGACGGCGGCATCCACCACGACCCGACCGCGGTCAGCCGGGTCGAATTCCCCAACGGCAAGGTCGAGGACTTCGAAAAGGACCCGGGCGAACGGGTCCTCACCCCCGGTCAGGCCTGGGACGTGACCCGCATCCTCGAGGGCGTGATCACCCAGGGGACCGGTGCCGGCTTCACCTCCATGGGCTGCAGTTCGGAGGCCGGCAAGACCGGCACCTCGGAGGGCCTCTCCGACGCCTGGTTCGTCGGCTACACGCCTAAGTTCTCGACCGCGGTCTGGGTCGGCCACCCGACCTCGCGCGAATACACCGGCTACGGCGGCCCGACCGCCGGCCCGATCTGGCAGAACTACATGTCCTCCGCCCAGGAAGGCGACTGCCCCGAATTCGAACAGCCGACCGAATTGCCCGAACTCGAAGGCCTCGACAGCGGCCACACCTCCGGTTCGAGCTCCTCCGGATACGAAGAAGAAGAAGGCTACGAATCCGGCGAAGAAGAAGGCGAAGGCGAAGAAGCAGAAAAGGGCGGCAAGGAAAAGCCCGAAGGCGAAGAACCCGGCGAAGAAGAAGCCGCGACGCCCGCCCCCGAAGCAACTCCCGCGCCGCCCCCCGCCCCCAGCGGCGGCGTCGGCACCGGCTGACCCTTCACACCTCCGAACTTGGGGCCCCTATAGGGGCTCTGACCTCGGAGCAGCGGGCCTACTCGTGGAGAAAGGAAGGAAGTCACCGGGGTCGCTAGAGGTTAACGGGGGTGCAAAGCCTCCAAAATTAGGTAGCGAAATTGGTACGCCGAGGTAACCGCTTGAAGGGCGCAGGGCACCGTATTACCTTGCAGCGCGGGCCCTCTGGGGGATGCCCGCAACCAGTCGAACTCCAACCCAAGAAGAAAGGCACGCTTTGCACAGCAAGCTTTCACGCCGCGCCCGCCTGCGGGCCCTGGCACTCGCAGCCAGCGCGACCGCGTTCGCCGCCCTCGTCGGCAGCGCGAGCCTGGCCGGCGCCGCCGAAACGGCGGTCCCGGACACCGGCCAGACCGACCAGATCTCGATGGTCCTGGAAAAGGGCAAGCTCAAGTTCAGCTTCCCGAAGACCGTCGCCTACGGCGACGAGCTGGAAGTCGTCAACAAGACCAACCCGAAACAGGTCGGCCCGCACACCTTCTCGCTGGTCACCAAGGGCTCGATCCCGAAGACCGCCCACGCCCGCAAGAACTGCTTCACGCCGAAGCACATCTGCCTGGCGATCGCGAAGTGGCACGGGTTCAACCCGAAGAACGAAAAGATCAGCGTCAACCCGGTGGATGCCGGACCCGAAGGCTGGAGCACGATGGGCAACGCCACCGGCAAGAAGGGCGACTCCTGGTTCAGCGGCGAAAAGCCGGGCGGCAAGATCACCGAGCAGGTGACCGCAGCGCCCGGGACGACGCTCCACTTCCATGTGCGCCGTCCACCCGTGGATGCACGGGAAAGTCACCGTCACGCCCGCCCCGACCGCCTAACGGCAACGACTGGGCAGCCCTCAGACGCGCACCGCCTCGGGCGCCGGGCCTTCCTCGGCGCCCTGGGCGGCGGCGCGCTCGCCGTCCTCCTGCCCCTGCGGGGCAGGGGCGGCGGGCTGGTGCCGTTCTCCTCGGAGCCGCCGCCGGCGCTCGCCGCCGTCCCCTTCCGCTACCGCCTGCCGATCCCGCGGGTCCTCGACGGCGACCACATCCAGATCCCGATCCGCGAGGCCTCCCAGCGGGTTCTCCCCGGCCCGAAGACCAGGCTCTGGACCTTCGGCGGCAGCTTCCCCGGCCCGACGATCCGCCGCCCCGCCGGCCACCGCACCAGGGTCACCTTCGACCACCAGCTCCCGGAGAAGGTCGGCGAGCTCTCGATTCACCTCCACGGCGGCCACAACCGCCACCAGTTCGACGGCTACCCGGGCGGGCTGACCAGGAGCGCAGCCCGTCTCCTACTACTGCCACATCCCCAACGGCCTCTCGCCGCGTGAATCGGGCAACGATCTCCTGCTCGAGCCCGGGGCGCGGAAAACCTACGTCTACGACCTGGTCGAGGACGGCTGGCCCGAGCGCGCCGCCTTCCAGTGGTACCACGACCACCGCCTCGACCGCACCGCCCGCCACAGCTGGAGGGGCCTGGCCGGGATGTTCATCGTCGACGACGACTTCGACGCCGCGCTGCCGCTGCCGCGCGGAGAGCGGGACCTGCCGCTGATGATCGGCGATCGCACCTTCGACCGCCGCAACCAGCTGATCGACCCCTTCACCGGCAAGCGCCCGCCGGCCGACGGCATCCTCGGCGAGACCGTCCTCGTCAACGGCGCCTACATGCCCCACCACCGGGTCGAGCCGTGCCGCTACCGGCTGCGGATCCTCAACGTCTCCGGCTTTCGCAGCTACAACCTGCAGCTCTCCAACGGCGCCCCTCTGGTCCAGATCGCCACCGACAGCGGGCTGATGCCCAAGCCGGTCCGCCGCCGCGAGATCCTGCTCGGGCCGGCCGAGCGGGTCGAGGTGATCGTCGACTTCGCCGCGATGGCGGGGGAGACCGTCGAGCTGCGCAGCAGCAAGCGCCATCCCGGCCGCAACCCCGAGGGCGCCCACACCTACGGCGGCGCCCTGATGCAGTTCCGGGTCGGCGCCGGGCGCGTCGCCGACCGGACCCGCATCCCCCGCCGCCTGCGCCCGCTGCCCCGAGTGGACCCGCCGGGTCAAGCGCACGCCCGACCACCGCTGGGAGATCACGATCGGCGGCTTCTTCAAGACGACCTGGCGGATCAACGGCCGCACCTTCAACCCCACCTACGTCGAGACCAGGCCGAAGCTCGGCAGCACCGTCACCTGGGAGCTCGTCAACAAGACCAACGTCGCCCACGTGATGCACCTGCACCACACCGACTGGTACCTGCTCGAGCGCAACGGCGAGCCGCCGCCGCCCTGGGGAGACTGCCTCAAGGAGACCTTCTTCCTCTTCCCGAACGAACGGATCCTCGTCGCCGGCCACTTCTCCGACTACACCGGCAGGTTCGTCGTCCACTGCCACATGTTCGACCACGAGGACCACGGCCTGATGAGCCAGTTCGAGGTCGTCCACGGGTGACACCTCGTCGCGATCTCGGTGCCGATCGCCCTCGCCGGGATCGTCCCCAGGCATGCGAGGTGGTCGAGCGCCTGCGCCTTGCGACGCCGCGGGGGGCAGACCCTCGGTCCGGCGCGTAATGATGCGGCGATGGGCCGTGACGAGCACGAACGCGCCGTCCGCTTCCGGACCGCTCGCCGCGATCCCGGTCTGACCGTCCTCGAGGGCTTCCACGCGCTCAAGCACGCGCTCCGGTTCGGCGCCGAGGTGGTCGAGGCGGTCGCGGTCGACCCGCCGGCGCTGGAGCGGATGGCCGCCGAGCTGGCGCCCGACCTCGCCGGGCGGATCGCCGGCGGGGTGGAGCAGGTCGACAAAGCGACGCTGGCCGACCTGGTGCCGCTGGTCCCGCACACCGGGGTGGCGGCGATCGCCCGCCGTCCCGCCCTCGACCTCGAGGCGCCCCTCGCCGACCCCGCGCCGGCCCCGGTCGTCCTGCTCGAGCAGCCGCGCAACATGGGCAACATCGGCGCCTGCATCCGGGTCGCGGCCGGGGCCGCTGCGGCCGCGGTTCTCACCACCGGCCCCAACGACCCCTGGCATCCGGATGCGGTCCGGGGCGCGGCGGGCCTGCAGTTCGCCCTGCCGGTCGCAGGAGTCGAGTCGATGCCGCCGAGCGACCGGCCGCTGCTGGCGGTCGACCCCGACGGGGAGGAGCTGGCCCCCGGCCTGGTGCCGCCGCGGGCGGTCCTCGCCTTCGGCACCGAGCGCCACGGGCTCAGCGGCGAGGTCATCGAGCGCGCCGAGGGGCGGGTATCGATCCCGATGCGCCCGGGCGTCAGCAGCCTCAACCTCGCGACCTCGGTCGCGGTGGTCCTCTTCTTCATGCGGCTGACTACGGATGCCGCGGGCAGGGGCGCGGATACATTGCGCGAATAACCACCCTGGGCGACACGCCCCGTTCCTAGTGCTCTCAATCGAAAGGAGCGCAATGCCGCTCGCCGATATCAGCTTCGGGGAAATCCTCCTCGTAGCGCTGGAGATCTTCTTCTTCGTGGTCTGGATCTGGATCCTGATCACGATCCTCACCGACCTCTTCCGCGACCACGAGCTCTCTGGTTGGGCCAAGGCGGCGTGGGTGCTGTTCCTGGTGGTCATCCCCTTCCTAACCGCGCTGATCTACCTGATCGCCCGCGGCGAGGGGATGCGGGACCGCACGATCAAAGCCAACGCCGACGCGAAAAAGCACTTCGACGAATACGTCCGCACCCAGGCCCACACCGCCTCGCCGGCTGACGAACTGCACAAACTCGCCGAGCTGAAGGACAAAGGCGCCCTCAGCCAGGAGGAGTTCGACCAGGCAAAGGCCAAGCTGCTGGCCTGAATTCCGAGCGGTGCGCCTTTTCCATGTCAGATGCGGATCAGGCGCACCGCTCACTCCCACCGCTCGTTCCGCTGTTCCTTTGCCTCAAATAACCAGGCAAAGGAACAGCGGAAGACGCGGCGGGTCGTCGATCTCCTGCAAAACCTGCAATTTGCAAGGGAAGTTGCGCGTTATCGACCACCTATAGCGGTTCGAGGGCGCTTCGCTAGCCTGCGCCGCCGTGCTGTTTGTCTCCTCTTCGAGCGCGGCCAGGCGCCGTGCGCTGATCTTCGTCGCGCTCCTGCTCGCCGGGCTCTGCGCGGTCGCGGTCTCCTGGGCGGGGACGGCGCCGGCGGAGACGCCGCAGGAAAAGCTGGAAGCGACGCGCGACAAGCTCGAAGGGGTGCAGGAAGACTCCGCTTCGCTGGCGGAAACGATCGCCGAACAGAACCACGCGATCGACTCGATGATCGGCGAAGTCTCGGCGCTGCGGCAAAAGCAGGCGGCGGTCGAGGCCGAACTGGAAGAAAAGCAGGCCCAGCTGGAAGCGGCGACGAAGGCGCTGGAAGCCGAAGAAGCGCACCTGGAAGCGGTGCGCGAAAAGCTGCAGCGCGCGCTCGGCGTCCTCCGCGGGCGCCTCGTCGCGATCTACGAGTCCGGCTCGCCCGACGTGGTCAACGCGATCCTCGAAGCCGAAAGCTGGTCCGACATGGCGGCCCAGACCGAATACCTGAGCCGGATCCAGAGCTACGACGACTCGGTCGTCGAACGGGTGAAGACGCTCCGCGACGAAGTCCGCTCGGCGGTCGAAAAGCTGGCCGACAAGCGGGCCGAGATCGAAGAAGCGCGCGACCAGGTCGCCGCGATCGAGAAGGAAGTCGCCGAGGCCCGCCGCGAAGCCGAGGCCCGCTTCGCCGAACTGAAGGCGGCGCAGACCGAACGCCGCGCAGCGCTGGAAGCGCTCGAGTCGCGCGAAGAAGCGCTCAGCAACAACCTCGCGGCGATCTCCGAACAGGTCGCCTCCGAAGGCGGCGACGCGACCAGCGGCCAGATGCCGGCGCCGCTCAACCCCGGCCAGGAAGCGCAGGTGATCTCCGAAAGCGAAGCCAGCGCCCCGGCCGCGGCGCCGCAGGCGGTCAAGGACGCGATCGCCGCCGCCAACTCGATCGCCACCACCCCATACATATGGGGCGGCGGTCACGGCAGCTTCGAATCCTCCGGCTACGACTGCTCCGGCGCGGTCAGCTTCGCCCTCCACGGCGGCGGCTTCCTCGAAAGCCCGCTCGACTCGACCGGCCTCGAGACCTGGGGCGAACCGGGCCCCGGGCAGTGGATCACCGTCTACGCCAACGCCGGACACGCCTGGATGGTGATCGCCGGCATCGCCTTCGACACCGTCGGCGGCCCCGGCCCGCGCTGGCACAACCCCTGGGTCGACTCGCCAGAAGGCTTCGTCGCCCGCCACCCGGCCGGCTACTGAGGCCGCCTGACCGGCGCATATCGGCGTCCTCGGCCGCTCGCGTGCAGAGCACGCCACGCTCCCTGCGTCCACCGATCTGCTTGGTCAGGCGGCCTCAGTAGATAGGGTCAGGCTCCTTGGAACCGATTTCCTACCTCCAGGCGATCGTCCTCGGGGCCCTGCAGGGGATCGCCGAGCCGTTCCCGATCTCCAGCCTCGGCCACGCGGTGATCGTGCCGAAGCTGCTCGGCTGGAACATCCACCAGGACGACGAATTCTTCCTCGCCTTCCTCGTCGCCACCCACTGCGCGACGGCGCTGGTCCTCTTCGTCTTCTTCTGGCAGGACTGGAAGCGGATCATCGCCGGCTTCGTCCGCTCGCTGCGGGGAGAGGCGACGCCCGCCGACAGCGACGCGCGCCTCGCCTGGGTGATCGTGATCGGCACGATCCCGGCCGGCATCCTCGGCCTCGCCCTCGAGCACAAGCTCCGCACCCTCTTCGCCACGCCCTCGGTCGCGGCGGCCTTCCTGGTCGTCAACGGCATCCTCCTGCTCGGCTTCGAGCGGCTGCGGCGGCGCCCGCCCCGGCCCGGCGACTACGAAGGCGACGCCGACCCGCGGATCTCCCGGATGAGCTTCAAACAGGCCTTCGCGATCGGCACCGCCCAGGCGGCGGCGCTGATCCCCGGCATCTCCCGCTCCGGGATCACGATGGGGGGCGGCCTGCTGACCGGGCTCTCCAACGAGGACGCCGCCCGCTACGCCTTCCTCCTCGCGACCCCGATCATCGGCGCCGCCGGCCTGCTGAAGCTGCCCGACCTGATGGGCTCGGCCGGCGACGGGGTCCGCGGGCAGGCGCTGGTCGGCGCGATCGCGGCCGCCATCACCACCTGGTTCGCGGTCAAGTTCCTGCTGCGCTTCTTCGAGACCAACCGGCTCAGCCCCTTCGGCGTCTACTGCATCGCTGCCGGGCTCTTCTCGCTGCTCGTCTTCGCGCTTTAGACGCCTCGCTCCAGCCGAAATCGGCCTTGAGCCGGTTGATACAAGCGATTTCCGGGTATCTGGTGCCAGTCTGGGGGGACCTGCCACCTGGGTCTACGGGAAGGAGTCGTCATGGAGTCAGCATCAGTCAGGCATGAGGTGCCGGGCCGCGACGTACCCGGCCGGGCATCGCGCGGCGAACCCGCATCCGAAGGCTCGGTGGGCTGGAAACCGGCCGACCCGGGGCCGCTCGGCCTCGCCGCCTTCGCGCTCACCACCTTCGTCCTCAGCATGTTCAACGCCGGCCTGATCAGCAAAGCCGGAGAGCCGGTGGTGCTCGGCCTCGCGCTCGCCTACGGCGGGATCGGCCAGCTCCTGGCCGGGATGTGGGAGTTCCGCACCGGCAACACCTTCGGCGCCGTCGCCTTCAGCTCCTACGGGGCCTTCTGGATCTCCTTCTGGGCGCTGATCACGTTCTTCGCCGGCGACATCCCCGCCGCCCATCTGGGCGACGCGGTCGGCCTTTACCTGATCGCCTGGGGGATCTTCACCGGCTACATGTTCGTCGCCTCGCTGCGGACCACCGCCGCGATCGCGCTCGTCTTCGCGCTGCTTACGATCACCTTCGTCGTGCTGGGGATCGGCAACGCGAACGAAAACGAGGGCGTGATCGAAGCCGGCGGCTGGTGCGGCCTGGCCACCGCGGGCGCGGCTTGGTATGCATCGTTTGCGGCGGTCACGAACTCGACCTTCGGGCGCACGGTCCTGCCCGTCGTGCCGCTGAAACGCTGAGAGGGAGGAGCAGGCGATGGCAGTTGAGCAAGGAGGCAGCGACCTCGAGCGCGAGCTCGATTCGATGCTGGCGATCGAGACGTTCGAGCCGCCGGAGGAGTTCCGGCGGCAGGCCGCCTGGAGCGACCCGGGAATCTACGAGGAGGCGGCCGCCGACCCGGAGGGATGGTGGCTCGAGCAGTCGAAGGCGCTGCTCGACTGGGAGACGGAGCCGAGCGACGCTCTCGACGACTCGAACCCGCCCTTCTACAGGTGGTTCGCCGACGGGCGGCTCAACGCCAGCTACAACTGCCTCGACCGCCACGTCGAGGCCGGCATCGGCGACCGCGTCGCCTACCACTGGCGCGGCGAGGAGGGGGAGGAGCGCGAGATCACCTACGCCGAGCTGCACCGCGACGTCCAGCGCTTCGCCAACGCGCTCAAGGACCTCGGGGTCGAAAAGGGCGACGTGGTCGGGATCTACCTGCCGATGATCCCCGAGGTGGTGGTGGCGATGCTCGCCTGCGCCCGCATCGGCGCCCCCCACAACGTCGTCTTCGGCGGCTTCTCGGCCGAGTCGGTCGCCGAGCGGATGGACTTCTCCGAAGCGAAGGCGCTGGTCACCGTCGACGGCGCCCGCCGCAAGGGCAAGACGGCGCCGATCAAGCCGCAGGTCGACGAGCACATGGCAAGCCACCACGCCCTGAAGAAGATCGTCGTCGTCCGCCACACCGGGATCGAGGTGCCGATGAGCGAGGGCCGCGACGTCTACTACGACGAGGTCATGGCGGCGGCCGATCCCGAGTGCCCGGCCGAGCCGATGGAGGCCGAGCACCCGCTCTACATCCTCTACACCTCGGGCTCGACCGCGAAGCCGAAGGGGATCCTCCACACCACCGGCGGCTACATGACCGGCGTCACCGCGACCCACCGCTACGTCTTCGACCTCAAGCCGGAATCGGACGTCTACTGGTGCGCGGCCGACGTCGGCTGGGTCACCGGCCACTCATACATCGTCTACGGGCCGCTCGCCAACGGCGCGACCAGCGTGATGTGGGAGGGCGCGCCCGACTACCCGCACAAAGGGATCTGGTGGGAGATCGTCGAGCGCTACAAGGCGACGATCCTCTACGCGGCGCCGACGGCGATCCGCACCTTCATCAAGTGGGGGGCCGAGATCCCCCGCGAACACGACCTCTCCTCGCTGCGGCTGCTGGGCTCGGTCGGCGAGCCGATCAACCCGAAGGCGTGGCTCTGGTACCGGCAGGTGATCGGCGGCGGCCGCTGCCCGATCGTCGATACCTGGTGGCAGACGGAGACCGGCGCGATCATGATCACGCCGCTGCCGGGGATCACCGCGACCAAGCCCGGCTCGGCGACGACGCCGTTCCCCGGGGTCGAGGCCGAGGTCGTCGACGAGTCGGAGGGCAAGCCGGTGGAGGAAGGGCAGGGGCTGCTGGTGCTGGAGCGACCGTGGCCCTCGATGCTGCGCGGCCTCTACAAAGAGGACGACCGCTTCGTCGAGACCTACTTCTCGCGCTTCGGCAGGGAGCGCTACCTGGTCGGCGACGCCGCCCGGCGCGACTCCGACGGCTACTTCTGGGTGATCGGGCGGATCGACGACGTCGTCAACGTCTCCGGCCACCGGCTCTCCACCGCCGAGGTCGAGTCGGCGATCGTCGCCCACCCCGACGTCGCCGAGGCGGCGGTGATCGGCCAGTCCGACGAGGACACCGGCCAGGCGATCTGCGCCTTCGTCACCGTCCGCGGCGGGGTGGCCGAAGACGACCAGCTGGTCGAGGGCATCCGCGAAGGCGTCGCCGAGCGGATCGGCAAATTCGCCCGCCCCAAACGGATCGTCTGGGCCGACGACCTCCCCAAGACCCGCTCCGGCAAGATCATGCGCCGCCTCCTCCGCGACATCGCCGAGGGCCGCGCCCTGGGCGACGTCACGACGCTGAAAGACCCGGAAGTGACGAAGGAGCTGGCGGCGAAGATCGCCGAGGAGCAGGCGAAGGGCGACTGAGGGGAAGGGGCACCCTCCCCTCCTCGATCAGCGGTGGGGGGCGTTGGCAGCTATGCGCTCTATGGCCAGGGAGAGGGCCTGCAGCTGCTCTTGGACGCTGTGGAGTTCGCGCAGGGCGAGGGCCTCGGCGGTGAGTTTCTCTTCCTCCAGCTCCTCCTCGATCTCGGCGATTTCGGGGGCGAGGAAGCGCTGGGCGAAGGCGCCGGTGAGGAGGGCGACGAAGCCGATCCCGACGATCAGGATCGCCGCCGAGACGATCTGGCCCCCGGTCGTGGTCGGGTAGATGTCGGAGCCGAGGGTGGTCATCGTCGTGATCGCCCAGTAGATCCCGTCCCAGAAGGTGAGGTGCTGGTCGTGGCGCTCGAAGGCGGTGAAGAGCGCGCCGCCGCCGACGACCGTCAGCAGCGCCAGCAGCGTCGCGTAGCGCAGCCCCTCGAGCGAGAAGACCTCGCGCGAGAGCTGGGCCAGCCGCAGCAGCCGCAGAAGGCGGAGCAGGCGCAGGGCCCGCAGGCTCTGCAGTCCCGCCGGCAGCACCGGCGGGGTCAGCACGACGATGATCACGTCGAGCGGGTGGCGGCGCAGCCACGCCCACCGGTTCGGCACCACCCAGAGCATCACCACCAGCTCGACCAGGAAGGCGAGCCAGGTGATCCAGTTGAGCACGACGGCGACGTCGCGCAGGGCCCCGTGCACATGCGACTCGCTCAGCGCCACGGTCGGGATCGTCAGCGCGGCCGCCACCAGCATCGGCGTGTTCAGCCGTTCCCGCCAGGCGATCGCCCGCGCGTTCATCGCACGGTCGTCGCGGTTCAGTGACCTATCGCGCCCCACCGCGACTGATTCGACGCCGAGCGCAGGACCCCTAGAAACGACAAGACCCGCCGCGAGGCGGGTCGAGTCTGGCGATGCGGGGAACCACCCCGCAGACAGCTGACACCTGTGCCCTCAAAGCTAGCACGCTGCCTCTCCATTCTCGACCCGCTTGCTGCGGTATTTCTGCGGAGGGCGCCGGACTCGAACCGGACCCGACGGTTGATCGGGCAGAACAGGTGTCAACTGCCTGGAGGCACCCGCCTCCATCGCCCTCCGGCGGCTGATCCTAGGGGCGAATTTCGCCACTTCAAGGGGCGTTGCAGAAATTTTGCGAAGCCTTTTGACTTCGGTACCAGTTCTGTTTCAGCGCGCGTCTTCCAGGGCCGGTTCGCCGCTCAATTCGACGTGGGCGCGACTGTCGGCGGTGCGCACTAAGGACCTATCCCGATAGGGGCGTGCCCGTGGGACGGTTCAGGACCAAGCGGGGCGGTCACGGCGCGGATTCCGCAAGCCGAGGCCGACGGCGGCGAAGAGAGAGGGGCCGAGGATGTCGGCGAGGAAGCTGCCGTGGGCGGAGATCTGGCTGAACCAGACGAGCCCGGTCGCGATCAGGACCGTCCCGGCCGCGAGGATCGGCTTGAAGCCGACCGAGGTATTCGGTGAGCACGCCGCCGAGCAGCACCCCGGCGGCGCCGCCGGAGCCGGCGACCGCGCCCCAGATCCCCAGCGCTTTGTTGCGCTCGGCGCCGTCGCGGCGCGGGGCCAGTCGCTTTTCCCAACCCCTGGTTTCGAAAGGCGCCTGAGCTCATCGGGTGAGGGCGTGACGGGCGTGGACGGCGAGCGCCCGCGGCAGCATCCGCGGGAACGCCTGCTGGGGGCGGATCTGGCGCGTCGCGAAGGCATCCATCGTCGTCGCCGACTTGGGATCGCGGGCCGCGGCGGAGAAGACGATCCGCTCGCCGGGATTGAGCCGGCGCCCGTTGGCGTAGTCGTGGATGAAGAAGGCGTGGCCGGCCAGCTCGTGGGCGTGGCGGCGGCGGTAGCGCTCCAGTCCCTTGGCCAGCGGCTCCTCGCCCCGCAGCGCCGGAACCAAGCTGTCGCACAGCCACTCCGCCGACTGGAAGGCCCAGCCGCAGCCGACCCCGAACAGCGGGTCGGTGGCGAGGGCCGCGTCGCCGATCAGCGCCAGCCCCGGCGCCACCGGCTTGCGCATCCGGTTGGTCATGTCGATCTTGCCCATCACCGGTTCGATCGCCCGCGCGTCGCCGATCGGCGGCGCCTCGGGCAGGTCGCCGACGAACCTGACCAGCGCCGCCTCGGGTTCGCGCTTGAATTCCGGCAGCCGCTGCTTGGTCGGCATCGCTGCGTAGAAGGTGAGGCCGCTGTCGGTCGGGAAGGCCGCGGCCCAGTGCGGGTCGAGGAACCAGACCGCCCCGTCCGGAGCGAACGAGGGGGCCGGGCCTTCGAAGTAGCCGCCGTAGGCGATGCGGTTGTGGGGGTAGGTCCTGACCGGGACCCCGGCGAGCTCGGCGAGCGTCGAGTCGCGGCCGTCGGCGCCGACGGTGAGGCGGGCGCGCAGCTCGCGCTCCTCGCCGTCGCGGTTGCCGATGCGGACGCCGCCGCAGCGGTCGCCCTCGCGCAGGAGGCCCTTCGCGCTCCAGCCGAGCAGCATCTCCACCCCCGGGGTCTCGGCGGCGAGCGAGCGCACCATCGGGTCGAGCACCTCGCGGCGCAGGTTGACGCCGCGCGCGGCGCGCTCCGGCGGCGCCTCGATCCAGCCCCAGCGGGTCCAGGTGCGCAGCCGCGGGCGCAGCCCGCCGGCCGCTTCGATCGGCTCCATCAGCCCGAGCCGCTCGATCGCCGGGACGCCCGAAGCCTGGATGAAGTGCGAGCACATCCGCTTGAACGCCTTGGGATCGGGCTGCTTCTCCACCACCGCGACGCGCAGGCCGGCGCGCCCGAGCGAGATCGCCGCCGCGCAGCCGGCGAGGCTGCCGCCGACGACGGCCGCGTCGTACGCCGGGCCGTCGCCGATGATGGGGGAAGGGGGATCGGTGCTGGGCATCTCGGGACCTCCAACTCGTTGCCTTTACCGTTCGTCCCGTACTATACGACACGAATCATGAAAAGCAAGGCCAAAGAGATCAAGCTCACCGGCACCTCCTACGCCGTCCTGGCGGTGCTGGACGAGTTCGGGGAGATGACCTCCTACGACCTAAAGGGGGCGATGGAGATGTCGATCCAGAACTTCTGGCCGGTCCCCCACACCACCGCCTACGAGGAGCCGGCCCGCCTCGCGAGCGCCGGCTATCTTGCGGCGCGGCAGGAGGAGGGGGGGCGGCGCCGGCGCATCTATTCGGTGACCGAGAAGGGCGGGGAGGCGCTGAGCGCGTGGGCGAGCGACCCGGCCGTGGCGCCGCCGCAGTTGCGGGAGGAAGCGATCCTGAAGATCTTCGCCGGCGCCGATCCCGAGCCGCTCGGAAAAGCCCGGCGCGCCTGGCACGAAGCCAAGCGCGACGAGCTGAGCGCGATGCTGGCGGAGGTGCGGGCGGCCGAGGGCTACGAGCCCTCGGAGCGGACGCTGACTGTCGGCGTCACCTATCACCAGAAGATGCTCGAGCTGCTCGACGCCGTCGCCCAGGCTCGCGAAGCGCAGAATTAGTTTGCTAGACTAATTACCAAAGCTAAGCAATGACCGCGAACACCGACATCTCCCTCAGCGAGCGCGCCGCGCAGCTGCGCACGGCGATCGTCCGCACCTCGCGGCGGTTGCGCCAGGAGGCGGCGGCGGAGACCACCGGCCTCACCCCGACCTCGGTCGCGGCGCTGGCGACGATCGAGCGGCACGGGCCGATCACCCCGAGCGAGATCGCCGACGTCGAGCGGGTCAAGCGGCCGACGATCACCCGCACCCTCGGCTGCCTCGAACGGGAGGGGCTGATCGACCGCTCCGAGGACCCCGACGACCGCCGCAGCGCCCTGGTCTCCGTCAACGCCGCCGGCCGCGAGCGGCTGCGGCGGCTGCGCAGGCGCAAGAACGCCTACCTGGCGCGGCGCATGCGCGAGCTCTCCGCGGAGGAGGTCGAGACGCTCGGCCGGGCGGCCGAGATCCTCGAGCGGATGCGCGAGGGCGAGCAGCCGTGAACGCGGAGCGAGCAAGCGTGCATCTCTGGTTCTTCGCGCCGCGAGCGAAGCGCGAGCAGGTGTTATGACGGCTGCGATCCGCCACTCCTTCAACTCGCTCGAGGTCCCCAACTACCGCCGCTACTTCACCGGCCAGCTGATCTCCCTCTCGGGGACCTGGATGCAGACCGTAGCCGCGCTCTGGGTCGTCCTCACCCTGACCGGCAGCGGCGTCGCCGTCGGCCTGACCACGGCGCTGCAGTTCCTGCCGATGCTGCTGATCGGCGCCTGGGGCGGCCTGCTCGCCGACCGGATCCCGAAGCGGCGGCTGCTGATCGCGACGCAGGCGCTGATGGCGGTCCCCGCCGTCGGCCTCTTCGCCGTCACCGCCGCCGGCGTCGTCGCTCCCTGGATGGTCTACCTGGCGGTCTTCGCGATGGGCTCGGTCAACGCCGTCGACAATCCCACCCGGCAGAGCTTCGTAATCGAGATGGTCGGCCCCGACCGGGTCGTCAACGCGGTCAGCCTCAACAGCGTCATCGTCCAGGCGGCGCGGATCGTCGGCCCGGCCTTCGCCGGGATCCTGATCGCCACCGCCGGCGTCGTCCCCTGCTTCGCGATCAACGCCCTCACCTTCGTCGCGATGATCCTGGCGCTGCGGGGGATGGACCCGTCGCGGCTGCACGCCGGCCCGCCGGCGCGGCGCGAGCCGGGGGCGATCCGGGCGGGCATGCGCTACGTCCTGCGGACCCCCGAGCTGGCGGTGCCGCTGGCGCTGATGGCGCTGGTCGGGACCCTCGGCTTCAACTTCCAGGTGGTCCTGCCGCTGCTCGCCAAGTTCAGCTTCGAATCGGGCGCGATGACCTACGCGGCCCTGGTCTCGGCGATGGCGGTCGGCTCGATCGCCGGCGCCCTCGTCAACGGCCACCGCGGCCGCACCGGCCCGCGCCTGATCGCCGGCGGTGCGCTCGCCTTCGGCGTCGCCTCCCTCTGGGCGGCCCTGATGCCGAGCCTCGCCTTCGAGGTCCCGGCCCTGATGCTCCTCGGCGCCGCCGCGGTCACCTTCGCCGCGACGATCAACTCGACCCTCCAGCTCGCCGTCTCCCCGGAGATGCGAGGCCGGGTAATGGCCCTCTACAGCGTCGTCTTCCTGGGCAGCACCCCGATCGGAGGCCCCCTGACCGGCTGGCTCGCCCAGACCTACGACCCCAGGATCGCCCTCCTCCTGGCCGCCGCCTCGGGCCTAGCCGCAGCCTGGATAGCCCGAATCTCCTTCAAGCGCTACGAGATCCACACCGCCGAACACGCCCTGGCCTAATCAGCCGCAGCGCTGTTCCTTCGCAGCACATAACAAGGCAAAGGAACAGCGGAACCTGACGACAGTCGCAGCGCTGTTCCTTTGCGCCCTATAGCCAGGCAAAGGAACAGCGGAACGTGCGAGCGAGCCGTCGTGCGGATGGAGGTCCGGCGAGGGGGACTCGCCGGACACTCCCCGCTTTTGTCCGCCGAGTCCCCCTCGCCGGACCCTCACGCACGCCCTACCCGACGTAGCCCGCGCTTTCGAGGTAGGCCTTGGCGGCCGCCGCAGGCGTTTCCTTTTCGAGTTCGACCCGAGCGTCGAGCTCCTGGACCACCTTCAGGTCGAGCCCTTCCTGCACCTGCAGGATCGTCTTTTCGTAGTCCGGCCCCGCTTCTTCGGCGACCGACTTCCTGGTCACGAAGATCACGTTGCCCGCCGGGAAGACTTCCTTGTCGTCTTCGAGGATGACGTACTTGTCGCTTTCGGCCGAGAGCTGCGGGTCGGTGGTGAAGAGGATCGAGAGATCCGCCTGACCCTTTTCCAGCACGGTGTAGCGGAGGCCGATGTCGACCGGGGTGAACGACTTGAACCTCAGCCCGTAGAGCTTTTCCAGCCCGGCCAGGCAGTCGATCCGCTGGCGACACTCGGGCGAGCCGTAGAGGCTCAATTCTTCGGAGACGCCTTCGAGGTCGGAGACCGTCTTCAGGCCGTACTTTTCGGCCGTCGACTTCAGCGTGCCGACCGCGTTGGCGCTGGCGAACGGCGTCGGTTCGAATGCCTTCAGGCCTTCCTTTTCGAATTCTTCGTTCGCCTTTTCCCACGCTTCGGTGGCTTCGGCGGGGACTTCTTCGGGTTCGAGGCCGAAGAACGAGGTCAGCGCCGTCGACGCGTACTCGGGGTAGCCGGAGATCTGCCCGGTCTTGACCGCTTTCAGGGCGACCGTTTCGGAACCGAGGTTGAGCGCGCTCTTCACCTTGTAGCCCGCCGCGGTCAGCGCCTGCGCGTAGATTTCCCCGAGGATTTCCTGTTCGGGGAAGTTCTTCGAGCCGATCGTCAGGCTGACGTCGGCGTTTTCGGGATTCGACTGGATCGCCGAGCCCGAGCCGCCTTCTTCACCTCCGCTCGTTTCGCTGCTGGTGCTGCTGCTCCCGCCGCCGCACGCGGCGATGCCGAGCGTCAAGGCGAGCGCCGCAAGCGCGGCCAGCAGCACCCGCACTCTCGTCTGGTCGATCCTCACTGTTGCCTCCTCTTGGGGTGGATGTGTTGAGTAAGTCCGTTGTCGGTGGTCAGGTAAGCCGGGAAGCCAGGTCAGACAGTCTTCAACTTCAGCCCGTCGGAAGTCAGCCGCCTCTGCAGGAGGGCGAGCAGGCCCTCCAGGGCGAGGGCGAGAACGGCGACCAGGATCGCCCCGGCGAGGACCCCGTTCTGGCCGTAGATGCTGGAGTTGATGATGTAGTCGCCGAGCGTCACCACCCCGGCAAGAGGAGCGATGGTCGCGGTGGCGATGATCACGATCGCGGCTCCACGAACACCGCCCATCACGGTGGGCACGGCTAACGGAAGCTCGACCTTGCGGATGATTTCCAGCTCGCTCATCCCCAGACCGCGAGCGGCGTCGACGGCAGCCGGGTCGACCTGCCGTACCCCCACATAGGCATTGGTGAGGATCGGCGGGATCCCCAGCACGGCCAGGGCAGGGGTCAGGTTGAGAAGACCGACCCCGATCAGAGACGCCACCAGCGCGATCAGCGCCAGCTCCGGTATCGCCCGACCGATGTTGCCGAGGCCGACGGCGAAGAATTCCCCCCTGGCGCGATGGCCGAGGTAGAGGCCAATGGGAAGCGCAAGGACGAGCGCCAGCGCCAGTGCGAGTGCCGTTACCTCGATCTGCTTCAGCATCAGTTCGAGCGACTGCGAAAAGCCGCCGACCTTCTTGCCGCCGGTCACGTTGGAGTACTGCGGGGTGAAGATGAATTCGATCGCGCCGCCGAAAGAGGCGAGGGGAAGGTAAAGGCCGTTCATGCCGATCTCGCCCTCCGCCACGGCGTCGCCAGGCGCTGGACGGCCAACAGGATCACGTCGATCGCCAGGGCCAGGCCCATCGCGATCGCCGCGGCGATGATGATGCTGGTCGGGAAGCTGAGATTCCCGCTGCCGTAGATCTGGGTGCCCAGCCCTTCGCCGGCGATGAAGACGGCAAGGGTCGCGATCGCCATCGTGCTGAGGCTGGCGATCCGCAGCCCGGCGACGATCTCGGGCACGGCGAGCGGCAGCTCGACCTTCCAGAGGATCTGCCGCTCCGTGAATCCCATTCCCCGGGCCGCATCTCGGGCCGATTGCGGCACGTTGGCGAGCCCGACCATCGTGTTGCGGTAGATGATCTGCAGCGTGTAGGCAGCGAGCACGATGATCGCCGTGTCCCTGCCTCGGCCGGTGATCGGGAGCAGCAGGAAGAAGAAGGCGAGGCTGGGGATCGTGTAGAGGATTCCCGTGGCGGCGAGCAGCGGAGGGCGCAGCCACCCTCGGCGGTGGGCGAGCAGCGAGAGGGCGAAGGCGATCGCGAAGCCGACGACGAGGGAGAGGAGGACCAGTTCGATCTGCTGCACCGTCGGCGTGCCGTAGCGGTCGATGTTCTCCCTCGCCCAGTCCCAGCAGAAGAGGTGGCTCGACTTCGCCTGGCAGAGGTCGCCGACGTTGCGGTCCTTGAAGAACCCTTCGCCCACCTGCCCCGCTGCCGCCGGCACCAGGGGGCTAGTCATGCGGGCGCTCCACGGCCGAGTGCTCGTCGCTCTTGGCCTCCGGCGAGGCGAGGAACTCGGCGATGATCTCGACCGAGAGGACGCCGGCGATCCGGCCCCCGCGGTCGACCACCGGGGCGTACTGCGACTCGCCCTGCAGCAGGTCGGCGAGGGCGTCGCGCATCACGTCGTCGCGGTCGAGCACCGGGCCGAGCGGCGAGTCGGCCCGGGCGGGGACGGTGTCGCCGCCGAGGTCGCGCTCGCTGAGCCAGCCCAGCGGCCGCCGCTCGCTGTCGACCAGCAGCGGGTAGGGGACTTCGACGTCGGCGGCGGCGAGCTTCGCCCGCACCTCGCCGGTCGCCTGGCCGACGTGGGCCAGCGGCGCCTCCCAGAGGTTGATGTCGGCGACCCGCATCAGCGCCAGCCGCTTCAGCGCCCGGTCGGCGCCGACGAAGTCCTCGACGAACTCGTTCGCCGGGGCCATCAGCAGCTCGGCCGGGGTCGCGTACTGCTCGACCCGCCCGCCCTCGCGCATCACCGCGATCCGGTCGCCCATCTTGATCGCCTCGTCGATGTCGTGGGTGACGAAGAGGACGGTCTTGCGGATCTCCGCCTGCAGGCGCAGGAACTCGTTCTGCAGGCGCTCGCGGTTGATCGGGTCGATCGCCCCGAAGGGCTCGTCCATCAGCATCACCAGCGGGTCCGCCGCCAGCGCCCGCGCCACCCCGACCCGCTGCTGCTGGCCGCCGGAGAGCTGGGCGGGGTAGCGGCCGCCGAGCTCGGGGTCGAGGCCGACCAGCTCCAGCAGCTCGGCGCCGCGGGCGCGGATCCGCTCCTTCTTCCAGCCCAGCAGCTCGGGGACCGCCCCGATGTTCTCGCTGATCGTGCGGTGCGGGAAGAGGCCGATCTGCTGGATCACGTAGCCGATCTCACGCCGCAGCTGGGCGGGCTCGCGCTCGCGCACCGAGCGCTCGCCGACGAGGACGTCGCCGGAGGTGATCTCGACCGTGCGGTTGACCATCCGCATCGCCGTCGTCTTGCCGCAGCCCGAGGGCCCGACGAGGACGCAGATCTCCCCGGCGGGCACCTCGAGCGTCAGCTTGTCGACGGCGGGCGCGGCGGCGCCGGGATACCGCTTGGTCGTTTCCTCGTAGCGGACGGACGAGGCCCCCGGCTCGGTCTGCGCCTCGGTTTCCCCGGACGGCATCGCCGCGAGCCTATACCCCTGCTGCCTCGCTCTCACTCATGTGGTGGGCGTGGGCGTCGCGGGCGTGGTGCTCGCAGCCATGCGTGTCACCGCGGCCGCGGCTGACCCACCACAGGGCGGCGAAGACCGCCAGCGCGATGACGTTGAGTACCAGCTTGTAGTCGACCTCGACCGAGCCGAAGACGTCGGCGCGGCTGGGGCGGGGACCGGTCGGGATCAGGTTCGCGAGGCCGAAGATGCCGTCGACCGCGAGTGCGGCGACGACGATCGTGACGAACATCAGCGCCGTGATCCGCAGCGCGAACGCGGTCCCGTAGTACTTGCGGTAGGCGAGGACGATCGGGACGATGATCAGGTCGGCGAAGATGAAGGCGACGACGCCGGCGAAGCTGATCCCGCCCGACCACAGCACCGCCGCCAGCGGCACGTTGCCGACCGAGCAGACGAAGCTGAGGACGGCGATCAGCGGGCCGACGACGACGTTCTCGATCGTCTGCACGGCGGGCGGCGCGTCGGTGACGAAGAGGAAGTTGAAAAAGTCGTTGCCGAGCAGGCCGATGAAGCCGGCGAGCAGGAAGCCGATCGCGATCTCCTTCCAGAGCATCTGCACGTCACCGCGGAAGTTGCCGCCGACCCCCGCCCAGGCCTCGCGGGTGGTGAGGCGCCGGCGCCAGGAGAGCGACCCCTCCTCGTCCTCGCCGTGGTGGTGGCCGGCCTGCGCCTGTTGGGCGTGGCGCCGCGCCTGCTCCTCCAGCCGCGGCGAGACGAAGGCGCGCAGCAGCACCGCCATCAGCGCGATCAGGACGACGCCGCCGACGAACTCGGCGAGGGTGAACTGCCATCCCATCAGCACCCAGAGGACCAGCCCCAGCTCCCAGACCAGGTTGGTCGAGGCGAACTGGAAGGAGAGCGCGGTGACCGCCGAGGCGCCCTTCTGGAACAGCGACTTGGCGATCGCGATCGCCGCGTAGGAGCAGGAGGAGGAGGCGGCGCCGAGCGCCGTGGCCTTGGCGACCGGGCGGAAGCCCTCGCCCGAGAGCGCCTCTTCGATCCGGCGGCGCGGCACCCAGGCCTGGACGATCGCCGAGATCGCGAACCCCAGCACCAGCGCCCACCAGACCTCGTAGGCCATCAGCAGGGACATTTCGATGCCTTCCCAGACCTTTTCGAGCACCGCGATCATCTCCCCACACAGGTATCAAAACCGGCCCGTCGAGCTACAGGCCGAGGCGGTGGGCTCGCTCGGCGGCCTTGGCGACGATCTCGTCGAGGCCCTCGATCTCACCGCCCCGCATGAGGACGCGGCCGGCGACGACGGTGGTGTCGACGACGGCGCCGGCGGCGGCGTAGACGAGGTCGGAGGTGAGGTCGCCGATGCCGAGCTCGGGGGCGGTGGGGTGGAGGAGGAGGAAGTCGGCCGGGGCGCCGGGCTCGAGCGGCGTCGCTCCGAGCAGGGGGGCGCGGGCGCCGGTGGCGACCGCCCAGGCCTCGGCGGCGTCGACCGCGGTCGGGTCGGCCGCGGCGTGCTTCTGGGTCAGGGCGAAGAGCTTGAGGTCGGCGAGGAGGTCGAGCGAGTCGTTGGAGCCGGCGCCGTCGGTGCCGAGGCCGACCCTGACGCCGGCGGCCTTCGCGGCGGGATGCGGGAAGACGCCGCCGACCGCGAGCTTCATGTTGGCGACCGGGTTGGCGACGACGGTGGCGCCGCGCTCGGCGACCAGCGCCAGCTCCTCGGGATCGAGCCAGACGCCGTGGGCGAGGATCGTCCGCTCGCTCAGCAACCCCAGCCGGTCGAGGTAGCGGGCGGGCCGTTCTCGATGGGCGGCGAGGCAGTCCTGCACCTCCTGCTCGGTCTCGGAGAGGTGGATCTGGACCGGCAGGCCCCGCTCGGAGCTGAGCTCGCCGATCCAGCGAAGCGACTCTTCGCTGACCGTGTAGATCGCGTGGGGCGCGAGGGAAGCGGTGACCAGCGGCCCCGTCTCGGCCAGCGCTTCGAGGCTGCGATGGGCCGAGTCGCGCAGCTCCTCGAAGCTGCCCTGCGAGTCGAACAGCGGCGCCCCGATCGCGGCGCGGATGCCGCTGTCCTCGACCGCCCGCGCCGTCGCCTCCGGGTGCCAGTACATGTCCCAGAAGCGGGAGGTGCCGCCGCGGATCATCTCCGCGCAGGCGAGCCGCGCGCCCCAGTAGACGTCCTCGTCGTCGAGCTTCGCCTCGACCGGCCAGATCCTCTCCCGCAGCCAGGGCATCAGCGGCAGGTCGCCGCCGCTGCCGCGGAACAGCGTCATCGCCGCGTGGGTGTGCCCGTTGACCAGCGGCGGCACGAGGTGGGCGCCGCCCGCGTCGATCGTCTCGTCGGCGGCTTCGGACGCGACGCCGGGACCGAGCGCCGCGATCATCCCGCCCTCGCAGCGAATCCCCACCAGCTCCCCGTCCAGCCGCGCGTTCTCAACCGTCAGCGCCATCGCCCCTCCTCGTTCCGCGGTTCTTTGTCTGCCTATACAGGACAAAGGAACCACGGGGTCGCGTGATCCGCCACTCCATCGTTTGCGCGGTTCCTTTGTCCGGATTTACAGGACAAAGGAACCACGGAACTCACCGGCCCACCGCGCCGAGGCGGGGGAGCACCGCGGCCAGGCCCTCGCGCAGGCGCTCGGCGTTGACGAGGCGGTCGGCTTCCATCCCCTCGACGCTGACCGCCTCGCTCGCCAGGCCGTTGGCGAGGTTGTCGACGACGCAGAGCGCGGCGTAGTCGAGCCCGAGCTCCCTGGCGACGACGCACTCGGCGGCGATCGTCATCCCGACCACGTCGGCGTGCGCCGCCATCAGCCGGATCTCCGCCGGGGTCTCGAAGCGCGGCCCGCGCGCCTGCCAGTAGACGCCCCCGTCGCGGGGCGCCTGGCCGCCCTCGCTCCAGGCTTCGATCACTTCCTCGCGCCAGCGCGGAGCGAAGCCGGGCGCCGAGTGGGCTCGGGCGTCGCCGAAGATCGAGTCGCCGAGGCCGAGGGCGATGAAGTCGTCCGGACAGACGAGGCTGCCGACCTCGATCTCGGCCCGCAGCGAGCCGACCGAGCCGATCGCCAGCACCCGGTCGCATCCCTGCTCGGCCAGCGGCCGCAGGTTCGCCTCGTGGTCGATCAGGTGCGGGAGGACGAAGGCCCCCTCGGCGTCGTGGCGCTGGACGATCGCCGCCCCCTGGGCCGCCGCCGCCGCGGCGATCTCCTCGCCGCCAGGCCCCAGAGCGTTGCTGCCGACGATCACCGCCATTCGTCCCATCGGCCGATCCTATGGCCCCGAAAACCGGGTGGTTGAGGTTAGGCCTCCTATAGATGCCTAACCTCAACCACCCGCGGGTGGTGCATGAAGCCCTCGGCGGCCAGCTGCCGCATCGCCGCGTCGACGACCAAAGCGACCCGGTTCGGGGCCGCGAACCGCGAGCCCAGCAACCGCTCGTCGAGGACGAACAGCGGAAGCGTCCGCTCTGCCTTCGCGGCGGCGGCGAGCGCTGGATGGTCGTGCACCCGCAGGTCGCGGTTGACGAGGACGAGCGCCGTCTCGATTGCCATATCTTCCCCCCATGGAGAACGGGGAGAAGCGCGATGCGGATCGGCACCACCCCGACTCGGGGCGCGAAGAGACCGAGGAGGAACGCCTCGACCGCAACCTCGGCGAGCTGCTGCAGGAGCTGCGCGTCGCCCTGCCCGGGGTCCAGGTCCTCTTCGCCTTCCTGCTCGCGGTGCCGTTCCAGCAGGGCTTCGGCGACGTCACCGAATTCGAGAAACGGGTCTACTTCGCGACCCTGATCCTCACCGCGCTCTCGGCGACGATGCTGATCTCGCCCCCCGCCTACCACCGCCTCACCTTCCGCTACCAGCAGAAGCGCCAGCTCGTCTACTACGCCAACCGCTTCGCGATCGTCGGCCTCGCCCTGCTGGCGCTGGCGATGACCGGCGCGATCCTGCTGATCACCGACGTGCTGTTCTCGACCGCCGCCGCGGCTCTCACCGCCGCCCTCGCCCTCTGCGTCTTCGGCTTCTTCTGGTTCGCCCTGCCGCTGCGGCGGCGGATGCGGCTCAGCGCCGGACAGGAGCCCCTAGGGAAGCCCGGAAGCGATTGAGCTCCTCCTCGAGCCGGTCGAGGAAGGCGAGCTCCGGCGCCTTCTCCCGCAGCAGCGCCAGGTCGGCTTCCCAGATCTCGAGCTTGAGCTCGATCGGCACCTTGAATTCCTCGCGCACCGAGTCGCCTTCCGCCGCGTAGGCGGCGTGGAGGGTGCTGACGTTGGTCAGCTTGTCGGCGCCGTAGATCGCCATCGCCTCCGCCGGCGCCGCCGCCAGCCGTTCGCGGTGCTCGGCCTTGCGCGCCCGGTAGTCGTCGATCGATTCGTCGTCGGTCATCGACCCGACCAGGCCGGCGACGACGTCGCCGAACTTCTCGCGCAGCTCGTCGAGTTCGGTGTCCGAGTCCTCGACCACGTCGTGCAGCAGCGCCGCCGCCAGCACCTCCTCGCCGTAGCCGCGCTCGTCCAGCAGCGCCGCCACCCGGATCGGGTGCTCGACGTAGGGCATCCCGCCGCTGCCGTTGCGGACCTGGCCGGCGTGGTCGGAGCGGGCCTGTTCGAGGGCTGCGTGGACCAGCGGCGAGCGCGCGGCGGCAGCCTCGATCCGGTCGGCCGTGGACACGCCCGCAGCGTAGACGATCGATTGCCCCGGCTCGCGGTTTCGGCGGCTCAGGCGGCGGTGGCCGCGCCCGCACGTTGCGGAGTCCGCGCCGGCAGCTCGTATTCGGCGCGCTCCTGGCCGAGCTCGACCGACGCCGGGTCGCGCCCCAGCCGCTCCCATCCCCGCCGCGCGTCGGCGGCGAGGCGGTCGAGGTCCTCGTCGGAGTGGAGCGGGTCGTGGTGGAAGAGGACGGTGCGCTCGACCCCGGTGCGGTCGGCGAAGGCGAGCGCGTGGGAGAGCGCCGAGTGGCCCCAGCCGAGGTGGCACGAATACTCGGCGTCGGTGTACTGGCCGTCGTGGATCAGCAGCGAGGCGTCCCTGGCGAGGGCGAAGCCGGAGATCCAGTCCTCCTCGAGCTGCTCGAGGTCGGCGCCGAGCGCCGGCTCGTGGTCGGGGATGTAGGCGAGCGAGGAGTCGCCCTCGTCGATCCGGTAGCCGAGGGTCGGGCCGCGGTGGGCGACCGAGGCGGCGCGGATCCGGGCCGGGCCGATCTCCCACTCGCTCTCCGGGCAGTGGCGGAAGGAGACGTCGCAGGGGAGCTCGCGGACCTCGACCGGCGAGAGCGGGGCCGAGATGTAGCGGGCGATGCGGTCGCGCAGGGAGGCCTCCGGTGAGGCCGGGCCCCAGATCACGATCTCGGTCTGGGGACGGAAGGCGGGGGCGAAGAAGACGAGGCCCTGGATGTGATCGAGGTGGAGGTGGGTGAGGAGGATGTGGAGCCGGCTCGGCTCGTCGGGGAGGGCGAGGCCGAGGCAGCGGATGCCGGTGCCGGCGTCGAGGGCGAGGATCGAGCCGTCCGAGAGGGTGACGCCGACGCACGAGGTGTTGCCGCCGTAGCGGATCGTTTCCGGCCCGGGGGCCGGGATCGAACCGCGGGTCCCCCAGAGCTTGACCTTCATGCCGGCAGCGCTCCGTTGCCGCCGGCGCCGGCGAGCGAGGGCCAGAAGACGGCGATCGCTCCCTGCGAGCCGTGCGGGGTGAGGATCGGGAAGGCCGAGACCTCGACCTCGTGGCTGGTGCCGTCGGTCGAGCGCACGGTCAGCTCGGCATGGGCGGGGCGCCCGGCGCGGACGGCGCGGACCAGCGGCAGGTCGTCGTAGGGGATCGGGTCGCCCTGCTCGTCGAAGGGCCCGAACAGCGAGCCCCACTCGCTCGGCCCGACCGTCCCCAGCTCCTCGAAGCGCTTGCCGAGCAGCAGCCCGGCGGCCTCGTTGTAGAAGACCAGGAGACCGCCCTCGTCGACGAGGAAGGCAGGGGTCGAGAGGGCCGACATCAGGTTGCGGGCGAGAATCAGCTCGAGGGGCCGCTGCGTCACGAAAGACACTTTAGATCCCCGTTCCTAGCAATCGGGGAAAGCCGGGATTTGCGCTGCAGCGGCCAAGGTTCTCCACCTTCCCGTTGCACACGGCACAAAGGCGTGACTTTCGTCACTTAGGTCCTTAGGTTGGTTTGGGGTGGTTGGTGGGGGCGAGGGGGTGACCCTCTCCGGACACCGCTCGCCTATGGCTCGCGGTTGAGTGTCCGGAGAGGGTCACCCCCTCGCCCTGGCAACCGCTTTTTTTGGGAGCAGCTATCCCGCTGCTTCGGCGCTTCGGAGTCCGCCTCTTGCCCAGAGGGAGAAGATGACGGGTAGGGCGATGGCTACGGTGAAGGCCAGGCCCACCTGGAAGGGGTCGCCGCTGATGAAGCCTCGGCCGGCCTCGATCAGCGCGGTCACCGGGTTGACCGAGGCGACGGCGTGGATCCAGCCGCTGAGCAGGCTGAGCGGGACGTAGACCGGGGCGAGGAAGAGGATCAGGAAGACCGGGAACTGCATCAGCGGCCCGCCCTGGATCGAGCGGACGCGCATCGCGATGCCGGCCGCCCACATCGTCGCCGCGATGTTGACGAGCAGGGCGAGGCCGTAGAGGCCGAGGAGTTCGACCCCGTTGCCGTCGACGTTCATCCCGGCGACGAGGGCGACGACGGTGAGCACGGTCCAGGTCACCAGCGCGCGGACGATCGCGGCGATCGCGTAGCCGGCGACGATGCCGCTGCGGTGGGTGGCCGCCAGCAGGTAGCGGCGGGCGAAGCCGGTCTCGAAGTCGCGGGCCATCGCGAAGCCGGTGAAGACGCCGCCGAAGGCCGCCGACTGCAGCAGCACGAAGACGAACTGGAAGGCGGTGTAGCCGGTCGGGAAGTCGAAGCCGGGGACGTTGCTGACGGCGGAAAGGCCGCCGGCGAAGGAGGTGAAGAAGAAGAGCGGGAAGAGCAGGGAGGGCACCAGGAAGGCCGGGTTGGTGAGGAAGTTGTGGATGCTGCGCCAGGCGACCGCGCGAGCAAT
Source organism: uncultured Actinomycetes bacterium (assembly GCA_963800355.1). GTDB lineage: Bacteria > Actinomycetota > Thermoleophilia > Solirubrobacterales > 70-9 > VAYN01. Next base: position 82,491 of record CAWDAP010000001.1, on the reverse strand, counting down.
CGTCAGCCGGTTGGCGGTGCCGGTCTCGGCCGGGCGAGCCGCGCTCACGTCCGCACCAGCCGCGTCTTCAGGGCGCTGCTCGCCGCGTACATGCCGATCGCCAAGATCGCCGCCGCGATCCCGAAGCCGAGCGCCAGCTGCCCCGGCTCCCAGCCTTCGATCAGCAGCGAGCGGAAGGCCTGCGAGCAGGTAGGAGACCGGGTTGGCGGTGGCGATCGCCCGGAACCAGTCGGTCTGGATCAGGTTCGAGCGGCAGCGCCATCGAGGAGAGGAAGAGGAAGACGAAGAAGACCGGGAAGAGGCCCTGGACCGCCTCGCCGGTGCCGGTGCGCAGGGCGACGAAGAGGCCGAGCGTGCCGAAGGCGACGATGATCGTCACCGCGAGCAGGATGATCATCGCCGCGCCGCCGGCGCCGGCGGCGAGTTCGGCCCCGGAGACGAGGCCGACGATGAGGTAGGTGGCGCGCCTGGACGACCCCGAGGACGACGGCGCCGGCGAGCAGGCCGCGCAGCAGGGCGGCGCCGCGCAGCGGGGTCAGCGCGAGGCGGTTGAGGAAGCCGGTCTCGATGTCGCGGGCGAGGTCGGTGCCCGAGTTCATCACCGAGAACAGCGCGCCCTGCATGAATGGCACCGCGAGGGCGAAGGTGAGGTAGGAGTCGGTCGGGAAGCCGGGCAGGTTGGTCGCGTCTTTGAGCCCGCCCGAGTTCACCGCGAGGAGGAAGAGGGGGAAGATCAGGGCGGGGACGATCTGCGCCGGCTGGCGCAGCGTGCGCAGGACCGAGCGGTGGGCGAGCTGCCCGACCTGGGTGGCGAGGGAGCGGTCGGCTGCGGCTGCGGCGCTCACTGCGAAGCGACCGCCTCGGGCTCGGCGCCGCCGCCTCCTCCTCGTCCTCGGCGCCCTCGAGCGAGCGGCCGGTCTTGGCGAGGAAGACGTCGTCGAGGGAGGGGGCGTGCAGCTGCAGGTGCTCGATCGCGATGCCCTCGGCGTCGAGGGCGCGGACGACCTCGGCCAGCGCCGCCTCGCCGCCGGCGAGGCGGACGGCGACGGCGCTGGGGGGAGCGCCGGCCGGCTCGCCGAAGCGGCGGAGAACCGCGGCGGTGCGCTCGCGGTCGCCGTCCTCGCGCGGGATCACCTCGACCGTCGGCCGGCCGATCTCCGCCTTCAGCTCGGCCGGGGTGCCCTCGGCGACGATGTTGCCGTGGTCGATGATCCCGACCCGGTTGGCGAGCGCGTCGGCCTCCTCGAGGTACTGCGTGGTGAGGAAGACGGTGACGCCGTCCTCACCGGCGAGGCGCGCGACCTCGTCCCAGAGCGCGGTGCGGCTCTGGATGTCGAGCCCGGTGGTCGGCTCGTCGAGGAAGAGGATGCGGGGCCGGTGGGCGAGCGCCAGCGCGAGGTCGAGCCGGCGCTTCATCCCGCCCGAGTAGCCGCCGACCTTGCGGTCGGCGGCGTGGGCGAGGCCGACCCGCTCGAGCAGCTCGTTGCCGCGGGCTTCGCGGTCGGCCTTCGCCGAGCCCGTGCAGGGCGGTCTGCAGGCGCATGTGCTCGCGGCCGGTCAGCAGCGGGTCGAGCGCCGCCTCCTGCAGGGCGGCGCCGATCGCCGCGCGCACCTGCGGCCCTTGCTTGACGATGTCGTAGCCGGCGACCCGGGCACTGCCGGCGGTCGGGGGCAGCAGGGTCGTCAGCATCAGCACGGTCGTCGACTTGCCGGCGCCGTTGGGACCGAGGAAGCCGTAGATCTCGCCCGGGGCGACCTCGAGATCGATCCCGTCGACCGCCCGCGGCCCGTTCTTGAACTCGCGGACGAGTCCCTCGACCTCGATGCCGCCGATCGTCGCGCTGCGCTGATCCATGACTGGTCCTCCAAATTCGCCGTCGGTCTCCCGAGGCCTGAGACTACGGAGGGCGGCCGACCTTCGACGGAGCAAAGTCATAGAACTCCGGCCCCGATGCACGAGCGCACCCGCACCTACCGGCTGGCGATGAACGTCAACAAGCCCGTTGCCTGGCTGGGGCCGCATGCGGGTCGAGGGTCTGGAGTCGGTGCCCGAGCACGGCCCGCTGCTGATCGTCGGCAACCACGACAGCCACTGGGACCCGGTGATGGTCGGGGTCGCCGCCCTCAGGCGGCGCCAGATCCGCGCCCTGGCGAAATCCGAGCTCTGGGACGTGCGCGGCCTGGGCCGATCCTCGACGGCATGGGGCAGATCCCGATCCAGCGCGGGAGAGCGACAAGGACGCGTTGGCGAAAGCGATCGAGGCGCTCCGGGCGGGCGTCTGCATCGGCGTCTTCCCTGAGGGCACCCGCTCGAGGGGCAAGGTCCTGCGCGCCCGCAGCGGCGTCGGCCGCCTCGCCCTGGAGGTGCCCGAGGCCCACGTCAGCCTCGTCGCGATCGAGGGCACCAGCGACCTCACCGGCTTCCCCCGCCGCCCCCGCATCCGCATCCGCTTCTTCGACCCGGCTGGCGGGCAGCCCCGGCCCGACGAGGACCCGAGCGAGCTCTCGGCGCGCCTCCTCTCCGAGATCCGCGAGCTCGTCCCGCCCTCCCTGAGCTACCGCCAGCGCGCCAAGCTCAGCGGCGTCTCCGGGGACTGAGCCTCGGCAACTCCGAACTTCGCCCTGCTATAGCGAGGCGAAGTTCGGAGCAGCGACCGGCCTTAGCCGCCGGCCTCCTCGCCGTTGCCCTTGAGGGCGTACCACTGGGCGCCGAAGGCGCTGACGTCGTTGCCGTTTGCTTCGCCCGGGCCCTCGTCGCCGACGAAGGTGTAGAGGGGATGGCCGGCGTAGGTCACCTGAGTCGTCCCGTCTTTGCGTTCGGTGGTTCCCAGCTTCGAGGCCATCGCGCCGTTGCCGACGGTCGGTTCGCCTTCGGTCAGCATCGGCGGCCAGCCTTCGGCGCAGGGGCCGTAGCAGGACGAGGTCGTCCCCTTGTCCTTGTGGAAGTCGTAGAGCGTCATCCCTTCGGAATCGACGAGGACCATGCCCAGCTTCGGGATGCTTCCGAGTGAGACGACGCCGGCGCCGCTTTCCGCACCCGCCGCCGCTTCGGAGCTCGCTTCCTTGCCTTCGCTTTCGCCGCCGTAGCGGCTCCCGTAGCCGCCGAGCTTTCGCTCGAGGCGCTTTCGTTCGAGCTCCCGGAGTTTCCTTCGCTCGTCGAGCTGCCGCCACCGCCGCAGCCGGCGATCGCCAGCGCGACGACGGCAAGCGCCGCCAGCGCGAAGGCATGGGTCTTCCTGTTCACGTCGGTTCCTCCTCGTTGTGGTTTGCCGCTATCGGCGCCCTCCCCACCGGCGCGACGAAGGTTCGGTTCCCGGCGCGGACGCTGATCGCCCGGGTGCGGGAGAGGTCGAGGGCCGAGCTCAGCACCGCTTCGGAATCGTCGCCCCAGCGGTAGCGGAAGGTGCCGGCCGGATAGGCGGCCCCGCCCGGACCGCGCAGCGAAACCGTGCAGAGGGTGCCGGAGGCGATGCCGTGGACGTACATGCGGATCTCGGTCCCGTAGGCGTGCGGCTCGAGCGTGGCGTCGATCGTCACGCCCTTGGGCAGCGCCGCGAAGCGCACCTCCTGCCGGGGCTGGCCGCCGCCACCGCCGCCGAGGACGAAGATCGCCAGCACGGCCGCGGCGAGCGCGGCGCTCGCGCCCCCCAGCGCGAAGCCGCCGAAGACCCGGCGCCGGCGCCGCTCCGAGCGCTCGCGTTCGCCCGCGATCGTCGCCGCGATCCGCGCCCCCAGCTCGGGCGGCGGCTGCGGCGCCGCCGCTTCGAACTGCGCCGGGTCGGCGGCGGGGAGGATCCGCGCCACCGGCTCCAGCAGCGCCAGCTCGGCCCGGCACTGGCCGCACCCCTCGAGGTGCGCCTCCAGGCCGGCCCGCTCGTCGCCCTCGAGCTGCCCCAGCGCGTAGGCGCCGAGCAGCTCCCGCCAGTCGCGGCACCCGTTCCTAATCTTCATGGCCCATCTCCTCCAGCACGACCCGCAGCGCCCGCAGCCCGTAGTAGACGCGGCTCTTGATCGTCCCCTCCGGCACCCCGAGCTCGGCGGCGACCTCCGCGTAGGGGCGCCCCTTGTAATAGGTCTCGACGATCACTCGCCGGTGGTCGTCGCCGATCCGCCGCATCGCCTCCTCGACCTGCCAGGAGAGCAGCGCCTCCTCCAACGGCTCGACGCTCGGCTCGATCCCGCCCTCGGCGACGCCGGGCCGCACCGCCCGCGCCCGGCCGAGGTCGATGACGACGTTGCGCAGGATCGCGAACAGCCAGGTCCGCAGCGACCCGATCCTCGGGTCGAACCGGTCGCCCGCCCGCCAGGCGCGGACGAAGGTTTCCTGCACCGCCTCTTCGGCGAGCCCGGCGTCGCCGAGCGAGCGGACCGCGAAGCCGTACAGCTCGCCGGAATGGGCGGCGTAGGCCTCGCGGACGTCGCGTTCGCGGCTGAGCGCGCCCCGGGTCGAATTTCCCCTCTTCAGGGTCTCAGGGATCATCCGACCCGGCATACGCTCCCCGGCAGCGCCGGGTTCAAATGCGTTCTGGAGGGACTCCTATTCGAGTTTCCCGATCTTGAAGATCTTCGTCCCGCAGTCCGGGCAGACGCCCTGGATGGCCGGGCGACCATTCTTCATCGTCACCTGTTTGGCGTCTTTGATCTCGACCTTCTTGCGCTCCTTGACGCAGTAACCCTCAGGCATCTAGGCACCCTCCTTTCGTCGCCGCTGGGCGGCAGAGCTCGCGGTAAGCGCGAGGTGGATTGAGCCGAATGTAACGCAGGTCGGGGACGCTCCCGCGGGTAACTTCGTAACATAACGCACGAAACGCCGGCGGTCCCCGTCAACTACCCTCTGCCGTCCCGCAAGACCTTCCCAAGCCCTCAAGGAGATAAGGAATGCCCGAAGCAGTCATCGTCGACACCATCCGCACGCCGATCGGCCGTGCCTTCAAGGGCTCGCTGGCCCAGCTGCGCCCGGACGAGATGGGCGCCTACGTGGTCGACCAGCTGCTCGAGCGCAACCCCGAGGTCGACCCGGCGATCATCGAAGACCTGTTCTGCGGCGTCGGCATGCCGCAGGGCCTCCAGGCCTTCAACCTCGGCCGCATCGTCTCGCTGCTCTGCGAGAAGCTGCCGCAGAACGTCAACGGCGTCACCGTCTCCCGCTACTGCTCCTCCAGCCTCGACGCGATCCGCCACGCCGGCAACGCGATCAAGGCCGGCGAGGGCGACGTCTACATCGCCGCCGGAGTCGAGTGGGTCAGCCGCTACAACGAGCGCACCGAGCCCGCCGGCGACGACGACCGCAACGAGAACCTGAACGGCAACAACGGCCAGCCCAACGCCTACATCGAGATGGGCATCACCGCCGTCAACGTCGCCAAGAACTACGACGTCAGCCGCGCCGACATGGACAAGTTCGCCCAGCGCTCCCAGGAACTGGCCGTGAGGTCCCAGGAAGACGGCTTCTTCGACCGCGAGATCGTCCCGGTGAAGCTGCCCGACGGCACCGAGGTCGCCAAGGACGACGGCCCCCGCGCCTCCTCGACCCTGGAGAAGCTCTCCGAACTGCCGGAGGCCTTCGGCGGCGGCGGCGTCACCGCCGGCAACTCCTGCCCGCTCAACGACGGCGCCGCCGCGGTGCTGGTGATGAGCGACACCAAGGCCAAGGAGCTGGGCCTCAAGCCGCGCGCCCGCATCGTCACCGCCGCCACCTAGGGCAACGAGCCGGAGTACATGGGCGTCGCCCCGATCGGCGCGATCAAGAAGGTGCTCGACCGCGCCGGGATGACGATCGGCGACGTCGACGCGGTCGAGCTGAACGAGGCCTTCGCCGCCCAGGTGATCCCGATCATGGACGAATGCGGGATCGACGAAGACAAGCTCAACACCCACGGCGGCGCGATCGCCCTCGGTCACCCCTTCGGGATGACCGGCGCCCGCATCATGGGCACCCTGCTCAACGTGATGGAGACCGACGACCACCAGGTCGGCCTCGAGACGATGTGCGTCGCCGGCGGTCAGGGCGAGGCCATGATCGTGGAAAGGCTGAACTGAGAGCGACTGCAGCGATTGGCGAGTTGACCCGCTATAGGCGGGTCAACGCACCAATCGCGAGCCGGGGTCGGGTTCGTTCCCGCTAATAGGCTGCCGCGGCGATGAGCGACCAGCCGCACCCGAGCTCGACCATCACGCCGGAGTCGGTCCGCGCCTTCCTGCCGGGCAGCTTCCCCGGCGACCTCGGGATCGAGCCGCTGGAGGTCGAGGACTCCCACGCCCGCGGCGCGATCGTCGTCGACAAGCGCCACCTGCACCCCGGAGGCTTCGTCCACGGCGGCGTCTGGACCGCGCTCGGCGACACCGTCGCCGCCTGGTCGACCTTTCGCTGCATCCCGCCCGGCCACAACTTCACGACGATCGAGCTGAAGCTGAACGTCTTCGCCGCCGGCATCCTCGGCGACGAGATCGAGGCCCGGGCCGAGCCGCTCCACGTCGGCAAGAGCACGGTCGTGATCGAGGTCCGGATCGAGCGCCGCCGCGAGGGCGCCGAGCCGCGCCTGGCGGCGAATCTCATCGTGAGCCAGTTCGTGCTCCCGCCCGCGGCCGCCTGACCAAGCAGATCGGTGGACGCAGTGAGCGTGGCGTGCTCTGCACGCGAGCGAGCGAGGACGCCGATATGCGCCGGTCAGGCGTCTTCCGGGATAACTTCCAGGCTTCGATCTGCGGCAGTTTCCAGAGCACGCTGGCGATCGTCAGACCGACCGCGGCCGAGAACAGGGCGAGGAACCATTCCGTCGCGCTCAGCAGCTCCATTTCGAAGAAGTCGCGTAGGGGCGCGATCGCGAGGATGCCGGCGAAGAGGGCGGCGAGGCCGACGACCAGCGCCAGCATGTAGCACTGGATCGCGATGTGCTCGCGGCCGGGGCCGCGCTCCAGCAGCAGCACGAAGCAGAGCCCGAGCACGATCAGCGTCGTCGTCGCCGCGGTGCGGCCGGCCTCGAGGCTCGCCCCGACGACGGTGTCGACGAGGAAGAAGGAGAGGATCGAGCCGAGCGCCGTCGCCACTCCGGCCGGGACCGCGAAGGCGGCCAGCGCCCGCAGCAGCCGGCCGCGGTAGAGCGGCCCGTCCGAGGGCACCAGGGCGAGCACGAAGGAGGGGACGCCGATCGTCAGGAAGGCGGCCACGGTGAGGTGGCGGGGGAGGAAGGGGAAGGCGAAGCCCGGCACCGCGACGAGCAGGATCAGCGCCGCGGCGTAGACGGTCTTGGTCAGGTAGAGGCGGCCGAGGCGGTGGATGTTGCGGGCGATCCGCCGCCCTTCGCCGACCGCCTCGGGCAGCCGCGAGAACTGGTCCTCGAGCAGGACGACGTCGGCGACCCCCTTGGTCACCTGCGCCCCCGAGCCCATCGCCACCGCCATCCGCGCCCGCTTCAGCGCCGGCACGTCGTTGACCCCGTCGCCGATCATCGCCACGTAGCGCCCGGCGGCGACCAGCGCCGCGACCAGCGCCTTCTTCTGCTCGGGCTTGATCCGGCAGAAGATCGTGTTCTCCAGCGCCGCCCGCTGCAGCCCCTCCTCGTCCTCGGGCAGGTCGGGGCCCTCGATCACGCCCGCCTCGCGCTCCACCCCGACCGCGTAGGCGACGGCGGTCACGGTCGCGCCGCGTCGCCGGAGATCAGCTTCAGGTCGACCTGCTCTTCGCGCATGTAGGCGATCGTCTCCGCCGCGTCGGGGCGCAGCGTCTCCTCCAGCACGACCAGCGCCAGCGGCGTCAGCCGCGGCGCCCCGTCGCGGCCGGGTCGCCCGGCAGCGCCGCGCTGGCCTGGCCGAAGGCGACGACCCGCCGGCCGGCCGCGGTCTCCGCTTCGAGCTTCGCGGCCAGCCCGGCGGCAGCGTCAGCGCCCCGCCTCGGCGAGCACGTCGGGCGCGCCCATCACGTAGGTGGCGCCGCCGCGCCCCGTCGAGCGAGACCCCGCTCCACTTCCACTCGGAGGAGAAGGGAACCTCGCCGCTCACCCGCCCCGCTTGGCCTGGGAACTTCTCGGCGATCGTCTCCAGCGTCCGGTTGCGGTCGCCGGCGCTGGCGGCGAAGCGGCCGAGCGCCTTCGCCCCGCTCGCCGGGTCGACCCCGTCGGCGAACTCGACCCCGGCCAGCCGCAGCTCGCCCGCGGTCAGGGTCCCGGTCTTGTCGACGCAGATCGTGTCGACCGCGGCGAGGCTCTCGGTCGCGCTCATCTGCTGGACCAGCGTGTCGCGCCGCGCCAGCCGCACCGCGGCGACCGCGAAGGTGACGCTCATCAGCAGCACCAGCCCCTCGGGGATCAGCGTCACCAGCCCGGCGGTCGCCGTCTGCGCCGCGCTTTCGAGCCTGACGCTGCGGACCTTGAGGCTGACGATCAGCAGCGCCGCCAGCGGCAGCATCACGTAGGTGGAGGCGATGATCACCCGGTTGACCTCCTCCTGCAGCGGCGAGGGCGGGTGGCGGAAGGTCCTCGCCTCGCCCGCCAGCCTGCCGGCGTAGCTCTCCTCGCGCACCGCCTCGACCGCATAGTGGCCTGAGCCCGAGACGCAGAAGGAGCCGGAGAGGACGCCGTCGCCCTCGCCCTTGCGGATCCCGTCGCTCTCGCCGGTCAGCAGCGACTCGTCCATCGTCATCCCGCGCGAATGGATCACCTCGCCGTCGGCGACGAGCTGGTCGCCGGGGCCGACCCGGACGACGTCGCCGGGGACGACCTCGTTCGCGGTCAGCTCGACCACCTCGCCGTCGCGGACGACCTTGGCGTGCGGCGCCACCAGCACCGCCAGCTCGTCCAGCGTCGCCTTCGCCTTCAGCTCCTGGCGGATGCCGATGTAGGAGTTGACCACCGCGATCAGGCCGAAGATCGAGTCGGCGTAGAGCCCGAGCGCCAGGTCGAGGACGAAGAAGGCGCCGATGATCGCGTTGAACAGCGTGAAGACGTTGCCGGCGATGATGCTCGCGGTCGAGCGCGAGGAGGTCTCCGGCGGCGGCCCGAGCTTGCGCAGCCGCGCCTGGGCCTCCCTGGCGGAGAGCCCCTGCTCGGGCGAAGCGGAGGACGGGCGGCGGTCGGCCATCGCCCTATTCAATAGGGTGCGGGGGCGATGGGACTGAAGCTGGGAGTCAACCTCGGTTACTGGGGCATCGGGCCGGCCGGCGAGGAGGCCGCGGAGCTGGTGCTGGCGGCCGAGGGGATGGGCTACGAGTCGGTCTGGGCGGCCGAGTCCTACGGCTCCGACGTGGTCAGCGTCCTCGCCTGGCTGGCGGCGCGGACCGAGAAGATCAACCTCGGCGCCGCGATCATGCAGGTGCCGGCGCGCCCGCCCGCGGCGGCGGCGATGGCCGGGGCGACGATCGACAAGCTCTCCGGCGGCCGCTTCCTCTTCGGCTTCGGCCCGTCCGGCCCGCAGGTCTCCGAGGGCTGGTACGGCGTCCCCTACGCGAAGCCGTGGGGCCGCACCCGCGAGTACATCGAAGTGGTGCGGGAGATCATCGCTCGCGAGGGTCCCGTCGACCACCAGGGCGAGCACTACACGCTGCCGCTGCCCGGCGGCGAGGGCAAGCCGCTGAAGCTGAACTTCCACCCTCTGCGCAACGGGATCCCCGTCTTCGTCGGCGCGATCGGCCGCAAATCGGTGGAGATGGCGGCGGAGCTCTGCGACGGCTGGATCCCGATCTTCTTCAGCGTCGACGCCTTCGAGCAGACCTGGGGCGAGCACCTGGAGGCCGGCTTCGCCAAGGGCGGCCGGCAGCGCTCCGACCTCGAGGTCAGCCCCTCGCTGCAGGTGGCGATCGACGGCGATCTCGAGGCGGCGAAGAGCGTCGTCAAGGCCGGCCTCGTCCTCTACTTCGGCGGCATGGGCAGCCGCAAGACCAACTTCTACGTCGACCTCGCCCACCGCTTCGGCTTCGGCGAGGTCGCCGACGAGGTCCAGCGCCGCTTCCAGGACGGCGACCGCGCCGGCGCCTTCGAGGCGATGCCCGACGAGATCGTCGAGGCGACCTCGCTGGTCGGCACCGAGGCCGAAGTCGCCGAGCGGGTCGAGCGCTTCCGCGGCGCCGGGATCGACCGGCTGATCGTCTCGCCCGTCCACGTCGAGCGCGCCGAGCAACTGCACACGCTCGAGCGCCTCGCGTCGCTGGCCGGGGTCTGCCAAGCGCAGGGGGTCGGGGCGCGTCCCGGCCTGATCGCATATCCTCCCGCGCCGCGTCATGAAGATCGGAGTGCCGAAAGAGTCCGCCGAGGGGGAGCGCCGGGTCGCGCTGGTCCCTGACGTTGTCAAATCGCTGAAGGCGAAGGTGAGCGAGAAGATCGACCCCGTCGTCGAGGCGGGCGCGGGCGCGGGCGCCGGTCACCCCGACTCCGCCTACCAGGAGGCCGGGGCGCAGGTCGGCGACGCCGGCGCCGCCTGGGGAGCCGAGGTCGTCCTCCACGTGCGGCCGCCGAGCGCCGAGGAGATCGGCAAGCTCAGCAAGGGCCAGGTCGTGATCGGCCACCTCTCGCCGCTCACCGCCGCCGAGTCGAACAAGGCTCTCGCCGCCGCCGGGGTCACCGCCTTCGCGATGGAGGCGATCCCGCGGACGACCCGTGCCCAGGCGATGGACGCGCTCTCCTCGCAGGCGAACCTCGCCGGCTATGCCGCCACCCTGCTCGCCGCCCGCGAGGCGGGCCGGCTCTTCCCGATGATGACCACCGCCGCCGGCACCGTCGCCCCGGCCAAGGTGATGGTCCTCGGCGCCGGCGTCGCCGGCCTACAGGCGATCGCCACCGCCAAGCGGCTGGGCGCGATCGTCACCGGCTTCGACATCCGCCGCGCCGCCTGGGAGCAGATCGCCTCGCTCGGCGGCCGGCCGCTGGAACTCGACTTCATCCCCGACGCCGAGGGCGAGGGCGGCTACGCCCGGCCCCTGACCGAGGAGGAGAACGAGCAGGTCCGCCAGGCGCTCGCCGAGGCGGCGGCGAAAATGGACGTGATCATCACCACCGCCCAGATCCCCGGCCGCCAGGCGCCGGTCCTGATCACCGAGGCGGCGGTCCGCTCGATGGCGCCGGGCTCGGTGATCATCGACCTCGCCGCCGACTCCGGCGGCAACGCCGAGCCCTCGAAGCCGGGCGAAACCGTCGTCGTCGACGGCGTCAAAGTGATCGGCCCGGCCAACCTGGTCAGCGACATGGCCGCCGACGCCTCCCAGCTCTACGCCAAGAACCTCGAGAACCTGCTCGGGCTCCTCGTCGGCGAGGAGGGGCAGCTGAAGATCGACTTCGAGGACGACATCGTCGACGCCGCCTGCATCGCCCACGAAGGGCAGATCCGCGGAGAGAGGACGGCCAAGAGATGGGGATGGTCCTTTGGGGGGAAAGGTGTTCGATGAACCTGTTCGCCGAGATCACGATCTTCGTCCTGGCGATCTTCGTCGGCTTCGAGGTGATCTCGAAGGTGCCGACCACCCTGCACACGCCGCTGATGTCGCAGACCAACGCGATCCACGGCATCGTCATGCTCGGCGGCCTGATCGTCGTCGGCGAGGCCAACGACGGGCTCGAGTACCTGATCGGGACGATCGCGATCGCCTTCGGCGCGATCAACATCGTCGGCGGCTTCATGGTCACCGACCGGATGCTCGGCATGTTCTCCCGAAAGTCAAAGCCCCCCCCTCCGGGGGCAGGCCGGGGCGAGAAGAAATGACCCTTCGCCGTGCTGACTCCCGGTGGCGACGCCGCCACCGCGCTCTACATCGTCTCCTTCTCCCTGTTCATCGTCGGGATCAAACAGGGGACGCACCCGACCACCGCCAAGCGCGGCAACCTGATCGCCGCGGTCGGCATGGCCGTCGCCGTCGTCACCACGCTGCTGCTCGACGGGATCGGCAACTGGGGCCTGATCATCCTCGGCCTCGCGATCGGCTCGGCGATCGGCGCGGTCGCCTCGGTGCGGGTGCAGATGACCGAGATGCCGCAGATGGTCGCCCTCTACAACGGCGTCGGCGGCGGCGCCGTGGCCCTGATCGCCTGGTCGGAGATCCGCCACGGCTCCTCGGGGATGCCGCTGGAAGTGCTGATCCCGACGCTGTTCGCGGGGGTCGTCGGCTCGGTCTCCTTCTGGGGCTCGAACATCGCCTTCGCCAAGCTCCAGGACCTGATCCCGACCCGGCCGCTGGCGATGCCCGGGCAGCAGGTTGTCAACGGGGTGCTGCTGATCGGCGTGATCGCCGCCGCCGTCTCGATCGCGATCGACCACGGCAGCCCCTCCGAACCGCTCTTCATCGGCATCCTGATCGCCGCCGCGATTCTCGGCAACCTCGTCGTCCTGCCGATCGGCGGCGCCGACATGCCGGTGGTGATCTCGCTGCTGAACGCCTTCACCGGCCTCTCCGCGGCGGCGGCCGGCTTCGCCCTCCACAACGTCGCCCTGATCGTCGCCGGCACCCTGGTCGGCTCCTCGGGAACGATCCTCACCCTGGAGATGGCGACGGCGATGAACCGCTCGGTCGCCAACATCCTCTTCGCCGGCTTCGGCGGCGCGCCCGCCGGCGGCGCCGCGGGCGGGGGAGAGGAGCGGCCGCACGTCTCGATCGGCGCCCAGGACGCGGCGATCAAGCTCGCCTACGCCGACTCGGTCGTGATCGTCCCCGGCTACGGCCTCGCCGTCGCCCAGGCCCAGCACGCGATCAAGGAGGTCGCCGACGAGCTCGAGAAGCGCGGCGTCACCGTCAACTACGCGATCCACCCGGTCGCCGGCCGCATGCCCGGCCACATGAACGTCCTCCTCGCCGAGGCCGACGTGCCCTACGAGCAGCTGCGCGAGATGGAGGACATCAACCCGGAGATGCCGCGCACCGACGTCGCCGTCGTCGTCGGCGCCAACGACGTCACCAACCCGGCGGCGAAGAACGACCCCGACTCGCCGATCGCCGGGATGCCGATCATCGAGGTCTCCGAAGCCCAAGAGGTGATCGTGATCAAGCGCTCCCTCAGTCCCGGCTTCGCCGGCATCGACAACGACCTCTTCTACGAACCCAACACCTCGATGCTCTTCGCCGACGCCAAAGCGGCAGCCGCCGAAATAGCCGCCGAGATCGGCAACCTTTAGAGATTCGCTTTGCGGTGCTGCCGGGGAACCGGTTAGGTTTCCCGTCATGCCGCAAAAAAACCAGTCCATATACCCGGTCTTCGTACTCTTAATCCTGGCCTCCCTTGCCGTCTGGCCCTCGGCCGCGACGGCCGTCGTTGCCCCGACGGCGGGCGGGGGGAGGATCGGCTACCTGCCGTTGCAGCCGACCGCGGTTCCGTTCGCTCCGCAGTCGCGCTCGCTGCACGCGACGGAACCGACGGGGTTCCCCCCGCTCGAATACCACGGGGGTCCGGTCATGCACTCGCAGCAAGCCTTCGCGGTCTTCTGGAAGGCCCCGGGTTACAGCTTTCCCGCCGGGTACGAAACGGCGCTCACGACCTACCTGGAAAATGTCGCTGCCGACAGCGGCAAGACGACCAACGTCTACTCGGTCAGCGCCCAGTACGAAGACGAAGGCGCTCAGCACGCTCTCTACCAGGATTCCTACGGCGGCTCGGCAACCGACATCGCGCCCTACGGCAACACCTGCCCGGCGTACAACGGTTACTTCGGCGCCGAATTCACCGCCTGCGTCACCGACGAGAAGATCCAGGAAGCGCTGACCTCCCTGGTCTCCGCCGAAGGGCTGCCGAACGGGCTCGGCACGGAGTTCTATGTGGTGCTGCCGCCCGAAGTCGGTAGTTGCTTCGAAGAAGGTTCGGGCGAATATTTCTGCTTCGACGCACAGGAAGGCAATCCCGAAGGTTTCTGCGCGTACCACAACTTCATCGAAGGGTCGGAACTGGTCTACTCGAACATCAGCTACTCGCCGGAAGACCCGATCGGGTGCGGGGTGGGCGAGTACCCGAACGGACACGCCAACGGCAACGCCGACGACATGTTCAGCAGCCTCAGCCACGAGGCCAACGAGTCGATCACCGATCCGACCCTCGAAGCCTGGTATGACGAAGAAGGGTTCGAGAACGGGGACGAGTGCCGCAACAGCAGCGACGACTACGGCTCTCCGCTCGGGGGATCGACCGGAACGCTCTACAACCAGGAAATCGGCACGAACCACTATTACCTGCAGCAGGAGTGGAGCAACGACATCGAAGACTGCGCGCAGCGGGTCGAACCGGCGGAACCGGTCATTGCGGGGCCGGGGGCGGCAGCGCCCGGCGAGGCGGTTTCCTTCAACGGCTTCTCTTCGATTGAAGGCTCCGGGCCCATCGAATCCTACGAATGGAATTTCGGAGACGGCTCCGAAGCCGAAGGTGGAGAAGTGACGCACGCCTACGCCGCTCTCGGCACCTATGCGGTCACGCTCACCGTCCACGACGACGGCGGCTTCGGTTATTCGAAGTCCCGGCAGATCGCGATCAAAGCCCCGGAAGAACCGTCCGGTGGCGGTGGCGGCGGCTCGGGCGGCGGCAGCGGCAGTGGCTCGGGAAGCGCCGGAGGCGGGACGGCTTCCGGCTCCTCCAATTCGAGCTCGTCGAGCTCAAGCGGCTCCGCCCCCGCCCCGGCGGCCGGGGTGGCCGTCGCAGCCGCCAGGGCGAAGGTCAAGCATCGGGTCGCCCGCGTGAAGCTGACCTGCAAGGGCGGAGCATGTTCAGGGGTGGTGAAACTGCTGGACCACGGTGTGATCGGCCACGCGTCCTTCCACCTTCGGGCGGGCACCTCGAAGGTGATCAAGGTACGCCTCACCTCCGGCGGCCTCACCCTGCTGGCGAAAAAGCCAGGCGGCTTGAAGGTGTCGCTCTCCGGGACCGGCATCCGCCATCGCACCCTGACGCTGACCTTCAAGTAGCGATCTAACTCGAAGGGCACGATTCCGCCACGAAGGTGCCCGCCAATCGGCACCTGCGTCACCCACCTGTAGCGCCTTGCTCCCTAGCTTCGACCCATGCGGTCGGAGCGGGGGCAGGGGACGGTGGAGTGGGTCGGGACGCTGCTGGTGGTGGCGCTGCTGCTGCTCGGGCTGGTGGCGGCGGGGGTGCGGGTGCCGGGGGCTTCGCTGGCGCGGGCTGTGGCCGATCGGATCCTCTGCGCCGCCTCGCTGGCGGACGGGTGCGGGGACGAGCCGCGGCTGATCGCCGCGTACGGCAGCGAAGTCGGCCGACTGGTGCGCCTGCACATGCCGGTGATCGCCTACGAGGACGGCTCGCGTGCGGTCCCGGTCGACTTCCGCAGCTGCCGCAGCACCGAGTGCGGTGACGCTTCCGGCTCGGGCTTGATCCATCGCACCGACGAGGGGTTGCCGGTAAGCGCCTTCGTCCACATCGTCGACTGCCGTCCCGAGGCGGCCGCGGAGAGCGAGGCCGCCGGCGCCGATTGCTCCGGCGGGCGGGCGGGCAACCTCTACATCCAGTACTGGACCTACTACGCCGACTCGGCGACGCTGCGGGGCGTGCCGGTGGTCGGGGCGAAGGGCTACCACCGCGACGACTGGGAGGGGGTGCAGCTCCGCATCCGTCCCGACGGCGAGGTCGACGAGCGGGCCTCCTCCCACAACGGCTACAACGGCGGCGCCCGCAGCGCCCGCAACTGGGGCTCCGACGCCGGGATCGGACCGCTGAAGGACGCCGCCGAAGCCGTCGGCGGGCGGCCGGAAAACGGCTGGGGCCCCGAGACCCACCTCCTCCGGGTCTCCGGCGGCAGCCACGCCGGCAACACCATCGACTTCGACGACTTCAACCGCTTCACCCCCGGCCGCCGCGTCCATCTCATCCCCCTCGAGCCGATCGCCGCCACCAGCACCGCCACTTTCGCGATCTCCCCGCCCTGGCTGAAGCAAGTCTGGCGCGACCCCGAGTCAGCGGGGACGGGCTGATGGGCAAGAGGCGCTGGCGGGACTACAAGACCGCTGCGGGTCGCCGGCCGGTCAAGGATTACGTCAAAGGGCTGAGCGAGAAGGATCGCGCAGACGTGGTGGAAGCGGAGGGGACGCGGGAACGCATAGTCGGGGCAGGATCTATATCAATTTTGCTATCTTGGCAAAGATATAACAAAACCCCTGAAAGGAGGCGGGATGATCGACGAGCCGGATTTCCTCGATGAGGTGATCGCCGAGAGCACCGCACGCAATCCTGAATTTCCGAAGTTGCTTGAAGCAGCCGCCCGGAGACGACGCCTGCTCAGGGAACTCGGGGGGGTGCGGGAAACGCGGGAGCGCTCGCAAACTGCTCTCGCGGCGAAGATGGAGACCTCACAGTCATCGGTTGCGCGGCTCGAGGGATCCGCAGGCGACGCGCGGGTTTCGACGGTCGACCGCTACGCCGAGGCGCTCGGGTACCGGGTCCAGTGGCACCTGCTGCCGCTCGAGGGGTCGGAGGCGGAGCCGCCGCTCGTGGTTCACGACAGCTGAGCGCCGCGAGGCGAAGTTTCACTTGCGCGTAAGGATCGGCTCGCTACTGTTTTGCCCATCGCCACCGACGTGTCCTCAGTGTCGAAGGGAGCGATCGCGGAAGCGCTGGGAGAGGCGCGGGAGCGGACCCTGGCGCTGGTCGAGCCGCTTGACGACGAGCAGCTGAACCGCGTGTGGTCGCCGATCCTCAGCCCGCTTGCCTGGGACCTCGGCCACATCGCCAACTTCGAGGAGCTTTGGCTGGTGCAGACGATCGGCGGGCGCGAGCCGCTGCACGGCGAGCTCGGCCGCTTCTACGACGCGATCGAGAACCCGCGCAAGGTCCGCGGCGAGCTGCCGATCCTGCGCGACGAGGATCTGCGCTCCTACATGGCGGACGTCCGCCAGCGCACGCTCGACGTACTGGACGGTGTGGAGATCGGTCCGGACGCCGAGGACCCGCTGCTGCGGGACGGATTCGTCTACGAGATGCTGCTCGCCCACGAGCTCCAGCACAACGAGACGATCCTGCAGCTGCTGCAGCTGGTCGACGGCTATGAGCCGCCGGAGCAGGTCGCCTCAGAACGCACTTCTTCCCGGATAGCGGCAAGAACCGAGTCTTCGCCCGGCGGGACGGTCGTGCTCGCCGCCGGCGAGCACGAGATCGGCGCCCCCGCCCGCGGCTTCGCCTACGACAACGAGCGGCCGCGACACACGGTCGAGCTCGGCGCCTTCGAGATCGATCGAACCCCGGTCACGAACGGCGCGTACATCGCCTACATGGAGGCGACCGGCGCCGAGCCGCCGCTCTACTGGGAGAGGCAGGGGGAGGATTGGATCGACACCGCGCGGGGTAGGCGGACCCCGATCGTCTCGTCCGATCCGGTCATCCACGTCTCCTGGCACCAGGCCGACGGCTATGCCCGCTGGGCCGGCAAGCGCCTGCCAAGCGAGCTCGAGTGGGAGGCGGCGCGCGAGCGCCTCGACGGCGTCGGCCACGGCTGGGAATGGACCTCCTCGGAGTTCCGCGCCTACCCCGGATTCGAGGCCTTCCCCTACCGCGAGTACTCCGAGGTCTTCTTCGGCGACGAATACAGGGTGCTGCGGGGCGGCTCCTGGGCTACCCACCCGCGGGTCGCTCGCCCGAGCTTCCGCAACTGGGACCTGCCGCAGCGGAACCAGATCTTCGCCGGCCTGCGCTGCGCGAGGGACGCGTGACGATCGCGATCGACGTCCACCTCGACGCCGACGCGGCGGCGAAGATGGCGCGCGACGTCCGCGAGGGCCTCTGCGGCTACCCGAAGGAGGTGGCGCCGAAATACTTCTACGACGAGCGCGGCTCGCTGCTCTTCGAGCGGATCACCGAGCTGCCCGAGTACTACCCGACCCGGGCCGAGCGCGAGATCCTCACAACCCGCTCCGCCGAGATCCACGCCGCCGCCGGCTGCCCGGAGACGCTGATCGAGCTCGGCTCCGGCTCGGCGGCGAAGACGCGCCACCTGCTGAGCGCGATGCGCGACTGCGGCAGCCTCGGCACCTACGTCCCGGTCGACATCTCCGAGGAGATCACCCAGCGCACCGCCGCCGAGCTCGTCGACGAGTACCCGGGCCTCAACGTCCACGGCATGGTCTGCGACTTCGAGCAGCACCTGGAGCGGGTCCCGCACGGCTCCGGGACGCGGATGATCGCCTTTCTCGGGGGCACGATCGGCAACCTCTACCCGCGTGAGCGCCATGCCTTCCTGGAGCGGATCCGCGCTCTCCTCGCCCCCGGCGACCATCTGCTGCTCGGCACCGACCTGATCAAGGACCGGAACCGGCTCGAGGCCGCCTACGACGACTCGCGGGGGGTCACCGCCGAGTTCAACAAGAACGTGCTGGCGGTCCTCAACAGCCAGCTCGGCGCCGACTTCGACCTCGATGCCTTCGAGCACGTCGCCCGCTACGACGAGGAGGCGGAGCGGATGGACATCCGCCTGCGCTCGCTGGCCGACCAGGACGTGCGGATCGAGGGCCTCGACCTCGAGATCCGCTTCGAAGCCGACGAGGAGATGCGGACCGAGATCTCGACCAAGTTCACCCGCGAGCGGATCGCCGCCGCCTACGACGGCGCCGGCCTCGAACTGCGCGGCTGGTTCACCGACGCCACCGGCGACTACGCCCTCAGCCTAGCCACCCCCGCCTAACGGTCGTTCCGCTGTTCCTTTGCCCGAAATAACAGGGCAAAGGAACAGCGGAAGCTCAGACCGCCGGGACCTGCTGGGTGATGCAGTGGACGTTGCCGCCGCCGAGGAGGATCTCGCGCGCCGGGATGCCGACGACCTCGCGCTCGGGGAAGGTGCGGCGGAGGATCGCGCCGGCCTCCTCGTCGTGGCGCGGGTCGAGCAGCGGGCAGAGGACGCGGGAGTTGCCGAGGTAGAAGTTGACGTAGGAGGCGGCCATGCGATCGCCGGCCCGGCGGGGGACCGTCCCCTCGGCGGCGTCGACGCCCTCGGCCTCCCCGGCCGAGATCCGCAGCGGCCCGGGGGAGGGGAGCAGGATCACCTCGAACGGGCGTCCGCGGGCGTCGCTCGTGGCCTCCAGCCGCTCGCGGGCATCGCGGGAGATCTCATGCTGCGGGTCGTCGGGATCCTCGCTCCAGCTCAGCAGCACCACTCCCGGCCGCGCGAAGCAGGCGAGGTTGTCGACGTGACCGTCGGTCTCGTCGGCGAAGACGCCGGCGCCGAGCCAGATCACCCTCTCGGCCCCGAGATAATCGAGCAGCGCCCGCTCGATCTGCTCGCGCGAGAGCTCGGGATTGCGGTTCGGGTTGAGCAGGCACTCCTCGGTGGTCAGCACCGTCCCCTCGCCGTCGACGTGGATCGAGCCGCCCTCGAGCACCAGCGGTGCCCGGTAGCGGTCGTCGCCTTCGATCTCCAGCAGCTTCGCCGCGACCCGTTCGTCGCGCTCCCAGGGGAAGTAGAGCCCGCCCTCTGTTCCGCCCCAGGCGTTGAAGCGCCAGTCGACGCCGCGGCGCCGGCCGCCGCCGTCGACCACGAACGTGGGGCCGGTGTCGCGCAGCCAGGCGTCGTCGGTCGAGACCTCGACCACCCGCACGGCGGCGCTCAGCCGCGCCCGGCAGCTCTCGAATTGGGCGTCGGAGACGGCCATCGTCACCGGCTCGGAGGCGGCGATCGCCTCGGCCACCGCCGCGAAGGCCTCCTGAGCCGGCTTCGCCCCCGCCCGCCAGTTGTCGGTCCGCTCCGGCCAGGCCATCCAGCAGCCGCTGTGCGGCTCGAACTCGCCGGGCATGCGGAAGCCGTCCTCGGCCGGGGTCGATTTGTGGGTGACGCTCACCTCCGTCTATCTTGAACAAGTGGCTTCGCTGCGCCTGATCGAGGCTCCCGACCCGCCCGCCTCGCCGGCCCGGACCCGGCAGCCGAGCCGGCCGCCGTTCCGGATCGCCGCCGTGCAGCACCGCTGGCACCCGGACCCCGACGAGCATGAGGCCGCCCTCGCCGAGGGCATCCAGATGGCCTCGGAGGCCGGGGCGCAGCTGGTCTGCCTGCAGGAGCTGACCCTGAGCCGCTACTTCGCCGTCGACCCGGGCGGACCCGAGGCGGCCGGCGCCGAGCCGGAGGCACTCCCCGGTGGCCGCACCTTCGCCTTCGCCGCCCGGACGGCCGCGGCGACCGGCATCCACGTCCACGCCTCGCTCTACGAGCGCGCTGCCGGCGAGGACGGCCTCGGCTTCAACACCGCGATCGTCGTCTCGCCCGAGGGCGAGCTCGTCGGCCGCACCCGCAAGCTCCACATCCCGGTCACCGCCGGCTACCACGAGGACCGCTATTTCCGCCCCGGCCCCGGCGGCCCTGCCGCCTTCCCGCTAGTCGGCCTCGGCGAGGCGCGCCTCGGCCTTCCCACCTGCTGGGACCAGTGGTTCCCCGAGGTCGCCCGCGCCTACAGCCTCGAGGGCGCCGACGTCCTCGTCTACCCGACCGCGATCGGATCCGAGCCCGACCACCCCGAGTTCGACACCCGGCCGCTCTGGCAGCAGGTGATCGTCGGCAACGGGATCGCCAACGGCGTCTTCATGGTCGCCGTCAACCGCACCGGCACCGAGCCGCCCCTCGCCTTCTACGGCTCCTCCTTCGTCAGCGACCCCTACGGCCGAATCCTCGTCCAGGCCCCCCGTGACGAACCGGCCGTCCTAATAGCGGACCTCGACCTCGACCAGCGCCGAGACTGGCTGGAGCTGTTCCCCTTCCTCACGACGCGGCGGCCTGATGCTTATGGGCCGCTGGTGGCAGAGGCAGGGAAGCTCCCCGGCGATTAGAGACCGCCGGGAGAGGGTCGGCGGACCCTCCCCGCAGTTGTCCGCCGACCCTCTCCCGGCGGTCCTCAACCAGGAGCCAGCGCGTCGATCGCCTCCGCCAGCTTGTCCGGCGTCACGATCGGGGTGACGATCGGCAGGGTGATGCCGCCGGCGACGAATTCGCCGAGCCGCTCCCGCATCTGCCCGGGCGAGCCGAAGACGAACATCTCCTCGATCAGCTCCCAGGGCGCCGCCGCGGCCGCGGCCTGGCGGTCGCCGTCCTCCCAGGCCTCGATCATCGGCTCGATCTGCTCGCCGTAGCCGAGCCAGCGGTAGAAGTTCGCGTAGACCGGAACGGTGATGTAGGAGGAGAACATGAAGCGGGCGAGCGGCTCGACCTGCTCGCGCTCGCCGGGGATGCAGAAGAAGCGGCAGAGCAGCTCGAATCCCTCCGGCGCTCCCTCGAGCTGGCCGGTCACCCGCGGCAGCCCGGCCAGCGGCAGGAAGTTGGTGAACGCCCCGGCGGCGCGCTCCACCGCCAGCTCCAGCATCCTCCCGCGCAGCGCCGCCAGCACGACCGGCACCTCGTGCGCCGGCTTCTGTTCCAGCTTGAAGCCGGTCTCGGTCCGCTCGCCCGCCAGCGCCAGGTCGAGGAAGTCGAGCGTTTCGCGCACCCTGCTCAGCGGCCGCTCGAAGGGGATCCCGTTCCAGCCTTCGACGATCCGGTCCGAGGAGGAGCCGATCCCGAGCACGAAGCGCCCTCCGGAGGCGTCGGCCAGCGCCGCCGCCTGCTGGGCCAGCAGTGCCGGCCCGCGCTGGAAGACGCCGACGATCCCGGTCCCCAGTCGCGCCCGCTCGGTCCAGGCGGCGCCGAGCGCCAGCGGCGTGAAACCGTCCGGCCCGGCCGTCTCGCCGGTCCACAGGTCGGTGTAGCCGGCCGCCTCGGCGCGGCGGACCAGCGGCTCGTGCTCAGCGAGCGTCAGCCCCGGCAGCGGCAGCGTCAGTCCCCAGCGGTCCATCCAGGGGAAGCCTATCGCCGCCCCCCGGCTCGCCGCGCAGCTCGAAGCGCCGGTGCGCCGGCCACTGGCGGAAGAAGGAGCCCGCGTCCTGCACGCTCAGCGGCCTGGTGAAGAGGAAGCCCTGGCCGTTGTCGCACTCCTTGGAGCGGATCAGCGTCAGGTCCTGCGGACGCTCGATCCCCTCCGCAGTAGTCTCGATCTCCAGGGCCTTGCCGAGCTGGAGCAGGGTGTGGAGGAGGATCTCGCCCTCGCCGCCCTCCGCCAGCTGCGAGATGAAAGAGCGGTCGATCTTCAGCACGTCGACCGGGAACTGCCGCAGGTGCCCCAGCGAGGAGTAGCCGGTGCCGAAGTCGTCGACCGCGATCCGCACCCCGAGGCGCTTCAGCTCCTTCAGCCGCCGCGCCGTTTCCTCGGCGTTGCTCATCAGCGTCGTCTCGGTGATCTCGATCGTCAGCCGCTCCGGCGCCAGTCCGCTCGCCTCCAGCGCTTCGGTGACGTGGTCGATCAGCTCGTCGGTGTCGAGCTGCAGCGCCGAGACGTTGACCGAGAGCCCCAGCGGCCGGCCCTCCACCTGCCAGCCGGCTGCCTGCGTGCAGGCCTCCCGCAGCACCCAGGCGCCGACTTCGACGATCATCCGCGTCTCCTCCAGCAGCGAGATGAACTCCTCCGGCTGGACGACGCCGCGGCCGGGACGCCGCCAGCGCAGCAGCGCCTCGACCCCCGTCGGGGTCATCCTCTCGAGGTCGAAGGTCGGCTGGTAGACGAGGAAGAACTCGTCGTTTTCGAGCGCCCCCTGCAGGTCCATCTCGGTTTCGACCCGTGACTGCACCTCGTCCTCCATCCCCGACTCGAAGACCAGGTAGCGGCTCTTGCCGCCCCACTTGGCCCGGTACATGGCGATGTCGGCGTCCCGCAGCAGCTGTTCGGCCGAGGGGCGCTCGCCGGTGGCGATGCCGATGCTGGCCTTGACGTGGACCAGCGTCTCGCCCTGCTCGCCCAGCGCGAAGGGCTCGCGGAAGGCTTCCAGCAGCCGCTCGGCAATCAGCTCGGGGCCGGCGGCGAGCGAGAGCCCCTCGGCGACGACTACGAACTCGTCGCCTCCCATCCGCCCCAGCGCGTCGGTCTCGCGGATCACCCCTTCGAGCCGTTCGGCGACCGCGCAGAGCAGCTCGTCGCCGACCGCGTGGCCGAGCGAGTCGTTGATCGACTTGAAGTTGTCGAGGTCGACGAACAGCGCCGCCACCGGCTCGGAGTTGTGGCGCGCGCGGCGCAGCGTCTGCTCGATCCGGTCGAGGATCAGGGTCCGGTTCGGCAGCCCGGTGAGGGCGTCGTGGGTGGCGAGGAAGACGAGTTCCTTCTCGCGGCTGCTGAGTTCGTCCTGCGCGCGCCGGCGCTCGTCCTCGAAGGACTGGCACATCCGCACCAGGGTCACGTCGAGGCTGCGCTGGACCATCCGCCGCGCCTGCGCCAGCGTCGCCTCGGAGAGGTCGAGGTCGGCGGCGCTCTCGCCCAGCACGGCCAGCGTGCAATCGCGCCAGCGCAGGCAGCGTTTGGTCACCTCGTTCAGCGCCGCCTCCCGCTGCGACGCGAGCTGGGCGAAGATCCGCCACGACTCCTGCCCGACCTCGCGGGCGACCGCTTCTCCCTCGCCGGCCATCCAGCGGGCGACGGCGACGGTGGAGACGGTGCCGACGTCCTCGAAGCTGTCTTCGACGACCGTGTCGAGCGGCTTGGTGGATTCGGCCGAGAGCCGCATCATCCGCGAGACGACCTCGTCGGTGCGCGCGCTCAGCTCCTGCCCCAGCCGCGAAAGCTCGGTCGCCTCCATGATGAGGCCTGATCGGCGCGGGCGGGAGCGGGCTTGAGTAGTGCCGACCGTCTTCTCGAAATTCGATTCGGGCAAACGTCCAGCCGACCGCCCGTCGCCGGTTCTCGCCTTCGGTTAGCCTCCGGCGCGATGGGGTCCAGCTCCGAGGAGATCACGCCCGCGGCCGGCGCCAAGCCCGATCGCAACCTCGCGCTCGAGCTCGTCCGCGTCACCGAGGCGGCGGCGCTCGCCTCCGCGCGCTGGGTCGGCCGCGGCGACAAGATCGCCGCCGACCAGGCCGCGGTCGACGCGATGCGCCACGTCCTCGATTCGGTCTCGATGGACGGCACCGTCGTGATCGGCGAGGGGGAGAAGGACGAGGCGCCGATGCTCTACAACGGCGAGTCGATCGGCGACGGCACGCCGCCGGTCGTCGACATCGCCGTCGACCCGCTCGAGGGGACCCGCCTCTGCGCTCTGGGGATGCCGAGCGCGCTCGCCGTGATCGCCCTGGCCGAGCGGGGGACGATGTTCGACCCCGGCCCCTGCGTCTACATGGAAAAGATGGCCGGCGGCGAGGAGATCGCCGACCTGCTCGACCTCGACCGGCCGCTGCCCGAGACCCTGAAGCTGATCGCCCAGCGCAAGGGCGGCTCGATCGGCGACGTGATCGTCGTCATGCTCGACCGCCCGCGCCACGAGGAGGCGATGAAGGAAGTCCGCGACGCCGGCGCCCGCATCCGCCTGATCACCGACGGCGACGTCTCCGCCTCCTTGCTGGCGGTGAGCGAACGCTCCCCGGTCGATCTGCTGTGGGGGATCGGCGGCACGCCCGAGGGCGTGATCTCCGCCGCCGCCCTGAAGTCGATGGGCGGGCAGCTGATCGCCCGCCTCTGGCCGCGCAACGACGAGGAGCGCTCGGCGGCCCTCGACGCCGGCTACGACCTCGACCGGGTCCTCACCGCCGACGACCTCTGCTCCGGCGAGGACGTCTTCTTCTCGGCCACCGGCGTCACCGACGGCGACGTGCTCCAGGGCGTCCGCTACCGCGGCCCCGGCGCCACCACCGAGTCGCTGGTGATGCGCTCCCGCTCGGGGACGGTCCGGCGCGTCCACGCCCGCCACGACCGCAGCAAGCTGCGCGAGATCATCGGCGAGCGCTACGGCTGAGGCGCGATGCCGGCGCATAGCGGCGTCCTCGGTCGCTCGCGTGCAGAGCACGCCACGCTCCCTGCGTCCTTGCTCTGCTTGGCACTCGCACCTCAGTAGCGTGTGACAAGTGATTGCCGTTGCAGGCGCCACCGGCTACATCGGAGGGCTTCTTGCTCGGCGTCTGCAGGAGGACGGACAAGAGGTTCGCGCTTTGGCCCGCCACCCCGAGCGCGCCGACGACCTGCGCGAGTCCGGCTGCGAGGTCGTCCGCGCCGACGTGCTCGAGCCGGAGACGCTGGGGCCGGCTCTGGACGGGGTCGAGGTCGCCTACTACCTGGTCCATTCGATGGGGCGCGGCGCCGACGGCGACTTCGCCGAGCGCGACGAGCGGGCGGCCCGCAACTTCGCCGCCGCCGCGGCGAGCGCCGGCGTCAAGCGGATCGTCTACCTCGGCGGGCTCGGCGAGGGTTCGAAGCATCTCGACAGCCGCCACGCGACGGCGGAGACGCTGCGCGCGGGCGAGGTCCCCGTCGCCTACTTCCGCGCCGCCGCGGTGATCGGCGCCGGCAGCGAGTCCTTCCGGACCGTCTTCTACCTGGTCCGGCGCCTGCCGGCGATGGTCACTCCCCGTTGGGTGCGGACGCGCACCCAGCCGATCGCGATCGCCGACGTCGTCGACTACCTCGCCGCCGCTGCCCAGCTCGACCGCCCGCTCGACCGCGAGGTCCAGATCGGCGGGCCCGACGTCACCACCTACGGCGGGATGATCGACGAGCTGGCCCGCGCGCTCGGCCGGCGCAGCCCCCTGCGGATCACGGTGCCGGTCCTCACGCCGGCCCTCTCCTCACTCTGGATCGGCCTGGTCACGCCGGTCGACGCGGGCGTTGCCCGGCCGTTGATCGAGGGGCTCGCGACCGAGACGGTCGTCACCGACCCGACCGGCATGGCGCTGCTTCCCGAGGTCTCCGGCATCCCGCTGCGCCAGGCGCTGCGCGACGCCGCCGCCGGGCTGAAGCGCAGCTAGGCAGCCTCCGCGATCGCCCGCGCCTGCTCTTCGCCGAGGAACGGGACCAGCAGCTCATAGGTCAGGTCCGGCAGCAGGGCGGGCAGCTCGGAGGTGCGGTGGAGCACGACCTCCTCGTAGATGCGGGCGAGGATCGCGCCGACCGCAAGCGCGTAGGCCCGCGTCATCTCGGGCTCGGGACCGTCCTCGCCCGCCCCCTCCTCGAGCAGCTTGGTCGCGCGCTCGAACTCCGCTTTGAAGCGGGGCCGGAAGGCAGGGCCGACCGCGCTCAGCTCGACCAGCGCGAAGCGGGCGACGTCAGGCTCGGCGGCGAACCATTCGAGGGTGGCGGCGAGGGCGGCTCGCATCCGCTGCGGCCACGGGCCCTCGACGATGTAGACCTCGCGCACCCGCTCCTCGAGGCTGTCGATCAGCAGCTTGTGCGCGGCGAGCATGCAGTCGAGCTTGTCGTCGAAGAGTTCGTAGAAGGTCTCGCGTCCGACCCCCGCTTCGCCGAGGATGTCCGCCACGGTGGTCGACTCGTAGCCCTTGGCGACGGTGACCCTGACGACCGCCGCGAGCAGCCGCTCGCGCTGGGAGCGCTCGACGATCTCGCGGGGGAGGCCGTGCCGCCCCCGCGGCAGCCGCCACTTGCGCAGGTCCTCTGGGCTATCGGTCACTGAGAACGACATTCGCGGGCTCGCCTTCCTTTGCCAGTTGGGACTGCCGTACTCCCTCCTCGTGACCGGCGAACGGGCTCACCGCCAGGTAGACGACCTC
Source organism: uncultured Actinomycetes bacterium (assembly GCA_963800355.1). GTDB lineage: Bacteria > Actinomycetota > Thermoleophilia > Solirubrobacterales > 70-9 > VAYN01. The sequence continues at coordinate 56,040 of CAWDAP010000001.1, read as the reverse complement.
CGGCAGGAGATCGAGCAGCCGGTCGGGCTCGCCGTTGGCGATCTGGTTGAGGATCAGGACCTGGCCTCGCCCGAAGGCGAGGCGCGGGTCGCTGTGGCAGGCGGGCGCCTCGCTGCTCCGCTTCCAGAGCGCCTCGATCGCCGGGATCGTCGCCCTGCGGTAGCGCTCGATCACCAGCGGTTCCACCGCCATCGCATCTCCGGTCAGCAGCTGCGCGAGCCCAGGGCGGGCGGCAAGCGCCCCCAGCACCGCCGCCGTGGATTTGCGGACGGCGTCGGGCGGGTCGTCGTCGGTCGTGCGGGCCGCCTTCGCGGCTGCCGCCAGCTGCTCGATGCAATGGTCGATCGCTACGTCGAAGCAGGCACGCTTGTCCTCGAAGTGCTTGTAGAAGGTCGTGCGGGAGATGTGCGCCCGAGCGACGATGTCGGTGATCGTCGTCGCCGCGTAGGTTTTCTCGGCGCAGCTGTCGATGATCGCGTCGACGATGCGGCGGCGCTGCGAGCGCTCCCCGATGTCGAGCGGGGTGGTCGGGCGCAGAACGCTGGCCACCTTCTCAGAACTTCGATGTTTTTCCATCAATGCGGATTGTCCCACCCCGCCCGGCAATCTGGACCGTGAGTCCAACCGGGCCTAGTTCCCATCCAGAAGGATACGACAGTTTTTATTAACTAGTGGGAGGTGCCCCGGCGGATGTGCCGCTGTTTGCGTCAGAAGGCCCGTTTTGGGCACGATCTTCCTCGCAGCCGCAGGGCGCGTCGGAATGCGCGTAGGTGGGCAACTCGCCGGTGTCGTGCAGCTCGAAGCGCAGCGAATTGATCACCGCGCCGACCATCAGCGCCAGGCTGAGGACGTAGAACCAGAGCAGGGCGATGAGGACGAAACCGAGGGTCGAGCCGAAGCGGGAGAGACTGGACACGTTGGAGAGATAGATCGGAAACAGCCAGTTCGCAAGGCCGGCACCGAGCGTCACGAAGAGGGCGCCGGGCCAGACCGCCCGCCAGGGCATGTGCCCCTTGGGGACCGCCCAGAAGATCACCGCGCAGATGCCGAAAGTGATCAGCAGCGCCGCCGCCAGCAGCAGAGCGGTGTCGATCGCCTTGATGTCGGAGAGGCCGAAGGGGAGGCGGTCGGTGCTGGAGACGATCGCGCTCTCGAAGGTGGGGACGAAGATGCTGGCGGCGATGAAGAGGAGGACGACGATCAGCATCGCGAAGGAGAAGCGCTTCTGCTCGACCCAGCCGCGGCACTCGACGTGGTAGATGCGGCAGAAGGCGGTGTCCATCGCCCCCCAGAAGGAGGCCCCGATCCACAGCGAGCCGAGGAAGGCGGCGATCCCGATCGTCGTCGAGTTGTCCTGGATCCGCGTCAGCACGTCGGTCAGCGTCTGCTGCTCGGTGTTGGGGAAGAGGCGCTGCAGGTCGTTGAGGACGCTGGTTTCGACCCCGCCGATCTTCAGCACCTGGCCGAAGACGAAAAGGACCAGCAGGGCGAAGGGGAAGACGGCCAGCATCAGGTTGTAGGCGACCATCGCCGAGAGGCCGGTGACGTTCTCGCGGTAGGCGCGCTGCCAGAAGGCCTGCAGCCAGGGTTTCGGGTGGCGGATCGCGCTCGGCATTTATTCGCAACTTGCGGGGATTTCGGCTTGACTTCACAAACTGAAGCGACTACTATGCGAACAGGCGTTTGATGCAGTTGCACGCGCCCGCCCTCAGGGCACAATGACGGACGGATGCAGAAGCTACTTCGCGGACCATCATCGAGGTCCGCTTTTTGTCGGCGCGGCGCGACTTTCGGGTCGGCGCGGCCTTTTCGTCGACACGACTAAATAACGAGCGCAAGGGAAACGAGTAAGAACGGATGCTGGTAGCAGAGCTTCAGGAACTGGACGAGGTCAAAAACCTCATCAATCGCGGGCAGCAGCTCGGCGTGCTGACCTTCGGCGACATCGCCTCGGCGGTCTCCGAGGTCGATCTGGACGAGTCTGACGTCGAGGACCTCTACGGCCACCTCGAGAAGTCGGGGATCGAGCTCGTCGAGGACATGGACCCGGCGCAGAAAGCCGCGGCCGAAGCGCTCCCCGCCGACACCGGCAAAAAAGGCCGCCGGCGCCAGAAACAGGCGCTCGACCTGAAACCGGACATGACCACCGACTCCTTGCAGCTGTTCCTCAAGGACATCGGCAAAGTCCGCCTGCTGACCGCCGCGGAGGAGGTCGAACTCGCCAAACGGATCGAGCGCGGCGACCTCGACGCGAAGCAGAAAATGGTCGAGTCGAACCTGCGCCTGGTCGTCTCGATCGCGAAAAACTACCGGAACCAGGGGCTGCCCTTCCTCGATTTGATCCAGGAGGGGACGCTCGGCCTGGTCCGCGCGGCGGAGAAGTTCGACTACCGCAAGGGGTTCAAGTTCTCCACCTACGCGACCTGGTGGATCCGGCAGGCGATCGCCCGCGCGCTGGCCGACAAGGCGCGGACGATCCGCATCCCGGTCCACGTCGTCGAGAAGCTGAACAAGATCGGCCGCGCCGAGCGCAAGCTGGTCACCGAGCTGGGCCGCGAGCCCACCCCGGAGGAGATCGCCGAGGTGACCGGGATCGATCCCGAGGAGGTCGACTCGATCAAGCGCTCCGCCCAGGCGCCGGTCTCGCTGGAGAAGCCGGTCGGCGACGAGGAGGAGTCGGAGTTCGGCCAGTTCATCGCCGACGAGAAGGCCGAGAGCCCCTTCGACCGGGCCGCCGACCTGCTGACCAAAGAGGCGCTGAAAGAGGCCCTCGAGAACCTCTCCTACCGCGAGCGCCGCGTGCTCGAGCTCCGCTACGGGCTCGGCGGCGAGCACCCGCGGACCCTGGACGAGGTCGGCCGCACCTTCAACGTCACCCGCGAGCGGATCCGCCAGATCGAGAACCAGAGCCTCAAAAAGCTCCAGTCCCTCGGAGAGGCCCAGAAACTCCGCGAGGTGGCTTAAGTACCGCTGCTTCTGGAGGAAGGGGCTCCCGGCCCCTTCCTCATATGCCGCCGACCCTTGTGCGAAGCTGTTGTCTGCAATCGTTTTTCGACCTGGGAAGGAGTCGCATGTCAAATCCCGACAAGTCTGTCGCTGCGCCACTGATCAGCACTCCGTCCTTGGGCAAGGGGGGGGAATGGGCAGGGAAACTCGAGAGGGCACTGCAGGTGCGGGAGAGCAGCGCTCAATCCCGCAAGGGAAAGCCAATGAGCTTTCCGATGGGGATGCGCCGCAGATAACTTTTCCCGGTCAGAGTCCGCTCTTTCATGCCCAGCATGCCGAGCGGTATGAGCGCCAGCGCTTGATCAGAGAGTACGAGGAGACGTTTGGCTGCCGTCTTGTCGTGCTTATAGATCTGATCTTTCCGGAAAGCATCACGTTCTTCGAGGAGTTGATCGCTGATGCCGATCCCGACGAGAAGCTTCATCTTCTCCTGGACACCCCTGGAGGCGACGGTGAGTCCGCGGTGCGCCTTGCGCGTTCGGCCCAGGCGCGTTGTTCCGAGTTGACGATCATCGTTCCGAATCAAGCGAAGAGCGCGGGAACGCTTCTTGCGATGGGGGCCCACCACATCCTGATGGGGCCAACCAGCGACCTGGGGCCGGTAGACCCGCAATTTCAGTCTCCTACCGGCGTGGGTCTCTACTCCGCAAAGGATCTGATCGCCGCTGTTGATCACGCAGAGACTTCAGTTGCGAAGAATCCAGAGAGCTACACGCTTCACGTCTCGCTACTTGCCGACGTGAACGCAGTGATGGTGCAGCAGGCTCGTTCTGCTTTGGAGCGGAGCGAGGATCTTGTGAAGGAGGCCCTACGGAGCCAGCCGGACCGAGACGAGGCGGACGTGGAGGCCGTTGCGGCGGCTGTGAAGGAGAAGCTGATTGATCTTCCGAAGGACCATGGCGCTGTGTTTGATGCCGGTGACGCAGGGCGGGCGGGACTTCCGGTCATAAGAATCGATCCCCGCAGCGACCAATGGCGCTTGATCTGGTTGCTATGGGCGAAGTACTTCAATCTCTATTCCTATGTAGCCGAGGGGCGCTACGCTTCTCAGATCACGCCTCGTCCGCAGACCTAGCCTCCCTTCTCGTGGCATTTCAGGATTCTGCCTGACCGGCCGATACAGGTCGGGATGTACGACATCGATTCAGCGCTGCGCACTCTGGTCGAGCGGGGTGGCTCCGACCTGCATTCGAAGGTCGGCGTGCCGCCGACGATCCGGCTTCACGGCGACCTGACGCCCCTCGAGGGCTATGAAGCGCTGACGACAAAGGACACCGAGGAAGCCTTCCACGACATCGCCGAGGTGCGCTCGCTGACCGAGTTCGAGGAAGCCGGCGAGGCCGACTTCTCCTACTCGATCCCGGGGCTGAGCCGCTTCCGCGTCAACGTCTTCAAACAGCGCGGCTCGATCTCGATCGTCTGCCGCGCGATCCCCTTCGAAATCCGCTCGGTCGACGAGCTGGGCCTGCCGCCGGTGGTGACGAAGCTGGCCGAGGAGCAGCGCGGGATCATCCTCGTCACCGGCACCACCGGCTCGGGCAAGAGCACGACGCTGGCGGCGATGATCGACCACATCAACCGCACCCGGACCGACCACATCATCACCCTCGAGGACCCGATCGAGTACCTGCACGAAGACAAAGGCTCGATCGTCAACCAGCGCGAAGTCGGCTCCGACACCGAGAGCTTCGGCCGCGCCATGCGCCGCGTCCTGCGCCAGGACCCCGACTGCATCCTGATCGGCGAGATGCGCGACGAGGAGACGGTTCGCACTGCCCTCTCGGCGGCCGAGACGGGCCACCTCGTGCTTTCCACCGTCCACACCCTCGACGCGACCGAGACGATCAACCGCATCGTCGACTTCTTCCCGCCCCACCTCCAGCACCAGGCCCGGGTGATGCTCGCCGCGACCCTGAAGGGGGCGATCGCCCAGCGCCTCGTCCCCGACCTCACCGGCGACGGCCGCGTCCCCGCCTCGGAGATCCTCGTCGTCACCGGCCGGGTCAAGGACCTGATCATGAACCCGGAAGAGACCGGCAAGATCACCGAGGTCATCTCCGAGGGCGAGTACTACGGCATGCGCACCTTCGACCAGTCCCTCCTCCAGTACGTGATGGAGGGCAAGATCGCCGAGCAGGTCGCCCTCGAGTACGCCTCCAGCCCGCACGACTTCAAACTGATGCTCGCCGCCGGCGGCCAGCGGGCGAGCGGGATCGAGCAGCTGGAGGGCTCCGTGGAGCCCGCCGAGCAGGTCGCTGCGCCCTCGAACTGAGTAGGACGAGCGTCCAGATCGGCGCCAAGTCTTGCTGCGTTCCTTAAGTCGGGTCACCCGTCTGACGATCAGATTGGCTGAATGGCAGCGATCGACCGCTTCATCCTCCTGGTCCGGCACCTGCGCCGCGGGGAGCAGGGGATGGCGCTGCCCGTCGCCCTCTTCGCGATGATCTCCAGCATGGCTCTGGCCGGGGCTGCGGTTGTCGCCACGGTCGACGTTCAGAGCGGGGCCCATCGCGACGACTCCTCCAAGCAGGCGATCGCCGCCGCCGACGCCGGCGCCAACATCGCCCGGGCGCGGCAGACGCATTACGCCTTCATCCTCAATCGCCTAAACCCCTGCCTCACCGTCGGCACCAGCGGCAAGCTCGAAAAGACCGGGGCCGAAATGGTCGGCGGCCAGGAATGGTGCCCAGAAATCACCGGCACCGTCGGCAGCAACAGCTACGCCTACAGGGTCAGCCCGGTCGGCCTCGAATGCGGTTCCTACGAACTCTGCGTCGTCTCGACCGGGACCGCCGACGAAGTCAGCCGCCGGATCGAGGTCACCTACAACCGTTCCGGTCTGGTCAACAACAAAACCGAACAGATCGCCGCCGAAGAACGCCACACGACCGAACAACTCGAACGCGAACTCAAAGAAGCCGAAGAAAAACAGGAATCCGAACACCAGAAACAGCTCGAAGAAGAACTGCAGAAACAGAAGGAAGAAGAATCGAAAAAAATCGGGCTCGAGGGTTTCATCGGCCGCGAAGGGATCAACCTCAGCGGCAACGCCAACATCCGGGTCGGGCTCGGCACCAACGGCAACCTCGTCACCTCGGGCAATGCCAGCATCTGCGGCAACATCCGCCACGGCGTCGGCAAGACCTGGACCACGTCGGGCAACGCCACGCAGTGCAGCGGGTATGAAGTGACCGAAGGCAACGTCGAACTGCCGCCGGTCAGCAGCTTCATCCCGACCGACATCGCGACCAACAACTCCAACGCGCGGATCACCACCTGCACCAGCACCGACGTGCCCGTCAACTGCCAGAAGGACTCCTACACCGGTAGCTGGACCAAGAAGCCCCCCTTCAATTCGAGCACCCGGGCGATCACCCTGAGCAGCAACGACACGCTCACGGTCGGGGGCGGGGACTACTGGATCTGCTCGATCAGCATGAGCGGCAACTCGCAGCTGATCATGGCCGAGGGCGCCACCGTGCGCTTCTTCTTCGATACGCCCGAACACTGCAACTACAACGGCACCCAGATCTCGCTCTCGGGCAACAACCGGATCGCCGCCACCGGCTACCAGCCCTCCGACGGCCAGTACGAGATGCCGGGCTTCTACCTGCTCGGCTCGCCGACCGTGGCCACCCAGGTCAACCTCTCGGGCAACTACTCGACGACCGACGAGATGATCATCTACGGGCCCGACACCTACATCAACATCAGCGGCAACGCGACCTTCAAGGGCATCGTCGCCGGCAAGCAGATCAATATGAGCGGCAACGGGACGGTCGAACAGGACGCCGGCTTCGAAGTTCCGCCCGAACTAAATCCGGGCTCGCCTGAAGTGGAAGAAAGCGCCGGAGAACCCGAAATCAACGAAGAAGAAATCCCAGGCGAGACGCCTGAAGAACGCGAAGAACGGATTCATACCGAAGAAGAAAAACGTCTGGAAGAAGAAAAAACCAAAACCAATCGCGGCGCCGTCTACTTCACCCCCCAGGCCTACTTCGAATGCTCCGGCACCAACACCGCCGGCAGCCCCCCGAACTCCGACTGCTGACCCCGTCGTGGCGCCACCGGCCGGCGGCGCCCAGCCCTCAAGCCCGCCGCTCGTTTTGTCGAGCTAGATGGACAGACCTATGAGGGAGCAGCTGAACAGCAACCCGCTCGTGCAGATGGCCGTGATCGGCGTTCTGCTGGTCGCCGGCGCGATCTTCGTCTTCACCTCGATGGGCGGCGGCGGCAGCGAAGAAGCAAGCGGCGGCGGCTCGCTGAGCGCCAGCGCCGCGCCCCCCGGCGAAGGCGCGGCCCCCTCGCCTTCGACCACTCCGGCTGCGCCCGAAGCCGCCGCCGACGGCGCCGGCTCGGCGATCGCCGAACGGCCGCTGCCGCACTCGCTGATGGCAGCCTGGAAGGCGAACCAGACCGTGGTCCTGCTGTTCGTCCACGACGGCGGCATCGACGACGACCTGGTCAAGCTGGCGAGCTCCAGCCTCGAAGGCATGGCCGGCGTCACCGCCTTCGTCGTCCCCGCTAGCCACATTGCCCGCTACGCGGCGATCACCGAGAGCGTCGGCGTCGAACGCGTTCCCGCCCTCGTCGTGCTGCGGCCGCGCCGGCTCGACCAGTCGGTGCCGACCGCCTCGCTCAGCTACGGCTTCCAGGACGCCGAAAGCATCGTCCAGGCCGTGATCGACGCCGGCTACAAGGGCCCCACCCTCGAATACCACCCGTGAGCATGGAGGGCCGGGAATTTCCCAGCCACCTGCGCCCGGTGCCGGAATCGGGCGACTCGACCGCCCCGGCGCTGCAGCAGGAGCCGAGCGGCACTCTGGGGCTGACGCCGCCGCTCGCCCGCGGTCGCTCCAGCGGCTTCGTCACCGACGTTCTCGTCGACCTCGGCTTCGTCGCCGAAGGCCGCGCCCGCCAGGCGATCGAAGAAGCCCGCACCGCCGGCAAGCCGCCGGAGCGGCTGCTGCTGGAGCAGGGCGCCGTTGACGCTGACCAGTTCTCCCGCGCGATCGCCGAGCGCTACGGCCTCGACCACATCGATCTCTCCGCCTACCAGGTCGACATGGCGGCGGCCAACCTGATCCCGGTCAACACCGCGCGCCGCTACGGCGCCCTGCCGGTCGGCTACGTCGACAAGCAGACGCTGCTGGTGGCGATGGCCGACCCGACCAACGTCCTCGCCGTCGACGACATCCAGATGGCGACCGCGCTCGACTGCCGCGTCGCCGTCGCCGCCGAGGAGGACATCGAGGCGCTGATCACCCGGCTCAACACGCTGCAGAGCGCGGTCACCGAGGCGGTCACCGAGGGCGAGGCCGAAGCCGACGAGGAACTGGCCGAGGTCAGCGACATCGAGGTCAGCGCCGAAGACGCGCCGGTGATCAAACTCGTCTACAGCATCCTCGGCCAGGCGGTGGGGGAGGGCGCCTCCGACGTCCACTTCGAGGCCGGCGAGGACGCGATGCGGGTGCGCTTCCGGGTCGACGGCGTCCTCCGCGAGGCGGCCAACGTGCCGAAGCGGATGGTCAACGCCGTCGTCTCCCGGGTGAAGATCATGAGCGACCTCAACATCGCCGAGAAGCGCGTCCCCCAGGACGGCCGGGTAAGCGTCACCGTCGAGGACCGCCGCGTCGACCTCCGCATCACCACCCTGCCGACCCAGCGCGGCGAGGGGGTGACGATCCGCATCCTCGATAAAGAGAACGCCCAGCGCTCGCTCGACGACCTTGGGATGGACGGCGGCGCCCGCGAGCGCTTCGAGGCCGCCTTCCACCAGGCCTATGGCGCGGTCCTGGTGACCGGCCCGACCGGCTCCGGTAAGAGCACGACCCTCTACGCGGCCCTCCAGGAGCTGAACCAGGTCGAGAAGAACATCATCACGATCGAGGACCCGGTCGAGTACCGGCTGGCCGGGGTCAACCAGATCAACGTCAACCGCAAAGCCGGGCTCGATTTCGCCACCGGCCTGCGCTCGATGCTGCGCGCCGACCCCGACATCGTCATGGTCGGCGAGATCCGCGACGGCGAGACGGCGCGGATCGCGATCGAGGCGGCGCTGACCGGGCACATGATGCTCTCGACCCTGCACACCAACGACGCCCCGGGCGCGATCACCCGCCTCTCGAAGATGGGGATCGAGGCCTTCCTGATCGCCTCGGCGGTTGACTGCGTGGTCGCCCAGCGGCTCGCCCGCAAGCTCTGCACCCACTGCAAGCGCCGCGCCGTGATCCCCGCCGAGGCGCTGGCCGAGGCGGGCCTGCCCGGCAGCGTCGAAATCGAGGCCTACGAGCCGCTCGGCTGCGCCCGCTGCAACCAGAGCGGCTACCGCGGCCGGGTCGGCCTCTACTCGGTGATGCAGATGAGCGAGCGGATCAAGGAGATGGCGGTCGCCCAGACGCCGGAGGCTGAGATCGCCGCCGTCGCCCGCGAAGAGGGGATGGTCACGCTGCGCGAGGACGGCATCGCCAAGGTCCGCGCCGGCCTGACCAGCCTCGAGGAGGTCATCCGTGTCACCGCATAATCGAAACCGGGTATCGAGGAAACTGCCCCGGCGGCCGATCTAGAGCCAATGGACTTCGAGTTCTCCGAGGTGCTCGCGCACATGGTTTCGGTGCAGGCCTCCGACGTGCACCTGACGCCGGGCTTCCCGCCGGCGATCCGGGAAAAGGGCAAGATCGAGCCGATGGACGGCTTCCCGGTGCTCTCCGGGCAGCACACCCGCGAGGTCGTCTACGGCATCCTCAACGACGACCAGCGCAAACGCTTCGAGATCGAGAAACAGCTCGACTTCGCCTACGCGATCCCCGGCGTCGCCCGCTTCCGCGTCAACTGCTTCTTCCAGCGCGGCTCGGTCAGCGCCGCCTTCCGCCTGATCCCGCAGGACATCCCGGCGCTCGATTCGCTCGGGGTGCCGCAGGTGCTGCGCGAGCTGACCGCGAAACCGCGCGGCTTCGTCCTCGTCACCGGCCCGACCGGCTCGGGCAAGAGCACGACGCTGGCGGCGATGATCGACGTGATCAACCGCGAGCGCCAGGACCACATCCTCACGATCGAGGATCCGATCGAGTTCCTCCACCACCACAAAAGCTCGATCGTCAACCAGCGCGAGGTCGGCTCCGACGCGGTCGACTTCGCCCTCGGTCTCCGCGCCGCCCTGCGAGAGGATCCCGACGTGATCCTGGTCGGCGAGATGAGGGACCTGGAGACGATCTCCACCGCGTTGACCGCGGCCGAGACCGGCCACCTCGTCTTCGCCACCCTCCACACCCAGTCGACCGCGCAGACGGTCGACCGGATCATCGACGTCTTCCCGCCCGAGCAGCAGGGGCAGGTGCGGACCCAGCTCTCGATCGCCCTGCAGGGGATCGTCACCCAGCAGCTGCTGCCGACCGCCGACGGCATGGGCCGGGTCGTCGCCACCGAGGTGCTGGTGCCGACGCCGGCGATCCGCAACCTGATCCGCGAGGGCAAGACCCACCAGATCTACGCCGCGGTTCAGACCTCGGGCGCGGTCGGGATGCAGACGATGGACGCCGACCTGGCGCGCCTGGTCCGCAACGGTCGCATCACGCGGTCGCTGGCCGAGCAGCGCGCCTCGGTCCCGGAGGAGCTCAAACGCCTGATCGGTGGCGTCCCGGTGGCGCCGCCGGAGTACTCGCAGGTGGGCTAGCCGATGGCCGGGGCCAGCACCTTCGCCTTCCGGGCGATGGACGTCACCGGCGTCGCCTCCAGCGGCGAGGTCGAGGCCGACTCCAAGGCCCAGGTCACCGAGCAGCTGCGCCAGCGCGGCATGATCGTCCTCGAGGTCACAGAGAAAGCGAACCCTTTCAACCTCGAGGACGTCTTCAAACGCTTCAAAAAGGTCGACATGCGCGAGCTGGCGGTCTTCTCGCGCCAGTTCGCGACCCTGGTCGCCTCCGGGATGCCGATGCTGCGGGCGTTGCACACGCTCGAACAGCAGACCAACGACGAAATGATCGAAACGGCCGTCGGCGGCATACGCGCCGACGTCGAGGCCGGGAGCACCTTGGAGCAGGCCATGGCGCGCCACCCGCAGGTCTTCGACCGCCTCTTCCGGGCGATGATCCGCTCCGGCGAGCAGTCGGGGCGGCTCGACGAGGCGCTCGACCGGATCGCCTACCAGGTCGAGAAACAGGACGCCCTGCGCCGCCAGGTCAAATCGGCGATGATGTACCCGGCGCTGGTCTTCGGCTTCGCCGCCGTGGTGCTGATCGCGATCGTCACCTTCGTGATCCCGGTCTTCGCCAACATCTTCAAAGAACTCGCCGAAGAACATCCCCAAGAAGCGGCGGGCCTGCCGATCCCGACCCAGATCTGCGTCAGCGCCTCGGAAGCGATCACCGGCTACTGGTTCCTGATCATCCCCGGGCTGATCGCAGCGATCTTTGCCTTCGTCCAGTGGAAACGGACCGAACGCGGCAAGGAAATGTGGACCCGGTTCACGCTGCGGATCCCGATGAAGATCGGCGACGTGATCCAGAAGGTCGCCCTGGCCCGCTGGTCGCGCACCTTCTCCGGCGCGGTCTCGGCCGGCATCCCGATGCTGCAGGCGATCAAACTGACCGGCGAAACCGCCGGCAACGTCGTCATCGAGCAGGCGATGGACGACGTCTACAACTCGGCCAAACAGGGCGGCTCGCTGGCGGCGCCGATCGAAAGGAACCCGATCTTCCCGCCGATGGTCGGCCACATGGTCGCGGTCGGCGAGGAGACCGGCCAGCTCGAAAACATGATGGCCAAAATCGCCGACTTCTACGAGGCCGAGGTCGACGCCAACGTCAAGGCCCTGACCTCGCTGCTGGAGCCGGTGATGATCGTCTTCGTCGGCGGCATCGTCGGCTTCATCGTGATCTCGATGTACCTGCCGATGTTCAGCATCTACGAACACATTCGCTGAACCTGCGGCAGCGATGCCGTTCTTTGGAAAGGCGACCGAGAAATCCAAGGAAAACACGACAACCTTGGAAAGCTCCCCACCAGAGTAGAAGCGTGCTGGCCCGTTTTTGGCGGATGCGGCTGTCGCCCAGGGATGTAGTCAATACGGTGCATTTGTCAGCGCTAGGTCAGCGCACCGCCGCCTGACCCCCCTATTGATTCCAGGGGGTTTTTCTGGGAGCTGGCACGGGTGTACGGCCGTCTATACCGATGCCGAATTGATCACCTGGATTGCCGTTCGTAGCCTTCGGTGACGCCCTTCCGCGCGCCCTTCTCCCCTTCCACGTCTGCTGAATCTCGGGTTCGTGGCGAAGGTGCCTCTGCATTTCGCGAAGCTGACGGATCAGCAGTAGACCCCGCTGCTGAATCTGCCGAACCCGCTCTTTCGTGACCCCGAGTTCGTTGGCAATCTCAACCAGCGAGCGCAGCTCCCCGTCGACCATGCCCGCCCGCATCCGAAGGACGTGCGCCGTGCGGTCGTCCAGTTCGGCAAGCTCGCACTCGCCAAAGGCATCAAGGCTGGGATTCGGAAGCTGTGAGGTGGCGGGCATCTAGGAAAGAAGGTTGGGAGGGGCGGTACATCATCGGCCCAGAGAGGTAGCCGCCCCCGTCTGGGAAGCCGGTTCCGTCTCGGACTCTGAAGGCGAGACCGAGATTGATCACTCTAGGTCTCCTCATGCTTTAGCCGCTTCTATGGGTTGCGAGCAGGGGGCAGCACTCCACCTCATGCTGAAAGCGCCGCCCCCTCGCTACCTGGTTGGGCTAGTTGCCCTTGTGAATCAACGCGGTCGGAACCGGCGTCGCGCTATCGGCGAGCTTCATCGCCATCCCCCCTTTCATGAACTCGGATGCAGAGGGGACCGATAGAACCGCTTTAAGTAAATCGACGCAACAGAAGTAATAGGTTGCGCTCAGAGAAATGCGAAGCTGAAGCTTGGGTAGTCAATTACGCTGCGGCGGTCGGCCTGCTTCAAACCGATCCGAAAGGAGACCCTCAAATGTCGCCTGCCAGACCGCCGAAAGCCTCTGTTGAACCGTCGATCTGCAATGCCTTCAAGCACCCGCTGCGCGCTCGGATTCTGGAAATTCTCAACGAGATCGACATCTCGCCTAGTCAGTTCGTCCGGCAGGGGCTGGTTCCCGACGAGTTCTACGAGAGCTACCAGCAGGCTCTCTCGCTGACCTCCTACCACTTCCGCGAGTTGGAGAAAGAGGGCTGCCTCGAGGTGGTCAGGATGAACCCCCGAAGAGGCGCGGCCGAACACATCTACCGGGGCCTCAGCCGCGTGTTCTTTTCGGATAAGGAATTTGAAGAAATGTCCAACCGGCAGCGGGAGGGGTTGAGCAGAGCATCGATTCAAGGGGTCATTGCCAGGACCGAAGGCGCGGTTCGGTCAGGCACCTTCGACAGACGCCCTGACCGGCACCTGACCTGGCGTGGATTCATGTCTGATGAGCAGTGCTGGAAGGACGTGACCGGAATCCTCGCCGAGACTTACCTGAAGCTCGACACGGCCGTAGCGGCGGCGGCGGAGCGGTTCAATGAGGAGTCGGCCGATGACTTCTTCCCCGCGACCTGGGCAATGCTCGGGTACGAATCGCCTCCGATCAAGTTTCGATTCTGAGGACAGGGTGCATCGATGCACGACCCCGTTGCTCACGCGATCCACCACCCGCTGCAGAAGCGGATCATCGAAGCCCTCTGGCACGGCGGCGAGGCTCTGTCGGCGAATCGATTTCACCGCGAATACGTAAATGACGAGGAATTACCAGTGTCTCGGGTTGCTTGCCACTTCCGGCAGCTGGAGCTGGACGGGATAACCAAGACAATAGATCCGCCGAGGACGGCGAGCAGAAGTACATCCTCAGTGGAAAAGACAGCTCCGAGGCCATCCGGCGTTTGAAGCTCGTTAGTCATCCCCAGACAGACGATTGATCAATTCGCCCGGCTCACGCCGAGGTCGTGAGCGAGGCGAAGAAGCGAGAGGGGACGTCAGAGGTGCTACGGTGGCGCACATGGAACGCGTGGGTGTGCGTGAGCTAAGACAAAACCTTTCAAAATATCTCGCGAATGTCAAGCAGGGGGAGAGCTTTGTCGTGACGGAGCGGGGGGTGGAGGTGGCGCGGCTGTCGCCGTCGGGTCCGCCGGATTCGCCAATTGCCCGCCTGGTCGCGGAACGGGGGGCGACGATGCCCCGCGGCGACCTCTTGAAGTCGGCGGCTGCATCTCGTAAGAAGCCGGCAGAGGGACCGCCGAGTATCGAGGTCCTGGAAGAACTCCGCGAGGATCGGGTATAGCCGGCCGCTTGGCATATCTCGACACCTCGGCCTACGTAAAGCTGCCGCTGAGGGAGGCCGGGTACGAGCTCTTGCGCGAGGAGCTCTCGCGCTGGACGGGCTTCGTCTCGAGCATGCTGCTCGGCGTCGAGGCGATCAGGGCATGCGCTCGCTACGGGCCGGACTACGCGGCGGACGCCCGCGCCTGGCTTATGGACATGGCGCTGATGCCGATCGACGACGAGGTGCTCGATCTTGCGAGTTCAGTCGGACCCTCGAAGCTGCGGGCGCTCGATGCGCTTCATCTGGCAACCGCGGTCGCAATCGAGGAGGACATCGGCTCTTTCTTCACCTACGACGATCGGCTCGCCGACGCCGCCGCCGATCATGGCTTCCCGGTGTTTCCCAGCTGGTAGCCGTCCTCGGCCAAAGTCCAAAGTCCCAAATTACCTGACTCAAAATGCCAATTTGCATCACCAGATATGCCAAATTGCATGGGGAACGACTCGCCGCCGGGGGTTATCCGGAGGCGCGCGTCCGCACCCCCGGCGCCGGAGCCCATGGTTCGAGGGCTATCTCCACATGACCTTCGAAAGGGATCTGGAGACGATCACGGAGGCGCACAAGCTGCATGTAGGCGCTGACGGCCCTAATCGGTTTTCGTCGCGATCGACTGGACGGGTGTCCACGGACCCGAGTTTTTGCGGGACGTAACCCCAATTTCAGGGATCAAGTCCTCGGCTTGACTGTCGATTAAGGCCCTGTGATGAATCTGCCAGTGCCTCGGTGCAACAGGCAAACCCGCTGCGAGGCGGGGACGCAAAGCCGTCGGGACTCCTCGCGAGTCGGCCGGGCTACCACCGGGGTCGACAGACACCACGTGGCTTCACGCGACGGGGCTCTGGCTCGAACTATTAGGACCATAGGAGGTCACTAATGTCAGTCCAGAATCTCCGGGCCCGCATCGGCGCCCGGCTCAACGGCGACAGCGAGGCCGGCTTCACGCTGATCGAGCTCCTCGTCGTGATGCTGATCCTCGGCATCCTCGCCGCGATCGCCCTGCCCGCCTTCTTCAACCAGAAGGAAAAGGCCGGTGACGCGAAGGCGAAGGAGTACGTCCACACGGCCCAGGTTGCTGCGGAGACCTACTCGACCGAAAACGGCGGAAGCTACAAAGAAATGGATGCAGCCGCTCTCGAAGCAATCGAGCCTACGCTGAAGAGCGTTACCGGCCTTACCGTCACCGTGCTCAGCGAAGGGGCGGGCTACAAAGTTCTCGCGCAGGGTTCGAAGTCGACTCAGAAGTTCTGGGCCGAAAGGACCTCGGGTGGCGAACTCAAGTTCGAATGCGAAGAACCCGGCGTCGGCGGTTGTCCCGCTGGAGCCACCGAATCGGCCACCACTGCTAGCTGGGAAAACGGTTAACCCGAGTTCAAGCTAGGTATCCCCGCGAGGGATTCGAAGGGCGGGCCTTGTGCCCGCCCTTCGTGCGTTCGGCTACCGAATTTTCCGCACTGGCCTAAGAAGAACGTCTGATCCGGCCGATAGATCGGTGATGTCGGCTTCGCCGCTCTCCCGCTTCCTGCCGCCGATCGCGGCCCGTGTCGCCGCCGCGCTCGCGGTGCTGGCGGCCGTCCTCGTCGCGGCCCCCGCGGCCCGTGCCTCGACCCCCAACTACAAGGGCTCCTCGGCCGACGGCAGCGTCGTCTTCTTCGAAACCGACGAAAAGCTCGTCCCCGGCGACACCGACTTCACCCGCGACGTCTACGAGCGCTCCTTCGATCCGAGCAAGGGCGCCTACGTGACCCGGGAGCTCTCGCTCGGGGAAACCGGCGGCAACGACGCCTACCCCGCGCAGTTCGAGGCGGCGAGCGCAGACGGGAACCTGGCCTTCTTCTCTACCCAGGAGCGGCTGGTCGCCGAAGACACCGACCGCAGCACCGACATCTACATGCGCGACCTCGAAACCGGGGCGACGACGCTGGTGACGAGGGGCGCCTCCTCCTGCGCGTCGGGGGGTTGCGGCAACGGCGCCTTCCCGGTCACCTTCGCCGGCGCCACCGGCGAAGGAACCAAGGTCTACTTCGAAACCAAGGAGCAGCTGGCGCCCGAAGACACCGACAGCTCGACCGACCTCTACATGCGCAACCTCGAAACGGGCGAAACGGTCCTGGTCAGCGCCGGCGAAAGCGGCTGCCCGCCCGGCTGCGGCAACGGCGAATTCGACGTCTCGCGGCGCGGCATCTCCGGCAACGGCCGTTACGCCTACTTCAGCACCGAAGAGCCGCTCTCGAGCGCCGACACCGACTCGGCCCGCGACATCTACGCCCGCGACGTCGAAGAAGGGAAGACCCACCTGGTCTCCCGCGGCGAATGCGGCGGCTGCGGCAACAGCGGCGCCGAACCGATCTTCGACGGCAGCGGCGCCGGCGGCAGCCGGGTCTTCTTCAGCACGGCCGAGAAGCTCGTCGAAGGCGACAACGACGGGGCGACCGACGTCTATGCGCGCGATCTGCCCTCCGGGCCGACGACGCTGATCTCCGCCGGCTCGCAGAACATCACCGCCAGCTACTCGGACGCCTCGGGCGACGGCGCCCACGTCTTCTTCACCAGCGCCGAGAAGCTGGTCGGCGCAGACGAAGACAACGCCAACGACATCTACGAGTGGAGCGAAGGCGCCTTTCCGAGCCTGACGCTGGTCACCTCGGCCGAATGCACGAGTCTCTGCGGCGCCACCTTCGAGGCGCTGAGCGAAGACGCCGAAGAAGTCGTCTTCATCACCGCCGAAGCGCTCGTGCCCGAAGACACCGACGAAGCCGACGACGTCTACCGCCAGAACGTCAGCGGCGGCGAACCGGTGCTCCTTTCGCGAGGCGAAGACAGCTGCCCGCTCTGCTGGAGCGGGGAAGAGAACGCCCGCTTCAACGAAGCCTCGACCGACGCCTCGCGCGTCGTCTTCTCGACCGCCGAAGGCATCCTCGAAGGCGACACGGACAACGAAGACGACATCTTCCTCCGCGACACCGGCGCCGGCACCACCAGCATGATCACGATCGCTCCCAGCTACTGCCCGCTGAAACCGGGCAACTGCGGCGCCACCTTCGTCGGCGCCTCGGCCGACGGGCAGCACGTCTTCTTCCGCAGCGTCGAGCGCTTCACGCTCGAAGACGGCGACAACGAAGCCGACATCTACGAACGCGACCTCAGCAACCCGGCAGCCGAAGTCACCCGGCTCGTCTCGACCGAAAACGACCCGAAACTCCTCCTCGGCCCCGAACCGCCGCATCTGCTGGAAACCAGCCCCGAATCGCCGGGGCAGAGCACGACGCCGCGGCTGATCGGCGAAGCGCAGACCGGCGCCAAGGTGAAGATCTACACCTCCGCGGACTGCTCGGGCGAACCCGCGGCGGCCGGCGATGCCGAAGAACTGCTCGAACCGGGCCTGCAGGTGACGGTCGCGGCGAGTTCGTTGACCACCTTCCGCGCCACCGCCGAGGCCGAAGGTTTCGTCTCCGAATGTTCGGAGCCGCTGACCTACGAAGAGACGACTCCGGTCGGCGGCGGCGGCGAAGAACAAGGCGGCGGCGGTGGTGGTGGTGGCGGAAGCGACTCGGGTGCCGGCGGCACGAGCGGGAGCAGCGGCAGCGGAACCAAGACCGGAGGCGGCACCCCGGTGCCGCCGAGCCCGACCTACCTGATCCCGCACACCCGGATCACCTTCGGGCCGGCCTCCAGGACCCGCCGCCACAAGGTTGTCTTCCGCTTCGCCGACTCGACCGGCCAGACCGGGACGAGGTTCAGGTGCAAGCTCGACCGCAGGCGGTGGCGCGGCTGCCGCTCGCCGCTGCGGCTGAAGCACCTGGGGCGGGGACGCCACGTGCTGCGGGTGCGGGCGGTCAACGCGGCGGGGGCCTGGGAGCCGCGAGCGGTGCGGCGGGCCTTCAAGGTGGTGCCGCGGCGATGAGGCGCTTCGCCCGTGAGCGGCTGCGGGCCCGAGGTCCCGAGGCGGGTCTGACCCTGATCGAGATGCTCGTCGCGATGACGATGAGCGTCGTCATCGTCGGCGCCGGGACGGCGATGCTGATCAGCGCCGTCAAGGACCAGCCGGCGTTGAGCCGCAAGGCCCAGAACGTCACCACCGCCCGCTGGCAGCTCGAACGGATCGTCCGCGAAGTCCGCAACGGCGTCAGCGTCGAAACCGCCACCCCGAGCGAAGTCGCTTTCCTGGCCAGCGTGCGCCGCGCCGACTGCGGTGGCGAAGTCCTCGCCGACCCGACCGCCGAGGCGATCAAATGCCGGATCGTCTATCGCTGTTCGGCGACCTCCTGCACCCGTACCGAAAGCTCGCCCGACGGCACGGTCACCGGCACCGCGACCACCGCCCTCTCCGGGGTCGGCAACCCCGAAAGCCTCTTCTGCTTCGTCCCCAGCAGCGAAGCCGACCCGGTCGAATGCGGACCGGCGCAGGCCGAAAAGGACCCCACCTACATCGGCGTCAACCTCGAAGTCCCGAACCCGGAAGGCCCCGGCCTGCTGACGATCTCCGACGGGGCGACCCTGCGAACCACGACCCTGGGCAGCTGATGTCGATGCGGATCGAGAACAGGATGCAGAGGCTTGTCGGCCGCGAGGAAGGATTCACGCTGATCGAGGTGCTGATGGCGGCGGTGATCCTCGCCCTCGCCTCGTTGGCGGTCTTCGGGGTGCTGGCCGCGGCGACCCGCAACGCGCAGCGGGCGACCGCATCGCAGGTCGCCCTCGACCGCGCCCAGGAAGAGATCGAGAAGCTGCATTCGCTGAGCTACTCGGAACTGGCGCTGACGACGACGCCGGAATACGTGGCGAACCCCGAGAACCCGAACCACCGGGTCTCCGGCGGCAGCTTCTACCTGCAGCGGGAGCCCCTCGCCGAAAAAGCGACGATGGTGGTGAAACACGGTGAAATCTGGGGCAAACCAGAACAGGAAGTCGAAGGAGTCGTCCTGCCGGGTCCTGTCCCCTTCGAATCGGGCAGCGTCAAGGGCGAGCTCTACCGCTACGTGGTCTGGCGCAACGACCCCGACTGCCCGGAAAGCGAAACCAGCGGCAGCGAAGACTTCTGCCCAGGGCCGCAGGACTACAAGCAGATCATCGTCGCGGTCAAGATCGACAAATCGGCGAGCCAGAACGCTGAAACCAGCTACGTCGAAGTGCAATCGCAGGTGGCGAACCCCGAATCGCAGGCGCAGCGCTCGACCCAGGGGGAAGAACCCGGCAACGGCGGCACCGGCAACGGCGGCGAAGAAGAAGAAAAACAGCGCGAAGAAGAAGAACTCGCCGACGAAACCGAAGGGCTCGGCAGCGGCAAAGCGGTGACCGCCCAGCAGTACTTCCTTTCCGACACCCCCTGCGCCGAAAGTGGCGAAACCGAACGGCAGACGATCGAAGGCGACCACCTGCTCCACAACACCCTCGGCACCTGCGCCAGCGGCCTGCGCAACGGCTCCTCGCGGCCGGGGGCGCCGGACGCGCTGCTGCTCGGGGCGCCGCCGGATCCGGACCCGGTCGACGAATCGAATCCGGCCCTCTACGACTACTCGACCGACTCCTACCTGGAGCCCAATCCCGACACTGACAAGGGGGTGCAGATACTCCCCGACGACACCGCCGGCTGCCACCGCGAACCGACCAGCACCGTCAACCCGGAGGCGAAGATCCACCGCTGGGTGACCGACCCGATGCCGAAGGAATTCAAGATGAGCGGGACGGTCTCGCTCGAGTTCTACTCGCGGACGCTGAACGAAGCCAGCTACCCGGCGACGGTCTGCGTCTTCCTCTTCGAACGGGAAGAAGAACTCAGCAGCGAAGAACTGGTCGCCCACGACACCTACCTGAAAAACCTCATCGACGGCAACGAATACTGGACCTTCTCCTCGCAGGGAAACGAAAGCTGGCCGCGAACCGGATGGGCGAAGCTGCGGCTGACGATGTCGATCGCCCCGCGGACGGTGACGAAAGAACACCGGCTCGGGGTGGCGCTCAGCGTCGACCCGGCAAACACCCCGCCGAACACGGCGATCCCGATCATGTACGACCACCCGAACTACCCGAGCCGGATCGAGGTCGACACCACCACGCCGCTGGAAGGGGAATGAGGCCGTGGCGGCGGCACTCGTCCTCGCCCTGCTCGGCGGGCTGATCTCCGGCAGCTTCGTCACCGTCGTCGCCCACCGGGTGCCGCGGGGGGAATCGGTGGTCGGGCCGCGCTCGCGCTGCCCCGGCTGCGGCGACCAGATCGCCGCCTACGACAACGTCCCGGTCTTCTCCTGGGCGCTGCTGCGGGGACGCGCCCGTTGCTGCGACGAGGCGATCTCGGCCCGCTACCCGCTCACCGAGCTCGGCCTCGGCGCCCTCTACGCCCTCACCGTGGCGGTGCTCTGGGGCGATCCGACCGAGCTGGCGCTCGGCCTCGTCTTCGTGACGATGCTGGTCGCGGTGACGCTGACCGACCTCGAGCAGCGGATCATCCCCAACAAGGTCCTCCTCGCCGCCTCCGTCCTCGCCGTCGCGATCGCCGCGGTCGGCGACCCCGCGAGCCTGCCGGTGCGGGCGCTCGCCGCGGCGGGCGCCGGCGGAGCGCTCTTCCTGGCGGCGCTGGCCTATCCCGGCGGGATGGGGTTGGGGGACGTCAAGCTGGCCGCGGCGATGGGCCTTTTTCTCGGCCGCAACACGATTCCGGCGCTGTTCGTCGCCCTGCTCGCCGGCTCGCTCGCCGGCCTCTGGATCGTCGCCCGCCACGGCGCCGGGGCCCGCAAGCGGGCGATCCCGTTCGGGCCGTTTCTCGCCTTCGGCGGCGTGGTCGGTCTGCTGGCCGGCGACCAGCTCGTCAACTGGTACCTCGGCACCTTCTCGTAGAGCCGTCCAGGTTCTACGAGAAATGAGTAGTTGCAGGGCGAAAGGTCTGCGGCCTTTCTGTCGATGAAGGAAGGGCCGGGGCGCCGATCGGCGCGCTGCGGCTACTCGCGATGCAACTGACCAGAAAGAAGAAGCCCACCGCGATCTCCGGCCTCGACATCGAGGCGGGCAGCGTCGCCGCGACCGAGATCCGCCTCAACGGCACGGCGCAGATCGCCGGGACGGCGATCGGCTCCCTGCCCGCCGGCGTCTTCCACGAGGGCGAGGTCGTCGAGTGCGAGGCGCTGGCGGAATCGCTGAAGGCGCTCTTCGCCGAGCACAAGCTTTCCAAGCGGGTGCGGCTCGGGATCGGCAACCAGCAGGTTCTCGTCCGCACCGTCCGCCTGCCGGCGATCGAGGACCCGAGGGAGATGGAGGCTGCGGTCCGCTTCCAGGCCCAGGAGCAGATCCCGATGCCGCTCGACCAGGCGGTGCTGGAGTGGCAGGTCGTCGGCGGCGTCCCCGCCGAGGAGGGGGCCGCACCGCAGGTCGACGTGGTCGTCGTCGCTGCCCGGCGCGACATGATCGCCACCTTCCTCGAGCCGCTGCGGATCGCCGGCCTGGAGCCGGTCGGGATCGACCTCTCCGCCTTCGCGATGATCCGGGCGCTGGCCGACCAGGTGGTCGATCCGGAGCAGCAGCCGGGAGAGCCGGCGCACGAGGCGCAGCTCTACTGCCACATCGGCGACGTCACCAACCTCGCCGTCGCCCGCGGTCGCTCCTGTCTCTTCACCCGCGTCTCCCACGCCGGCCTGGAGGCGATCTCCGAGCGGCTCGGGGCGACCCGCGGCCTCAGCCCCGAACACGCGGTCCAGTGGCTCAACCACGTGGGCCTGCAGCGGCCGGTCGAGGAGATCGAAGGCGACCCGGAGACGGTTGCCGAGGCGCGCCAGGCTCTGGAGGAGGGCACCGCCGCGCTGCTCGACGAGCTGCGCCTCTCGCTCGACTACTACGGCGCGCAGGAGGCGGCGCTGCCGGTCTCGGAGATCCTGATCGGCGGTCCCGGGAGCGCGATCCCCGGTCTGGCGGAGCGGATGGAGGAGCGGCTCGGCTCGGCGATCCGGGTGGTCCGCCCGCAGGCGCTGAGCGGCTACGACGGGCTCGCCGCCGCGCGGCTGACCCTTTCCTACGGCCTCGGTCTGGAGGCCTGAGCGGTGCGCCCGGTTAACCTCATCCCCGCCGAGCTGCGCCGCGGCGACCACGCTCCGCTCCGCACCGGACCGCTGCCCTACATCCTCCTCGGCGCCCTGGCGCTGGTCCTGGTCGGGGTCGCGATGCTGGTCCTGACCGGCAACGAAATCTCCGATCGCAAGGCCGAAGTCATCGAGTTGCGCCGCGAAGACGCAGCCGAAAAGGCCCGCGCCGAACGACTCGCCGCGTATACGCAGTTCCAGGAAACGGCCGAACAACGGGTCGCGACGGTGACCAGCCTCGCCGACAGCCGCTTCGACTGGGAGCGGGTGATGCGAGAACTGAGCCTGATCCTGCCCAGCGACGTCTGGCTGACCGGCCTCAACGCCAGCGCCAGCCCCGCCACCGGCGGGGAAAGCGGTGGCGGCAGCGGGCTTACCGGTTCGATCAAAGGCCCGCTGCTCGAAATGAGCGGCTGCGCCGCCGGTCAGGCGGGCGTGGCGCAGTTCGTCACGGCGCTGAAGGACATCGACGGGGTCAGCCGGGTCGGGCTCGAATCCTCGGTCCTCGGCAAAGGCTCCGGCGCCGGCGGGGCCGGCGGCGAAGGCTGCCAGACCCGCGACTTCATCGCCCAGTTCAGCCTCGTCGTCGCCTTCGACGCGGCTCCGGTCCCGGTCACCGCCGAAGGGGAAACCGAAACGGTCTCGTCCGCGGGCGAAGGCGAATCCAGCGAAGGCGAATCCAGCGAAGGCAGCAGCGAAAGCTCGGAAGGCGAATGAGATGAAGGCCGCGGCGAAGAAGAACACCAACTTCGTGATCGGCGCGATGCTCGCCATCGCCGTCGTCGCTTTTGCCTTCTGGAGCTTCCTGCTCAGCCCGAAGCGCGACGAAGCGGCGAAGCTCGGCAAGCAGATCGAAAGCCTCGAATCCTCGCTGGCCCAGCACCGCTCCGAAGCGCAGACCGCCACCCTGGCGAAGGAATCCTTCTCCACGGACTACGAGCACCTGGTGGTGCTCGGCAAGGCGGTTCCGGGCGAAGCCGAAACGCCATCGCTGCTGATCCAGTTCGATGCGATCGCCGCCAGGTCGGGGGTGCACTTCGAATCGCTCGAACTCGAACAGTCCTCGGGAGGCGAAGGGGGAGCGCCCGCGCCGGAACCGGGGACGCTGACCTCGGCGACCGAGGCGGAAGCATCGCTGCTGCCGCTGGGGGCCTCGATCGGCCCGGCCGGGCTGGCGGTGATGCCCTACAGCCTCAGCTTCCAGGGCAGCTTCTTCAAGGTCGCCGACTTCATCGAAGGCCTCGACAAGCTGGTCAAGACGACCAACGCGAAGGTCGCCGTCGATGGGCGGCTGATCACCGTCAACGGCTTCACGCTCGAACCGGGCGAACGCGGGTTCCCGCAGCTGCAGGCGACCTTCAAGGTCACCACCTACCTGACCCCACCGGGCGAAGGGGTCACCGCCGGCGCCACGCCTGAAGAAGTCGAAGGCGGCGCGACCCTTGCCTCCGCGAGCACGGGAGCGGCGCCATGAAAAAGCTGAAGGGCCCGGAGCTGAAGATGCCCGACCTCAAGGTCCCGGCGTTTGCCCGCGACCTCTACTACGACCTGCGCGACCGGCGCCTGCTGCCGCTGGTCGCCCTGGTGGCGGTGGCGATCGTCGCCACGCCGTTCCTGCTGGCGAGCGGCTCGAAGCCGGAAGTGAGGCCGCCGAGCGCCGCGACCGGCGGGGGCGATTCGACCAGCGCCTCGACGCTGACCGTCGTCCGCGCCACTCCCGGGCTGCGCGACTATCGCAAGCGGCTTCGGGGGCGCTCGCCGCACGACCCCTTCAAGCAGAAGTTCACCGCCCCCGACCTGAGCGGCGCCGAAGTCGGCGGCGGCAAGGAAGAA
The DNA here is from genome assembly GCA_963800355.1 of uncultured Actinomycetes bacterium. GTDB lineage: Bacteria > Actinomycetota > Thermoleophilia > Solirubrobacterales > 70-9 > VAYN01. The sequence goes on along the minus strand of CAWDAP010000001.1, from coordinate 31,840 downwards.
GGGGGCGGCGGCGGCAGCTCGTCGACCAGCACGGTGACGACGACGACCAACTCCGAAGGCACCAGCACGGTGACCAAGGAAACGACCCAGTCGAGCGGCGGCGAAACGACGACCAAGAAGACCGAAACCGAAGTGAAGGAAAGCGGCGGCGGCAAGGGCGGCGGCCAGCCGAGCGAACAGCTGACCTTCTACAGCTTCGCGATCGACGTCAAGATCGTCAAGACGGTCGACAAGCCGGGCGGTGGCAAGGAAACCGACGATCCGGTGGTACGCCACGAAGTGCTGCCGCCGGCGCCGCTGCCGGGCGAGAAGGCGCAGGCGGTCACCTATATGGGGATCAGTCCGACCACGCACAAGCCGCTGCTGCTGGTTTCCGACGCGGTCACGGCGGTATACGGCGAAGCGAAGTGCCTCTCCGGCGAATCGAAATGCCAGCTTCTGGAAGTCGAAACCGGCATCCCGACGACCTTCGTCTACGGCGAAAACGACGTCCGCTACAAGGTCGACGTCCTCAAGGTCACCGCGGTGACCGCGGGCCATTCCTGAGCGCAGCGCCGTCTCGCCAATGCTTCAGTAAGTGAAGCCATGGCGCTACACTTGTTGAAGCGAGGCAATTGCCACAACCTCGCTGCGGAACATGAGCGCCGAGAGCAACTCCACCTGCCCCGTTTGTAAGACCGCCGAAGTCGTCTGCGGCAAGTGGACGCTGCTGCTGATCCGCGACCTGGCCGAGGGCAGCGGCCGCTTCTGCGAGCTGGAGCGCTCGCTGGAGGGGATCAGCCCGCGGACGCTCTCGCTGCGCCTCCGCGCGCTCGAGGACGAGGGCATCGTCGAGCGCCACACCTACCCCGAGGTCCCGCCCCGGGTCGAGTACGCGCTCACCCCCAAGGGCCAGGCGCTGCTGCCGCTGGTCGAAGACATGCGCGCCTACGGGACGCGCTGGCTGCTCGGCGAGGCCGCCGAGCGCGAGCCGGCCGCGGTTTAAGCGCCGGGGTAGTAGCCTTTACCTTTGTGGGAAAGGTAAAGAGTCAAACGACCGTCTCCAGCAAGCACCAGGTGACGATTCCCCTGGCGGCATTCCGCGGCGCCGGCCTCGAGCCGGGGGACGTGCTGAGGGTCGAGGCCGGCGGGGCCGGGAGGGTCATCCTGACGCGGGTCGACGAGCTGCTCGATCGGTATTCCGGATGCCTGCAGACCGGTGGCAGCCTGGGCGAGCAGGTGAAAGGCCTGCGCGAGGAGTGGCGGTAATCCTCGACTCCGATGCCGTGGTCGGCTTCCTCGACCGCAACGACGCCCTCCATGACGCGGCCGACAGGGCGATCCGCGACCTGATCGGCGATCACCACCTCCTGGTCTCGACGGTGACCTATGCAGAAGTCCTGACCGGGGCCCGTCTCGGCCGTCACGACGAGACCCAGGCGCGCGGGTTCTTCTTCGAGCTCTGTGCGGGGATCCTGTCTGTGGATGTGGAGATCGCCGAGAAGGCCTCCGAGCTTCGCGCCCGCCTCAGGTTCCTGCGAATGCCGGACGCGTTGATCCTTGCCACGGCCGACATCGCGCCGGAGGTCGAACTGGTTCTGACCGGGGACAAGCAGATGGAACGGGTGTCGGGTCTCGCCTGTCGAGTCCAGCTCCTTTCCTAGAAGGGACGCCGACCGCCCTCCCTGGCGTGCAGGAAGGAGTGCGGAGGGCTCGACAGCTGGCGGGCGGCCTTTGCCGCCTTCTCCGAACTGCTCGCGGAAGGGCAGACGAGCGGGCGGACGTCCACCTGGTCCTGGCGGGCGATCTGGGGTAGCAGCCCCACCGCCGCACCCGACTCCTGCCCTCTCGCGCCTTCCACTGTTCCTTTCCCGCGCTATTTGAGGAAAAGGAACAGCGGAACGCGCGAGCGAACCGTGTTGGCTTCTGCAAGGCGTCGTGCATACGCAGGAGCGCCTGCCTGCGCCCTGAAGCCTGGGGCGTGCGCGATTTCCTCCTGAACGAATCGGTCAAGCGGCTGGCGACCGAGGCCGCTGCCCGCTTCAGCTCGATGGTCGCGATGGGGGAGGAGATTCCCTTCGACGTCGCCGCCGACGCGGGCGAGGACTCTGCCTTCTACAGCTACGTGCCGATGACCGGCCGCTACGTGCTCGAGCACGCCGAGGAGCTGCGCGGCCTGCCGAGCTTCGCGGCCGCGCGCGAGGCGGCGATCGAAGCCGCTGTTGCGGCGCCCTACCTGGAGGAGCGCGGCGAGGCCGTGCCCGCCGACCCGGGCGAGCGCGCCGAGCGGATGCTGGCGATCTTCTTCTCCTCGCTCTGGGAGGGCTCTGCCGGTTTCGCGCTCGACCGCGAGCGGCTCGAGACGGCTCTCGCCACGCTCGACGCCGAATCCCGCGGCGCCGACGAGGCCGAGGTCCTGGTCGTGCCGCTGGTCGGGCTGCGGATGTCGATGCCGCGCCTGCAGCTGCCGCACGGGGTGCGGATCGTCCGCGCCGACTCGATCGAGGCGCCGGTCGAGGCGATGCGCAGCGAGGGCATGGGCCGCGCCGCCTGGGAGCCGCAGTACCTGGCGGTCGCCGAGCAGGATTCCGAGGGCGGCTCCGAGAGCGCCCTGATGCAGCTTCGCGAGCTGGTCAGCGTGATGAGGATCTTCAAGGGCGGCGGGATCGGCCTCGGCCCCTACGCGTTCGCGCCGACCGGCGAGGGCTGCTGGCGGCGGATCGTCACCGGCGCCCCCGCGACCCGCCCCGGCGGCTACCGCCTCGGCGAGGCGGAGGGGGAGGAGCTGATCGCCTTCGCCGCCGAGCTGGAGGCGCGGCCGGATCCCGACAGCGCCCTCACCTGGGCGGTGGGCCGCTTCGAGATGGGCTGTGAGCGGTCGACCGCGCTGGAGGGACTGAGCGACCACCTGCTGGCGATGCGCGCCGTCCTGGAGGGGCACGGGCCGGTGGGAGCATCGCTGCCGCTGCGCGCCGCCGCCCTGATCGAGGACGACTCGATGGACCGCCTGCAGGCGCGCGAGCGGGTCGAGGACGTGCTCGAGCTGGAGCGGGCGATGATGAACGGGCTGCCGACCGAGCGGGCCGTCGAGCTGGCCACCTGGATGGAGGAGGGCACGCGCCGGCTGCTGCGCCAGGCCGCCCTCGGCGAGCTCGGCAACGACCTCAGCACCGCCGCCGACGAGAACCTGATCGTCAACGGCCTCGAAGCCGGCGACGCCGAGATCACCGTCTCGGTCCAGGAGTCTGCGCCCGAGCCCGAGGAGGAGCCCGAGTTCCGGGTGATCGCCGCCCCCGAGCCTTCCCCCGAACTTCAGCTGCCCGTCGACGAACTACCCGAGGAGGAGTACGTGGAGCAGGAGACCCGCATCATGGAGCCGGTCCCGGTCGAGGACGAGATCCGGATCACGGCGACCCCGTGGCTCGAGGAGGTCGCCGACGCGCGCCAGGGCGACTCGCTCGAATGGCCCGCCGCCACCGAGCGCGACCTCCAGCATCGCGAGCGGATCGACACCCCCCGCGTGCGCCACCTCTTCCCGGTGCCCGACTCCGACTGGGACGTCGACCACCTCGAGTTCGAGTACTCGCGCAACCGCGCCGGCTAGCTCAGCCCTCTCCGGCTTCCAGCTCTTCGACCAGCGCCGCGAGGCGGTCGACCGTAGTGCCGAGCGCCGCGGCGATCCGCCGCGCGTCGCCCCAGGTCGGATCGACCTCCCCCGCCTCGAGCCGGGCGATCAGGGACGGCTCGAGCCCCGCCCGCGCCGCCAGCTCCTCCTGCGTCAGCCCCTCGCGCCGGCGCAGGCTCGCGAGCGCGCTGCCGAGGAGGCGCTGGGGATCGTCGCTGCTGCTCACGGCTCGACTCTATGAAGGAGAGGCGCTTTTCCCAACCTCTGGTTTCGAAAAGCGCCTGGGAGGAGGCCTCTAAGGTCCTAAGCCCGGCCGGCGGCCATCTCCACGCGCTGCTCGGCGGTGGCGAAGAGGTAGCGGTCGATCTGGGAGAGGCCGGCGAGGTCGTGGACGTCCTCGTCGAGGTGGGGGACGCGGATCACGCAGCTGGTGCGCAGCTCGGAGGCGAGGTGGTCGATGTTGCGGGCGTCGCGCTCGGCGAGGGCTTGGTAGTCGGCGAAGTTCTCGGCTACGCGCCGGGCGAGGTTGGCATCGTCCAGTCTCTCGGCGAGTGTCTCGGGCAGGCCTTCGACCTCGGCGCGGAGCTCGTCGGCGGGGTAGTGGACCTTGTTGACCACGACACCGCCGAAGGGGAGCTCGGCCTCGACCAGCTTGCGGTGGAAGTAGACGGCCTCGTCGATCGGCTCGCCCTGGGGCCCGCAGACGACGAGGAAGCAGGTGTCGGCGTCGGAGAGGAGCTTGTTGACCCGCTTGGCCCGCGCCTGGAAGCCGTCGACCATGCCGCTGAAGGCGTTGAAGAACTCGGCCAGGTCGGCGAGCAGGTCGAAGCCGACGATCTTCTTGAAGACCGAGAGCGCGACCGAGACGCCGCGGCCGGTCACCTTCGCCGCCAGCCCGGTCGGCTTCATGAAGACCCGCAGCGATTTGCCCTCGATGAACTGGGTCAGCCGCCGCGGCGCGTCGAGGAAGTCGAGGGCGTTGCGGGTGGGGGGCGTGTCGAGGACGAGCAGGTCGAACTCGCCTTCGCTGTGGAGCTCGAACAGCTTCTCCATCGCCATGTACTCCTGCGAACCGGCGAGGGCGCTGGAGATCTGCTGGTAGATCCGGTTTTCGAGGACCCGGTCGCGCGACTCCTCGTCGGGCGCCTGGCGGGCGATCAGCTCGTCGAAGGTCGCCTTGGCGTCGAGCATCATCGCCCACAGCTCGCCCTGCATCTCGACGCCCTGGGACTCGAGCAGCTCCGGCTCGACTTGGCGCGCCTCGTTCCCCAGCTCGGCGAGCCCGAGCGAGTCGGCGAGCCGCTTCGCCGGGTCGATCGTCAGCACGCAGACCTTGAGCCCCTGCGCCGCCATACCCAGGGCGATCGCCGCCGAGGTGGTCGTCTTGCCGACCCCGCCGGAGCCGGCGCAGATGCAGATCGACTTTCCCTCGAGGACTTCGCCGACCGATGGCATCAGCCGAGCCTCCCCGCCAGCTTGCGCGCCGAGGCGACGTCGAGCTCGGGCTCGAAGAGGAAGGGCAGGGTCTTCACCGGCGCCTCGACGCCGCGCTTCAGCCGGCTCAGCTGGGCGCGCTGCGACTTCGCCCGGTTGTACTCGGAGAGCGCCGCCCGCGCCGCCGCCCGCGCCGCGCCGTTCTCGGTCCCGGCCAGCTCGGCCAGCCTCTCGGCCTCCGCTTTCTTGAACCGCTCCGGGTAGAGGCCGTTGAGGTAGACGCGGTCGACCGAGACCCCGACCTCGTCGCGCAGGTCCCGCTCCAGCGTCACCGACTCGTTGACCGGCATCTCCTCCGGCAGGGCGACGATCGCGGTGCCGGTGTTCTCGTGGTCGGTGATGAAGCGGTCGAGCGTCTGCGCCTGGGCGTGGACCGGCCCGACCCGGGCGATCGAGGCGAAGGTCCGCGGCGTCTGCAGGAAGCCGACCCCGTGGCCGGTCGCCGGCGCGTCGACGATCACCAGGTCGTACTTGCGCCCCTTCTTCACCTTGCGGTCGAGCTGGGCGAGCTCCCAGATCTTGCCGATCGTCACCAGCTCCTTCAACCCCGGCGTCGCCGCGGCGAGGTAGTTGAAGATGCGGCTGCGGAAGAGCATGTCGCGCATCGCCCGCACCTTCAGCTGCAGCAGCACGTACTCGCGCATCGACTCGTCGGGGTCGATCGAGATCGACCAGAGGTTCTCCTCCATCTCGACCTCGTGGAAGCCGATCTCGGTGTGCTCGAACATCCGCGAGGCGTTCTCCTGCGAGGCGACCTCGCAGACGATCGTCCGCTTGCCTTCGCTCGCAGCGCGCAGGCCGAGGGCCACGGCGACCGTCGTCTTGCCGACGCCGCCCTTGCCGGTGACGATCACGAGCCGCTTGTCGAGGAGGTCGGGGATCGGGCAATTCCTAGCAATTTCGCCACCCGGCAGGAAAAGCCGGGTCCCATACGAATATCCGCGCAATGGGATTTCTAAGCCGAAAGAAGCCGAAGCCTGCTCCCGTCGATGTTCAGGAGGAGCATCTGATTCATGACGAACTGGAACGGATGGAAGAGCTCGTGCCCGAGGCGCCCCGGCCCGCGGGTCCTGTCACGGCAGGGGACCCCCCATCTCTTCCGGTAGCTAAAGCTTCCTCAGAGATGGTCCCCCCTACCGCGCCACCCGCGGGAGAAGAGGTTGCGCAGGACCTGCCGTCCGAGAAGGTCGAGGAGCCGGTACTCAACGCCGAAGAGGAGGAGGCTCCTGAGGACGGGGGGGATGCGCGGATGAAGGCCGTGGACCTGATCGCGCCCACGCGGCTCGACTTCTTGAAGGAGAAGGAGGCCGCGGACGAGGCGCCGGTGAAGTCGGCCGAGGTGATCGCCTTCGCCAACCAGAAGGGCGGGGTGGCGAAGACGACCACGACCCTGAACCTGGCCGTCGCCTTCGCCGAGTCCGGCTACCGGGTCCTCTGCATCGACCTCGACCCGCAGGGGAACCTGACGATGAGCCAGGGGATCGACCCCGACAAGGTCGAGAAGAGCCTCTACGACGTGCTCGTCAACGACATGCCGATCTCCGAGATCATCGTCAAGCGCGAGATCGACATCGCCGTCGCCTCGATCGACCTGGCCGGCGCCGAGATCGCGATGAGCACCAAGATCGGCCGCGAGCGCTCGCTGGAGAAAGCGCTGAAGGAGGTCGCCGGCGACTACGACTTCGTCTGCATCGACACGCCGCCGAGCCTCGGGCTGCTGACGATCAACGCGCTGACCGCGGCCGACAAGGTGATCGTCCCCGTCCAGTGCGAGTATCTCTCGATGCGCGGGCTGGTCCAGCTCCAGAACACGCTGCGGATGATCCAGGAGAACCTCAACCCCGACGTCAAGATCGAGGGCATCCTGCCGACGATGCTCGACTCGCGGACGATCCACGCCAAGGAGGCGGTGGAGATCCTCGAGGAGAACTTCGGCGACCTCGTCTTCCAGTCCCGGATCAAAAAGGCGATCAAGTTCGCCGAGGCTCCCGTCAAAGGGTCCTCCGTGCTCAAGTACGATTCGGACTCGAGCGCCGCGAACTACTACCGGGATCTGGCGAAGGAGGTTCTGTCCCATGGCTCGGCGGAATAAGCGCGCAAGCATGCGCGAGGGCCCGCTTTCGGACCTCTTCCGGTCGACGACCGACGACGCGCCGATCGATCCGCCGGAGGCGCCGCGCTACGGCAGGCAGGACCCGGCGGAGGCGAAGAAGCAGCAGGACGAGGACGCCCGGCCGGCGGGTCCTGTCGCGCACGAGGACTCTTCGTCCTCGCAAGCTGCGGGCGAAGAGCCCTCATCCGCGCCACCCGCCGGAGAGGCGTCTTCGGTTGACGTTCCGCTGACGCAGGGGGAGGCTTCCGGCCTCTACGACCAGGATGCTCAGGGTTCGGAGCGGGGGGTGGAGACGTCCAGCGAGTCCGCCCCGGAGCGGCTGAAGCGGGTCTTCAACGAGGAGCCGAAGCCGCGGGAGCAGCGGTCCTTCAGTACCGACAACCCGCGCTACGGGCGCGAGGAGCCTGCCTACGAGCCGCCGGGGAGCGGCGAGCCGCACCAGCCGGTGATCAAAGTCGTCGGGGTGGGGGGCGCCGGCGTCAACGCGGTCAACCGGATGGTCGACGCGCGGGTGCCCGGCGTCGAGTTCATGGCCGTCAACACTGATCTGCAGTCGCTGCAGCTCTGCGTCGCCGACGTCACCGTCCACATCGGCGACGAGCAGACGCGCGGCCTCGGCGCCGGCGCCGACCCCGAGGTCGGCCACCGCTCGGCCTTCGAGGAGCAGGACAAGATCAAGCGCCTGCTGAAGGGCTCGGACATGGTCTTCGTCGCCGCCGGGGCCGGCGGCGGCACCGGCTCGGGCGCCGCCCCGGTCGTCGCTCGCCTCGCCCGCGAGGTCGGCGCGCTGACGGTCGGCATCGTCACCAAGCCGTTCACCTTCGAGGGCAACCGCCGCGGCAACCAGGCCCAGAAGGGGATCGAAGAGCTCTCCCAGGAGGTCGACACGCTGATCGTCGTCCCCAACGACCGCCTGCTCGAGGTGCTCGACCAGCAGACCTCGATGGTCGAGGCCTTCAAGGTCGCCGACGACGTCCTGCGCCAGGGCGTCCAGGGCATCTCCGACCTGGTGACGCTTCCGGCCGTGATCAACCTCGACTTCGCCGACGTGCGGACGATCATGTCCGACGCGGGACGGGCGCTGCTGGGGATCGGCATGGCCCACGGCGACGGCCGCGCGATCGAAGCGGCCGAAAAGGCGATCTCCTCGCCGTTGCTCGAGACCTCGATGGAGGGTGCGCGCTCGATCCTGCTCTCGATCACCGGCGGCGGCGACCTCTCGCTGGTCGAGGTCTCCGAGGCGGCCAAGGTGGTCGGCGAGGCCGCCCACCCCGACGCCAACATCATCTTCGGCGCCAACATCGACGAGGCGCTGAGCGACCAGGTCTGGGTGACCGTCGTCGCCACCCGCTTCGACGGCCGCACGACGCCGCCGAGGCGCGCCGAGGAGCCGACCATCCGCCGCACCAAAGAAGCGGGCGGCTCCCGCCGCGGCCGCTCCGGCGAGCGCGAGCTGGGCATCGACGTCCCCGAGTTCCTGCCCAGCTGACCGCGGCCCCATGCGAGGGGTCGTCGCAGCCGGCCATCCTCTGACCGCCGAGGCCGGGGCCGAGGTCCTGCGCGCCGGCGGCAACGCGGTCGACGCCGCCGTCTGCGCGGTGCTCGCCTCCTTCGCGGTCGAGAGCCCGCTGACCGGGTTCGGGGCGGGCGGCCACATGATGGTCCACGACCGCGGCGAGACGACCCTGATCGACTTCTTCGTCGCCGCTCCGGGGCAGGACGAGATCGGCCGCACGACCGAGCTGGTGCCGGTGCCGGTCCGCTTCGACGCCGAGACGACGCAGACGTTCTACGTCGGGCCGGCCAGCTGCGGGGTGCCGGGGACCGCGGCCGGGCTGGCGCACGCGCTCGAACGGTTCGGCTCGATGCCGCTCTCCGAGCTGATCGGCCCGGGGGTCCGCCTGGCGCGCGAGGGGGCGCCGGTCAACCGCCAGCAGGCCTACATCCTCGAGATCCTCGCCCCGATCCACGAGCAGATGACCGGGACGCGGGAGCTGTACGCGCCACTGGGGCGGCGCCTGCAGGAGGGCGACCGCTTCGCTTTCCCGGAACTGGCGGAGGCGCTGGAACGCTACGCCGCCGAGGGGGCCGAGCCGTTCTACCGGGGCGAGGTCGCGCGGGCGATCGCCGACTTCGTCGTCGCCAACGGCGGCTACATCGGCCCCGGCGACCTCGCCGCCTACGAGGCGATCGAGCGCAAGCCGATCGACACCGCCTTCCGCGGCACCGAAGTCCTGACCAACCCGCCGCCGTCCTCGGGTGGGATCCTGATCTCCTATTGCCTTGGGCTGCTCGAGCGGCTCGGGCCGAAGAGCGGCCCTGAGCATCTGGTGGCGGCAATGCAGGAGGCGAACTCGCGCCGCGACCTCGCCTTCGCCGAGTCGCTCTACGAGGAGGGGATGGAGGTCGGCTTCCTCGACCCGGTCAGGCTCGACCTGGCGGCCGCCGATCTGCTCGGCTCGACCACCCACATCTCGGTCCTCGACGCGGCCGGAAACTGCGCCAGCGTCACCTGCTCCAACGGCTCCGGCTCGGGGGTGCTGGTGCCGGGGACCGGCGTCATCCTCAACAACATGCTCGGCGAGGAGGACCTCAACCCGGCCGGCTTTCACCTGATCGCGCCGGGGCGGCGGGTCCCCTCGATGATGGCGCCGACTGTGGCGCTGCGCGACGGCGAGATCGTCCTCGCGCTCGGCAGCGCCGGCTCCAACCGGATCCGCTCGGCGATCCTGCAGACGGTGGTGCGCGCGGTCGAGGAGGGCTACCCGGTCGACGCGGCGGTCGAGGCGCCGCGCCTGCATTTCGAGCAGGGCGTCGTCCAGGCCGAGCCGGGGATCGACGAGGCGGCGCTGGAGCGGATCGAAAGGCGCGGCCTGCCGGTGCGGCGGCGCCCGGCGATCAACCTCTTCTTCGGCGGCGTCCAGGCGGTGGCGCGCAACCCGAGGACCGGCGAGCTGAGCGGCGGCGGCGACCCCCGCCGCGGCGGCGCCGTCGCCTACGCCTGAGCCGCGCGGTCGCTGCGCCCGGTCGGGGGTTCCGCTGTTCCTTTGCCCCATATGGTGAGGCAAAGGAACAGCGGAAGGAGCGCACGCAACCGGTGGAGGCGCTTGAATGGACCCCGTGGCGGGTCCTGAGATCGACTTCGAGGCGGAGGGGCTGCTGGAGGGGCTCGAGGGGGCGGCGCTGGAGGCGCGGCGGGAGCTGCTGGCCGAGCTCGCCGAGGAGGGCTGCACCCTGGAGGAGCTGAAGGAGGCGGTGGCGGCGGGCCGGCTGACGCTGCTGCCGGTCGAGCGGGCGCTGGCCGGGGCGGGTCCGCGCTATACCGCCCGCGAGATCGCCGAGAAGGTCGAGCTCGATCTCGACGTCCTGCAGCGCTTCAGCTCCGCGCTCGGGGTCCCCTACGGGGACCCGGACGAGCGCCGCGGCACCGATGCCGATCTCGAAGCGGCGCGTATGGTCAAGGCCTTCATCGCGACGGGACTCCCCGAGGACGGGCTGCTCGGCGTCGCCCGCACGATCGGGATGGGGACGGCGCGGATCGCCGAAGCCAATCGCGAGCTGATCGTCCGCACCCTGATTCGCCCTGGCGACAACGAGCGCGACGTCGCCCGCCGCTTCGTCGCCGCCGCCGAGCACATGCTGCCGCTGGTCGGGCCGACCGTGGTCTATGCGCTGCAGGCGCACCTGATCGAACAGATCCGCCGCGACGTGATCGGCGCCACCGACCTCGCCTCCGGTGCGGTGGGCGGCACGCTGAACCTCACCGTCTGCTTCGCCGACCTGGTCGAGTTCACCCGGCTCGGCGAGGAAATCGACGCCGAGGAGCTGGGGATGGTCGCCGGGCGCCTGGAGGAGATGGCGACCGCGGTCGCCGAGCCGCCGGTGCGGCTGGTGAAGACGATCGGCGACGAGGTGATGCTCGTCTCCAGCGACCCCGCACCGATGGTCGCCGCGGCGCTGGCGCTGATCGAGGCCGCCGAGTCCGAAGGGCAGCAGTTCCCCTGGCTGCGCGCCGGCATCGCCAGCGGCCCGACCCTGCCGCAGGCGGGCGACTACTACGGCCGCCCCGTCAACCTAGCCAGCCGCCTTACCAACGTCGCCCGGCCCGGCAGCGTGGTGCTCGACGAGGCGACGAAAGAGGTCGCTGGCGAGGGCTTCGACTACTCCTACGTCGGCGAACGCAGGCTCAAGGGTCTCGACTACCGGGTGAAGCTCTACCGGGCCCGCGCACCCGGCGAACCGAAGGACCGCGGCCCGCGCCTGCGGCGCTGACCGAGATGCGATGCATGATCGTTCATATATCGTCATTGGCCTGAGTTCAATGGCGCTTTATGCATGATCGTGCATAAAGAACCAATTTCGCGCGAGCAAGAAGCTAGAATGCACGATTGTGCACTCGAAGCTGGACATCGCCGCCGCTGAGGCTGAGTCGATAGGCGCGACCGTGCGCCGCGCCCGGGAGGATCTCGGGATGCGCCAGGACGAGCTCGCCCTGGCCGCTGGGGTGAGCACCCGGGCGGTTCACCAGATCGAGAGCGGTAAGCCGACCAGCCGCCTCGACACGGTCTTTCCCGTGCTCGCCGCCCTGGGCCTGAAGCTCAGGATCGAATGAGCCGCGAGGCGAATCTCTCGGTCTTTCTGCGGGGAGGACCGGTCGGAACCCTGGAGCGGACGGGACCTTCCCGCTATCGGTTCGCGTACTCGCGGGAGGCGGTCGAGGGCGACCCGAGCGATCCGATGGCGCGGCTATCGGCTTCGCTGCCCCTGCGCGAGGAGCGCTTCAAACCGAGCGAATCGGCGCCGTTCTTCGAGGGCCTGCTGCCGGAGGGTGCGGTGCGCGCCGCCATCGCCGCCAAGCTCGGGCTCAGTGAGGCCAACGGATTCGGGCTGCTGGAGCAGCTCGGGGCCGACTGCGCCGGGGCGGTGACGGTTTTGCCGGCGGGGCAGACGCCGCGCTCGGCGCGAGCGGGGCCCCGCCCCCTCGACGAAGAACAGCTCGGCGAGCTGCTCCGCGACCTTCCGCGCGATCCGCTCGGCGTCGACGCCGACCCCGAGGGCGTGCGTCTGAGCTTGGGCGGCGTCCAGGACAAGCTGATCCTCCTCCGCCTTCCCACCGGCGAGTTCGCCCAGCCGCTCGGGGGAGCGCCGAGCAACTGCCTGCTGAAGCCCGAGCACGAGCGCTTCGAGGGGCTGGCGGCCAACGAGGCGTTCTGCATGAGGGCCGCGGCGGCCGCCGGGAACGAGGTGGCCGCCACCGAGCTGCTCGAATTCGACGGCATCCGCTGCCTGTACAGCGAGCGCTTCGACCGGACCGTCGCCCCGGACGGCACCACGGTTCGGCTCCACCAGGAGGACATGTGCCAGGCCCTCGGCCTGCTGCCTACCGAGAAGTACGAAGCCGAGGGCGGGCCCTCGGTGGCCTCGGTGGTCGCGCTGCTGCGGAGGCAGCCGAGCCGGCGCATCGCACTCGACGTCAACGCCTTCCTCCGCGCGCTGCTGACCAGCTTCCTGCTCGGCAACAGCGACGCCCACGGCAAGAACTTCGCGTTGCTCTACGACCCCGCGAGCGGGGTCAGGCTCGCCCCGCTCTACGACATCGTCTCGACCGCCGTCTACGACAGCCTGACGCCGCGGCTGGCGATGGCGATCGGCGGCGAGCAGGACCCATCCCAGGTCGACCTGCCGGCCTGGGAGCGCCTCGGCGACGAGAGCGGTCTGGGCGGGGCGCTGCCCAGGTTCGTCCAGCGCTGGGCGAGTGAGATCCTCGCCGCGACGGAAGCCTGCCTTGGCGATGCGGAACAAGAGGGCTGGTCGCACCCGGTGCTGGAGGCGATCGCCGACGTCTGCCGGGAGCGGGCCCGCCGGCTGATCGACGGCCGCTAGCTCGGCTTGCGGGCCGAGACGAGGAGGTTGTAGAAGAGCTCGGCGGGGAGGTAGGGCTCGAGCAGGCGGGTGTCGACCTTCTGCAGGGCGATGTAGCTGTTGAAGGCGAAGCGGCGCCAGCGGAAGGAGACCGACTCGGGCTCGGCGCTCGACTCGACCGTGCGCAGGCCCCAGCCCCAGGCGTTGGAGAGGAGCTCCTCGCCGCCGACGTGGCGGCGCTCGAAGCCGGCCTCGCGGAGCAGGCGGCGCAGGTCGCCGGGGGCGAAGGCGTGGACGTCGACCTCGCCCTCGAGCGAGTGGTCGTGGGACTGCTCGCCTTCGGCGACGGCGCGCTGCTCGGCGCCGACCGCCCGCCGCCAGACCGGCGCCAGGGCCATGCCGGCGCGCTTCGGCAGCGCCGCCAGCGTGTCGCCGTAGCGGGAGGGCTCGCCGGCGAAGGCGATCATCCCGCCCGGCCGCAGGACGCGGCGGAATTCGGCGAAGGCCTTGCCGAGATCGGGGATGTGGTGGAGGACGGCGTGGCCGAAGACGAGGTCGAAGCTCTCGTCCTCGAACGGCAGCACCTCGGCCTCGGTGACGACCGTCTGCACGCCCTCGAGCCCGAGCGCCTCGGCGGTGGCGGCGAGCCGTTTCAGCATCCCGGGCGAGATGTCGGTCGCGCTCAGCCGCTCGATCGCCCCGAGCTGGACCAGGTTGAGCGAGAAGTAGCCGGTGCCCGAGCCGATCTCCAGCGCGTCGCCGAAGCTGGTCCCCTTCATCCCGCCGAGCGCCTTGACCAGCTTCAAGCGCACCTGGCGCTGGCCGATCTCGCCGAAGTCGATGCCCCACTTGGCGTCGTACTCCTCGGCGGCCGCGTCGTGGTAGCGGGTGTTGACGTCCTTGATGTGCTCCGGGGTGGCGGAGGGGGAGGCCGGCATCGGGCGGGGACTCTATGCGGATCGGCGCAACCGACGCGCCGCGCGCGCCGCGCTGTTCCTTTGCACCGTTATATGGGCACAAGGAACAGCGCTGCAATACGGTCCCTGCCGTGGAGCGTCATTACCTGCAGGAGAACCAGCCGGCCGGGGTGCCGCCGCTGCCGCTTACCGGTGAGCGGACGCTGCCCGACGTGCCGGAGGAGAACTACTGGTTCCGGCGCCACCTGGTCGTCTACGAGTGGATCGCGGCGCGGGTGGGGGGGTCGCGGGTGGTCGACATGGCCTGCGGCGAGGGGTACGGCTCCGACGTCCTCGCCGGGACCGCGGCGAGCGTCGTCGGCGTCGACGCCAACCCGGAAGCGCACGAGCATGCGCGGCTGCGCTACCGGCGGCCGAACCTGCGCTTCGAGCGCGACCTGGTCGAGAGCTTCGCCGAGCCCTGCGACGCGGTCGTCTTCCTGCAGACGATCGAGCACGTCCAGGACCCCGGCGCGATCCTCGAGCACTTCAAGTCGATGCTCGCGCCCCGCGGGGTCGCCTACGTCTCGACCCCGAACCTGCTGACCCTGGCGCCGCCGGGGGCGGAGAAGTCCGACAACCCCTGGCACGTGAAGGAGTACCGGGCCGAGGAGTTCCGGGCGCTCTGCGCGGCCCACTTCGAGGGAGTCGAGATGCTCGGGCTCTTCCACGCCCGCAAGCTGCGCGCCCACGAGCTGGCGATCAAGCTCGGCTGGGACTCGGTCCACAAGCGCCTCGGCCTGACCAAGCCCTTCTACGACCGCTTCACCCCCGCGATCGCGAGCTCCGATTTCAGCCTGAAGAGAGGGAACCTCGACGCGGCCCTGGACTTCGTGGCCGTGTGCCATGCCTGAGGCTGGACGCGCCGGCCCGGAAACGCTGGGCGACCTGGCGATCGTCCTCCACAGCCACATGCCCTACGTGGAGGGGTTCGGGACCTATCCCTTCGGGGAGGAGTGGCTGTTCGACGCGGTGATCCGCTCCTACCTGCCGGTGCTGGAGGTGGCGCGGGACCTGACGATGACGGTGAGCCCGGTCCTGGCCGACCAGCTCGAGGACGCCGGCGCGGCGGAGCGGCTGCGGCGGTTCCTGGTCGAGTGGCGGATCGGCGCCGCCGAGGCCGACCTCGCGGAGGTGCCGCCGGAGTGCCGGGCCGCCTGTGAGAACGAGCGCGAGCGCTACAGCCGCGCGCTGGAGCTGCTCGACGCGGCAGGCGGAGATCCGCTGGCGCCGTTCCAGCGGGCGGCGGCGGAGGGGCGGATCGCCCTGGCGGCCTCGGCGGCGACGCACGCGGTGCTGCCGCTGCTGGCGACCCGGGAGGGGCTGCGGTTGCAGCTGGAGACGGGGATCCGCTCGCACCGGCGACGCTTCGACTGGGACGGCGGCTTCTGGCTGCCCGAGTGCGCCTACGCGCCGGGGCTCGAGTGGCGGTTGGCGGAGGAGGGGGTGCGCTGGTTCTGCGTCGACCAGAGCGCCCGCTGGGACGACCCGCTCGAGGCGCTGGCGCCGGTCCGCACCGAGGCCGGCCCGGTGGCGCTGCCGATCGACTGGGAGGCGATCGCCTGGCTCTGGTCGCTCGACGGCTACCCGTCCGACCCCGAGCATGCCCAGTTCGCCGGCAAATCTCTGCGCGGGATCCGGATCTGGCGGGTCGGCGGCGGCGCGTATGACCCGGGCGCGGCCGAGGCCGCGGCGCGCCGCCAGGCCGCCGAGTTCCTCGCCGCCGTCGCCGAGAGGCTTCGCTCCTACGCCGAGAGCCGCGGCCGCCGCGGCCTGCTCGTCTTCGCGATCGACACCGAGCTGCTCGGCCACTGGTGGTCGGAGGGGCCGATCTGGCTCGGGGCGGTGCTCGCGGGGGCCGAGGCCGCCGGTGTCCGGCTCCTCACCGTCCCGCAGGCGCTCGCCGAGCACGAGTCGGTGGATCGCCCGCTGCAGGCATCGACCTGGGGCGAGGAGAAGGACCTGCGCACCTGGGATTCGCCGCCGGTCGCAGACCTCGCCTGGGGGGCGCGGCGGATGGAGCTGCGGCTGCTGCGGGCCGTCTCCGCGGGCCTGCGCGGCCCGGGCCTCGAGCGCGCCGCCCGCGAGCTTCTCGCCGCGCAGGCGAGCGACTGGGCCTTCCTCGACCAGCGCAAGCAGGCCGGCGATTACGCCTACCAGCGGGCTACGGACCACTCACGGGCCCTGTTGGAGGCCATAGACTGCGACCGCGCCACCGACCCCCGCCTGCGCGCCCTCGCCCCGGACCTCAGCGTCGCCCCGCTCCTGGAGCCCTGAACCTGCCACCCGGACCCAGCCACCGAACTTGACCCGCGTACTGATCCTCTCCTGGGAGTACCCGCCGCTGATCGAGGGTGGCCTCGCCCGTCACGTGCGCAAGCTCTCCGAGGCGCTGGTCGAGCGCGACGTCGAGGTCCACGTGCTGACCCGCGGGGGCGAGGAGTCGCCGGCCGAGGAGCGCCGCGCCGGCGTCGTCATCCACCGCATCCGCGAGCCGAAGCGCCCGACCGACCTCGGCGAGTTCGTCGCCTGGGTCGAGCGGATGAACTCCGACATGCTGGCCGCCGGGGTCGAGCTCGGCGACCGCTACAGCTTCGACCTCGTCCACGGCCACGACTGGCTCGTCGCCAACGCCTGCGACCACCTCGCCAAGCGCTTCGACGCGCCGCTGATCACGACGATCCACGCGACCGAGTACGGTCGCCACCAGGGCTGGGTCGACAAGCACCCGCAGACCTACATCCACGGGGTCGAGCGCTGGATCACCAACCGCTCGCACCGGGTCATCACCTGCTCGCACTACATGCGCGAACAGGTCGCCGACATCTTCGGCGTCGAGGAGGCGCGGATCACGGTGATCCCGAACGGGATCGACCCCGACGACCTGCCCGCGCAGCCGGCCGAGGACCTGGCGCGGCTGCGCGCCGAGTTCGCGACACCGGACGAGAAGCTGGTTCTGCTGATCGGCCGCCTCGTCTACGAGAAGGGCTTCCAGCTGGCGCTGGAGGCGATGCCGCGGGTGCTCGAAGAGGCGCCGGGGACGCGGTTCCTCGTCGCCGGCTCGGGCACCCACGAGGCGGAGCTGAAGCGCCAGGCGAGCGAGTTGGGGCTGATGGACCACGGCACCTTCCTCGGCTGGATCGGCGACGACGTCCTCCACTCGCTCTACCGGATCGCCGACCTCACCGTGGTGCCCTCGATCTACGAGCCCTTCGGCCTGGTCGCGCTGGAGGCGATGGCCTCGGGCTGCCCGTGCATCGTCGCCGACACCGGCGGCCTGCGCGAGGTCGTCCCGCACGAGGAGGCGGGGCTGCGCTTCCGCGCCCACGACCCCGAAGCGCTGGCCGAGGTGGCGATCCGCGTCCTCTCCGACGACGAGCTCGGCCGCCGCCTGGTCGCCGAAGCCTACGAGCACGTGCGCCGCTTCGACTGGGGCGACGTCGCCGAGCAGACGGCGGCGGTCTACGCCGAGCTGGCCGGCGCGAAGCTGCCGTAGACGTCGCGCTCAGCCGTAGCCGTCGCGCTCAGCCGCAGTCGTCGCCCCGGCGGCGGGGCAGGCTTCGCTCGCTGATCGCGAAGCCGCCCTCGGCGCTGGTGCCAGGCGTCCAGTGGATCCCCTCGAGCAGCTCCATCGGCGAGACCGAGAGCGAGCCGGCGAGCTTCATCAGCGTGTCGACCCGGGCCAGTCGCGTCCCGTGCTCGAGCATCCCGATCTCGGTCCGGTGCAGCCCGGCCCGGTTGCCGAGCTCTTCCTGGGACATCGAGGCGCGGCGCCGGCAGCGCCAGAGGTTGCGGCCGAACCGCAGCGCCACCTCTTCCGAGCGGATTCTCCCGTCGCGGGACATGCAGGCAGTGTTCCGGCAGGAAGTCATTGTCTGCCTGACTCTAGGGGACATACCTGACGGAAAAGTTGCAGACAACGACTCTCGTCGTGGCGTGTCGCTTTCCTCTCGCTATCCGAGAGGAACTCGACATCTACTCCGGAGCGCCGACCTCGGGAGGCTGCAGCGTCCTCCACGCCTCGGGGTCCGGTTCGACCGGGCGCTCCCAGCGCAGCTCCCGCGGGGCCTCGCGCATGCGGATGATCCGAGCGGGGACGCCGCCGACGATCGCGTTGGCGGGGACGTCCTTGGTCACTACCGCGTTGGTCCCGATCACCGCGTTGTCGCCGACGCTGACGCCGCGCAGGATGCAGGCGCCATAGCCGATCCAGACGTTGTTGCCGACCTCGACGTCGCGCTTGTAGATGCCCTGAAGGCGGATCGGCCGCTCGACCTCGACGACGCCGTGGTCGAAGTCGATGAACATCACCCGGTCGGCGATCACGCACTGCTCGCCGATGCGGACGTGCTGGTAGGCGGAGATCGTGCACTCCTGGCCCATCGCCGTCTTGGCGCCGATCTCGACCAGCCCCTCGTGGCAGCGGATCTTGGTCCCGTCGCCGATCCAGACGAAGCGCCCGAAGCGGATCTCGCCCCGCGGCTCGATCTTCAGTTCCAGCCCGCTGCCGAGGAAGAAGGGGCCGTCGGAGCGCCAGCGGTGCCCGGCGCGGGTGAGAACGCGGCGCCAGAGGTAGCGCCAGAGGAGCCGCGCGTAGCGCGGCGTGAGCATCCGGTTGCGGGCGAGGAAGCGCAGCAAGGCGGAGGAACTCTAGATCAGGCGCCTTTCCCAACCGTGGGTTTGGAAAGGCGCCTCGCCTTCGCTCACCTCTTAGTCACTTAGACTCACTCGCCCTTGGCCGATGTCGCGAAAAGCGCGCCCCTGGCAGAGCGCCTGGTTGCCGGCGAAAAGCGGGCGCTGGCGCGGGCGATCACCCTGATCGAGTCCGACGACCCGGCCGGCTGGGATCTCGTCCGCGAGGTCTACCCGCGGACCGGCAGGGCGCGGATAGTCGGCTTCACCGGCCCGCCCGGGGTCGGCAAGAGCACCCTGATCGGCGCCCTGACGGCGGAGCTGCGCAAGGCCGAGCGCGAGGTCGCCGTGCTCTCGATCGACCCCTCGAGCCCGTTCACCCGCGGCGCCCTGCTCGGCGACCGCATCCGCCTCACCGAGCACTTCCTCGACCCCGGCGTCTTCATCCGCTCGATGGCCTCGCGCGGCGCCCTCGGCGGCCTCTCCGAGGCGGCGCTGCAGGTGGCGCTGATCATGGACGCGGCGGGCAAAGACGACGTCCTGATCGAGACCGTCGGCGTCGGCCAGGCCGAGATCGACATCGTCGACCACGCCGACACGATCGTGCTGGCGCTGATGCCGGGCTCAGGCGACTCGATCCAGGCGCTGAAGGCGGGGGTGATGGAGATCCCCGACGTCATCGTCGTCAACAAGGCCGACCACCCGATGACCGACACGATGGTCCGCGAGGTTCGCGGCGTCCTCGCCCTCTCCCAGGACCCGGAGGGCTGGAAGGTGCCGATCCTGCGCACCGAGGCCGCCCGCGGCGAGGGGGTCGACGAGCTCGCCGCCCAGATCGACGCCCACCGCGCCTTCATCGAGGAGCAGGGGACGCTGGCCGAGCGCCGCGCCCGCAACCTGCGCAGCGAGGTGCTGGGGATCGCCACCTCGCGGATGCGCCGCCGCCTCGAGCAGGCCGTCTCCGAGGATCCGGCGACGGCGGAGCTGCTGGACCGGGTGGTGCGCCGGGAGCTCGATCCGGCGACCGCGGCGAGCGAGCTGCTGGAGAAGCACGTCGATGTCTGAGCCCGCGGAGAGGGTTTCGGCCGAGGAGGCGATCGGCTGGCTCGGGGCCGAGGTCACCGAGATCGGCGGCGCCTCGGTCGGGCAGGTGCAGGGGATCTTCGTCGATGCCGACAGCGGCGACCCGACCTGGCTGATTGCCCGCCTCGGCCGCCGCCGCCGCGCCCGCGTTGTCGCCGTTCCCTTCGCCACCTGCGCCGGCGCTCCCTTCGGTGTCTGGGTGGCGCAGGAGGGGGATGCGATCCGCAGCGCCCCGGTCGTCGACCCGACCCGGCCGCTGCGCCGCGAGCACGAGCTGACGATCTGCGCCCACTTCGGGATCGGCGAGAAGGTCGGCCGCGCCGCCCAGGTCGCCGGCCGCGACGAGGGCGGGATCACCGCCACGCCGCCGAGCCGCTGATCCGGGCCAGAGTTTCTTCCCTCGTCACATTTCCCTCCTAGGTTGGGTTCGTCCACCAGACGAAGGGAGCGAGATGCGCGGCAGAAAAGTGAGCTCGGGGTTGGCGGCGATCGCCGTCGGCGGGGCGATCGTCCTCGGCGGTTGCGGCGGCGGCGACAGCACGACCGAAACCAGCAACGCGAGCGCGCCGGCGGGCGCGGCGAAGCAGAGCGGCGAGGACGCGATGAAGGGTGCTCACGACGCGATGAAGGGCGACGAGAGCGCGGCGATGAAGGGGGAACACGACGCGATGAACGGCGAAGAAGGCGCGTCGACGAAGGGCGAATACGACGCGATGAAGGAAGAAGATCACGCGATGAAGGAAGACGAAGCGATGCACGGCGACAAGGCCATGCACGAAAAGGGCGCCGGCCACGGCGACGCGATGCCCGAAGGCTGATGGCGCTGCTGGTCCTCTTCGGCTTCGTCGCGGGCGCCGCCACGGCGCTCTCGCCCTGCGTGCTGCCGGTGCTGCCGATCGCCCTCTCGGCCGGCGCCACCGGCGGTCGCCGGCGGCCGCTGGGGATCGTCGCCGGGCTCGCGGTCTCCTTCACCTTCGCCACCGTCGCCCTGGTCTACGTGCTGGCGGCCCTTGGCCTGCCCGACGACCTCCTGCGCAAGCTGGCGATCGCGGTCCTGATCGGCTTCGGCCTGACCCTGATGGCGCCGCCCCTGGCGGCACGGGTCGAGGCCTGGCTGAGCCGTCTCGGCTCGCGCGCCGGCGGCCCGAAGGGCGGCGGCGACGGCTTCTGGTCGGGGACCGTCGTCGGCCTCAGCCTCGGCCTCGTCTACGCACCATGCGCGGGGCCGATCCTGGCCGGCGTCATCACCGTCTCCGCCTCGCAGTCGTTCAGCGCCGGCCGGCTCGCGGTCGCGCTCAGCTACGGCATCGGCTCGGCACTCGCCCTCTACGCGCTGATGCTCGGCGGCCGCCGAGTTATCGCGCCGCTGGCCAAACGCGGGACGGCCTTCCAGATCGCGATGGGGGCGGTGATGGTCCTGGTCGGGCTGGCGATGCTCGGCAACTACGACCTCCGCTTCCAGAGCGCGATCGCCAAGGATCTGCCCGGTTTCCTGGTCAATCCCAGCAAGAGCCTCGAGGACACGGGCTCGGCCCGGGTGGCGCTTGCCGACCTCCGCGGCGGCAGCGGCCACGGGATCGGGGCGCGGGCCGCGGCGGGCGAATCGGAGCCGGCGCCCAGGTCGAACGCGAAGGGCGCGGTTCCGCTGCAGGAATACGGCCCCGCCCCCGAATTCACCGGCACCGAGAAGTGGTTCAACACGCCCGGCGGGCGTCCGCTGACGATCAAGGGGCTGCGCGGTCGCGTCGTCCTCGTCGACTTCTGGACCTACAGCTGCATCAACTGCATCCGCACCCTGCCGTACCTCGAGGCCTGGGACAGGCGCTACCGCAAGGACGGGCTGACGATCGTCGGCGTCCACTCGCCCGAGTTCCCGTTCGAGCGGGAGGCCGCGAACGTGGAAGCGGCGATCGCGGCCGAAGGCATCCGTTATCCCGTTGTCCAGGACAACGAACTGGGGACCTGGAGCGCCTACGAAAACCAGTACTGGCCGGCCGAGTACTTCATCGACGCCCGCGGGCACGTCCGCTACGTCCACTTCGGCGAGGGCGAATACGGCGAGAAAGAACAGGTGATCCGGGAGCTGCTGGCCGAAGCGGGCGACCGGGTCGGAGGCAAGCGGTCGGAGGCGAGGGGGTTGACGCCCTCGGTCGGGGTGACGACGCCGGAGACCTATCTCGGGGTGGCGCGGGCCGAACGCTTCACCAACCGTGAACTGTCGCCGGGCCTGCACGACTTCAAGGCCCCGGCGCGGGTGCCGCCGAACCAGTTCGCCCTGCGCGGCCGCTGGCGCGAGGAATTCCACTCGGCGACCGCGGCGGGCGGCTCGCTCGAACTGAACTTCGGCGCCCGCCACGTCTACCTCGTCCTCGGCACGGTCGACGGCGGGTCGCGCCGGGTCCGGGTCCTGCTGGACGGCAAGCCGATCGCCGCGGCGGTCGCCGGGGGCGACGTCCACGGCGGTGCCGTCACCGTGACCTCGCAGCGCCTCTACGAGCTGGCCGACCTGCCCCGGGTCGAGCACCACGTCCTCCGCCTCGAGCCCGAAGCGGGGGTGATGGGCTATGCCTTCACCTTCGGCTAGCGCCGCCGCGGAGCGCGGCGCCGCCTCGACGGCGAGAATCGGCAACGTGGCCGAGCCGAGCAACGGCACCGTGCTCGTCGTCGACGACGAGCCGACGATCGTCGAGATCGTCGGCCGGTACCTGGAGCGCGCCGGCTTCGAGACGTTCCAGGCGACGGACGGGCCCGAGGCCCTGCGCCAGGCCGACCTGCGCAAGCCCGACCTCGTCGTCCTCGACCTGATGCTGCCCGGCCTCGACGGGATCGAGGTGCTGAAGCGCCTGCACGAGCGGCCGGGGAAACGGGTAGCGGTGATCCTGCTGACCGCCCGGGGGGAGGAGTCCGACCGCCTCGTCGGCCTCCGTCACGGCGCCGACGACTACGTGGTGAAGCCGTTCTCGCCGGCCGAGCTGGTGGCCCGGGTCGAGGCGGTGATGCGCCGGGTCTCGCCGCCCGCCTCCGAGGAGGAGGCGGCGCCGCCGATCGAGCGCGGGCCGCTGCGGATCGAGCCGGCGGCGCGGCGGGTCGTCCTCGACGGCGCCGAGCTCTCGCTGACTCAGCGCGAGTTCGACCTGCTCGCCTACCTCGCCGCCCGCCCCGGCCGGGTCTTCTCCCGGGACCAGCTGATGGAGGCGGTCTGGGAATACCCCTTCTTCACCGACACCAGCACGGTCACTGTCCACATCCGCCGCCTCCGCGCCAAGCTCGGCGACGACAGCGCCGAGCCCCGTTTCATCGAGACGGTCTGGGGCGTCGGCTACAGGTTCAGGGCATGAGGCGGGAGGGCTTCGGCGGCTTCTGGCGGGCGGCGGCGATCGCCGCCGCCTCGTTCGTCGCCGGAGCGGCGGCGATCGCGGTCCCGCACGGGATGGGGGCCGAGCAGGTCGTCCTGGTGGTGATCACGACCGGCGGCATCGCCCTCGCCGCCGCGCTGGCGATGCGGCTGGCGATGGAGGAGCGGGCCAACCGCGAGGTCGAGGCGATGCGACGCCGGCTCGTCGCCGCCGCCTCGCACGACCTGCGGACGCCGCTGGCCTCGCTGCGGCTGCTGGTCGAGTCGATCGACGACGGTGTCGCCACCGGCGAGACCCGCGAGCGCTACCTGCGCGAGATCCGCACCCACGTCGCCGTCCTCAGCGACCTGATCGACGACCTCTTCGAGCTCTCGCGACTCGAGGCCGGCGACATCGCCTGGACGATGCGGCAGGTCGAGCTGCGCGAGCTGATCGACGAGGCGGTGAGCGCGATGCGGGCGCAGGCGGCCGAGCGCGGGGTGCGGGTCGCCGCCGAGCTGCCGCCCGAGCGCCTGGTCGCACAGGCCAACGCCGAGAAAGTGCAGCGCGTCCTCTTCAACCTGATCCAGAACGCGATCCGCCACACCCCCGCCGACGGCAGCGTCACCGTCCGCGCCCGCCCCAGCGGCGGCGAGGTCGAGATCGAGATCGACGACGAGGGGGAGGGGATCCCGACGGGCAGTGGCGAGCGCGTCTTCGAGCCCTTCTACCGCGCCGACCCCTCCCGCGCCGACGGCGGCGCCGGCCTCGGCCTGGCGATCTCGAAAGCGATCGTCGAGGCCCACGGCGGCCGCATCTGGCTCGAGCCGGGCACGCCCGGCACGCGGGTTCGCTTCACGCTTGAGGCCATATAGTCATCTAATATCGAGTGATGAGGGGAATTTTTCGGCTGACGGCTCTCGCGGCGGCCGTCGCTCTTCTTGGATGCGGCGGAAGCAGCCAACCGCGACAGCTTTCGCCCCCGGATGCCTCTGCGAGAGCCGTCTCGAAAACGCGTGAACTACCTCAGGTCTGGGTCACGTTGGACGGGCGCGCCGGGGCGGAGAACATCGGCATCCTGATGGCCGAAAGGCGCGGGTATTTCACTGATCTCGGCTACTCCGTCGCAGCCGGATCTCCGGCTAGGTCGCGGCGTCCGATTTGGTACGTGAGCGACCGGACCGCCGATATTGGCTTAACGCAGCAGCCCCAGCTGGTGGTGGCGAAGGAGAAGCGGGCCCCGGTCATCGGAATCGGAAGTCTCCTGTCGCGACCGACGATCTCAATGATTTGGCTGCAGAAATCGCACATTCACGGCATCGGAGGTCTGAAAGGAAAAACCATCGGGATGTCCGGCGTCCCCTACCGGGCCCGCCTTCTAAAGTTCGTCCTTGCGCGTGCCGGACTGACCTATCGCGACGTCCACGTCAAGGGAGTTGGCTATGGCCTCCTGACGGCTCTTGAGAAAGGGCGCGTGGATGCAATCTTCAGTTCTTGGAATCTGGAAGGAGCGATCCTGAAGGAGCGAGGTTTGCATCCGCGGATCGTCCCCGTGCGCCGCCTTGGCATACCCGCCTATGACGAACTCGTTGTGATTGCCCGAAGCCGGCGAGCGATTCGGAGCCCTCGTCTGATGCGGAGGTTCATGGCCGCGGTGGCTCGCGGGACGGCTACGGCGCTCGCAAACCCCGAAGCGGCTGTGCGAGTGATCGAAGAAAGCGGTCTAAGAAGCTACGGTCTCAGTCACGAGGACATACGGGCCGAGGTTGAAGCCACTCTTCCCCTTCTCTCTCGCACGGCTTATATGAGCCCGTCGAAGACGGAGAACTTGGTGGGATGGATGCAGCAAAACGGCTTGGTCCGCCGGCAACTACCCATCTCCACGCTCCTCACCAACCGTTACCTCCCTACAGCTGCAGGCTCTTGACCTGCAGCAGCTCCTCGATCCCGTAGCGGCCGTTCTCGCGGCCGTGGCCGGACTGGCCGTAGCCGCCGAAGGGGGCGAGGGGGTTGAAGGCGCCGCCGTTGATCTCGATCTGGCCGGTGCGGATGCGCTTGGCGATGGCGATGGCGCGGTCGGGGTCGGCCGACCAGACGCCGCCGGCGAGGCCGTAATCGGTCGAGTTGGCGATGCGGACGGCGTCGTCCTCGCCCTCGTAGGGCTGGATCGCCAGCACCGGGCCGAAGATCTCCTCCTGGCCGATCGTCATCTCCGGCGTCACCTCGGAGAAGACGGTGGGGCGGACGAAGTAGCCGCGGTCGAGGCCCTCCGGGGGCTCGGCGCCGCCGACGATCAGACGGGCGCCCTCGTCGATGCCCTTCTGGATGTAGCCGCGGACGCGCTCGCGCTGAACGTCCGAGACGAGGGGGCCGAGGCGGGTCGCGGGGTCGAAGGGATCGCCGGGGGTGAAGCTCTCCGCCGCCGCCTTGGCCAGCTCCTCGGCCTCGGCGAGGCGCTGGCGCGGGACCAGCATCCGGGTCAGGGCGCTGCAGGTCTGGCCGGAGTTGAGGAAGCACTTGGCGACGCCGTCGGGGACGGCCTTCTCGAGGTCGGCGTCGTCGAGGATCACGTTCGGCGACTTGCCGCCCAGCTCCATCGCCACCGGCTTCACGGTCGCCGCGGCAAGCTCGGAGACGCGCCGGCCGGCCCGGGTGGAGCCGGTGAAGGAGACCATGTCGACGCCGGGGTGGGCGGCGATCGCCTCGCCGACCACCGGCCCGGTGCCGGTGACGAGGTTGAACACGCCCGTGGGGAGCCCGGCGGCCTCGATCGCCTCGGCCAGCAGAAAGGCGTTCAGCGGCGTCACCTCGCTCGGCTTCAGCACCACCGTGCAGCCGGCGGCGAGGGCGGGGGCGACCTTGGCGGCGATCTGGTTCAGCGGGTAGTTCCAGGGGGTGATCGCGCCGAGCACGCCGACCGGCTCGCGCAGGACCCGCGAGTTGCCGATCTCCTCCTCCCAGGCGACCTCCTCCATCAGCTTCGGCATCGCCGCGAACTGCGAGGTCGGCAGGCCGACCTGGATCATCCGGCTCAGCTTCAGCGGCATTCCCAGCTCCTGGGCGATCGTCGCCGCGATCTCGTCCCCCCGCTCGTTCAGCCCGGCGGCGATCGCCTCCAGGTAACCCGCCCGCTCCTCGCGCGGGGTCTGCGACCAGGCCTGGAACGCCGCGCGCGCGGCCTTGACGGCGCGATCGGCCTCGACCGGCGTGCAGCCCGGGATCGTCCCCATCACCTGCTCCGTCGTCGAGTTCACCACCTCGATCGGGTCGGCTCCGCTCGGTGCCACCCACTCGCCGCCGATGAAGATCTGGTCTCTCGCCTGCACCTCAGCCGCCGTAGCCATCCGCTCCTCCTGGTTGCCGTTGCCCCGAAAGCTAGCTGATGAACGTGCACCGCGTTTATGCAATAATCGCTTTTACGCTATGAAGCTTGAGCCAGGGAGATTGCTACGTGAAGCCAGAATGCGGCACGATCTGAGCCAGGAGCGCTTGGCGCGACGAGCGGGCACCACCCAGTCGGCGATTTCCCGAATCGAGCAGGAACGAGCGTCGCCAACCGTCAAGACGCTGGCAGAACTGTTGCGCCTTATGGGCGAGGATCTGGTCCTGGGCCTCAAACCGCGCGATGCCGGAATCGACCGGACTCAGATCCACGAGCGGCTGAAGCTGAACGAGGGAGAGCGACTGGATTATGGCGTCGCATTCGCGGACCAGATGATCGCGATCAACCCGCGTCCGAAGCGCGAGGGGTGGACGCCGTGATGGAGACGATCCCTCCGAAAGCTCCTGAACTGCGGCGTTTGCTTGGCCCGCTCGTCAGACATGGGGTCGACTTCATCCTGATCGGAGGGATGGCCGGAATTGCTCAGGGTTCGAGTCTTCCCAGCTATGACCTTGATGTCGCATATTCGCGAGACAAGGCAAATGTGAAGCGCCTTGTCTCTGCCTTGGAGGAAATTGGTGTCCGGCTGCGAGGGGCACCGGCCGATCTACCGTTTCAGCTCGACGAGCGGACCATCGAAAACGGCGCCAACTTCACCTTCGTCACGCCTTTTGGAGACTTCGACGTGCTGGGCGATGTGGCCGGCATCCGCTCTTATGGTCAATTGGCTGCGGGTTCCGAGGAGAGAGATTTATGGGGGTTCCCTGTGCGGGTGGCATCGCTTGACCACCTGATCGCGATGAAGCGCGCAGCAAATCGCCCCAAGGATCGGAACATGGTGGAGGAGTACATCGTTCTCGCCGACGAGATACGGAGGCGGGAAAAAGCTGATTCCGAGGGTTAGTCGGCTGCTTTGCCGGCGGGCTCCGCCGTTGCCTTCGCCCCAGGACCCGGGACCTGGATCGCGTCGCGGGCGGTGAGGACCTTGCCGCAGGTCTCGCAGATCCCGCGCTCGCCGACCTTGCCGCCGCACTCCTTGTGGACGATCAGGCGCTTCTGGCCGCCGGGGTCGGGGGAGTAGCGCTCGCCCCAGTGCAGGAGGGCGATCAGGGCCGGCCAGAGGTCGAGGCCCTTCTGGGTGAGGAAGTACTCGTAGCGGGGCGGGCTTTCGGAGTAGGCGCGGCGTTCGAGGATCTCCTCGTCCACCAGGCGCTGCAGGCGGGTGGTGAGGACGTTGCGGGCGATTCCGAGCGACTCCTGGATCTCGCCGAAGCGGCGGTTGCCGTGCATCACCGTGCGCACGATCAGCAGCGACCAGCGCTCGCCGATCACCTCGAGGGCCTTCGCCACCGAGTTGTCGAGGCCGGGGTAGTCGCGGCGCAGCACTGTGTGATCTTCGCACACCGAGTTGCATCAAGCAACTGACTTCGGTTAGGCTCCCGGGAGATCAGTTGCTTGATGCAACTAACCCGATTCGGAGGCAAGCCATGAGGCTGATCCCAAGACACAGGCACCGACAGCGGCGGCGGAAGTCGCGAATCTCGATCACCCAGGAGGAGATCAGCGCCGACCTGCACTACCCGGCGGGCGCGCGCGACCCCCGGCGGGCCACCGGCTACCGGAGGATCGAGATCAGGTGAGCGGCGCGGCGCTACCCGGCGGCGTGGCGGCGGGCGAGCTCGATCAGCAGCCGCACGCCGAAGCCGCTGGCGTCCTTGCCCACGTACTCGCGGCCGACGTCCCAGGCGGTGCCGGCGATGTCGACGTGCGCCCAGGGGGTCTCGCCGACGAACTCCTCGAGGAAGGAGCCGGCGGTGATCGTCCCGGCCTTGCGCGCCTTCGCGAGGTTGGAGAGGTCGGCGACCGTCCCCTTCATCAGCTCCTTGTACTCGGGGTGGAGCGGCAGGCGCCAGACCAACTCGCCGGTCTCCTCGCCCGCGCGGGCGACCTCGGCGGCGAGGTCGTCGTCGTTGGAGACGAGGCCGGCGTAGGTGGAGCCGAGCGCCATCGTCACGGCCCCGGTCAGGGTGGCGAGGTCGACGATCCGCTCCGCCCCCTGCTCGACCGCGTAGGCGAGCGCGTCGGCGAGGATCAGCCGTCCCTCGGCGTCGGTGTTGTTTACCTCGACCGTCTTGCCGTTGTACTGGGTGATCACGTCGCCCGGCTTGATCGCGCTTCCGGAAGGCATGTTCTCGGTCGAAGGGACGACCGCGAGGAGGTCGAGCGGCAGGCCGAGCTCGGCGATCGCCGCCACCGCCTCCAGGACCGCGGCGCCGCCGGACATGTCCATCTTCATCTCGTGCATGCCTGCGCCGGGCTTGAGCGAGATGCCGCCGGTGTCGAAGGTGACTCCCTTGCCGACGAAGGCGAGGGTGGAGCCGGAGCCGGAGCCGGCGTAGCGGAGGACGATCAGCTTCGGCTCCTGCGGACCCCCCTGGCTGACCGCGAGGATCCCGCCCATTCCCTTCTCTTCCAGCTCCGGCCGCCCGAGGACGTCGACCTCGACGGCGTCCGACCCGGCCGCGATCTCTTCGGCCCGGGCGGCGAGATCGGTTGGGGTGGCGAAGTTGGCCGGGGTGCTCTGCAGGTCGCGGGCGCGGTTCTGGGCCTCGGCGGCGACGCGGGCGCGCTCGGCCGCGGCATCGGTCGCGTCGGAGTCGAGCAGGGTCAGCGACTCCAGCATCGGCGAGTCGTCGCCGTCGCCAGACTTGAAGCGGTCGAAGCGGTGGGAGGCGAGGATCGTGCCCGTGACCACGGCGTCGACGGACTCGGCGGGGGCTCCTCTCCTGGGCGCCCAGGCAAGCGACCGCGCCTCCAGCCTCCCCGCCTCCTTGGCGGCGATTGCGGCGGCGACCCGCACCTTCTCGGCGTCGATCTCGTTGCGATCTCCCAGGCCGACTACGAGCACCGGCGGGAAGCCGTCGGGGCGCAGCAGCGAGAGCTTCTTGAACGAGCCTTTGGCGTCCGCCGCCCCGGCGCTGCCGGCGATGGCGTTCGGCAGCTCCCCGGCTTCGAACAGACCGACGACAAGGAGATCCGCCCCCACCTCGGCCAGCTCGGTCTGCTTCACCTCCACCTTCATCGGCCGCGAGTGTACGTGACGAACTTTGCCCTGTCGGTATCGTCATCCGCTGGACCCGGCGGACAGGGGCCAGGCCTAGCGAAACTTGGAAAGGAAAGGCAGTAGATGCCCAGCTCAGTGATTCTCGGAACCGCGCGGACCCCATTCGGAAAGATGGGCGGCGGTCTCTCCTCCCTTGACGCCACCGACCTCGGCGGCTCCGTGATCGAGGCGGCGCTCGAGCGCTCCGGCGTCGAGCCGGGGCAGGTCGAGCAGGTCGTCTTCGGCCAGGTGCTGCAGGCCGGCCAGGGCCAGATCCCCTCGCGCCAGGCCCAGATCAAGGGCGGGATCCCGAAGGAGGTCCCCTCGGAGACGATCAACAAGGTCTGCGCCTCGGGCATGCGCTCGCTCGGCATCGCCGACCAGGCGATCCGCGCCGGCGACTCGAACGTCGCTGTCACCGGCGGCATGGAGTCGATGAGCCAGGCCCCGTACCTGCTGCCGAACGCGCGCTTCGGCTTCCGGATGGGAGATGTCGAAGCGCTCGACGCGATGACCCACGACGGCCTCACCAACCCCTTCACCGAGAAGCAGATGATCAACGAGGCGAGCGATGTCTCCAATGAGCTCGAGATCACCCGCGTCGACATGGACCGCTTCGCCGAGCGCTCGCACCGGCTCGCCCACGAGGCGACCGAAGCCGGCCGCCTCGCCGACGAGATCGTCGGCGTCACCGTCAGGTCGCGCAAGGGCGAGAGCACGGTCGAGGCCGACGAGGCGATTCGCCCCGACACCACCCTGGAGACGCTGGCAAAGCTGAAGGCGATCGGCGGCGAGGACGCCACCCACACCGCCGGCAACGCTCCCGGCGTCAACGACGGCGCCGGCGCGATCGTCGTCGCCTCCGAGGAGTGGGCGGAGCGCAACGGCAAGGCGCCGCTGGCGCGGATTCTCTCCTACGGGACCGTCGCCGATGACTTCCCCTACCTGGCGAAGACCCCGGCCAACGCCGCCAAGCAGGCGCTGGAGAAGATCGGCAAGAGGCCTGACGAGGTCGACCTCTGGGAGATCAACGAGGCCTTCGCCTCGGTGGCGCTGAACTCGGTGCGGATGCTCGGCGTCGACGAGGAGAAGGTCAACGTCAACGGCGGCGCGATCGCCCTCGGCCACCCGATCGGCGCCTCCGGCGCCCGCATCGTCGGCGCCCTCGTCCACGAGCTGCGTCGCCGCGGCGGTGGTTTGGGGTGCGCGGCCATTTGTTCAGGCGGTGGCCAGGGCGACGCCATCGTTCTGGAGGTGGCGTAGCGGTAGTGGTCTGCGTCC
Source organism: uncultured Actinomycetes bacterium (assembly GCA_963800355.1). Taxonomy (GTDB): domain Bacteria; phylum Actinomycetota; class Thermoleophilia; order Solirubrobacterales; family 70-9; genus VAYN01. The sequence continues at coordinate 995 of CAWDAP010000001.1, read as the reverse complement.
CCCGACCTGCTTGGTTTTCACGGCCGTTCGGGGGACGTGGATGAGCCGCGCCGCAGCATTCTTCGATCTCGACAAGACCCTGATGGCGGGCTCGAGCGGGATGCAGTTCGCCCGCGTCGCCGCCAAGCAGGGGATCGTCGGGCGCGGGCAGCTGGCGAGCTGGGCCTTCGAGCACTTCCGCTACCGGTTGCGCGGGACCACCGACGAGCGCACCGCCGAGGTGCTGAAGGTGGCGAGGGAGCTGATCGCCGGCGTCCCGGCGCGGACGATCGACCGGATGGGCCCGGAGGTGATGGCGGCGATCCTGCCGCGCGTCTTCCCGCAGATGCTGGCGGAGGTGTACTCCCACCAGGACGCCGGCCGGCAGACCTTCATCGTCAGCGCCGCCGGCAACGGCGTCGTCGAGCAGCTCGCCCACGTCCTCGGGATGGAGGGCGGGATCGGCACCCGCTACGAGGTCGACGCCGGGGGCAACTTCACCGGCCGCCTCGAGGGCCCCTTCGTCTACGGCGAGGGCAAGGTCGACGCGATGCGCGAGTTCGCCGCCGTTCACGGCATCGACCTCGGCGAGTCCTACGCCTACTCGGACTCGCTCTCGGACCTGCCGATGCTGCGCGCGGTCGGCAACCCCGTCGCCGTCAACCCCGACCCGCCGCTGGCCGAGATCGCCCGGGAGGAGCGGTGGCAGGTCCTCCGCTTCGAGCGCCTCGGCCGCCGCCTCGTCGCCGTCGTCGTGACCCTGCTCGCCACCTTTGCCGGCTTCGGGGCCTCACGCGTGGCGGCGCGGCGCAGGATGCCCGCGCCGCGCCGCTTTCCGCTGGGTTAGTCGCTCGGTTGCCGCTAATGCGAAGCGGCGGGAGCGGCCTCGCCGTGGTGAGGCCGATGGCTGCGCAGGAACCTGAGGACGGTGTCCGGGTTGTGGACCGCCCCGCCGGCGACCAGCACCCCGAAGCCGATGCCCGTCAATAGCAGGGCGATTCCGACCACGATTCCGA